>NZ_MQUA01000015.1 GCF_002943715.1 Polaribacter filamentus | reverse complement strand
GGCGTTACAATAGTCTACACTTAGTTGATCTTTGATAGACCTCCAGGCTGAATTACGCTTTTAATACCAGCTTTATCTGCAATTTCTACACAGTCTGGAAATGGGAAAAATGCATCACTAGCCATGACAGATCCACTTAAATTGAAACCAAAATTAGTGGCCTTTTCAATTGCTTGGTTTAAAGCATCAACTCTGCTCGTTTGGCCCGTTCCACTTGCTAATAATTGCTTATTCTTAACTAAAACAATTGTGTTGGATTTTGTATTTTTACACAACTTAGATGCAAATAATAAATCAGCCAGCTCATTTTCAGTTGGTTTATTGTTTGTTGCATAGCTTAAATCCGCTAATTTGTCTGTAATATGGTCTTTATCCTGAACCAATAAGCCGTTTAATGAAGTTCGAATTAATTGATTAGGTAATTCAACTTCTTTCTGAATTAAGATTATTCTATTTTTTTCCCTTTTATGATGGTCAAAGCGTCATCAGAAAAACTTGGGGCAATTACAACTTCGCAAAATAACAAATGAATTTCTTTAGCAGTTGTAGCATCAATTTCTGTATTTGCAATTAAAACACCGCCAAACGCAGAAACAGGGTCTCCTGATAAGGCATCTACGTAAGCTTGTTTAAGTGTTTCTCTTTGCGCAAAACCACAAGCATTATTATGTTTTAAAATTGCAAAAGTTGGTGCTTCTCCTTTAAACTCTGCCATTAAATTTACAGCAGCATCTACATCTAGTAGGTTGTTGTAGCTTAATTCTTTACCATGTAATTTATCAAACATTGCATCTAAATCCCCAAAGAAATATCCTTTTTGATGAGGGTTTTCGCCATAACGTAAGGTTTTTGAAGTTTGATGACTCGCTTTAAAAACAATTTCATCTTCATTAAAATAATTGAAGATTGCAGTGTCGTAATGTGAAGAAATATTAAAAGATTTTGCAGCAAATTTCTTTCTTTGTTCAATGCTTGTTACTCCATTATTTTCTGATAGAATTGATAAAAATTCTTCATATTGATCCATAGAAGAAACGGTAAAAGTATCTTTAAAATTCTTTGCTGATGCTCTAATTAAAGAGATTCCGCCAATATCAATTTTCTCTACAATGTCTTGTTCTGATGCTCCAGAAGCCAATGTTTTTTCAAATGGATATAAATCAACAATTACTAAATCAATTTGCGGAATATTGTATTCTTTTAATTCAGCACTATCAGTTTCGTTGTCTTGTCTGTTTAAAATACCTCCAAAAATTTTTGGATGTAAAGTTTTTACTCTTCCGCCTAAAATAGAAGGATAAGAAGTTACTTCATCAACAGGAATCACATTGATCCCTAGTTCTTTAATGAATTTTTCGGTTCCTCCTGTAGAGTAAATAGTTACATTTAATTCGTTTAGTTTTTGCACAATTGGCGCTAAACCATCTTTGTGAAAAACCGAAATTAAGGCAGATTTAATTGTTTTTGAAGTGCTCATTTAATGTTGTCTTGTTAAGCATACAAAAATACGTAAACATTGAGTGAATCACAATAAAAATATAGTAACAAATAAGGCACCAGTAATCCACAATAAATTTAAGCAAATTTTGTTTTTCTTTTTATCAAAAGGCAAGTTATTATTCATCATTATCTAAAAATTTCGAAACCAAATAATAAATTGATCTAAAAAAGATTTCTTTTTTATAAATAAATTAGATTCGGGATTCCTAGAAGAAAAGGCAGAAACAGATTCTTGTTTTCTCATTACTTAAAAATTTGAGTCACAATAAGCATGCTATCCCTAGTGGATTTGAGCAAAAATGAAATATTTCCCAACAAAACTATAGAATTTTTGATAATTTTTCGCAAATATATTCCAAAAGGCGCTCATCTTTTTCTGTAAAAGTGTTTGCTGTATGAGAATCTATATCAATTTGACCAATATTTTGTCCAGCAACAAAAATAGGAATCACAATTTCTGATTTCACTTTCCAACCACAAGAAATGTAGTTTTCCTGTGCTGTAACGTCTTGAACTACAAAGTTTTTGTTGCTAACGGCAACTTGACCACAAATCCCTTTTCCGAAAGGAATAATTGTGTGCTCTGTGGGCTCACCAGTAAATTGTGCTAATTTTAATTCTTCTTTATCTCCGTTTTTAAAATAAAAGCCAACCAATCATAGTAAGAAATTTCGCTTTCTAAAAAATCACAAATCGCTTGTAATTTTTCTTCTTTTGTTGATTTTGATGCAATAATAACATCTATCTTTTGTTGTAAAATAGTTATATCCATATTTCAAAAATTGACTACAAAAGTATATCAAAAAAAATTATTTGATTGTGTTATTTGTTTTTTTAGTAAAAATCTAGAAGAAAATAAATAGGAGTCAGAGTTTGAAATTCTTATCGTAAATTTACAACTAGAACATGAAACAACTATTCACTAAAATATCGACTTTTCTGTTAGCATTCTTTGTCCTTTTTTCTACGTTCTCGTTTACGGTAGAAACGCATTATTGTGGCGATTTATTAGTGGGTGTTTCTTTTGTTGGTGAAGCTGAAAGCTCTACAATGAGTGCAGATTTAGCTGCGTGCGTAAAAAGGGATAACTGCTGTAAAGTAGAAATTCAAAAAGTTGTTGGCCAAAATCAATTGAGATTTCATCAAATAGAGAAGCTGTCTATTAGTAAACAACAGTTTATAGCCCTTTTTTTGTTTCTAAGAATGATTTATTTACAAAAAATAAATCAAAAAATAAGTTTTACAAAGATTTTTCTCCGCCTGATATTTGTTTAGATTATCAGATTTTATATCAAACTTTTTTAATTTGATTCTTATTTTTTAATAACAGTGATCATCTTTTCGGATGATAAAAACGTATGTTATTCAATAAAAATCAAAACATAAAATGAAAAAAATAATTATAAATAGTTTCTTGCTATTTATTCCAATCCTAGTCTTTTCTCAAGCAACTTTTACAGGAAAGATTATGGATAAAAATAATTCCATTGATAATGCAGGTATTTCTGGCGCTACGGTGCATTGGCTCCATACAAATGTAAGTGCAGTAACCAACGAAAAAGGGTGGTTTACCATTGCTTATAAGGAAGAATTTAAAAAATTAGTTGTCAATTATTTAGGGTATAAAACAGACACCATAACAAAAATTTTGGACCAATCATCATTTTTTAAATTCTTCCTTATAAGCAATGGTAAACCACCCTTTTTCGTTGGTTACTGCACTTACATTTGTATGGAGCCAATGCACCGTAGCGCCAGAAATACCTGCATTATCAATGGAATTATTTTTATCCATAATCTTTCCTGTAAAAGTTGCTTGAGAAAAGACTAGGATTGGAATAAATAGCAAGAAACTATTTATAATTATTTTTTTCATTTTTATGTTTTGATTTTTATTGAATAACATACGTTTTTATCATCCGAAAAGATGATCACTGTTATTAAAAAATAAGAATCAAATTAAAAAAGTTTGATATAAAATCTGATAATCTAAACAAATATCAGGCGGAGAAAAATCTTTGTAAAACTTATTTTTTGATTTATTTTTTGTAAATAAATCATTCTTAGAAACAAAAAAAGGGCTATAAACTGTTGTTTACTAATAGACAGCTTCTCTATTTGATGAAATCTCAATTGATTTTGGCCAACAACTTTTTGAATTTCTACTTTACAGCAGTTATCCCTTTTTACGCACGCAGCTAAATCTGCACTCATTGTAGAGCTTTCAGCTTCACCAACAAAAGAAACACCCACTAATAAATCGCCACAATAATGCGTTTCTACCGTAAACGAGAACGTAGAAAAAAGGACAAAGAATGCTAACAGAAAAGTCGATATTTTAGTGAATAGTTGTTTCATGTTCTAGTTGTAAATTTACGATAAGAATTTCAAACTCTGACTCCTATTTATTTTCTTCTAGATTTTTACTAAAAAACAAATAACACAATCAAATAATTTTTTTTTGATATACTTTTGTAGTCAATTTTTGAAATATGGATATAACTATTTTACAACAAAAGATAGATGTTATTATTGCATCAAAATCAACAAAAGAAGAAAAATTACAAGCGATTTGTGATTTTTTAGAAAGCGAAATTTCTTACTATGATTGGGTTGGCTTTTATTTTAAAACGGAGATAAAGAAGAATTAAAATTAGCACAATTTACTGGTGAGCCCACAGAGCACACAATTATTCCTTTCGGAAAAGGGATTTGTGGTCAAGTTGCCGTTAGCAACAAAAACTTTGTAGTTCAAGACGTTACAGCACAGGAAAACTACATTTCTTGTGGTTGGAAAGTGAAATCAGAAATTGTGATTCCTATTTTTGTTGCTGGACAAAATATTGGTCAAATTGATATAGATTCTCATACAGCAAACACTTTTACAGAAAAAGATGAGCGCCTTTTGGAATATATTTGCGAAAAATTATCAAAAATTCTATAGTTTTGTTGGGAAATATTTCATTTTTGCTCAAATCCACTAGGGATAGCATGCTTATTGTGACTCAAATTTTTAAGTAATGAGAAAACAAGAATCTGTTTCTGCCTTTTCTTCTAGGAATCCCGAATCTAATTTATTTATAAAAAAGAAATCTTTTTTAGATCAATTTATTATTTGGTTTCGAAATTTTTTAGATAATGATGAATAATAACTTGCCTTTTGATAAAAAGAAAAACAAAATTTGCTTAAATTTATTGTGGATTACTGGTGCCTTATTTGTTACTATATTTTTATTGTGATTCACTCAATGTTTACGTATTTTTGTATGCTTAACAAGACAACATTAAATGAGCACTTCAAAAACAATTAAATCTGCCTTAATTTCGGTTTTTCACAAAGATGGTTTAGCGCCAATTGTGCAAAAACTAAACGAATTAAATGTAACTATTTACTCTACAGGAGGAACCGAAAAATTCATTAAAGAACTAGGGATCAATGTGATTCCTGTTGATGAAGTAACTTCTTATCCTTCTATTTTAGGCGGAAGAGTAAAAACTTTACATCCAAAAATTTTTGGAGGTATTTTAAACAGACAAGACAACGAAACTGATAGTGCTGAATTAAAAGAATACAATATTCCGCAAATTGATTTAGTAATTGTTGATTTATATCCATTTGAAAAAACATTGGCTTCTGGAGCATCAGAACAAGACATTGTAGAGAAAATTGATATTGGCGGAATCTCTTTAATTAGAGCATCAGCAAAGAATTTTAAAGATACTTTTACCGTTTCTTCTATGGATCAATATGAAGAATTTTTATCAATTCTATCAGAAAATAATGGAGTAACAAGCATTGAACAAAGAAAGAAATTTGCTGCAAAATCTTTTAATATTTCTTCACATTACGACACTGCAATCTTCAATTATTTTAATGAAGATGAAATTGTTTTTAAAGCGAGTCATCAAACTTCAAAAACCTTACGTTATGGCGAAAACCCTCATCAAAAAGGATATTTCTTTGGGGATTTAGATGCAATGTTTGATAAATTACATGGTAAAGAATTAAGCTACAACAACCTACTAGATGTAGATGCTGCTGTAAATTTAATGGCAGAGTTTAAAGGAGAAGCACCAACTTTTGCAATTTTAAAACATAATAATGCTTGTGGTTTTGCGCAAAGAGAAACACTTAAACAAGCTTACGTAGATGCCTTATCAGGAGACCCTGTTTCTGCGTTTGGCGGTGTTTTAATTGCAAATACAGAAATTGATGCTACAACTGCTAAAGAAATTCATTTGTTATTTTGCGAAGTTGTAATTGCCCCAAGTTTTTCTGATGACGCTTTGACCATCATAAAAGGGAAAAAAATAGAATAATCTTAATTCAGAAAGAAGTTGAATTACCTAATCAATTAATTCGAACTTCATTAAACGGCTTATTGGTTCAGGATAAAGACCATATTACAGACAAATTAGCGGATTTAAGCTATGCAACAAACAATAAACCAACTGAAAATGAGCTGGCTGATTTATTATTTGCATCTAAGTTGTGTAAAAATACAAAATCCAACACAATTGTTTTAGTTAAGAATAAGCAATTATTAGCAAGTGGAACGGGCCAAACGAGCAGAGTTGATGCTTTAAACCAAGCAATTGAAAAGGCCACTAATTTTGGTTTCAATTTAAGTGGATCTGTCATGGCTAGTGATGCATTTTTCCCATTTCCAGACTGTGTAGAAATTGCAGATAAAGCTGGTATTAAAAGCGTAATTCAGCCTGGAGGGTCTATCAAAGATCAACTAAGTGTAGACTATTGTAACGCCAATAATTTGTCTATGGTTATGACGGGAACAAGACATTTTAAACATTAATAAATTTAATGTAAAATACAAATTATATTTAGTAGATTTGTACATACACATTTAGACAAAACAAGATACTATTTTATGGGTTTTTTCGATTTTATGACTGAAGATATTGCAATCGATTTAGGGACTGCAAATACATTGATAATTCACAACGGAAAAGTTGTTATCGATGCCCCGTCTATTGTTGCTAGAGACAGAATTACTGGTAAAATAATTGCTATTGGCCAAGAAGCCAATTTAATGCAAGGAAAAACCCATGAAAATATAAAAACAATCCGTCCTTTAAAAGACGGAGTTATTGCTGACTTCCAAGCATCCGAAGAAATGATTAAGGAATTTGTTAAACAGATTCCATCAATAAAAAAGAGATTATTTCCACCTGCATTAAGAATGGTAATTTGTATTCCATCAGGAATTACAGAAGTTGAAAAACGAGCTGTAAGAGATTCTGCAAAACACATGAATGCAAAAGAAATTTATTTAATTTATGAGCCAATGGCTGCGGCAATTGGTGTTGGTATTGATATTATGGAGCCAAAAGGAAACATGATTATTGATATAGGTGGTGGTACTACCGAAATTGCAGTAATTGCTTTAGGAGGAATTGTTTGTGATCAATCTGTAAAAGTTGCGGGCGATTTATTTACCAACGACATTATGTATTACATGCGTACCCAACATAATTTGCATGTTGGAGAAACTACCGCCGAAAGAATTAAAATTACAATTGGTGCTGCAACCGAAGATTTGGATACGCCGCCAGAAGAAATGCTGGTTCAAGGTAGAGATTTATTAAGCGGTAAACCAAAACAAGTACAAGTCTCTTATAGAGAAATTGCGAAAGCATTAGATAAATCTATTTTAAGAATTGAAGATGCTGTAATGGAAACTTTGTCTAAAACTCCACCAGAATTAGCCGCAGATATTTACAATACTGGTATTTATTTAGCAGGTGGTGGCTCTATGTTAAGAGGTTTAGATAAACGCTTGTCTCGTAAAACAGACTTACCTGTTTATGTCTCAGAAGATCCTTTAAGAGCTGTTGTTCGTGGAACAGGAATCGCTTTAAAAGAACTAAAAAAATACAAAAATATTTTAATGAATTAGCATTCTTACCGTTTAACAATGCAACAACTCATCTATTTTTTTCGAAAGTTTAAATATTTTCTATTCTTTTTATTATTAGAGTTTATTGCACTTGCTTTAATATTTAATAATCTTGATTTTCATAAAAGCAAATTTGTAAACTCCGCTAATGCTATAACTGGTGGCATCTACTTGAAAGCATCAAATATTTCAGAATACTGGAGTTTAAAATCAGAAAATAAATTTCTAGCTGAAGAAAATACTCGGTTAAAAAATCTTTTAGAAAAAATATATTGCTAAATATTAATAAAGAGACTGTTGTCATTGATACTATTACAATTGACACCACTAAATATCAACAGAAATATAGTTATTCAACTGCCAAAATAATCAAAAATAATTACGATAAAGAGTTTAACTTTTTAACGATTAATAAAGGTAAACTCCAAGGAATACAGAAAGAAATAGCTGTAATTAATAGCAAAGGAATTATTGGTATTATAGACAATGTTTCTGATAGTTATGCGAGAATACAATCTATTTTAAATAGAAATAGTAAAATTAATGCGCGTTTAAAAAACAGTAATTACTTTGGCACTTTAGGCTGGAACGGCAAAAACTATAATACAGTTCAACTTTCTGACATTCCAAGACAAGCACCACTAAAAATTGGAGATACCATTGAAACTGGTGGGAAATCAACTATTTTTCCTGAAGGAATCTTAATTGGTACAATATCAGAAATAAACAAAGGAAACTCCGTAGACAATAAAGTGAATGTTACACTTTTTAATGATATGAGTAATTTAGGTTTTGTATATATTGTAAAGAATTTTAATAAAGAAGAAATTAATACCCTAGAGGCACAAAATGAATAAACCATTTAACATAGTGGCATTATTTTTATTCCTACTTTTTTTGCAGGTTTTTGTTCTGAATAACATTTTGTTTCTTGGGTATATAAATCCTTATTTATATATTACTTTCGTTTTTTTATATCCATTAAAAAGCAATAGAATTCCATTTCTTTTTTACAGTTTTTTACTTGGCCTTTTTATTGATTTTTTCTCTGATTCTGGAGGAATTCATGCTTTTTCAATTTTATTTATCGCCTACTTAAGATTATTTTTTGTTCGAATATACTTCAGAAAGGTTGAAACTGACTATTCTTTTTTTAAGCTAAGTTCAGAGTCTTTTGGAAAAAATTTTAACTTTGTTGTAACTTTAACATTAATTCACCACTTAATCTACTTTTCTTTTGCTAATTTTAGTTTTCAAAATTTTTCCAACGTACTATTAAATACGCTGTTCTCAAGTATTTTTACATTGACATTGTACTTTTTAGGAACTTATATTTTTACCAAAAACGAATAATGAACAGAAGTTTTTTACTTTATTTTTTAATAACCCTTATGGGGCTAATTTTTATTGGTCGTTTGTTTCAACTCCAAATAATAAAAGGGGAGACTTACAATCCAATTCATAATGCTGCTGTAAAAATTGAATATGATTATCCTGAGCGTGGTTATATTTATGATAGAAACGGGAAATTATTAGTTGCAAATGAGCTTTCTTATGATGTTATGGTGCAACCAAATCAGGTAGGAGCAATAGATACACTAGAATTTTGTAACCTTTTGAAAATTGATAAAGTAGATTTTTTAATACGATTTCAAAGAGCTGAACATTATGCGTCTTATTTACCATCCGTATTTTTAAAGCAATTAGCCAAAGAAGATTTTGCTTTTTTACAAGAAAAAATGCACAAATACAATGGTTTTTATATTCAAAAAAGAATCATTAGAAATTATCCAATAAATGCGGCAGCCAATGTGCTCGGTTATATAGGTGAAGTAAATGAAGAAAAAGCTAAAAAAAACGATTACTATCAATCTGGAGAATTAGAAGGGAAAGATGGTGTAGAAAAACAATATGAAGACGTTTTAAGAGGTAGAAAAGGGAAAAAATATTTACAAAGAAATCGTTTTAATAAAGTTACTGGTTCTTATAAGAATGGTGTTATTGACACGCTTCCTGAAAATGGAAAAGATTTAACACTAACAATAGATATCGATTTACAGCTATTTGCACAACAATTAATGAATGGAAAACGCGGTGGTATTGTCGCTATCGAGCCATCAACGGGAGAAATTTTAGCATTAGTGACTTCTCCTTCTTATGACCCAAATATGTTAGTTGGTAGAAAACGCTCTATAAACTCCGCTAGTTTAATGGACCCAAATAATCCTGAAAAACCGACCTATGACAGAGGATTATTGGCTGCGTATCCTCCTGGATCTCCATTTAAAATAATGAATGCGTTGATTGGTTTACAAGAAAATGTTATTACAGAACA
The DNA here is from genome assembly GCF_002943715.1 of Polaribacter filamentus. Classification (GTDB taxonomy): domain Bacteria; phylum Bacteroidota; class Bacteroidia; order Flavobacteriales; family Flavobacteriaceae; genus Polaribacter; species Polaribacter filamentus. Next base: position 3,697 of record NZ_MQUA01000015.1, on the reverse strand, counting down.
AACTTCCTTTTTATGTTTTGGGGGTTACAGCTATGGAAGAAGCGCTAATGCATTTATGAAATGCCATTGTGGAATTTACAATTCTCCTATCAGGTTAAATACTGCAATTGCACGATCTTGTAATAGTTATTTCTCTAATACCTATAAAAAAATTATAGAAAAAAACAACAAACCTTCTCAAGGATTAAACAACTGGAACAAGCACATAACAAGCTTTGGATTAGGTAATTACTTAGGATATGATTTACCTGCAGGTCAAAAAGGATTAATTCCTGATGCAAGTTATTATGATGCCAGATATAAATATGCTTGGGGCGCTTCTACAACCATATCTAATGCAATTGGACAAGGAGAAATTTTAACAACTCCTATTCAATTAGCAAATTTCACAGCAGCTATTGCCAACAGAGGCTTTTTTTACACACCACATATTGTTAAAAAAATCAATAGAAAAATAATTAACAATCCTGATTTTACGTCTAAAAAACAAACGACCATTAACAAAGAGTATTTTACACCAGTTATAGAAGCTATGCATGAAGTTTTTAAAACAGGAACCGGAAGATGGAGCCAGGTTGAGGGAATTGAAATTTGTGGAAAAACAGGAACATCAGAAAATTCTATAAAAATGGTTGACGGTATTAAGGTTCAAGCAAAAGACCATTCTATTTTAATTGCTTTTGCGCCAAAAGATAATCCAAAAATTGCAATCGCCGTTTTTGTGGAAAATGGTGGTTTTGGATCTACAATTGCAGCTCCAATTACGAGTTTATTAATAGAAAAATATTTAAACGGTAGTATTTCTGAAGCAAACGAATACAGAGAGCGAAATATATTAATGATGAGTTTGCAAGAGACGTATAATAATCAAACACCAAAAGATAAAAAAATTGCGTCAAGAAAAGAATAATATTTTTGCAGGTATAGATTGGCTTTTAGTTTTTCTATATATAATTTTAGTTGGTTTTGGATGGTTAAACATTTTTGCAACCTCTAAAACCGAAGAAAATCATGAAATCTTAGATTTCTCTACAAAATATGGAAAACAAATTCTCTGGATTAGCTTAAGTGTTCCTTTGATCATAAGTATTCTTTTCTTTAATTCAAAATTTTATGAAAAGTTTGCAAGTATTTTATACCTTATTTCTATCTTTTCTTTACTCTTACTTTTTCCCCTCGGAAATGAAATTAATGGCGCTAAGTCTTGGTTTAATTTTGGCGTTATGAGTCTGCAACCTTCAGAATTTGTGAAAGCTTGTACAGCTTTAGCCGTTGCTAAATTATTAAGTGATAGACAATACAACTTTAAGTTGGTTAAGAATCAAATAAAAGCTTTTATCATTGTTTTCTTTCCGGCACTCCTAATCACTTTACAGCCAGATGCTGGTTCTGCACTTATCTATCTATCCTTCTTTTTTGTGCTAAATAGAGAAGGTTTAACGCTTAATTATATTCTATTGGGAGCAGCTGTAATTGCCTTATTTGTTCTCACTATTTTTTTTGGAGCAAATACAATGTTTATTTCCCTTTTTATTATTATTTCTATAGTTACAGCCTATATAATTTATAGAGGAGGAAAAAGATTTTTTAGGTTTAATTGGTACAAAATTTTAGGCTTTTATGCCTTGGTTGCCCTGTTTATTTTCGGAACAGAATTTACCTATAATAACATATTTAAACAACACCATAGAGATCGTTTTGAAGTTTTACTAGGCATGAAAGTAGACAATGTAAACATTGGCTACAATTCGCATCAATCAGAATTAACTATTAGTTCGGGCGGATGGTTTGGTAAAGGTTTTTTGGAAGGAGATATAACTCAAGGAAACTTTGTCCCTGAACAACATACAGATTATATTTTTAGCACTGTTGGCGAAGAATGGGGTTTTATTGGTAGTAGTTTCGTAATCATAGTTTTTATGCTGATGATGTACCGAATTATTTATTTAGCAGAAACACACACTAATAAATTTGGTAGAATCTATGGATATGGCTTGGCCTCTATCCTATTCTTTCACGTGATTGTAAATGTTGGTATGGTTATCGGCTTGCTGCCAACTGTAGGAATTCCGCTGCCCTTCTTTAGCTACGGAGGCTCTTCTCTTTGGGGATTTACCATCTTACTATTTATATTCATAAGATTAGACGCTCACAAAAATTACGATTGGTAAACACACTCTAAATAAATAATTAAAACCAACTATTTTCGATGCAAGTTCATAAAGCTTTTTCCTGGTTTCATTTTGACAAAAAGTTAAAAACCAGCATCCGTTATTTTAGAGTTCAGTTTTCACTAGAACACTAATTTGGATCAACGCAAACAAGTCTTTGTAATCATTCTATGTGCAAATTAAAGCCTTTAAAGAACAGCTTAGAAGTTTTAGAAGTATAGAATTCCTCCTTTTTTGACTCTCAAATATTTATTCATATTCCTTAAATCCCACATCTTTTGGACTTGATCCTTTTTATCATGAATTTTTTTAAAATAAATATTTAGAACGCATAAAAAAACGCTCTGAACATAAATCAGAGCGTTTTCAATTTAAAATATTTTTTTAAAATCTTACAACGTAGCGACGTGCTTTGTTAATTTAGATTTTATATTCGCAACTTTATTCTTGTGAACAATATTTCTTTTAGACAATTTATCTAACATAGAAATAACCTTTCCTAATTTTGATTGTGCTTCTGTTTTATCTTCAACAGCACGTAAATCTCTAACTGCATTACGCGCAGTTTTATGCTGATATTTGTTCAGTACTCTTTTAGCTTCGTTGCTTCTAATTCTTTTTAAAGCTGACTTATGATTTGCCATAATTCTTAATTTATTAGTTTTTATATATTAAAACTTTGTAGTCCGTACGGGAATCGAACCCGTGTTACATGGATGAAAACCATGCGTCCTAACCCCTAGACGAACGGACCATAACAATTAAATACTTCTCAATTGCGGGTGCAAATATACAACGTTTTTTAAATTGTGCAATTAATTTTGAAAAAAAAATACTTTTTTTTCAAAATTAATATGCTTTCGCAAAAAGCACCCTTTTTAAAGAAGGTTTTCCTGTAAATACACAAACACCTACTTCTTCTTTAGCATCGTTAGGAACACACCTAATAGAAGCCTTTGTGTACTCTTTGATCCTCTCCTCTGTTTCTGATGTACCATCCCAATGTGCAGAGACAAAACCACCTTTATTCTTTATCACTTTTTTAAATTCATCAAAAGTTGTTACTTCTGTAGTGTGCTCTTTTCTAAAGTCGATTGCTTTATTAAATAAATTATCCTGAATTTCTTCTAATAAATTATTAATAAAGTTTACAACATCGTCTTGTGAAACAGTTTGCTTCTCTAAAGTATCTCTTCTTGCCACTTCCACTGTATTATTTTCTAAATCACGACTTCCAATAGCCATTCTAACAGGAACTCCTTTTAATTCATATTCCGCAAACTTTGCTCCCGGCCTATACGTATCTCTGTCATCATACTTCACAGAAATTCCTTTTTTGCGCAATTCTTTTACAATTTCAGCTACCTTTTCTGAAATAGCCTCCAATTGCTCCTGATTTTTATAAATAGGAATTATAGCAACTTGAATTGGCGCTAGTTTTGGAGGTAAAACCAATCCAAGATCATCTGAATGTGTCATAATCAACCCACCTATTAAACGCGTAGAAACTCCCCAAGAAGTTGCCC
>NZ_MQUA01000014.1:505000-602406 GCF_002943715.1 Polaribacter filamentus | reverse complement strand
TTCCAAGCATCCGAAGAAATGATTAAGGAATTTGTTAAACAGATTCCATCAATAAAAAAGAGATTATTTCCACCTGCATTAAGAATGGTAATTTGTATTCCATCAGGAATTACAGAAGTTGAAAAACGAGCTGTAAGAGATTCTGCAAAACACATGAATGCAAAAGAAATTTATTTAATTTATGAGCCAATGGCTGCGGCAATTGGTGTTGGTATTGATATTATGGAGCCAAAAGGAAACATGATTATTGATATAGGTGGTGGTACTACCGAAATTGCAGTAATTGCTTTAGGAGGAATTGTTTGTGATCAATCTGTAAAAGTTGCGGGCGATTTATTTACCAACGACATTATGTATTACATGCGTACCCAACATAATTTGCATGTTGGAGAAACTACCGCCGAAAGAATTAAAATTACAATTGGTGCTGCAACCGAAGATTTGGATACGCCGCCAGAAGAAATGCTGGTTCAAGGTAGAGATTTATTAAGCGGTAAACCAAAACAAGTACAAGTCTCTTATAGAGAAATTGCGAAAGCATTAGATAAATCTATTTTAAGAATTGAAGATGCTGTAATGGAAACTTTGTCTAAAACTCCACCAGAATTAGCCGCAGATATTTACAATACTGGTATTTATTTAGCAGGTGGTGGCTCTATGTTAAGAGGTTTAGATAAACGCTTGTCTCGTAAAACAGACTTACCTGTTTATGTCTCAGAAGATCCTTTAAGAGCTGTTGTTCGTGGAACAGGAATCGCTTTAAAAGAACTAAAAAAATACAAAAATATTTTAATGAATTAGCATTCTTACCGTTTAACAATGCAACAACTCATCTATTTTTTTCGAAAGTTTAAATATTTTCTATTCTTTTTATTATTAGAGTTTATTGCACTTGCTTTAATATTTAATAATCTTGATTTTCATAAAAGCAAATTTGTAAACTCCGCTAATGCTATAACTGGTGGCATCTACTTGAAAGCATCAAATATTTCAGAATACTGGAGTTTAAAATCAGAAAATAAATTTCTAGCTGAAGAAAATACTCGGTTAAAAAATCTTTTAGAAAAAATATATTGCTAAATATTAATAAAGAGACTGTTGTCATTGATACTATTACAATTGACACCACTAAATATCAACAGAAATATAGTTATTCAACTGCCAAAATAATCAAAAATAATTACGATAAAGAGTTTAACTTTTTAACGATTAATAAAGGTAAACTCCAAGGAATACAGAAAGAAATAGCTGTAATTAATAGCAAAGGAATTATTGGTATTATAGACAATGTTTCTGATAGTTATGCGAGAATACAATCTATTTTAAATAGAAATAGTAAAATTAATGCGCGTTTAAAAAACAGTAATTACTTTGGCACTTTAGGCTGGAACGGCAAAAACTATAATACAGTTCAACTTTCTGACATTCCAAGACAAGCACCACTAAAAATTGGAGATACCATTGAAACTGGTGGGAAATCAACTATTTTTCCTGAAGGAATCTTAATTGGTACAATATCAGAAATAAACAAAGGAAACTCCGTAGACAATAAAGTGAATGTTACACTTTTTAATGATATGAGTAATTTAGGTTTTGTATATATTGTAAAGAATTTTAATAAAGAAGAAATTAATACCCTAGAGGCACAAAATGAATAAACCATTTAACATAGTGGCATTATTTTTATTCCTACTTTTTTTGCAGGTTTTTGTTCTGAATAACATTTTGTTTCTTGGGTATATAAATCCTTATTTATATATTACTTTCGTTTTTTATATCCATTAAAAAGCAATAGAATTCCATTTCTTTTTTACAGTTTTTTACTTGGCCTTTTTATTGATTTTTTCTCTGATTCTGGAGGAATTCATGCTTTTTCAATTTTATTTATCGCCTACTTAAGATTATTTTTTGTTCGAATATACTTCAGAAAGGTTGAAACTGACTATTCTTTTTTTAAGCTAAGTTCAGAGTCTTTTGGAAAAAATTTTAACTTTGTTGTAACTTTAACATTAATTCACCACTTAATCTACTTTTCTTTTGCTAATTTTAGTTTTCAAAATTTTTCCAACGTACTATTAAATACGCTGTTCTCAAGTATTTTTACATTGACATTGTACTTTTTAGGAACTTATATTTTTACCAAAAACGAATAATGAACAGAAGTTTTTTACTTTATTTTTTAATAACCCTTATGGGGCTAATTTTTATTGGTCGTTTGTTTCAACTCCAAATAATAAAAGGGGAGACTTACAATCCAATTCATAATGCTGCTGTAAAAATTGAATATGATTATCCTGAGCGTGGTTATATTTATGATAGAAACGGGAAATTATTAGTTGCAAATGAGCTTTCTTATGATGTTATGGTGCAACCAAATCAGGTAGGAGCAATAGATACACTAGAATTTTGTAACCTTTTGAAAATTGATAAAGTAGATTTTTTAATACGATTTCAAAGAGCTGAACATTATGCGTCTTATTTACCATCCGTATTTTTAAAGCAATTAGCCAAAGAAGATTTTGCTTTTTTACAAGAAAAAATGCACAAATACAATGGTTTTTATATTCAAAAAAGAATCATTAGAAATTATCCAATAAATGCGGCAGCCAATGTGCTCGGTTATATAGGTGAAGTAAATGAAGAAAAAGCTAAAAAAAACGATTACTATCAATCTGGAGAATTAGAAGGGAAAGATGGTGTAGAAAAACAATATGAAGACGTTTTAAGAGGTAGAAAAGGGAAAAAATATTTACAAAGAAATCGTTTTAATAAAGTTACTGGTTCTTATAAGAATGGTGTTATTGACACGCTTCCTGAAAATGGAAAAGATTTAACACTAACAATAGATATCGATTTACAGCTATTTGCACAACAATTAATGAATGGAAAACGCGGTGGTATTGTCGCTATCGAGCCATCAACGGGAGAAATTTTAGCATTAGTGACTTCTCCTTCTTATGACCCAAATATGTTAGTTGGTAGAAAACGCTCTATAAACTCCGCTAGTTTAATGGACCCAAATAATCCTGAAAAACCGACCTATGACAGAGGATTATTGGCTGCGTATCCTCCTGGATCTCCATTTAAAATAATGAATGCGTTGATTGGTTTACAAGAAAATGTTATTACAGAACAAACTTCCTTTTTATGTTTTGGGGGTTACAGCTATGGAAGAAGCGCTAATGCATTTATGAAATGCCATTGTGGAATTTACAATTCTCCTATCAGGTTAAATACTGCAATTGCACGATCTTGTAATAGTTATTTCTCTAATACCTATAAAAAAATTATAGAAAAAAACAACAAACCTTCTCAAGGATTAAACAACTGGAACAAGCACATAACAAGCTTTGGATTAGGTAATTACTTAGGATATGATTTACCTGCAGGTCAAAAAGGATTAATTCCTGATGCAAGTTATTATGATGCCAGATATAAATATGCTTGGGGCGCTTCTACAACCATATCTAATGCAATTGGACAAGGAGAAATTTTAACAACTCCTATTCAATTAGCAAATTTCACAGCAGCTATTGCCAACAGAGGCTTTTTTTACACACCACATATTGTTAAAAAAATCAATAGAAAAATAATTAACAATCCTGATTTTACGTCTAAAAAACAAACGACCATTAACAAAGAGTATTTTACACCAGTTATAGAAGCTATGCATGAAGTTTTTAAAACAGGAACCGGAAGATGGAGCCAGGTTGAGGGAATTGAAATTTGTGGAAAAACAGGAACATCAGAAAATTCTATAAAAATGGTTGACGGTATTAAGGTTCAAGCAAAAGACCATTCTATTTTAATTGCTTTTGCGCCAAAAGATAATCCAAAAATTGCAATCGCCGTTTTTGTGGAAAATGGTGGTTTTGGATCTACAATTGCAGCTCCAATTACGAGTTTATTAATAGAAAAATATTTAAACGGTAGTATTTCTGAAGCAAACGAATACAGAGAGCGAAATATATTAATGATGAGTTTGCAAGAGACGTATAATAATCAAACACCAAAAGATAAAAAAATTGCGTCAAGAAAAGAATAATATTTTTGCAGGTATAGATTGGCTTTTAGTTTTTCTATATATAATTTTAGTTGGTTTTGGATGGTTAAACATTTTTGCAACCTCTAAAACCGAAGAAAATCATGAAATCTTAGATTTCTCTACAAAATATGGAAAACAAATTCTCTGGATTAGCTTAAGTGTTCCTTTGATCATAAGTATTCTTTTCTTTAATTCAAAATTTTATGAAAAGTTTGCAAGTATTTTATACCTTATTTCTATCTTTTCTTTACTCTTACTTTTTCCCCTCGGAAATGAAATTAATGGCGCTAAGTCTTGGTTTAATTTTGGCGTTATGAGTCTGCAACCTTCAGAATTTGTGAAAGCTTGTACAGCTTTAGCCGTTGCTAAATTATTAAGTGATAGACAATACAACTTTAAGTTGGTTAAGAATCAAATAAAAGCTTTTATCATTGTTTTCTTTCCGGCACTCCTAATCACTTTACAGCCAGATGCTGGTTCTGCACTTATCTATCTATCCTTCTTTTTTGTGCTAAATAGAGAAGGTTTAACGCTTAATTATATTCTATTGGGAGCAGCTGTAATTGCCTTATTTGTTCTCACTATTTTTTTTGGAGCAAATACAATGTTTATTTCCCTTTTTATTATTATTTCTATAGTTACAGCCTATATAATTTATAGAGGAGGAAAAAGATTTTTTAGGTTTAATTGGTACAAAATTTTAGGCTTTTATGCCTTGGTTGCCCTGTTTATTTTCGGAACAGAATTTACCTATAATAACATATTTAAACAACACCATAGAGATCGTTTTGAAGTTTTACTAGGCATGAAAGTAGACAATGTAAACATTGGCTACAATTCGCATCAATCAGAATTAACTATTAGTTCGGGCGGATGGTTTGGTAAAGGTTTTTTGGAAGGAGATATAACTCAAGGAAACTTTGTCCCTGAACAACATACAGATTATATTTTTAGCACTGTTGGCGAAGAATGGGGTTTTATTGGTAGTAGTTTCGTAATCATAGTTTTTATGCTGATGATGTACCGAATTATTTATTTAGCAGAAACACACACTAATAAATTTGGTAGAATCTATGGATATGGCTTGGCCTCTATCCTATTCTTTCACGTGATTGTAAATGTTGGTATGGTTATCGGCTTGCTGCCAACTGTAGGAATTCCGCTGCCCTTCTTTAGCTACGGAGGCTCTTCTCTTTGGGGATTTACCATCTTACTATTTATATTCATAAGATTAGACGCTCACAAAAATTACGATTGGTAAACACACTCTAAATAAATAATTAAAACCAACTATTTTCGATGCAAGTTCATAAAGCTTTTTCCTGGTTTCATTTTGACAAAAAGTTAAAAACCAGCATCCGTTATTTTAGAGTTCAGTTTTCACTAGAACACTAATTTGGATCAACGCAAACAAGTCTTTGTAATCATTCTATGTGCAAATTAAAGCCTTTAAAGAACAGCTTAGAAGTTTTAGAAGTATAGAATTCCTCCTTTTTTGACTCTCAAATATTTATTCATATTCCTTAAATCCCACATCTTTTGGACTTGATCCTTTTTATCATGAATTTTTTTAAAATAAATATTTAGAACGCATAAAAAAACGCTCTGAACATAAATCAGAGCGTTTTCAATTTAAAATATTTTTTTAAAATCTTACAACGTAGCGACGTGCTTTGTTAATTTAGATTTTATATTCGCAACTTTATTCTTGTGAACAATATTTCTTTTAGACAATTTATCTAACATAGAAATAACCTTTCCTAATTTTGATTGTGCTTCTGTTTTATCTTCAACAGCACGTAAATCTCTAACTGCATTACGCGCAGTTTTATGCTGATATTTGTTCAGTACTCTTTTAGCTTCGTTGCTTCTAATTCTTTTTAAAGCTGACTTATGATTTGCCATAATTCTTAATTTATTAGTTTTTATATATTAAAACTTTGTAGTCCGTACGGGAATCGAACCCGTGTTACATGGATGAAAACCATGCGTCCTAACCCCTAGACGAACGGACCATAACAATTAAATACTTCTCAATTGCGGGTGCAAATATACAACGTTTTTTAAATTGTGCAATTAATTTTGAAAAAAAAATACTTTTTTTTCAAAATTAATATGCTTTCGCAAAAAGCACCCTTTTTAAAGAAGGTTTTCCTGTAAATACACAAACACCTACTTCTTCTTTAGCATCGTTAGGAACACACCTAATAGAAGCCTTTGTGTACTCTTTGATCCTCTCCTCTGTTTCTGATGTACCATCCCAATGTGCAGAGACAAAACCACCTTTATTCTTTATCACTTTTTTAAATTCATCAAAAGTTGTTACTTCTGTAGTGTGCTCTTTTCTAAAGTCGATTGCTTTATTAAATAAATTATCCTGAATTTCTTCTAATAAATTATTAATAAAGTTTACAACATCGTCTTGTGAAACAGTTTGCTTCTCTAAAGTATCTCTTCTTGCCACTTCCACTGTATTATTTTCTAAATCACGACTTCCAATAGCCATTCTAACAGGAACTCCTTTTAATTCATATTCCGCAAACTTTGCTCCCGGCCTATACGTATCTCTGTCATCATACTTCACAGAAATTCCTTTTTTGCGCAATTCTTTTACAATTTCAGCTACCTTTTCTGAAATAGCCTCCAATTGCTCCTGATTTTTATAAATAGGAATTATAGCAACTTGAATTGGCGCTAGTTTTGGAGGTAAAACCAATCCAAGATCATCTGAATGTGTCATAATCAACCCACCTATTAAACGCGTAGAAACTCCCCAAGAAGTTGCCCAAACATATTCTTGCTTTCCTTCTTTTGAGGTGTATTTTACATCAAATGCTTTTGCAAAATTCTGACCTAAAAAATGGCTAGTTCCTGCCTGCAAGGCTTTTCCATCTTGCATTAAAGCTTCTATCGTATACGTTTCTTCTGCGCCTGCAAAACGTTCACTTTCTGATTTAAAACCTTTTATAACTGGCATTGCCATAAAGTTTTCTGCAAACTCAGCATACACTTCTTGCATCTGTTTTGCTTCTATTACAGCTTCATTTTTAGTAGCATGTGCCGTATGACCTTCTTGCCATAAAAATTCTGCCGTACGCAAAAATAAACGAGTTCTCATTTCCCATCTTACTACATTTGCCCATTGATTTATCAACAAAGGCAAATCTCTATAGGATTGAATCCATCCTTTATACGTACTCCAAATAATTGCTTCGGATGTTGGTCTAACAACCAACTCCTCCTCTAATTTTGCTTCTGGGTCTACTCTTAGTTTCCCTGGATTATCGGGATCACTTTGCAAACGATAATGCGTTACAACTGCGCATTCTTTTGCAAAACCCTCTGCATTTTTTTCTTCGGCTTCAAACAAACTTTTAGGAACAAAAAGCGGAAAATATGCATTTTGGTGCCCAGTTTCTTTAAACATTTTATCTAACTCTGCTTGCATGTTTTCCCAAATTGCATATCCATAAGGTTTTATAACCATGCATCCTCTTACTGCTGAGTTTTCTGCTAAATCAGCTTTTACAACCAATTCGTTATACCATTTAGAGTAATCTTCTGTTCTTTTTGTTAATTTCTTGCTCATAAATATTTACTTTGGCACAAATATTGTTATATTAAAGGAAAATAATATACTTATTTATGGTTTTTAATTACCACGTACAAAACTAGTATAAAATGGCCATAGACCAAGTAAAGTTTAAAAGTTTTACAATATTATTTTATATTTACTGTTTATCAATTAAAATTCAACATTATGAAAGCTACATCTAAATACTTAAAAAACTGTTCGTTACTTGCTTTATTTGCATTGAGTTTACTATTATCCTCTTGTGGTACTTATCAAAGTGTTTACAATCAAGATGGTATTTATGATGATGAAATAAAAGAACAAATACAAGTAGTAGAAATTGCGGTTATACCAGATAACAATAATCAACCCTATTATCAGCAAAATTCTTTTACCAACAGGTTAGAAGAACTAGAAAATATTGGTGAAAACGAAGTTTTTGTTGATGTTGATTCTTATAGCTCTAATAATTCTGCTTATGTTGATGACGAAACTATTGACAACACCATTAATTACAACGCTAATGCAGCTTGGGGATACGACAATAGCAGTGCGCCTATTGTAACCATTAATATTATGAACAATCCTTATTGGAATGGCTTTAACAATTGGGGCTACAATGACCCATGGTTATATAATAATTGGGGTTACAGAAATTGGGGAATGTGGGGCGGTAACTATTGGGGAATGAACCCTTATGGGCATCCTTATAATAATGGTTTTGGATGGAATAATGGTTTTGGATGGAATAATGGTTTTGGATGGAATAATGGTTTTGTAAATCCTTATTTTCACAATAGACCCTGGGGTACTAATTACAATAATCATAATAGAAATGTTAGTTACGGCAGAAGAGATTACAATAACAATACCAACAGCAGAAATACTAACGATAATTCAAGGTTTACATCTTCTCTAAGTCGAAGAAGCAACACCTATAATAGTTCTTCTACTGCAAGAAGAAGTAATGGTTCTACTATATCCTCTAATAGAAGATCGTCTAATTCAATTATACGTAATTCTAGAAATAATAATAATAATAATACTTACCAAAGAAGCTCAAATAATAGTAATACTGCCGAAAGAAGAAGTTCAACGTCAAATAATAATACTGCAGAAAGAAGAAGAACTTCAAATTCAAATAACAACAGTAATACCACAGAAAGAAGAAGTTCAAGTACGTCTTCGTCTTCTGGAACATCTGGCAGAAGCTCATCAGGCAGAAGCTCATCAACAACATCAAGAAAAAGAGGAAACTAAAGATAATCCATAAGCCTAAATTAAAAATAATAATGAAACGATTTTATCTATCAGCGATATTTATCGCATCAACGCTTGTTTCTTTTTCTCAATCTTTGGGATATCAAGATTTAGGGTTGCTTTTTTCGAAAAATGACCAAAACGGAACTGCACGTTTTACATCAATGTCAGGCGCTTTTGGTGCTTTAGGAGGAGATTTATCCTCTATGAATATAAATCCGGCAGGTTTGTCTGTATTTACAAACAGTTTATTTACTGGAACTATAAATTCTAGAGCTTCTAATATTACTTCCAACTATTATGGAAATAGCACTAATTCGCAAAATCAACTTACAAATTTATCGCAAATAGGAGCTGTATTGGTCTTTGATAGCGCGTATAGTAAAGAATGGAGTAGATTCGCAATTGGTTTTAACTATAGAATTACAAAAGATTTTGCAGATAGTTTTATAACAGAAGGTAATAGCGGTATTACAACTTTTACTGAATTTCCGTTGGATACTAATCAAAACCCAACGCAATATAATATCGCTGATGGCCAACGTTTTGAAAATAATTATGGAGGTACTATTTCTGAGTTAAATTTCGGATTTTCATCCGTATTTCAAAACAATTTACATGTTGGATTAGGTCTAAATTTTTATGATTTATCTTTTAATCAAAGATCGAATTTATATGAATTTAACAGCGATGCAGATGGTAACCAGTTAGATGCTAAGTTGTATCAAGAAAATTTTACTATTGGAACGGGTTTCTCTGCAAATTTAGGCTTTATTTACAAAGCGAATAAAAGCATAAGGTTTGGTTTATCATACCAAACGCCTACGTGGTTTTCAGAGATTATGGAAGACACCAATATTGTGGATAATGATGGTTTTAAAGGTGATACAGAAATTTCTGTAAGTAATGACAATGTAATTTATGACAATACAGCAGGTAATTTTTTTCCAACTCAACAATTAATATACAAACTTAAGACTCCTAGTACTTTAACAGCAAGCGCTGCTTTTATATTTGGTAAAAACGGCTTATTAAGTGTTGATTACAGCAATAAAGGGTTCAATAAGATAAAACTATCAAGTGCTAATTTTATCGAAGAAAATCAATTTTTTCAAAATGAATTAAGAAATACCCACAATTTAAATATTGGTTCAGAATGGCGATTTGATCGGCTTAGTATAAGAGGTGGTTATATGTTTGAACAAAACCCAGATAAATTAGCAATAAATTCAGACAATATTACAGGTTACTCTTTTGGTGGTGGGTATAATTTTAATAACTTTAAACTAGATTTTTCTTACAGAGACAATAACAGAACGGGAATTTATAATTTTTACTCAGGTTTTGATGTTAACTCAGCTGAATTAAACATTAACAACAAAATTTTTACGACAACTTTAACAATCAGTTTGTAATAAAATAATTTTAAATAAAAAAGACTTCGTTTTTAAAAACATACGAAGTCTTTTTATTTGTTGTCAGTTTTTTCCCGTAATTTAGCCACTTATTTAAAGATTATGCAAGAGACTAAAATTACCATTCAAGAAACTACAAATAATACTATATTAAAGTTTAATAGTAACACGATTTTAATAAACGGAGGTAGTTACGAATTTTCTAATATTGACGATGCTAAAAACTCGCCACTAGCCCAAGAGTTATTTTACTTACCATTTGTAAAAAAGGTGTTTATAACTGCTAACTTCATTGCAATTCAGCGTTTTGATATTGTAGAGTGGCTTGATGTTCAACAAGAAGTTGCAGAACAAATTGAAGCGTATATTGCTGATGGAAACCTTGTTGTAAATGAGCAAACTTCAGCAAACAAAAAAGAAGCAATTGAAGTGTATGCAGAAGTTACTCCTAATCCTTCAGTAATGAAATTTGGAACCAACAAAGCATTAACTCAAACTGATGTTGAGTATAAAAATATTGATGAAGCAAACAAATCATCGCCTTTAGCGCAAGCAATTTTCACGTTTCCTTTTGTAAAAGAAGTTTTTATTTCTGATAATTATATCTCAATAACAAAATATGATATGGTTGAATGGAACGAAGTTTTTACAGAAGTAAGAAGTTTTATTCGTGAATATTTAGTGGACGGTAAAACGATTATTAAAGAGATTCCAAGTGAAAAAGCAGTCACAGAAAAGGAGGTTGAAGCACCTGCCGTAAAACTAGAAGGTATTTCTGCACAAATTGTGGACATTTTAGATGAATACATAAAACCTGCTGTTGCGGGCGACGGAGGAAATATTGCTTTTCGTTCTTATGATGAAGTTAACAAAGTAGTGAGCGTAGTTTTACAAGGCGCTTGCAGTGGTTGCCCATCTTCTACTGCTACTTTAAAAAACGGAATAGAATCCTTATTAAAAGAAATGTTGCCAAATCAAATTAATGAAGTGGTCGCAATTAACGGATAAAGAAAGTGTCAGCAGAAAAAATAAACCCTTACAAAGATTCTCCACTTGGAAAAAAAGAACAAGTTACACAAATGTTCGACACTATTTCTGAAAATTACGATGACTTAAACCGAGTTATTTCCTTAGGAATTGATGTTAAATGGCGTAAAAAAGTAGTGGAGATTATTGGGAAAAATAATCCAAAGCAAATTTTAGATATTGCAACAGGAACTGGAGATTTAGCTTTAATGATGGCTTCTTTAAATCCTGATAGAATTGTTGGTTTAGATATTTCTGCTGGGATGCTGGCTGTTGGAAAGCGCAAAATTGCCAAAGCAAAGTTATCCGAAAAAATTGAAATGATTGTTGGCGATTCTGAAGAAATGCCTTTTGACAACAACACCTTTGACGCGATAACTGTTTCTTTTGGTGTTCGTAATTTTGCGCATTTAGACAAAGGGATTACAGAAATTGCGAGAGTTTTAAAGCCTACCGGAGTTTTAGTTATTTTAGAAACTTCCAATCCTACTAAATTTCCTTTTAAACAAGGGTATAAGTTTTACACAAATCACATCCTTCCTATCATTGGGAAATTATTTTCGAAAGACAAAGTTGCTTATTCTTATTTATCAGAATCCGCAAATTCTTTTCCTTTTGGTGAAGCTTTCAACAATATTTTACAAAAAAATGGGTTTACACATACAAAGCATAAACCTGTAACTTTTGGAGTTGCTACAATTTATACTGCAAGCAAATAATAATGAATAAAAAATTGCTACTTTTTGGTTTTTTTTTGATGATTTCTGCCGTATTTTTCGCACAAAAAGAACCTGTAGAGAACTTACCAACTTTTGATCAACGAAAATTACATTTTGGTTTTTACTTAGGAATAAATCAGAATGATTTTAAACTTAATTTAAGAAACAGCACAATACAAAATGCGGATATTACTGTTGAATCTTCTCCTGGTTTCAATGTGGGTTTAATTACTGACTTTCGTTTACATAAAAATTTAAGTTTGCGTTTTGAACCGGGTTTAATGACGAATTCAAAGAAAATATATTTTAATCATTTACCAACAGCACAAGATAGTGTCAGAGAAATTGGTTCCACCTATTTACATGTTCCTTTATTATTGAAATTTAGCACCGATAGATACAAAAATATTCGTCCTTATTTATTAGCAGGTGTTTCTTACAACTACAATTTTTCTAGTAATGAAGACAATCAAGATGATAATTCTTCTGGACAATTTAGAATGAAATCAAACAATTTCATGTACGAAGTTGGTTTGGGTATAGACATCTATTTAAACTTCTTTAAATTCTCTCCATCTCTCCGTGGAGTTTTCGCAATAAATAACGAGATAAAATACGATACAGATCCTAATAGTCAATGGACCGCGCCTATAAATTTCATGGGAACTCGTGGGCTTTTTCTAACTTTTGCTTTTGAATAAGTTTTAATCGAAAAGTGTCAAAGCCGATGAGTTGCAAAGTTAAAAACTAATAGCTACGTTTAAATTCACTCAATAAAATTGCCGTTGCAGTTGCAACATTTAAACTTTCTGTTTCTTGAGTTTCTCCAAATCTTGGGATAGAAATTTTGTTTTTTATCAATGTTTTTATTTTATCAGAAACACCATTAGCCTCATTTCCCATAATTAAAATAGCTTCTTTTGGTAATGCTGATTTATACACATTTTCACCATCCATATCAGCAATAAAAGTTGGCAAATTTGTTTCTTTAAGATAGATTTCTATATCAATATATTTAATAGAAATTCGCGTTAAAGAACCCATACTTGCTTGCACCACTTTTTGGTTGTAACAATCTACCGTTTCTGCAGAGCACAGTAATTGAGAAACCCCAAACCAATCGCATAGGCGAATAATAGTTCCTAAATTTCCGGGGTCATTAATCGTATCTAAAACAATCGTTAATCCGTTTTTTTGAAGCGGTTTTTCATCAGGGATTACAAACAAACCTAACACTTTATTGGGTGCTTTTAAGTTGCTTATTTTTTGTAAATCTTTATCAGAAATTCTTATAATTTTATCTAAAGAAATATCCGTTTGAAAATCATCCGTAGCAAATAAAGTATCTATTTTAAAAGAAGAATTTAGTAATTCGTTTACTACTTTCAATCCTTCAGCAATAAATAATTGATGGTTTTGTCTATACTTTTTTTGAGATAAACTTGTTATGATTTTAAGTTGACTTTTAGAGATACTCATTAATTGTTTGTAAATTGGAATAAACCGTTGAAAAATGTTATTTTTGATTTTCTTTGCAGCGCTAAAATAATGAAAAAAATTTCGTTTTATTTTTTATTAATTATCTTTTTTGTTTCATGTAATTCAACAAAACATGTAACTGACGGTGAGCACATGTTAAATGAAAATTATATTTTCATAGACAGTGTAAAAACAAAAGGCGCCGAGCTACAAAAATATATTTTACAAAAACCTAATCCTCGTTTTTTAGGCTTACCAATTGCGTTGTATTTTCATAATATAGGAAATCATAATAAACCCGAAACACCCATAAAATGGGCTATTAAAAATCCGCGGTCTTACAACTTTGTAAAAACTATTTTTTCCGAAAAACAAAGTATATCCTACGCTAATTCGTTTATAAAACTAAATAATTGGTTTTTAGATTATGATGAACCAGAGATAATTAACGATCTTAAAATAAGTAGAACTGCAGATAATTTATGGGCGTATTATAAAACGCAAGGATATTTTAAATCTTCTGTAAGTTCTACTATTAACATAGATTCTATCAAGAAGAAGGCCACAGTAGCATATTATATTAAGAAAGGAAAAGCTACTTTATTAGATACTATTAAATTTAAAATAGATTCACCAGTTTTAGATTCTATTTATAAAACAGCGAACATAGAAACCTTTTTAAAAACCGGCGATCAATACAAAGATGTAGCATTTAGAAATGAAGCAAATACTATTGTTAAACTTTTTAGAAATAGTGGAATTTATCATTTTACAGAATCGGCTTTAGGTTTTTACGTAGATTCTACAAGAACAGATTATAAAACAAATGTTGAGTTTTTAATTTCTGCTGAAAGATTAATTGAGGAAAACGGACTGTACGTTGAAAAGCCTTTTAAGGTTCAAACGGTAAAAGAAGTTAACGTAATAACAGATTATTCATTCACAAGAAAAGGAGAATTTATAAAAGATACCGTTTTTTACAACGGAATTAAATTTTTATCAAACAACAAGTTAAGATATAATCCTAAATATTTAGCACAGTCAATTTTCTTAAAACCAAACCAAATTTACAAAGACACTTTAAGTAACTTGACAAGAACACATTTAAAATCTTTAAAGAATTTTAAATCATCTAATATTGTTTATTCTTCAATACCTGGTTCTGATGATGAACTAAAAATGGATATTTTTTTAGCACCTCTAGAAAAATTTACTTTAGGTTCGGAAACAGAATTAACGCACTCTAACATTAGAAATATAGGTGCTTCTGCAAAATTTTCTATTACTAATAGAAATACTTTTAAAGGTGCCGAATTACTAAAAATGTCTCTTTTAGGCTCTTGGTTCAATTCTAATAATGGTCCAGGGTACGAAATTGGTGCAGATGTTTCAATAGAAATACCTAGGTTTGTTGTGCCTTTTGGATTAAACAAATTAGTGCCAAAAGAAATGTCGCCAAGAACGTTATTCTCTGTAGGATCAAGTTTTCAGAAAAATATTGGGCTAGACAGACAAACATTTTCCTTTTTAACAGATTATAAGTGGCAATTTAATCAGAAGAAAACAATACAATTAGAGATTTTAAATACTCAGTATGTCCAAAATCTAAACATTGGGAGTTTCTTTGACATCTATAGTTCTGAGTTTGATAATTTAAATGCTGTTGCAAAAGTTTATGATAATATAAACAACACTTCCATTTATCCTCTGCCTAGGGATGAAAAAAAAGCAGCAGTATCTGTGAATTTTATGAGAACTGTTTCAACTAATACCAATTTTCAAGCATCAAATTCGGATGAGTATACTACAGCAACAAACATTTTAAATAGATATAATATTATTACATCCGATTTTTTAATTCCGGTTTTTGCGTATTCGTACACCTATAATAACCAAACAACTTTTAAGGATAGTAATTTTTCGTTTTTTAGAGCTAGAATTGCTAATTCTGGAAATATTTTAGGCTTATTATCCAAAAATACGAATGCAAATAATAAAAAAACATTTTTAAACATTCCGTTAGCTCAATATTTTAAAACGGATATTGAATACAAAAAATTCTGGGATTTTGGCAACAACTCAGTTTTAGGAGTAAGAACATTTTTAGGCGCTATAATTACATATGATAATTCTGATATTCCTTTTACCAAAAGTTATTTTGCTGGTGGATCAAATGACATTAGAGCTTGGCAAACCTATGAGTTAGGTCCAGGAAGCAGAAATACGGGCTTAGAATACAACACGGGTAGTTTTAAATTCTTATCAAGTGCAGAGTATAGATTTGATGTTTTTAACCGATTAAAAGGCGCTTTATTTGTTGATGCTGGTAATATTTGGGATATTTCTGGCTCTAGCCTTGTTGATCAAGACTCCAGATTTACTGGTTTTAATTCCTTAAAAGATATTGCTATTGGCTCTGGTTTTGGAGCAAGATTAGACTTTAGTTTTTTAATTTTACGTTTCGATATTGGTTTTAAAACCTATGAACCTTACTTAGATAGTAATAAGTGGTTTAGGAATTACAATTTCTCAAATGCAGTATACAATGTGGGAATTAACTATCCTTTCTAAGAAAAAAAAGCACCAAAACTCTATAACGTTTTCGTTATTTTATTACAATTCAAGATTCTTAAACTACTATTTTTTAGTACTTTTGACTTTTAAACATCCATAAAAAACACAAAATGAGTCATACTATAAAACCTGGGGTAGCAACAGGAAAAGAAGTTCAAGCTATTTTTAAACTAGCAAAAGAAAAAGGTTTTGCTTTACCAGCAGTAAATGTGGTAGGTTCTAGCACTATAAATGGTGTTTTAGAGGCTGCTAGAGATTTAAATGCGCCTGTAATTATACAGTTCTCAAATGGAGGAGCACAATTTAATGCGGGTAAAGGTTTATCAAACGAAAACCAAAAAGCAGCGATTGCTGGTGGGATTGCTGGTGCAAAGCATATTCATGAATTAGCAGTTGCTTATGGCGTGCCTGTAATTTTGCATACAGACCACTGTGCAAAAAGTTTATTACCTTGGATTGATGGTTTATTAGACGCTTCAGAAAAACATTTTGAAGAAACTGGGAGGCCTTTATATAGTTCTCACATGATCGATTTGTCTGAAGAACCAATTGAAGAAAACATAGAAATTTGTAAAGGATACCTTGCTAGAATGAGCAAGATGGGTATGACTTTAGAAATTGAATTAGGAATTACTGGTGGTGAAGAAGATGGTGTTGATAATTCTGATGTAGATGTCTCTAAATTATACACACAACCAGAAGAAGTTGCGTATGCATATGAAGAGTTATTAAAAATTTCTCCTCAATTTACAATTGCTGCCGCTTTTGGAAATGTACATGGTGTTTACAAACCAGGAAACGTAAAATTAACGCCAAAAATTTTAAAGAATTCTCAAGAATATGTTTCTAAAAAGTACAACGTGCCTCATAATACAATCGATTTTGTATTTCATGGAGGATCTGGTTCTACAATAGAAGAGATTAGAGAAGCTATTGGTTATGGTGTTATTAAAATGAATATCGATACTGATTTACAATTTGCATTTACTGAAGGAATTAGAGATTATATGCAAGGTAAAGCACCTTATTTAGCAAATCAAATTGGTAATCCTGATGGAGCAGAGCAACCTAATAAAAAATATTACGACCCAAGAAAATGGTTACGTGAAGGTGAAGCAACTTTTATTACAAGATTAAAACAAGCGTTTGCAGATTTAAATAATGTAGATACATTATAGAATTTATATCACACATATAGAAAAGCATTTTGAAAAATTTCAAAATGCTTTTTTTATGCTAAAAATACAGCGGTGAAAAAGAATCCTTTAAAGAAAATTTATAGTTCATAAAAATCTTTTACATTTGCAGACTATTTTTCTTATTTTTTAGAAAGCTAAAAACAACCACCAACAATAAAATAAACTAACTATGACTGCTTGGTTTAAACGTAAAGACAAAGGAATTCAGACTCCTACAGAAGAAAAAAAAGACACTCCAAAAGGACTTTGGTATAAAACTCCTAGTGGAAAAATTATTGATACGGAAGAGTTAAAAAAGAACTTATATGTAAGTCCAGAAGACGGTTATCATGTGAGAATCGGCAGTAAAGAGTATTTCGAAATCTTTTTTGACGATAATAAGTTTCTAGAATTAAATGAAAATTTAACTTCGAAAGACCCGTTAAAATTTGAAGACACAAAAAAATATCCAGACAGATTAAAAGCTGCTCAGGAAAAAACAAAGTTAAATGATGCTGTAAGAACAGCTGTTGGAAAATCTTTTGGAAAAGATTTAGTGATCGCGGCTATGGATTTTGCTTTTATTGGCGGATCTATGGGTTCTGTTGTAGGCGAAAAAATTGCAAGAGCGATTAACTATTCTATAGAACACAAAATTCCATTTTTAATGGTTTCAAAATCTGGAGGAGCAAGAATGATGGAAGCATCACTTTCTTTAATGCAACTGGTAAAAACATCGGCAAAATTAGCGCAATTAGCAGAAGTTAAAATTCCATATATTTCTCTTTGTACAGATCCAACAACTGGTGGCACAACTGCTTCTTACGCAATGTTGGGCGATATAAATATTGCCGAACCTAATGCATTAATTGCCTTTGCAGGACCAAGAGTTGTAAAAGACACAACAGGAAAAGATTTACCTGATGGGTTTCAAAAATCTGAATTTGTCTTAGAACATGGCTTCTTAGATGCAATTTATGAGCGTAAAGAATTAAAAAACAAATAAATTTATATATTGATTTAATTCAGAACATACCAATTAGAGCTTAAAATAAAAAGCCAGCAAATGCTGGCTTTTTATTTATTCTTTTAGTGAGAACTCTATTTCATCTTCTAAGGAGTTAACAAAAAGATTATCTTCTGCTAAAGCAGGATATCAATTATATCTTGCATGCCCATTCTTTGAAATCACCAAATAAGGAAGCTTATTAAATCCAAGTTGCTTAGGAATAGTATCTGAATCTGAGTATAAAACAGGAAATTTGTAATTATATCTTTCAATCATTTTTTTGCAAATCCAAAAGCATCTCTTTTCATAGGTATATTAAAAGCATATAATTTTATATTTGGATTCTCTTTATATTTTAAATCAAAAAATAGTTCTATATTTGCACCCTCAATGTAAAGCGCATTGAAATACATAAAAATCATTTAAATAATATTGGCATGTACTTAACTAAAGAAGTAAAAGAAAGCATCTTCGAAAAACACGGTAAAGGTAAAAACGATACTGGTACTTCAGAAGGTCAAATTGCACTATTCACGCACAGAATTAACCATTTAACAGAGCATTTAAAAAGAAATCGTAAAGATTTTAACACTGAACGTTCTTTAGTAATGATGGTTGGTAAGCGTAGAAGATTATTAGATTATCTTAAGAAATCTGAAATCAATAGATATCGTGCAATTATTCTAGAATTAGGAATTAGAAAATAATTCTCACAAAAAAAAAGAGGCTCTATAAACGTGCCTCTTTTTTTTATGATAAACTTGTAGCTTATAGATACAAAACATTAAATTTGTCTTTCTCATTAAAATGAGAATCTGAAAAGTATTTAATTCTGTTTAACTCACAGAAACTTAATAAAAAGATCAAGAATCTTAACAAAATTCTTGTATTTCCATTGCAGCAACAAACAACAACACAACAACAAACAAATTAAAAATTTAGAATTAAAATTTTATGATTCCAAAAGTATTTAGAGAGGTTATAGACCTTGGAGATGGTAGAGAAATTTCTATCGAAACCGGGAAATTAGCAAAACAAGCTCATGGTAGTGTTGTTGTGCAATCAGGGAAATGTATGATGTTGTGTACAGTTGTTTCCAATTATGAACAAAAAGATCTTGGTTTTTTACCATTAACGGTAGATTATAGAGAAAAATTTGCAGCTGCAGGTCGTTATCCAGGTGGTTTCTTCAAAAGAGAAGCAAGACCAAGTGACGGCGAAGTATTGACAATGCGTTTAGTAGACCGTGTTTTACGTCCGTTATTCCCAAAAGATTATACTGCCGAAACGCAAGTGATGATTCAGTTAATGTCTCATGACGAAGATGTGATGCCAGATGCAATGGCAGGTTTAGCAGCATCCGCAGCGATTCAATTATCAGATTTCCCTTTTGAATGTGCAATTTCTGAAGCAAGAGTTGGTCGTATTAATGGCCAATTTATCATCAACCCAACAAGAGCACAATTAGCAGAATCTGACATCGATATGATGATTGGTGCTTCTGCAGATTCTGTAATGATGGTTGAAGGTGAAATGGATGAAATTTCTGAAGAAGAAATGGCTGACGCTATTAAGTTTGCACACGAAGCTATCAAGATTCAATGTGCTGCTCAATTAAGATTAGCAGAAGCATTCGGAAAGAAACCAGTTCGTGAATATGAAGCTGCAAGAGAAGATAAAGAATTAGAGAAAAAGGTTCATGATATGGCATACGATAAAGTATATGCTATCGCAGAAGCTGGATCTGCTAAACATGAGAGAAGTGCTGCATTTAAAGAAATAAAAGAAGCTATTAAAGCTACTTTTTCTGAAGAAGAATTAGCAGATTATGGTGGATTGGTTTCTGATTATTATCGCAAAGCCGAAAAAGCTGCAATTAGAGATTTAACCTTAAATGTAGGATTGCGTTTAGATGGTCGTAAAACAGATGAAATTAGACCAATTTGGTCAGAAGTAGATTATTTACCATCAGTACATGGTTCTGCAATCTTTACTCGTGGAGAAACACAAGCTTTAGCTACCGTTACTTTAGGAACTTCAAGAGATGCAAACAAAATAGACATGCCATCTTACGAAGGTGAAGAAAATTTCTATTTACATTATAACTTCCCTCCTTTTTGTACGGGTGAAGCTAGACCCATCCGTGGAACATCTCGTAGAGAAGTTGGACATGGTAATTTAGCACAACGTGGATTAAAAGGAATGATTCCTGCTGATTGTCCTTATACGGTAAGAGTAGTTTCTGAAGTATTAGAATCTAACGGTTCTTCTTCTATGGCAACTGTTTGTGCTGGTACAATGGCATTAATGGATGCAGGTGTTCAAATGATTAGACCCGTTTCTGGTATTGCAATGGGATTAATTTCTGATGCTGTATCTGGAAAATATGCTGTATTGTCTGATATTTTAGGTGATGAAGATCACTTAGGAGACATGGATTTTAAAGTAACAGGTACTTCTGAAGGAATTACCGCTTGTCAAATGGATATTAAAGTAAAAGGTTTAAGCTACGAAATTTTAGTGAATGCACTAAAACAAGCTCGCGAAGGTCGTTTACATATTTTAGGAAAAATAACTGAAACCATTGCTTCTGCAAACCTAGAAGTAAAAGCACATGCTCCTAAAATGATCAATAGAAGAATTCCTAACGAACTAATTGGTGCATTTATTGGACCAGGTGGTAAACATATTCAAGAATTACAGAAAGAAACAGGAACTACAATTGTAATTACTGAAGACGCTGTAACTGAAGAAGGAATTATTGAGATCTTAGGAACAAACCCAGAAGGAATTGAAAAAGTTATTGCTCGTATCGAGTCAATGATGTTTAAACCAGTAGTTGGTAGCATTTACGAAGTAAAAGTAATTAAAATGTTAGATTTTGGTGCTGTTGTAGAATATTTAGAAGCTCCAGGAAACGAAGTTTTATTGCATGTAAGTGAAATAGCATGGGAGAGAACAGACAATGTTTCTGACGTAGTGAAAATGGGAGATATTTTAGATGTAAAATATTTTGGATTAGACCCGAGAACTCGTAAAGAAAAAGTTTCTAGAAAAGCTGTTTTACCAAAACCAGAAGGGTACGTTGCAAGACCGCCAAGAGATGACAAACGTAGCAGTAGTCCTCGTGATAGTAGAGGTAGAGATAGTCGCGGACGTGATGATAGAAAACCAAGAGAACCGAGAGAACCAAGAAAAGAAGAATAAATTCTTGAAATTTAAATAAATAATAAAAAGACTGTCTTTAAAGACAGTCTTTTTTGGTGTACAAAACTTTCTATTGTCAGTTCAATACCAGAGGAATAAGGAAATTTTTACCTTATTTTAATAGGGATAACAGTATTCTGTAAGATTCATCCTAAAAATATATTCCTAAAACAAAACTCAAAAAATATATTTCATGAAATAGTTTCAGTTTAGTAACTTTGTAACCTATTTAAGAACTTAAAAAACTCACTAATATCCATTATTATAAATGATAGTATCTCCTCTTTTAATTCTTTTTTCACTTCTTGTGTTCATTGTATTATGGCTGTTTGTCAAATCAATTGATGATCGTAAATGGCTTACTCTTTTAGCAAGCGCTCTACTTACACCTGTAATTTACTTTTATCTATTTTATCCGCTATTAAATATTTTTAGCAGTTATCACCACGAAAAATACTTTGAAACAACAGCATGGAAAGAAAAACCTACGTTGCGTTTCGAAATGAGCAACCAAATTGTCGAAAACCAATTATTTACTGGTAAAACCAAAAGTGAAATTCAGAAAGCATTAGGCAAAAGTGAATGGTATGGCTGGAATGATAGCATCAAAGCAAATTCTCCTGAAAAATGGAACTACAATTTAGGTTTTAAACCCGGTGCTTTTAATACACAACAAGAATGTTTGGAATTAATTTTCAAAAATGACACTGTTGTAAAGAGTTACCAATATCAAATGAGGAATAAAGACTATTAAAAGTTTAAGTTCTAAAAATTTGTTTTTTACTATCACCCAAATAAACAGCGAACAAAATATCAATAGACCATGAGTTTATTTTAATTAGCTTCGCTCCTATTTTTTGGAAATTGCTATTTTTAAACCTTTACAAGGCATATTTCCTACTTTACTTAAACTATAATATAAATTCTATTAAATTTATAAAACCATAGTAATAATTAGAATCCTTTTATTTTCTTTGCAGCACTTATATGAAAATTCAACGTATTACATATTTATCTCTAGGAACGAATCAAGGAAATAAGCTTGAAAACCTTCAAAATGCGATTAATTCAATTGCAGATAACGTAGGCGATATTCAAAAAGTATCATCGGTTTATAAAACTGCTTCTTGGGGATTTGATAGCGATGATTTCTTGAACATCTGTTTAAAAGTAACTACCTATCATCCGCCTGAAAAACTAATTAATACTCTTTTACATATAGAATCTGAGTTGGGTAGAGAACGAAAAGCTTCTAAAAAATATACGGATAGAAATATTGATATAGACATTCTTTTGTTTGATGATGAAATTATATTTTCTAGAACGCTCACCGTTCCGCATCCCAAAATGTTAGAACGCAAATTTGTTTTAGTTCCTTTAGTAGAAATTGCAAGTACTACTTTCCATCCTATAGAGAAAAAGCAACTTGCTGTTTGTTTAAAAAATTGTGATGATTCTTCTGAAATTTCTCTGATTGAAGAAAAATTAAAAAGACCAATACCTATTTCAGAAAAGTATAATTATATCGCTATTGAAGGAAATATTGGCGCAGGAAAAACTTCTTTGGCCAAAATGATGTCTGATGAATTTAATGCAAAAATTATTTTAGAACGTTTTGCTGACAATCCGTTTTTACCAAAATTTTATGAAGATAAAGAACGCTTTGCATTCCCTTTAGAAATGAGTTTTTTGGCGGATAGATATCAACAATTATCGGATGATTTGGCGCAATTAGACTTGTTCAAGAATCTAATTGTTTCTGATTATTACATCTTTAAATCATTGATTTTTGCGCAAATCACCTTACAAAAAGATGAATATGTTTTATATCGAAAAATGTTCGATTTGATATACAAAGAAATTACAAAACCAGATTTGTATGTATATTTATATCAGAATACAGAGCGTCTTTTGCAAAACATCAAAAAGCGAGGCAGAGAATATGAGCAAAATATTGAAGCGGATTATCTGCAGAAAATCCATGATGGGTACAAACAATTTATAAGTACCCAACAAGATTTAAATATTTTGGTAATTGATGTATCAGAAATAGATTTTGTTGACAATAATGATGATTATAAGTTCATCATCAACAAAATTAAAAACGTTTAAAAAATTACTTTTTAAGCTCTAATTTCTCTGCAAAATAAGCACAAAAATCTCGCATTGTTGCACCCATTTTTGCATCATCCGTTGCTTTTTCAAAAGCATCTGCCATCGAAACTAAAGTTTGATGATAAAATTGTTTCATTTCATCTACAGGCATGTCTTTCGTCCACAAATCCATACGTAACGTATCTTTTTGTTTATGATCCCAAACGGAAATCATAATTGCTCTTGATGCTTCATTGTCAATTCCACCATCTTTTGCAGTCCAAAAAATTTCTTCAGGAACTTTATTTTCATCTAAACCAACTTTAAATTTTATTTCAGAATTGTGTTTAATTGCCATTATTTTTTGGGTTTATATTTCGATTTATTAAATAAATCTGATTCGTCTATTTTTAATAATTCTTGTAAAGATACATCATTATGTTTCATATAAGACCTTACAATTTGCCAACCAATCCAAACTCCAATTTTTCCTGGCGATAAATTATCTTGTGCCATGTAAAACTTTGAAAACGGTGCGTTTTCTATAAATCGTTGATTGAGTTTTGTGTCTGTACTAAATAATAATTTATTGTCCATAAAATACATCCAAATTTGCTCTTCATTGGCAGTTGCCCAGTTTAATTTATCTTGAGAATATCCAATCTTTTCACGATCAGAAATTGACGGTATGTACATATCTAAAAGATACATCTTTTTTCCTTCGTGAATCATTTTAGCAACAAAATCTCTTTTGTTTGATGGATATACTTGCTTATCAATTACAGCATTTGAAACATCCACAATCATGTGATTCTTGGTGTTATTCTCCTTAATATATTTTGGATAATCTCCATAAAATTTATGATTTTCACCAAGATACACATCCAAAGAAATAAGCATTAAACTGTCTGTATAGATAACTCTGCTGTCATAATCAATGTTTGTTAATATCGTTACAATAGTTGGTGCTTCAAACTTCGAGTTATAATATTTAACATGTTTAAACAGTGAAGCTATTTCATTTTCTT
This sequence comes from Polaribacter filamentus, assembly GCF_002943715.1. GTDB lineage: Bacteria > Bacteroidota > Bacteroidia > Flavobacteriales > Flavobacteriaceae > Polaribacter > Polaribacter filamentus. Next base: position 577,798 of record NZ_MQUA01000014.1, on the reverse strand, counting down.
CATATGAAAAGTCTTTGTACACTTTTTGAGTTTCAGCAAACAACTTGTGTTCTTGTGTATCATTTATCTTTGCAAAAACCAAGCTATCGGTAAATTCACTTGGAAATAAATAAGGATATTTTTGTTTCAATTTAGGTAAATCTTCAATTGTAGCGGTATAAAAATCAACATCATACCTTTCTACCGAAAAATCTACATTGATCTTAGAAACATCAATTTGATTCAAATTTTTATCAGAACAAGAAAAAAATAGGCATAAAACCATTAAAACTGTAAATAAAAATCTCATATTCTTCGTATATTTATCATTCAAATTAACAACGTTAAAAATACTAAAATAGTTTGTCAATGAATACCGAAAAAGTAGCTGAATATATTATTAATTGGTTAAAAGAATATGCGACCAATGCAAAAGTAAATGGATTTGTAATTGGTGTTTCTGGAGGAATAGACTCAGCTGTAACTTCGATTCTATGTGCAAAAACAGGTTATCCAACTTTATGTGTAGAAATGCCCATTCATCAAGCAGAAATCCAAGTTTCTAGAGCAGAAGAACATATAGCGCAACTTAAAAAACGTTTTGCTAATGTTTCTGAGGCAAGGGTTGATTTAACTTCCACCTTTGAAGATTTTAAAAATGTACTGCCAAGTGTAGAGCATTCTGAAAAATTAGATTTGTCTTTGGCAAATACAAGAGCACGTTTAAGAATGACTACTTTGTATTATTTTGCTGCCTTACAGGGATTATTAGTTGCCGGAACAGGAAACAAAGTAGAAGATTTTGGCGTTGGTTTTTATACAAAATATGGTGATGGCGGTGTAGATTTAAGTCCGATTGCTGATTTAATGAAATCGGAAGTTTATGAATTAGCGGCTTATTTGGGTGTCCCTAATTCTATACAAAAAGCACAACCTACAGACGGCTTATTTGGCGATAGTAGAACTGATGAAGATCAAATTGGTGCTTCTTATGATGAATTAGAATGGGCAATGAATATGGAAGAAAAAGGTAAAACTGCTGATGATTTTTCTGAAAGAAAAAAAGAAGTACTCAAAATTTATACGCGTTTAAATACTATTAATAAACACAAAATGTTACCAATTCCTATTTGCGAAATTCCAAAAAAGTTTATGTAACTTAAATTTATCGCATAAAAAAAACGCCTTAACTACTTATAGTTGTGGCGTTTCTTTTATAATTTTTCTTTTCTAATCTATTTATAATAAGTTTTCAGAAATCATCATTTTTTTAATCTTCTGATAAGCCTTCTCTTAGAGCCTTTGGAAATCTCAAATGGTAAAAAGATGAATAATTGAATAATTTTTAAAATTTGGAATGTTCTTTTCATGATGCATAGTTTTCTCTTTCTTAAAACAAAGGATCAAAAATATTTGAAACTTTTATTTAAATGAGAAAAGGAAAAACCCTTTTTTTAATTTTTACTGAAACTTAGATAATTAAAAATGAGAAATTTACTTTCATATACTCTCTTTAACCATTTTGCTTATTTTACAATAAACGAGCAGAAATCGTTAACTTCTTAAGTTTAACAGAAGCTCTTTTTTTTGATTCATTAGAAATATCAAAAGGCAATCTAAACAATAATGCAACAATTTTTAAAATTTCAAATATTCTTTTCACAATCTTAGTTTTTTTATTTTCACATGCAAAATCACTTAAAAAAACATTCAACTAAGAATAATTTAACAATACATTAAATTTTTGTGAGTTCTACAATAAATCATTTTTGAAAGTGTGAAAATACTGCTTATTTGTTATAATAACAGGACTACGTCAACTATACGACTCTTTTAAGTTTCTCTGAAAGTCGAATTCTTAGTGAGTTATAGCTCATAATCTCTTCTTTTTCTTCATTCGTATATTCTTTTCCTTGCACTAAAAATTCATTTACCAACCTATCAATTAAAATTCTACGTAGATTGTAAATTACATCAGAGACCGCTTTTGGCAATACCTCTAAAGCAGATTTAACCTCAATACTTTTACTTCCCCAGTTGCTTAATTGATACTTTTCTTCATCCATTAAAATAGAAGTAACTATCGATGCAATATCTGTATTGTTATTATTTACAAATTTATCTATTTCCAATTTTTCAGATTGATTTAATTGATGAATCATTTCTGTATAAATTTCTTGAAAAAGAGGATTTGTAAACTCTATTTCATCTTCTTGCAAATGCAAATAAATTTCTGCGGATACTAAGTTCTGATATTTTCTATTTGAAAACGTTTCTTTTCCATCCTCATCAGTATTACTAAGCTCTTCAGAAAAATCTATCTCTTCATTACCATACAATAACAAAATTTTTATAATTTCATTTTCAAGAATTGATAGTTGATCTATTTTTTGAGAAGCAACTTGAGTCCCTTTAACAAGTTCCATAGAAGCTTGTTCTTGATCATAAAAATACTCTGCTGGTGGCTGATTCGGATCTACATTATTACTATAACTTGAGCTTGGTTTATTTCTTTGAGAAGCTTCTTTTTTTAATAATTGAGCCAATTCACTAAACAACACACGTTCCGAAATATCCATGATTCTAGAACATTCTTGAACGTACACTTCTCTTTGAATTCCATCCGGAATTTTAGAAATACTCGTTACAATATCTCTAATTACGGTTGCTTTTTTTATAGGATCGTTATTCGAATCTTTTAGTAAAAGCGAAACTTTAAAATTGATAAAATCTTGCGCCGCAGTTTCTAAATATTCTTTTAACTCAGCACTTGTATGTGATTTTGCAAAACTATCTGGATCTTCTCCATCAGGAAACTGAACTACTTTTACGTTCATTCCTTGCTCTAGAATTAAATCTATTCCCCGAATGGAAGCTCTAATTCCGGCTGCATCTCCATCAAAAAGTACTGTTATGTTTTTTGTTAATCTATTTACTAATCGTATTTGATCTGATGTTAACGCTGTTCCTGAGGAGGCGACAACGTTTTCTACTCCAGATTGATTAAAAGAAATTACATCAGTATATCCTTCTACTAAAAAACAGTTATCTTGTCTTGCTATTTCTTTTTTGGCTTGATAAATTCCGTATAGAATTTTACTTTTATGGTAAATATCACTTTCTGGCGAATTTAAATATTTAGCTGCTTTTTTATCTGCAGTTAAAATTCTTCCTCCAAAACCTAAAATTCTTCCAGACATTGACTGAATTGGGAATAACACTCTTCCTTTAAAACGATCAAACTGCTTGTTTTCTTTCACAATAGATAGTCCGGTTGATGCTAAATATTTTAGATCGTATCCTTTTGCTAAAGCTGCTTTTGTAAAGTTATCCCATTCATCTAAACAATATCCTAACTGAAATTTCTCAATAGTTTCATCTGTAAAACCTCGCTCTTTAAAATAAGACAAACCAATTGCTTTGCCTTGGTTTGTATTAAGCATTAAATTGTGAAAATAATCTTTGGCAAAGTTAGAGACCAAAAACATACTTTCTCGTTCATTGGTTTGCTCTTTTTGCTCATCAGATTGCTCTGTTTCTTCAATCTCTATATTGTACTTTTTGGCTAACCATTTTAAAGCCTCTGGATATGAAAAGTGCTCATGTTCCATTAAAAAAGAAACGGAGTTTCCTCCTTTTCCTGTAGAGAAATCTTTCCAGATTTGTTTTACAGGCGACACCATAAATGACGGTGATTTTTCATCCGTAAAAGGACTTAATCCTTTAAAATTACTTCCTGCTTTTTTTAGCTGAACAAACTCACCAATAACCTCCTCCACTCTCGCAGATTCGAAAATTCGGTCTATGGTACTTCTAGAAATCATTTATTTTGTGTGATAAAATGGTAACAAATATAAGGTTTAGAACTTTGATTATTTATAATGTAAAAGTTTCTAAAATAAAAAGACCTCAAAAGCTTTAAAAACCTTTGAGGTCTGTTCTTGTTTGTATTATTTTAAGAGGCAGCTCTTAATTTTTTTAAGGTGGTATTCGTTAACTTAGCTTCTGCATATTCTTTGTTTACGTTAAATTCTTTTTCATCAGAACTTGGTAACTCAAACATTGCATCCGTAAAAATAGCTTCACATAAAGAACGCAAACCTCTTGCACCTAATTTATATTCTATAGCTTTATTTACAATATAATTTAAAGCATCTTCTTCAATTGTAAACACAACTTCATCCATCAAAAACAACTTTGTGTATTGTTTTATAATTGAGTTTTTTGGTTCTGTTAAAATAGCTCTTAACGTTTCTGCATCTAAGGGATTCATGTAACTTAAGACGGGTAAACGTCCAATAATTTCTGGAATCAATCCAAAAGATTTTAAATCTAAGGGCGTAATATATTGAAGCAAGTTTTCCTCATCAATTTTATCATCTTCTAAAGAAGCACCAAAACCAACAGCTTGTCTATTTAAACGTTTGCCGATTGTTTTATCAATTCCAGAAAAAGCACCACCTGCAATAAATAAAATATCTTTGGTATTTATTTCAATGAATTTTTGCTCTGGATGTTTTCTACCCCCTTTTGGCGGCACATTTACTACAGAACCTTCTAATAATTTTAACAACGCTTGCTGAACACCTTCACCAGAAACATCTCTAGTAATTGATGGATTGTCACCTTTTCTAGCAATTTTATCAATCTCATCAATAAAAACAATCCCTTTTTCTGCTTTATCTACGTCATAATCTGCAGCTTGTAATAATCGGCTAAGAATACTTTCTACATCTTCTCCTACATAACCCGCTTGTGTTAAAACAGTAGCATCTACAATAGAAAATGGCACGTTTAGCATTTTAGCAATTGTTCTTGCCACCAATGTTTTTCCTGTTCCTGTTTCCCCTACTAAAATGATGTTAGACTTTTCAATTTCTACTTCATCTTCAGTATCTTTTTGCAATAAACGCTTGTAGTGATTGTAGACTGCAACAGACATTGCTCTTTTAGTTTCTATTTGACCAATAATATATTGATCTAAAAACTGTTTAATTTCCAATGGTTTTTTAAGCATTAAGTCTTTTGACAAATTACTTGATTTTACATCAGATATTTCTTCTGCCACAATACCATGAGCTTGCTCTATACATTTGTCGCAAATATGAGCATCCATTCCTGCAATTAGCAAGTCTGTTTCTGCTTTTTTTCGCCCACAAAACGAACACTCTAAAATTTCTTCTTTTTTTGACATTATTTTTTGGTTTTTGGCTATTCGTTATTAATTGTTCGGCAAAACGCTTACCAACAACTAAAACCCAACAACTAAATACTTTACTACTTTCTTGCTAAAACTTCATCAATCATTCCGTAGGTTTTCGCCTCATCTGCTTTCATCCAATAATCTCTATCAGAATCTGTTTTTATTTTATCAAATGTTTGCCCTGAATGATTAGAAATGATTGTATATAATTCATCTCTTAATTTTATAGTTTCTTTGATGGTAATTTCCATATCAGAAACTTGACCTTGAGTACCACTCATTGGCTGATGTATCATAATTCTAGAATGTGGCAACGCCGAACGTTTTCCTTTTGCCCCTGCACACATTAAAACTGCTCCCATTGAAGCCGCCATTCCTGTACAAATCGTTGCAACATCTGGTTTTATAAACTGCATGGTATCGTAAATTCCTAAACCTGCATAAACACCTCCTCCAGGCGAATTAATATAAATTGAAATATCTTTGTTTGAATCTACACTTTCTAAAAACAATAATTGCGCCTGAATAACATTTGCAACTTGATCGTTAATGCCGGTTCCTAAAAAGATAATTCTATCCATCATTAAACGTGAAAAAACATCCATTTGAGTGATGTTCATTTGACGTTCTTCCATTATATATGGCGTTAAACTACTTGTAATTTGATTAAAGTATGTGCTACTTACTCCTTTCTCTTTTGTTGCGTATTTCTCGAACTCTTTTCCGTAATCCATCTTCCTAATTATTTTAAATATATTGATATGTAAAGATAAGAAACTATTTGTTACTTCTTTGTTAATGCAGTTCCCAAAAAAACCTATGTTTCTATATTCTGGTTTTAATTTTTTCTCTTTGCGAAGAATAAATGAATGAATGAGTGAGGCAATCTACTTTTAATCAAATAGATTGCTTCATTCTTCGCAATGAAAACTATTTATAAACTTCTTTGATAAAATCTTCGTAAGAAACCTCTTTCGTTTTAAAATTGATTTTCTCTTTAAAGAAAGCTAATAATTTATTGCTAATTAATTGTGCTTGTAGCTTTTGAGCTTCTTCTTGATTTTGCAAAATTCTACCAGCAATATCTTCTAACTCTTTTTCCTCTGGATTCATATTACCAAATTGAGCCATTTGCGTGCGAATAAATCCTTTTGCATACTCGATCAATTCTTTATAATCGATTTTGATATCGTTATCCTTCATAATCTTTCCTTCGATTAATTGGTAACGCAAACCTTTTTCTGATTTTTTATATTCTGCAGTAGCTTCTTCGCTCGTTAATGGTTTTTCACCAGCATTTGCTAACCATTTTTTTAAGAATTCAGCAGGTAAATCAAACTTTGTGTTTTCTACTAAATACTCAGTTACCGCATTTAATAATTGCTGATCACCTTGCTGTAGAAATTGCTTTTCTGCGTCTTCTTTAATTTTTTCTTTTAATTCTGTTACAGAAGTTACACTTCCATCAGCAAATAATTTATCAAACAATTCTTTGTCTAAATCTGCCGGTGCTGTTGTTGTAATATCTTCAACGGTAAAAGTAACTGTTATATCTAAATCATGAATCTCATCATGAGAAACCCCTAAAATATGTTCTAACTTATGATCGTCTTCAAATAATTTTTTAGTTTCTAACTCAATTATATCGCCAACTTTAGCCCCAATAACTTTCGCTTCATTTTTCTTACCATTTACGTCGTTAACTAAAAAAGTAGCCTTTTTATTGATTTCTTTTTCTTCGTTTACAAAAGTTCCCGTTAAAGTAGCGTTTTCGGTAGCTTCCTCTATAGAACTTACCTTTCCGTAACGAGTTTGAATGTTCTTAACTTCTTCATCAATCAAACCGTCTGTAGCAATAATTTTATACTGTTGTATTTTATTTTTCTCGCTTAAATTGATTTCAAATTTAGGTGCTAAACCTAATTCAAATTCGAAAGAAAAAACAGCCGCATCCCAATTAAAATCGTCCTTTATTCTAGGTAAAGGATTTCCTAAAATATCTAATTTTTCATCGACTAAAAACTTATTTAAAGAACTTTGTAAAAGTTTATTAACCTCATCTATCATTATAGATTTACCATATTGCTTTTTAATCATTCCCATTGGCACATGGCCTTTTCTAAACCCTGGAACGTCTGCTTTTTTACGATAATCTGTTAATAGTTCAGATACTTTTACTTGATAATCATCAGCAACAATATCAATTTTTACAACTGCATTTAATGCGTCTACGTTTTCTTTTGTAATATTCATTTCTTATTATGTCTAGTTCTTAAAAAATCGACTGCAAAATTAATCAATTTGAATGAATACTACAAAGGTTTAAACGGTTCTATTTCAGCATTTTCATTTTATTTAAAAAATTATAAATCAAAACAATAACTCTGAATTTAAAAAAAATAAAAAATTCCGTAATTTTGTCAAACTTTATTCCCAAAAGGGAATTTTCAAACAACAAACTAAATGCAATACAAAAGAATTCTTTTAAAATTAAGTGGCGAAGCTCTAATGGGGGATAGACCATATGGTATAGATCCAAAACGTCTTGCCGAATACGCAAAAGAAATTAAAGAAGTTGTAGAAAAAGGTATTGAAGTTGCCATTGTTATTGGTGGTGGAAATATTTTTAGAGGTGTTGCTGGCGCAAGTAATGGTATGGACCGCGTTCAAGGTGATCACATGGGAATGCTTGCAACCGTTATAAACGGGTTGGCTTTACAAAGCGCTTTAGAGGATGAAGATGTGCACACACGTTTGCAAACTGCTCTTGAAATTAAAGAAGTTGCAGAACCTTATATTAAAAGAAAAGCAATTAGACATTTAGAAAAAGGGCGTGTTGTTATTTTTGGCGCGGGAACTGGAAACCCTTATTTTACAACTGATACAGCTGCTGTTCTTAGAGCAATTGAAATTAATGCAGATGCTATTTTAAAAGGTACTAGAGTTGATGGAGTTTATAATAGCGATCCTGAAAAAAATGCAGACGCCATTAAATTTGCAACGATTTCTTTTAAAGATGTAATTTCAAAAGGTTTAAAAGTAATGGATATGACCGCTTTTACTTTAAGTCAAGAAAATAAATTACCAATTATTATTTTCGACATGAATAAAAAAGGAAACTTAATAAAACTAGTTTCAGGAGAAAAAATTGGTACAATTATAGACAATTAACAAGCATAATCTTTAAATTTAAAAAGATGAACGACGAAATTGAATTTATATTAGACACTGCTAAAGAAGCAATGACGAATGCCATTGAGCATTTAGAAAAAGAATTACGATCTATTAGAGCTAGTAAAGCAACACCTGCAATGTTAGGTATGGTTATGGTAGATTATTATGGTTCTCAAACACCATTAAGCCAAGTTGCAAACGTTACAACTCCAGACCCACGAACTTTAACCATTCAACCTTGGGAAAAAAGCATGTTACAAACCATTGAAAAGGCAATTATGTTGGCTAATCTTGGTTTTAACCCAATGAATAATGGAGATGTGATTATGATTAATGTACCACCATTAACAGAAGAACGAAGAGTTGGCTTAGCTAAACAAGCAAAAGCAGAGGCAGAACATGCAAAAGTTGGTATAAGAAACGCGCGGAAAGATGCAAATAATGAAATCAAAAAGGTTGATGTTTCAGACGACATGAAAAAGATTGCAGAAGAGGATATTCAAAAATTAACGGATGCTTTTGTGAAAAATATAGATGATAAATTCTCAGTGAAAGAAATGGAAATAATGAAAGTTTAATAAATAATATATTTATAATAAGGAGTGTTGCAGAACACTCCTTATTATTTTAACCCCCATTACAAATTAACTAACTTTGCACAAAAATAAATAAATGAATTTCTGGACAAAAGTTGCTGGTATTATATTAAGAAACAGATACTTAATTTTAATTACTATCGCAATTATTACTGGTTTATTAGCTTCACAAATGAAGTATATGAAGTTTTCGTATACAGAAGCAAACTTACTCCCAGAAAACCATGAAGCAAATTTAGAATACAATAAATTTCTAAAAATTTTTGGTGAAGAAGGCAACTTAGTAATTCTTGGAATAAAAGATTCGACTGTTTTTACTCCAAAAAAGTTTAATGCATGGAATAACTTAGTTCGCCAATTTGAAGATTTAGAAGAAATAGATTTTACGCTTTCTATTGCTGATGTTAAAGAGTTAAGAGCTGATAGAAAAAAAAGAAAATTTGTACTAGAACCTTTGTATGAAAAAGACCCAACAACGACAGAAGAAGTTCTAGAAATTAAAAAACAACTTTTTGAGAAGCTTCCTTTTTATGACAACTTACTTTTTAATAAAGAAACAGGTACTTTACAAACTGCTATTTATATTAAAAAGGATATCATAAATACACTTGCTCGTAGAGATTTTATTTTTGATAAATTAATTCCGACTATAGAAAAATTTGAGAAAGAGAACAATTTAGATGTTCGTATTTCTGGAATGCCTTATATAAGAACACTAAATGCGCAAAACATTCAAGACGAAATTATCCTTTTTGTTTTTGGAGCATTAGGTATAACTGCCATTATTTTCTTCTTCTTTTTCAGGTCTTTTAGAGCTACTTTTATCACGCTTTTAGTAGTATTAGTTGGGGTAACTTGGGCTTTTGGTTTTATTGGTTTGTTTCGATATGAAATCACAGTTTTATCTGCTTTAATTCCGCCATTAATTATTGTAATTGGAGTGCCAAATGCCGTTTTTCTCATCAATAAGTATCAGCAAGAAATTAAAAAACATGGGCAACAAGCAAAAGCTTTGCAACGTGTAATTTCCAAAATTGGCAATGCTACTTTAATGACAAATATTACAACTGCATCTGGTTTTGCAACCTTTGTTTTTGTGAAAAGTGATTTGTTGCGTGAGTTCGGAATTTTAGCTTCTGTAAACATCATCAGTATTTTTATTTTAGCGCTGTTAATTATTCCTATTATTTACAGTTTTATGCCACTTCCTAAAAAGAAACATTTAAATCATCTTGAAAGAAAATGGATTGAAAATGTGGTTGATTGGATGGAAAAAACCGTAAAAGAACAACGAATTACAATCTATATAGCATCCGTAGTTATTATTATTTTAGGAATTATTGGTGTGTATCAAATTAGAGTTTCTGGAAGTTTAATTGAAGACATGCCTAAAAGCATGGAATTTTATAAAGACATTAAATTCTTTGAAAAAGAATTTGGCGGAATTATGCCTCTTGAAATTTTAATTGACACAAAAAAAGAAAAAGGAGTTATGAAATTATCCACTTTAAAAAAGATGGATAAAATTAATGACGCGATCGAAACTTTTCCTGAATTGTCTAAACCCATTTCTGTTGTAAACTTGGTAAAATACTCCAAACAAGCGTATTACCTAGGGAATCCTAAGTATTATCAATTACCTACAAATCAAGAGCAAAGTTATATTTTTTCGTATACGAAAAACTCGAATAGCGAAACAGGAATGTTAAAGAATTTTGTTGATTCTACAGGCCGTTATGCAAGAATAACAACCTTTATGAAAGATATTGGCACCGATAAAATGGATGTTATTCAAGAACGCCTAAAATCAGTTATTGATAAAGAATTTCCTTCGGATAAATATACAGTTTCTGTAACCGGAAAAGCGTTGGTTTTTATAAAAGGGACGAATTATTTAATCAAAAATTTAGTTTTTTCTTTATCATTAGCAATTATTTTAATTGCACTTTTTATGGCTTGGATGTTTAGATCCCCGCAAATGATTTTAATTTCTCTGTTACCAAACATACTTCCATTGTTAATTACCGCCGGCTTAATGGGCTTTTTAGACATTCCCATAAAACCATCAACTATATTAGTTTTTAGTATTGCGTTTGGTATTTCTGTGGATGATACTATTCATTTTTTAGCAAAATATAGGCAGGAATTAATGGCAAATAACTGGAAAATTAAACCATCCGTTTATGCTGCTTTGCGAGAAACAGGTGTAAGTATGTTTTACACATCAATAGTATTATTCTTTGGTTTTTTAGTATTTACACTTTCTAGTTTTGGAGGTACAATTGCTTTAGGCGGACTGGTTTCTGTAACTTTATTATTAGCAATGGTATCAAACTTATTGTTATTACCTTCATTGTTATTAACCTTCGAAAAGAAAATTGCCAACAAAAAGGACTTTAAAGAACCTTCGATAAAAATTATTCCTCCAAAAGAAGAAATGAATGAAGAATAAAAAAAAGCCTTTACTATTTTTTAAATAGTAAAGGCTTTTTAGCCAATTCAGATTTGGGAAATAAAAGAACCTTAATCTGTATAAAGTTTTTATAAATTCTTTTTCATAGCGATTTATTTAACTTTCTCTTGTTCAATATGCTTTTACTTTTTCAATAGTATTTATTTTACAAAATTAAACTATATTTATATTGTTGTTAACTGTGTTTTCACTAAGTTTTATAGTACTTAATATAATGAAAAATAAATTAGGAGAATATACTAGAGACAGAGTGTCAAATATTCCTTTTGATGCGAATGATCATTTTTACAAAGAATACAGAGAGAAAATAGCTCTATTTGTTGGCCAAGCTGTTTACATCTATTCTTTTGATCAAAATAGAATATTATTTGCAAATGGTTGGGAAGACATGTTAGGCTGCAAAGATGAAGAAATTACTTTACTAAAAATTGTTAACTCAACTTCTAATAGATACTCTATTTTTTTCCAATGAACTAAACGATAAAGGTTTACAGTATTTATAGAATATTAAAGAGAACTTAAATAAATATAGTTTTACTATTAAGGTAGAAAAGATTCATAAAAACAGAGAAATTGTTCCGCTATTTTCGAGAGTTGGTGTTTATAAATCTTCGGATGGTAACATCTTAGAATTAATAGGTATATCAGAAAAAATTCATTCTAGAAAATTAGGAAACATTATGCAATATGCAGCCTTTGGACCAGAAACTTCCGGATTTGAAGAAAGTTTAAATGAACAATTATTTAACGAGTTGAGAATTTCTAGAAAAGAGAAAGAAGCGTTAGAATTGGCTGCTAAAGGATTCACCTTTAAAGAGATTGCTGATAAATTAAACGTTAGTCAATCTGCCACAGAAAAAAGAATTATCCCTTTATACAAAAGGTTTGATATAAAAAGCTTACCGCATTTAATAAGTTTTGCGCACAATAATTATATTCTATAAAACAATTAACCTTATAAGTTTATTGTACCAATTTTATGTTCTTCTACTCCTATTTTTAGCAACATTTCGCTCCATTCATCTATATGACTTTCATCTAAAGATTGCTTACTTCCTAAAACCCAAATTATATTTTTATTTTTAAGTAGCTCTCCATTTTTCTTTTTTTCGGGCTTTAGCATGCCTATAAAACTTAAAAGTTTTGTTGGTGAAATTAATTCATCCTGAATAGGTTCTCTCGGATTGATGTTATCAATCATTAAAAAATTTGCAGTTTTCCAATTCCAAATTTCATAAGTGCTTAACGCAGCACCTTCATCCTTGAAAAAATAATTGAACATTTTGATAGCATTTACATATAAACAGCTATTATTTTACATGCTTAATTCGTTTAATATTCCGATCCCTAAACTTGTTTTTACAGCGCCTAAAAATCCGAAAATTAATAAATGATTATCGTTACCTTTTCCTTGTAAAAAGTTCTCTACTTTTAATTTATCCGAAGAATTTATAGTAAAATCCCACTGCCTTAATCCAAATTGAAAAGGAAATCTAGCATAAAGTTGATACATTTTGGTAACGTACCAATACCTTTTTGCAAACGCTAGATAAAGGGTTAAAATGGATAGGACAATTATTACAACATTGTCATCAAATTTAAGAATACAAAAAACGAACAAAAAGCTTCCTAGAATAAAAAAGCAAACATTGGTAAACGTCTCAAGAGCGACATTGAACCATTTAGGTTTAAAAATATATTTGCGCTTGTTCTGCACAAAAAGAACATCAGATTTCGATTCTCTTTTGCTCAATAATGGTCCTAAAAAATTATATAATTCAAACAAAAACAAAAAAATAGAAACATATAAAGCTGATTTTAATACTGTAATATTAAAGAAATAATCCACTAAAAAAGTGGGTGTAAATCCCAATGAAATGTGCCCAAACTGTTAGCTAACCAGGCGTAGGTCAAGGTAACACCTCTATAAGAATCTTTCCCAATTAAATCTGCTTGGAGCTGTTGTAAAATTCTTTCAAAAGAAATTTTATAGTTCTTTTTCATGCTATGTATTAAAACTTTTATAGATATAAAAAATAGATATAATTTTTAACAATTTATAAACTCCTTATAACTTTATGGTTTTATTGACAAATGATAATTGCGCAATTTGTTGCAAAAAAGTATCTTTGCATTTCAGTAAATAAATTCAAGAGCAAATCAATAAAACACAAAAAAAATGACACATAAAAACGTTGCCGAAATTTTAAAATCGGATTCAGTTTTACAAGAAGTAGAATTAAAAGGTTGGGTAAGAACATTTAGAAGTAATCGTTTTATTGCCTTAAATGATGGTTCAACTTTAAACAATATACAATGTGTTATCGATTTTGAAAACACCGATGAAACTACTCTAAAAAGAATTACAACAGGTGCGGCAATCGCTATAAAAGGTACAATTGTAGAAAGTCAAGGAAAAGGACAATCTGTTGAAGTTCAGGTTTCTAAAATTACAATTTTAGGTGATTGTAATCCTGATGAATATCCTATTCAGCCAAAAAAACATAGCTTCGAATTTTTAAGAGAAAATGCACATTTGCGCGTTAGAACAAATACTTTTAGTGCTGTGATGCGCGTTCGTTCTAAACTATCATTTGCAGTTCACAAATATTTTCAAGAAAATGATTTTAACTATGTAAACACGCCCATTATTACAGGTTCTGATGCAGAAGGCGCCGGAGAAATGTTTAGAGTTACAAATTTTGAAGACAATAAAGCCCCTGTAACTGAAGACGGGAAAATTGATTATTCAAAAGACTTTTTTGGTAAAGAAACCAACTTAACGGTTTCTGGTCAATTAGAAGCAGAAACTTTTGCAATGGCTTTAGGTAAAGCCTATACTTTTGGACCAACTTTTAGAGCAGAAAACTCGAATACAACGCGCCATTTAGCAGAATTTTGGATGATTGAGCCAGAAGTTGCTTTTATGGATTTAGACGGAAATATGGATTTGGCAGAAGATTTTATCAAATCGGTAATTAATGATGTTTTAAAAAACTGTAAAGACGATTTAGCATTTTTAGATCAACGTTTAACGCAAGAAGATAAAAGTAAACCACAAACAGAACGCAGTGAAATGAGTCTGTTAGAGAAATTACGTTTTGTAGTTGAAAATAATTTTAAACGTGTTTCTTATACCGAAGCAATCGATATTTTAAGAAATTCAAAACCAAATAAAAAGAAGAAATTTCAATATCCAATTAATGAATGGGGAGCAGATTTACAATCTGAACACGAACGTTATTTAGTTGAAAAGCATTTTAAATGTCCAGTAATTTTATTTGATTATCCAGCAAACATCAAAGCATTTTATATGCGTTTAAATGATGATGGACAAACGGTAAGAGCTATGGATGTTTTGTTTCCAGGAATTGGAGAAATAGTTGGTGGAGCTCAAAGAGAAGAGCGTTATGATGTTTTATTAGAAAAAATGAAAGCCATGAATATCGACGAAAAAGAATTGTGGTGGTATTTAGATTTACGTAAATATGGAACTGCAGTGCATTCTGGTTTTGGTTTAGGTTTTGAACGTTTGGTGCAATTTACAACGGGAATGAGTAATATTAGAGACGTAATTCCTTTTCCAAGAACACCGCAAAATGCTGAGTTTTAAAAAGAATTTTGTATTTTTATAAAAACTGATTGTTATGGATACTTTAGAAAGTTTAAAAATAATTTAATTAAAAAAATAGTTGCAACTCAAAATGAAAAATTATTGAGTGCACTTGTTACTATTTTTGAAGCATCAAAATCAGAAGAAAAAATTTCTTTTAACTCAGCACAATTAGAAATGTTAAATAGGAGCGAAGAAGAAATAAAATATGGACGTTTATACTCCGAAGAAGATATTGAAAAGTTAGATTCTAAATGGATGAACTAATTATAATATATACCTCTAAAGCTTTAAGAAAAAAGACATCAAAGTGTTCTAAGAAATAAAATATCAATAAAAAAGAGAGTACTAAATTGCTAAAAGAATTTCCTGAAATGGGAAAACCAACAGTTAAGAAAAATGTTAAAGCAATTATATTAGAACATTATTGTATCTTTTATAAAGTAAAAATTAATAAAATTTTCATTCTTGCTTTTTGGGATACTAGACAAAACCCAAAACTACTATTACAGTTTTTAAAACAAGACTAAATAAATGCTAAAGCAAAGTTTACAATACAAACTCTTACAAAAATTATCTCCACAACAAATACAGTTGATGAAGTTAATTCAATTGCCTACACAAGCTTTTGAAGAACGTTTGAAACAAGAAATTGAAGAAAATCCGGCATTGGATACAGGTAAAGAAGATTCTGATTCTATTGATGATGATTTGTCTAATGAATTTGATGACAATGATGATGGCAATGAAAAAATTGACGCAGACGATATTAATATTGATGAGTATTTGAGTGATGATGAAACACCAAGTTATAAAACGCAAGCCAATAATTATTCTGCGGATGATGAAGAAAAAAATGTGCCTTATGCAGCAGGAACAAGTTTTCATCAGTCTTTAAAAGATCAATTAAATACGTTTAATTTTAATGATGAAGAACGTGCAATTGCAGAATTCCTAGTCGGTAGTATTGACGATAGCGGCTATATTAGAAGAGAAATTATTGATTTAGTAGATGATTTAGCTTTTTCCGAAAACGTCTTTACATCCGAAGAAAAGGTGCTGGCTGTTTTGAGAAAAGTGGTTCAGAATTTAGATCCAATTGGTGTTGGCGCAAGAGATTTAAAAGAATGTTTAGTTATACAATTAAAAGCGAAAGATAAAAATAAAATTAGAAGCTTAGCGATCGATATTTTAGAAAATGCCTTCGATCATTTTGTAAAAAAACATTACAAAAAACTTCAAGAAAAGTATAGTATTTCTGAAGTCGAATTAAAAGAAGTGAACACAGAAATATCTAAATTAAATCCAAAACCTGGAAGTTCATACGCTGGTAATAATAAATTTGCAGAACAAATTGTTCCTGATTTTTCGATAAAAATTCTAGATGGCGAATTAGATTTAACTTTAAACTCAAGAAATGCGCCCGAAATGCAGATTTCTAGGGAATATAACAATATGCTAAAAGGGTATCAAGAATCTACTGTAAAAAGTAAATCTCAAAAAGATGCCGTGTTTTTTATCAAACAAAAACTAGATTCTGCAAAGTGGTTTATTGACGCTATAAAGCAACGTCAGCAAACACTTTTAGTTACTATGAATTCGATTATGCAGTATCAATACGACTACTTTTTAACTGGTGACGAACTCAAGTTGAAACCAATGATTTTAAAAGATATTGCAGATCAAATAAAAATGGACGTTTCCACGGTTTCCAGAGTTGCCAATAGTAAATACGTTTCTACACCTTATGGCACAAAATTAATTAAAGAATTCTTTTCGGAATCTATGAAGAATGACCAAGGAGAAGATGTATCAACCAAAGAAATTAAGAAAATTTTAGAGACCGTTATTACTGAAGAAAACAAGAAAAAACCTCTGACTGATGAGAAATTAGCGGCAATTTTAAAAGAAAAAGGATATCCGATAGCAAGAAGAACTATTGCAAAATATCGTGAGCAATTAGATATACCTGTGGCACGTTTAAGAAAAGAAATTTAGTGCGTTTTTATAAATTCTTATCTGTAATTTTACATCCAATTGTGATTCCTACAATTGGAGTAATGTTGTATTTTTTATTGATTCCAAATAACTTTATAAGCAATCAAAAACTCACTATTTTAAGTCTAATTTTTTTAGTAACTTATTTAATTCCTTTGTTGATTCTAGTTTTTTTAAAAAAATTAAAAATCATAAAAAGTTATCAAACAGAAAACATAAAAGACCGTAAATTACCTCTTGCTTTGATGATTACCTTATTCTATGCACTAGGAAACACTTTAAATACTATTGCAAATTTAAAAGATTTAGGCTTACTTTTTTATTCAACATCTTTGGGCTTGTTCCTTATTTATACGCTGTTCTATTTTAAAGTAAGAGCCAGTATACACTTATTTTCATTGGGAATTCCGATAGGTTTTTTTATGATTTTAAGCAATCTCTATTCTCAATCTTTTTTAATTGTAATAATACTCCTATTTTTAGTTGCAGGTTTATTAGCAAGTGCTCGCTTAAATCTAAAAGCACACACAACTAAAGAAATTTACATTGGTTTTTTTATAGGAATTTTATCTTCTTTAAGTATGTTCTATCTTTTATAGAATATAGAAAATCAATCCAAACTTTAAGATTTGAGTATTGATGTTTTCCCCGTTAATGGTTGCGTTCTCAAAAACAGGAGTTAAACTATAAAAAAGGTACGCGTTAAACTCTGTATAACCTGCAGAAAATGTTAAACCATATTGTAATTTTCGATATGCAGAAACATTTTTATACTTAAAATCTGTGGCATTTTCTGTAAACTGAAAAGTATTAGATATATTATATAAAAACTTTATACCTGTGTAAATTCGCCAAAAATCGTATTTCTTGGCATTCGAGGTTCTCCACCTAATTTCTAAAGGAAACTCTAAATTATGCGCTTTAAAAACATTAGAACTCGTATTTGCTGATGTATCAAAAAATGTATTATTGTTCGTTTCTGATACTTTTAATTCGTGGTTAAAAAAGTCATACCCATAACCAACTCCGGCCGCAAATGAAATAGTACCTTTTTTATTAAGGATAAAATCTTTTAAAAAACCGGTTGATAGTGCGTAAGAAAATCTACTCCTTGCAATACTTGAAGGCTGATTACTAAATTGTGCATATGTAATAGCTGCATAAATTTGATCATCGGCATAGCTATCGCCTAATTGTAAAGAATCTTTTTGCGAGTATATATTGGTTATAAAGAACACAAAAAAGAAAAAAAGAATAGTTTATTCATATTTATATAACGAGATATAAATATACACTATTTCAAGATTCAATCTTAAAAGTTGTGTCTAAATTGAAAAAGTATCTAGATTGTTCCCTAAAAGTTGTCTTAGGGTCCGTCACGAAATAAAGTGTACAAAATATGCGAAGTAATTTTGTTATTTTTCAAGGCACAAAATGTGATAATAGCATTAGTTACTTGAATATTTTATAACAAAGAAAATAGCAAAAGAACAAGTATAGATGTACAGGTTATTTCGCGACAGACCCTCAGGATGTTTTATTTTTCTAATCTTTAACCAACTCCCTTTCTAACTCTTCCAAAGATTTCCCTTTGGTTTCTGGCACTATTTTTAACATCACAAAAAAGCCAATGAAGGCAATCGCACCAAACAAAAAGAAAGTTAATGCATTTCCTAAATTAGAGATTTCCCATGGAAAAACTAATTGTACAATAGAACTTATTAACGAATTGATAAACGCAATAACACCAATAGCAATTCCTCTATATTTTATAGGATATAATTCTGATAACAACACCCACATTACTGGGCCCAATGAAAATGCAAAACATGCAATAAAACCTAAAATTCCTATTAAAACTAGATTCGCATTTATATTCGTGGCAGCCTCTAAAATTTCGCCATCGTTTTTACTATATACTTGATTTCCTAAAACTGATTTTATTTCGTTTTTAAAATCAAGATCGTTCTCATAAATTTTAGCTGCAAATGGCAGTAATTTCTGAGATTCTACAAACTCAAATTGATTAATTTTTTCTGCGGATAATTGATATGTTGCATTCTTAAAACTGTAAGCACATAACAATAAACTTACAGAAATACCTGCTGTACCAATCAATAACAAAGGTCTTCTGCCCATTCTATCAATTAAATAGATTGCAACAAAAGTGAAAATTACAGATATAGTACTTAATAAAACTCCTGATGAAAAAGCAGCATCCGTTCCAATACCAGTTTGCTTAAATATAGACGTTGCATAAAAATAGACTGCGTTGATACCCGTAATCTGCTGAAGAACTCCCACAACTAAACCAATTACTAAAATAAAACGCAGGGATGGTTTTAATAAATCTTTTATTTTTAAATCCGATTTATTTTTATCAGCATGTATATTTTTTTCTATGGCAGCTATTTCTATACCGCCTCTTTCTGCACCATGAATCTGATTTAAAACTTTTTCTGCTTCTTCAAAATTTTCTTTTAAGTACAACCAACGTGGACTTTTAGGAACAAAAAATAATAAAACAAAATAGCATACTGCAGGAATTAACTCTACACCCAACATCCATCTCCAAACAGTTTCATCTGTTAAAAATGAGCTAGCTAATGTATTGTATTTATTGAAAAAGTAGTTACTTAAAAAAGCTGCAAAAAAACCAAAAACAATATTTAGTTGTTGCAATGAAACTAACTTCCCCCTATTTTCTGCTGTCGAAATTTCTGCAATATAAATTGGCGCTAACACCAAAGCAGCTCCAAATGCCAAGCCTCCAATCATTCTTGCGATATAAAGCATTTCATAAGAAGGTGCAATTGCAGACAATAAAGCTGAAATTGCATATAGAAAAGCTACAAAAATGAGGGTTTTTTTTCTTCCTATACTATCACTTATTCTTCCTGAAAATAACATTGCAAACATCGCGGCAAATGAAGGAGCACTTACAACCCAACCAGATTGCAGTTCACTTAAATTAAATTCAGGGCCCGCAAAAGACATCACTCCAGAAATAATTCCTGCATCAAAACCAAAAAGGAAACCTCCTAATGCCACTATAAAACTTATAAAAATAGTGTAGTTCTTATTATTCATAATCAATGTTAAATTTAAAAAAAGTAAGTTTAGTAAATTAATGTTTGCATTGCACGTGGAGCGATTTCTACTATGGTTTCACTGCTACCAATGGTCAATTTATATTCAATTTTAGTATCCGTTTTATTCATAACTACTGTTACAATTTTTCCGTCTTTATTTTTAAAGGAAGTACTTTCAATGACACTTCTACTTGTTGTTGTGCTTACTCGTAAAGCACCCGGTTTTATAAATTTCGAAAAATGACCAATATAATAATAAGTTGGTGTGTATATTAATTCGCCTGTTTTTGTATTTGCGTGAATGGGTGCAAAGCAAAAATTCTGAACGTGATTAGGACCACCTCTTTCATCTAATAAAATATTCCAATCTGTCCAACCAACAACTCCGCTATTATAATCATTTATCATAGAATTTCCATAACGTTCTGCATTTGGCCAAAACTGTAACTTTTCTGAATCAAATCCCTCTACACAACCTTCTGTAAAAAGCATATTTTTTGATGGAAAAGATTCATTTATATTTTTAAAATTATCATATTTAGGCAAACCACCTGTCCAAGTTTCATACCAGTGAAAACCTATTCCCCAAGCATATTTTGATGCTTCTGGATCTTCAAAAATAGTGTTTGCTCTTTCTGAAATTAAATCTCTATTATGATCCCAAACAACAATGTTTTTATCACTTAAACCTTCTTTTTCAAGTGTTGGACCTTAATAATTTTTTAAGAAATCACGCGTT
The DNA here is from genome assembly GCF_002943715.1 of Polaribacter filamentus. Lineage (GTDB taxonomy): Bacteria > Bacteroidota > Bacteroidia > Flavobacteriales > Flavobacteriaceae > Polaribacter > Polaribacter filamentus. Next base: position 556,931 of record NZ_MQUA01000014.1, on the reverse strand, counting down.
CTTGTTGTAATTAATTTCCATTAACTAACCTCTTTTTATTTCATCAATTGTAAAATAATATCTCTTACAAGTTCAAAACACAAACTATATTTTCTGCTTTTAAAACAGGTTAAATTTAAGAGGACAATATAATAAACTGCTTTTAAACTAAATGACCTTAAGACAAAATTAAATTACCACAAAAATTTAGTGCCTAAAAAAAGAGTAATCATTTCTGGTTACCCTTTGATAGTTTAAAATAAGCTCAAAACTTTGATGTCTAAATTTTTTGCTTTTATAATTTATACTATTTAGCAGTCAAACTCATTTTCATTGCATGATCGTATTTGCAACAACCTGGTAAATTTTCATACGCTTCTTCGCTTCCTGACACTTTTTCTGTATCATAACCAGACGCTGCAATTGCAGTATGAATTGACATTGCATCTGTTTTGCTATCATCAAAAGAAACATCAACTTTCTTTTCATCTACACTCCATGTTGCTTTAGAAACCCCTTCAACAGCATTTGCTGCTTTTTCGATGGTGGCTTTACACATGCCACAATTACCTCTCACTCCAAAAGAAATATCAGCCATTGCCATATTTTTAGACATCTCTGTAGTTTCCGTTTTTGCTTCATTTTTAGCCTCGTTTTTGCAGCTTGTAAATGCCAAAGCAGCAATTACAGCTACACTTAAAATTACTTTTTTCATTGTTTTAAATTTAATTATTATTATTCTATTATTTGTTTCACTTCTCCGCAGGTAAGCATTGCATCGCCAAAATACGGATTGATTACTTTTTCTTCTATACTTAACCAGTAGCCACCTTTGTTGGCATCGGCCATGGGACAAAATTGATGATAGACCTTTTCATTAATTCCAAATACCTCTAAAGCATTTGCTAAATTTGATGATAAATCATTGAAATGATTTCTTTGCTCTTTAATGTTTGATGTGTTTGAAATTGAAGTTGACGCCGTTTTTATTTCTTTTGCTAAAGATATCCAATGGTTATGTACCTCTTTATTTTCTAATAATTTCATATCAACTTTAGACAAATTATCTAAAAGTTTTTTTGATGCTGATATTCCGTTTTTTGAATCTTCTTTTACCAAAGCATCTTTCAGTTTAATATACTCATTAAATACCGCTTTTAATTGATTTTGAAAATCCTTTGAAACAGTCTTTCTTTCATTCATATTCAAATGATTCTCATTTTTTACCGAAGTCATTTCTTTCATTCCAAGATGGCCTTCATGACCTGCTGCAATTTTTCCTCTTTCTTTATTCATCATCGACTTTTTACCTTGCAATTGTGCAGCAGCATCCACTGTAAATGTACCATTTGTTACAATTTCATCGCCAGCTTTTAATCCTTCTACTATTTCATAAAAATCACCAACTTTATTTCCTAAAGTAACTTCAAGCATTTGAAAAATAGGGGCATTTGAATTTGCTTTCAAATACACCACAGAGCGTTTACCTGTCCATAATACTGCGGAAGCTGGGATTGTTAAAACCTCCTCTTTGCTAGAGATCATTCCTTTAATATAGCCTTCAACAAACATTCCTGGTTTTAAAAAACCTGCTGTGTTGTTTAATACCACTCTCAACTTTACAGTTCTTGTTCTAGTATCTAAAACAGGATCAATAAAAGCTACTGTAGCCTTAAACTCCTTATCAACATAAGCTTTAGAAGTGATGGAAATCTCCTGACCTTTTTTAAATAAATCAATTTGATTTTCATACACATCAAAATTAGCCCAAACGGTATTTAAATTTGCAATTTTAAGCAAAGGCTGACCTTGTTTAATTGATTCGCCTTGTGCTACTAGTTTTTCTGACACAGTACCCGAAACTGTTGCATAAACAGGAAAATTTTCTTTTACTTTTCCGGATGTTTCAATCTGCTGAATCTGATTTTCAGAAAGTTTCCATATTTTTAGTTTATTACGCACCGCTTTGTATAGTGCAGGTTGCGATTCTTTTAAAGACACTGCTGTAATTAATTCTTGTTGTGCAGCATATAGTTCTGGTGAATAAATAGTCGCCAACAATTGCCCTTTGCGAATTTCTTCACCTGTAAAACTAACATTTAATTGCTCGATTCTTCCAGAAAAATAACTCACTTGAACCGTATTTGCTTCTTCATTTGGCACAATTTTGCCAGATAACTTTATGGCTGAATTTTCAATTTCACCCGCACCAACTATAGAAGTTTCAATATTTGCCAAAGCCATTGCATTTTTAGTTAGCTTAAATTGGTCTGCCATTAATCCGTCTGCACTCGTTTCTGCAGGAATTAAATCCATACCACAAATAGGGCAATCGCCTGCTTCTGGCTGCATAATCTGTGGGTGCATAGAACAGGTCCACATTTTATTAGTTTCTGACATTTCAGTGTGACTATGCACTGTTTTTTCTTCGGATGAATTCCCAAAAAGGATCCAACCGAATAAAATACCAACGGCAAGAATACCAATATAAATTATTGTTTTTTTATTTTTCATTTTCTAATTGTTTTATCATTGCTGTACTATAAAATTAAAATCAATCAAAACTTTTTCCCAAGCCAATGAAATTGAACCTTGGGTATCAGTTGTCTTTTTCACTTTATATTCTAAATGTTCTGTTGTTGTTTCAGAAAGAATTGATTTAACTTTAAATCGTAAAACATCCTCTTTTTCATCATAGTCATCTTTTCCGTGTTGATCCCAATTGGTATTAAAAATGATGGTCCACTCCTTTTTTGAAGGAATTGTAAAAAAACCATATTTACCTGCAGGAAGTGTTTTACCATCAATAATTAAATCTTGGTTTGTTTCTAGCCAAGTTGCGTTGTGCGCTCCTGCTTGCCAAACCATATCATAAGATAGTAAACCTCCAAAAATGATTCTATCTCTAACGCCAGGTGAAGAATAATCAATATGAATATGAGCGTCTCCAATCATTGCCATTGCAGTTGCATGCGGACTTAAAACCTTCTTTTTAGGCATCTCATCTTTTTTAATTGTTGTAACATTCTTTTCTTTAACATCTATTTCCCTTGTTTCCTTTTTACAGCTTAAAACTGATACTGTTAATGCAATTACTACTATTATTTTCTTCATGATTATATACTTATATTTTAATATTTCTTAACCTCAGTGCGTTTACTATTACTGATACCGAACTAAAACTCATTGCCAATGCTGCAATCATTGGTGATAATAACAATCCAAATATTGGGTATAAAACTCCTGCTGCAATTGGTACTCCCAATACGTTGTATACAAAAGCAAAAAATAGGTTCTGCTTTATATTTTTAACAACACCATGACTTAACTTTTTAGCTTTTACAATACCCTGTAAATCACCTTTCACCAAAGTTATAGATGCGCTTTCAATAGCCACATCTGTTCCTGTTCCCATAGCAATACCAACATCTGATTGTGCTAAAGCGGGTGCATCATTTATACCATCTCCTGCCATGGCAACGACTTTACCTTCTTCTTGAAGTTTTTTTATTTCATTCAATTTATCTTCTGGTAAACATTCTGCTTTATAATGTTTAAGATTTAATTGCTCAGCAACGGATTTTGCAGTGTTTTTATTATCACCAGTTAACATAATTACTTCAACACCGTTGTCTTGTAGTTCTTTAATCGCTTTTACACTGGTTGCTTTTATAGCGTCAAAAATAGCAACATAACCTTGGGCTTCGTTATCAATTGTGATGTATGAAACCGTTTTACCTTGCTCTTGCTCTGCCAATACCTTGGTCGCTAAACTTTCTGAAATAGCAATAGCGAATTGTTCCAATAATTTAGCATTTCCTAAAGTTATTTTTTTACTTTCAACAGTACCAATAACTCCTTTTCCTGCAACTGCTTCAAAATCATCAACTTTAGTAATTGTAATGTTTTTTGATTTGCCATAGTTTACAATTGCCTCCGCCAACGGGTGCTCACTATATTGATTTAAAGAGGCAATGTATTGAAGTAAAGTTGTTTCCTCTATTTCTTCATTTACTGATATTACTTTTTCTACGGATGGTTTTCCTTCTGTAATCGTTCCTGTTTTATCGACAATTAGCGTATCAACTTTATTCATTTTTTCTAATGCTTCTGCATTTTTAATCAAAACTCCAGATTGTGCACCTCTTCCAACACCAACCATCACAGACATTGGCGTTGCTAAACCTAAAGCACAAGGACAGGCAATAATTAATACCGCAATTGCATTTACAAACGCAAAAACATAGGCTGGTTCTGGACCAAATATCGCCCAAGTACTAAATGTTATAACAGAAGCTAAAAATACCGAAGGAACAAAGTATTTAGCAATTCTATCTGCTAATTTTTGAATCGGAGCTTTAGAACGACTTGCTGTATTTACCATATCAATAATTTGAGAAAGTAAGGTTTCTGAGCCTACCTTCTCAGCTTTCATTACAAATGATTTCGTACCATTGATAGTTCCTGAACTCACTTTATCGTCCACCCCTTTATCTACAGGAATAGGCTCTCCAGTTATCATAGATTCATCTATACTACTTTGTCCTTCAACAATACTGCCATCCACAGGAATTTTTTCTCCTGGTTTTACACGCAACAAATTGCCCTTTTCAATTTTATCAATGGCAATTACTTTGTCTTCGCCCTCTGCAACTAATGTTGCTGTTGCTGGTACTAATTTTAGCAATTCTTTGATAGCGCCACTTGTTTGACTGTGTGCTCTTGCTTCTAACAATTGTCCTAATAATACTAAAGTAAGAATGACAGTTGTTGCTTCAAAATAGACAAACACATTGCCATCCGCCGTTTTAAAATCTGCTGGAAACACCTCTGGAAACAACATTGCAAAGACACTAAAAAGCCAAGCAATTCCCGAACCTATACCTATTAATGTGAACATATTAAGGTTCATTGTTTTTATGGATGTCCAAGCACGTTTAAAAAACATCCAAGTTGCAAAAAATACAACAGGAATTGATAATACAAACTGAATCCAATTCCAATTTTTTTGGGCTAAAATGTCATATAATGGATTGTTTTCGATCATTTCAGACATTGCCAAAAGAAATATTGGAACCGTAAAGGTAACTGCAACCCAAAACTTTTTTAGTAGCTTTTTATAGGTTTTATCTTCTTCGGATGCATCTGCCTCTAACGGAATTAAATCCATTCCGCAAATAGGACAAGCACCGGGTTCGTCTTTTATAACCTCAGGGTGCATCGGACATGTAAACTGGTTGCTAGAAAAAGAAATACTTCTTTCTTCGACCAAATCCATTCCGCATACTTTACAATCGCCTGCTTTGTTATAGGTTTTTTCACCTTCGCAATGCATCGGACAATAAAATGTTCCCGTTCCTTTGCCTTTTGATTTCTCTTCTTTCTTTTCTTTAACAGGATGATGTTCTCCCAATTTATAGATACTGTAACTAGCTCCGTCATTTTTTAGCGCTTCTTGAAAAGTTTCTAGTGAAATATGTGATTCCATTTCGATAGTTGCTTCTGCTTTTTCTAAATTAACGATCGCTTTAGAAACACCTTTTACTTTAGAGAGTATTTCTTCAACATGACTTCTACATCCATTGCATGTCATTCCGTGTATGTTATAAGTGTGTTTCATCATATTTAAAATTAATTATTTTTAATTGCTGATAGAATATCTGTATTCTTAAGACTGTAAATAAGCGATTCTTAAATCATCCTTTAGGATGAGAATTTTCGTTTTATATTTATCTTGTGCAAAGTTGGTATTCTACTACTTAATTCTTTATTCTAATTATGGATATCATCTATATAATTTGGTCTAAAGGGTTTCTACCTTTATTTTGTAATAATTTATAATCTGTGAGGCTCATTCCTGTTTCTATTTTAAATTGCTTACTCAAATGGTTCATATTACTATAATCTAAAAACTGACTTATCTCAGTAAAGTTTTTTTCTTGCGCTTCAATTAATTCCTTCACTTTCTCAATCTTTAGCTTTATAAAGTATTTTTCAATGGTCATTCCTTCAGTTGATGAAAATACTTTACTTACTTTCGAATAGTCTTGATGCATTGTTTCAGCAAGATGAGTTGATAAATTCTCTTTCAAATCAAGCGGTAGCTTACTTACTATTTTAATGAGGTCTATTTTAACTTTTTCAGTTATTTTTTCCTCTACATTATTAATTACTTCAAAACCGTTGCTTGTAATAATCTTCTCGAATTCATCTAATTCGTTATCATTTTGAATATTTAGTTGTATGCGACCAAGTTCAATTTCTTTTATTACAATTTGTTGCGCTTCAATTTCATTTTTGAGCACTTTTATACAACGATCACAAACCATATTTTTTATGTAAAAGTCTTTGATCATTAGTACTGCGTTAAATAGTTAATAATTGTTGTTTGCTCATAATAGGCTTTCAAAGATTCTATTTGATTCATTTCAAACTTTAATTGTAATTCCTGAATATCCAAAACATCCTTAAAATCAATCGTCCCTGTTTCATAACTTTTTAGTAAAATTTCCTCTGCGTTTTTAGCTTGTTGTAAATTTTTAGCCTGAGTTGAATAACTTATTCTTGCAGAAATCCTGTCTTTTTTCGCTTTGTCTAAAAGTGTTTCTAAAGTATTTAAGCGTTCACTTTTTTGTGCCAAAATTTCTTTTTGTTGCAACTCGTTTTGCTTGGTTTGGGATCTGTATTTATTATTAAAAATTGGGATAGAAATTGACACCGTTGGCATTACAATATCCTTACCGTTATCGCTAAAACTCATAGCTGGTCGTTTTTCAACGTTGATATAATCCAATCCAAAACCAATCATAGGGCTACTTTCTTTTTGATTGAGTAATTCAGATTTTTCTACGGATTGATAGCGTTTATCATATTTCAACAATTCTGGATGTAATGCTAAATTTTCACTAATAATTTCAAAATCATCCGAAGGAATATTTAATTCAGAAATAAGACTAACAGCAACCGTATTTTCTCTATTCAATAAATTATTAAAAGCAGTTTGTTCTGCTAAATATTGCTGACTCAAAACATCCAATAATTGTTGCATTTCATTTTGACGCATTTGCAAACGCAATACATCTACTGCAGATGCTTTGCCGACTTCAACAGAAGTTAATGCCAATGTTTCGTAGGTTTCCAATAATTTTATGTTTTCTGATAATACGTGCTGCTTCGCTTTATTCGCGTATAAATTATAATACGATTGTGAAACCGAAACCATCAGTTTTCTTTTAGCAATGACGATGTCTTCATATTTTGCATCCGCCAAAGAACTCACATAATTCTCCCTTGCCGTAACATTGCCAAACCAAGGCAACATCTGTTTTGCCGACACTCTAAAACGCTGAGCTCCTGTTCGTGTTTCTGGTTCGCTTACAAAATAGCCAACACCAAATTCTGTATTTGGCAAGGTATTTACTTCGTTTACTTTTTCAGAGGCAATACTATATTGCAGTTCAAACTTTTGAATTTCAGGATTGTTTGCCAATGCTTCGACAATAAATGTTTCTAATTGCTGACTTTGAACCTTTGAAATAAACAGTATAAAACAAAGGATACTACTAATTTTTATATATGATTTCATCCGTTTTATGATTTAATAGAAATTGGTTGAGCTTCATTTTTTAATTTTCTTTTCGCTATAAATTCTTTCTTCCAGCTAAACAAAACAGGCACAATAAAATAAGAAGTAATATCGATGATCATTCCTCCAAAAATCGGAATTGCCATCGGAATCATAATATCACTTCCTCTACCTGTTGAAGTTAATACTGGCAGCAATGCTAAAACGGTGGTAACTGTAGTCATTAAACAAGGTCTAATTCGTTTTGATGCCGCTTCTAATGTTGATTTTCTAATTTCTGATGTATCTGTTGGATCATTTTTATCAAAAGTTTGCGTTAAGTATGTTGCCATCACCACACCATCATCCGTAGCAATTCCAAACAGCGCAATAAAACCAACCCAAACTGCGACACTTAAATTAATCGTTTTCATGTTAAAAAGGTCTCGTAAGTTTTCTCCGAAAAAACTAAAATTCAAAAACCATTCTTGACCATACAACCACATCATAATAAAACCTCCTGCAAACGCAACCGATATTCCTGTAAAAATCATTAGGGATGTTGATACAGATCGGAATTGAAAATACAGAATTAAAAAGATGATTAATAACGCTAAAGGAACCACCACTGACAACGTTTTTTCTGCTCTAAGTTGATTTTCATATGTTCCTGTAAATTTATAACTGATCCCTTTTGGTACAATTAGTTCTCCTGATGCAATTTTTTGCTGAATTAGTGCTTGTGCAGTTTCAACTACATTTACTTCTGCAAAACCATCTAACTTGTCAAATAACACATAGCCAACCAAAAAAGTGTCTTCACTTTTAATAACTTGTGGACCTTTTTCATAACGGATGGTTGCCAATTCGCTCAATGGCACCGGACTTCCTTTACCCACCGGAATATAGATGTTTTTTAAATCATCTGGATTATTACGCAATTCTCTTGGGTATCGAACTCTTACACCATAACGTTCTCTTCCTTCAACGGTTTGGGTTAAAATCATTCCGCCAACAGCCACTTTTAAAACATCTTGTACATCTTGTATCGAAATGCCATAACGCGCTATTTTTTCTCTATCAATATCAATTAGTAAATACGGTTTCCCTACAATTCGGTCTGCAAAAACGGCTTCTTCTTTAACACCTTCGGATTGTTTTAAAATCGTTTCTAATTGAACCCCAAAAGCTTCAATTTGTTTTAAATCTTGCCCTTTTACTTTGATTCCCATTGGTGCACGCATTCCTGTTTGCAACATTACCAATCTCGTTTCGATAGGTTGTAATTTTGGGGCAGAAGTAACTCCTGGTAACTTGGTAACTCTTATAATTTCGTTCCAAATATCATCTGGTGATTGAATTTCTGGTCTCCAGTTTCGGTAGAATTCACCATCGTTATCTGGAATAAGTTGTTTTTTAGCATCCACAGATTGCCATGCTTCACGAGGTTCAGTTGGCAAGGACATTCCGTTTTTTAATACATATTTACCTTCATCATTCACTTTATATCGTTGACGTTCTCCATTTACATTCAACATATATTCAGGTTTATACTGAATCATATTTTCGTACATAGATATTGGCGCAGGATCTAAAGCCGATTCGGTTCTACCCGCTTTACCAACAACGGTTTCTATCTCCGGAATACTAGCTACCGCCATGTCCAATTGTTGTAAAACTCGTTTATTCTCTTCTATACCAGAATGTGGCATCGACGTAGGCATCAACAAAAATGAACCTTCGTTTAATGAGGGCATAAATTCCTTGCCTGTATTCTTCATGATATAAAAACCAAAAACTAATAAGGAAGCAGGAATCGTTAAAAATAGCACTCTATTTTCTAGTGCCCATTTTAAAATCTTAGTGTAATAATGCTGAAATAGCATAAAAATACCCAACAATCCAAAGCAGATAATACAAACAAAAATCAAATTTAAGGCAATGCTTTTATCTACTCCAAGTGGTCTCCAATACTCAGCTAATAGAAATACAATTGCCAGTGAAGATGCTATAATATTAATAAGATTAGCTCTTTTATCAGTAAGCTTGTCCTGCATTTTTAAAAACGCTACAGTTCCGTAACTAATTAATAAAATTCCAATCCAATAGCCTAAAAACATACTTATAATTCCCAGAACTACTAACAATCCGTTTAAAACAAAACTCGTTGTTTTTCTGATGCTCACTTTTTTGAATATAGAAGCAGCAAAAGGCGGAATTAAAAATAGCGCTATAAATAATGCTGCTGCTAATGCAAAGGTTTTTGTAAATGCTAGAGGTCTAAATAATTTACCTTCTGCACCAATCATTGTAAAAACTGGAATGAAACTAATAATCGTTGTCATTACTGCTGTTACAATCGCACCAGAAACTTCTGCCGTAGCATTGTATACGATGGTATTTATAGGTAGTTTTTTATCATCTTCATCAATATGACGAATAATATTTTCTGAAAGTATGACGCCAACATCAACCATGGTTCCAATGGCAATTGCGATTCCTGAAAGTGCCACAATATTTGCATCAACTCCAAAAAGTTTCATCGCAATAAATACCATTAAAACCGCAACAGGTAATAATCCTGATATTAATATAGATGCACGAAGGTTAAAAACCATCACAATAATTACTAAAAAAGTAATTAAAATTTCTAAAATTAACGCTTCATTTAAAGTTCCTAAAGTTTCTTGAATCAGTTCTGATCTGTCATAAAAAGGAACAATGGTTACTCGCGAAGTTCGACCGTCTGCCAATACTTTTGAAGGCAAACCTGCACTTAATTCGTTGATTTTTTCTTTTACATTGTTGATAACTTCCATCGGGTTTGCCCCATATCTTGCCACCACAACCGCACCCACAACCTCTGCACCTTCTTTGTCTAAAATTCCTCTTCGAGTTGCCGGGCCTAAAGATACTTTACCAATGTCTTTTATTTTGATGGATATAAAATCCTCTGAAGTAACCACGGCGTTTTCAATATCCTCAACTGATTTTACATACCCTAAACCACGCACTAAATATTCTGCTTGATTTATTTCTAACGTTTGCGCACCAATATCTTTATTACTTTCTTTAACCGCTTTTACAACTTGGTTTAAACCAATATTATATTGACGCATTAATTCCGGATTAACATCAACTTGATATTCTTGAACATAACCTCCAATAGAAGCCACTTCAGAAACGCCACTTGCAGAAGAAAGTGCATATTTTACATAATAATCTTGAATGCTTCGCAATTCTTGTAAATCCCAACCACCAGTTACGTTTCCACTTTCATCACGACCTTCTAATGTGTACCAAAATATTTGCCCTAAACCTGTTGCATCCGGACCTAATGATGGATTTACTCCTTCAGGTAATAATCCGCTTGGTAAAGAATTTAGTTTTTCTAGAATTCTACTACGACTCCAATAAAACTCAATGTCTTCTTCAAAAATGATATAAATACTAGAAAATCCAAACATAGAAGAACTACGGATGGTTTTTACTCCGGGAATTCCGAGTAAAGAAGTTGTTAAAGGGTAGGTAATTTGGTCTTCTATATCTTGTGGCGAACGACCGTCCCATTTGGTATAGACAATTTGTTGATTTTCTCCAATATCTGGTATTGCATCTACAGCTACAGGATTGCTTGGTAAAAACCCAGTATCCCAATTAAAAGGTGCATTCACAGTTCCCCATCCTACAAAAAGGACAAGCACTAAAACCGCTACAAGTTTATTTTCTATTAAAAATTTGATGCTTTTATTTAGCATTAGGTTTGATTATTAAACAATTAGACATTGGTGTTGAAAAAATTACCGAATACAAGAAATCATCCCAATGAAATTAATCAATGGATAAAACAGTCTATTGTTTAAAAAATCAAATTAAATAGGTCTCGTCTAACTTATAGAGTTGTCGTATGACGAGTGGTGATTTGTATGCTGCATAAGAAGTTACATTTTTATCTGAACCTTCAAAAAGAGTACGATACGTATATACAAATGAAGCGATGAATAATTGTTGATTAAAAGTAACTTGATCAACGGATAAATGCAATTCATCTTGACCATCGACCACTAATTGTTCGTCTTTACAACAATTCTTTTTAGTCATCTCACAGTCGTTAGTTGAAGGCTTTTGCATTTCCATTCCGCAACCTTTTGCTTTATGAAAAACGGCCGTTTCAACCAAGGTATCGCCACAAAAATGCATATCAATAGTGAACGACATTGTAGAAAATAAGACTACAAAAGCCATTAAAATTGACATTATTTTATGTGAAACTTGTTTCATATTAAAAACAAATTTACGAAAATTTATCGAACGAATTATTTTTGTTTGAATTTTCATCTATAAAAAATGAATACTTTTGCGACCAAATATGCAGTATGCAACAAACATTTAAACATATATACCTCCTTTTTATCTTGTCTTTGAATATTTTAACAAGCTTAGGTCAGTCAAAAATAAGCGGAAAAATTATTGACAGTGATGCAAATATACCTTTGGGTTCTACTCTAATCACTAATTTTAAAACAGGCATTAGTATCAATGCTAATTTAAATGGCACGTTTCAAAATTTAGATACTGGAACATACACATTCCGAAAAGAAGGCTATTTTGAAAAAAAGATTGAATTAAAGAAAGAGCAGTATTATATTATTCAACTTAGTATAAACCCTAATGAATTAAATGAGATTATTATTAATGCGAATCAAATACCCAAAAAACTAAAAAAAGCAACCAATGCCATCAACATTATTTCTTCGGATGACATTGCACGCTATAACAATACCGATTTTGCACCTATTTTAAATAGAACTCCTGGCGTTTTTATGCAAAGTGGTGCGTTAAATACAAACCGAATTACCATAAGAGGTATTGGTTCTAGAAATCTTTACGGCACCTCAAAAATTAGAGCTTATTTTAAAGATATTCCATTAACAAATGGAAGTGGCGAAACTACGATTGAAGATTTTGAACTCGCTTCAATTTCTCAATTAGAAATTATTAAAGGAGCTGCATCAAGTGTTTATGGCGCAGGGCTTGGTGGCGTTATTCACTTAAAACCACAAAATGCTTTTTTAAATGAATCTAGCTTTCATAGCCAACTTACTGTGGGTTCTTTTGGTTTGGTTAAAAGTGTTATCAATGCAAATTACGGGACATCTAAAAATAGTTTTAGAGCTGTTTTTAGCGACACGGAAAGTGATGGCTATCGTGAAAACAATAATTATAATAGACAAACAATTACACTAAACACCAACCATTTTATTTCTAAAAAAGATGAAGTGTCTTTTTTAGCTAGTTTTGTAGATTTAAAAGCATTTATCCCGAGTTCAATTAACGAAAATACTTTTATAAATAATCCTGAATCTGCAGCTTTTACTTGGAAACAGGCTCAAGGTTATGAAGATGCTCAACATGGAATTTTTGGAATTTCATGGAACCACGATTACAGTTCTAGTTTAAAACAAGTTACAAGTGTTTTTACTTCTTTTAGAGATGCTTACGAACCAAGACCTTTTGATATTTTAAAAGAAAATACACATGCGATTGGCATCCGAAGTAGAGTTTTAGGAAACGACTTATTATTTAAAAACTCATTTAATTGGACGCTTGGCGTAGAACTATTTAATGACACCTATACCTACGGAACTTTTGAAAATTTATATAAAGATTTTCCGCCAAATACAGGAAGTGTTGAAGGAAACCAATTATCTAACTACAAAGAACGTAGATATTATTACAACGTTTTTGCCGAGGCAGATTATGAAATCTCTAAAAAAACCACGATTTCAATTGGTTTAAATCTAAATAAAACATCCTATAATTTAAAGGATAGATTTCCAGTTTCTATAGAAAATCAAGACCAGTCTGGCAGCTATAATTATAAAGATATTGTGTCTCCTAATTTTGGTGTTTCTCACTTGTTAAATAAGCAAATAAGTGTTTTTTCGAGTGTAAGTCATGGCTTCTCTCCTATTTCTCTCCAGGAAACATTGTTACCAGACGGACAAATAAATACAGCTATGAAACCAGAAACAGGCTGGAATTACGAAATAGGAACTCGTGGAGCTTTCCTTAATAATAGATTTCATTTGAACGCATCGATGTATCGACTAGACGTTAAAAATTTATTGGTTCCTAGAAGAACAGCGGAAGACCAATTTATTGGCGTCAATGCAGGAAAAACGCAACATGACGGACTAGAATTAGCCGTTAATTATAAATGGTTAGATCAAGAAAAAATCTCCATAAGTACGTTTTTAAACTACACCTTAAACCATTATATCTTTACAGATTTTACTGATGACACTAAAGATTTTACTGGAAATGAGTTAACAGGTGTTCCTTCTGATATATTTAATGCAGGTCTAGATTTTCAAACTTTAGTTGGTTTCTACGGAAACATTAATTATCAATTTGTAAGTAGTATGCCAATTACGGATAGTAATAGCTTGTATTCTGATAGTTACAACCTAATAAACCTAAAAATAGGGTATCAAACAAATCTTACTAAAAAGCTGAAGTTAAATACGTTTGTGGGCGTAAATAATGTGTTTAATGAATTTTATGCTTCTCAAATTTTAATAAATGCATCTGGCTTTGGTGGCAGTGCTCCCAGATATTATTACCCTGGAAATCCTGTAAATTATTATGCAGGGATGAACTTAAGTTATCTTTTTTAATGTAAATTAGCACTGGAAATCATGGATATGAGAAAATTTTATTACGTATTTGTTGCATTATTTATTGCACAATCTGCAGCTGCACAAACCGAAGCTGAGTTAAGCCAAATTCAATCTGAAATAGTACCAATAGGTATTGCCGATAAAGATTTAGAATACACGGCAGAACTTATAATTCCGGATTTAAACATCCCTTGGGGAATGGATTTTTTACCTGATGGAGGTATTATTTTTACTGAAAAATCAGGAGAATTATACCTCTTTAAAGATGGAAAAAAAACTGAAATAAAAAACGTACCAGAAGTTTATGCTCGTGGACAAGGTGGTTTATTAGATATTAAACTGCATCCAGATTATAAAAATAATGGTTGGCTTTATATTACCTATTCGTCATCTGAAGGAGAAGGAAAAGGCGGTAACACAGCATTAATTAGAGCAAAACTCAAAGAAAATAAATTAGTTACTATTGAAAAATTATACAAAGGAGCTATTAATTCAACAAAAGGGCAACATTTTGGTTCACGTATTGTCTTTGACAAGCATGGATATCTCTATTTTTCAATTGGAGAAAGAGGAAATCGTGATGAAAATCCGCAGGATTTAACCAGAGATGGTGGTAAAATTTACCGTCTAAATGATGATGGAACAATTCCGGCTGACAACCCATTTATAGACGTAAAAAATGCAAAAACAGCCATTTATAGTTACGGTCACAGAAATCCGCAGGGATTAACAATAGACCCAATTACTGGTGAAATTTGGGAACATGAACACGGCCCTATGGGAGGCGATGAAATTAATATTGTAAAAAAGGGTAAAAATTATGGTTGGCCTATTATTTCTTATGGTATTAATTATAACAAAACCTCATTTACAGAACTTACTAAAAAAGAAGGCATGGAAGAACCTCTTTTCTACTGGGTTCCTTCAATTGCACCAAATGGCTTCGTGATTGTTTCTTCGGATAAGTATCCTGACTGGACTGGAAATTTACTTGTTGGGTCTTTGAAATTTCAATACCTAGAGCGATTAATCATAAAAGATAATAAGGTTGTAAAACGCGAAAAATTATATGACAATATTGGACGTGTTAGAAACGTAGTTCAAGCTCCTGATGGTTATATTTATATGGCAGTAGAAGGAAAAGGAATTTATAAACTACTAAAAAAATGAAAACATTAATTATTTTCACAGCAGCATTTTTCTTCTATTTTTCAATAGCATCGGAAGCTAAAATAGAAACCTACACATCACAAGATCCTTTAAAGGAAAGTATAAAAAGAGGTAGCGAAATTTATTCGGACTTTTGTATGTCTTGCCACTTACCGGCAGGAGAAGGTGTAGCAGGAGTTTTTCCGCCATTAGCAAAGTCGGACTATCTTATGCAAAAAAGAAAAGAAAGTATTAAAGCTATTAAATACGGACTAAAAGGTAAAATTATTGTCAATGGGAAAGAATATAACGGCAATATGACCGCTTTAGGATTAGCTGATGACGAAGTAGCCGATGTTATGAATTATATTACGAATAACTGGGGTAATGAGAATGATAAAATGGTTACCGAAGAAGAAGTCTCTAAAATAGAAAAGTAAGCGCTATTTTATTAAAAATATGCTTCTTTAAATAATTTATTATTTATTTAAAACCTCATTCCGTAGCCAAGTCTCTGCTAAAGAAGGCCAAGTTTCTGCTGCAATATTCCCCGAACGGATTCCATATCCATGACCTCCTTTTGGTAATAAATGCAATTCAACAGGCAGCTTATGGTCTCTCAACGCAGTGGTCATAACTAGAGCACTATTTCCATATTTGTCATCCGCAGTAGCGAAAATAAACATGGGTGGCGTTTGAGGGTTCACTAATAATTCTGGAGATAATTTTCTATTCTCACCTTCGTCTAAATATGCCGGATAAATTAATAGAGCAAAATCAGGTCGACTTGAAATAGTATCAATATCATCCATTAAAGTATAACTTTCTTCAGAAAACCGGGTACTTGCACGAGCACTTAAACTTCCTCCAGCAGAGAAACCAATAACTCCTAACTTTTTAGTATTCGAGCTAGATGCTACCTCTTTACTGCGGATAACTTTTATGGCTCTTTGAAGATCATACAATGCTTCTTTTCGTTTATTTGGCACTCGATATTGCAAAACATACGCAGTATAACCGAGTTTACTTAGCCATTCTGCTATTTCATATCCTTCTAAATCAATAGCGAGAATTCCATAACCTCCACCGGGACAAATAATTATACTTACTCCGTTATTATTTGAGGCCTTTGGTTCATACGCAATCAATGCAGGATTTGTAACTTCATTTAATCGGATAACATTCCCAGTTTTATTTGAACTTTGCGTAGGACGCTGTTTTACTTCAATTTGCCCAGGTACTTTATCTGGCCATAAATAAATAACATCACTCGTTTGAGCATCGTTTGTCATAGTAAAAAAAAGGATTAAAATTAGGGTGAAAAATAATTTCATCTTAGGATGTGTTTTAGCATAAACAAGTTACGCTTATATTTCATAGTATTAAAAATGAATCTTTACTTTTAAAACTAAAAATTTTACTTAATTCTTTAAAAACTTTATTGATTCTATATTATTTATTTTTAAGGTATAGATTCCTTTTTTTAAATTTGATACGTCAATACTTTTAAAAATACCTTCTGCATTTATACTTTTAATTTCCTTACCCAAAATATCAAATATTTTCACAGATGTTAGACTGTTTTTAAAAGCTTTAATGGTAATAACGCTAGTACTTGGATTTGGATTTGGATTTACATTAAATAATTGATTCTTTTCAATTTCAAAACTTCCTAAATCTAACGTAGCTGCATCAATAAAAGCACCCATGGCAATAGACGGACTTCCATCTTCATCCCAAGCTCCTTTTAAATAGGAAGTAAAATCACCGTGTGCAATCGGTTCCCAATAAAAAACTCCCAAAGCCCCGGCTTCTCTTGCTTTTTCTATCATATATACTAAAAACTGATGCGAAATACTTGGTTGATTTACACTAAAACCAACCTCTACAATCATCACTTCTTTGATGTAGCGAGATTTTAAGTCTAACACATCAGCAGAAGCGTCATCTACCATGGTTTTCCAACTTTCTGTATCTGGATATAAAGACATTCCAATAACATCTATGTTGTTAAAATTTAAACCATTGTTGATTAAACCATCTATATTCCATCGAAATAAACTATTATTATTCCCTTCTGATAAATGAAGGATTGTTTGAATCGTATTGTTAAATATTTTTACTGCATTTGAGTCCGCATTTATAAATTTGGCGTAATTTGTAAATCCACTTGTAGAAGCTTTACCAGAATCCCAAAGCATACCATTACTCGTTTCATTACCTATTTGCACCCATTTGGGTGTAATTCCTTTTGCACTTAATGCTGTTAAAATTTCTGTAGTATGATCTGCAACTGCGGTTTCTAATTGTCCAACGGTAAAACTAGTCCAAGCTGCAGGTTTTTTTTGATTACCAGGGTCTGCCCACCAATCGCTATAATGAATACAAATCATAATATCCATATTTAACGCGTTGGCTAACTCCGCTTTTTTAACCAAATCATCAATATCACACCATCCATTTGCCTGAGAATTTTCTGGATTTACCCAAACTCTTAATCGTACCGCATCTAATTGATATTCTTTTAACAATGGAAATAATTCTTTGGTATTTCCTGCATTATCTTTGCAAGTATAGCCTTTAGATTCCATCTCCGTCATCCAACTAATATCTGCTCCTTTTGATATTTTATTGGTACTAAATTGATAATTACTTGTATCTTGAGGTATTAGCGCCGGCGTATTCCAATACCCAGCCGATGCATTTTCTGACCAACTTCCACTTTTATATAAAATAGCTCTCGCTTGATAATAATATCCTGTTGGTAAGTTTTCTGATAATTGATTACTACTGCCAACAAAAAGCTGAACATTTCCTGCTTTATTTTCTCCTGAAGTTTGATTTTGTAGTGTTACACCAGAAACCGAGGCGTAGTAATCGTTGTTACTGTCTAATATTTCTAAACCAATAAAAATATGGTTTCCTTTAGCACCTGTTTCACTAGAATATGTATAATTGATCATTAGCGTACTTCCTGTTACAGGACTTACTTCAAGAGGATTTTCATCGAAAGAAACAATTTCTATCGCTTGCGAAAAAACAAAGTTTGGTATCATTACTATCGCAAATAATACTTTTCCTAAAATTTTTATTTAATTTAATTTAATTGAGTTATACGCTTAGCATCTGTTTTATTTGATTTTGATATATTGGTTTACTTTCTACCATTCTATTAATCGTTTTATGAAATATGCTGGTTTTAAATTGAGAGCGATTAATTCTAAAACAAAACTCATCAAAGTATGCTTGAATATGCCATTTACTTACATGGGTTGGTATTGCTCTGAACCATGACTTAACTTGCATAATCACAATGTGTAATTGTTTGAAATTAGCACCATTATTACTATATATTTGGTCAATGTCATACATCTCTTTTAAAGGTTGGTAACCTCTCCATTTATCAGTTACTATTTTAGCAGATGTGCTTATATGCTCTTCAAATATCGGGGTTAATGATTTTGCAGAATAGTCTTTGATGGATCTGATATAAACTCTTTTAACTTTATTGCCATCTGTTAATTCTACTGCGATAACAGCCTTTTTCTTTTTCGTATCATAACTTCTTCCTTGTTTGCCTTCTTCTTTCCCTCCAACAGTAAATTCATCAACATGGATTAATTTCTCTAAAGGATATTTTTGACTGCTTTTCATTGCTTTACGCACTTTTTGCATGAAATACCACGCTGTTCCTTGGCGAATGCTAAAACGTTTTCCCATTTGAATACTTGAAATACTTTTACTACTTGTACTCATTTCAAAAACCACACAAAAGGCTTTTTGCAATCCAAATTTAACTTTATGAAATAAGGTGTTTGCAGTGGCGCTTTCTACGTGTTGACAGTTATAACAATGGTATCTATAATCTACTTTTTCACAGCCTTTGGTATGACCACATTTCATACAAGTAAATCCATCTTGCCATTTTATTTTGGCTAAATACGCTTTACACGCAGCATCATTTGGTAATTCTTTTATAAAGTTTAGTATATCTTGACCTTCAAATTGTTCCATATCTCTTGTTTTAAAGGTTATAATATATGGAAATTAAATGACTAACTCAATAAATTAATTTAAGTATTGCATTCGTTTTTAAATTCTGATTTTAAGCTAATTTGAACTATTTTAAAGAAAACTTCACATCTAAAGCTAAAAATAATCAAAAAGACTTTTGTAACCTTGCTAAAAAATTCTTTTTATTGATCATTTCCAATTAATTTCATGGTAGGTTCTAAGTTAAAATGAGTCATTTTAACCGTTAGCTCTAAAAATACGGGTAAATGATCAGAGATTTTTCTTGCACTTTCTAAATTAGCACACGAAGTTACAAGATCTAAAACGCCAGATTTTACGAAAGTAATTTTATTGGTATTGTAGTAAATATTATCCATAGAATGGTTTACATAGCTACCATTTTTACATTTTCTTTTTAAAGTTGTGGCGGTGTTTATTATAGCAGGTTTAAATCAACTTTTATATAAAGGATTCCAAACTGTATGATTTTCGTCCAAATTAAAATCGCCTAAAATAAAAATAGCATCTGTTTGTAATCTTTCTGGATATTTTTTAAAATGTGCTATTTCCATTTCTGGATTTCTGTTATAAACACGAGCACGCATATTTATTAAGTAAACTATTTTTTTATTCTTTAAAATTTCAAATTTTGCTTCGATTGTTCTTGAGAAACGCCTCTTTCATTCTCAAGTTCATAAAGCAATTTAAGTTTGGTCGCATCTAACTTATCATCAGAAAAAGCCATTTAATATATTCTTAAAAAATGACTTTTAAGTTTATTTGAAATAGTAATCAGAGATAAAAATAGGTTTTGGTTATTGATTTATTTAGATTATAGTTTTGCAAAAAATCACTCTTAAGAATGTAAAATTAACTTTTATAAGAATAATTTAGATTTTGTACCAATTAATAAAGTATTTAGACACTTTCTTAAATAAAAATAACTTCAAATAAAACAATTCAGCTTTTCTTGGTCTTGTCCCCCAGACAAGACCAAAACTAAAATCATAATAAATGAAGTTAATTCTTCATTTTTTCATCTTATTAGGTTCAGTTATTATTCGCGAAATTCAAAAATAGAAACTTAAAAAAAACAAAACCTTACGGAAATCCGTAAGGCCTCGAAATCAACATTCTTCTTTACATAATATTATTAAAAAATTTACTTGTTAACTATTTTTGAAACCAGAAATACGTTTACTTCACACTCTCTTACTTATAATTCGTTGAATAATTTTATTTTGCAACTACCTATTCATCAAAAGTAAATCCATTAAATGAAAAAAGACTACGGGTTTCCGTAGTCTGAATTATTTTTTAAAAATATTATTCTTAAATAAGACCAAAATCTTTAGCAATAGCGACCAAATGCGCAGGATTATTGGCGTTAAAATGTTCTTTTAAAAGTTTTAATCTTTTTTCAACTGCACTAGTGCTTGAGGGCTGTATTCCTTTTCGTTTTAACTTTTTACTGATATCCTCTTGTAGTAACCCTTTAGATAAGTTTAAAATTATAAAAATATCAAAATCTTTAATTTCTAGCGCCTTTTTAGGATGAATAACACTATTTAAATCTGGTGAAATATAAAATAGATTGGTAGCAAAAACTGAATCAATTGCTTTTTTTAATTCTTTTAATCCATTTCTATTCTTCCAAACGTAACCTTGTATATTTAAATCCTTGTATAAATGTTGAATTCTAAAAGACTTATCTTCAATTGAAAAAACAATTATTTTTAAATCAGAAAACTCTAACCTTATTTTTTCAATTAATTCTTCACCTGATTTTAAATGTTGCGGTGTTCCATCATTTTCAAAAGACAAATCGGAAATCACTAAATTAAAAGGCTCATTGTTTAAATCTGCTTTTTTAATTTTATAATAGGCCTCATCACAATAAAATGCATATTCTATTTGTTGTATCCCCATTTCTTCTAGTGCAGTTCTAATTCCAGTATTAATAACATCAAAATCTTCTACAACTAAAATTTTTTTAAACATTTTTATTTTTTAAAATGAATAGTAACCTGAATACCTTTATCAGATTTATTTTCAAATTTAATGGTTCCATTTATAGATTTTATACGGGTTTCCATATTTTTAAGTCCATTTTTAAAAATAATAGCATTTTCTTTAAATCCTACTCCATTATCCATGTACTTCATTTCTAAATGATTCAATGTTTTTTTGCCAGATAAAACCACTGAACTAGCGTTACTATGCTTTTTCATATTTACAAACAGCTCATTAAAAACCCTGTAAATTACTATTTGTTTTTCTTTATCTAATGTATTTAGACCTATTACAGACATGTCTTTTAACATGATTTTACATGCAGCGGAATTATAACTTGTTACTAATCCTCTAAAATAAGTGTCAAAATTTTTGCCAGTTTCAACAGAATCATTTTCATGAGAAATTGCGCGAGTTTGCAAGTATATTTTATCTAAATCGTTTACAATTTCTTCTGTTTTAAATTTAGGGTTTAAAACTTTCGTAATTGCGTTATAAATACCATTTCCTAATTCGTCATGTAATCTTTTAGCAATCCTTGTTTCAGTATTATAATTCTCTTGTAAAATTCTTTTTTTATGCTGTTGTTTTCTTCTGTAGGCAAGAAATAGTAGACCCGAAATTAATAAAATACTACTAATTAAAATATTTTTTTTTTGATTGTTTTCTTGTTCAGCAATTAACTCATTTTCGATTGCGAGTGTTTTAAATTTTAATTTTTGCTTCTCTTCTTCATAATAATTGTATTTAATTTTAGCAAATTTATATACTCTTTTGATATCCGCTTCTTTTAAACTATCCCTTATATGAATGCTCACTTTATAATATTTAATAGCTTTTTGAGGTGTCTCTAATAATGCAATTTTATCTATCGCTTCAATTTGATCTTGCGAACTTTTTGCTTGTTTAGAGGTTTCATACATTTTGTATGCATAAAATAATGATTTGATTTCATCATTTTTATAAAAATAATCTGATAGATGACTGTAACTTGCAATAAGGCCATAATTATCTTTTTCTTCTTCTCTAATAGTTTTTACATATAGTAATTCTTTTAACACATTTTGAGTTGAATCTTGCAACCATTTTATATGCGCCAGATTATCTATAACTCTAATTTTTGTTTTTTTATTTTTAATAGAATCTTTTAATAAATCTTCTAAAATTGAAATCGCTTCAGTATAATCCGTTTGTTCTTTATAAACATTTGCGATATTATTCTTAAACTTAATTTTTGAACTTTTCTTATCAGAAATCTCCAAAGCTTTTTCATAATAAAAAATTCCAGCTTGATATAAAAACCGTTTTTTAGAATTTATTGCCAAACAATTATAAGCAGAAGCTGCAATTTGTAATCTCTTTTTACCGATATACTTCAAGGCTTCTATCATTATAGAATCACTTACAGAATAATTACCGTAGTCAGATTCTATAACCGAAATATTATATAAACAACCACTAAGGCGCAAGGTGTCATTAACTTTTAAATAGTGTTCTTTTGATTTATTATAGTAATAAAGAGCACTGTCTGTTAGATTTTTCTTGTTAAAATAACCGCCCAGTTTATAATTAACTTCTCCTAAATAATCGCTATTATTTTTAGTGATATTTAAAGCTAACATCTGCTTAGAGTAATAAATAGCACTATCTAATGTATTTAATTTACTAAAAAAGTAACTAATACTATTAAGAGTAAAATATGAAATTGAGTCCTCTAAAGGTTTGTAAGTTAAAATTTCTTTACCAAAACTCAACTTCTCATTAAAGTTGAAATCTTTGCTAATTAATTTTTGATGAAGCTTTTTTAGTTCTATTTTTTTTGAAAAGTCAATATTTTTATCAATTTCTTTCTCACAACTCCTTAGAAAAAATAACAATAAAAAAAAAAGGAATGCAACTTTCGTTTGTTTCATTCCTCAAAAATAATCTAATTTAATTATTAACCGCTATTTGTTGGATCTTCTTCTTCCTCAGTTTCTTGCTCGTCTTCACCTCCCGTGTCCAAAACTTCAAATTTTACAGGTTCATTTTCTAATTTTTCGTACAAATCTGTGCAAGATGTAAAAACATTGCTTGCAAATACTATTGCAAATACTAAAAATACTTTTTTCATGATTCTTCTTTTAAAAATTAAACAATAGTGTTGCCGTACGAATTTTGAGATTCAGCTTTTATTAGTATTGGCAACACTTGAAATTTTAAAAGAGTCGCGCGCCTCTTTTGCGGGAAGTGGTGTTATAAAATAGCCTTGTAAGTCTGTTTTCCCAATTCAAAAAAACACTACTATTTTATGCTACGTTTTAGAAATAATATTCCTTTTTTTTATGAAAATTAATTCTACTGCAAAGATTTACAAAGAAGCTTATTGTTTATTGGAAAATGAATGGAAAATAGTTGGAAATAATTTTCTAAACGGTTAAGAACCTATTTTGTAAATTATTTTTAACTTTGAAAAAACAAGAAAACGGTAATGTTAAAAGAATTATTTTCTAAGCTATTTGAAAAACTAAAAACAGAAAGTAAAAATAATAGCGATTCAAAATCTGGATGTTTCAATTTTTTTGAAACACATATTCTAGAAGGAAAATACCATAAAGTAAATTTTATAACATCGAGATCTCTTACAAATTACTATAATAAATATGTTGAAGGAATACAGAATACAGCAGGTGAACCGAATCATGAATTAAAAAATTTGATTGCTAATTATTTAGGGCATAACAATTATACTGATTTCGAAAATTCAAATTTAAAACCTAAAAACAAACCCTTTTTAGAGAATAATACAACAACTTCTTTTGCTAAAAACAGCATTGTAACAATTATATCCATTTTAACAGTATCATTTACCAGCCTTTATTTTATGAATACCTCTTTTTCTTCGGATGAAAATTGTATTATTTGGAAAGACAATCATTTTGAGAAATCTTCGTGTACTGTTAAAAACTCAATTGATAACTCCTTTTATAAAGTTAGTATTGCAGATTTAAAAAAAACAGAAGTAACAAAAGAAACAAGTTTTTTTAGTGATGGAAAGTCATTAATTTGGCATGGAAAATCATCTAATGGAAAAATGGAGTACTTTACGCATAGAGGAATCCATCCGGAAACACTCAAGGAATTAAAGCCGGTAACAACATATATTATTGATAAATACGTTGTATCGGTTACTAAAAATTAACAATAATTAATTTATTTTTCTTTTAAATCAGTTCCAAAAAGATGCTTTAGCAAATAACAATCGCTTTAATCAATATAAATTAATAGCTATTTATTATTGATCTGTTAATCTAAATAGAACTATCCTTTCATTAACTTTTTAAGTATCATTATTTCTGATAAATAAAAATCAGCCTTGGCGAAAAACCATAAAAAAGTAATTTTGGAACTCTAATTAAGAGGCAATCATTAAATTTAAAACAGTTAAATTACATTGGGTTTTGCTCTAAAAATAACGAATTGAAAGCAATCAAAAACAAGTACAAGTATACCAAGTGAAATTAAAAAACAAAAAAAATGCATAAAAAAATTAGAATCTATTTAAGACTTCCTTTAAGATGTTCTTGCAAAGACTAAACTAATAAAAGATGTCGATTTGCAAAAAAAAATATTTTCCAAAATAGGTAACAAGAGATTGCAACCTAGATGCAAAAAACCTCATAAAATATACTTAAATCCGAATATCAAATACAAAACATATCTCAGAAATAGTGTAAATTTGGAAGTACTAAAAATTTAAATTGTTTTTTTTATCTTTCAAACGACTTAAAACAGTTTGAACGTTGTAAATAAACTTTAAAAAAAGTAACCAATATCTGCATAATACATTTATTTTGAAACACTTAATTTATACACTAATTTTATTTTCTTCTATGGCTTCACAAATAATTTTTGATTTTAATAAAACATCAAACATTAAAAATTGGATAGTTATTGACGATGTTGTGATGGGCGGTAAATCGTTTGTTCGTTTAAGTTAAACTCAGACGGCTATGGTGTTTTTGTGGGTGATATTTCATTAGAAAACAATGGAGGTTTTTCATCAGTGCGTTATAGATTTGAGAAAATACTAATAAATAAATCCACTAAAATTAGTGTCAGAATTAAGGGAGATGGTAAAAAATATCAATTTAGAATAAAATCTAATTCGGGTGATTATTATTCCTATATTTCACCTTTTTCAACCACAGGAGAATGGCAAGAAATAGAAATTCCTTTAAAAGACATGTATCCTTCTTTTAGAGGACGAAAGCTTGACCAACCTAACTTTTCAAATGACGCTATTGAAGAAATAACTTTTTTAATAGGAAATAAAAATAAAGAAAAATTTCAGCTCTTAATTGATAAAATAGAACTGAAATAAACCGCTTCTTTTTAAGGATTAATTAGCAAGATTATCTACTAGTCATTTCGCTTTTAAAAAAGCTGAACTACTAATTGCAATCTGGCATATTTTACAGAAGGATTCCAAAGTGTAGTTACCGAGACTGGTACATTCTTATCTCCAAATTTAACTGTTTTCGAGGCTGTAAACCCAACATTCACTATATCAAAATTTCGAGTGCCGTCTCCATACAAATGGGTATCTCCGTTCAATGAAAATCCTGCTCCCACAAAACTACTTACATCAACTTTTGACTCTTTTACCAGAGGATAAGATACTTGAACGTACGTGGAGTAACGTTGCTCAAAATTCAGATTAGTATATTAAGACCGTTGCAAAAAGCGAACTTAATTATTTTTACTTTTTAGAGTTCCCTTTTTTTTAGCTACAACATCGATTATGCTATTTTTTTTCTATTTTAAGTGAGTAAATGCCTTTTTTAGGCTTCATTTTTCCTTAATTTTTACAATTAGACGCAAATATCCCTGGACTTCGATATAAATTGTAGCACATTGCCTCCATCAAATTTTGTGTATGCATTTTTTTCATCCCTCTATATCTTGCAATTCCACCTTTAAACCATAATTTTATTCCTCCAAAAGTACGTTCAACTTTAAACCTTGTTTTTCCTATTAATTTATTGAATCTAGTTTCCCATTTTGTTAACGGTTTATTTTTTACCGCCTTTTTAAGGATATGATTCTTTAAATTACGCTTCTTTAAAATCGCAACATTTTTCTTTGATTGGTACCCTTTATCTGCCTTTAGAGGGATGTCTTTTGGTAATACCACATTTACAGTTTCTAGAACTTCCTCCAAATTTGCAATCTCATTTTTGCTCGCAGTTGTGGTTAGTACTCCTAGAACAAGTCCTTCGTTATCCGTTACATGATGCTTTTTAAACCCAAAATGGTACTTTCCTCTTTTCTTTAACCAAGTACCCTCTTTATCGACACTATCTGGATATTCTTTGTGTACTTCTACTTGGTCTGCACAGCGGTCTTCGGTTACCTTAAAATTTGTTTTTCCTTTTGGTCTAAGTGGCGTATCTATTACACTAGCGTCTATTATTAAACCTGTTTTTACAATGATATTATGTGCTTCTAGCTGTTTGTTTATGGAGGTAAATAATTTTTCGAAGGTTTGTGTTTTGGTTAATGCGGTTCTAAACCTACTTAAAGTACTATGATCTGGAGCAACCTGTTCAATGGTCATCCCACAAAAATAACTAAAGGAAAGACTGTCATTTATTCGGTCTTCAACTTCATAATCGCTTAAACCATACCAACTTTGTAAAAGACACATTTTAAAAAGTAATGTCCCATCATAAGAAGGCTTGCCAGTGGCACTTTTTCCTTTTAAATAATCATTATTTATTAGGATAGAGATCGTATCCCAATCGATAAGGGTGTTTATTTGGGTGAAAAATGTCTTTTTAATTTTTCTTGCTCGTAAATCGCAAATGCTATCGGCTAAAGTTGGTTGTTTTTGTATTTTCATACACTAAATTTACAACTTAATATACTTACAATCAAATATTTAACATAAATAATTACGTGTTATTTTTGTGCTTTTTATTAGGTACTTCCTTGCAACGGTCTTATATTGAGAATCAACACTTCCAAGTAGAAATACATCAGCCTCTAAAGTTAACGGGAAACTTTCTCCAAAATTATACGAAGTTCTCACATCTAATATATGACGAGTAGTCTCTTTATCATAATCCCAAACATCCGCACTAGCAGCACCTCTGGTATTAAATAAATTCCACAAACCTATAGAAAATCCGTTATTAGCATACTGCATATAATAATTTATTTCCTTATATGAAGTGCCATCACTTTCGTTTGAGAAAGCCATGCCTCCCCAAAAACCAGTAGTAAAACTTCCTGATTTATTTAGCTTTAATTTTATAAAAACGGCTGCCATTGGTTTATCTGATATAATTAAACCTCTCCATAAATGACTTGTTTTTAAATCTACAGAAAAATCTATGGGACTGTCTTTTAACGTTTTTTCTTGGGCAGTACTTATCTGCACCGCAAATGCAGCTAAAAGTATACATAATACTTTTTTCATTTTATTTAATTTTAAATTTTGTGAGTAATTTTAGACTAGAGAGAGATGTAATAAAGCTGCAATTACACAGCCAATAATTGGGCCTACAATAGGAATCCAAGCGTAAGCCCAATCACTTTTACCTTTAACGGGTAAAATAGAATGCATAATTCTTGGGCCTAAATCACGCGCTGGATTAATTGCATAACCTGTTGTACCGCCTAATGACAAACCAATTACCCAAACCAATAAAGCTACTGGTAATGCACCTAGAGAACCGAGACCTATATGAGCTCCGGCATCTATTCCTAAATTAATACTTGGTCCGGCCAGATGAAATATTACAAATATTAATACAAAGGTTCCAATAATTTCACTTATCAAATTTGAAAGCGTGTTTTTAATTGCTGGTCCCGTGCTAAAACAAGCTAATTTTCCAGCTTCGTTTTCAGTTATTTTAAAATGATCTTTATAAAATATCCATACTAAAAATGCTCCTAGCATGGCTCCAATCATTTCTCCAGCAATATACTCGGGCACTAAGCTCCATGACAACTTTCCGGCCGTTGCCAACCCTATGGTTACTGCAGGGTTTAAATGTGCGCCACTGTAAGGCCCTGCAATTATAACCCCAACAAAAACTGCTAAAGCCCAACCCGTTGTTATTACAATCCATCCAGAATTGTTTCCTTTTGTATCTTTTAAAACTACATTTGCAACCACACCGTTTCCTAATAAAATAAGCATCATGGTGCCTAAAATTTCTGCGACTAAAATTGTCATAATTTTATTGTTTTATTTAGTTAATGATTGTTTATTCTTCTATCCAATTTTGTGCACATTTTACTGCTTTATGCCAATACTTTAACATGTCCTCAACTTTTGCTGCATCACCAGCAGGCTCAAAAACCTTGTCTACGGTCCATTGAGATTGAATATCATCTACACTATCCCAATATCCCACAGCTAAGCCAGCTAAATAAGCCGCACCCAAAACAGTAGTTTCTAAAGTTTTTGGGCGCAATATTTTAAATCCAAATAAATCTGATTGTATTTGCATCAGTAAATCACTGGCTGCCGCGCCTCCATCTACTCTTAATTCAATACTTTTTCCACCAGCATCGGCTTCCATCGCTTTTACAATATCATACACCTGAAATGCAATCCCTTCTAATGTTGCACGCGCTATATGAGCATCCGTAGTTCCACGAGTAATACCAAGAATTGCGCCACGAGCGTAAGGATCCCAATACGGCGCGCCTAAACCAGTTAAAGCAGGTACAAAATATACGCCACCATTATCGCTTACAGTTTCTGCCAAATGACTAATACCCGGAGCTGTTTTAACCATTCTTGCACCATCTCGCATCCATTGCACTGCTGAACCTCCAACAAAAACACTTCCTTCTAATGCATACGTTGTTTTTCCATTTATTTTCCAAGCAACAGTAGTTAATAAATTATTTTTAGAATAAACTGCCTTTTCTCCCGTGTTCATTAGCAAGAAACAACCGGTTCCATAAGTGTTTTTAACCATGCCCGGTTTTGTACACATTTGACCAAATAAAGCCGCTTGCTGATCTCCCGCAATACCTGCAATAGGAATTTTAGTTGAAAACAGTGTCGTAGCTGTCGTTCCGTAAACCTCACTACTTTCTTTAACTTCTGGTAAAACAGCTCTAGGAATATTAAATAATTTCAGTAATTCTTCATCCCATTCTAACGTATGAATGTTAAAAAGCATTGTACGACTGGCGTTAGAGACATCCGTAATAAACATTTTACCTCTGGTTAATTTCCAAACTAAAAAGGTATCAACCGTACCGAAACACAATTTACCAGCTTCTGCTTTTTCTCTTGCTCCTTCGACATTATCTAAAATCCACTTTAATTTAGTAGCAGAAAAATAAGCATCCAATACCAAACCTGTCTTCTTTTTAATCATATCTGTATGACCTGCGGCTTTCAATTCATCACAAAATTTAGCAGTCCTTCTGTCTTGCCAAACAATTGCGTTATATATAGGTTCGCTTGTTTCTCGATCCCAAACAATGGTTGTTTCTCTTTGATTTGTGATGCCAATTGCAGCTATATCCTCTCCAGTTATTCCTGCTTTTGCAATAACTTCTGCAGCAACAGATATTTGAGAAGACCAAATTTCATTAGGATCATGCTCTACCCAACCTGATTTAGGAAAAATCTGTTGAAAAGGTTTTTGTGAAACTTTTACAATTTCTCCACTTTTATTAAATAAAATTGCTCTTGAAGACGTTGTGCCTTGGTCTAAGGCTAAAATTAGCTTATTTTTCATTTTATGTTTGTTTTTAGTTTACACTGTTTATTACATTAATTTTTTTATAAAATATAATTTGAGGTTACTTTTGTATAATCAGCTACCTGTTTTAATTGCCATTCTTGGTCTTCTCCTAATTCAGCTGCCATTATTTTTGCTACTTTCGGAGCCATTTTTATACTTTCTTTTGCATCTAATAATTGGCAGCGAGTTCTTCTGGCCAAAAAGTCCTCAACCGTGCGAGCCATTTCATATCTAACTGCCCAAACAACTTGCGCGTTTATAACTTGAAGAGTTCTACTTATAGACTCTTTCATACCCTCTTTTTTGCCAATTTCTAATACTCCATCTTCGTCAGATCCGTAGAAATATAACGGATTATTGTGATCTACATTTTTTTTATAACCATGGATTTTTAAATTTTTTGTTTTCGTTTGAATATGAGACCATCCTTGTTTTTGCTCTGTTTTATCAACTAAGTCCTCTCCCATTTTTCTAAAAGTAGTCCACTTTCCGCCAATCATTGTTAATAACCCAGATTCAGATTCAAATATTTTATGACTTCTGGAAATCTCTTTCGTCTTATTTCCGTTTACTTTCGAAGCAGCCAAAGGTCGCAACCCTGCAAACACACTTAACACATCGCTTCTTACCGGTGCTTTCGTTAAATACCTAGCAGCTGTTTTTAAAATAAATTCTACCTCTTCGTCTAACGCAATAGGTTCTAAAGATTCCTTTTTTATAGGTGTATCTGTTGTTCCGACGACCACCCTATTATGCCATGGCACTAAAAACAAAACCCTTCCGTCATCCGTTTTTGGGATCATTACACCATGATTTCCTGGTAAAAACGACTTATCTAACACTATATGAACACCTTGACTAGGTGCAATTGTCTTTTCAGCCCGAGGCGAATCCATTTTTAAAATATCATCTGCGAATACCCCAGTTGCATTTACAACTTGCTTTCCTTTTATTTCGTATTCTTCCGAAGTCTCTCGATCGATAAATTTAACTCCGGAAACCTTACCTCTACTATTTTTAACTAATCCTTTTACATCACAATAGTTCAGTACAATTGCACTTAGACTAACTGCGGTTTGTAGTGTGTTTATAGCTAAGCGAGTATCATCAAACTGACCATCATGATACTTAACTCCTTCGGATATTTTTTTTGGATTAATTGTTGAAATAAGGTTTATAGTTTTAGATTTAGAAAGCCATTTAGAACGCCCTAAACTTAATTTTCTCGCCAATAAATCGTATAAAGTTAAACCAACCGTATATAAAACTTCATCAAAAAAACCATGAGTAGGTATTACAAACGACAAGTTTTTAACTAAATGAGGTGCATTTTCAACTAATAAACCCCTCTCTGTCAAAGCCTCTCTAACAAGGCCCACGTTTCCTTGCGCCAAATATCGAACACCTCCATGCACTAATTTCGTGCTTTTGCTTGAAGTAGATTTAGTGAAATCTGACTTTTCTAGCAACACCACAGAATACCCTCTTGCTGATGCTTCCTGTGCAATTCCAATACCTGTTGCTCCACCTCCTATTACTATAAAATCATACTCTTTAGAATCTTTTTTGATTTCACCAATCATTTCATTTCTAACCATGCTATTTATTTATTACTTTTCATTAAAACTCTGATTGTAAATATATAAACAATATGAAATAAAACGAAACTTAATGAAAGCGTTTTTAAACTAATTTAGCCTTATTAGGTTTTATAAGGCTTCAGGCATAGCTAAACAACATCAATATAGCACAGAAAAAGGTTAACATAAGGTTATTTCTCAATTATTTTTGCTGTAAACCGAACCAAAAAAAATCGAATTCACATCAAAAAAATTATTTGACACTTGCTAAAGTTACCATACCCGAAAAATTATTAAGTATAGTTGTTCGTATAAAATCCTAAAAAATGAATATGAACATCGCTGAAAGGCATGAGCTTATTCTTAAAAAAATAGAAAATGATGGTTTTGTAACCGTTTCTGACCTAAGTATAGAGTTTGATGTTTCATCCGTAACAATAAGAAAGGATTTAAAACTTCTTGAAGAGTTAAATTTATTATTTCGTTCAAACGGAAAAGCAATTCGAAAAAACCCTTACACTAGCGAAAAAACTGTGAATGAGAAGGAAAAAATTCATCAAGGCGAAAAAAACAAAATAGCTATAAAAGCCGCTGAATTAATTCAACCTTTCGATAGTATTATCCTCGCATCTGGGACAACTATCATCGAGATGGCTCATCAAATTAAACCTATAAAAGGAATAACAGTCTTAACGGCTTCACTAAACGCAGCATTGATTGTTTCTGAATTAAACGGCGTAGATGTTATTCAACTTGGAGGGGTTCTTAGACAAAGTTCTTCGTCCGTAATTGGTCCTTTAGGTGAAAAGATGCTTTCAGAATTTACATGCTCAAAATTATTTTTAGGAGTAGATGGCATTGATCTCGATTTTGGATTAACGACAACCAGTTCAATGGAGGCCTCTATTAATAAAGTCATGATAAAATCTGCACAAAAAATAATTATTTTAGCTGATTCTTCAAAATTTGGGAGAAAAGGTTTTGGAAGAATTTGTGGACTTGAAGATGTTGATCAAATAATTACTGATTCAGGAATAGAGGACGCTTACAAGGAAGAATTAATAAAATTAGGAATCGATGTGTTAGTCGTTGATATTGAACACAAAAATTTGAAATTATAATTTGACCTGATATTCTTGACAATCTGAAATTTACTAATTTCAAATATTAAAACTTTAAACTCGTCTATTTTTTAGTAAGCCATCCTTCGTACTTATTACTGAACATAAATTTCTATACTTCGCTAACAAGAATTTTATCTGATTAATTTGAATGAATTGTCTAGTTTTTATAAAACAGATGACTTCTGCACTACTTGATTTTAAAACCTTTTTTTCTAGGTTCTTTTCTGTTCTTAATTGTGCATATAAAGTTGCAACTATTTATAAAATAACGAACATGCATCAACCTCTTCAAGCTGAATTAAATACGAGATGACTAAAGAGTACTATTAATTGGGATTCAAACTTATTTTAAAAAAAATAACCGAACTGACTTGGGTCAGTTCTCAAACTTAAAACTGAACGTACATTTGTGCTTTAATTAAAAAATAAGATCTTTGAAAAATATAGAATCTCCAGAAGTAACATCTTGTGAATTCTGAAGATATTTAAAAATAATTTAAATCTTATATTTTATGTTTCTATCAATTAGAGTCACCCCAAATTGCTAGAAATCTTAAATAATATCTAATATCTTTAATAAAATCGAGATATTTCGGTGTCTGGATTTCTTTAAAGAATGGCCTTTATTTAATATAAAATAGAAAGGGTATTATGAAGTAATTTACATTTTTATTTTTGAAGCCACTTGTAAAAAAGCACTGGAAATAGGATTTTTACCAATACGAATTAATAGAAAGATACTAGTATCTTCAGAGCAAACGAGAAGTCTAGGCTTCCGTTTTTTACTTTAAGCTAATTCTAAATTATTACATCCTTTTTAATACGAACAAAAAGGAGAATGGCTTTGGTTTAAAACGAGAGAAGTACTTTTTTATCCTGAAGAAAAGTACTCAAACTAACTTATAAAATAATGAGCGTATACTAATTAAGATAATTAGTTTCTTAATTGTGTTAGAATATAAAGTGTTACCCCATAAAGGAACGCTAGACTATTCGATCTTTTAATCAAAACTACCTCAAATGACCTAGATCATTTCAATTGTGTGAACAAAATTTAATCTTTGAAGATTCAAAAACTAGAAAAAGAGAAACATTTCTCCTATAATCTAATCTAATAATAAAGAAAGAATATCAGCATAAAAAGCAATTCTTGAAAAAGAAACGAAGTAGTTTCACATCAGAATATACTAACCTATTTATAGAGTTGTAAAAAGAACTTACTGGCATTACCGACAAATTTTAAAAATTAAAAAAAATGGATAAAGCAAAACTAAATTTACCTCCAGAGCTATCAAAAATATTAAAATACTGGCAGCTCATTGTCACATTATTCTTTTTAGTGATCCTCTTGTGGTCATCAATTTTCCAGATAAGTACGGAAGAAGTTGGAGTTATTACTCGATTTGGAAAGTATGTTAGGCAAGTAGAACCAGGATTGAATTTCAAAATACCTTTTGCAGAGGATGTTTATAGAGTTCCCGTTGAAAGACAACAAAAACTAGAGTTTGGCTTCCGTACGGCCCAAGCCGGAGTAAATACTCAATACAATAGTCAATCATCAAACACAAAAGATGAATCATTAATGCTTACCGGAGATCTTAATCTCGCAGAGGTGCAGTGGGTTGTGCAATACAGGGTAGATAACGCTTATAATAACTTGTTTGAAGTTAGAAACCCTCAAAGCACACTGCGCACGCTCTCTGAAGCTGCTATGCGACAAATTGTGGGTGACCGAACCGTAAATGAAGTGCTAACGGTTGGCCGTACAGAAATAGGAAGTAAGTCTCAAGAACTTATTCAGCAAATATGCAGAGAGTATTCTTTGGGTATCAAAATAGAACAAGTAGTACTACAAGATGTAAATCCACCAGAGCCCGTAAAAGCAGCTTTTAATGCTGTAAATGAAGCGCAACAAGAAAAAGAAACGCTTATTAATCAAGCAAAATCAGAATACAATAAAGTAATACCTAAAGCAAGAGGTCAAGCAGAAGAAACTATTCAACAAGCCGAGGGATATGCGGCCGAGCGTGTAAATAATGCAGACGGAGAAGCTGCTAGATTTACGGCGCTGTATAATGAATTTGTGAAGGCGCCCGAGGTAACAAAAAGAAGGGTTTATCTGGAAACAATGTCAAACGTGATACCTAAAATAGGTAATGTGGTCATCACAGATGATAAAGGCAACAATGTATTACCATTATTACAAATGGAGATGAACAAAAAAAATATAAAATAATGAAAACTAAATCAATTTTAATTACAGCAATAGTCATTATTACTTTGATAGGCTTAAATAGTAGTGTTTTTATTGTGCAAGAAAAAGATCAGGTAATTATCACTCAATTCGGAAAGCCAGTTGGTGAAGCAATTACTACTCCTGGGTTGCATTACAAGGTACCTTTAATACAAGATGCTAATTATTTCGAAAAGCGTGTTATGGAATGGAATGGTGATCCAAATCAGGTGCCAACTAAAGATAAAAAGTTCATTTTTGTGGACACTTATGCAAGATGGCAAATTACAGATCCGCTTCAGTTTTTTAAACGACTCACGAACGAACGGGGTGCGCAGTCACGTATCGATGATATTCTAGATGGAGATACAAGAGATTTTATAGCAAATAATGACATTGAAGAAGCGGTACGTACTAGTAATAGAATTCCTGAATCATCAGATACTGATATTATTGGCGATTCTCTGGAAAAGATTAATGTAGGTAGGGATAGTATCCAGAATATGATATTGGAATCAGCCAATATACAGACGAAAGAGCTGGGAATTAGAATATTGGATTTTCGCTTTAAACGTATAAATTATGTACAGGAAGTGCAGAATCAAGTGTATGAGCGAATGAAAAGTGAACGATTTCGTATTGCTGATAAATTTCGATCAGAAGGTCAGGGTGAAGCTTCACGGATTAATGGTGAGAAGGAACGGGAGCTTAAAAAAATACAATCTCTTGCGTTTAGAGATGCTGAAATGATTAAAGGTAAAGCAGATGCTACCGCAGCCTCAATTTATGCAGACGCCTATAATACATCCAATCAATCGAGAAGTTTTTATGGTTTTCTGAAATCTATGGAAACATTTGAAAAAACTTTTGATGAAAAAACATCCATTTTTATTTCGACGGATAGCGAATTGTATAAATACCTAAAAACAATGGATTAAGGTTTTATAAAAAATATCAGGAATCCTTATTTAATTTTTAAACTGATTTCAATTGGTATTAAATTTTTAACAGATTATTACAAAAAATTTAGAAATTTATTTTCAGAAAAAGAAACTGGACGTTGCACAACTTCCAGTTTCTTTTGGATACAAAAAATTAAAGTTTGATTTATAACTTAAATAAATACTTGAATTAAAAATATAAACTTATCTTTTTTATCTCAAACTAGTAGTGAAGTTTGCGCTATTCAATTTCGAAGAGGAACTATTTATAACCTCAATTTAATTAATGAAAGGAAGTTAATTTATACCAATTCAACTTAATTTAACAAATTCTAGTAAGGGTTTTATAATCTTTAACGCACTACTTTCTCCTCGAATAATTAAACAATAACTGTCATTTTTCAATTCAGTTACATACCTATGGATGTCTTCTTTATTAATTCCCAATCCTCGAAATATACCAGAAAGACCTGCTGGTAAAGAAGCGAGCTCTCTGTCATCAACTTTAGTAAGAAATGTAGGTGTTAAATGACCTGCAATAAATAAGGAACCAATTTCAGGAT
Source organism: Polaribacter filamentus (assembly GCF_002943715.1). Lineage (GTDB taxonomy): Bacteria > Bacteroidota > Bacteroidia > Flavobacteriales > Flavobacteriaceae > Polaribacter > Polaribacter filamentus. The sequence goes on along the minus strand of NZ_MQUA01000014.1, from coordinate 520,329 downwards.
TATTGAAATAGCCAAACTGGTATTCCTTACCTAGCAAATTACTTAATTGTTGTTTTTTATCGGCTATTATCTTCTCCAGTTCTTTTTTAGCACTTATTTTATCCGAAGCAAGTGGACCTAAGATGGATAACTGAACTGGTGTATTATCGTTTTGAGCAATATTTTTTAACACTACCTCTATTTGAGATACCCTTTTATATGTGCTTATAATAAATAGTTTTTGTGTTATTTTATGTTCTTTAGAAAACATTTAGTATATTAATTTAGTTTCAACGAGCCTCTAAACTAATCGTAACATTCCATTACTTCAATGACCCAAGTCAATCGCTTTATTTTTATCCAAAAAGAGCTATATATTCAAGGCTTTTTTTATCTTGGATAATGATTTCTCTTTGAACACCAATGCTTAATAGCTTTTCCTCTTTAAAATTGGTTAGCATTCTAATAGTCGTCTCAGTCGCTGTACCAATAAGACTTGCTAAATCTTCTCTTGAAATATTGATTCCTTTATTTTTAGAATTATTAAGTGTATCATTTTTAGATAAGTCCATTAGTACTTTTGCTAACCGCTGTCTAACTGACGAAAAAGCCATATCCACTAATTGTTCTTGAAGATCAATTAGGTCATTAGAAATCATCTTAATGAATTTATTTGAAATCAACTTGTCCTTAAATAGTAACTTTGTGAAATCAGATTTAGGTATATCAAAGACGGCAGCTTGTTCTAAAACTGTTGCAGTATCTCCATAGGTTCCGCTATTTGCAAGTAAAGATAGTTGACCTACAAACTGTCCAGGGCCAAATAAACCTGTTACCAAACTTTTACCCGATTCCGTCGTTTTATGGGTTTTTATTGAACCTTTTTGTATAAAGTAAAGCGTATGTGCCGCATCTCCTTCCATAAAAAGGATGTCCTTTTTGTTAAAATGCACAACGTTTCTATCCTCGGAAAGACTTTCTATACCGGCGTTCTCTGAAACTTCATTAAAAAATTGATTGACTCCTTCAATATCCCTAGAAAATTCTTTTTTGAGAAAGCTATATTTCTTAATTCTTGATGCAACTGCATCCAACAATTCGCTTTCTTCAAAAGGTTTCGTAAGGTAATCATCGGCTCCTAAATTCATTCCCTTTCTCACATCTGTTCTCTCTGTTTTAGCAGTCAGAAAAATAAAAGGAATACTGGCAGTTTTTTTGTCTTTATTTAGATGAAGTAATACATCATATCCACTCAGTTCTGGCATCATAATATCACAGATAATAACATCAGGTTGTATTAACTTTGCCAATGCAACACCTTTCTCTCCATCTTCCGCTGTGCAAACTTCATAGTTTGCCAATTCTAAAATTTCTGCCGTATTTTCTCTAACGTCCTGGTTGTCTTCTATAATAAGTATTTTTATCATCGATTTATTTTTTAATAGGTTTTGGCAACTTCACTAAAAAAGTAGTTCCTTTATTAGTATCACTTGTAAAAGTAATAGTGCCATCCATAAGTTCTACGTATTGTTTTACGATATTAAGTCCCAAGCCTGTTCCTTGAATATTCTGAGCATTTTTTGCTCTAAAAAAACGGTCGAACAGTTTGTCTTGTTCTTCTTTTGGTATACCAATACCTTTATCTTGAACCTGGAGTGAGACAAAAAATGTACTTTCTTCAATTTTAATATTGATATCTGTATTTTTTGGAGAGTACTTAATTGCATTGGATAACAAATTCAGAAAGATATGTCGTACTAATTTTGAATCAAGATTTAGGGAAATTGGTTTTTTTGGTGATGAAAAAATAATGTTTTTTCCTGTTTTCTTTGTCACAGAAACTTCTTCAATAAGGGTTTTAGAAAGGGCAACAAAATCAAACAGTTCTTTATTTGCAATAACCTTTCCTTCTCCCAACTTACTTAATGATAAAAAATCATTTAAAATAACCACTAATTGTTTTACATTCTTCTTTATTTGAGCAACATACTTCTCCCGTTTTTGCTCTTTACCAGCTTCATTTTGTCGACCAATAAGGATCGCAGAAGTTTGTATGGCGCTTAAAGGCGTTCTAAATTCATGGGATGCCATGGAAACGAAACGTGATTTTAATTCGTTCAATTCTTGCTCTTTTTTCAATGCATTTTTATCTTCTCTCTCTATCTTTTTTTGTGCCGTGATATCTGTATACACAAATAAGCCACTAGAAATAACAGTATTATCACCTAGCAATGGAATCGTATTTACAGAAAAATATAGGTTTCTAAACTTTATTTGGAACCGAAGGTGCTCTCCTGCAATCGTTTTTAAAACATCTTGCTTTAGTTTAGATTTCTGTTTTTTAGAAAAAACGGGAATATCATCAACATTAGCACCTTCAAAAACCATAGTATCTAAATTTAACTTTACAATTGCTTCGCCCTCTAAAAGAAGCATTTCGAAATTTGAATTAAAAACAATAATAAAACCATTAGGGAAGTTCTTGGCAATTGCCGAAGATAAAGATTTACTAGCAATTGCACTTTTTTCAGCTTCCTTAGTTTCGTCTATCTGATCTTCGAGACTTAAATTAGAAGCTACCAATTTTTGAACCGTTGTAGTTAATTCATCGGTTCTAGTAATTACTTTCTCCTCTAATTCTTCAGAATACGTTTTTAGTTGTTCTTGGCTGACTTTTAGTTTTTTGCTGTTTTTTTTTGCGAAGTAGTATCCGTTACAAAAGCGATTACAAATAGTTTACCTTCTATTTTAGTTGGATTTAAATTTATTTCTAACGGGAATTTAGAGCCACCTTTTTTTAATCCCCACAACTCTAAGTCTTGCCCAAGATGCAGTTCAATTGGTTTTACCTTGTATTTTTCTCTATGCGATTCGTAATTTTTTTTAAATTTATTAGGAATAAGACATTCAACTTTTTGATTTAAAAGTTTTCCTGCCTTATAACCAAAAAGTTTTTCACTGGCTGAATTGGATTTAATAATAATTCCATCTAAATCCACTACTATAATACCTTCCAAAGAGGATTGAAAGATGCTTTTAAAAAGGTCTATATCTTGGAGGTCACTCACGATTAATATTTTATTTTACAATTTACGACATTTAAAATAGCATAAGCCATTAATAAACTGATTTGATTTTTAATTAATTGATAAACCCTGACCTAAGTCATTTTAGGAGGTGCCAAATAGATGTATCTTGAATTTTATTGAGAATAACTAATACTAATGAAAATTAAGCAATTCAATAGTCAAAATAGTAGTAAAGAAACTCTAAAAGTAGATATTGAGCTTATGATTGATAGTTTTAAGAATGGTTAGTAATTGCATAAACAGCTACTGAATTATTATAACTCAAAAAAAGTTGATTGTAATTGGTGATAAGATTCAAAGAAACAAAACAATTTATATTTTAATAAACACAATTTTAATAGAAAGCGTATGAAAACTAAAATAGAACTAGAACAGCAAATAATAAGTCTCACAGCTAAAATTCAAAACGAATTCCCGAATTATCTAAACATATTCTTGAAATACCCGTAAACAATTCTGAAGAGGATGACATCAATATCAAAAACTTGACGGATTATTATCAGTCTTTAGAAGAGATTGTAAATAAATATGCGAAAACGCATGAACGTGAATAACATACATAATTAACCAAAAAAATATTTTAAAGAATATACTTTTTTAAAAAATAATTAAACCAATAAAAAATGAAAATTCAATTTAATACCGACAAAACGATTACTGGAAATGAAAAAGATCAGCTTTATTTTAACTCTTTGATAGCAGATGGGCTAGAAAATTTCGAATCATATATTTCAAGAATTGAAGTTCACCTATCTGATGAAAAAGGAAAAAAAGAAGGACTTAACAGTAAGCGATGTTTGCTAGAAACCAGACTTGAGGGCAAACAGCCGATAGCCGTTTCATGTCAAGAAGATACTGTTGAACTTGCCGTATCTGGCGCAATTGACAAACTCACAGCTTCTATAGAAACAATTATTGGACGCAGAAAGGATCATTAAAATAAAAAAACACTCCATTAAAATAAACAATAAATGAAAACACAAAAAAACTTAGGTATTTGGATGGACCATTCCACCGCAAATTTAATTGATTTAAATTCTAATAAGCACAGTCAGATACTATCCGAATTTACTTTTGACACAAAAGAAGAGGCCTTGAGTAGAAGTGAAAACGGTATGCATCATAAAAGACAACAAATGCATGAAGCTTATTATAAAAACATTGCAGATGCTATTTTAAAATTTGATAATGTACTTTTATTTGGTCCAACAAATGCAAAAACAGAACTACACAATTACTTGAATACCGACTTACATTTTAAGGATATAAAAATTGAAGTTAAATCCGCAGATAAAATGACAGATAATCAGCAAGAAGCTTTTGTTAAGAAACATTTCGAACAATAATTTGTGTGCATTATTTTACTATGCTAAAAAAAACAGGCATTAATAACATGGCAACTACAACTTTCTTTGAGGTTATTGTAACATGAAAACTTTAAAAAGAGAATGAAAAGAAATGAAATTGTAAATTATATGGCCTATAGAACTTATAGTTGGTAGAGATTTGAGTAATTTTACAAAAAAAAATCAGACTAATAAGCTGTAACATCTCACTTTTATGCAAACTAAGAATTCAAGTACACAAATAAAGAAAGAACTGGTAAACAGTATCGTACATGGTTTTGGAATTATTTTTGGTATTGTAAGCATTCCTATTTTAATAGCATTTGCCATTAGAAGTGATAACAATGCTGGCATTATTGGCGCTGCTATTTATGGATTCTGTTTTTTACAACTTTTTACTTTTTCCACACTCTATCATGGGTTTCAACATGCACAAACAAAACGCATACTTGAAATTCTTGATCACATCAGTATTTATTTCTTAATAGCAGGAACCTACACTCCTTTTTTATTGATGTACATGCACAATTCTTTTGGTATTACGCTGCTATCGGTTTTGTGGGGTCTAACGGCAGTGGGAATCATTTTTAAGATTTTTTTTATAGGAAAATGGAAAGTTTTTTCAACATTAATTTACATCGCAATGGGCTGTATTATGGTTGTTGGCGGACGAACTTTCTTTGAGAGTATTCCCGGTAATATCCTTACTATGATTTTAATTGGATGTGCTCTTTATCTCGTAGGTGTTATCTTTTATTTATGGCAGAAATATCCTTATAATCACGCTGTTTGGCACTTTTTCGTCCTCTCGGCGGCTGTTTGTCATTATGTAGCTATTTTGTTGTCAGTAACTACATAGCAAGTTCGTTTTATTTTAGAATATCTAAAAAAACGAAACGATTTATAATACCTTTTTGTTTTATAAAATTCGATTCAAACAGGCAAAGCCTTATTAAGTCCATAATAAGAGTTATTGATCCCCAAAGGAATCTCGTAGAGATCATTTAGCAATTATCAGTTTCAATCTTAGCGCATCTTTCTTTTCATTCTGTTTAAACTCCTTTCAGTAAAACTGTACGTGAGTCTCTTTTATTAATTATTATTTAAGTAATTTTTTATTCACAACCACATCAATCTTTATTTTACACTTTATATATAACATTCATAATTCCAGTAAAATAGCGCTAACAATTTCTAATAAACCCTTATTTTGACTTTAACTACGGCCGAAAAAATATTTTGTTTTGTGGTAAAACTAGAATCTATTTCATCTTCTGTAAGAATAAATGTCTATTGAATTAAAGTTTTTATTTAAAAATGGCACTAATTTTAAATTACACATAAGAGTACTGACCTGCGTCATTTTAGTACTGTTCATTATTTGTTAAATTTGAAATGTACTTAAAAATATTTCGGAATGAGTAGAACTTTAATTCCAAGAGATTTTCTGATACCTTCATAAATGTTAGTAAGTATTCAATGAATTTTTTAAAGTGTGACATCATTAAATTTACGATAATGAATGCTTTTACATATAAAATTTATAAGGAGCAAAGCAGATAGGCTTGCAGATAAAATTATAAATCGCTAATTCTAAAACGCACTACTATGAAACGTATATTATTACCCACCGATTTTTCAGAAAACGCATACAATGCAATATCCTATGCCGTTCAACTATATAAAGATACTAAATGCAAATTTTACATTCTTCACACCTATACTCCTGTCAGTATTAGCGCTGGTAGTATGGTAGATAATTATTCTTCATTTGATTTACAAGACATCACAAAAGAAACAGCAGAGCGAAAACTTAAGGAGATTGACGATCGTTTAAAAACCGAATTTAACAATACAAATCATACTTTTATTACAACGGTTTCTTTCAATACCTTAACATCAGAGATGGTTGAAGTCGTCAAAAAAAAAGAGATAGACTTTGTAATCATGGGAACCAAAGGAGCCACGGGCGCTAAAGAAATATTTATTGGCAGCAATACAATGCAAACTATTAAAAATCTAAAATGCCCAGTAATTGCTATTCCTTCCGGATTTAAATATGAGAAACCAAGCGAAATTTTATTTCCTACAGATTATGAGATTCATAAAGCGAACCAGTATCTATCGTTGATAAAAGAGCTCTGTGAAAAAAATAATTCTAGATTACATGTTTTAAATGTTTCTCAAGACATTCCTTTAAAGGTAAAACAAGAACAAACGGAAACTTTTTTAGATGATTTCTTTAAAGATACTGCACATTTATTTCATAATACCGAAAATCAAGACCTTATGGAAGCTATTGTAACTTTTAAAAAAACGTACAAAATTAACTTCTTAATAATGGTACATAACGAACATAATTTCTTTGAAAATTTATTTTTTAAACCTGTTGTGAATCAAATGGTTTATCATACCAACATTCCATTCCTAGTAATACCGTCAGAAAATCAAATAAATCAATAAAATACCAACGCTGAAATATGAAAACTATACTTGTACCAACCGACTTTTCAAAAAACGCTTATTGCGCCTTATTTTATGCTGCCAAATTATTTGAAGAGGAGCCGTCTCGTTTTATTATCTTCAATTCTTTTGAAGCTCAAGTCTCTAAACTTACAAGTGCAGTATATATAGGTAAATCCGAAGAATTAATTAATGAATTATTAAAAGCTTCGGAAGCAGAATGTTTAGCTGTACAACACAAACTTACAAGTGATTTAGAAACTACAAAACATACTTTCAAGATAATTTGCACCTCGCTTTTGCTAACGAGCGCTATTAATAAAATTATTGCATCAGAAAATGTAGATTTTGTAGTAATGGGAAGCAAAGGAAAAACTGCGACAGAAAGAATATTTATTGGAAGCAATAGTTTTAAGGCAATTCAAACAATAAAGGAAGTACCGCTTTTAATAATTCCTGATCAACTAGATTACACAGAACCTAAAAAAATAGGATTTGCTTCAGGCTTTAAGCGCACATACTCTAAAAAACAGCTCATCCCATTAAAAGAGATTCCTAAATTATTTAATGCAAAAACCACAATAATTCATGTCAATGAAGATGAAAAATTAAATGATAAACAACTAGCAAACCTTCATAGTTTATTAGAAATTTCAAAAAACGAAGATTTTGATCTTAATTGGCTTCCCGAAGATCATAGTAAAGCAGAAACAATCATGGAACATGTTTATGAAGAACAATTAGACATATTGGCTATCTGTTATTACGAACAAAGTTTTATTAGTACTTTATTTAGAGAGCAGGTAGTTAAAGAAATAGCATATCAAATTAGAACTCCATTATTGGTTTTACCAAGTATCGACTAACATATATCATAGTTTTAAGGAATTTAATTCCCTATTTTTATCAGAATAACGTATACACATATTATGAAAAAAAAGATATTATTACCAACTGACTTCTCAAAAAACGCATACAATGCAATAAATTATGCCATTGAACTTTATAAAGAAGAATCTTGCGAATTCTTTATTCTGCATTCTTACTATCTTCCTGGATATGAAAAGAGTAATTTATTGAGTCTTGAGCCAACTGATAAAAAATTGAATGAAGTAAAACTGCGCGCCGAAGAAAATATGGAACAGTTAATGTCTCATGTTCATTCGAATGAAAATGATCATTCATTCTGTTTTTTGAATGAATTTGGATCTTTAAATGAAGTCCTCAAAAAAATTGTAGAAAAAGAAGACATTAAATTAATAATTATGGGAACTCACGGCGAAACAGATAACGAAAACATAATTCTAGGCAGAAATGCAGTAAATGTCATGGAAAAAGTTAGAAATTGCCCAGTTTTGACTATTCCTAATAATATCGTTTTTAAAAAGCCAAACGAGATAGTATTTCCTACAAGCTACAAAACGCATTATAAAGAAAGCGAATTGACTACTTTAATAGAGATTTCAAAATTGACGAAGGCACCAATCCGAATATTGCACATTCAATCAGATAAAGAGTTGAATAAGAAACAGGAGGAAAAAAAGGAGTTGCTTAATCAAATTTTAAAAGATACAAACTATACACATCACATACTCTTCAACTTAGACTTACAAAAAGGTGTTCACTGTTTTACACAAAGTAGAGAGAGTGAGATGATTGCTTTTATCAACAAAAAACATCATTTCTTTGAAAGTATTTTTTCAGACCCAATGGTGAAAGCATTAGGAAATAATGCACATATTCCCGTATTGGCTTTACACGACTTAAGAAACTAAAATAATCTAAATAAAGAATACTAAAATCAAGATACTCCGAGCTTATAAAACCTTGAGTATCTTGATCGTTTGTACCAATTCTAATAGAACCATCGTGCCTCTTTAAATAACGAATACAACACTTTTTTTTAACCACATTACTAGCTTAAAGTGAACTTAATACTTGTTTTTGATCCCTAATATATCTATTAGCTTTTGTACAATTTACAAAAGTTTCAAAGGATTTTCTAATTGATAAATGAAAAACTTCACCAACATAAGCAGCTTAATCCCAAACGATACAATCGTCCAGGAACAGGGCTATATTTTATAGTTTAATAAAGAAGTTACCACTCCCAATGGATATTGATAAATACAAAACATTCACGTGGCTTTTCTACACTCTATTTTGAAAAAAAAAAAATTTTAGTACTGTTCTTTAAAACTTTTTCAGTGAACCTATATAGACAATAAAAGAGTTTACGAAAATAGCGATTGTTTAAAAACTATTGATTACTGTAATCATGGTGTTGAAAAAAATAGGATTAGATATCTAAAAAATTTTCAATATTTTTACCATTCCACTGGCCTACAAACTTATAGGGAATAAATCTTGCAAACATCTCTTCTTTATACCATTTTAGTTTTCTAGTAAGACGAACGACCTCTTTGTGTTTTTCATTTTTATAGGCATAGTCCATCATTTCGGCTTGGGTTTTCCATATGCTTAATGTAGCTTGCTGTATTAAAGGCCATTCGCCAACACCAATAGATAGCGCTAACCCATCGTAGCCCTCTAAACTTTTACTTACATCACCAACTTTTCTCCAAAAAGAAATCAATTTTGAAAACCGAATACTGGCCCGTGTTAAAACCATAACTGGCTTATCTAAAGCCAAAGAGGCAGAAGAAATAAAAGGTTGCTTTCCGTCCCACTTTCCGTGCGCTTCTGCTGCATTTGCAAACACGGTGAATGTTTCGGAGCTTCTAGATTTATAGTTGTTAAAAAATGAATTTTTTTTAAAAAAATTATTTGCATCTATTTCTGATACCCAAATACATAGTAATGCATAAGTACCAAAGTTTGGTTTTGAACTAAAACCATTTTCAGCGCCTGAGCCCAATAATTTGTAGAAAACTAATCCTTCAATATTTTTGAAATGAGCGTGTCCTAATTGCATTTGCGAAAACGCCCAAAGTTTGTTGGAAAAAGTTTCTAATTTGAAAAAAGTACAAGTGGTTATTTGGCTCATGAGTTTGTGTTATATTTTGAATAGATTTGTGATTTTAAATTAGATTATTTTTTTTCAACCACTAAAATTTGTACGCCCAACGGAAATAATTTTTCAAATACAAAAATAGGGGATGTAACTACTTTTAAAAGAACGAGCATCCAAAAATGATTAGACATATTACCCGACCATTGTATCCCTTTTTTTTCCATTCTACCAAGCCACCATAGCGTAAAGGCATCAAGGGTTCCAAATCGCAAATGTTTTTTAATTTCCCATTTATCTTTTTGAAACAAAAGCGCAAAACCTTTATTCGTTAATAAAGACATGTGCCTTGGACTATGCCATCCTTGCCAATATGATTTTTGAATTTTTGCACTCACGCTTTTATAATCAGGTACTTCAATAATTATTTTCCCTCCCTGTTTTAGGCAATTGTAGAGTGTTTCAATAGTTTGGTGGGGGTTGTAGTCGTGCTCTAAATAATGCCATAGCGTGATGATATCAAATTCTGTCTTAGAATCATAATCTTCAATAGAAACTTTTTTGAGTTCTAAGTTAGGATAGTTTTTACCTTTCCAACCCGAATCTGAAAAATCAATTCCAGTGCAATTTACTTTTAAGTTTTGTTGCAAAAGTTCTAAAAAACTCGGATCACCGCATCCTACATCTAAAACACTAAGATTAGGCTCGTTTTTTTTAAGATGTTTTTTCACAAAATTAACGCGCGCTAAATCTAACTTTTTTTGACTGTTATTTACAAAAGAAAAATACTTTCCCCATGCTAAAGAACCTCTGTAGGGTAAATAGTTTTCGGTGTAGTACTCCTCTAATCTTTCAGGCAATACCGAATTTGTTAGAAATACTGTTTCGCAATTATTACAAACATTAAAAACATAAAGCTCATTATTGGGCTCATGCATTAATGCATTTGTTGACATATAATAAGAACTTTCGGTTTTTTTACAAATCGAGCAATTGACAGCACTTGTATATTCCATTTGATAATTTAATTTTATGTAAAGCCAATGAATAATTTATACGACAAATAGAAGCTTAAGCGCAAAACTTTAAACTAAGGAGTATGATATTTCCCAAACCTATAATGTATTAGGTATACAAAGTTTTAGACTGTTTTAAAGCAGCTTGAATGTATTTTTTCTTTATAATTAACATTCCAAAACTTTCTCCACCTTCTTTCCCAGTATTTTTGTGATGCATTTTGTGCGCACGACGCAACGCTAAAACATATACATTTTTTGTTTTAGTAAATACTTTGAAGCGTTGATGAATTATCAAATCATGTACAAAAAAATAAGCTATACCATAAGATAAAATACCAAAACCCACCCATGTGTACCAGGCATATTGGTTCATCATTCCTACCATAATGAGTAACCAACTTGGCACCGCATAAATCATAAAAAATAAATCATTTCGTTCAAACCAACTTTTATGGTCTTTTTTGTGATGATCAGCATGAAAATGCCACATAAAACCATGCATTACGTATTTGTGATTTGCCCAAGCAGAAAATTCTGTTAGTATAAAAGTGACTAAAACTATGCTAAAATTAATTATTATTTCCATATTAAATAAATATCCATAAAAAGGTGAAGAATATAATTTGTAAAATCAATATTATTAAAGACACAGTTCGATCACCTTTTATAATTGTAGGGTAAAAAAAGTAAGACGTAAAAAAAGCAACGCCAATCCAACTCAAATAATTCTGTAAATCAGGTAGTCCACCTTTAAATTGCCAAAAATCAAGTTTAGGTGCCACTCGCTCAATTACTACATCAATGAGCGTTACGAGCACGGCAGCCAAAAACAAAACAGTTATTTTGTTTGCAAAGATACGACTTACTACTATGATTCCAGCACAAATAAGCACTGCCCAATTGATCGAAATGACCAAAGGAACGTTAAGAAATTTACAACCTAAACCGCTACCGTACGAATATTTTCCAAAAATGAATCCTGTTTTTACCCCAACTACTTCAATAATAAAACCCAAAATTGCAATAGAAAAAAACGCAAATATAAATTTTTTGTCGGCTAACGGACTATGAATTAAAAAAACGAAACAAGTAAGTAATAATGTATAAGGTGTAAAAGGACTAAATAAAGAAGGATTGAATACAAACCCAATCGAACCAGAAATATAGACTAGAATTAAGAAATATAAAAAATATGATTTGTATGTTTTTTCATTTCATTTCTTGTTCTACTATAAGTTGACTGGCTATTTTTGCACTAAAAAGGCAAAGCGGGATACCTCCTCCTGGATGCACGCTTCCTCCTACAAGAAACAAATTTTTAATACTTGACGAAAAATTAGCATGTCGTAAAAATGCAGCAAATTTATTGTTGCTAGAGTTACCATATAGTGATCCGCCAAAAGAAGATGTTTGGTTTTCTATATCAATTGGACTTAAAGTACTTTCGTTAATAATATATTTTTCGATATCTGTTTTCAACATTGTATTGATTTTATCAACAACATTCTTTCTAATAGCTGCTGCATAATGTATACTCTCGCTTTTATTGTGTGGCACATTTACCATTACAAACCAGTTTTCGCAACCCTCTGGTGCATCTTCTTTGCAATATTTCGAAGTAATATTGATATAAATGGTAGGGTCTTCTGTTGGAAATTGTTTGGAAAACAAATAATCAAATTCCTTTTTATAATCATCACTGAACAATATATTATGCAGTCCTAATACTGAAAATTCTTTGTTTATCCCCCAATAAAAAACATAAGCACTACTAGATTTTTCTTGTTGAAGTAGCTTTTTAGGGATAAAAGATTTTGGTAATAAATAGTTGTAGAGTGCATGAATATCTATATCGCTTGCCACAATATCAAAAGGATAGCTGACACCATTACTTTTAATGGAGGCAATCCTATTGTTAGATTCAATATTTAAGGTTTCAACAGCTGAATTATATTTAATTTCCACATTAGCTTCTTCTGCTAGTTTGACCAAATGTGTAGTAATTTGATGCATCCCTTTTTTAGGTAAGTAAGCACCAAGATTAAATTCTAAATGCGAAATCATATTCATTAAGGCAGGTGCTTTATAAGGATTAGAACCGTTATAGGTTGCAAATCGATTAAACAATTGTACCGTTTTTGGATTCGAAAAAGTTTTTTCGTTTTTTTTATGCATAGTACTCCATAAACCCAAGAACGGGGAAAATAATACACCTTTTGCTGTCTTCAGATTAATGAAATTTTTCAGCTGATGTAGTGATTGTCTCAAAAACAAATCTTCGGTAGTTTTAAAATAAAAAGCGTTGCGCTTTATGTGTTTTAAAACAGTTTGTTTATTTTCATCTAATTTTAAATGTACTTCCGTTGCAAATTCTTCTAAATTAGCAGATGCTTTTAGTTGCGTTCCATCCGCATAAAAATAGTTAGTGATGACTTTTAATTTCTGGTATTCAAATTTATGCGAGCTTCCTTGCAAATTAGTCAATTCATCTATTAGCGCGGGCATAGTAAATAATGATGGACCTTTGTCAAACCGAAATCCATTTATATTAAGTTCACTCAATTTACCTCCAGGGTAACTATTTTTTTCAAAAATGGTTACTTTAAATCCTTGATTTGCTAGTCGAATTGATAATGCAAGACCTCCTATCCCAGCTCCAATCACACCAACGGTTTTAGTCATTTTTATTGATTAAATTAAAAATGTAAATTTAGTTTTTTTAAGAGGAAAATTGTAAAACAATAGTTAAAAAATTCCTATGTATATTCAACTGACAAACAAAAACAATTAAATCTACAAGTCCATACAATTATCTTAAATCTACAAGCCTAAATTCATAATGTTTTGCAGATTTTGTTTATTGATAATTTTCAAAATTTAAGACTTTATTATCAAATAAATTTTCTTTATTCTCAATTTCACCCTGAAGTATTGATGCTAAACGCTGATTGATTTAAGTTTTAAAATTATGCTTAAAATTATTTCCGGAATTAAAGTTAAGGTTTTAAACATCAATAATTTATTTTTTTCACAAAACACAGCTATCCTAAAATCATTATCTTTTTACTTTTTTAAATCGTCCAAACATTAAATTATATAGCCTGTTTGTAAAGAGTTTTAGTCTTTTTTGACCCCTTTTTTTATCCATTTATAAGGAGCAACAACAAAGCGAAAAATAAACTTTTTTAATCTAAAAGTCTTTTTAATGAAAGGATTTTTAGTTGCTAATTTTTTTTAAAAGTACAAATGAAAATTACGGAACATGGCCTTTGCCTACTCCCAATCTTTGCCAGACGCAGCTTGTTCTAATACTATGTTTAGTGGTGAGCTATCAAATACTTTTTGAGCATAAGTATTTAAATTTGGAAGACTTACTTCTACAAATTCATTTTAAGCGTGCGTTCACCTGAATGTCAGTCTTCTTGATTTAGTCTCCAATTTTGAGGTAGAAGCTCATCTGACTTATTCGCTTTATGCTCTGGAATTCTGTTGAGCACATCACAAAACCATTTATTGGGGCCTATATCATTGGCTTTGCAATTAGCATAGTATGATTAAGGATCAATTATAATTTTAGGGGAGGGGATGGAATTAAGCAAATAATTTAGTCAATCTATATAAGAAGAATTTGACATCTCTTACGCCTCTAAATTGTGCTCTGAACTCCTTGATTTTGGCATTATAAGACTCAGCCGATGCCTTAGTGCTTCTGTTATTAAAATAGTTCAATATGGGGATGTAAGAGAGTTTTATGGATCTAGCGATGGTGTTAAATTATTTGAATTGAGATTTTTTAACTTTATCGTACCAATGTGCTAATGTTAATCTAGCAACATTTTTATCTGTATTATTTTCAAAGATATAGTTCAATCCTTGTGCTAAGTTGTATGCTTTTTCAATGGTTGGGTATAATTTAAATAGAATTTCAACCATTTCTACTTGTCTATCTGTCCATTTATTTTTTGATTTGAATAACAGATACCTACTTCTGGCTAATAATTGCTTATGAGTGTCTCCATTGCTAAGGAGTTCAGGTTTGTATATCTTTCCATTTTTTCGAGTTTGTTCAATAGTTTTATTTTCCAGTTCTATAATTTACCAACGTAATCGAATACGCTCTTCTTGTAACGCTTCTGAGGCTAGTTTTTGGACATGAAATCTATCGGTAACTATTTCAGTTTTAGGGAAACATTTTTTAGCGATTAAGTTCATGCTACTAGCCATGTCAAGAGTAACTTCTTTTACTATATTTCGTCTTTCTGCAGATATTTTTTGAAGTATATTGATTACATCTTTAGCCTTGGTTCCTTTTACAATACCTACTATACTCCCTTTTTTACCATAAGCGTCTTTGTTTGTTAGAATTGTTTAGAGTTCACCATTTGATAAAGAGGTTTCGTCTAGACTCATGTATTTACGGATGTTTTTGGGATAAAGCAACCAATCTTCTGCATGTTCTTTT
>NZ_MQUA01000014.1:0-502500 GCF_002943715.1 Polaribacter filamentus | reverse complement strand
ACTTATGCCTACATTTTCTTTTGTAACCAGTCCAGCATACCTGACAGTACACCTTCTACCCAGGTTACAATGCTCCCCTACCACTAACGTGTCTTTCAACGTTAATCCATAGCTTCGGTAATATGTTTATGCCCGATTATTATCCATGCTCGTCCGCTCGACTAGTGAGCTGTTACGCACTCTTTAAATGAATGGCTGCTTCCAAGCCAACATCCTAGCTGTCTGTGCAGACGAACCTCGTTATTTCAACTTAACATATATTTGGGGACCTTAGCTGATGGTCTGGGTTCTTTCCCTCTCGGACATGGACCTTAGCACCCATGCCCTCACTGCTGAGAAACATTTTATAGCATTCGGAGTTTGTCAGGAATTGGTAGGCGATGAAGCCCCCGCATCCAATCAGTAGCTCTACCTCTATAAAACTTTTACTCAACGCTGCACCTAAATGCATTTCGGGGAGTACGAGCTATTTCCGAGTTTGATTGGCCTTTCACCCCTACCCACAGGTCATCCAAAGACTTTTCAACGTCAACTGGTTCGGTCCTCCACTATGTGTTACCACAGCTTCAACCTGCCCATGGGTAGATCACTCGGTTTCGCGTCTACTACTACTAACTAAAGCGCCCTATTCAGACTCGCTTTCGCTACGGCTCCATGTCTTAAACATTTAACCTTGCTAGAAACAGTAACTCGTAGGCTCATTATGCAAAAGGCACGCCGTCACACCATATAGGTGCTCCGACCGCTTGTAGGCGTACGGTTTCAGGATCTATTTCACTCCCTTACTTAGGGTTCTTTTCACCTTTCCCTCACGGTACTAGTTCACTATCGGTCTCTCAGGAGTATTTAGCCTTACCGGATGGTCCCGGTGGATTCATACAGGATTACTCGTGTCCCGCACTACTCAGGATACCACTATCAATAACTTCGCTTACTTTTACGGGACTATCACCCTCTATGGTCTGTCTTTCCAAACAGTTCTAATTCACTTAGCATCGAATATTGTGGTCCTACAACCCCCATTTTGCCGTAACAAAATGGGTTTGGGCTGTTCCGCGTTCGCTCGCCACTACTAACGGAATCACTATTGTTTTCTCTTCCTCCGGTTACTTAGATGTTTCAGTTCACCGGGTTTACTCCTATTACTAGGTGACATGTCTTCAACATGCCGGGTTGCCCCATTCGGATATCCACGGATTAAAAGGTATGTGCCCCTCCCCGTAGCTTTTCGCAGCTTATCACGTCCTTCGTCGTCTCTGAGAGCCTAGGCATCCGCCATACGCCCTTACTTAACTTATTGTACTTTTTGCTACAGTATTTTCATACTATAATGAACTCTTTTATATTTTTATAAAAAAATTTTTGTCTAGAATATCACTACTCTAAACGTTCTCTATCTATTTGATTCTTACGATATCATTTTACCAATATGTCAATGAACTTTTTACATTTAAACAATTATCAGTTAACAATTATCAATTTTTAAATTGTTTATTGTTAATTGACGATTGTCAATTGTATTGTGGAGAATATCGGAGTCGAACCGATGACCTCTTGCGTGCAAGGCAAGCGCTCTAGCCAGCTGAGCTAATCCCCCATTTTATTTAGTAGTCAGTTATCAGTTAACAGTTATCAGTTAAATGATGACTTATACGCCAACTTGGGATACCCAACTTCTAGAATTTCCTTAAATATTAATCCTACCTATTTTAAATACTAATCTGAAATTGACAAATCCGTAATTAAAAATAGTAGTCCCGGGCAGACTCGAACTGCCGACCTCTACATTATCAGTGTAGCGCTCTAACCAGCTGAGCTACGAGACTATAATAGCTTAATACTTATTATATTTTAAAATTAACAGCAAAGAGTAAAACTTCCCTTTTGTAACTCACCATCTTTCTCTAGAAAGGAGGTGTTCCAGCCGCACCTTCCGGTACGGCTACCTTGTTACGACTTAGCCCTAGTTACCAGTTTTACCCTAGGCGGCTCCTTGCGGTGACCGACTTCAGGCACCCCCAGCTTCCATGGCTTGACGGGCGGTGTGTACAAGGCCCGGGAACGTATTCACCGGATCATGGCTGATATCCGATTACTAGCGATTCCAGCTTCACGGAGTCGAGTTGCAGACTCCGATCCGAACTGTGATATGGTTTATAGATTTGCTCTCTGTTGCCAGATGGCTGCTCATTGTCCATACCATTGTAGCACGTGTGTGGCCCAGGACGTAAGGGCCGTGATGATTTGACGTCATCCCCACCTTCCTCGCGGTTTGCACCGGCAGTCTCGTTAGAGTCCCCATCATAACATGCTGGCAACTAACGACAGGGGTTGCGCTCGTTATAGGACTTAACCTGACACCTCACGGCACGAGCTGACGACAACCATGCAGCACCTTGTAATCTGTCCGAAGAAAACTCTATCTCTAAAGCTGTCAGACTACATTTAAGCCCTGGTAAGGTTCCTCGCGTATCATCGAATTAAACCACATGCTCCACCGCTTGTGCGGGCCCCCGTCAATTCCTTTGAGTTTCAGTCTTGCGACCGTACTCCCCAGGTGGGATACTTATCACTTTCGCTTAGTCACTGAGCTATTGCCCAACAACTAGTATCCATCGTTTACGGCGTGGACTACCAGGGTATCTAATCCTGTTCGCTCCCCACGCTTTCGTCCCTCAGCGTCAGTACATACGTAGTAGACTGCCTTCGCAATCGGTATTCTGTGTAATCTCTATGCATTTCACCGCTACACTACACATTCTATCTACTTCCATATGACTCAAGTCAACCAGTATCAAAGGCAGTTCCGTCGTTGAGCGACGGGATTTCACCTCTGACTTAATTGACCGCCTGCGGACCCTTTAAACCCAATGATTCCGGATAACGCTTGGACCCTCCGTATTACCGCGGCTGCTGGCACGGAGTTAGCCGGTCCTTATTCTTACAGTACCGTCAAGCTGGTATACATACCAGTGTTTCTTCCTGTATAAAAGTAGTTTACAACCCATAGGGCATTCTTCCTACACGCGGCATGGCTGGGTCAGAGTCTCCTCCATTGCCCAATATTCCTCACTGCTGCCTCCCGTAGGAGTCTGGTCCGTGTCTCAGTACCAGTGTGGGGGATCTCCCTCTCAGGACCCCTACCTATCGATGTCTTGGTAAGCCGTTACCTTACCAACTAACTAATAGGACGCATAGCCATCTTTTACCGATAAATCTTTAATTGTAAACTGATGCCAGTCTACAATACTATGGGGCATTAATCTTCATTTCTAAAGGCTATTCCCCTGTAAAAGGTAGGTTCTATACGCGTTACGCACCCGTGCGCCGGTCGTCAGCGAAGCAAGCTCCCTGTTACCCCTCGACTTGCATGTGTTAGGCCTGCCGCTAGCGTTCATCCTGAGCCAGGATCAAACTCTTCATTGTATATTTTAAATAATATGAATGAATAAGTTTCAAAAGAATTTTTGTCTAAATAAATCTAAACATGGTTATTCTACTCTTTGTTTACGCTGTCAATTTCAATATTTTCAATGAACTTTTAAAGTATATTAATAATGCTTAACACATCTTAATAACCCCTAATTTTGTAGAAATACTAGACTCGAACTAGTCGATTTATCTCTAAACCTTTCCAAAATCTCCCTGAACTTTTTTACCGTATTTGTTAGCGGGTGCAAATATACAAACTTTCTCTAAACTGACAAGAAAAAAATAAAGTTTTTTAAATTATTTACCTCTGATAAAATCTTGAACTTACACTCCCTAAATTTGGGATTGCAAACATACAATGAATTTTGTTTTACAACCTAATAAAAATGAAACTTTTTTTATTGAAAAATATACCCATCAAATCTGAACGCAAAACTTCTAAACCCTATGCAAATACAACCTATTAATGAACTTACTAACCTACTTGTATTTCCGTTAGCGGGTGCAAATATACACCCCCTTTTTAATTACACAACCTTTTTTTAAACCTTTTTTTAAAATTATCTTTAACTGCTTTATCATACCAAAAGTTATTATGGATATTTTAAACACAGTAAACAAGGAATTATAAATGAAAAACTTCATTTATAATTCACAAAAGTGAAACGAATTACACCTGTTTTTAAGTAACTTATACCAAAATAGTTTTTTAATGCCGTATATTTTCATTATATTACGTTATGGGAAGAATAGCAAGTTTAGATATTTCAGAATCACTAATTGAGCTTAAAGAATTAGTGTCAAAGCAAACAACATTAAAAGGGGAAAAGCGAGTAAAATCTTTAATTTATATAAAGACAAAAAAGTTTAAAACTCGACAAGAAGTGTCAGCTTCTGTAGGAGTTCACATCAGAACATTAGAAAGATGGGTAGAAACCTATAAATTATTTGGAATTGATCAAATGATTAGTGATAAGCCAAAAAATAAACAATCAAAAATTATTACTTCTGAAATTCATTTAGGTTTATCGCAAAGAGTTAATGACCCTCTCAACCCTTTTTTAGGATATTGGGATGCGCAAATATGGGTAAATGAAACCTATGGGATTGAGATAAAATATCAACGTATTCGAGAGTATTTAAAGCAACATTTTAAAACAAAACTTAAAAGCCCGCGAAAATCTCATTACAAAAAAAATGTAGAGGCTGAAAAAGCCTTTTTAAAAACTACCTAATACGCTAAACAACATTAGATTAAGTCTAAATAAAAATAAATACAAAGAGGTAAATCTATATTTTCAAGACGAAGCTAGATTTGGAATGATGAATCATTTAGGAAAATATTTAACAGCTAGTGGAGTCAAACCAATAGTTACTTATCAGCATATTTTCAAAACAACTTATCTATATGGAAGTTATTCCCCAATCAATGGAGATTGTTTTGTATGGGAAATTAATGGTGTTGATACTAAAATATTCGAAGCCTATCTTAAAGAATTCTCTTTATATAAGCCTAAGGAATATAAAATTGTGGTAATCGATAACGCAGGTTTTCATTCAACAAAGAATATCGAAATACCTGAAAATATTCATTTATTAAGAATCCCCCCTTATAATCCAGAGTTAAATCCTTGTGAACAAGTTTGGCAATACATTAAAAATAGATTTAAAAATCAACGCTTTGAAAAAATGGAAAACCTTAAAGAATGGCTGCATAAAACCGTCACGAAAATGGATAGTGAAACGATTAAATCTATAACTGGAAATCATCATTTTTTAAATGCATTTAATGCGGCATTTATTAACTAAATTGGTATTACATTAAACCTGTCAGACTTGTTGGATAGAAGTAGCTGCTCAAAATTTTCCAATACGTAGCGAGGTCATCTATTTACACTTAAGGTAAACGGCTTTAGTAAAATGGACCGTCCATTAAAGTAGTCATTGAAAATTGGTAGCAAAAGACCTAGAATTAAAAGCGCATAAACTATTTCTTTTAAAGCTATCTATCAGAAATAATATGTCCAATATAACTTTATAGAGCGCATACAAACTATATTACACATGACTATCTTCTATCTAAAGAATTACGAACATGTTATCCAACTCATTTTGCATCAGCAATATAATTTACAAGCATGAATTATAGATTGTTGGTGAAAACAAACTATTTATTTTTTGAGAACCTTTACTAAAGAAGTACCAACTTTTAAAAAGTAAATTCCGTTTGCTAATTTGGAGACATCAATATTTTGATTTGCAACAAAGCTATTAAATAAAAAAGAAGATGCTTTTTTGCCAGTAATCGAATACAAAGCAGCATTTTTAGATTTTAGTTTTGAGTTATCAAAAGTTAAAATAGTTGTTACAGGGTTTGGATAAAATATAATTAAGTTATTTTTGAGTTGTTCATCAATAGAAAGAGTGCTTTTTAAAATATGCTTTAGAGCATCGTTAGCCATTTTTTGAGCCTCATGTGCTACTAAAAAAACCTCATCCTTTTCCCAATTAAAAGTAGTATTTAAAGATTGTGCTGTTGATTGACTTTCTGTGAAAAAATAGCGTCCTCTAACCAATCTACTTAAACCTTGTTGAGTATCTACAACTGCATTATGTCTTAATCCTGAAGAGCTTTGGTCTGTGTCTCCAGTTCCTAAATGAATGATTAGCTTTTTAGAAAGAGCTAGTTTTAAATCTGAATTTGGCAATTGGCCTTTTTTTAATCCGTAAGGAAAATCGATAGAGAACTCAGGAACAGTATACCAACCAGCGTTTGAGCAAACTGCAATATCTAATTTACTATTTGGTAAATACAAAACAAAACGTTGTAAAAATTGTGCACCAGCAGAATGGCCCCAACCATTATATTTTTCTTGCGTACCAGAAACGGCTGACTTTATTTGTTCAAACAAAGGATCTAAAACAGAAAAAGTCCATTCTTCTTTTGCATTAAATGTTGATAAAGAAGGATTATCTCCATCATTAAAAATATTGGCTAAATTATACGCATCTCCTGTTGAGAAATCCTCATCAGAAAACTGTGGTGCAAATACCATGAATTTATTATTGTTTGCCATAGATATCCAATAATCTCTGTAATCAGCTGCATTTCTATTTACGCCGTGAAAAGACATTACTATTGGCATCGTTTTTACCTCTCCGTTAGGAATATGATAAAAAACTTCAATAGATTTTGAACTCAATGCTCCTGAAGGATTATAGGTAAATGAACCAGTTGTATTTGGTATTAAATTTTGACTATATAATGACAAAATACAGTAACTAAATAAAATAAATATGACACTTTTTTTCATTAGAAAGTAATCTGAAATAACAAATCAATCTGATTTATGTTAGTGCCAATTTTTGGATTGTAGTTACTGTATGAAGACTGTACTTTTAAGCTGTTGCCAACAAAATATTTAGACAAACCAAAAGTAGTTGCATTGGCACTTTGCAAAACAGAACTTACGTTTGTAACAAATTCTTGCGTTCTGTTTTCGTAACGCGCATCAAAACTAAAACCACTTACGGTTACATAACCAACTTGCACGTTAAAACTATCGCCTAAAGTTAAAAAATCGCTTATTTGAGTTGGTGCTAAAATTTGTGTTGCATTTGCATCGATATAGGTTTCGTTTATATTAGAAGCGCTTGCATTTACATATTCTGCTAATAAAGAAAAACCTTGATATTTTAGTAAAATATCGGCATAAATTTGTACGTAATCTGGGTAATTATTTTCGCCATTTACATCATATAAAATATAATTTCCATGACCTTCGCCAACAGCATTACTTGTACCTATATTATGACTTCCTGCAAACCCAAGAACGAATTTTAATTTTTCTTCTCTTTCTAAATCCGTGCTTGTTAAATCGTTTCCTGGTTTAAAAAATCCTAAAGGATATAAGTCTAAACGTCCACCATATTTGATTCCACCTAAATCTGTATCTCTAGAATTTGCTCCAAAAGAGTTTCTTCCATCGCCAGAAGTTACTGCTAACATTGGTGCAATTCCGAATTTATCGCCAAATTTAGAACTTACAAAAACTCCAAATTCTCTACCAGTTTCACTAAAATTAGTACTTAAAAAACTACGGTTTGTAAATTGCAAACGATCTTCTCTATACATCATTTCTCTATTGTTTAAAAACGTTTGTTTTTGACCAATAGTAA
Organism: Polaribacter filamentus; assembly: GCF_002943715.1. GTDB lineage: Bacteria > Bacteroidota > Bacteroidia > Flavobacteriales > Flavobacteriaceae > Polaribacter > Polaribacter filamentus. The sequence goes on along the minus strand of NZ_MQUA01000014.1, from coordinate 494,889 downwards.
TGGTTGTTGATTCGTGAGGATGATATGCAATCCAAGCATCCAACAAAGGTTCTTGCAAACTATAATCTAACTGAAATAGAAAGCTCACCTTTTCTTTTACCGCATTTCCAGAAAAATACAAATAAGATCTTCTAGAATTAAATTCGTTTTCTCGGTCAAGACCATCTGCTTTGGAAGACATAAAACTTGGTTGAACAAAACCACCCAAATTAAACTGATATTGATTATCGTTCAAAGAAAAATTTAAGCCACTACCTACATTAAAACTCACCTTATTTCTATCATTTTCCTGATCTTGGTCTTCATCATCATCTTGAGCTATTGCAAAAAAAGGAACACAAACACATAAAAAAGTACAAAGTGTTATCCTAAAATTGAAGTTCTGAAATCGTTTCATATTCGATTGTATTTATTTTTAATTTAAAATTCTATATATTGGTAATTGCGCTCCTTCTTTGGTTTTTAAAAGACCAAAACTTACAAAACTATTGGGCGCTTCTGGCTCTAAAAGTTCAATAACGATGTTTGCTCTTTTTTGATTCATAGAGACCTTATAAGTTCCCTTTTTGAACATTTTTTTCTCTTTTATAATCATTGTTCTTACGTCTTGCTGATTAACTTTCTCGTATTTTTTGAAGTTTTTATCGTAATACGTAATCGTGTAACTTTCAGACATTTTTTCTTCATCTGTTGATAGCTGCGCTACTTTTACTCCTAAAATTCGCATTTTATCGACAAGTATTTTTTGATCTTCGTCCAAATAATAGGCAATTGGTCTTTTTCTTACAAGAATTGGTTTTACTCTAGCGGCATCTCGTTTTTTTACTTCTAAATCAATTATTCGTTCTGTGTTTAAATCAATAACTTGAATTGTATCTTTATAAATTGGTCTTTTATGAGTTACAACGACATCTTCTCTTTGTTCATTGATTGCTTTTTCAATTTCCTCTTTGACCAATAATTTATTATTTTTGGTTGTTTCCAGAAAGGATATTGCTACAGAAAAGGTAATAAAAACTCTTCTTTTAAAAGAGGTTTTACCAATACCTACACCTCTAACTTCTAGTAAAGTGGCTATGGTATTTGTTAAGGCATAATTTGTAACGCTTGATCTTGAATTTAAAGAACCTTGATTAAAAACTACCTCACCATTATAATCGGCTGTAGAAACATATGGAACGGTGTTAAAACCAAAACTTTTTAAACTTTTTTGTGCATTTTTCACAAAAATATTTTCTGTGAGATCTCTTAAATTTTTTGGTACATTTAAATTACCTGTATTTAAAAACATAGCGTCGTATAAGGTTACAACACCAAAATTGCCCATCATTGCTAAATCTCTTCTAAAAGGTCTAAATTCATGAAAATCTACAGCAACTTCAGGATTAAAGGCTACAAAGGCATTCTTTAAAACTACACTTTCTGGCGCCATTAATTTGGCTTGATCTCTGTTTAAATCTAATCCATTTGCAGCATATCTGTCTTTTTTTAAATAGCCATCAATATTTGCCATGGGCACAATTGCCAACTCAATATCATCTAAAATATTTTTATATTTTTCATCATTTAATAATTGATGAATTAAATACAACATTCCTTCTGTACTTGCCGATTCATCCCCATGCAACCCACCTTGCATCCAAACCCTAACTTTTTCTTTTTGATTTGGATTCGTTAAAATAACCATCGGAATTTCTCTTCCTTTTTGAGTTTTACCTATAATAGATAATTTTATTTTTTGAGGATTTTCAACTACCAAACCATTCAAAAAACTTTTTAGTTCTTTATAATTTGTATAGCCTTTTTTCTTTTTTAAAGCAGGCGTCACATTTTCTACGGATGTAACATCAGGAAAAAAAGTTTCTGTAATATTTTTTGATTGCTGACTTAATTGTCCAGCAATTGGCAATGAAATCAATAAAATTAATAATGTATAGATTGTTTTTTTCATCCTTAAAAAGCTAATGTTAGAATTAATCTAAAAATATTTTCATCTTCTGTAGTTGGTAATCCTTTATTGGTATTAACACCATCACTACCATCTGTTATGGTATACGATGCTTGAATTTTAGCGCCATAACTCCTTGTTAAATATTTTGTTACACCTATTGTATAATAGTTTGGTCTGTTGTAAAAAGTGGCGTTGTTTAGAAATGAATTTTCATCTGCAATTAAATGGGTATATCGTGCATCCAAAGAAACTCCGTTTTTAAAAATATAGCCTCCTTGAATGTTGTACGCTTCTCCTAACATCATTCTTCCTCTTACATAACTGTCTACATTCATCGTTCCGTTTACATCAAAATTAGTTGATGTAGAACCATCAATTCTGACACGTTGTGAAATGTTTGCAGGAACAAAAGCATCTGCATTAATATATTCTCCAAGTACTGAAAAACCTAAATATTTAAAAATAAAATCAACTCCATATTTGGTATAATTAGGTAATGATTCGTTATTATTTGCATCTAAATACACAATAGCACCACTTTCACGACCTCTTCTGCTGCTCATACCATTGTTGTGGCTATAATGAACACCAACTGCTAGTTTTGGTGCACGTTCTCGAACAATATCTGCTTGTCTGAATTGACCAAAATTTGTAAAAGTTCCAAAAGGAAGAAAATCTAATCGACCTCCAATTTTTAGACCACCTCTATCTTTCGAAAAAACATTAGGCCCATCGCCAGTTGTTAGTGCAAAATAGGGTCTTAAATAAGTTCCATTACCGGTTTTAAAGTTTCCTCTAAGAAATAAACCAAATTCTCTAATAGAAGCAAATGCAGATGTTAATCTACTTCTTTCCACTAATTGCAGCGCGTAAGAATTCATAAACAACTCTCTATTGTCTGTATACGTTGCTCTTTGGCCAAACGCAACTTCTATTCTTTTAGTAATATCATAAGCAATATAGGCATCTAATAAATAATTGTTTCCTTCCTCATCATCTACTTCATTTGCGCCTGCTAAATCTACTTGAAAACGATAACTAAAACGTTCATTTGCGGAGTTTCCAGACAATCTTAAACGCATTCTACGCATTCTGTACCTGTTTGCAGTTTCATCTACCTCAGAGTAACCCTTAGATTCAAAATATGGCTGTATATATCCTTCTAATTTAAATTTACCACCTTTTTCAGCATCAAAATCAATGCCTTCACCAAATGTATAGCTATTTAATTCTGTGTCTTGAGCTATTGCATTTAAGCAACTTAAAATACCTATAATGGCAAATAAGATTCTATATATTTTCATACGATTCTGTTTCATATTAGGTTTCAAATGTTCCTTTTACAATGATTTCTGTATCTTTCATCATTTGTTTTCCGTTGGCAAAAACATCTGTTAACTTTAAATTAGCGTCAAAAAAACAAAAATCTGCATCATAGCCAACTTCTATTTTTCCTTTGTGTTTTAAACCCAAATTTTTTGCAGGGTTTGTTGTAATTAATTTAAAGGCTTCTTCTATTGGTAATTTACCTTTTTGAATTAATAAAATAGTTTCTTTTAAATTGGTGTCAATTGGCGCTTTTTTAACCCCAATAGGTTTTTTGTTTTCGTCAAACTTGGTTAATCCTGCATTTCCATCTGTACTAAAGGTCATATTTTCTATGGATGCTCCTTGTTCTAAAGCATATAAAACCGATTTATAAGGTGCCGTATATTGAGACGCTCCTGTGGTAATGTCTATAATCCCCCCATTTTAGCAAACCGAATCGCATCGTCAAAAAGTTCCTTAGTTCGGCCAACGTGTGTTGGAGAAATATGCTCGATCGGAAATTGATATTTTTCTACCAATTCAAAAAGTGGGTCTAATTTTGAATCTAATCCACCTAAATGAACATGTAAAATTCCTTTTTTCTGACTTAAAAAACCCCCAACTCGGACAGCTCTTAATTTTCTGATGAGTTCTTGCGCGGTTGGGTATGAAGAACGGATATCACTAATAGCAATTTTACAACCTAAAACTTTATCAATAAAAACCATATCGTCTTCAATAGAGCCTGTTACTGTTAAAGAGTCTACGCCATAATAACCACAAAATATATAAGAAGAAATACCTTCCTCTTCTAATGCTTTTGCTTTACCGTACAAACTTTTTATATTTCTTGCAGTTCCGTCTGTGCCCAATAAACCGTTTACTGTGGTTGTACCGCAGGCAATTAATTCTGATATACTTATTTCTGGCGTCATCGAGGCAAAACCCTGTTTACCGCCGGCTCCGTTAATATGAATATGCTGATCAATAAGGCCTGGTGTTGTAATTTTTCCTTTTGCATCAAAAATAGTAACTTCTTTATTTTTAAAAGCATCTAGATTATCGCCAATGGCAACAATTTTTTTACCAGCAATTAAAACATCTTTTGTCCCTAATTTTTTAGGTGAATAAAGAGTTGTATTTTTTATAAGTGTTAACATAATTTATATAAAATGATATAATAACATTATTATTAAAGCGACTACTAATGGAATTAAATTTCGTTTTACAATCTGTAAAGTAGTTACACCAGCAATTTCTGCAGTTGCAATAATTACACCTGCAACTGGCGAAACTGTTCTACCCATAGATGCTGATAAATTCATTGGTAAAATGATAGATGTTGATTCTACACCTAAAGATTTTGCAATTTTTGGCACTAATGGACCAAATGCAAAAAATGATGCATTTCCACTTCCCATGAGCATCGATGCTAAAAATATCATGACTGACATCATAATTCCTATACCAACTGCACCAAAACCTAAACCTTGAGAAATATCAATTAAGCCATCAATAAAGCCTAAACTGATTAATCCTTTGGCAAAAATATCTGCAGTAATGATTAAAGTAACAACGGTTTTAAAAATATTTCCCATTCCGTTCCAAAATATTTTAAGAGAATCCATTACTTCTCTAATTTTTCTTAGTCTAATAAATTCAAAAAGCAACGCAATAAATAAACTAATAAACATTGCTGTTGTGGTATCCAATGAAATTGGAAAAGGCAGTAAACCAAAGATTTCTGAAAACACAATTAATAAAATAATTGGTAGTACAGGAATGATCGCATAAATTAACGGAACCTCTAGTTTTTCGTTTTCTACTTCTTTAACTTCCAATACATTCTTATCTTTTTTATCAAAGTATCTATTCACAAAATAATAGGTAATCATCATAGAAATTGTAAGCGGATAAACTAACGGAATTTGATAACTTAAAAAGAACTCAATAGCATCTAAATCCGCAATGGTAGTGGCACTCGCAGTAATTGCGGAAGCCGGACCAATACCAAAAGCTGTTGTTGCTGTAATTACCGAAACTGCCGATAATTTGCTAACGCCTAAATTTGTTAATATCGGAAATAATGACGCCATTAATAACAAACTTAAACCTGCTGCAGACGGAATTGCTACAAATAATACTTGCCCGATAGGTATTACTAATGATGCAGCTATATAAGGTCTTTTTTTGAAGAAATTTAACGGTTTCATCGCAATAAAAACCAGTGCTTTTGAGGCTCCTATTTTATCGATATATGCTACAAATCCTCCGATAGACATAATCATAAGACCAACGCCAGCATTCGTTTTAGCGAAAGATTCTTTAATATATCTAAAAAAATCAAAACCAGAAAAACCTGTAGGATCTTCTAAAATTGGCATTTTAAAATTTAATAATTGAGAGAGCAATAACATTGCCAATCCAGAAAATAATAAAACCGCATGCGGATTGTATTTTTTTAATAAAAATCTTGCTGTAATTACTATAAAAACTAGGGATAAGATAATGCCTACATTATTCATAAATTAGGTGTCGTTTTTAGAAAGATGAACCGTCTAATTTTGTTCCTGGAGAAAATAATTTGCCATTTGCTTCTGGAATTGTTGAATGCTGCACAAAATCGCCTGTTAAATCAGGGTTTCTCGTGTATGCTTCATCTGGATTATTTGATAACGGTTCCACATCAAAAGTTAAAAGCACATTTCCATTCGCATCGCTTAAGGTCACAAAATCGCCTGAATTAGACAAATTTAAAGATCCCTCGGAAGCAGTTTGAACCAATGCTCCGCCAAATGTACCCGTCGGATTTCCTCCACCAAATAAAACTAAAACCTTATTCACACCTAAAATGGTTCCTGACGGAAACGTGTGTCTTAGTTGTGATGCATCTGAAATTGTATAACCAGAAAGATCTAATTGTGGCCCAGAATTAAAAAACTCTATAAATTCATCGTCATTTGCATCTCTTGTTCCGTCGCCATTAGCATCACCAGCATCTTCAGAAGCAGGATCGTACAAAACCTCATTAATTAAAAAACCAAGAAACGGGCAACCATTATTTGTTATTTCACCAACCGTATTTGGGCAAAGATCGTTACTATCCAAAACACCATCATTATCGGAATCTGCATCATCATCTAAAACAGTTAGTTCTATAGAAGAGCCTCTTAAAACTAAATAATTTGAAGCTTCCCCTAAATTGATAATCAGTGTTTCGATGCCTTCAATTTGTTCGTCTTGAACGCCAGTAATTGTAATACTTCCAAAATTTTCGCCAGAATTTATTGTAATTACGGAAGCAGACAAAGAATAATCTGTCATCGCAGTTGCAGTACCCGAAGTAATTATTGGTATGGTTACGGCAGTAGATGTAGCGATATTTAAAGTAGCTGTTAAAACTACAGATCCGTTTGCCTCACTTAAATTATCTTGATTAACAGATAATTCTATGGCAGGTAAAATATCTTCCGTTGTGCACGAAACTTGTGTAAAAACAACTAAAATTAGTACAAAAGCTATTTTACTTAACGTTTTTAATCTATCCATTTCTTTCTAATTTAATCTTTAAAAGTACTCCACTTAAGTAGAGTACTTTTTATAAAATTTTCAAATTACTCTATTAATAATTTTTTTGTAATCGACTTATTATCTTGTGTTATTTTAACCAAATACAACCCAGTTGAAAGGTTTGTAATGTCTATTTGATTATTATTTACAGATATATTTTTAATCATTTTACCAATAACACTGTATATTTTTGCAGTTATTTTTTCTGTTGAGTTTGATGATATTGTTACAAAACCACCGCTGTTTTTATTTACAGGATTAGGATAAAAACGTACATCGCCTAAAATATTTTGTTTTGTTGATAATGCTGCGCCATCAACTTTTAATCCTGGTGAGAAAAACAAACTTGCATTTGCAGTTGTATGCAATACAAAGTCTCCTGTTACATCTGGACTTCTTGTTACAGATTGATCATCGCCATGGCTAATTCCAGTTGATGCGCTATTATACACGAGAGCTATCGCATTTGCTGAGTTACGAATTGTAATTACATCTCCGCCATTATTTAAATTTAATTCTGGATTTGCTCCTTCTGAAGCAATTTGAACTATTGCGCTACCAAAAGTACCAGTTGGTGTTCCACCACCAAAAACTACTAAAAATTTATTTGCGGGAATTACCGTAGCAGCAGGAAATGTATGTCTTAATTGTGATCCATCAGAAATTGTATACCCACTAATATCTAAATCTGCATTAGAATTATTGTAAAACTCTATAAATTCGTCTTGTGCAGCATCTCTTGTTCCATCGCCATTTGCATCTCCTTCTACTACATCTGCAGTGGCAGCGTCATCACTTGCTGGATCAAATAAAACTTCGTTGATAATTAAAGGAACACACGCAGGACTTTCGATCGTTGTGCTTAAAGTGCAAACACCACCATTTGCAGAATCAGAAGCTGTTACCGTAATATTAGTTCCTTCTGGAATATCAGAAATTGTTATGGTACCCGTTTCATCTGCGCCTGGGTTATCTCCACTAACAGTTCCGGCAGAAGATGTAATTACAAATGTTTTACCTGTATTTCCGCCAGAAAAAGCGATTGTAGCGGTATACGTATCATCGGTTGCCCCAGCAACTGTTGTAGTGCAGGTTGCATTTGTACTTGCTAAAACTGTTGTACATGTTGCAGCAGTTGGTGTCCAACCAGCACCAGAACCTAAAGGATAAGTTCCGCCCAAACCAGTTAAAAAGGCTTCTGCACCATTTCCTCCTTGACATTTAGTTAAACCGTCTATAGAATTTTTTCCACTATACTCCCAATGTGTTTCATCCCAAGTACCTAGATCTATAACACCAGACTTTCTAGAAACTACCGAATCATCATGCTCCCAAATGGTATCATCATCTGCATCTGTTTCTGTTTTTCCAAATTGACTAACGACTGTTCCGTTTAAAACAACTTGATAACCATCATCCCCATTTGTAGCGAAACCACCGTCAAGTATCGTATTAGATGCATCAAAAGTAGTACTAGGAAACTCTGCTTTCATTAAATCAAGATCTCTAACAATGTAAATGAATTTGTTGCTCTGAACACCAAAACCCGAAACATCAATTTGAATGTTAACCCAAGGCTCACCGTTTTGCATATAGTTTAAAACTACGTTAGTAGAAAAATCTACAGTGCCGTCTACATATAATTCTATTGATTTTAAATACGGATCTGGACAATCTGTTTCAATGATTTTTGTGATAGTAACGTTTTGAGCGAAACCAACGAAAGAAGTTAGTAAAAAAGCGAATAAAAAGTATTTTTTCTTCATAATTATAGAATTCATTAAAAGTTAATAATTTAATATTCTTGAAAATTATAATAATGGTAAAGTATATAAAGGTACCAATTTAGTAAATAATCAAAGTCCAATTATTTTTCTTTTAAAACTTACCCTATAATATCTACTAATTTTTTTACTTTTCTTTCCAAAAGATTGTTTCTTACAGAGCAATACCCTAAAATTAAACCTTGTTGTTTGTTATTGCCTATAAAACATTCACTTAAGGAATATGCCGTAATGTTTGCTTTTTTTAACTTTTGAATAATCTGTGTTTCTTTGTCTTTTGATATTGAATGATTAAATTCAGCCACTACATTAAGACTATAAAATTCTTGATTTTTAACAGTCATATTTTTGCTTTTCTGAAATTCTTTTAGAAAAAGTTTATGTCTTTCTTCGGATACTTCGATAGTATTCTTTAAATGTTGATACAAATAATTACGTTCAATAAACTGACTCATAACGGCTTGCGCGGAAGGCGCGACAAACCTGTGCGAATGTTCTTGCAATGCCTCCACCGCTTGTATTAAATATTTTGGTACAATCATATATCCTAACCGAATTGATGGATGTAATAACCTATTAAAAGTACCCATATAAATAGTTCTGTCTTCTGTATCTAAACTGTAAATACTAGGTATATTATTTAAATGATTGCCAACCTCATTTTCATAATCATTTTCAATAATAAGTGCTTTGTTTGTAGATGCCCAATTTAAAAGTTCTTTTCTTCTGCCTAAACTCATTTTTGTTCCTAAAGGATAATGATTTGAAGGAGTTACATGCACTAACTTTGGTTTTAAATGATTTAATTCATTCATCTTTTCGATGCTAATTCCGTTTTTATCCAAAGAAACAGGCAATAGATTTGCTTGAATACTTTTAAATAAAGAATGCACATTTGGAAACGCAGGATCTTCTAAAATAACATTATCACCTTTATCAATCATCGTGCTACCAATTAAATACAACGATTGTAAAGACCCAGAAACGACCATAATTTGGTTGTAATCGCACTTTATATTTCTACTTACATTTAAATAATCGCAAATACTTTTTTTAAGCGGATCAATTCCTGTGGAGCGTTGGTATGATAGTTTTGATGATTTAACATGACGCCAATACGTATTTAGTAAATTTTTCCATCGATTAATTGGAAATATATCTAAAGGAGGTAAACCAGGTCTAAAAGCAATACTATTTGCAGTAGTTCTATTGATAAGCGTAAAATTATTCACAAAAGATTTGCCGATACTAGAGATTTCTGGATAGAATTCAACATTAACAATTGCTGTACTTTCTTTAGAATTCTCTTTATTATTTGTGATATCGTAATTAACTATAAAACCAGATCCTATTTTAGAAACGATTAATTTTTCTAGCTGTAATAATTCGTATGATTTCACAATTGTTGTTCTTGAAATCTTTAATTCTTCAGCTAAAACTCTAGTTGCCGGCAATACCCAATTGTGGGGCAACTCAATATTTTGAATACACTCTTTAATAGCGTTATAAAGCACTATATACTTTGTTTTCTGCTCTAATTGTTCCTGTATTTTTAAGGATTTTTTAATTCTTTCGAGACTAAATTGATAATTGGTATCCATAAATTGTTAAAATTGGCATCTTAAAGATAGTTAAATATTCGTTTTTTTTATGTTTTTAGCCACTTTTAATGAAAATATATTTGAAATCAATTTCTTTTTGTTTGCTTTTACTTGCATTTATTTCTTGTTCTGAATCCAATTTAGAAACGAATAATGTTGTTATAAATCCGTCAACTAAAATTGAAGGAACTGGTTTTATTGAGTTTAGCGAGTATGCGCCTTTGGCCGATAAAACTATTAAACTTTTTTTTCATGTTCCTAAAAGTACTTCAAAAAATACTCCAATCGTTTTTGTTTTTCATGGCAATGGCAGAAATGCAAAAGAGTACCGAGATGCAGTTATTAAAAAAGCAAACGAATTTAATTTTATTGTCATTGCACCTGAATTCTCCAACACAAATTTTCCTACAGGCGATTCTTATAATTTAGGAAATGTTTTTATTGATGGTGATAATCCTTCTCCCGAAACTCAGGTATCAGAAGAAAAATGGACGTTTTCTACCATTGAGCCAATTTTTGATTTTGCAAAAGAAAAATCAGCAAATACATCAGAAAAATATACTATTATTGGGCATTCTGCTGGTGCACAATTTGCCCTACGTTTTGCAATGTTTAAACCAGCGGCTAGATTTAATAAAATAATAGCATCTGCTTCTGGTTGGTATACAGTTCCCGATTTTTCTGTGGATTTTCCTTACGGGTTTAAGATAAGTCCTTTAGAAGAAATCAATTTATCAAACTTTTTTTCTAAAGAAATCTATTTACAAGTTGGCGAATTAGACAACAATAAAAATGAAAGCGGATTGCGAAGAAATGAATTTGCAGATGCACAAGGAAACAATAGATATGCACGCGCCTATTACTTTTATAACAAGGCTAAAAATTTAGCAGAGAATAATACGATGTCTTTTACATGGAAAATACAGACTAATAAGGGTTTAAATCATGATTTTAAGCCAGCACTAGAAAAAGCAGTAGATTTACTGTTTAAATAAAACAGCATCCTTTGAAACTAACTAAAAAAAAAATTGGTCTATTTTTAGGCCCAGTCGCTTTTATTGTAACACTTAACTTCATGCATCCTGAAGGTTTATCAGAACAAGCAAATGCAGTTTTGGCATCTGCTTTATGGATTGCTATTTGGTGGATTACAGAAGCTGTTTCTATATCCGTAACCGCTTTATTACCCATTGTTCTTTTTCCATTAAGCGGAGGTTTATCACTTTCTGAGACTACAGCGTCTTTTGGACACAAATATATTTTTCTATTTATAGGTGGTTTTGTTTTATCAATAGCATTAGAAAAATGGAACTTACATAAAAGAATCGCATTACGTATTATAAAAGTTGTTGGCACAAATGTTACGCAAATCATTTTAGGCTTTATGGTTGCTACTGCATTTTTATCGATGTGGATTTCAAACACAGCAACCGCAGTAATGATTTTACCAGTTGGTATGGCAATTGTTACGCAATTAAAAGACAACCCAAATACCGTTGAAAACGAAAATATAATATTTGCAAAAGCCTTAATGCTTGCAATTGCATATAGCGCATCCATTGGCGGAATGGCAACTTTAATTGGTACACCACCAAACTTAGTTTTAGCGGGCGTTGTACAAGAAACGTACAACACAGAAATTACATTTTCGCAATGGTTTCTGTTTGGATTTCCCATAAGCGTCGTTTTTTTAGTATTGTGTTGGTTGTATCTTACTAAAATTGCTTTTAAGTTTAAACAAAAAACATTTCCAGGAGGTAAAAATGAAATCAATAGACAATTAAGAGAATTAGGAAGGTTTTCTTTTGAAGAAAAGTTAATTCTATCTGTTTTCGTTTTGACCGCATTGGCCTGGATTACAAGATCTTTCTTTTTATCAAAATTTATTCCTGCAATAGATGACACCATTATAGCTATAATATCAGCAGTTATTTTATTTATTTTACCAAGTAAAACAAAGGGTGAGAAATTATTAAACTGGGGAGATACTATTAAATTACCGTGGGGAATTTTATTGCTTTTTGGAGGAGGAATGGCATTAGCTTCTGGCTTTGAACAAAGTGGATTAGCCGTTTGGATCGGCTCACAATTAACTTCTTTAGAAACAATACCTTTAATTGTTTTATTATTTATTTTAATAACTTCTGTTAATTTTTTAACCGAGATTACCTCAAATTTAGCAACAACAGCAATGCTTTTACCTGTTTTAGTATCTTTAGCAGCCGCTATTGGCGTTCATGAATATTATTTATTAGTTGGCGCTACAGTTGCCGCTTCTTGTGCTTTTATGTTACCGGTTGCAACTCCGCCAAATGCAGTTGTTTTTGGTTCTGGGTATTTGGAAATTCAGGATATGGTTAAAAAAGGGGTTTGGATGAACCTTATTTCTATCATTTTATTAACCTTAATCGTTTATTTTATTTTACCACTTATTTGGGGATTTTCTTAAATCTACCTATTTTAATAAAACATTCCGATGTAATAGACAAAAAAGTTATTGAAACCTTCCATAACCCTATTTTTTTATTAGCTTTGAAGCAAATCAAAAGTATTTAACCGTTATTTTATACTGTTTTACTTGTTGTACAAACCACATGGCGTTTTGGTTATACGCTTTATAAAACATGCCTTCTTTAAAAAGTGCAAAGCATTAGGCTGTGCTGCCAAATTTACTTTTTCTTTTAATGTCATTTTTTTGTTAAAAACCAACGTATTTGTTGTTCATCTTTACGCTTTTGAGAAACCCTTACAATGTTACAAACTGGGTGTTAAAAAAATAGACCGCCAGGGCAGTATTTATTAAACTGTTTGCCCTAACAGGACATACGGTTTAAGTATAAAGGGTACAAATTACAAAGTAATTGCTTGATTAGTTTCACTACGTTGTTGTTTTATTTTTTCTAAGTCTTTTTAACATTATACTTTCAAAAAAAGAGATGGACAAGGCTTTTGAATTCTTTAGTGAACGCTTTGTTTCTTTTTCTCTAATTAATGTACAATTCGCTCCTTGACTTCTGTTGGCTGCTTATATTCCAAGAATCATATTATTTCTGTAATAATTGTCATCTTCACCTATGAAAAAAATTTATGGAACTTTCTGTGTTTCGCTTGAAGTTATGCATTAGTATAATATACACCCTTGTTAACTAAAAAAGAAATGACTTTTTCTGGTTTCCTAGATGCAAATTCACAATTAAATCCTCCCCCTGCGGAAAAACCAAATAAAAGAAGAGGTAATTGAATAATATTTTTATTTGACATTGCCTTACTGTATTTTTCTATTGATTTAAGTAAAATATCTCCGCTAGCTTTTGAGGCATCTCTGTAAGGACATCTTCCCTCAAGCTTTTGATACTCTTTAAAATGAATTGCTACAATAATAAGGTTATGTTTAGTTGCAAATTTTTGCCAAACTGTATCTAAAACACCTTCTCTACCGTCATCATTAAATCCAAAAGTAAGAACTAAAATACCGCTGTAATTGTCATTTAAATTTGAATTCGAAAATATAAATTCTGCTAATTTATAATTTTAACCATTATGAAAGCTAAAATCTTCTTTTTAAGCATTAGTATGAAGACTGATAAAAAGTGTAGCAATAATAAATATTAATTTTTTCATATTGTTAGTATTAAGTAACCCGTTGTGCATTATAAATAGTTAAAAAAAGTTATTCATTTGACTATTAAAAGTCGTATATTTAATTGACAATCAATCGATTAAATACGATGAATAACTTTAGAGCAAATTACGATAAAATTTTAGAAGTCTTAGCCACAATTACAGAAAAGGAACAATTTTTACGTCAAAACAGGAAACCATAACTAAAAGACATTGAATTAATCGCTATGAATTTAACAGCAGAATATATGGCTATAGACAGTGAGTGTCAGTTGTTTCGGGATATTCCAGAATATTTGTTTGCTAAAATAGAGCGATCAGTTTACAATAAACGGAAGCGAAAATTATTTTTTGCCATTGAATTTATAAGAACTCAACTCTCCAATAAGTTCACGGAGTTTGAAAACTATTATGTAGTAGATAGTATGCCTTTGGAGATTGTAAAACTCTCAAGAAGCGGGAGAAGTAAAGTTTGTAAGGAGTACTTTTATTCAGCCCCAAATAGAGGTTATTGTGCTAGTCAAAACATGCATTATTATGGCTATAAAATACATGCTGTTTGTTCTATTGATGGCGTGTTTAAAAGTTTTGATATTAGCAAAGCTTCTGTACATGATATTCATTATTTAAAAGACATTAAAAATCAGTTTAATAACTGTGTGGTTTTAGGGGACAAAGGATACCTAAGTGCTGACTATCAGTTAGATTTATTTGAGAGTAAACAAATTAAATTAGAAGTTACAATGCATAAAAATCAACAGAATTACAAAAAACAAACGTATATTTTTGGGAAGAAAAGAAAACGAATTGAGACCTTGTTTTCTCAACTTTGTGACCAGTTTAAAATACGGAATAATTATGCGAAAACTTTTGAAGGTTTTAAGACAAGAATTCTCTCAAAATTAACAGCACTAACTATCATTCAATACATTAACAAATTTGTTTTTAATAGGAATATAAACAATTTAAAAGTCAATATTGTTTAAATGCACAACGGGTATATTTATGTATATATTTTTCAAATTTAGAAATTATATATATTCATCAATATTTTTTTCAATATTTATTGGACTTTGTGCTTTGAATATAATATTACCTGTAATTTTTGCCATTAGGACAAATAAAGGAAAGTCCGAAAGTTTGTACCCAAATTTAATTAAACTAATAAAATAACTGGTGGCAACACCGTACAAAATTAATTGCTTGCTTATTGCTTACTTACGAAAATCCTCACGGATTTTCTTTGTCAGTAATTATTTATTAACTTTATTGCTTAACCAACGCAACTAACCTTGCACAACAACGTTAGCGGTTATTAAAAAACAAATGAGAAAACAATATCATATACTTAATGGTGATTCTTTAAAGGAACAATTTCCTGAAAATCTTCAAGGTGAAATTATGGTAGCTAAAGAATGTTTAGTAGACGGAAGTGTGAAAGGAAAGAGCCTAACTGATTTTTTTAAAACCAGAGCCGAATTTATTAGTAGCAATTATGATGGTTATACTGAACAGGACTATTTCGAAAAGACAGTTCCTGAATTTCAGAGAATGCAAAACATTCCTGATAATACAGATATTAATCTATGGTTCGAGGATGACTTATTTTGTCAAGTAAACTTTTGGTTCGTAATTAACTTTTTAAGTAAATCACATCAGAACAATCATTTTTTTCTTATTAGACCCAAATCACATAGCCAATATGGTTTTGGAGGCCTAAATAAATCGGAATTAATTTCAATTTACGATAACAGATTGGAATTAACCGAACTCGATGAACTAGCAAGACTTTGGGAATCTTATCAAATCAATGATACCGAAAAATTGATTAAAACATCAAGTCAATTAAAAAACTCTTACCCATTCATAGTTGCTGCAGTCGAAGCACATATTGAACGAATACCAACTAATAGAGAATTGGGAAGACCGAGTCAATCTCTTCTTCAGATAATGGAGGAACTCAAAACAGATGAATTTGGACCAGTATTCAGGGAATTTAATAAACGAGAAAGCATTTATGGATTTGGGGATTTACAAGTGAAAAGATTATTTGATGAAATAAAAAACAACCGCTAACAATGGCTATAATTAATACGGGTTTTGGTGCTTAACTCAAAGTTCAAAGCTTTAAACCAAGTCCGCCAAATCTTTTGATTTGGCTTTAAAACAAAAAGATAAAACAAAATAAAAAGTTTTGGCTAAGTGCTTAATCTAAAGTTCATCACTTTTAATTTCCGTACTAACCATAGCCGAGACGTTAGCAAACATTTAAAAACCAATAAAAAAACCACATAATATTAATAATAATACCTTTGACAAATAATTAAACTTTATAAAACTATGAAATATAAAAAGACAATTACAAGCATTGCGTTTCTAATACTCGGCTTAGGAGGATTACAAGCACAAAAAACAGTAACTACTGCAGGTAATAAAGCAACAGGAATAGGAGGAACAGCCAGTTACACGGTAGGACAAGTAGTTTACACTGCAGGTACAGGAACAAACGGAAGCGTAGAGCAAGGAGTGCAACAACCTTTTGAGATTTCTACAACTCTAGGCGTAAACGAAACAACGATTAATTTAGAACTGAGTGTTTACCCAAACCCAACTGCAGATTTTCTAACCTTAAAAGTAGAAAAGATTGAAAATTTACATTATCAATTAATTGATATGCAAGGTAAACTGATAGAAAGTAAAACAGTGAGGAGTAATTCCTCTAACATAAGTTTAGAGAATCAGCCCACAGCCACCTACTTGTTAAAAGTAACCAAAAACAACCATTTAATTAAAACATTTAAAGTAATTAAAAACTAAAAACAATGAAAAAGATATATTCAATAATTGCAGCACTAATGCTAACAGCATCCGTTTTTGCACAAGCACCCGAAAAAATGAGTTATCAGGCAGTGGTTAGGGATGCAGGTAATGCATTAGTAACTACTCAACCTGTAGGTATGCAAATAAGTATACTACAAGGCGGTTCAACAGGAACACCTGTTTATGTAGAAACGCAAACTCCAACAACCAATGCCAATGGTTTGGTAAGTTTAGAAATTGGAACTGGGACATTGGTAAGTGGAGATTTTAGTATCATTGATTGGGGAAACGATACTTATTTTATAAAAACCGAAACTGACCCAACAGGAGGAACAACTTATACTATTACAGGTACAACTCAATTAATGAGTGTACCTTTTGCTCTTTATGCAAAAACATCTGGTAGCTCAATAGCTGGACCAACGGGTGCAACTGGACCTACAGGTGCTGCTTCAACAGTAGCTGGACCTACAGGAGCAGCTGGTGCTGCAGGAACAACAGGAGCTGCTTCAACGGTAGCTGGACCTCAAGGACCAACGGGTGCAACAGGACCAACAGGAGCTGCTTCAACAGTAGCTGGACCAACTGGTGCAACAGGACCAACAGGAGCTGCTTCAACAGTAGCTGGACCAACGGGTGCAACAGGACCAACAGGAGCTGCTTCAACAGTAGCTGGACCAACGGGTGCAACAGGACCAACAGGAGCTACTTCAACAGTAGCTGGACCAACGGGTGCAACAGGACCAACAGGAGCTGCTTCAACACTAGCTGGACCAACGGGTGCAACAGGACCAACAGGAGCTACTTCAACAGTAGCTGGACCAACGGGCGCAACGGGTGAGACAGGAGCTGCTTCAACAGTGGCTGGACCAACAGGACCAACGGGTGAGACAGGTGCTGCTTCAACAGTAGCGGGACCTACAGGACCAACGGGTGCGACAGGAGCCGCTTCAACAGTAGCTGGACCTACAGGACCAACGGGTGCGACAGGAGCCGCTTCAACAGTAGCTGGACCTACAGGACCAACGGGTGCGACAGGCGCTGCTTCAACAGTAGCTGGACCAACGGGTACAACAGGACCAACAGGAGCTGCTTCAACAGTAGCTGGACCAACGGGTGCAACAGGACCAACAGGACCTGCTGGTGCTGGCAACTTAATCGTTACTCTAGTTTCATCGAACGTAACAATTACTGATGAAGACCAACTTGTCAGAATCGATGGTTTAAGAACAATTACTTTACCAGCAAGTCCTACAACAGGAAGACGTTTATATTTAACTACTAATAATACAAGCGCTATTGTCAGTGTAACTGGAAATATCTTATTTTTCGGAGGTTTCGGGAACTTCGGAACTGATACATTTCAAAATCTATTCGGGTCTAGTTTAGCTTTATTGATTTATGATGGTACTGATTGGGTAGTAGTAAATTTCTAAACTAGAACTTTTAAGAGTCTTCAGAGACTATGATCTTTCATTCTGCAATCAAGACCTGTTAATTCATTAACAGGTCTTGATTGCAGAAACAAGAGGTAAAGCTCTTAACCCCAATGGACAAACGATTGCGGAAACAGAGACATATAACTTTACCATAAAAATGAGAACGTTGGGTAACACTATATATAGCAAATAGGGCCTTTGGTGGTTTAGGTAAGTTCAGTGCTATTTACAAACACCGCCAAATCGTTAGATTACCCGATAGGGAAATATTTAAAAACTTGGCTTTTAAGAATGAATAAATAAAAAGCAAAATACAACGTTTTGGCTCAGTGCAAACTAGAAAGTTTATTGTTTTCTACTGCCCTACTTGCCATATACAATCACGTTATGTGCAAGCTGAAAAAATGACAATTCCTGAAATAGGTTGACAAAAAATTAAACACTTTTAGCAACTTATGACACTAACAAAAAAACACCCCTGTCCAAAAAAGAAGTATCAAAAAATTGGTTTTGATCTCAAACTTTCCATCATTGACCAAATTACAAACGGTCAGATTTCTGTAAATTATGCAGCTAAATTGCATGGAATTTCTCGATCATCTATTACCTATTGGATGAAAAAATTGCGTTCCTTTGAACAAAATTCTAAAACAATGAGTAAAAATCAAGAACTTAAAAAACTCAAAGAACGTGTCGAAGAACTCGAGTTCGTTAAAGACTTTCAACAAATGATAATCGCTGATTTTGAGAATAGTACAAATCTTGGATTCGCAAAAAAGTTATTGCCCGAAGCACTGTACAAAGAAGTGGAGAAAAAAATGAAAGACCTTTCAAAGAGAAATGGATCCACCAATGCTTCGGTATAAGCAGACAGGCTTATTACAAAAGAATCAAAAAACAAGAATTAGAACAAAAACAAGCACTTATTATCTTTGAGCTAATAAAGCCCATTAGGCTTTTACAGCCTCGTTATGGTTGTGCAAAAGTATATTTGGATATCAAGGGTGATTTAATCAAAAACGGCATTAAAATGGGGCGTGACAAGTTCTACGCCTTAATGAGAAACTATGGCTTATTGATTAAGAAAACTAAAAAATATCATATTACAACTGACTCTAATCATGGCTTTTACAAATCAGAAGATTTAACTGTAAACCTTGAAATTATAAACGCAGAACAAGTATTTGTAAGCGATATAACCTACATTAAATTAGCATCACAACATGCCTATTTAGCGCTGGTTACGGATGCCTATTCTAAAAAAGTAATGGGCTATAAAATAGATACAAATATGAAAGTAAAACTAGTAAAAGATGCTCTGGAAATGGCTGGCAATAATCGAATTTACAAACATCAAAACACAATTCATCACTCTGATAGAGGGATACAATATTGCTGTCCTGATTTTGCAGATTTTGCCAAAGCAAAAAACATGACTTTAAGTACAACTCAAAACTCAAGCCCATACGAAAATGCTGTAGCTGAAAGGATTAATGGAATTCTAAAACAAGAATTTGGATTAGGGAAAACGATTCCAAACTTTAAAACAGCTCAAAAAATGGTCAAACAGGCTATTGAAATTTATAACAACCATAGAAGACATTACTCAGTAGAGTTGAAAACACCCGAGTTTGCTCACAAAAACCAACAACACAAATACAAATCTTATAGAAAAATGAAAAAATCTATTTTAAATACGTAAGGAATGTTGGTAACTTTTTTAAAACCCGGAGGGAATTTTTTAAAAAAGTTATCAATGTTCCGATTACTAAACACTATTTTTGATCATAAAATTCATAACAAAAATTGACAACCTATTTCAGGAGAAGACATTAATAATTAAAAACACATAAATGAAAAGAATAATTATCCTTGTTATCCTATCAATTTCTGTAGCGACTTCTCAGGCTCAATCAATAACAGATGAAAATGCTGTAATAGAAAAGACAATTTTAAACTATATAGAAAATTTCTTTGAGAACAATTATGACGCAATGAATGAATCATTACATCCACGGCTTGCTAAAAGAGGACTGAATCAAGACGGTACATTAAGCGATGATTTCCCTCCTGAAAAACTAAAAGAACTTATGTTAACAAAACAAAAGTTTAAAATAGAGCATCAATATAATGTCGTAGAAAATATTATCGTTTATGGGAATATGGCCAGTGCGAGTTTGAAAACCGGATACCCAAAAACTAGATGGACTGAATATATTCACCTCGTAAAGCTTGAAGGGAATTGGAAAATAATCAATGTGTTTTGGGAATTCAAAAAATAAAGTCAGCATATAACAATGGGTATAAAAAATTGCTTAAATCAGTAAAATAAAACTTTTCTAAAATAAAAAAATATTAAATTTAAACATCGGAAAATTACGATTACAAAATCGCAACTTTCCATACCCTAAACCGTTATCTTTAATTTAAAACCAAAATCTTCCATTCAATAACTTAACGCAACAAATCTAAATTTATAGATTTGTAAAATGATAGTAAAAAAACACAGACGACTTACCCTTAAAGAAAGAGTCCAAATTCAGACACTTTTAAACGAAAAAAAGACCAAAACATACATTACTAAAACTCTTGATAGAGCACCTTCTACAATCTCCAGAGAAATCAATAAATGGGTGCTAGATAATAATGATATTTATGATGCTGAACTAGCACATTGGAATGCAAAAGATGAGTACGCTAACAAAAGGAATAGAGATAAAATAAGTACATATTCTCTGTTAAGATTTTTTGTATATAAAGGACTTTTATCCAATTGGACTCCTGAACAAATTTCTGGGAGACTTAAAGAATTGTATCCGAATGATCCTATAATGGCTATTTCTCACGAAGCAATATATAGACACATTTATACAAGACCACAAGCTAGTTTAAATAAAAAACTAATCAAGCTGCTCGTTCGTAAAAAAACAACAAGAAACCCCTCTAAAAAAAGACGTGGTGGAGGAAGTAAAATAGTCAATCAAGTCAGTATTGACAATAGACCTGGACATATTGAACTTAGACTTGAAGCTGGACATTGGGAAGGTGATTTAGTCATTGGAAAAGATCATAAAAGTGCTATTGGAACCATTGTTGAACGCAAAACAAGATTTACTATAATAGTAAAATTAAACTCTAAAAAAGCAGATGAAGTGGCTAAAGAATTTTCTAAAAAGTTAAATCAATTAAACAATAATCTTAAAAAATCTATGACTTATGACAATGGAATTGAAATGGCAAGACATGAAAAAATTACTGAAAATACCGGTATGAAAATTTACTTTGCTCATCCATATTCTTCTTGGGAAAGAGGTACTAATGAAAACACAAATGGACTCATAAGAAGGTATCTACCTAAAGGAACAAACTTTAATGAAATTAGTGAAAATCAACTCCAAATTATTCAGGAAAAACTTAATAATAGACCACGAAAAATTATTGGGTATAAAACACCTCTTGAAATGATAAATATTGAACTAAAATTAGTAGCTTAGTAACATCAAAAATTAATAACGTTTTGTTGCGTTACAACGTTGAATCCAAGAATTATGAAAAAAAACAAACTGATTAACGGACTGAAACTCGTCTTCGCTATTACATTATTATCATTTTATTCCTGTGATAATGAACCCATTGACGGAGAACTAAATTCAAATTCCAATCAAATAATTCAAGGAACAGAAATAACAGAAGAAGTTGCTAAAGAAGTCGCTTTAATTTTTTTTAATAAAACCTACAAATCACAAAACTATCTACAAAAAAACAGTACCCAAACAAAAACTACTATATCTTCAATTGAAACAATAAAAGACTACAATAGTAAAACAGGTATCTATATTGTTAATATGGAACCTGAGGGATTTGTTTTAGTTACTTCAAACTCAAAAAACGTGCCTATTGCAGCCCACTCAGAAACAGGTGCTTTTGAATTTAATGAAAATTCCCCTGATGGATTAAAAAGTTGGATTGCTGAAAATATTGTTTTCAATGATATTTTAGAAGCAAGAGAACCTATTGAAGAGGTTGAAAAACAATGGTACTATGTTATGCCTTTTCCAGATGACGATACTAATCCTGATGATGACGGAGAAACAGGAAGTGGTAATAATTCAAACTCAAATGCGAGATATAGTCACACAGTAAATGAACAAGTTGGACCATTAATGCAAACAACTTGGGGACAAAATTTTCCATATAATAATTTCACCCCAAACAATAACCCAACTGGTTGTGTTGCAGTAGCTACAGCGCAAATAATGCATTATCATGAATGGCCCAATAATTTTAATTGGGCAGGTATGCCAAACCGTCCTTTCACGACAAATACAGGTTTAGAAATTGCATCACTAATGTCTGACATTGGTATTAATGTAAACATGAATTATTCAGCATCTAGTTCTGGAGCAGATTCCGAAGATGCAAAAAATTCTTTAATTAATGATTACGGATATTCTTCTACTGCGACATATTCTTCTTATAATTTTAGCACAGTAAAGCAAGAAATTTATATGTACAATCGCCCTGTTTATATGGATGGTTATCATTCTTTTGAAACAAGTGGAACTTGGTTTTGGAAACAGACAAGCTATCAAGATGGTCACGCTTGGGTTTGTGATGGTTACAAACAACAATATGATTTATATATTTACAATGAAGGCACAACATATGAATACACCCAACAAGAAAACAGATATGAATGGTTACATATGAATTGGGGCTGGAACAATGCAGGTAATGGTTGGTTTTACAAAAACCATCTTTGGGTAAATGGCGTAAATATTTTAGTTGACGGTAATGCGGTTAATCCAAACTTTCAATATAATAGAGAATGCATATATAGAATTAAACCTTAAAAAATAAATTTATGAAAAAATTAATTTTTTTACTACTAGCAACTATACTAATAGTTTCTTGCAGTTCAGATGACAATAATAATGATAACGATTATTATAATTTAGACACGGATATAATTTTCACATTTAAAGATTCAAATGGAAACGACTTGTTAAACCCTAACAATCCAAATGCATATTTAAGTGAACCTATAAAAATTTTCTACTTAAAAGAAAATGGAGAAATTGAAGAAGTTTATAATTCTAATTTAGATGCTTCAAGAAACTTTAAAATTATAACACCCGAAGATTCTGGTTCAGATATTTATGCTTTTCAACTATTTCCAAATACTTATATAATGGAAAATGCAGTTACATATATTGAATGGAATGATACGGAAACAGATACTATTAAAACAAATTATAGATATGGAGATAATCACACAGTTTGTAATAAAGTTTGGTATAATGACACAAATGTTTGGACAGAAAACACAGATATAAATACTGGAAGAATCTTTGAAATAATAAAAAACTAAAGATAATCGAGTAGACGGCTGACTACCAAAAAGTAGCCAGTGCGCCTCTCACACCACCGTACGTACGGGTCTCGTATACGGCGGTTCACCAAATTGAAGTTTGCTTCTTATTTATGTAATCTACCATGGGTTTGTAACCTTTTCTTTTAAGTATAGAAAGGGTAATTGTAGTTTTAAGTATAGGGCTTTGGGCTACTGCCCAGCCTCCCATTCTTGTTCTACTCCAAGCATACGCTTGTCCGTTTTCTATTCCTAATCGAATTAGGCTTTTACGTTTTCTTTCTAGTTTTTTCCAATCATGCCAAATGCAATATCGTAACCTATTTCGCAACCATTCATCCAACTTTTTAAGTTTAGCATAAATGTTTGTTAATCGGTAATTATTCATCCAGCCCCTGCAAACTTGATTTAGTCGCTCGAGTCTTTCTAGTAAAGACATTGGTTTGGTTTTCTTGGTTAAACTTTTAAGATTGCGCTTAAACTTTTCCCAACTTTCCTGTTTTACAACTAGTTGATACTGCCCTTTTATGCCTTTCTTATAGATTGGCACAAAACCGTGTCCTAGCAATTTAAAATTTACAGGTCTGCGTATACCACTTTTAGCACCATTTATAGGGAGCTTTAATTTGTCTCTAAGAAACAAATACATGCTATTTCCTATTCGTTTTGCCTCGCTTTTGCTTTTAGCATACATACTAAAATCGTCTGCATAACGCACATATCGTACCCCTTGTTTTTGCATTTCTTTATCCAGAACGTCTAATATAATATTAGATAGTAATGGACTTATTGGACTGCCTTGTGGAATTCCTTTTCGGCGTTTATAAAGTTTTCCATTTATTGAAATGGGAACTCTAAGCCATTTTCGGATTAAACGCAAGGTGGTTCGGCATTGTACTTTGTTGTAAATAAGTTGCAGTAGGATGCAATGGTCTACTTCATCGAAGAATCCTTTTAAGTCAATATCTACAATATCCTGATAGCCATCATTGATGTATCGCTGGGCTTGTAGTACTGCCTTTTGGATGTTCTTCTGTGGGCGAAATCCGTAACTAAAGGTTTCAAATTCGTATTCGAACTTAGTCATTAATTGTTGGTTTACCCCCTGTTGTAACCATCTGTCTACTACCGTTGGTATTCCTAAAAGTCGGGTTTTACCATTTCCTTTAGGGATCGTTACTCCTAAAATTGCTTGTGGTACATAGCTATTATTACAAATGGATAGCAGTAGTTCTGACCTATTTTCCCTAATGTATTCAGGGAGTTTTTGATGCGACATACTGTCTATTCCGCTTGCTCCTTTATTGCGCATAACTTGACGTGCTGCTTTATAAAGATTCGTAGCTTCTAATACTTGGGCAATCATAGTTTTAAATAATTTGTTTACTCCTGTTGAGCTAAGACTAGGCTAGCAATGCCTCCTAGTCGAATTACAACGTAATTTAATGTTCAGTCCTTCCTTACTTGTGAGACCGTGAGGGTTTTTCCCTCCTCGTTTCCTGTAAGTACTATGACTTCTGCTGACTTCTCTATACAGCCAACTCGTGGCTCTAGAGACCTCCCCAGGTAATGGCATCTTCTTTCACTCAATTCCTGCCGTATCTACATACTTACCCTTTTGTTACTCTTTTGGGCGTTACAATGATGTGCTTGCTTACCCAAGTAAATATGCCGCTGTATACGATTTCTGTTCGTCAGTAACGAGTTTTGTAGTCTCGCTTTCTTCAGATGTAACTTCGCAGTTACCACCCTTGCGACTTACTAATGCTTCAAGACGTTACTCCTGTGCATAAGGGACTTGCACCCTCTAGTTGAATAACTTATCTTGCGATAAGTTAAAGATGCCCATACTGGGCACACACACGGTATATAAAAAATAGCGGTTTAAATGCTTAAACGAAAATAAATTCTATAAATTTAAAATCAGCAATAATCCGAAAAGTAAGTGCTTAAAAATCCGCTACTTTTCATATAAAAACCGTTATCTGCAATTAAAATCAAGAAAAATCGTATGTTCTATTATAACATTCTAATTACTAAATCGTCTTGAAATTATCAATCAAAAAGGTAAGAAAATGAACTCAAAGAAAAAAAACGCAAGAATAGCGGGATTAATGTATCTATTAATGGGAATAACAGGTGCTTTTGGTATCATGTATGTACCCTCCAATATTATGGTAGCGGGAAACGCAACAGCAACAGCCAATAACATTATGGATTCTGAATTACTTTTTCGCTTAAGTATGATAAGTAATCTAATCAGCCAGACGATTTTTGTCTTTTTGGTCTTGTCTCTAAATCGCTTACTTAAAGGGGTTAACCCCAAACACGCTAGGCTGATGGTTACATTGGTTACGATTTCGGTGCCAATAGCTTTCCTGAATATACTTAATCTAGTTGCAGCCCAGATACTTGTTAGTGGGGCTGATTATCTAACCATTTTTGATGAAAACCAATTAAATTCTATTATGATGGTGTTCCTAAATTTGTACGAACATGGGATTTTTATTGTTGGAATATTTTGGGGGCTTTGGCTTTATCCACTTGGACTGCTAGTTATTAAGTCGAAATTTATTCCAAAAATTATAGGAATTTTCTTAATAATTGGGTGTTTTGCTTATTTGACTGATAGTTTTACTTCATTACTTTTTCCACTTTATAAAGAAATTATTTTTCCTATTTTGATAGTTCCTTTGGCGATTGGGGAATTTTCAATTATCTTTTGGCTTTTAATAAAAGGAGTAAAGACCCAACAATCTCACATCAAAAAAGGAGATAACAATGTATAAAAATAATAAAGGTTAAATGCTCGACCGAAAGTGCAGTACATTTTGCAAAGTCCGCCAAATTTACAATTTGACGGTTAAAAGAAAATTAACGGTAAATTTGGCTAAGTGCTAATTCGAAAATTAAGTGCATTTTAATCCCTTACTATTCTTATACAAACCGTTCTCTGCAAGCTAAAAAAACTAGTCCGTTGAAAATTCATCAGTAAAGTTTGAAATGAAATCTTGAATATATTTTTTAGTTTTATCAGACTTACGGATGACTAAAAAATGACTTCTTTTTAAACCATTTTTACCAATTCTCTTGTAAACTAAATCATCTGATAATTTAAATGATTTTAAAGCCCACTTTGGCATACATAATATTCCCATATTAGCATTAACCATTTCTAAAGCAACCTCAGTAAGTGGAATAGCGGAAATTTTAAAAGGCATAATTTTACTTGGATTCAAAAATTGTTCATAAACAGAAACCGTTTCTAAAGGAAAGGAGTGGATAATTAGATGTATATCAGAAAAACAACTAACATCAAGAAATTCAACTTTATTTAATAAATTTTCTTTATGCATAATAGCAAAAATTTCATCTTCAAAGACTTCAACACTTAATAATAACTCGTTTTCAGGGTTTGATGTAACTATGGCTATATCAATTTCATTTGATAAAATCTTTGCAATGGGTTGATGGGTAGCTTCAAGAATTAGATCAACAGTAATTTCAGGATATAATAATCCCATTTTTTGAATAAAATTAGGCAATCCTTGATAAAAAGAAAAGCACTTTGTACTAACTCCAATACTCCCTACCGAACCCGTTGTTATTTTCTGAATCTTATCAAAACTCTTTTCAATACTGGCAAAAATATTATTTGCTAATTTATATAACTCATTACCCTCCTCTGTTAACTCCCATTTATTTCGAGCTCTATGAAACACTTTAAAACCAAGTTGTTCCTCTAACTCCTTTAATTGATGACTTAAAGCGGATTGAGTTAAAAATAACCTTTTAGATGAATTAACAATGCTCCCCTCTTCGGTAATGGTTTTTATTAATCTAAAATATTTGATTTCCATAAATGTAAAGCTACATCAAAATAAAATATACCTTCACTGAAAATTTTTCAGTTATAAATAAAAATTTTTCAGTTATAAAAATTTGCCGAGATATCAATTACTAATATTTTTGACGACATTAATTTATAATTAATAATTGTATGACAAAACAACCTTTAGTATATCTCTCATTAATAATTACTATCATTTTATGGGCTTCTGCATTTGTAGGAATAAAAGCAGCATTAGATGGATATACACCGATTCAATTATCTGTTTGGAGATTTATAATTGCTTCCTTAACACTTCTATTAATTTCGTTTTTTAAAAAAATTGATCGCATAATTTTAAAAGATTTACCTAGATTTTTTTTATAGGATTTACAGGTATTACAATATATAATCTTGCATTAAATTATGGCGAATTAAATGTGACTGTTAGTGCAGCTAGTTTTATAATAAATACTGTTCCAATGTTAACATTGTTACTTTCTATAATATTTTTAAAAGAAAAAATAAATTCTAAAGCTTATCTTGGAACTATTATCAGTCTTTTTGGTGTTGGTTTAATTTGTTTTGCAGAGGGAGGTGCGTTAAATCTAAATAAGAGTATCTTTTTAATCCTACTTGCAGCTTTCTCTCAAAGTGTGTTTTTTTACTTCAAAAACCATTATTAAAAAAATACTCGCCTCTTAGTTTAATTTGTTACTCTGTGTGGATTGGAACCTTTTGTTTGTTACCTTTTTTATTATTAGAAAACACAGAAAATTTAAAAACAGCAAGCATATATAATCATTTGTCAGTTTTATATCTTGGTGTTTTTCCAGGCTCAATTGGTTATTTAACTTGGACTTATGTTTTGTCAAAAATGAATGTACAATCAGCAACTGTATTCTTATACATTATTCCAATAATAACAATAATTATTGGAGCTATTTGGATAAAAGAAATACCAATTACGTCTACCATAATTGGAGGAATCATAACAATTTGTGGTGTGCTAATTTTTAATTTAAAAAAATGAACTAATAAATATAAGTTAGATTTTATTAATCCATATAAAAAGCCTGCAGAGAACACCTTGTATAACTCATTGCTGGTAATTGCCTAACCAAAGTTAAAGCATATTTTCAAAGATCACCAAATTTTTAAATTTGAATTAAAAATGAAAGATAAAAACAAAATGTAAAAATTTGGCTTGTGCTAATCCGAAAAAATTACCTTTAAATACGCAACGAAGCCATACACAACCCGTTGTGTGTAATTTAACGCATGTACTTTCCTGAAATAGGTTGACTAAAAATTAAACACTTAATAATAGTCACTTATGAAAACACAAAAAGAACCCTGGCGAAAAAAAACATACGAAAAAGTAACTTTAAATTATCAATCTGATTTTATCCATAAAGATGCCGATGAAGCTTTGGATAGTGTGATTAATTTATATAAACTAAAAAAAAGACCTTACGGTTTTTTTAAAAATTAATTTTCTATCTTAGCACTTTAATAAAACGCACAAACAATACACACGTCCGTTAGCTACAATTATAAAACGAAATCAAATGAATCTAAAAGAACAATTAGAAGACGTTAAAGATTACTTCACTCCAAAAATAGTTACAGAAGTTAATAACCAGTATGTGAAAATTGCCAAGATCAAAGGCCAAGAAGTTCCTTGGCATAATCACGAAAATGAGGATGAACTATTTTACATAATAGAAGGTGAACTTTTAATGGAAGTCGAAAATGAAACTAATAGGACTATGAAAACTGGAGATATGTTGGTAGTTCCAAAAGGAATTAACCATAGAGTTTCTTCAATAGACGAATGTTCAATTATGTTAATAGAGACTAAAACAACAAAGCATACAGGAGAAGTTAAGTCTTCCATAACCAAATCAATCCAAGAACAATCTTACTGAATAGGACTTAAAGTAGTTACTTCTGAGAAAAAACTGTAGCTAACAAAGTATATAATTTATTGCTAGTTCTTGCCTATTTACGAAAATCCTTTCGGATTTTACATTCGGTTTGTATTTGCTAAATTAGGTGCTTAAAATACGCAACAAATCATATACATACACGTTGTAAGTAATTTATCACTTGGCTCAAAAAAATGAAAAAAAATGAAAAAAAAGGAGAAAAAGACCAAATTTCAAATATGGATTTTAATCATATTCATAATTTCTTTAATTAGTTTTGGAGCTTGGAATAGTTTCACAGAAAAAAACGAATTAAAAAACTCAAAAAGCACAATTGGGACTGTTATTAAAATTGAGGAGAGATTTCAAAGAGGCTTATTTATAAAATATGAATTCCAAATAAAAGGAGAAAAATATACCGAAAATCAGAAATTAACGATTAAAAAAGAATTTGTAAAAATCGGAGATAAATTTGAGGTTTATTATTCAGAAAAAAATCCTAAATACAGTGAACTTATATTTGAAAAACAAATTGCTGAATAATTATGAAAGTAAAATTAATATTTGGAATTATCTTTTGTTTGTGTTTTTCGAGCTTAAATGCTCAAACTTCAAAAACTATAAGAAACAAATTAATCGGAAAATGGGATTATTTAAAAACTATCGATTCTGAAAAAACATCTGTCGAATAAATAATAAAAAAATATCCTAATGGAAAAGAAATGAAAGTCAAAGCTAATAGTCCAAATATAATAATCAACAAAAATGGAACATATAGCAAACAATTTACATTGGAAAATATTGATTCTGGAAATTAGCAAATGAAATCGGAAGATGAAATTGAATATGAAATGGTAATACCAAAAAAATCTCGTCAAGGAAAATTAATTGTTGCAACACAAAAAATGATTAATAGAAAATGGGAAAAAGATAAAAAAGGAAATTCTCTTGACAAATCAATAAGTAAAATTATATCAATATCTGAATTTGAAATGAAAATTGAATACAAGAAAGATTATGTTATGATTTTTAAAAAACAGTCTGAATAAAAAAAACTACTTGCAACACCGTGTAAAAAAAATTTCTGGTAAAAGCCTACTTGCGAAAATCCTTTCGGATTTTATATTCGGTTTGTATTTGCTAAATTAGGTGCTTAAAATACGTAACAAATCATATACATACACGTTGTAACCAATTTAAAAAAAACTTATCCTGTGAAATTAAATTATTACCAAATAGATGCTTTTACCGATAAAATATTCGGAGGAAACCCTGCTAAAGTTGTGCCACTAAATGAATGGTTGGAAGATGAATTACTTCAGAATATTGCAAAAGAAAATTCTGTTGACGCAACTGCATTTTTTATTTACAACAGTGGAGACGATATAGAGTTAAGATGGTTTACACCTGATTTAGAACTTGATTTATGTGGACATGCAACTATTGCAACAGCTCATGTTCTAACAACGATTTTAGATTATAATAAAGACAAAATAGTTTTCAATACTAAAAGTGGACAATTGTATGTTCACGTTGAAAACGACATGTATGTAATGGATTTACCTCAAAGGAATCCTGTTAAAGTGGAATTACCGAATTTTATAAAAGCATCTCTTAACAAACAGCCGAAAGAAGTTTTAAAGTCGAGAGATTATATTTTAGTCTATGAAACTGAACAAGATGTTAGGAATATTAAAATAGATAAAAGCATATTTGACAAAGAAAATATTGACCCAGGAGGTGTAGTAATAACTTCCAAAGGAAATAATTCTGATTTTGTATCAAGATTCTTCATTCCTCAAGCAACAATATTTGAAGACCCTGTTACTGGTTCTGCCCATGCTTCATTAATTCCATATTGGGGTAATGTTCTGAATAAAAAAGAAATGTCTGCAATTCAGTTATCTGCTAGAAAAGGAAAGTTGTTATGCACAAATAAAAAAAATAGGGTCTTGATAGCTGGAAAGGCAAAAACGTTTTCGGAAGGAACATTATGGATAGAATAACTGGCTACAACAGCGTGTATAATTAATTGCTTTGGTCGTTGCTTATTTGGAAAATTCCTTCGGAATTTTCTCTGGCACGTATTTGTTTACTAATTTAGTGTAACGTCTAATCTTTAACTTTTGTAAACCATGTATCTTAACGTACAGCTGAAGAAACAGAACGAGAAGCATTAAAGAAATATGAAAATACTGAATAGTAAAATTGAGGATATTAATAAAATACTCGAACTTTATAAAATAGCAACCGATTTTCAAAAAACAAAATCAGTTGTTCCTTGGCCAAATTTTGACCTAGAATTAATTGAAAAGGAAATTAACGAAAATAGACAATGGAAAATTGTAATTGATGATGAAATTGCTTGTGTTTGGGCTATTACAGAAAGTGACATTCAAATTTGGCAAGAAAAAATGAAGAACCTGCTATTTATATTCATAGGATTTCTACAAACCCAAATTTTAGAGGTCGGAATTTGGTAAGTGAAATTGCAAAATGGTCAAAGAATTATGCCATCCACAAGGACAAAAAGTTTGTGAGAATGGATACTGTTGGAGAAAACGTAGGACTAATTAATTACTACAAAAATGTGGATTTGATTTTTTAGGCTTATCAATATTAAAAGAGACATCTGAACTTCCGGCTCATTATAATAATGCTACAGTTAGTTTATTTCAAATGTCCGTTTAGCTGAATACGAAGTCGATAAAAACCGAAAAAACCAGCTAGTAAAAAGCTAAAAACAGAACATAGAACGAAAAAAAAATATAGAATGAAAAAAATTGGACTTATAGGAGGAATTAGTTGGACTTCAACATTGGATTATTACAAATTTTTAAATCAAGGTATTAATTTAAAATTGGGTGGATTAAATTCTGCGGAATGTATTATATATTCCTTAAATTTTTCAGATGTTCAAAACAAAGGTTGGACAAATTCTTTTGATCTCATTTTTGACGCTTGTAAAAGTTTAGTTTCAAGCAATGTAGATGCAATAGTTTTGTGTGCAAATACAGCCCATCTATTTGCAGACGAAATTCAAGAAAAAATTGATATTCCAATTCTTCATATTGCAACTGCTACTGCAAAGGAAATAAATAGAAAAAAATTGAGGAAGATTGGATTATTAGGAACTAAATTCACAATGGAAATGGGCTTTTACCGTGATAAGCTGAAAGAATACGATATAGAGACAATTATCCCAACTGATGAAAAAGATATTGAAATAATTCAAAATATTGTAAAAAATGAACTCGGAAAAGGAATTGTAACTAAAGATTCAAAGGAGAAGTTTATTAATTATGCTAACAAGTTGGTCGAAAGAGGAGCAGAAGGAATTGTTTTAGGTTGTACCGAAATACCTATGTTAATTAAACAAAAAGACTTTAACTTTCCTGTGTTTGATACAACTAAAATTCACGTAGAAAGCATCATAAAGTTTGCATTGGAAAAATAAAAGCCAGTTGCCAACACCGTATAAAATTAATTGCTGATTTTAGTTAATTTGCGAAAGTCCTCGCAGACTTTCTATCTGTGATTTATTTACTGAATTTAGTGTAACGTCTAATCTTTAACTTTTGTAAACCATGTATCTTAATGTACATAAGAGAAAACCGATAATAATTTGAAATAAGAATGAAAAAACACAACTACGAAATCAAAGTTGAATGGACAGGAAACGAAGGAAATGGAACTTTGAATTACAAATCTTTCAATAGAAATCATAAAATTATAGCTACTGAAAAATACGATGGAATAAATGGTTCTTCTGACCCTTCTTTTTTGGGAGACAAAACGAGAATAACCCTGAAGACCTTTTCCTATCTTCATTATCAGCTTGCCATATGCTTTGGTATTTGCATTTATGTTCTGTGAATAAAATTATAGTGACTGAATATTTGGACAACGCAACTGGAATAATGGAAGAAACTAAAAATGGTAGTGGAAAATTCACATTAGTTACTCTAAACCCTAAAGTTAAAATCACAGATTTGAGTATGATTTCGAAAGCTAACGAATTACACCAAGAAGCAAATGAAATGTGCTTTATAGCAAATTCTTGTAACTTCAAAATTGAACATAATCCGAACACAACCGCGGAATAAAAACGGCTTACAACAATGCCTATAATTAATACTGGGTTTGGTGCTTAACCCAAAGTCTAGTGTATTCTTAGTAAGTCCGCCAAATCTTTTTGATTTGGCTTTAGAACAAAAAAGATAAAACAAAAAAAAGTTTTGGCTAATCGCTTAATCGGAAATTAATTACTTTTAATTCCCGTACTAACCATAGCCGAGCCGTTAGGCACAATTTGAAAAAAATCAGTAAGGCGAAAATAACCAGATAAAATAAATGCAAATATTAACTATACGACAAAAAGAAAATACAACTGGAATATTCTTTGCTTTGCTTTGGGCTTCTGCTGCAATTGCTATGAAAATCGGCATAAATTCATCTTCGCCATTAACGTTAGCGGTAATTAGATTTTTAATAGCAGGTCTATTAATGGTCACAGTTCTTCAAATGTTTTCAAGGGAAAAACTACCATCTAAATCTGAATGGTTAAAAATTACAATATTCGGATTACTAAACATAACTATTTATCTCGGTTGTTTATTCGCAGCAATAGAATTTGTATCAGCTGGATTAATGAATCTATTCATTTCTATTAACCCAATATTAATAATATTATTTTCCGTTCTTTTTTTGAAAAGGAAAGTTTCTAAATATGAAATAATTGGTTTTTTAATTTGTTTTGGAGGTCTTTTAATAGCAACTATTCCTATACTTAAAGAGTCAAAAGCCAGTTTAATTG
Source organism: Polaribacter filamentus (assembly GCF_002943715.1). GTDB lineage: Bacteria > Bacteroidota > Bacteroidia > Flavobacteriales > Flavobacteriaceae > Polaribacter > Polaribacter filamentus. The sequence continues at coordinate 460,848 of NZ_MQUA01000014.1, read as the reverse complement.
GAATTATATTATTAATAATCGGAATGTCATCATACTCTTTAGGAAGTGTATATTATAAAAAATTGATTTAAAATTATCAAATAAATCTATTAATGGTTGGCAAACTCTTATAGGAGGAATTTTTCTAATTCCAGTTGCTTATATAATGAATACTAAGGCTATTATTTTAGATTCTAATTTTTATATTTCTCTGTTTTGGTTAACTATCGTCATTTCAGTTTTCGCCACATTACTTTGGCTAAATCTACTCAAAAAAGATACCGTCAAAGCAAGTAAGTGGTTGTTTTTAGCGCCTGTTTTTGGGTATTTATTATCGTATTTGATATTAGGAGAAGAAATAACTATTTACGAAGTAGTCGGAACGATATTCGTGATTATAGGACTAAAAATAAGTAAATAACAAATTTATAAAAAGCCAAAATTGTACTTAAAACAATATATTTATGGAGTCTTCAAAAGAAAAAAATTAGAATGGAATGAATTTATGAAAGTTGAAATGAGAGTAGGAACTATTATTTCAGCAGAAGAATTTAAAGAGGTAAGAAATCCAGCTTATAAAACAGTCGTCGATTTTGGAGAATTTGGACAACGAAAAACTTCTGCACAAATAACTGAACTTTATAACACAAAGGAAATTATAGGAAAGCAAGTTATTGCAGTAATTAATTTTCCACCAAAGCAAATTGCAATTGCAGAAAGGATTAATAGAACTTTAAATTATGAATATGAACTTAGAAACTGTATAAAAAACACCGACATTGCTCAACAAATAACAAAACAAGCAGTATCTATTTACAATAATTTAAGAGCCCATTTTAGCCTCGGTTTAAGAAAACCTGCCGAAGTCCATTTGAATCCGAATATAAAATATAAATCATATCGCAGAAATAACGTAAATTTAACTGAACTTCTAATTTAGAAAATAGCTAGTTCAAATTAAACCAAAAAAGGTCAACCTATATCAGTATAATACAATTGCAAAATTCGGGCATAGTAACTTGAAAGTTATTTTAAATTATCAATCTGATTTTATTCATAAAGATACCGATGAAGCTTTGGATAGTGTGATTAATTTCTATAAACCAAAAAAAAAGACCTTACGGTATTTTTTTAAAATTAATTTTCTATCTTAGCACTTTTAAAAAACTATTATGTACACAGAAAAAGGCGAACGAACAAGACAGCACTTTATAGAAGTGAGTGCTGATTTATTCAATAAGAAAGGATACGCGGGCACGGCTATTTCAGAAATATTAGATGCTGCTGGATATTCAAAGGGTGCATTATATAGAACTTTTGTAGACAAAGACGAACTTTCTTTAGAGGCTTTTAAATACAACCTTGGTAAACTACAAAGAGGACTGATACAAAACGTACATTCTAAAAAATCAGCAATTTCAAAACTATTAGCAATTCCTGATTTCTACATTAACAATCGCGTTGAGCAAATCATTCCTGGTGGATGCCCAATTCTTAACACGGCTATTGAAGTTGATGATACCAATCCGCATATGAATGAGATAGTAAAACAAGCGTTCTCATCTTGGAAAAATTTGATAATAGAGATAGTGGATATGGGTAAATCAAATAATGAGTTCAATCAAGAATTGAATGCAGAAGAGCTAGCGTTTTATATAATTGCAACGATTGAAGGAAGTATTACTCTTGCTAAAACATTTAAACAGAAGTACATTTTAAATAGTAATATGAAACGTTTGAAAAAAAATATACAAGAAAGCGTTTAATTTTTTTGCCATAAAAAAAACCGTACGGTCTTTTTTTAATAAAATTTTGAAACTCTAAAACGATATGAAAATTTATATATCACAAACTCTAATATTCTTTTCACTTATGGGATGTTCAATTTCAAATACTAACAAAAATTCATCATTATTTTTAAAGGATGAAATAAAAAGTTTACTTACCCGCACTAAACAAAGAGAATCTATAGCTACTGAAGTTTCCTCAGTTTTTGTTGGTTGGCACTTAGACCATATTCTACTAACTATCAATCAGATTTATAGCGCTTTGGAAAAATCAAATCCCGAAGATTTTTGTGAGAGTTTGAATACTGGAAAATCAATGTTGTTTGCCTTTGAGGAAATGCCTCTCAGACAAGCAAAGGCAATTGAAAATGTACGTCCACCCAAACTCATAACAATAGAAAAAAATAACCTTGACTAAGAACTAGCGAAATCTAATATCCTTCAAATGGATTCACTTCCAAATAACGCCTACTTCATACATCCTGATTTCGGTGTTCTTAAAAAAGACGAAGCAAAGTAGTTTTTAGAAATACATACTAAGCATCATATCAGTATTATTAATGTCATTATAAGTACAAAAGCAAAATGAAGAAACAATTAAAAATTAAATTGAGACAAATTATTATTCTATTGTCATTTATGCTATGCACTATAGAAGCATCAGCCCAATCTATTTTAGACACTTATGTCAAGGAAGGTCTTATTTCAAATCAACAGTATTTAAAACAACTATTAAGTATAGATATTGCCCAAGAAGAAAGCAATATTTCTAAAAGTCTCCTTTTTCCAGACATAAGTTTTAATGCCAGTTATCTTTTATCCGGTGGCGGAAGGACGATAGGATTCCCCGTAGGTGATTTGCTCAATCCCGCATATGCTACCCTGAACCAATTGACCAATTCAAATCAGTTCCCAACAGACTTGGAAAACTTCAATGAGCAACTATTACCTAACAATTTTCACGAAACTAAAATTAGAATTATTCAACCTATTCTTAATACCAATATCTATTTTGGCTACAAAGCTAAAAAGGCATTGATATCGTTGAGCGAAGCAAAAACGAATGCCTACCGAAACCAATTGAAATTTGAAATAAAAAAAGCTTATTTCAACCACTTAAAAGTCTTAGAACAAAAAACAATTTTGGACAGCACAAGATTAGTAGTCAAAGAATTAGTTCGAGTCAATGGAAAGTTTGTCAAGTATGGTTTAGCCACTAAGGATGTTCTTTACAACGCGGAAGCGCAGCTTTACGAAGTTGATGCTCAACTGACCCAAGCTCAAAAGAATATTAGCACTTCAAGAAATTTCTTCAATTTCCTTCTGAACCGTGATTTGGAAACACCAATTGATAGAGATGAACTTATTGGCTTTGAGCGTGAAATATTTTCCATTAAAAAACTTCAGAATAATGCGCTTACAAATCGTACGGAAGTAAATCAGGTACAGAGTGGCATTGATGCCAGTGACTATGAAATTAAACGTAGCAAAGGCTTTCTGATTCCAGATATTTCAGTAGCAGGGGAATTTGGATATCAAGGTTTTGGTTATGAGTTCGACCGGAATCAAGACTACTACTTGATTAGCTTTAATCTATCGTGGTCGATTTTTCAGGGCGGAAAGAATAATGCTCAAGTAAGAAAGGCAAAATTCGAAAAAAAACAACTTGAAGCTGACTTGAGCGACATTAAAAAAAGAATTCAGTTAGAAGTTTCAACTGCGGTGTATGAATATGAAGAGACTCTGAAAGTCTACGATTTGCAATTAGCACTACTTAAAAGTGCAAAAGAAAATTTTAAAATCGTTCAAGGTAAGTATAGACAGAATAAAGTGCTTTTAGTCGAATTTAACGAATCTCGAACACAATTGACCACAGCCCAACTGAAAGAATCCATCGCAAGGTTTAATATCAAAATAGCAAAAGCGAATCTTGATAGAACCATTCAAATCAAATAATAAATTAGACAAACAATTAAATAGCAAAAGATGAAATATAGGTATCACATTATCGCAATATTAATACTTCAGGTATTTACCTCTTGTAAGCAAGAGTATATTAAAGAATCGAACACAAAGATATCGGCCTCAAAAACTGTACGAGTGCTACCGTTAGAGCGTTTAGAACATATTGAACCTATCATAGCTTCAGGAACACTTCAATCTAAACAAGAAATCGTTCTTTCTTTTAAAATTGGTGGTATATTGAGCAGTCTACTCGTAGAAGAAGGGCAAACTGTCAAAAAGAACCAGAAAATAGGAAGTCTCAACCTTTCCGAAATCAATGCTCAAGTTGTTAGCGCAAACAATACCTATGATAAGTCTGTGAGGGACTTGGAACGTGCTACAAATTTATATCGGGACACCGTTGGGACATTAGAACAAAAGCAAAATGCCAGAACAGCAAAAGAAATTGCCAATTCCAATCTCGAGATTGCTCAGTTCAATAGACGTTTTGCCGTTGTTAATTCCCCTGTAACCGGAAAAGTTTTGCAACGATATGTAGAAGTCGGCCAATTAGTTTCTTCTGGTCAACCTATCTATAAAATTGGCAGTTCAGGAACTAACGGTTCTCAGATTATCCGATTAGGTTTGCCGGATAAAGATGTGGTGAAGATCGCCTTAAACGATTCTGCTACTGTTGTTTTTGATGTATTCGAAAAAACCGAATATAAAGGGGCTGTTACTGAAATAGGTATGATGGCCAATCCCAAAACAGCACTTTTTGAGGTAGAAATCACACTCGATGATTTTAAAGGCGAGATAAAAAACGGGTTTATCGGTAAAATAAAAATCTATCCTAAGAACGCCTTAAAAACCTATAAAATTCCAATGGATGCGTTGGTTGAAGGTAACAATAAACAAGCGATTATTTTTTTTACCACGGATAATCAAATTGCTAAACGGGCAACAGTTCGAATAGAACAGTTCCGTAACAATTACTTCAGTATCAGCACCTCTGAACTGTCTAATGACGCAATGGTCATAATAGACGGTGCACCCTTTTTAAAAGACAATGATTCAATAAAAACAGTAAAATGAAATTACCACAATTAGCAATAAAAAACTACCTTTTTGTACTTACTACAATTGCACTTGCAGTCTTTCTAGGTATTCGTAGTTTTAATACTATGCCTAGGTCTGAGGACCCTTTTCTAAACCTACCTAACTATACTGTTGTTGTGGTTTATCCTGGTGCAAGCCCGGAAGATATGGAAGAGTTGATAGTTGACCCTATTGAAGAAGTAATAGGCGAAATAGACGATGTAACCGAAATCAAAACCGAAATTGCAGATGGTTTAGCTGTTATAAAAGTAGAAGTTGAGTTTGGGGTGAACTACGATGATAGCTACGATGATATTGTTTCAGAAATCGACAAAATACGACCAACATTACCAGATGGAATTATACAGTTGGATATTGACCAGTTTAAACCAGAAGACCGCGTTGCGGTGAATCAATTCGCACTTGTTTCTGAAACCGTTCCCTATAACATATTAAATGATATTGCTGAAGATTTTGAGGATGAATTAGAAACCATAGACTACATAAAGAAGGTTGAAATTGAAGCCAATCCTGAAGAAGAAATAAGAATAACTCTGGATTTTCAAAAAATGTCTAACCTAGACATCAACCTCGGTATGGTCATTAACATCTTACAGTCCAATAATCTCAATATTCCTGGGGGAAATATTAAAGCTGGCAATATTGGATTCAATATAAAAACATCGGGTAACTATGAATCATTAGAGGAAATAAGGAATACAGCAATTTATTCGGATGAAAATCAAATCGTCTATTTAAGAGATATTGCGGAAGTCAATTTTGATTATGAAGAAAGTAGATGGATTGCTAGGCACAACGGCAAAAAAGCTATTTATATAAACGTCACTCAAAAGCGTGGTGGAAATATCATCAAACTAGCAGAAGAAATAAATAAAACTACCACAGCTTTTAAGCAGAATCTACCCAATACGATTGCGCTTGAAACGGCCTTTGAACAAGCACCTGCTGTTGCGTTACGAATCAATGATTTTATCTTAAATCTAGTTCAAGGCATTCTGTTGGTAGGTATCATAATTCTAATCTTTCTAGGATGGCGTTCCTCTTTGATAATTATGGTAGTTATTCCGCTTTCTATTCTGATAGCCTTAACGGTCTTAGACCTATCAGGCTATGCTTTACAACAAATATCCATTGCGGCATTGGTTATTGCATTGGGCCTTTTAGTCGACAATGGTATCGTAGTCATAGAAAATATCGTTCGTTTCAAACGAGAGGGTTTTTCTTTAATGGAAGCGGCAGCAAAAGGCACTAGTGAAGTTGGCTACGCCATCATCAGCTCTACGCTTACAACAATTCTATCGTTCGCGCCTTTGGCGTTGTTAGAAAGTGGACCGGGCGAATTTCTTCGTACACTTCCACTAACGGTAATCTTTGTTTTACTGGCCTCACTTGTTCTTGCATTGACCTTTACGCCTATAATCGCGAGTAGACTATTGAAAAAAGGCAAAGAGAAAAAAACACCTCTTGTTACTAAAAAACTTAACTATTTTGTTGAGAAGCACTACAGTCGTCTATTGAATTTTGCACTTCGAAAAGGTACTTTGGTTGTGCTTGCCAGTTTCGGATTCTTGATAGCATCCGCCGCTTTGTTCCCAAGTATTGGCATCAGTTTTTTTCCAACTGCGGACAAACCGATGCTACTTATTGATGTAAATCATCCATACTCAAGTAATATTGACCATACTGATAAAACATTACGGTATATTGAATCTGTTTTGGACACTACGGGTTATGTCAAAAATTATACGGTAAATGCAGGCCACGGAAACCCACAGGTCTATTACAATCGAATTCCAGAAGAATACAAAACATATCACGGCGAAGTATTGGTAAACTTTGAAGAATGGAATCCAAAAAAATTCTACGCCACATTGCAAAGTTTGCGCGAAAGGTTTGCGAGCTATCCAGATGCACAAATTTCTTTTAGAGAGTTAAAAAATGGAGCACCCTTCGCAGCACCGATTGAAATTCTATTAATAGGCGAGGAAATAGATACCTTAAAAAGTATTGCTTATGAAGTGGAACGCATATTGAAGCAGACAGAAGGTGTTATGGATGTCGACAACCCACTTTCTGTGGCCAAGACAGATATATCCATAGAAATCAATAGAGATAAAGCCGCTTTATTAAATGTTCCATTAATTACAATCGACCAGACCGTTCGTGCTAGTCTAAATGGACTAACAATAGATAACCTTCAAATTGATAAAGATAATTATCCGTTAGTAATACGTATGCCATTTAACGAAAAACAAGTACTGGAAGATTTTGACAGGATATTTGTTACCAGTAGTACGGGTGCTACATTACCACTAAAGCAAGTTGCATCCCTAAGGTTCAAGCAGAATTATGCAACCTTGAATCATTTTAATACGAATTTAAATACAGCCGTAACCGCTAATGTTTCAGACCCAGATAAAACCAAGGATTATATGGAAGCTATCATTCCTAAACTTGATGCATATAAGTGGCCCAAAGGATATCGATATTACCTAGGCGGTGAATACGAGTCACAATCCGAAAGTTTTGGTGATTTAGGTCTTCTTCTTGGGATCGCGCTTATTTTGATTTTTGCAGTTCTCGTTCTACAGTTTAGAAGTGTAACTCAACCGTTGATTATATTTTCAGCGATTCCCTTGGCATTCAGCGGCTCTTTTATCGCCTTGTTTCTAACAGGTTGGTCGTTCTCGTTTTTTGCCTTCGTAGGCTTTATCAGTTTACAGGGAATCGTAGTGAACAATTCGATTATTCTAGTGGATTATACAAATCAACTCATTTCGGAAGGTATGGAAAAAATGGAAGCCATTAAACTTGCCGCCAAGACACGATTCACACCAATAGTATTAACGTCTTTGACAACAATTTTAGGATTGATGCCTCTTACATTTTCAGGAACTACTTTATGGTCGCCCTTAGGCTGGACATTAATTGGGGGAATGATTTCTAGTACAATATTAACACTTTTGGTAGTACCTATTCTATATAAATGGTTAACAAAAAATAAGACAAATTAAACCATCAAGAAAGATGGATAAGTGCAATGCAAAACACTAAGATCCCAATGTGCTTTATAAATGGGCCATTCGATCCTAATTCTGGTATTCATATGGCTAAACGATATAAAGAACTGATTCCCGAACCGAATGTAAAGCTACTGAGGCAAGACATTGGGCATTGGCCACAAATTGAGAATCCAAGTGGTGTTTTGTTATATTATCAAGAATTTAGAGATGAAATTCATAAAACGCTTAATAGCAACGCTCTTGATTATGAAGGTTCTCTCAAACTTTAGAATACTTGAAATGAAATACATCAAATAATATTAGTTATGTACATCTAAAAACAAATAGTTATGATAAAAAAAATAGCAATAACATTCAGTGTAATTTTATATGCAGTTGTCGTCCCTTTTTTGGATGTCAGTGAAACGCATGTTTGGAATCCAGATTGGACACCTCATGCTCTAATCCACGAAGTTTGGCAATTGATTACCAACTCAAGTATAGGCGTAGTATGCTTGTGGTTAGTTTGGTATAAAAAAGATGTCCGATTAAGCACTTTATTAAGCCTCATAGTTATGGGTGGATTTTTATTAGCATTTTTCTTAAAGGATGGCTATGGTGGTTCTATGAAATATTTAGATGGAAGTGAAAAGACTGTATTAGGAATTAATATTGGAATTTTAGGCTTTGGAATAGCCTTCTTGTTTCTAATATTATCGCACGTGTTTACAAAAACGAAAAAGTCCACAAACAACAGTATATAAAGGTGTAGATATTTATAATGCACAACGGGTGTGTAGATATTATAATATATCAACACCAGGAGCAGATAGCCAGGTGTTGTAAGCCATTTGAGAAAACCGATAATAATTTGAAATAAGAATGAAAAAACACAATTACGAAATCAAAGTTGAATGGACAGGAAACGAAGGAAATGGAACTTTGAATTACAAATCTTTCAATAGAAATCATAAAATTATAGCTACAGGAAAATATGATGGAATAAATGGTTCTTCTGACCCTTCTTTTTTGGGAGACAAAACGAGATATAACCCTGAAGACCTTTTCCTATCTTCATTGTCAGCTTGCCATATGCTTTGGTATTTGCATTTATGTTCTGTGAATAAAATTATAGTGACTGAATATTTGGACAACGCAACTGGAATAATGGAAGAAACTAAAAATGGTAGTGGAAAATTCACAGAAGTTACTCTAAACCCTAAAGTTACAATCCTTCATTAGTTGATTTAATTAATAATAATTCTTCTAACTAAAATTGACTATTGCTAATAACATTTAAAAAATAATTTATGAAAAATATTCTTTTAACAGCCCTATTGGTATTTATTTCTCTGAGTTCATTTGGGCAAGAGTCCACAATCACACCATTAAACAATTCTTTTGATTCAGAATTGATCAAAAATGAGAATTACGAAATGACTTGGTCTATTGAAATGGACACCACCAAACTAGAAATAGGAAAAATTAAAACAGAGATAAAAAAAATAAAAAATAGGGTTTTAATAATTACCTCTGTTAAAATGAAGCAAGTTCCAACAAAATGGGTTGACACCACTATTGCTCATATAAATAGCCTTAAACCTATTTACCACTCTTCATATAATCGACAAAGAGATGTGGTACTTAATTATGATGAAATAGTAACAGGCTATTATTTTGACAAAAACACAAATACTAAAAGCGAAATATCTGAAACTACATCTGGCAGTTATTTCGATAGCAATATGTATCCGCAATTGATTCGATGGTTGCCATTGCATAACGGCTACCAAAAAACTATTTCTATTTTTGATTATAACCCAAGTGCTAAAACAGGCGTAATAAAGGCATTTATTAAAAATGTTGAAGAAGGTAAAATGCCCGGAAATGGCGATAGGGATGTTTGGATAGTAAAAGTGACTGATGATATTATGGACGATAAAGGTATTATGACATTTTATATTGATATTAACAACAGACAAGTAATTAGGCAAGAGGTGTATATACAAGCAGGAAAGATGATTTTGGAGTTAATTAATTAATTAATGCGGACAGGATATTATGTACGATAGAGTATAATTTATTTTTAAATAACAAAAAAATTGAATCCAAAATCTGCAATTAAAACTATGTTCTATCTATTGGTAGCGGTAATACTTTTTCACTTATGTATTATGATAAAAATAGTTCCCTATGAAATTTCTTGGGGAGGAAGACTAAAAAATGATTTCGAGATGTATATTTTTGAAACTATTTCTGTAATAATCAATCTATTTTTATTTTCAATCCTATTGATAAAAGGAAAGTATTTAAGAGCTTTTATATCAATGAAAATTGTGAATGTAACTTTATGGATTTTCTTTATAGTATTTGGTTTGAATACGATTGGAAATATTTTAGCTAAAACCAATTTTGAGAAATTTTTCACTTTATTAACATTAGCTTTCTCAATTCTAATTTGGATAATTCTAAATAAAGAAAAAAACCGAACAGATAACAAAACCTATAAATAATGAAGTATTCCACAAACTTTATTCAAAAAAGAACCAAGTATGATTTTTAGTACTCCATTTTAACTGTTAAATTAGTTGCTTTAATACGCAACGAAATGATACGCGTATTCCAAGGTTAATACCAATTACATATGAAAAGAATGATTCAAATACTACAGTTATTTTCCCCTAAACTTGTTTCAAGGATTGCTTATAAGTATTTGAGCAACCCGAGAATTAGAAAATTAAGAGATTCAGAGGAATCGATATTAAGTAAAGCACATACTGAAGATATAGAATACAAAAAGTTTAAAATTCATAAATATCAGTGGGGAAAGGAAAATAAGAAAACTGCTCTTCTTATTCACGGTTGGGAAGGACGAGCCGGGAATTTTGCAGGAATTATAGATGATTTAATACAAAATAAATATCAGGTTGTAGCGTATGATGCACCAGCACACGGAAAAAGTTCAATAAAAAAAACATCGATGTTTGAATTTGCTGAATTTCTAGAATCTGAATTTACTAATATAATGCCTCAAGTAATCATTAGTCATTCCTTCGGTAGTGTAAATGCAGCAACAATTTTTAGGAATAATCCTGAATTTAATTTAGATCTGTGGATAATGGTTACAACACCATATAATTTTATGTCGAGAGTTAATGAAATTTCAGACTATTTTGGAATAAAAAGCAAAGCTAAGAATGAATTGATAAAGCTTATTCAAAATGATACTAATGAAGATATTAATCATCTTAATATGGCTTCATACTGTCAAGAATTATCGAATGTGAAAAAGGCAATTATTGTTCATTCAAAAACAGATAAAGTATTACCCATCGAGGGAGCGAGAGAGGTAACGAAGGCTTTTAAAAGAAGTAGTCTTATAGAATTAGATAATCTAGGTCATTATAATATTCTTTGGTCAGATGAATTGAGAAAGATAATAACAGAAAGCTTAAAACAACTACTGACAACAAAGAACTGAGCTAAAAAACAACTCTTTTCTTCATTAAATTTATGCATAATTATTCTAGGCTCATAATTCTATTAATTAGTGTTTTGAACTTTTATTTTTTATATAAATACTACTTATTTTGGTAAAATAGAAACGTACTTTTCATCATAAGGTAATCCAGATTTTGCAATTGCGAAACTGTACTTTCCTAAAATAGGTTGACTAAAAATTAGACAACTTAAACAAATGGAGTTATTACATTTAATCGGACATAATTTTGAGATTATTTAAATAAAAAAGCAACAATTTTAGAATCGTTACTTTTAGTTTTATGTGATTGCTATTATTATACTATCAAAATAAAGGTGTTTTCTTTTTAGCAGCATATTTTCCGTTCGCTCCTAAATCAAAAGCTAAAGTAACTTCATGGGAGCCAGGTTCTGTCTCAACTAGTTTAGAAGAAAACTAGATTTTTTCTTTACTCAAAAACAGGTGTTCAAAGGTGGTTTTGTCAACTGAAATCTCATTAAATTTGTCAAATTTGACGCTTAACTAAATTACTTAAAACGTCGTTTCAAGAGGCTTTACGATGTACAACGACGTTTTACGGCTTTTTACGCTGTTCTCAGGTTTTTTATTATAGATCGTACAAAATAGATTATAACAAAAGACAAAGCAATTTAAGAAGGGGCTCTAAAAAAGTCAATAGCAGCAAAAACAGAATTAAAAAAGAGTAAAATACGAAAGTTTTCTACTCTTTTTTTTTGCACTTTAGGAATAATGTAAAGCCCCTTAAAAATGCTAATTCAGCAACAAAAAGTTCAATTGAGCTATAAAATAAAAATTAAATTTACTCAAAGAAGCGATTGAAGAAACTCAAAATAACTGTACGCTATGTGCTAAAGATACCGATGCAAAAATAGGACATAAATTGGTAGATAGTTCCTTTTATGGCTGCAAGACTCATCTCGCAATGAGCGAAGAATATATTATAACCGCAGCCCTTGTAACCTTAAGAGGAAGGGAGATGGCCCATTACTGACTGAGCGACTAGAGAATAGTCAACAAAATAGAATTGATGTTGACACAGTGATAGGTGATGCAGCCTACTCAGGAAAGAGTATTCTTAAACTAACCAATGAGCAAGGAATTAAAGTTGTGTCTAAACTAAACCCTTCAATAACACAAGGCTTTAGAAAAAAAGAAGATCAATTTGATTATAATAAAGATGCTGATATGTTTGTATGTCAAAAAGGATATTATAAAGAAGGATCGGAATCAAAAACGTATTCTGTTATTATAAAGTCAGATGTTCATAAGTACCAATTGACTTTTCATGAAACCGACTATTTAAAAAAAAAATGGAGAATTGAAAAAACTCAGGATTTTAGAAGAACAAAATCACACAGTATTACAAACATGCAAATGCAGAGAGCCATAGCTATTTTTGCAGTGAACCTTAAAAGATTCTTAAAACTAAGCTAATAGGTAGAAGAATTACCTAAAAAAGGGTTAAAAACAATCGTTTTATAGGTCAATTTTAAAATTAATCTACTTTTTCAGCCCCCTCCTATTATGGACGACCTTTTTTTTATTTGGATTGATTTTGTGAGAATGTTTCAACTACAACCCCATCTCTTTACAGTCAAAAATCATTATTCTACCTAATCTTATTAAAACGGTAAATCCCCCTACAAGAACTATTGTTCCAATCGTAATACTTACAATTTTTTTTATATCTTCTTTTGAAGATTTATTCATTACTGGATTCATTTTCTTCTGGATTTTTGTTTATACTATATGCTCCTTTTTTACCTATTATAGCTACAGAAATTACAAATGCAAAAAGCAAAAGACCTCCAACTATCATATATTTTAACATGGGATTATTAGAAGGCTCTATTACGTTATTATGTTTAGCTAAAAAACTTGGCAACTCGTCAACTGGCATAGGTGAATTCATCTTTTTAATATTTTTATCATTTTTATTTTGTTCATGAAGTATATAGAATATGTGTAGTTATAAGTATAATTATAAACGACTTCCTGAACTTCTTTTCTACCTAAATTAAATGCAAATTTGAAACCTTCTGCTTTAATAATATCATAATAACAATCAACTTGCTTACCACTCCTATCTGAGGTACAGTGTTTCTTTAAAATATTATCATTAAGCAATAAAATCTTTTCACATTTTTTTCTGTTAAGATTCTTTTCCTTTCTCTTTACTTGGTTTTACCCGTAGTCAGCGTGCTGTTTATTTAAATACATTTGATCTCTTCTATTTGGTTGAAATCTATTACCGCATCCACATTCACAGTCTCTAGGTGAAACAGGTCGAGGTAGTGGTGTTTTTTCAACTAGTTCAATTATCCCTTGTTTTTGTTCGCTTTCAGCTTCCATTATTTTTAATTTTATAAATTATTAATGAAATGAGTCTTTCTAGAGGTTACACTTGGTCTTACCAATCGTGGAATCCTATTTTGTGACTTATTAGACTAAATATTTTGCTAAATTAACATAATTAACGTAAATTTACAAATAATTATTTTATAATTTACCTTAACGTTAATTTAACAATTTATGAATACAGATTATATTGCTACTGGAGAGCTTTTTTCAGAAAGGTATATTTTACCACGTCATTTAGGTATTTCTTCCCGTCAAGTTAATTATTGGAAGGAAAGAGTTATTCTACCTTTTTTTGAAAAAGAGAAATATGGCAAAATGAATATTCCTCAGGCTGTTTGGCTGTATGCAATTAATGAGCTTACAAAGCTTGGAATTGACACCAAAAGACTCGCACAATTAGCAAAAGATGTTTGGGACCTGCCAAGGGAAGAAAAGTATTTAGATTCAATATTTGAATATCATCTAAATAAAAAGGTAAACCGATTAGATGATGTACATATTAGTTCATTAAAGATTATGCTCGATGATGAATTATTAATGAATACACTAAGAACTGAAAACAATCCTTTTACAGATGCAATTAAAGCTAGTATTTATATAGAAAAATCTCCTTCATCATTATTATATTTCCCAAATACTGGAGAACACACTTTTATCATTGGAGATATAACTCCTACTTTAAAGCTAAATTCATTAATGAATCAAGAAACAAGTATTTGCATTCCTCTTATTGGCTTTATAAAAAAAATAGTCACTATAGAATTTGAAATGATAGAAGGAGATTTAGCTTATTTGAGTCAAATAGAGAATCAATTAAAAGATATCATACTATTTAAAAGTCCTAAGTATATTGAATTGGTTATAGATAACGAAAAAATAAAACCACTTATAATAACTGAGCAACACAAAAAAGGTGAACAATTGGCAAACTTTATATTAAGTAATAAGCTGCCTAAAAACTCAAAATTATTAATTGAACCGCGTTCACAAGACAATTATAAATTAACATTAATAACAAAATAAATGAATTATTATGTATCATTCCGTCAGTCCCTGATTTTACAGCCTGATTTTAAACAAATCAGGAATGGGCCGGAAATCAAAAACCAATCTTCAAGAACAATTATTTCTTACTCGTAAAGAAATTGAAGAATGTTTACCAGAACAAATTGAACCTTTAAACGATGAGCAAGTTTATAAGATATCATCATCTATTTATGAGTTTACAAAACTAATATATGACAATTTTAACGTGAAGAATTAATTAAAATGAAAAAACAAATAACAATCAAAGATTTTGAAGGTTTATTGGTATGGTCTTACACTCGTGTATCTTCTAAAGAGCAATTTCAAAATAACGGAAGTATAGAAACACAGGTGAAACGTATTAAGTCGTTCGCTTCAGAAAATAATTTAATTATTTCTAAAGAATTTGATGCAAAATATGAAAGTTCCAAAAAAATAAACACTCAAAAAACTTTAAAAGAACTTCTAGATGCAATCAAAAAAACACATCACTCAAAGAAACCAAGAATTATTTTAATCTGGTCACCAAGTCGATTTGGTAGAGCAGGTGCCGAACATATTGAATTATTTGTTAGCTTACGTCGTAAATATGGAGTATATCTTTATTCTGTGAGCAGTGAACATAATACCTTTACAGACAGAAATGAAAATGAATTTTCTACACAATTATTATATGCCCAAAGAGAAAATTTTAGTCGGCAAGATGTAATTATTCCAGGAATGATAAATGCTTTGGAAAAAGGTACTTTTTTAGGAAAAACACCCCGAGGATATGACCATTTTGGACCTAGAGTAGTTGACCCACAAAAGGTTCAAGCTTTTCAAGAAATAAAACTAAATTCAGATGGTCATCTGCTTAAGGAAGCTTTTCGTCTCAAAATTTATGAGGCCTATACGAATAAAGAAATACAAGACTATCTATCTCAAAGAGGTTTGCACATTCCTAAACAAACTATAAGTGTGATGTGGTTAAAACTATTTTATACAGGTCATTTTACAAATAGTTTAGTAGAAAACAAAATCATTAAGGGTCATTGGGAACCTATCATTTCAATTAAAGAATATGATTTACTGCAAAAAATATTAAGTGGGTCTGTTCAACAAGGTATTCCAAAAATGAACGGTAAAATAGCGACTCCTTTGATACCAAAATTTTTAGTATGTGATGACTGCAACAGAAATATGACTTCATATCATAACAAACGAAAAGGAATTTATTATTACAAATGTCCTAGTTGTAATAAAACAATAAATGCAACTACAAAACAAACATCTCTTAACGAAGGAGTGCATCAACACTTTCAAAAAGTACTTGAATCTTTGTCATTCTCAAAAGAATTTCATCCTTTGTTTTCTAAGCAACTTGAAAAGATTATTGATTTTGAGTTTTCTAATTATGCTGATAGACAAAGAATTCTTAAAACAGAAGTAAATCAATTTCAAGAAAAGTTTGATACGATGGAATATCGTTTTGCCATAAATGAAATTTCTAAAGAAATTTTTGACAAACATGGTTCAAACCTGAAAAAGAAAATTCAAGAAAAAAACGATATTATTGCAAAGGCACCAACAAAAATGTCGAACCATAAAAAATTCATAAATAACTTCCTGAAAATGGCTGAAAACCCTTATCAATATTGGGATAAGTTAAACTACAATGAAAAGAGAACATATCAAAATATCCTATTTCCTGATGGTTTGAGGTTTTCATTAAAAAATAAAGAATGTCGAACGCCCAAAATGAACCTTATGCTTGAGTTAACAAACTGTTATTCTGATTGTTATACCAATAAAAAAGAGAAGACTCAAAAGCTGAAAGCCTTTGAGTCTCGATTAGTAGCGGGAACCGGACTCGAACCAGTGACCTTCGGGTTATGAGCCCGACGAGCTACCTACTGCTCTATCCCGCGATTTCGAATGCAAATATACGATAGTTTTTAACTTCTACAAGGTTTATTTTAATATAATTTAAAAAAAGGAAAATGTTTTTAGTTAAAACACAAAACATGCATTTAATAGTAATTCATAGGATTTTGTAGCACAAAAATCTAACACAGACTCGAGATCTATTTTTGTAAATTTCAATCAAACCTATAAATCATTTATATCATTAGCTTCGTACATCAAGATTCAAATCAAACTTTTATAATTATATTTGGTAGATGCGACAGAACCCTTTTTACTCCTTAACAATTTTATAAGTTACAGAAGCTTCGTCTGTATTTACTCTTAATAAATACATACCAGATTGCAGATTTGAAATATTAATTTCATTCAGGTTTTCTTTAACCTCTAGTAGACGTTTTCCAAGTATAGAATACACTTCTATAGATTTTAATTTAGAAACATCACCTTGTATATTTAGGACACCTTTAGTTGGATTTGGATAAAACAGAATGCTATTTGCTAATTCAAATTCATTATTAGAAAGTGTTGATTCAGAAATAGGATCTATCCAAACAAGACCAAGTCCATATTTTTCTCCATCGAATACTTGATATTCAAAATAATCACTTGTAGCATCTGCATCACTTGTATAGAGAACTCTACTAAAATCAGGGATCAACTCACCCGTTATTATTTCCTTTCCCTCCATAGTTTTCAAACTTCCATTATTTGGTGCTTTTGAAATAAAATAGGTAATCTGAACATTCTCAGGATCATTACCGTACAAGTTTAAACTTTCAGAAACTTCTTGAAAAGCTTCTCTTATCAAAATATCTTTTGGTTTAGGAGCAAAATTAACATCTTCAATTTCTACTTCAAAATCACTAATTAATTTATACGCCATTACTGCAGATTCTCTTTTATCGGACAGGGGTTTGAAACCATTCCACAGAACTGTCCCGTCTGAACTTAAGGCTACTGAACTACCAGCTTTAGGATAAGCTGCAGAGCCGATTTTACCGCTATTGTTTGTTAGGTTGATTCTTGACCATAAGTCATTTTGTTTATTATATTTATAAACAAGTGTAAAAGTTTCTAAATTATTAATTCCATTGGAATCCCGTGTTGGAGCGCCAACACTAAGAATATCACCAGAACCATCAATAGATACTGAATGACCGAACATTAAGTTCACATAATCACTTTCTAATCTACCATCTAATGTTTGTCCTTTTAACTCCCAGTCATTTTTGCTTTCATTAAATGAATATACAGAGACATAGCCAGCTATACCTGGTTGTTGCACTGTTTCTAACTCGTAGTCTGCACCAATAGCGATTACGTTTCCAGCATTGTTTATAGAAATTGACTTTCCAAATCTATCCATAGTTTCTTTACCACGTATTGATTTTCCTTTTTGAATCCAAGAAATGCCATTATATTTAAAAATTTTAACATATCCAGGCTTATTATAACGACTATTTTCAAGTAGTTCAGAAATTGCTATAACATCTCCAACTGCATTTAGGGATATAGAAGATCCTAAAAGCCCGTATGTTAATTCTCCCTCAAATTTATCCCCTAATAAATTCCATTGATTATTATTCTGGTCAAATTGATGCACTTCCGCAACACCCTGACCAAAATCGGTGAATCCTATTCTAGGGTTACTAATCGCTAATATAGAACCATCGGCATTCAAATCCAATTTTAAATCAACGAGTGAGCCACCACCTTCAAAGGTCAAAGTTTGGCCTATTTGCTCCCAAGTATTTGATGTTTCATTATATTGGTAAGTTCTAAGGTAATCAATATTACCTTGACTATATCCGGTTACTTTATTAGTTGCTACTGCAAGTATTTTACCATCATCACTAAGCGCAATGTAGCCCCCAAATTGATCCAAGGCATTATCACCAAATATTTGATTACCTAATTGCCTGTAAATACCCGTTTGTGAGTCCCGTTTATAAACGATAACATGCCCTTCAAAAACTAAAGGATTAATGGAAGGGTCCAGACCAGAAGAAGTAGCTACAATGCTTCCATTTCCACTAATAGCTATACTTTGAGCAACAGGGTGTCCATGCATAACTCCTTCTAGCATAAAACCTGGTTTCGTATCCGTTTTATAAGCTGCAAAAACTTTTACATTTATCGAATTTGTAGTTTCAGAGCGTCCATCATCTGCAGAATAAGAAAAAGTATCTAAACCAATGTATCCTTGATTGGGTGTGTATAAGACCTTTCCGTTCACATAGGATGCTGTCCCGTTTGTTGGTGGAGTTAGATTAATAGTTGCAATATCACTTAAATAAAAATATACAATGTCCAAACCTACTTCTAATTCTGTATTAACTGGGGTTGCAGCATAAGCTGGTAAAGCTTTTGGAGTTTTGTATCCCGCTATATTATTAACCACAATAATTGCTGGTCTACTGTCATTTGTTTGATCATTTACACTAAAATAAAAATAATCTACCCCTAAGAAGTCTTCAGATTCAGTGCTTTGATAAATAATGGTAGTATCGCTAATGACTTCATTAAGCATTAAAATAGCATTATCTACACTATTTAATAAATTACCATGCTCTGGCAAGCGTGTTATTTTAACACTAAACCCAGAGATAGCCTCCTTGTTTTGATTGGTTGCTAATAAATTAATTGACCTATTTTCCGCACCAAAAACCGTTTTTGTTTCAGAAATAGCCAAGGGTACATAATAATTATTACTTGCTTTTATTTTTAAACCAAAATCTTTTATATAAATACCTTGAGCATTAGTTGCATTGGTAACAGTCAAGACCCAATCTCCTTTGATGCTTTTACTATTAAAGACTGATAATGCTTGTTCTGGTAAATAAGAAATGTTTATAATATCAGCGGAAACTAAAGGAACCTCATCGGTTTCATCATCGGCTAAAGCATTTAGCTCCTCTGTATTATTATCTGAAGCTAAGCCGTTTGATAGATTTATTTCGGTGCCATCTGGACCTTTCAATTTTAAAGTTAAACCACCATTTTGGGTACCTGTAAAAGAGGTGAATACATTAACATCTAAAAGGGGTACGTCATCTTCTATCGTAATGAAATAGCTTGATGATCCATTAGGAATTTCTATTTGGTTTAAATGCGAAATTAAAGAAAATTCTTGTTCATAAGCTTGTACAGTAGTAAAACTAAAAGCCGCACTAAACGTGTTTTCTGAACAAGTATTTACACCAGACACGCGCCAGTAATAGGTGGTGTTTGCATCTAAATTGATAGGTGTATAATTAGTATTAAAAGTATAAGTATCTATGAGTGTTGTTGCAAATGAAACGTCTTTAGAGACTTGCACTCGGTACTTTGTTGCATTGGTATTGGCCACCCAAGTTAATATAGGGTTTAACGACACATTCTGTGAAGTGTCTGCAGGGGTAACGAGTGTGGTAATAGCAGTATTACTGTTTAAAATAATAACTTGTATTTGTTTTGTTACCGTTTTAGAAGCTGCTGTGGCAATAATATCTATAGCGTATGTGCCTGCAGTTAATGTTGCATCTGCTTGAAAATCAATATCAATATCTGTATCAGATGCAGACACACTGTTTTGACTTAAGGTTGCGGTTAACCCTGCAGGTAAACCTGCAATGCTTAATGCGCTGGTTTCTGAAAATCCAGCAGCGGTTTGGTATTGGAATGCTGTGCTAAAACTTTGCGGAGTTAAATCACAATTATTGAGTTCTAAATTTAAGTTTTCAAAAAATAATACGATATCTGAGGGTATTATGCTAAATGACCCTTCGTTGATTGCAAAGAAAATTTTGTTTACAGGGTGTATTTTTATGCGGGCGTCTGTAGTATTAATATTTGGGAAACCCACTGTTTCTGAACCATCATTAAGTACATTTTTTGCTAGGGTTATAGGAAACGTTAAGCCTCCATCTGTAGATAATAGAATGTCTACAAATTGAGCATTAATAGGCGCTAAATTGGTATTACCCACCCCCCAGGTTACCGTCGTTATCTCACCAGCTGTTACATTTTGCGCCGCTAGATTGGAGGTGATTTTAAAAGGCTGTGTATTTTTTACAACTACAACACTGGTACTATCTAAATATACCCCTTTTGTAAAATTGGGATCACGAACCGTTAATCCAAAACTTAAGGTTCTAGGGATTAAAGGTAGAGTCTCATAAAAACCAATTTTTTGAGCATCTTGATTGTACCCAATATAACTATCAAAATTATTTGTTAACTCACCATCAAGAATGGTTTGCAATGAAGGAAAATATCGTATTCTATTGTTTGACGGTACGGTAGAACTAAACAGTGGGCCAGAGACCATTTGTGGCCCCAAAAACTCATATTGTTAGTTAATCCATAATCTAACTGTTCCCAGTTGTAATTGTACGATGGATCTGCACCAGTTTCGGGAACTTCCAGATAAAATGGAGTGCCTTTTGGGATATAGTAAGTCTCCGTTAAGTCTGAAATAGAAATTTGGTTGGTATACGCAATTACACTTCCTAATGAAACATCCCAAGGATTTAAATAAAAATGATTTAGTATTTGATTGATGGAATAAAAATGATAATAAAAATGATCTGGACCATAACTCATTATAGTTCTCCCTGCAGAAGGTTCTACCTGACTAAAAGTATAATCTGGTTCAAAGGAAAACGTATGAGTAGCCCCTAAATTATGACCTGCTTCATGTAAAAATAATTTGACAAAGCCAGGATTACTGGCTACATCAGGTTGCGACCAATAGTTCCAAGCCGAGCCTTTTTCTGGGGTACCAACATTACCAATGCCATAAGCATTACCAATACCATAAGCACTATCACCGTCTTCATCGCGGGCAATGAATAAATGACCCAAATCATAAGCATCAAAAGGTATTCTTGCATCGATGACTTCTTGGGTGGTTTTATTTAAATAGATGCTTCTAGTACTAACTCCCTGTTCCTCAATGTCATAAGGATCATTCGTTTTATCTATAAAGATGAGCTGATCATTATCAGCAATAAGCTGGAAAACGATACCTAGGTCTTCTTCAAGAACACTATTAGCAGCATTAACGGTATTGTTAATTGCTATCAAGGCGGCTTCAACAGTACCTCCAACAAGTTCTGTATATTCTCCTGGAGCGACTACAGCCAGTCGTAAAGTGCGTAAATCTGATGCGTTATTTTTGGCTGTTTTAGCATTACTATTTTTTGAAGTAAGCGACTTTGTTGACTTTTTTAATTGGCTTAATTCTGAAGAACAATTAAACTCTTCTATTTTATTTTTAGATGCTACAGAGTTAAAACTAATATACTGATTTCCTGAAAGTTTTATAACGGATACAGCTCCTTCATTGCTATGGCTCATCATTAAGGCTGACAAACCATTATTAGACATTGTAAAGGAAATGATTAGGCTTTTATTTGACACAGCAAAACCTCTAAATGATTTTATAGAAGCATATTTAGCTGCTAAAGCAGGAGCCATATTTGACTTTTCTTGAACCTGAAACTTTATAAGTACACCTTCTTGATTTGGAAAATAAACTACACTTGTTTTGCTGCCAGCATTTAAATTATTTTTAAACGCTTGTTCATCGAGTTGATAAACAGCATAGCTATTTTCTTTAATATTCTTTTTATCAAGTACTTGTTTGGATAAACTTGTATTATCTTTTGTCCAATAACTATTTTGAGCTGTTTTTTGAGCTGTTAGCAGGCTACACGTTAAAATTGCAACAAGAAGAAGAGTCTGTTTTAATTTCATTTGAAATATGTCTTTTGTATTTTTTGATTAACTTAACAAAAGTCAAATTTTTTAAGACATTATCAAAATGTAAAGAGCAAAATACTGTGCTTTTGATACAAATTTATCATATTTCACACACATTACACGGTATTTCTTTTAAACAAAAGTGTAAGTAGTTTTAAAAAGTGCTATATCAAACAAATTTATTCCATTTGAGGTATGTTATTTTCTTTTTATCCAATCCCTTTATATCATTTGACCTATTATTCCATATCGTTGAGGAACTAGTCTTTTTAAAAAAGCACACCCATTATCGAAGAGACTTTTAATCTTTATCCCTAACGGCACGAACAAAAAATGCGTAGAACTTATAGTAGTTGGTGGTCTGAACACCATTCTCAAAATTCTGTTGCCACGGGCTGTCCTTCTTGCCCACCGTAGAACTCCAATAACTACCACTACCCGGATAATTAAAACCACCAATTATAGTCTGGTTTTTATATATCGTATTCAATTCTTCTGCAGTTGGTAGCCTCCAACCATCGCCAAGTGCAGTGCATGCATCTGTGGCCTTATACCAAGTCAAAGTTGTAGGAAAATCCTTTTGAGCAACTAAAAGATTCCCTATTGTAATAGGTGTTCCTATTATATTAGATTGCCCCATCCCCAGATAACAGACAAATAACATTGGAATTAGTAATAATTGTTTCATATTTATTTATTTTAATTTTAGAACATTCTACATTTTTATGAACGCCTTTTATATCATTTGATCTATTATTCCGTATCGTTGAGGAACTAGTCTTTTGAAAAAAGCACGCCCATTCTTGAAGGGACTTTTAATCTTTATCCCTAACGGCACGAACCCCGAAGCTTAAGTTAGTGTTCTGCTGAAGCACTTGTCCATTTGCGGTGAAATCACGAGTAGCCGCTGGTTTGTGTTTCCCTTGCCTCGTACTACTCCAATACACAGTTCTTTTACAGCCAATTATTTCCCGGTTGGTATATAAAACGTTCAATTCATCTACAGTTGGTAGTCTCCAACCATCGCCAAGTGCAGCACATGCGCGTCCCGAATCGAACCAATTAATCTCATTTTCAAAATCGAGTTGAGCAACTTCAATTGAACCTATTGTAAAAGGTGTACCTATTATGTCGATGTCTTCAGGTGCTTCTTGCCCCATCCCTAGATAACAGACAAATAACATTGGAATTAGTAATAATTGTTTCATATTTATTTATTTATTTTAATTTTAGAACATTCTACATTCTTATGAACACCTTTTATATCATTTGATCTATTATTCCGTATCGCTGAGGAACTAGTTTTTTTTTAAAAAAGCACACCCATTCTTGAAGGGACTTTTAATCTTTATCCCTAACGGCACGAACAAAAAATGCGTAGAACTTATAGTAGTTGGTGGTCTGAACACCATTCTCAAAATTCTGTTGCCACGGACTGTCCTTCTTGCCCACCGTAGAACTCCAATAACTACCACTACCCGGATAATTAAAACCACCAATTATAGTCTGGTTTTTATATATCGTATTCAATTCTTCTGCAGTTGGTAGTCTCCAACCATCGCCAAGTGCAGTACATGCATCTGTGGCCTTATACCAAGTCAAAGTTGTAGGAAAATCCTTTTGAGCAACTAAAAGATTTCCTATTGTAATAGGTGTTCCTATTATACTAGATTGCCCCATCCCCAGATAACAGAAAAATAACATTGGAATTAGTAATAATTGTTTCATATTTATTTATTTATTTTAATTTTAGAATATTCTTAATTTTTGTGAAACCCTTTTTTATTTATTACTTCTTTTTTTTAAATTATAATTAATGTTAAGCGATAAAAATAAAATATTTGAAAATTTAACCTTACTCTGAGTATAAACTAAAGTAGTACCGGTATAATTTGTAACTAAATCTTGCGAAACAGGTACATTATGATCATTATCATAATTCATTACCAAGATATATTTAAGAGAGATCCATTTATTAAGATCTATATTTATCGTATTGTTAGAGGAAAAATCAATTGCACCAAAATCATTAAGATAATTAGAGAAAAATAATACTTCACTTGAAAGGGTGAAATTCTTTATAATTTGTAAACCGTGTATCCCCAAAGCTAAAAAAGTTCCCATTTCATGTTGTACTCTTTTTCCTTCATCTAATCCATAATAGGTCGGATCTACATTCTTATCTAGCACTAGCGTATGTTTGCCTGATAATGGGGAGTATGTGACATGTATGCCCTTATCATTATTATATCCATATGTTACCCCTTCAGTTATAATAGCTGGTGAAAAAAAATTGGAGATACGAGATTTATCATCAATGCTTCCAGTTGAAGTGCCAGGAGCAGATTGTGTGCGAAGATCTAATAAAAACCCAAAATGATATTTTTTAGTATGATCAATTTCAAGTCTATAAGCATAAAGTAGGTTGTCATTATCTATCTGAAATTGATCTTTACCATGTTTTGATATGCTTAAAGTGTGATGAAACGAGTGAATTTGATTCATTTTATTTTTATGGTATTCTATCTTATAAGTTGTATTCTCAATAATATTTAAATTGCTTTTTTTCAAGCTCTTTCCAAAAACAAAATTAAAAGTCCCTCCCAAAGATAAATGTCCCGAACGAGTCCATGGACTTAAAGTATCAGCTAAACCAATAAAGCTAGAGCCACTTGCAGTAGCATCTGAAGTTGTGGTTAAGCTTGCTACTGAATTGACAGAGGCATTGCTTCCTGCAAATAAAACACTACCAGGTAACGTTGTTATTGCTGCTCCAGAACCTACATACAGATCGTGAGACCATGTAACATTAGTAAGTAACATGCAAAACATTAAATAGATAGTTTTATTCACAAAAAATTCTAATTAATTTTCAAAAATAAAAACAAAACAACTAAATATATGTTTCGAAAGAGTTAAGTTAACCCAAAAAAAACTAATTAAGTCCAAAAAAAACTAATAAGTCCAAATAAAAAATAATGAGAACAAATAAAAAAACTATATTTGAGTAAAAATATAAAATGGGAAATCAAACTATACATGTTACTATAGGAATACTCACTATCTTAATTTGCTTTTTATTGATTAAACGGAACTACCAAAATAAATTCCATTTAGATTATATAATCATTCACACCTTTTTATTACTAGTATCCTCTTTAATATACAAAGGAATAAAATCGTATGATATTGGAACAAGCTTTTTCGACTTGATCCATATTTTACATATTGGGTCATTTATTTATCTAACACTGCATGTAGAATCTGCCATAAAGGGACATAAAACAAAAATATCTCTTCTTTTTTGCATTCCAATAGTATTATATATGCTAATCATGATTTTAAATTATTATGGGATTTATATATTAAACTATAATACTGTGAAATCAGATATCTTATTACTTAAAATAGACAACCCGATATTCTTTAGTGATAAAATACTTATAAAGTCTATAGGGGTTATTCCTATATTTGTATACCTTTTTAGACTATGCTTTAAGCATATCCATTTTTCTAATACAATTAAAAAAAAACGACTATATGAAATTTGGATTTATGGTTATCTCTTTATTTTAGTTGAAACAATATTAATTACAAATTGCTATTACTTCAATATTACAAATCCTGTTTTTGACAACACTATTGCATTAATTATTCGAATTAATGCAATGGTGTCTGTTATTTTCTTCTTATCCAATCCCTTTATTTTAAAATACTTACCACTTATTAAAAAAATCAATATTATTGAAGAAAAAATTCATGTAGACACTTTTTCTAGGGTCGAAAATTTATTTAAAAATGAAAAAGCATATTTAAAAAAGAGAATCACAATTGAAGAAGTTGTGGACCGTATTGGCACTAATAAAAAAAAGGTGCAAAAAGCAATCTTTGCGAACTCTCAATTAAATTTTAATGATTTTGTAAACTCATACAGAATAGATAGATCTATTCAGCTTATTAATAGCAACTATCTAATTAAGAAAAATTTAAAATCATTATCCGTTGAATCTGGATTTAATTCACATCAAACATTTTATAGAGCTTTTAAAAAAAATAAAGGATGTACACCAACAGAATATTGGAAAGATTTTAGAAATTCTAAAATTAGCGGAGAGAAAACGTGACGGTATCAATTAAAAAAGATTTTATAAATGCAAATATTAAGGTTCTGCCGCATCTAAGTTAAGCAAAACTTAAATCTTATATATATACTCCAAAAAGATTTTCAAAGGTCACTGCTTCCCTAAATCAATTATAGTACAAGCAGTGTATTTTAAGTTAAGATTTAGTCTTAGCTATAAAAACGTAGAAGAACTTCTATCTATAAGAGCCGTAAAAATGGATCATGCTACTATTCAATGGTGCGTATTTAAGTTCACACCCATTGTTGAACAACAATTCAGGAAAAGGAAGAAATCAGTTGGTAAAAGATGGAATTATAATGAAACCAACTGATTGATGATTTTGCACCAGTGGAGACATTATTGTTTATAATATAGGTTTTGAGAGAGGAAGATATTTTTTAGTTAAACAATTAGCCAAACTTTTTTTTATTTTTTTTAATCATTTTTTAATCATCTAAAATCTAATCAACTACAAAATCTATTTATCTTTGCTGCATGACACATAAAGCTGGTTTTGTAAATATTATAGGAAATCCTAACGTAGGTAAATCAACATTAATGAATGCTTTGGTAGGTGAAAAACTATCTATCATTACTCCTAAAGCACAAACTACAAGACATCGTATTCTAGGTATAGTCAATGAAGAAGACTATCAAATTGTTTTTTCGGATACTCCAGGAATCATTCAACCTGCCTATGAATTGCAAGCATCAATGATGGATTTTGTAAAATCTGCCTTAGATGACGCCGATGTATTAATTTATATGGTAGAAGTTGGTGAAAAGGAATTAAAAAACGAAGCTTTCTTTAATAAGATTATTAGCAGTAAGATACCTGTTATTTTATTATTAAATAAAATTGATAAATCTACTCAAGGTGAAGTTGAAGAGAAAGTTGAATATTGGAAAATTAAAGTCCCTAATGCGGATGTATTTGTTATTTCTGCTTTAGAAAAATTTAATATAACTGCTGTATTCGAGAAAATTAAAGAACTATTGCCAGAAGGTGCTCCTTTTTATCCTAAAGACCAATTAACCGATAAGCCTGAACGTTTTTTTGTTAATGAAAAGATTAGAGAGAAAATCTTAATGCACTACAAAAAAGAGATTCCTTATTCTGTAGAAGTAGAAACTGAAAGTTTTATTGAAGAAGAAACGATCGTAAGAATACGATCAATTATAATGGTTGAAAGAGAAACTCAAAAAGGAATTATCATCGGTCATAAAGGGTCTGCATTAAAAAGAGTTGGCGCCGAAGCTAGAAAGGATTTAGAACAATTTTTTGAGAAAAAAGTATTTATTGAGTTGTATGTAAAAGTAAATAAAAACTGGAGAAGTGATAAAAGTCAATTAAAACGCTTTGGTTATAATCAGGGCTAGACTAGCTTAAAAAAACGATATTATATATAAAAACAATTTTATCTTATTTAAAAAACAATTTTTGAAGTTCCGAAGTTTACTTCTCTACTTACTACTCTTAATAACAAAACACATGCTTTTAACTTCACGTTAAAGTGTTCTTCCTTCTTAGAAATAGAGATAAATACATATCCGTCAACAATATTTCCTAAAAAAGAACAGCATTCTTTTTTAAATTCATTAGAAAATTTTGCAAGTATTTTATCGAAATTTTCATCTAAATCTATCGTAAACCTAGGTCTTAAAAAGATTTCATTATTTCTAGTTTCAATTAAAATAGTCAATTCTTCATCCATAAAAACCTATTTTATAACTGTTTAAATTTACGATAATTTTTAATTTAGTAAATCGTACCTTTGCAAAAAATTTCAATTCAAATGAATAGCATTGTTGCCATTGTAGGAAGACCAAATGTAGGAAAGTCAACACTTTTTAATAGACTGGTTCAAAGAAGAGAAGCTATTGTAGATTCTGTTAGCGGAGTTACAAGAGACAGACATTATGGAAAATCTGATTGGAATGGAAAAGATTTTTCTGTTATTGATACAGGTGGATATTCCATTGGTTCAGATGATATTTTTGAAGAAGAAATTAGAAAACAAGTAAAACTTGCTATTGAAGAAGCAGATTTAATTGTTTTTGTAGTAAATGTAGAAGACGGTATTACACCTATGGATGCTGAAGTTGCAAAACTTTTACGCAAGGTTAAAAAACCAATTTTCACTGTGGTAAATAAAGTTGATAATGCAATGCGTGAGCCTGATGCTGTAGAATTTTACAATCTTGGTTTGGGCGAATATTTTACAATTGCATCAATTAATGGAAGCGGAACAGGAGATTTATTAGACGCTTTAGTTGCAGAAATGCCAGAGCCTGAACCTATTGATATAGAAAAAGAAGCACTCCCAAGATTTGCGGTGGTTGGGAGACCAAATGCAGGAAAATCATCTTTTATCAATGCTTTAATTGGTGAAGAAAGAAATATAGTAACAGACATTGCCGGTACAACAAGAGATTCTATCGACACAAAATATAACCGTTTTGGTTTCGACTTTAATTTAGTGGATACGGCAGGAATCAGAAAAAAATCGAGAGTAAAAGAAGATTTAGAATTCTATTCTGTAATGCGTGCCGTTCGCACCATTGAGTATTCTGATGTTGTTATTTTAGTTGTAGATGCAACTCGCGGCTTTGAAGGTCAAGATCAAAGTATATTTTGGTTAGCAGAAAAAAACAGAAAGGGTGTTGTAATCCTAATTAATAAATGGGATTTAGTTGAAAAAGAAACCAATACCACGCGAGATTTCGAAGCGATGGTTAGGAAACAAATACAACCTTTTACAGATGTGCCCATTATATTTACCTCTGTTTTGACTAAGCAACGAATTTTTAAAGCAATTGAGACGGCTGTTGAAGTTTTTCAAAACAGAAAAACTAAAATTTCTACAAGTAAATTTAATGATACAATGTTGGAGATTGTAAAAACATATCCACCGCCCGCAACAAAAGGAAAATATGTGAAGATTAAATATTGTATGCAATTGCCTACTTTAACGCCACAATTTGCTTTTTTCTGTAATTTACCGCAATATGTAAGAGATCCTTACAGACGTTTTGTAGAAAATAAATTACGTGAAATTTACAACTTTTCTGGAGTGCCAATTACCATTTATTTTAGACAGAAATAGGTTTTATTTGAAAGGATTTTGAATCAATTGCGTCTACAAGATTAGTTTACGTAAATTTGCATCTACAATTCCATAGAATGAAAATCATAGTACCTAATTCCGTTTTAGACAAAGAGCTTCCGTTACAATTAAATATTTCTTTTCAGAAAGTTTTTGTGTTGTTCCAAAAATACACAGATACTGAATATGCGCATCATCCATATCATGGAGCAGCAAAGGAAATGGTACGTATTTTTGAAAAACATCCTGAATTAAATACTGGTTTTTCTGATTATTCTTTATTAGAAAAATACAAAGAACAAATAAATTTATTATTAGACCCTTTGTTTCCAGAACCCTTGCAATTAAACGAAATAAAAGCAGCAAGTATTCCTTTTTCATTTACTTCTTTTAAATTTACAAAACGTTTTGAAAACATTATTAATAATGCTGGTGAAGACTTCGAGTTAAACGTTCGTAATTTTGAAGATGACGGCATGTACATTATGGCCTGTACATTTATTTTAAGTTCTGTTTATGGTTATAAAGTTGACGTAAAAAGACCTTTTTACTTTGATATTCCTGATAAAACAACAGGAACCATGAAATATTACAGAGCCAACTTTAATGCCGATTTCTCTGAAATAACACCAACAGAAAATGCCCCAAAACTAACCCAAGAAGATTTTAAAGAGCTTCTAGATAATTTCGATAATATTGACTTATGGAGAGAAAAATTACCGCCTAACAGTTATCTTTTTAAAGGTTTTGGCCTCATCAGTTTATTTGACGTTACTGCAGAAGAAATGATTTCTTCTATTAAAGAAAATTTATTGGCTGGAGGCGAAAAACTACTTTCAAAACTAGAAAATAACCTAAGAAATTTTTATGGCATAAAAGATTTAAAATTAGGCTACTCTATTTTCGACAACACAAACTCGAAAATTTACGGAACTCTTGTGAAAAAATCAAACAGTATTATTTTAGCAGATAGCTTAGAGATAATTTGTGACGATAGCTATTTCTGTAATGGCATTTTAGAAAAAATTTTTAAAAATCATGAAACTTTTGTGATTTCTGACTTAGAGCAATACGGCTCAGCAACAAGTAAGAATCCTTTTTACAAGAACCTTCAAAAAAATAAAATTCAGAGTATAATTATAATTCCTATTGAAGCGACTGCAAAAGGTGATTTAGCATTGTTAGAAATTGCCTCTCCAAGAGCTTACGAGTTAAACTCTGTAAACATCAATAAATTAAAAGATATTATTCCTGTTTTTGAAGCCGCTGTTAAAAGAACATCAGAAGAACACCAGAATATCTTAGAAGCAACAATTCAAGAACATTACACATCAATTCATAGCGCCGTAAAATGGCGTTTTTATCAAGCTGCAGAAAAATATCATATAGATTCTCAAAGTGATGAAAACGCAAAGTTAGACGAAATTATCTTTCATGACGTGTACCCTTTATTTGGTCAAAGCGACATAAAAGGTTCATCAGAAGCAAGAAATATTGCTATAAAAGAAGACTTAACAACCCAATTAACCTTGGCTATTACGGTACTTAAGGAGGCGTGTAAATATGAAGCTTTACCAATTTATAATGAACTCAAGTTTCGAGTTTCGGCTTATTTAGCTGATGTAAAAAAAGGTTTAGATGCGGGTGATGAACTAACAATTTTAGACTTTTTAAAGCGCGAAATTTATCCGATTTTTAATCATATAAAAACAATTAACACAGCACTCTCTGAGCAAGTTTCAATTTATATGGAACGCCTAGACAGTGACTTAGGTGTCGTTTACGAAAAAAGAAAAGAGTATGAAAATAGTGTAAATCTCTTAAATAATAAACTTTCTAAATTTATAGATAAAAAGCAAATTCAAGCACAAGAAATGTATCCTCATTATTTTGAAAGATACAAAACAGATGGCATAGAATACAACATGTATATTGGGGAATCTCTTACCAAAGAAGATACTTTTGATGATATTTATTTATACAATTTACGCTTATGGCAATTGCAAGTGATGTGTGAAATGGAAAATGTTGCTTTTTCTGAACGTAAAAATATGATTGCAGATTTACGAGTTGCCTCCTTAATTTTAGTTCACAGCAATCCGATGGCTATTAAATTTAGGATGGATGAAAAACAATTTGATGTTGATGGCGCTTATAACATTAGGTACGAGATCATTAAAAAAAGGATAGACAAAGCTAATATAAAAGGCACAGATGAACGATTAACGGCTACTGGAAAAATTGCTATTGTATATTCTCAAGAAAAAGATGCTTTAGAATATTTAAAATACATTTCTTATTTGCAATCTAAAAACCAATTAGGCAAAGTTGAAAGTTTAGAACTAGAGGATTTACAAGGGGTATCTGGTTTAAAAGCGTTGAGAATAGAAGTTGTTTATCAAAAAGATTTTGATGCCAAAAACACGATTACTTTCAATGATTTAATAAAAGAAATTGAGGCTTAATTTTATAAAAAACTCCCTGTTTCCTTTATTTTAAATGCAATCGCAAACGCAAGGACACTTACAATGATCCCAATCATAAAAACGGTATAGGTAATTCTTAATATTTTGTATTTTCTGTTTAAAACCAATCCTAAAAAATATAAATCTTTGGTTAAAGAACTATATAAATAGTCTCTGTCTTGCATCATTTCTGTAATTCCCCATTCAAAATCATCTAATTTCATTTGATGAAAATTTCCAAAAAATAAAAGATTTACCTTTTTATTTGCAACATCTTCTTTTGTAAACTTACCCTCAGTAACATTTGGTCTTGTTGCTAAAATTGACAATATAATAGAAGCAACAGTAAAAATAATAAAAACCACTGAAGGTGCGATTAAATAATGATTAGATGGATTATCTAATACTGGCAACAAGGTAGATAGCGCTAAAGAAATAATAATTGCATTTACAGAAAGTAAAATATTTGCCTTTGTATCTGCAATATTACTTAAAGTCATGTGGTTTTTTAAGGCAACTCTAAACATCGTTTCCACGCCTCTTTCAGGAACTACGTTTTTATTTTTTTTAATCTTTAACGCCTCCTTTTTCTGATCAAACTTTTTATTTTCTTGCTTAATTTTCTTTAAATCTTTTAATAAAGATGCTATATTTTTACTTTTAATTTTAGACCAATTTTTAAGAGCAAAATCAGTATAATAGCGATGTTTTTGGGTTAAAAACTCAAGGTTTATCGCTGTCCATTCTGCATCAGAATGTATCTTATTTTCAGCAATTTCCCACTCTTTTCTTAATAACGATGTTTTATCCTCAAAGTTTTTGCTTCCTAAATGTGCACAATCTGCATCAATAATTATTTTTTCTAAATCGTTTGCAGGCTGATGACCAATTTTTGTGGCTAAAATTAGCGCAGAAATTACTTCTATTCTTTTAGCTTCAATAGTATTTTGAGTTAAAAATTGAGTAAAAATTAGTACACTTTCTTCCTCGTGATTTGTGGCCCCTTTTATAAAACCAGTGTCATGAAACCAAGTTGCTAGTTGCAAATTTTCAGAAGAAATTTCATCAACTTTTAAATTTTCTGCAAGCTCAATTACTTTTTCTACGACACTTTGTGTATGCACTAAATTATGATACACATAAATACTCGCTAGCTTTTTATTTAATAAATCAATAACAAATTTTTCTGCATTATTTAGTAATGTCGCTGTCATAAAAAAATTTAACAACAAAAATAAGCATTTAAAACTTACTTTTATTCCTTGCTGTATTGTCGTAATTTTATAAATTGTTAAAAGGAAGATTCCACAAAATTATTCTGTAAGTTTATGGTCTATTTTTCGACTACTTTGAAAACAAATTACTTTAATTAGATAACGAAAATAAAACATTTTATGCTAACATGGAAAGAGGTTATTAGCTTCACAACAAAAGGAAATCCAACTCCAGATAAAAGAGTTGAAAAAACAGAAAAAGAATGGAACGCTCTATTAACGCCAGAACAATTTAGAATTACAAGGCAAAAAGGAACAGAAAGGCCAAATTCTGGCGCTTTATGTAGTATTTATGATGAAGGGAAATACAACTGTATTTGTTGTAACATGCCTTTATTTGACTCTACAATAAAGTTCGATTCTAGCTCTGGATGGCCAAGTTTTACACAGCCAATTAAAGAAAATGCAATTAAATATCATAAAGATGTTTCTTTAGGTATGATAAGAGTTGAAGTAATGTGCAATACTTGCGATGCGCATTTAGGACATATTTTTCCTGATGGACCAGCACCAAGCGGATTGCGTTATTGCATCAATTCTGAATCGATGGTTTTAGATAAAAAATAAACAACAAGGGGTTTTAATCCCTTATTTTAAAAATATAAAATGAGTAAAAATATACAAATTACCACAATTGGCGGTGGCTGTTTTTGGTGCACAGAAGCTGTATTTCAAAAAGTAAAAGGTGTAGAAAAAGTAATTTCTGGTTATGCTGGCGGAAAAGTTCCTGGAAAGCCAACCTATAGAGAAATTTGTTCAGGATTAACTGGGCATGCGGAAGTAATTCAAATTACTTTTAATGCTGATGTTATTTCTTTTGAAGATCTTTTAATCATTTTTATGACCACTCACGATCCTACAACTCTAAATAGACAAGGAGCAGATAAAGGAACTCAATATCGTTCTGTAATTTTTTATCATGATAAACATCAGCAAGAAATTGCAGCTAAAGTTTTGAAGGAAGTTCAACAATATTATGATACTACAATCATAACAGAAATGAGTGCGTTACCCGTTTTTTACGAAGCTGAACAAGAACATCAAAATTATTACAAAGAAAATACACAACAAGGATATTGCAGTTATGTAATTGAACCTAAACTATCTAAGTTAAGGAAGTTACATGCTGATAAACTGAAGTAAAATGACTAATCTATTTGGTTCAGAAAGATGTAATAAAACAAAATATTATAAAACATTCTTAGAAACGCGTTGTGTAGATTACACGTTTCTAGATGTAGAACAACCTGAATAAAATGCAGAAGAATTGCGTAACTTGTATGAAAATAGAAAACTAAATTTCCCAACAATTACCAATTAATGATAAAAAATTAAGAAATCCTTCTGATAAAGGCCTCCAAAAATGCATTGATACATTATGATGAAACTACACATAAAAGATACTTTTACTAAAAATTTACCTGCGGATAAAAATCCACAAAATACCAGAAGACAAGTTACAGAAGCAGTATTTTCTTATGTGAATCCGAAGAAAACCAAAAAACCTCAGGTTCTTCATGTTTCGCCAGAAATGGCCTCTGAACTAAATATTTCTGAAAAAGAAACGAAATCAGAATTCTTTAAAAATATGTTTACTGGTAATGAAGTGTATCCAAATACAAAGCCTTATTCTATGTGTTATGGTGGTCATCAATTTGGCAATTGGGCCGGACAATTAGGAGACGGCAGAGCAATTAATTTATTTGAAGTTGAACACAATACTAAAAACTGGAAAGTACAATTAAAAGGCGCTGGCGAAACTCCGTATTCAAGAACAGCAGATGGTTTGGCGGTTTTACGCTCATCTGTAAGAGAATATTTATGCAGCGAAGCAATGTTTCATTTGGGCGTTCCAACTACACGTGCTTTGTCTTTAAGCTTGTCTGGAGACATGGTTTTACGCGATGTTTTATATGATGGAAATCCAGCGTATGAAAAAGGAGCCATTGTTTCTAGAATTTCACCTTCATTTTTACGTTTTGGTAATTTTGAAATTTTTGCAGCTAGAAAAGATGTGAAAAATTTAAAAGTGTTGGTGGATTATACAATCAAACATCATTTTTCACATTTAAGAAAAACATCCAAAGAAAATTATATTACTTTTTTTAAGGAAGTTTCAGAACGAACTTTAAATATGATTATTGATTGGCAACGTGTTGGTTTTGTGCATGGTGTAATGAATACCGATAACATGTCAATTTTAGGTTTAACCATCGACTTTGGACCTTACGGATGGTTGGAAGGCTTTGATTTTGGCTGGACACCAAATACGACTGATATTCAACACAAACGTTACAGATATGGAAATCAACCAAATATAGGTTTATGGAACCTATATCAGCTAGCAAATGCTTTGTACCCAATAATTGAAGAGGTAGCTCCTTTAAATGCAATTTTAGAGCAATATAAAATTGATTTTGAAATAAAATCTTTACAGATGATGAAATCAAAATTAGGCTTGTTTTCTTCGGATGAAAATGATGTTGAACTAGTTAAGAATTTAGAAGATACTTTACAGTTAGTAGAAACAGATATGACCATTTTCTTTAGAAATTTAAGTAATTTTTCTGATGAGAATTCTGGTTTTCATTTAATAAAAGATTCATTTTATGAGCTTGAAACTATTTCTGATGACGTAAAAAATAAATGGAACAACTGGTTCAAAAAATATGCTGAAAGACTTCAATTTGATAGGATTTCACCCGAAGAAAGAAAAGAAAAAATGGATGCTGTAAATCCTAAATATGTACTTAGAAATTACATGTCGCAAATGGCAATTGATGAAGCTGATAAAGGAAATTACACTTTAATTGACGAACTATTTCAACTCTTAAAAAAACCATATGCTGAGCAACCAGAAAATGAAAAATGGTTCGCCAAAAGACCTGAATGGGCACGAAATAAAGTAGGTTGTTCTATGTTATCTTGTAGTTCTTAAAAATAAAAAAATGAAATTAGGATTAGGAACTGCAGCTTTAGGAAGACCACAATACATAAATGTTCGTCAGAAAAACAGTAAAAATTCTGATTTAGATACTTTTAAAAAACATAGTTTTTCAGTTTTAGAAGCTGCTTATAATTCAGGAATTCGCTATTTTGATACGGCTCCTGGTTATGGTTTGGCAGAAGAATTAGTATTAGAGTGGTTGCGAACAAAAGACGATAGGTCTATTGAAGTTGCTACAAAATGGGGATATACATACACCGCAAATTTTAATGAAAATGCAACTGTGCATGAGGTAAAAGAACACAGCGTCTCTAAATTAAACGAGCAATGGAATTTATCTAAACAGCTTCTACCCTATTTAAAAGTATATCAAATTCATTCTGCAACTTTAGAAACTGGCGTTTTAGAAAATACCGAAATTTTAGAGCGATTAGCTTTTTTAAAAAGAGAACACAACCTAAAAATAGGTTTGACAACTACAGGTACAAATCAAGTTGAAGTCATTAAAAAAGCGTTAACTGTATTGGTTGATGGTGAACAACTTTTTGACTTATTTCAGGTAACTTATAATTTTTTAGACCAAAGTTTATTAGCAATTTCTAAACAATTAATCAGTCAAAATAAATCGATCGTTATTAAAGAAGCTTTGGCAAATGGTAGAGTTTTTAGGAATGTGAACTATCCTCAATACAATAAAATGTATGCAACTTTAGAAGATTTAGCTCAAAAACACAACGTTGGCATTGATGCAATTTCTTTAAAATATTGCGAACAAACAATCCCAAAAAGTGTTATTTTAAGCGGAGCAAGTACCACTAGCCAACTAATAGAAAATTTAAAAATAAACTCTTTTTTACTTTCTTCTGATGAAATTGCGATCTTAAATTCTTTTAAAGTTACTCCAAAATTTTACTGGTCAGAACGCAAACAATTGCAATGGAATTAACTAAAATAGCTTTTGGTGGTGGTTGTCATTGGTGCACAGAAGCTGTTTTTCAAACTTTAATAGGTGTTCATAAAGTTGAACAAGGTTTTATTTCGTCCACCGCCGAAAACAATACTTTTTCTGAGGCTGTAATTGTACACTTTAATGCTAAAAAAATTGAATTAAAAATACTTATTGAAATTCATTTATGTACCCATAAAAGTGCGAGCAATCATTCTATGAGAAGTAAATATCGTTCTGCAGTTTATTATTTTTCTAATTCTCAAAAAGAAAAAAGTTTAAAAATAATCGATGATTTACAAACGGGTTTCAAAGATAAAATCATTACACAAATAGTAGAATTTACAGCTTTTAAACCTTCTACAGAAGAGTTTCATAATTATTATCAATCAAATCCTAGCAAACCATTCTGTGAAACTTACATCAATCCTAAACTAAAATTTTTAGTGCAAAACTTCTCTAATCAAATCGAAAAAAGTAAAGTTTCTCATCTTATTCCGACTATTAAAGAAACCCATCAATTATGAACATCCTGCAAAAAATCAAAAATTATTTCAATTCTAAAGCAGAAAGTAATACTTCGGCAAATGCACCCGAAGGGATTTGACCAAATTGCTGGGGAAAACAAGAATGGGAAGGCGAATTTTACAAATTAAATAAAGGAAATAGACTGGTTGCTAATGACGAAACATATACTAATTTCATACATAAAATTATAGAAACTAATATTGAAGGAATTACCATAAAAGAAAATTTTTACGATTGTGAAACTTGTAAAGTAAATTATAAAAAATAAGTTTAAAACCTTTTAGATAAAGCTGTTGTCTGATGTACAAACTCAAAAAAACACCCGACGAAAACCTATAATTAATGAAAAATTTCTTGTCTTTATTTTTGACTTTTTTTACTGATGTATTAAAAATAAAGGCTAAATTCTATAAAGCATATTGTTTATAGCTATTTCTTTGAATTGTATCCAGACTTGATTAGAAGCTAATGCAATACTAACAATTGTTGCCATTTTATTGGTCTTATTCTTTATTCTTTCTAGTACCAAAAACCAGTTTAAATAATTTTGCAGGTATTTATACCAAAATAGTTTTTTAATGCCGTATATTTTCATTATATTACGTTATGGGAAGAATAGCAAGTTTAGATATTTCAGAATCACTAATTGAGCTTAAAGAATTAGTGTCAAAGCAAACAACATTAAAAGGGGAAAAGCGAGTAAAATCTTTAATTTATATAAAGACAAAAAAGTTTAAAACTCGACAAGAAGTGTCAGCTTCTGTAGGAGTTCACATCAGAACATTAGAAAGATGGGTAGAAACCTATAAATTATTTGGAATTGATCAAATGATTAGTGATAAGCCAAAAAATAAACAATCAAAAATTATTACTTCTGAAATTCATTTAGGTTTATCGCAAAGAGTTAATGACCCTCTCAACCCTTTTTTAGGATATTGGGATGCGCAAATATGGGTAAATGAAACCTATGGGATTGAGATAAAATATCAACGTATTCGAGAGTATTTAAAGCAACATTTTAAAACAAAACTTAAAAGCCCGCGAAAATCTCATTACAAAAAAAATGTAGAGGCTGAAAAAGCCTTTTTAAAAACTACCTAATACGCTAAACAACATTAGATTAAGTCTAAATAAAAATAAATACAAAGAGGTAAATCTATATTTTCAAGACGAAGCTAGATTTGGAATGATGAATCATTTAGGAAAATATTTAACAGCTAGTGGAGTCAAACCAATAGTTACTTATCAGCATATTTTCAAAACAACTTAAGACCGTTGCAAGGAAGTACCTAATAAAAAGCACAAAAATAACACGTAATTATTTATGTTAAATATATGATTGTAAGTATATTAAGTTGTAAATTTAGTGTATGAAAATACAAAAACAACCAACTTTAGCCGATAGCATTTGTGATTTACGAGCAAGAAAAATTAAAAAGACATTTTTCACCCAAATAAACACCCTTATCGATTGGGATACGATCTCTATCCTAATAAATAATGATTATTTAAAAGGAAAAAGTGCCACTGGCAAGCCTTCTTATGATGGGACATTACTTTTTAAAATGTGTCTTTTACAAAGTTGGTATGGTTTAAGCGATTATGAAGTTGAAGACCGAATAAATGACAGTCTTTCCTTTAGTTATTTTTGTGGGATGACCATTGAACAGGTTGCTCCAGATCATAGTACTTTAAGTAGGTTTAGAACCGCATTAACCAAAACACAAACCTTCGAAAAATTATTTACCTCCATAAACAAACAGCTAGATGCACATAATATCATTGTAAAAACAGGTTTAATAATAGACGCTAGTGTAATAGATACGCCACTTAGACCAAAAGGAAAAACAAATTTTAAGGTAACCGAAGACCGCTGTGCAGACCAAGTAGAAGTACACAAAGAATATCCAGATAGTGTCGATAAAGAGGGTACTTGGTTAAAGAAAAGAGGAAAGTACCATTTTGGGTTTAAAAAGCATCATGTAACGGATAACGAAGGACTCGTTCTAGGAGTACTAACCACAACTGCGAGCAAAAATGAGATTGCAAATTTGGAGGAAGTTCTAGAAACTGTAAATGTAGCATTACCAAAAGGCATCCCTCTAAAGGCAGATAAAGGGTACCAATCAAAGAAAAATGTTGCGATTTTAAAGAAGCGTAATTTAAAGAATCATATCCTTAAAAAGGCGGTAA
Source organism: Polaribacter filamentus (assembly GCF_002943715.1). Lineage (GTDB taxonomy): Bacteria > Bacteroidota > Bacteroidia > Flavobacteriales > Flavobacteriaceae > Polaribacter > Polaribacter filamentus. The sequence goes on along the minus strand of NZ_MQUA01000014.1, from coordinate 420,891 downwards.
AAAATAAACCGTTAACAAAATGGGAAACTAGATTCAATAAATTAATAGGAAAAACAAGGTTTAAAGTAGAACGTACTTTTGGAGGAATAAAATTATGGTTTAAAGGTGGAATTGCAAGATATAGAGGGATGAAAAAAATGCATACACAAAATTTGATGGAGGCAATGTGCTACAATTTATATCGAAGTCCAGGGATATTTGCGTCTAATTGTAAAAATTAAGGAAAAATGAAGCCTAAAAAAGGCATTTACTCACTTAAAATAGAAAAAAAATAGCATAATCGATGTTGTAGCTAAAAAAAAGGGAACTCTAAAAAGTAAAAATAATTAAGTTCGCTTTTTGCAACGGTCTTGTTTTGTATGGGAAATTAATGGTGTTGATACTAAAATATTCGAAGCCTATCTTAAAGAATTCTCTTTATATAAGCCTAAGGAATATAAAATTGTGGTGATCGATAACGCAGGTTTTCATTCAACAAAGAATATCGAAATACCTGAAAATATTCATTTATTAAGAATCCCCCTTATAATCCAGAGTTAAATCCTTGTGAACAAGTTTGGCAATACATTAAAAATAGATTTAAAAATCAACGCTTTGAAAAAATGGAAAACCTTAAAGAATGGCTACATAAAACCGTCACGAAAATGGATAGTGAAACGATTAAATCTATAACTGGAAATCATCATTTTTTAAATGCATTTAATGCGACATTTATTAACTAAATTGGTATTAGTTGCTACACCATTAAAGGATTCCATAAATTTCCTCAATCTCATATCCATAGTATTCACATTGTGAACATGATATATTTTATCAACTGTTTTCTGTCCTTTTGATGTGTTGAACTTCTTATGAATAATTGTATTAGATTTTGCAAAGGCAGCATAACTTCTATGACTGTCGCTGCAAAGTACTGTTGCTTTATCGAGCTTACCTTGATACACCTTGTTTAGGTCTTTTTTACTAATTCGTCCTGTTGTAACCACTTCAAAATCCTTATTTCCAGAACGATCGCAGGTAGCAATTACGGCTACTTTCTCATTAGATATACCCGCTTTGCTAGCTTTTTCTCCTCGTTTCTTAGGTTTTCTTTCTAAAGTACGATTCCCTTTTTCTGAAATTGGAAAAAACAAATCATCACTCTCTACAATACCTTCAAATTCGGATACTGAAACGCTAGAAAATGAGGTTAATAATTTATGACGCCAATCAAATGAGGTCTGAATTGAGATTCCTGTTTCCTTTGCACTTTTTCTAATACTATAGCCCGATAGTAAACAATAAAGATACTTGTTAATCTTGTCTTTCTTTTTTAATGCAAACCAAAATTTCCCTGTCGTTTCACTAAAGTTTTTACCACAACCATTACACAAATAGCGTTGTACGCCTTTTAATGTACCGTTTGCACGTATGCGTTCGCTTTTACAATGAGGACAAGTAACTGCTTTTCGTTCTTTATCTTCTTCTAAATGTGAACCCGATGTTGATAAAGACAGTAAAGAGTTTACAATATCTTGTTGGATAATTAAGCTACTGCTCAAAAAATAATCTCTAAAATCTGATGGTATCATAAATGTTCTTTTTTGTTAAGATAACACATATTTACTTTAGAACTTAGCCAAAATCATTTAAAAAAAATGTTTTTTTAGTTAAAAATCACCCGTTTTATCTCTATTAACATATTAATATTTTAGAATTCATGACATCTTTAACAATTTACAAATTATTAACACCCCATATAAACACTTAATAAATACTTAATAATCAGTTAACTCAAAGAAATGAATTCTAAATTAATTTTGTGACTTAAATAAACAATATAAATTTTTTGAGTTAGTCATTTAATTTCCGTATATTATAACCTTTAAAACAAGAGATATGGAACAATTTGAAGATCAAGATATACTAAACTTTATAAAAGAATTACCAAATGATGCTGCTTGTAAAGCGTATTTAGCCAAAATAAAATGGCAAGATGGATTTACTTGTATGAAATGTGGTCATACCAAAGGCTGTGAAAAAGTAGATTATAGATACCATTGTTATAACTGTCAACACGTAGAAAGCGCCACTGCAAACACCTTATTTCATAAAGTTAAATTTGGATTGCAAAAAGCCTTTTGTGTGGTTTTTGAAATGAGTACAAGTAGTAAAAGTATTTCAAGTATTCAAATGGGAAAACGTTTTAGCATTCGCCAAGGAACAGCGTGGTATTTCATGCAAAAAGTGCGTAAAGCAATGAAAAGCAGTCAAAAATATCCTTTAGAGAAATTAATCCATGTTGATGAATTTACTGTTGGAGGGAAAGAAGAAGGCAAACAAGGAAGAAGTTATGATACGAAAAAGAAAAAGGCTGTTATCGCAGTAGAATTAACAGATGGCAATAAAGTTAAAAGAGTTTATATCAGATCCATCAAAGACTATTCTGCAAAATCATTAACCCCGATATTTGAAGAGCATATAAGCACATCTGCTAAAATAGTAACTGATAAATGGAGAGGTTACCAACCTTTAAAAGAGATGTATGACATTGACCAAATATATAGTAATAATGGTGCTAATTTCAAACAATTACACATTGTGATTATGCAAGTTAAGTCATGGTTGAGAGCAATACCAACTCATGTAAGTAAATGGCATATTCAAGCATACTTTGATGAGTTTTGTTTTAGAATTAATCGCTCTCAATTTAAAACCAGCATATTTCATAAAACGATTAATAGAATGGTAGAAAGTAAACCAATATATCAAAATCAAATAAAACAGATGCTAAGCGTATAACTCAAAAAATTTTTATTATGAAAAAAATCTTACTTTTTTGTATTCTTTTCGCAAGTACTTTGGCTTTCAGCCAAGTTACTATGCTAACTACCAATACTACTTGGTCTGGAGATGTAACTTTAGATGGAAAAGTTGTTGTTAATGCTGGTGTAACATTAACTATTCAACAATAACAGTTATTAAAGCTGTTTTTAAATAAGATCCAATTGATGCATCTGCCTTAGTTGTAGCTAAAGGTGGTAAAATTATTAACGTAAAATTAATTTTAACCTGTAGCCATATTCTAGTAAGTGTCATATATTAATATGAAAAAACATATGTAATAGCTTTTCTATGCTTAGTAAGCACTCTACAAAAGGCAAACTCAATATCTCATCTAATCTTTCGAATTCTTTTGTTTATTTAAAATTATTATACATTTTTATTTTAATTGCAATATTTCGAAACAATAAAATGTTAATCTAAATAAATAAAGCTATTTAAAAATATAAAGACTCACTAAATATAAACACTCTATAAACCTTATAATACAACAGTAAATTCATTTACATACTAGCTTTTTTACACTTAACAACCTTTCTGAAAAGAATAAAATTAAAATATTATATTTTTTTTGTTTCTTATTATTTTGTTTTATTAAATTTATTACATATCTTTGATTTAGAATATAACAATTCGAAACAATAAAATTGACAATATTATTGAATGGCGCTTATTGAAATTATACAAATCAACTAAAAATCAATACAATGAAGAATTTTACAACACTTCTATTATGCTGTCTTTTGCCATTGTGCTCTTGGGCTCAAAGCAATGAAATTAACGGGAAGGTCTTTGACAGTAGCGGACTACCCTTTCCTGGCGCTACCATTATTGAAGTCGGCACTAAAAACGGAACGACTACCAATTTTGATGGAGTTTTTACTTTAAAAGTACTAAGTAAGACATCACAATTAAAAATTTCTTTTCTTGGATATTTAACTCAGGAAATCAGTGCTAGCTCAAATAAACTGCAAGAGATTATTCTTGAGGAAGCAGCCGACCTATTAGACGAAGTTGTTATTACAGCCCTTAATATTTCCAGAGAGGAAAAATCGTTAGGTTACTCCATAGACAATTTAAAGAGTGAAGAAATAACAAGGTCTGTTACCGGTAACTGGTTAAATGGCGTGGTAGGTAAAGTAGCTGGGTTATCTGTCGCCCAAGGAGGTACAGGACCAAGTGGATCCATGAGGGTTACCTTACGCGGTGATCAATCGTTAAACTATGGTAATAATGAAGCCTTATTTGTAATAGATGGGGTGCCCGTTAATTCAGGCATGACTTCTACCTCATCTGGAACTAATTATGCTGAAGCTGATGCACCTGTAGATTATGGAAACGGCATGACTGACATTAACCCAGATGATATTGCTACAGTTTCTATACTGAAAGGGCCTGCTGCTGCAGCGCTCTACGGCTCTCGTGCTGCCAATGGTGCGATTGTTATAACAACCAAATCTGGTAAAAAAACCAAAGGTATAGGTGTAACTGTTAATTCTTCAGTAGTTTTTGATGAGGCATTTAGATTCCCTGATTTTCAGACTGAATATGGTAATGGATCTGATTCGGGGGCAAATGAATATTCTTTATGGAACATTAGTTCTGAAATGGCCCCAGATGGTGTGGCTCAACCCAGAAAATATTCACGTTACACTTTTGGTGAAAGGTTTGATCCTAATAAACTACGCTATTTATATAGTTCAAAAGATTGGGAAACAGGTGAATTTACAAAGAAACCTTGGGTTTATCAAGATGATTGGTATACAGGTTTATTTAGAACAGGTATTACTAAAAATAATTCGGTTTCTTTAAGCGGAAGCAATGGAAAAGGGACAACTAGCCGTTTTTCTTTCACAAATTTTCAAAATGAATATATATTACCTAATACGGGTTTTGATAGACAAACAATTTCTTTGTCATTTAGCACACCAATCAACGATAATATAAAATTAACTTCAAATGTTAATTATACCCGTAAGAAAAGTGATAATATGCCTAGTGGTGGTTATGATGAGACTGGCGTTATGTACAACTTAGCTTGGGGTTTCAATGTAAACAGTATAAATGAATGGAAAGACGAACATTTTGACGGGCGTTATAACTTTACAAATTGGGATGCAGGAGGCGCAAATGGCCAAGGATTAGTTTTTCCTTCTTCAGATGGTTTTAATCCCTATCGAGTGCTTTACACACACCTGAATGGAGAAGATAGAAATAGAGTTTTTGGTAATATTGGATTATCTATTGATTTAATGAAAAGACTCACACTTGATTTAAGGTCAGGTATTGACTGGTCAAATCAATTCAGAACACAACAAAGACCTTACTATACAGCTGGCTATCAAAAAGGTTTTTATCGTGAACAAACAGTTAGGCAGTTAGAGAATAATAATGATTTTATGCTACGTTACACTAATAATGATTTGGCCAATAAGCGATTTGGACTTTCTGTTATGATTGGTGGAAACAATAGAGTTAATAATTTTCATGACGACAAAATCACTTTGAGCCAACTTGGAGAAGAAGATGTTTATCATACTAAAAACCTCCCTTCAGGTGTAATTCCTGATCCTTTTAATTTCAGAAGTAAAAAAGTTGTTAATAGTCTGTATGGCTTAGCTTCATTAAGCTGGGATGATACCTACTTTTTGGATATTACTGGACGTAACGATTGGTCAAGTACACTTTCAAGTGGCAATTGGTCCTATTTTTACCCATCAGTTTCAACGAGTATTTTAGTGAACAAAATTTTTGATTTCCAATCAAATGCTCCCTGGATTGATTTCGCAAAATTACGGTTTTCTTGGGCTAATGTAGGTAATGACACATCTCCATATTCTCTAGATCAGTTTTATGAAACAAGTTCATATCCTGGAGGATATTTGTTACCTGGAACGATGACTGATTCACTTATTCAGCCAGAAAACGTAGTAAGTTGGGAAGCTGGTATTGAAGCTAAACTATTTAAAAATCGTGTATCATTTGATTTCACTTATTATTATTCCTCAACAACTAACCAAATAGTTTCAGTAAATGTAGATCAGATTACAGGAGTGACAGGTCAACAAATTAATGCTGGAGAAATCACTAATGAAGGAATTGAAATTTCAGCAAATTTCGTACCTATTAAAACACCTAATTTTGAATGGTCTTTTAATGTTAACTGGTCCAAAAATATTAATAAACTAGTTAGTTTACAGGATGGTTGGGATCCAAAACAACCGCTCCAAACAAATATGGGAACAACGATTGGAAACAGAATCTTTATTAACTCATATATAGGTGAACAAATGCATGTAATTTACGGAAGAGGCTTTCAACGAGCGCCAGAAGGCTCTTTTTACACTGACGAAAACGGAAATGAAGTAGATGCCTCCGGAATGCACCTTGTTAATTCTAGTGGGTATCCTATACTAGATGCTTCTCCAGATCGTAAAATAGGTAATGTTAATCCAGATTGGAGAGGCGGTATGACACAGCGTTTAAGATATAAAAACCTTACACTAACCGCTGCATTTACAGGTCAAATGGGAGGGAATACTTTTTCCGTTACCAATTTTGCACTTTCATATCAAGGTAAGCTAAAAAACTCATTGGAAGGAAGAGATGATGAAGGAGTAGTTCACCCAGGTGTTAATCTAATATCAAATAGTGACGGAACCGTTTCTTATACTGAAAATACAACTGTAACTAAAAGTGTTCAAACCTATTACAATTCGTATATATGGAATCGTAATAACACAGAAATGAATACTTTTAGCACCTCATATTTTAAATTGAATGAGCTACGATTAGACTATCAACTCCCTGTAAAGATAGTAAGAAAAATAAATGTACTACAAGATGCTAGTTTTGGTGTTTTTGCTACTAATGTATTTGTTATCACTGAATTCCCTCAATATGATCCAGATACAGGAGTGCTTAGTGGATCAAATATTTATAAAGGTATTGAAACAATGTCGTTTCCAATGACACGATCATTAGGTTTCAATGTTAAACTTACATTTTAAATAGAAAAACGATGAATAAATTATATAAAACATTAACAATTGGATTAATTATAGCAATAACTTTTGGCTGTACATCTGATTTTGAAAATATAAATACAAATCCTAACACTACTACTGTTGGAGAAATAAAGGCTAGTGGCATGTTTGAACCACTGCTTTATAATGGAGCCAAGTTATGGTTAAATTATTCCTGGTTTTGGAACAACGAACTAATTCAATTTACTGCATTTACAGGAGGTACTACACGCCAGGAACATCGTTATTTTATTAGTGATGGAAACTGGCAAAGCGTTTGGAATACTTATAGTCGCTATGGTAATAATGTATCACATATGTATAATTTGAGTATTGAGCAAAATGATAAATCTTTAGAAGCTATTGCTCTTACTTTAAAAGTTTTATACATGTCTAATCTTACAGATATTTATGGTGACATTCCTTACTCAGAAGCTTTTAATGCACAAGCAGCAGGTGGCACAACTAAACCTAAATTCGAATCGCAAAAAGAAGTATATGAACAAATGTTTGCTGATTTGATGGCTGCCAACGAAATTTATGCTACAGAACCTTTATTTATAAAACCTTCTTTAGATGGAATGTACGGAGGGTCTATGGGTCAATGGCAAAAATTCAATAATTCACTATACCTTCGCTTACTTACTCGTGTTAGTGGGCGTATTGAAATGAACGTAGGAGATAAAATGAATAAGGTACTGAACGATCCTTCAACATATCCCATATTTACTTCCAATGCAGATAACGCTACAGTAATATTCTCAGGTATTGACCCTTATCAGAATGAATTTGCTGTTACAAATGAAGGTAGTTTTACAAGTAGTGGAAGAAAGCTAGCGGAACAACTAATTAAAATGACAGTACTTACTGATAATAGTAATATGCAAGTTTATGAAGATCCACGTTTAGCTATTATAGGAAAGAAAAATTCAAATGTTTCAGAGAATCCTAATAATATTTGGATAGGTACAGTAGCAGGGTCTACTGAAGAGGAGCGAACAACTGTAGATTTTGGGACTTCATGGTTAAATACTGCTGTACTAGCTAGAGCTGAAAGCCCAACGACCTACATGGATTATGCAGAAGTTCAATTCATTTTAGCGGAAGCCGCTTTAAAAGGAAATATTTCGGGAGGCGAAACGGCAGCTAAAGAATATTATCAAAATGCGATTAAGGCTTCCGTAGAAAAATGGGCTGAGTTTGGTCAATTCAGTGAGACACTTGTTTTAATTAGCAATGAAGATATTACAATATTCCTTGCTTCTGATCTAGCATCATGGGATAGTAATGATAATAAAGAAGAACTAATTGCAAACCAAAAATATCTAGCTTTATTCTGGATTGGCATGGAGGCGTATCATGAATATCGTCGTACGGAATACCCTAAACTTACTATAGGGGATGGTACTATTTTTAATGATATGATACTCCCTACCCGTTTTGGTTACCCAACTACAACTATGGCTACGAACAATGCTAATGCTCAAGCAGCTCTTGACAGAGTGCAAGGTAGCAATGATATGAAAACCCCGGTTTGGTGGAGTAAACAAGCCATAGAATAAAACTTTTTTTATGAAAAGTCAAACAAGAAGAATATTTATTAAATTAAGTGGGTTAATAACCTTTGCTAGCCTTACTGGAATTGGATGTTCTTCTTGTTTTAATAAAGACGGTAACGATTTTATTGAGGATAATAATTTTAATATTTCTGGAGTATCGATACCCTCAAATATAGATGTATCTATTGGTGGTGATATTACGTTTGTTGGCAAAGGATTTGAAATAGGTGATATAATTCTACTTACTTCTTACTTGGATGAAAAAATAAACTTTAATAGTACTGTAATAGCAACGACTGATAATTCTTTTACTTTTCGTATTCTCGAAGGATTTAAAACTGGTAGATATAAAATTTCTGTTTTAAGAGGATCAGAAACTCTAATCTTGGGTGCTACATTATTTAACTTGATTGAAGACACAAATATTCCAGATATCAATGGAATGACTGTAAAGGGTGTTATTTATTCTAATGGTAAAGGTATCCCGGGAGTTGTAGTATCTGACGGACTCGAAGTTACAGTTACTGATAATAAAGGTGTATACTATCTTCCTTCGCTTAAAAAGACTGGTTTTGTTTATATTTCTATTCCTGGAAATTTTGAAGTAGTTAATACTGGAAATGCTCCTCAATTTTTTAAGCGCTTAAGTAAAAACACGAGTTTAGTTGAACAAAAAGATTTTTCATTACTAAAAGTTGACAATAGCAAACATGTTGTTATTCCAATGGCAGATTGGCATTTGGCTAACCGTAATAATGATTTAGATCAATTTAACAACTTTGTATTGCCCGATGTAAATGCAACAATTGATAAATATGTTGCAGAGGGCACTAAAGTATACGTTTTAACCTTAGGTGACATGACTTGGGATACATATTGGTATAACAATAACTTTGGGTTAAATGAGTATATTCCTTATATGAACAAGCTAAACAGTCCTGTATTTAACATAATAGGAAATCATGATTACGACCCTTATTATGCGAATGATTGGGAAGCAGAAAACAAATATAGAGAAGTACTAGGCCCTACCTATTATTCCTTTAATTTAGGTGATATACACTACGTGGTATTAGATGATGTTGAATATCTTAATTCTGGCGGCTCACAAGGAACAGTAGGTAGTCGCAATTACAACACTAACATTAGTTCAGATCAGATGGAATGGCTAAAAAAAGACTTAGCTACTATTACTGATAAAACAACGCCTATAGTAGTGGCTATGCATACACCTTTGTATAGAAAACCTACTTTAGATTCAAGCGGCAACCAAATTAACCAAATAGCATTAGGAAACGGAAGCTCTTTAATTGATAATCTCAAAGATTTTTCTAATGTAAATGTTTTATCTGGTCATACTCATGTTAATTATAGAGTAGAACAGGAGTTTAATTTAATGGAGCATAATACTGCAGCTATATGTGCCACTTGGTGGTGGACAGGGAGAAACGGTTATGCCGAAAACCATATTTGTAAAGATGGTAGCCCAGGAGGCTATGGTATTTGGGAATTTAATGGAAAAAATATTGAATGGATTTATAAAAGTATTGGTCACGAAGAAGACTATCAGTTTAGAACATACGACTTAAATTCAATTCATATAACAGCAGCAGATTTTGCTCCAAATTCATCTGATGATGAACTTGCCAATTATGCAGGATCATATGCTCAAAAAAATGTTAATAATGAAGTTTTAATCAATATATGGGGTTATGACAGTCAATGGCAAATTAAAGTAACTGAAAATAGTAACAACCTTAATGTTATCCGTATAAATGACAAAGATCCATTACATATTATATCATATGATGCATTGCGTTTAAATGCAGGAGCAACTCCTACAAGCACTTTTGTTACTGAAGATACTCCACACTTATTTAAAGTTACCGCTTCGGCGCCTGATACTAAATTAGAAATTAAGGTAACAGACCGATTTGGAAATGTTTATACTGAAAGTATGGTACGTCCAAAAGCATTTTCTTTAAGTATGATATGAAATAGATGTAGAAAAATTAAAATTTTAAAATCAATATATAGAATATGAGGCCAATGATTTAAAGAGTAATTTAACCTGTTTTGGAGTATTTCAATAAAAAAATATCTTTTTCTTCTTGAGAAAGATAAATTAATACTTATCAAAGCATGGAAGATTCATAGATTTTTTAGGTGACGCATGTTTCAATAATTACTAAGTGTATAACAGTTTTGACAAAAATTGATAATTCCGAATTTGAAATGGCTTGATAAGGAGGTGTTGTAATTGAAATATCATAATTAAACTAAATAAGCATATAATAATCACACTCAAAAATTTATTTCATGAAAAAATTAATTCTTATTCTAATACTTATTATTTGTGTAGCTTGTAATGATCTAAACTTCGCAGATAACGAAGTAGTAGCTCACAGAGGAGCTTTTAAAACTCATAACTTACCCGAAAATTCAATTGCATCCTTAAAACAAGCCATTGAATTAGAATGTGTAGGATCAGAGTTTGATGTTCATATGACTTCCGATAGTATTCTGGTTGTTCACCATGATGCAGAATATCATGAGATGGTGATAGAAAATAACAAATATGCTACATTAAACGAACAAAAACTATCAAATGGCGAAGACTTACCAACCTTAAAAGCTTATTTACAGGCCGGTATGGAAAACAACATGGCTACTGGATTGGTATGCGAATTAAAACCAGCATCCTCTAAAGAAAGAACATTAGCAGTTGCTAAAAAAACATTGGATTTAGTTGAAGAGCTAGATGCAGCTAATTATATTTCGTCATATATTAGTTTTGATTACAATATGTTAAAAGGCTTATTAGCTATCAATCCAAAACTTCATACACAATATTTAAATGGTGATAAACCACCTCATGAACTTAAAGAAGATGGTATTGCAGGTTTTGATTATAAATTTATTATTTTAAAGAACAATCCTAACTGGATTACCGAAGCCAAAAACCTTGGGCTAACTCTAAACGCTTGGACAGTAAATAAAAAAGAAGACTTAATTTTCTTATTGGATAATGAATTTGACTTTATTACTACCAATGAACCCGAATTACTATTTTCTATATTGGAAGAACGCAAAAAGTAAACTCAAGTAGCAGTAATTTTATTTAACCCTTTCGTAAATATATAACTCATGAAGCTCTTCAGAATATTTAGGATAAAAGCCTTTAACCATCACCAATACAATCCGAGAACCACGGTTTGCTAAAACTAACAAATCATTGTTTGTAGAATCTATAGAAAGACCTTCTACTTCTCCTGCACGCAGGAACTCTTTACACTCCTTAAATAAATGAACATACGCTGCTGTCATACCATATCCGATACATCTGCCAAATAAATATTATCAGTTTCATGTAAATCAGCATTACCATCATCGGCTGTGATCACTATTTTCCCATCAACTTAGAGTATCCCTTGCTGGTATTGTGGCATAGGTCTTAAATGGATTTTTCCTAAATATTTACCTGTTGCAAGATTGTAACGATATAAATATTTACCTTCCACCCAGCCCGACATCCAAGCCATATTACGCCGCTTATCAACAGTTATTCCTGAAGCTTCTGTTTGCCCCGACTCTTGGTCAAAGTTAATTGAACTTTCGTACTCAAGCGTTTCTGCATTGTAAGTTGCAATTTTGAATATCTTTACTTACTCCATCGTCGAACCATTCAATACCTATGTAAATTTTATTATTATAAACGTCAATATCTCCAATATGATTAGCTTTTTTTAAGTCCAACAAATGGTTTTTCATTTTTAGAAACCAAATTTCCATCTTTAGTCTACTATTTTAGCCCCCAATAAGTTCGGAGTGATATTTTAAATTTCAAAACTAATATATTTGAGATATGAAATACAAGAAATGGACCTTAGCACAGAAGTTAGAAATACTATCTATTTCAGAAGAAATAGGAATTATTGAAACTTGCCGAAAATACAGCGTGAGTACTGGCACTTTCTACAGTTGGAAAAAGAAGTTTGAACACAAAGGTGAAGCAGGTTTAAAAGTCACCTATAACATTAAAGTAAAGAACTTAAAGCAGCTGAAGAAGAGAATAGAGTGTTAAGAAAATTGTTGAGCGACAGAGAAATCGAGCTTGAAGTGCAACGTGAGCTTTTAAAAAAAAAGTTTGGGACGTCCGATCCAAGAAAGATTTAGTAGATACAACTTATAAAAAATACAAGTGCAGTAAATCAGAGATCATAAAGATGGTAGGTATTGTAGCGAGTAGTTATTATAGAGTGCCTAGTGGGGGTAAAAAAGGAAATAAGCCTTCTACAGAGACTTTTCACAAGACTAAAGGGTTTGTATTACAAAATGTTGTAGTTGCGGCTGTAAAGGAGATTTTAAAACACGAATTTATAGATTGTGGATATCGACTAATGACCAGCTATTTAAGTAGAGATGGTTACACTATCAATCATAAAAAGCTATATAGAATTATGAAAGAAGAAGGTCTATTGAAGCTTGACAATAGGATAGACAGAAGTGGTTCTGGACGCAAGTTTGTAAAGTTTAGAAAGGTTTACACTTCTAGACCTTTAGAATGCTTGGAGATGGATATAAAGATGGTTTGGATCCCAAGTGTAGGAAAGAATGCTTATTTACTCTCAATTATAGACGTTCACACACGTAGAATATTAAAAGACTATTTTTCCTTTAATATTAAACAAAATCAGGTTATAGCGCTACTTTCTGAGTTATTTGAAAATTATGATTACCCTAATAATGTAGTCATTAGAAGTGATAATGGAAGCCAATTTATAGCAAAAAATGTACGTGAATATTTAGGCTTAATAGGAGTACAACAAGAATTTACACACATTGCAACACCAGAGGAAAATGCACATATAGAAGCCTATCACGGAATATTAAAAAAAGAAGTTTTTAAAAGGTTCGACTATCAATATTTTGGAGAAATAGAACAGATACTAAAACGGTATGTGAAATTTTATAACAATAGAAGGCTACACGGCTTGTTGGGACGAATAACACCAATGGAAAAATGGAATGCTGATAAAAACCTAATTATAATGAAAAAATTAACCGCTTAATTAATAATCGAAATTTAAAAGAATACTCTTGTTTTATAGGGGTCAAAACAGTCTACTTATACAAGGCTACACTACTAGAAACATAATAATGTTTATCTACAGCTATACCCTGTCTTCCATCCACACGTAAAATCTTTTTCAAACTATAATGGTTACCACTTTTAGCTAACTGCTGTGCATGTATTTCGTCAATAGAAGTAATTACAAGAATAAGTATCGAAAATAGGATTTTAATTTTCATAATTGCTGCATTCAAGGTTCTAACGCAACAAATGTTGCTTTTTTTTGAGTGAGTCTAAGCTACATATTTTAGTTCAGAATCCATTATTTCTTTCGGTGTTTTATATTCTATAATTTTTCTGGGTCTATTATTGAGTTTTTCTTTTATAATATAGGAGTGTTTTTTTATCGATTAGATTAAAGTCAGTTCCTTTTGGTAGGTACCTTCTTATGAGTCCATTTAAGACCGTTGCAAAAAGCGAACTTAAGTTAGTTTTAATCAACAAATAATTGACTTTGACAAAAGTAAAAAAGAGACTACAATAGTAGAGATATTCCCAGGGAAGTACACAAAAAATTCAGAGAAGTTAGCTGCTAAAAATGCAGGCATCAAAGTAAGGTTAGTGAGCGTTAAACTTCCAAAAAATCAAATAGAAATTTTGATAACCTCTTTGTTAGATATAGAAAAGTATCCTAGCAAAATATTCAAAAAGTTATATCCAAAAAGATGGGGTGTTGAAACTTTTTATGATGAGTTGAAAAACAAATTAAAAGTAGAGCATTTCTCGGGTTATTCTAATCAAAGTATTCAACAAGATTTTTATGCAGCACTCTTTATTAGTAACATTCAGACTTTAATAGTGAGTGAGCTAGAGGATGAAATTACTCTAGAAAATAAAAACAAAAAATATAACTATAAAATAAATACCAATCTGTCTTATGGTTTTTTAAAAAATAGAATTCTTGAATTATTCTTTTCAGAAAATTCGCAAGAAAATAGTATTATTGAACTCAAAAAATTATTCAAAGAAAATCAAATTCCAATACGTCCAAATCGCTCTAACAAAAGAAATACCAGTAAATATAGAACGCGAAGAAAACCTAAAGTAACTAAAAACCAGAAAGATACAATATGAATAATCCTTAACTTAATGACATTGGAGTAGAACTAGCAATTAATTTTATAGGGTGTTGGCAATAGTTATTTTATTAATTTGTCCAATGCATTTTTTAATTCCATAAGATCTTTTATGACTTCTTTATCACTCACTATTTCTAATGCTATTTCATTATGTTTTTTAAATTTATCAAACTCATTCAATTTATAATAAGCGTTGGCTATATTATAATTGAAGTAACCTGTTTTTTCGTGATTCATTTCGATTTCAAGTCCTTTTCTTCCAGATTTAATTGCTTTAAGTTGTTTATCCTATTAATTCACTATAAATCAGCATGTTGTGTTTTTCATCATGTGCTAAAACTTACTTTACTAAAACATCTAATATTTTTCCATTAATGTTGCTATTATCAATAGCAACATCTAGAATACTTAAAACTGTTGGGGCAATACTTATACTATGCAATTGGCCTTGTTCAAGAACCTCTCCTTTTACTTTTATATTATTTCCAAACACAATTAACCAAACCTGATCGGCACCATCTATATTCTTACCATGACGCCTCCATGTTTTTAAAGGTTCTGTACCTCTCCCATGATCTGTTGTTACAATAAAAACAGTATTCCCTTTATAAAAAGAATCGCTTTGTGTAAAATTCCAAAGTTCTTTTAGCATTCCATCGGTGGTATTGGCCGATTTTAAATAAGCACTATAATCTCCATCATGTGCAAAGTCATCGGTTTCAGCATAGGCAATATAGATTAATTCTGGTTTTTTTTTTTCATATACTCCAAAGCATAATGATGTGTAAACGCGTCTAAACGAACGCTTCCCCAAGGACTCGGGATTTGTGATTGTAACTCATTTAAAAACAATTCCCTATCAGAGAGGTTGTCACTATTTGCATTTTCAAATCCTGCATTTACAGGGACCCCAGAACGCTCTTCATTAATAATAAATGGAAAGACATCCCAACTACCAAAAGCAGCAACTTTACCCTTAAATTTTGAACTTGAATTAACAATTTCAAGCATCGTTTTATTTGGATTATTTAATTTATCATTACTCGTAATTCTAACATCATCTGCTTGTCCTGATAATATTTCATTATATCCTGGGTAAGAAAACCGTATTTTATTGGTTAAATTTACTTTATTATCAAATGTTCTATTACCATAAATCTGCCCCATACTCGGAACTTCATTCCACAAAAATGGAAATAAAACCGCTCTACGATCTTTATTATTTTCTCTCCAAAACTGTTTTTTTAAAGAAACTGAATCGTGTACATAATCATTATTTGCTATTAATTTTGAATCGGCACCAGAAAACAACTCTTGCCATCTTAAACCATCCAACGTTACCACAATTACTTTGGGATTGCTATTTTGCTGAGCGGCTATATTAATTATCGTAAACAATACTGTAAATAATACTACTAGGAATTCTTTTTTCATAAAATTTATAATTAGAATTATAGAAAATAAATTTAACTAATTTATTTTAGTATATGACAAAAAAACACAACATGTTTAATTACAAAGTATTAAGTATTTTAATTAGATTAATAAATTGATATTCAGAACCTTAATTTACTAAAAATCTATCTTTTTCACTAGTGAAACCTACTTAATTATTAATTGAACTCAGGTTAGTATGTTTTTTATCAACGCTTTTTTTGTTATTCGTTAATTACCGCCAATAATTGGTGTTTGAGTAGTAGCGGATTTCTACTCACGAACTTTTCAGTTTTGTACCGCCTTTGTTTTGTGTTTATTCTTTCATTTTATCACTTTAACCGCTATTACTTATACACGGTGTTATGTGCTGTTATTTTAATTCTTAATACTTTTGGCTATAATTTCAGACATAATTTTAATTCCCTTTTCATTAGGATGGATTCCATCAGGAAATAAATCAGACATTTTTGTCATACCATTGTATACATCAATTATTTGAAGGTTATTCCTTTTTGAAATTCTATTAATTATAGGAATAACTCCAGATTGAATTGTTGAACCGTTAATGCTAAAGGCACTACTGAATGCAGGAGGAGGGAAACAAAGATAAATTTGTGGTTTAGTGTCCATAGTATTTAAAGTATCAATCATTGATTGATAACTTCGTTCATAACTGGTAGCATTCCAATTATTAGTTTTGGAATCGTTTGTGCCTAGCATTATAACAATTATATCTGGCATATACACAAATACATTATTCAAATCTTTTTGATGCCAATAGGGTTTATTTCCATCTCTTTGCATGGTAGCTCCACTTTCACCACAATTCAACACCTGATAGCCATCACCTAACAAACTGTCCAATTGAACTGGGTAAAATGATGATTTATTCTTCCCTCCACCTTTAGTGATACTATCACCTATACAAGCTACCTTTATTTCGTTTTGACACGAAGTAAGAATTATAGAAAGAGATACAAAAATAATTAAATAAGATTTCATAATTTTATTTTATTGTTATAATAATATATTGATCGGACTTGGATTCACCAGTTGCACTTAAAACTTATGTTAGTCATTAGGGCTTCGTGAAATAAGCTCATTGATTTATTCTTTTCTCATTAAAAAATAAAAAGCAAAATATTATTTTAACTATAAAAATTATACATTTTTAATATTCTGCTTTTTTATTCAAATAATTAACTTTCTGGGAGCGAACTATGGCTATAAATCAATTTTGCTTAACCTAATCCTTAAGATGAGCAATATTCTTTCTGATCTTCCATTTTGTAGTGTAAAAATCTACATTTGGAATAGGCACATCATTACAGTTAACAATTAAGACACCTTCCTTTTTCCAGTATGATTTTACAGTACACCCATTCATCTCTCCATCATCTTCACCTCTAACCTTTTTATCACCAGGGTTTACAACAATTTTCAACCCTATTGATTTATTAAGCATATCCATATCTCCTCTACTATTACCACCCACAATCAATGGTTCTACTTTAATAAAGGTTTCTAAAGCATTAGCCTTTCCATCATCTTGTGGAATTGGCTGGATCATTACGTTACTTACTTTACCATCGACCACAACACTTTTAACACCAACTACATTCACTTTTGGTATCCCTAGAACTTCTGAAAGAAATTTTTGATAAAGCAATTCTGGGGAAGCTGTAATAACCCAAACTTCAAAATCATTAACTTTTAAATTGGCAATTAATTCAATCATTTCAGGATAAATCTTGTCATTATAAAATCGCTGATAACAGTCATATCCTATCTCTTCGATTCTTTCAGGGGTTAATCCGGATAAAAAATGAACCCTATCCTCAACATACTCCTTACTAACATTATTTCCATTATCAATCATTCTGTTAATAATTTCCATTTTTTCAACAGAATATGGATCACTCTTGCCTCTAAAATGTTCATCGGCATACAGATAAAGCGCTTCATCTGCAAGATAATTTGGCACTTGCCCAAAAACAGTACCGTCACCATCAAAAACAGCGACTTTTCTAGTTTTTAGATGCTGTGTAGAATCCAAAAACGTTTCTAATTTTTGATTAACTTCAGCAGACCAACCACCTATTGGGCTATAACTTTGTGAATAAGAAGTCAATATCGATATAAAAAATGCTATAACAATAATATTCAATAAAAATCCTGTCCTATGGAAAAAATTGCTTTGATTAAAGTTTTTCATATGTATTAAAATTTATATTTAACCCGTTGTGCATTTAAACAATATTGACTTTTAAATTGTTTATATTCCTGTTAAAGACAAATTTGTTAATGTATTGAATGATAGTTAGTGCTGTTAATTTTGAGAGAATTCTTGTCTTAAAACCTTCAAAAGTTTTCGCATAATTATTCCGTATTTTAAACTGGTCACAAAGTTGAGAAAACAAGGTCTCAATTCGTTTTCTTTTCTTCCTAAAAATATACGTTTGTTTTTTGTAATTCTGTTGATTTTTACGCATTGGAACTTCTAATTTAATTTGTTTACTCTCAAATAAATCTAACTGATAGTCAGCACTTAGGTATCCTTTGTCCCCTAAAACCACACAGTTATTAAACTGATTTTTAATGTCTTTTAAATAATGAATATCATGTACAGAAGCTTTGCTAATATCAAAACTTTTAAACACGCCATCAATAGAACAAACAGCATGTATTTTATAGCCATAATAATGCATGTTTTGACTAGCACAATAACCTCTATTTGGGGCTGAATAAAAGTACTCCTTACAAACTTTACTTCTCCCGCTTCTTGAGAGTTTTACAATCTCCAAAGGCATACTATCTACCACATAATAGTTTTCAAACTCCGTGAACTTATTGGAGAGTTGAGTTCTTATAAATTCAATGGCAAAAAATAATTTTCGCTTCCGCTTATTGTAAACTGATCGCTCTATTTTAGCAAACAAATATTCTGGAATATCCCGAAACAACTGACACTCACTGTCTATACCCATATATTCTGCTGTTAAATTCATAGCGATTAATTCAATGTCTTTTAGTTTTGGTTTCCTGTTTTGACGTAAAAATTGTTCCTTTTCTGTAATTGTGGCTAAGACTTCTAAAATTTTATTGTAATTTGCTCTAAAGTTATTCATTGTATTTAATCGATTGGTTGTCAATTAAATATACGCCTTTTAATAGTCAAATGAATAACTTTTTTTAACTATTTATAATGCACAACGGGTATATTTAGTAATTTGTATTCATATCTTAAACCCTTAAAATTCAACTCACAACATCTGCAAGCCTATAATTGAAAGGAGTCTTATTTATGTATTCCATTGTGACCGTTATTCTCCTGTACCCAAGCTAATCCAATAAATAAAATTGCAAGAATACAGGCTCCTATTAACACCACAAAACCACCAGACCAACCCCATTGATCAACAACTGCACCCATAGCTATATTTGCAAATAATGCTCCTCCTAAATAACCAAAAAGACCAGTTAAACCAGCAGCAGTACCGGCAGCCTTTTTAGGAACTAAGTCTAATGCATGAACTCCTATTAACATTACAGGTCCATAGATTAAGAAACCAATACATATTAAAGCTATTGAGTTTGTAAGAATAGATTCACTAGTCCAATACATATATATTGAAACCATTACAAGAACCATATAGATAATACTTACCGGGGCTCTTTTACCCTTAAATACTTTATCACTTAAACATCCGCAAAGAAGTGTTCCAGGGATACCAGCCCATTCGTATGCAAAATAGGCCCATCCAGATTCTTTAATTGAAAATCCTTTAGCTTCTTCTAGATACAATGGGGCCCAATCTAACACTCCATATCTAACTAAATAAACAAAGACATTTGCAAAAGCAATCGACCACAATAACTTATTTTTTAATATATATTTAAAGAAAATCTCTTTAGCAGACATTTCTTCTTCAAATTTCTTGGAATAATTATCAGGGTAATCATTTTTATAAGATTCAATATTAGGTAAACCACAAGATTGTGGTGTGTCTCTAATTAAGAACCACGCAATTACTGCAACAGCTAATGCTATAAAACCTGGGAAATATAATTTGGCGTGCCAATCTGCAAAAATAGCAACACCTAAAATTGCTAAAGGACCAATAATCCCACCACCAACATTATGTGCAACATTCCATATAGACATTTTTGTACCACGTTCTCTAATTGAAAACCAATGCACCATAACTCTTCCACAAGCAGGCCAGCCCATTCCTTGAAACCAACCATTTAGTATAAGTAGTACAAACATTATTAATATTGACGAAGTAGCCACAGGTAGCACACCCATTAAAATCATTGTAAAAGCAGAAAGAACAAGACCAGCCGTAAGAAAATATCTAGCATTACTCCTGTCCGACACATTCCCCATTAAAAACTTACTTAAGCCATATGCTATAGACACACCTGATAATACAAATCCCAATTCCGTTTTTGAATAACCCAAATCAATTAAATCTGGCATTGCTAAAGAAAATACTTTTCTAACAAGGTAATAGCCAGCGTATCCAACAAAAATACCTATAAAAACTTGTAATCTAAGGCGTTTATACGAAGAATCTATTTTACCTGGAGGCAGTAATTCTTTATGCTCTGCTGGTTTAAAAATATTTATCATGAATATGGTTTATTTTAAAATATAATTTGATGTTACTGACTGATAATCTGCTATTTGATTTTTTTGCCAGTTAAGATCTTTACCCAATTCCCTTGCCATAATTTCTGCAACTTTAGGAGCCATTCTAAGACTTTCTCTTGCATCTAATAATTGACATCTAGTTCTTCTAGCTAAAAAATCTTCAATTGTACGACACATTTCGTGTTCTACAGCCCACAGCACCTGAGCTTCAATAACTTGAAGGCTTTCACTAATATACCTATTATTTTCGTTTTTTGCTGCTAATTCTAAAATAGCAGTTTCATCAGAACCATAAAAAAACAAAGGACTATTATAATCAACGTTTTCCTTATACCCATGAATTTTTAAATGTTTTGTTTTTGATGGTAATTTAGTCCAACCATTTTTTCGTTCGGTTCTCGCTACTAAATCTTCTCCCATTTTTCTATAAGTAGTCCACTTTCCACCAACCATAGTTAATAAGCCAGATGCAGATTCAAAAATTTTATGATTTCTAGAAATCTCTTTCGTTTTCTTCCCTTCTGATTTTGCTGCTGCTAAAGGTCTTAAGCCAACAAAAACACTTAAAACATCACTTCTCTTTGGCGCTTTTATTAAATATTTTTCAGCCGTATTTAAGATAAACTCAATTTCCTCTTCTAAAGCAATTGGCTCTAAAGATTCTTTCTTAATAGGTGTGTCTGTTGTTCCAATAATTACTCTTCCGTGCCAGGGAACCAGAAATAATACCCTTCCGTCATCTGTTTTTGGAATCATAATACCATCGTCATCTGGTAAAAACTTCTTGCCTAACACTAAATGAACACCTTGACTAGGAGCTATTGTTTTTTTTGCGTTTGGAGAATCCATCATTAAAACATCATCAGCAAATACACCAGTAGCATTTACAACTTGACTTCCTTTTATTTCGTATTGCTCACCACTTTCTTCATCAAGAAATTGTACTCCAGAAACCTTTCCCTCATTATTTTTCAGTAATCCATTTACAGAGCAGTAATTAATAACAATTGCCCCAAACTCAACCGCACTTTGAAGTGTATTAATTGCTAAACGCGTATCATCAAACTGACCGTCATGATATTCTACTCCTGCTGTAATTTTTTCAGGATTAATAGTTGAAATTCTTTTTAAAGTTTTTGCTTTAGAAATTCTTTTAGATCTTCCTAAACTTAATTTTCCAGCTAACAAATCATAAAATGTTAACCCAACTGTATATTTTAACTCGTCAAACAACCCATGTGTTGGAATAATAAATGACTGATTGCTAACTAAGTGTGGCGCATTCTGAATTAACAAACCTCGTTCTACAACTGCCTCTCTAACTAAACCCACATCACCCTGAGCTAAATAACGAACTCCTCCATGTACCAATTTTGTACTTTTACTTGAGGTTGATTTTGTAAAATCTGATTTTTCCAACAAAACAACAGAATATCCTTTTGCCGACGCCTCTAATGCAATTCCAATTCCAGTAGCACCACCACCTATAATTATAAAGTCAAATTCTTTTGAAGAATTAGTGATTTTATCAATCATTTCACTTTTTTTCATATCTCAAATAATTTTAATCAATAGATCTTCTTTATGAAATGTAAATGTAAAACATTTCGAAACATTTCGAAATGTTTTTTTGTCTTTTTTTATGTTTTTTTAAAAAATATGACTATATTATTATTACTAAGTGCATCCGTATTTAAAATAGGCTAAAAAAGTAGCTTATCACAAGCTTAAACAAATAACTAGGTTTTCATCCTAAAAGGATGAAATACAAACTAAAAGAAAAATATTTCGCAACAAATCAACAATGCCGTATATTTGTTAAATAAAATATTTTTAGAATGATTTTAAATATCGCAGAACGTCACAAACTAATTTTAAAGAAACTTAAAAAAAATGGCTTTGTTGAAGTCATCGATTTAAGTCAAGAATTTGGCGTGTCATTAGTTACCATAAGAAAAGACTTAAAAGCTTTAGAAGAAAAAAAATTACTTTTTCGCTCTCACGGAAAAGCAATTCCATCAAATCCATACACAACAGAACACCATGTTAGCATAAAAGAGAAGATTAACAGAAAAGAAAAAATAAGAATTGCAGTTGCTGCTGGTTTAATTCTAAAACCAAACGATAGCATTATTATCGCCTCAGGAACATCTGTAATTGAATTTGCCAAAAACATAAAGCCAGTTGAGGGCCTAATAGTTCTAACAGCATCACTAAATACATCTCTAATTTTAGCAAAAAACCCAGACATTGATGTAATACAATTAGGCGGAATTATTAGACGAAGTTCATCATCCGTTGTTGGTCCAATTAGCGAAAAAATGCTTGCTGAATTTTCCTTTACTAAATTATTTCTAGGAGTCGATGGTATAGATTTAGAATACGGGCTAACTACCACAAACCCGATGGAAGCTTCCTTAAATAAAGAAATGATTAAAGCTGCTCAAAAAATAATTGTACTAGCCGATTCTTCAAAATTTGGAAAAAGGGGTTTTGGCAGAATTTGTGGACTTGAAGAAATCGATCAAATAATCACTGATAGCGGAATAGATCCAGATTTTAAAGAAAAATTAATAGATTTAGGGATAGATATTACAGTGGTCGATTAAGAAATGAATAGAATATTTTATCTGGTCTGTGGTTTTAAAAATAGTTACTTCAGCACACCAAAGTTCATTTGGTTTTGAAGTTCTTACTGGATTAAAGGAGTTCGTCAGTCGCTTCATTTAATTACATAAAGACATAATTACAAATACTCCCTTGTCGCATTGGTCCTTAACGCAAATAATACGGCTGCGGTGGCACATCCTCGCTGGCACATTTACTTGCTTTATTTCATACACGACACTATTCCCTGCGCATAGCTCTCTTTTACCCCTAAAACCCAATAAGGCGTAAATACATATTAATTAGGAGTAAACCGCTATTGCACTATTTAAGACCGTTGAAGGGAAGTACCTAATAAAAAGCACAAAAATAACTCGTAATCATCTATGTTAAATATTTGATTGTAAGTATATTAATTGGTAAATTTAGTGTATGAAAATACAAAAACAACCAACTTTAGCGGATAGCATTTGCGATTTACGAGCAAGAAAAATTAAAAAGACATTTTTTACTCAAATAAACACCCTTATCGATTGGGATACGATCTCTATCCTAATAAATAAAGACTATTTAAAAGGAAAAAGTACCACTGGTGGAGTGTCTACCTTTGATGTGACGATTTTTATGAGCTTATAAATTTTATATTTGATTTATGGTAAAAAAATATGACAATGAATTTAAAGTGATGATTGTAGAACTGTTAAATTCAGGAATTAAGACAAAGCAAGTTAGTGAGGATTATAGCTTAAGCCTTAGTATGGTTGGGCGTTGGAAACGTGAATACAAGTTGAAATCTGGAGATTTCTCAAAAAAGAAGGAATTAACTATTGAAGCACAAGAACTTAAAACCCTTCGCAAAGAATTAAAAAATGTAACTATGGAGCGGGACATTTTAAAAAAGGCGGTGAGCATCTTCTCCAAGAGCGACTTATAAGATATCAATTCATCTTAAAGAATGTTGATATATACCCAGTTGAGAAGATGTGTAAATCAATGAAAGTTAGTAAAAATGCTTACTATCATTGGTTTAACAACAAAGATATTGTATTGTTAAAAACAGCTACAATGCATTTAAAAGAAAGAATTAAAGTGTTATTTAAAGAGAATAGAGAAATTTATGGTAGCTATAGGATTCAAAAAAAATTGGAGCAAGAAGGCTTAATTTACTGCCGCTCTTATGTTGGATTACTGATGAAAGAAATAGGTTTAAGAAGTGTTTTAAAAAGAAAATTTGTAGTAACAACAGACTCTAATCATCAATGTTTAATCGCTAAAAACGTGCTAAATAGAGATTTTAACAGCCTGAAATTAGGAGAGAAATGGGTGTCTGACATTACATATGTCCGAGTTAATGATGATTGGAATTATTTAACAACAATTATAGACCTTGCTGATAGAAAGGTTGTTGGATGGTCTCTTAGTGAAGATATGACAACTCAAAACACAGTAATGAAAGCTTGGATTGATGCTAGAAAAACAAGAAATATTAGTAATAAACTTATTTTTCATTCCGATAGAGGTGTTCAGTATGCATCAAATAAAATGACAAAAATTTGTAACTTTAACCTTAAAATAACTCAAAGCATGAGTAGAAAAGGTAATTGTTGGGACAATGCTGTAGCTGAAAGTTTTTTTAAAACGATTAAACACGAGTGGCTATATAGATTTAAATTTACATCTTATAACCAATTATATGAATCTATTGAAGACTATATTTATTGGTATAATACAGAAAGGTTACATTCTAGTTTAGGATATTTATCTCCTCTGGAAATGGAAATAAAATTGAGAAGAATTATTAAAAAAGTAGCTTAAAAAATAGTCACAAATTTATTAGTTATTCCAAGAATTCTTGTCTTAAAACCTTCAAAAGTTTTTGCATAATTATTCCGTATTTTAAACTGGTCACAAAGTTGAGAAAACAAGGTCTCAATTCGTTTTCTTTTCTTCCTAAAAATATACGTTTGTTTTTTGTAATTCTGTTGATTTTTACGCATTGGAACTTCTAATTTAA
The DNA here is from genome assembly GCF_002943715.1 of Polaribacter filamentus. Classification (GTDB taxonomy): domain Bacteria; phylum Bacteroidota; class Bacteroidia; order Flavobacteriales; family Flavobacteriaceae; genus Polaribacter; species Polaribacter filamentus. The sequence goes on along the minus strand of NZ_MQUA01000014.1, from coordinate 395,556 downwards.
TTTGTTTACTCTCAAATAAATCTAACTGATAGTCCGCACTTAGGTATCCTTTGTCCCCTAAAACCACACAGTTATTAAACTGATTTTTAATGTCTTTTAAATAATGAATATCATGTACAGAAGCTTTGCTAATATCAAAACTTTTAAACACGCCATCAATAGAACAAACAGCATGTATTTTATAGCCATAATAATGCATGTTTTGACTAGCACAATAACCTCTATTTGGGGCTGAATAAAAGTACTCCTTACAAACTTTACTTCTCCCGCTTCTTGAGAGTTTTACAATCTCCAAAGGCATACTATCTACTACATAATAGTTTTCAAACTCCGTGAATTTATTGGAGAGTTGAGTTCTTATAAATTCAATGGCAAAAAATAATTTTCGCTTCCGTTTATTGTAAACTGATCGCTCTATTTTAGCAAACAAATATTCTGGAATATCCCGAAACAACTGACACTCACTGTCTATACCCATATATTCTGCTGTTAAATTCATAGCGATTAATTCAATGTCTTTTAGTTTTGGTTTCCTGTTTTGACGTAAAAATTGTTCCTTTTCTGTAATTGTGGCTAAGACTTCTAAAATTTTATTGTAATTTGCTCTAAAGTTATTCATTGTATTTAATCGATTGGTTGTCAATTAAATATACGCCTTTTAATAGTCAAATGAATAACTTTTTTTAACTATTTATAATGCACAACGGGTTTTATCTCTATTCCTTTTGTTGGCATACTCATCTTTTGAATTCCAATGTGCAAGTTCAGCACCATAAATATCATTGTTATCTAGTACCCATTTATTGATTTCTCTTGAGATTGTAGAAAGTGCTCTACCGAGAGTTTTAGCAATGTAAGTCTTCATCTTTTTTTCCTTTAAAAGTGTCTGAATTTGGACTCTTTCTTTAAGGGTAAGTCGTCTATGTTTTTTTACTATCATTTTACAAATCTATAAATTTAGATTTGTTGCGTTAAGTTATTGAATGGAATTAAGCAGACTTGCATTTTCTTATACGCATAACGAAATGACGAATTCCGCCAAATCACGTCAATTTTACCTGCAATCTACCATAGATGTGCAGGGAATTCAATTAGTTTATTAAGAAAAGAAAAAGAGGTTGGTAGGCCCAAACAGTTTTTAGGTTTAGAATATGCAAAAGCAGATTTTGATGCAAGAAATCATTATAATTTTGGAGATCAAAAAAATGAGCAAACAATTGCAGCAAGATTGTTTGCAGGTTATGGTTTGGCCTATGGTAATTCTGATGTTGTTCCGTTTGTAAAAGAAGATTTTTCTGGCGGACCTTATAGTGTTAGAGTCTTTAATATTCGCTCCTTAGGACTAGGAACTTACGATAAAAACAAGACTCAAAATGCTAGTTCTTTTTTTGATAAAACAGGTAATATTCATTTAAAAGTAAATATCGAATATCGCTTTCCTATTTACTCTTTCTTTAAAGGTGCTGTTTTTGCGGATGCTGGAAACGTATGGAACTCTGTTGCAAGCCCATATTTTAAAGAGAAAGACACATTTTACTTCTAACTTTACAAATAAACTAGGTATGGGCGACAGGTATTGGTTTGCGAGTAGATGTGCAAGGTTTTGTAATTCGGTTTGATTTGGCGGCTCCTTTTCATGATCCTGCATTAGCGTTAGACAACCGCTTGATTTTAGGGTTGATGAACCTGTTTTTAACTTTGCAATCGGTTATTATTTTTAAGTTTAAAAAGATACTTTGTCGTTAAAAAATGATGGAAACTTAGATTACACTTTGTTAGAATTATAAAAAGTTATAACTTTAAAAACTTTATATTTAAGCCTAAATTTAGTTTCCAACAATGATTCACGAACTCAAAGAAATTATCAATGAAACTGTTATCAATCAAAAAAAAGGATTGAAAAACGTATTGGCAACTGTGGTGCACTTAAATGGTTCTTCATATAGAAAACCGGGTGTTAGAATGTTAATTTCTCAGGATTTAAATTCGGTTGGTGCCGTTAGTGGTGGATGTGTTGAAAAAGAAATCATTCATAGAACAAAAAGTGTTTTTGCTGACAATAAATCAAAAATCATAACTTACGACGGTCGTTACAGATTGGGTTGCGAAGGTGTTTTATACATTTTAATTGAACCTTTTTTTATTTCTGATGAATTCATACACACTTTTTCTGAAGCAAATGCAAACAGAGAATCTTTAAAAATTGAAAGTCATTTTACAAAAGACGATGAAGCTTTTGGTGATTTTAGATCTGTTGTAACTTTTGAAAATAAGGAGCAATTTGTATTTTCTGAAACTTTCATTCTCCAACAAAAAAATGATGTAGCAATTTTCACTCAAATTTTAGCACCAAGTTTTAAATTGATAATCATTGGCGGTGAACATGATGCTGTAAAATTGTGCACAATAGCATCGAATTTAGGTTGGGAAATTGATGTAATTACTTCTGCAAAAGATAGCAAACAGCTCTCAGATTTTCCCGGAGCACATTCTGTAATTGGAGATACTCCAGAAACAATTCAGTTTTCTAATATTGAACAAAATACTGCCATCGTAATTATGAATCATAGTTATGTGCAAGATTTAAAATATTTGGTAAAGCTTTCTGAATATCAACCAAAATATATTGGTGTTTTAGGTGCACCAAGCAAAAGAGAACGGTTATTTAACGAGCTTTTTGAGTTTGTGCCTGCTATTTCAGAAGATTTTTTAGAAACTATTTATTCGCCCGCAGGCTTGCATATTGGGGCACAAACTCCAGAAGAAATTGCGCTTTCTATTATTGCCGAAATATTATCTGTAATTAGAAAAAAAGAACCTTTTTCTTTGCGCGAAATCAATGGTAAAATTCATACTCTTTAAAATGAAAAATATTGCTGTATTAGTTTTAGCTGCTGGAAAATCGTCAAGAATGAATGGCATAAAACAGCTTGAAAAAATCAACAATAAAACACTTTTAGACATCACTTTAGAGAAATTAAAATGTATTTTTTCTGATGAAATTTATTGTGTTTTAGGAGCAAATGCTGCTAAAATAAAAGCAAAAATCACTTCAAAAAATATCCAATTTATTGAGAACCCAAACTATGAGAAAGGGTTGAGTTCTAGTATTATTTCTGGGATTCAATATTTTAAAAAAGAGGCGTTAAAATTTGACGGAATCTACATTTTATTAGCAGATCAACCGGCCATTGAAATTGCTTATTTAGAATCCTTACTTGTTTTATTTAAAGAACATAAGGATATAATTATAGCATCTAACTATGGAAATAAATTAGGAGTTCCTGCTATTTTTCCTAAAAAATATTTTCCTGAATTACTATTGATAAAAGGTGATAAAGGCGCAAAAGAGTTTATCAACCAAAGAAAAAACGAAGTAGTTTGTCCGGAATCATCCACAAACTTCTTTGATATAGATACCAAAGAAGACTTAGAGTTATTTAAAAATAGTTAATTTTACATTTATGAAGTTACTTAAAAAATTATTCTTTTTAGCTATCCTTTTCTTGGTTTCGGCTTGCGCTACAATGAAACTACAAGTTGCTGAAAATCAATTTTTTGAACCTAAAGAAAGCACTGCCGAAATTGAATATACTTTTTATTTAATTGGTGATGCTGGGAATTCAACTTTAAAAAAAGATTCACCTGCTTTAAAATATTTAAAAAAGAAAACAAAAAACGTATCTCAAAAGTCAACTTTAATTTTTTTAGGTGACAATGTTTATGAGACGGGAATTCCGAAGAAAAAAAAATCTAAAAAATATAAACTAGCAAAAAGAAGGTTAGAAGCGCAAACCGATGTTGCGAAAAAATTTAAAGGGAATTCCATTTTTATCCCTGGAAATCATGATTGGTATAACGGTCTAGATGGCTTAAAAAGAGAAGAAGAATTAGTAGAAAAAGCATTAGGAAAGAAATCCTTCTTTCCCCAAAATGGCTGCCCTTTAGAATCCGTAGATATTTCTAAGAACATCGTTTTAATTATTGTAGATACGCATTGGTATTTAACAAATTGGGACAACCACCCAACTATAAATGATAAATGCGAAATAAAAACAAGAACAAAATTCTTTGATGAGTTTGAAGGTTTAATTAAAAAATCAAGAGGAAAAACGACCATTATTGCTATGCATCATCCAATGTTTACCAATGGTTCTCATGGAGGAAAATATTCGTTTGCTAGCCATATGAATCCTTTGCCAATTTTAGGTTCTCTAAAAAATTTAATAAGACAAACATCTGGTCTTTCCAATACAGACATCCAAAATAAAAAATACAATGCACTTAAAAAACGCATTGTAACACTGGCACAAGAAAATGATAAAACCATTTTTGTTTCTGGTCATGATCATAATTTGCAGTATATCATTCAAGATAATATTCCTCAAATTGTTAGTGGTTCTGGTTCTAAAACAACCGCTACAAAATTATCTGGAGGCGCGAAATTTACTTATGGTGCGCAAGGTTTTGCTAAATTAGATGTCTATAAAGATGGTTCATCAACCGTAAGTTTTCATACTGTAAAAGATGATAAAATAGTGTATCAAAGCCAAGTTTTATCAGAAGATGAAAAGAAAAATTTTACAACATTTCCTTTGCAGGGTATAACAGAAAAAAAAGCATCAATTTATACGCAAGAAGAAATCACAAAAAGTAAACTGTATCGTTATTTATGGGGAGAACGATATCGAAAATATTTTGGCACAAAAGTAAACGCACCAACAGTTGATTTAGATACGCTTTTTGGCGGATTAAAACCAGTTAGAAAAGGTGGCGGCCATCAATCGAAATCTTTACGATTAAAAGATAAAAAAGGGCGCGAATATGTAATGCGCGCTTTGCGTAAAAATGCTGTGCAATATTTGCAAGCCGTGGCTTTTAAAGATCAGTATATAGGAGCTCAATTTGATGATACTGCAGCAGAAAATTTATTGTCAGATGTTTTTACAGGCTCACATCCTTATGCCCCTTTTACTATTGGAAAATTGTCTGATGCTATTGGCCTTTATCATACAAATCCTGTGTTGTATTATGTGCCAAAACAACCTAGTTTGAAGCAGTTTAATGATGATTTTGGCAATGAATTATATATGATTGAAGAACGCACAGATTCTGGTCATGGAGATAAAGCTAGCTTTGGTTTTTCTGATGAATTAGTAAGTACAGACGATTTATTAAAAAAATTAAATAAGGACGAGCATCATGTTTTAGATGAAGAAGCGTATATAAAAGCACGTTTATTTGATATGTTAATTGGAGATTGGGACCGACATGAAGATCAGTGGAGGTGGGCCGTTTTTAAAGAAAATAATCAAACAATTTACAGACCAGTTCCAAGAGATCGAGATCAAGCATTTTCTATTTTTGGAGATGGAGCTTTGTTACATATAGCAACAAAATTAGTACCTTCTTTACGTTTAATGAGGTCTTATAAAGAAGAATTAAAAAGTCCGAAATGGTTTAATTTAGAACCATATCCTTTAGACATGTTTTTAATATCTATGTCTACAAAAATTGTTTGGGATAAGCAAGTTAAATTGATCATCGACAATATAACCGATGCTGTAATTGACGATGCTTTTACAGAATTTCCTGATGAAGTAAAAGATGAAACAATACAAGAAATAAAGAAAAAATTACAAGGAAGAAGGCACAATTTACAGAAAATTTCTGATGCTTATTTTTATCATATAAATAAGTTTCAAATTATTAGAGGAACTCAAAAAGATGATTGGTTTGAAATTGAAAGATTACAAAATGGACAAACAAAAATTACAGGTTATCGAATAATAAATGGAGACAAAGATGCTATTTTTCATCAACGAATTTATAATGAATCTGAAACCAAAGAAATTTGGATCTATGGCTTAGATGATGATGATGTTTTTGTGGTAAAAGGTGATGGAAGAAAGCTAATAAAACTAAGACTTATTGGCGGACAAAACAATGATATCTACAAAGTTAAAAATGGTAAACAGGTAATTATTTACGATTATAAAACCAAGAAAAACACTTTTAAAACTAAAAATACAAGAATAAAATTAACAGATGATTATAAAACAAATGTATATGATTATAAGAAGCTCAAAAACAATCAAAATATACTAACACCAACTATTGGTTACAATCCAGATGATGGCATAAAACTTGGGTTTTCTAACACATACACAGTTTATGGTTTTGAAAGAAACCCGTTTACAACTCAACACACTTTAAATGCTTCATACTATTTTGCAACCAATGGTTTTGAGTTTAATTATGCCTCTGAAATCGCAAACGTTTTTGGCAGTTGGAATTTAGGAGTAGACGCAACTTTTACAAGTCCGAATTTTGCAGTAAACTATTTTGGTTTCGGCAATAACTCTATAAATCTTGAAGCAGATGATTTAGAAGAAGAAGATTATAATAGAGTAAAAATCAGCAAGTTTATTGCAGGTAGCTTTATAAAATGGAAAAGTGATTTAGATGCAGAAATAAAACTAGCCATTAATTATCAAACATTTAAAGTTGATAATACTCTTGGCAGATTCGTTTCCGATGAATTCAGCGCTAATAATGCTATTTTTGATACTCAGAAATTCATCAATACAGAAGCTAGTTATCATTTTGAAAACACAGATAACAGTGCTTTTTCAACAATGGGAATGAAAACGGAATTAATAGCTGGTTATACTTCAAGCTTAAATAATAATGGTGATTTCGGGTATTTAATTCCTTCTATATCATTTCAACACAAATTAATTCCTAGCGGACAATTAGTATTCGCAACTAAATTAAAATCTCATTATACTTTTGGTAATTCGTATCAATTTTATCAAGCAGCAAGCATTGGTGGAAATGATGGGTTAAGAGGGTTTAGAAATCAGCGTTTTACTGATAAAAACTCCTTTTACCACAGTTCTGATATTCGTTTAAATTTACGACGTTTTAAAACAAGTTTAATTCCTTTAAATGTTGGTATATTTGGAGGATTTGACTACGGAACTGTTTGGGGTCAACAGAATTCAACTTTTAAAAATAGTAAATTTAATACTTCTATTGGAGGCGGAGTTTTCTTTAACGCAGCAAATATGATTTCTGGAAATATTTCCACATTTAATAGCGATGAAGGTTTAAGAGTTGCTTTTACTTTCGGCTTTACTTTTTAATAATTTATATGATACAAAAAGCATTAATTTTCGGTTCCTTACTTGGGTGCACTGCAGTAATATTTGGGGCTTTTGGAGCGCATTTGTTAAAGAAAAAACTAACTTCAGATCAATTACAAAGTTTTGAAACTGGCGTAAAATATCAAATGTATCACGCCATTGTTTTACTTATTTTAGGATTTAATTTAGAGCTAAATGCTTCCCTTGACAACTGCATTATCTACGCTTTTATTATAGGAACCTTGTTATTTTCTTTCTCTATTTATGGCTTGGTACTTTCATCAGCAAATAATAAAAAAATAAAATTTCTAGGACCAATCACACCTTTAGGAGGTTTGTTTTTGGTTGCTGGTTGGGCACTTTTAATTTACAAATTTGCAGTTTAATCGTTAAAGTGCAGCGATTAAAATAATATATTCTATCCACAGATCAACTTTAAATAAGGTAGATAATCTCCATTATTTTATACTACATTCACATTAAATATATAACCAACTGCAGCCGTTAAGCCCATTGCAACCGTTCCCCAAAAAGTAATTCTTAAAACTGCAATTCCTATTTTTGAACCACCTGCTTTCGCCGCTAATGCGCCTAAAATTATTAAAAAGACCGTAGCAAAACCATAAATAGAATATTCCATACTATTTAATGGAAGAAAAAGTGTGACTAAAAACGGAAGCAATCCTCCAATCGTAAATGCAGCACCAGATGCCAATGCAGCCTGAATAGGATTTGCCTGATTCATTTCATTTATGCCTAATTCATCTCTAACATGCGCAGCCAACGCATCTTTTTCTGTCAATTCTTTAGCGACAATTAAAGCCGTTTCTTTTTTTAATCCTCTCTGTTCATAAATATCCGCCAAACGTTGCAATTCTAATTCTGGCATTTCTTCTAATTCTAATCTTTCTCTTTCTATATCCGCATTTTCAACATCGGTTTGTGAACTTACAGATACGTATTCGCCAGCAGCCATTGATAATGCACCCGCAACTAATCCTGCTAAAGTTGCCAAAATAATAGGCTCTCTTAAATCAGTTGCAGCAGCAACACCAATTGCTAAACTTGCCGTTGATAAAATGCCATCATTAGCGCCAAGAACCGCGGCTCTTAACCAATTACTTCTATGGATATAATGATTGTCTAAATAATCATCTAATTCCGCTGTTTTTTTTGATTTTTCTTTCATTTGTATGCCATTATTTTAATTGTCCACATCAATTTTTAGTTCATACAAATTTCCGCCTTCTCCATGAGATTTTTCATCGGTAATTAGTAATGTATTGCCATCTTTAAAACAGATTCCTTCTTTCTGAGATTCATATTTTAACTCAATTTTTTTTACCTTTCCTGATAAAAAGTTATCACCTTTAAAATCAGTAAAAACTAAAACATTTTTTTGCGATAAAAGCACCACTTTTTTTCCATCCGAAGAAATATCAGCAGAAGTTATCCAACATTCTATATCGTTACAATTTTCAAATTCGCCAATTAATTTAGCGGTGTGTTTCCCTTCTTCTGCCATGACTTTATACAAAGAAGTTTTACCGTATCTATCCTCTACTCTGCTTTTAGTAAAAATATAAAAGTTCTTTTTAAAATAGAAAAATGCCTCTGCATCAAAAAATAGCTCTTTCTTTTTTGGAGGAAAATCATACTGATCTTCATACTCAATTTTAATTTCTTCGACCTCTGCTTTTTTTTCCTTAAATACTTTTTATCAATTTTTAGTATTCTTAAATTCTTTCTACTGTTTGTATTATTTCCAAAATTACCAATATAAATAGTGCCTTTTTCATCGGTCGTTAAGTCTTCCCAATCTGTATTTTTAGCCTTTATCTCAATTTCTTTTTTTATTTTTCCTTTTTCAGAAACTCCGAATAATGTTGATTTGTTTCCTCCATCATTAATCATCCAAATAATATTGGAATTCCTTAAAACTTCTGTCCCAGAAACTTCTTTTAATTCATTTGGTAAATCTGCGAGTATATTTAATTGTCCAAAATTTTGACAGCTTATCAATAGAAAAAAAATGAATGAGTAAACTATTTTTTTCAACATCTAAATTAAAATTACACAAGTTGTCTATTTCTTTAAGTTAGCAAGGTTAAAATGGGCTTATTTACCAGCCACCAGAAGCACCGCCACCGCCAAAACTTCCTCCACCGAAGCCACCACCAAATCCACCACTACTTCCCCCGCCAGACGAGCCACCAAAACCTCCACCAGATCTGCCTAAACTACTTAAAAGTATAGCGTCAAAAACAGTGCTAGATAAAGAACCTGTTCGATTATTTCGTCCGCCTTTATTATTTTTATTCCCTCTAGAAACTAAAAGAAAAAATACGCCTATGATTATAATAAAAATGATGGTTGAAAAATCAGAACCTTTAGACTCTTCTTTACGAGAACCTTCAAACTCGCCATTCAGAGTTTTAAATATATAGTCAGATCCTTTGTCTAAACCGCTATAATAATCTCCTTTTTTGAATTCCGGGATAATGACTCTTTCAATAATTCTTTTTGATAGAAAATCGGTTACTAAATACTCGACACCTTTACCAACCTGAATTGCAATTTTTCTATCGTCTTTAGCTAATAAAAATAAAATACCGTTGTCCTCTTTGGCTTGACCAATTCCCCATTTTTCTCCCCAATTGGCGGCTAAATAATTAATATTTTCACCTTCGGTGGATGCGATAATTGCAACCACAATTTGAGTTGAGGTAGAGTCTGAATACCGAACTAATTTATTTTCTAAACTTGTTTTTTGAAAATCTGTAAGTAATTTTGGAGTCGTGAAATCGTAAACACTTGTTTGAAATTTTGGTTTCTCCGGAATTTCATATCCCTGAGAAAAAATATTTTGTGACACTAAAAACACCAGTATTACAAGACTTTTACTAAAAACTGAAAACTGAAAACTGAAAACTTTTTTTAAACTCATCCTTTAGAAATTTCATTTGAAAGTTCGTTTTCGTCATCTTTTTGATATGGAAAATGATCGCGTAATTCTTCACCGGCTTTTAAAATTCCGTCAACAATTCCTTGTTTAAAATTACCTGTTTTAAAATGGTTTTGCATTACATCTTTAGTGGTATCCCAAAAATCTTTTGGCACCACGTTATTAATCCCTGTATCACCATAAATAACAAACTTTTTATCAGCTACAGCAACATAAATTAACACGGCATTAGCGTCTTTTGTGTTGTGCATTTCTAAGAGCTGAAATACTTCTAGCGCCCGCTCATAATGAACCTTTTTCGTGGAAGATTCCATATGAATTCGTATTTCACCAGAAGTATTTTTCTCTGCAGTTCTAATAGCAGAAATAATTTCTTGTTCTTCTTCTTTAGTAAGAAAAGCTTCTACTTTAGACATATTTATTATTTTTTCTTATTAAAATCGAAACTAGCATCTGGTGCTTTCTCAGAACCTGCGTCCGCTGTATAGCGATTCATTTCATCAAAATTAAACAAACCTGCTAAAAATGAATTTGGGAATACTTTAATATGTTTATTATAATTATTCACACCTTCGTTAAAACGATCTCTGGCAACATTTATACGGTTTTCACTGCCTTCATATTGACTTTGTAATTCCAAAAAATTTGCGTTTGCTTTTAAATCAGGATACCGCTCTACAGAAACTAATAATTTAGACATCGCGCCAGTTAAACCACTTTGCGCTTGTTGAAATTGCGCCATGTTTTCTGGTGATAAATTATTTGCATCAATAGTTGTAGACGTTGCTTTCGCTCTTGCTTCAATCACTTCTGTTAACGTGTTTCTCTCAAAGTCTGCAGCTCCTTGTACAATTTTTACCAAGTTGCCAATTAAATCGTTTCTACGTTGATAAGAACTTTCTACGTTAGACCAAGTCGTTTTTGCGTCTTCTTGCAAAACAACTGCTGTGTTATTAAAGCCTTTTCCAAAATTATAAAATCCGAATATTATTACAATTATTATTATTACCGGAATTAACCATTTTTTCATAATTTCTAAATTTTAATTTTATGTTGATTTTTACCTCACAAATTTACGGATTATTATCCACTCTTTAAAGCGATGTTCCTCCATCTAAAGTAATTGTTTGACCTGTAATAAACTTTGTACTATCCGAAGCCAACCAGACTACTGCTTCTGCAATTTCTGATGTTTTCCCGTACCGTTTCATCGGAATGACACTTTTTAAAACAGCATCCATTTCTGGTTTTGCGTTTAGCAATTGATCTAATAAAGCCGATTCTGTATACCCAGGACACACTGCATTTACTCTAATGTTTTTCGTTGCATATTCCATTGCTGCAGACTTCGTCATTCCAACCACTGCAAATTTACTTGCGCTATAACTGATGTTACTTGGTGATGCCTTTAAACCTGCCAAAGAAGCAATATTTACAATATTTCCGTAACCTTGCTTCAAAAATTGCTGCAAAGCTACTTTCATGCAATAAAAAACACCTGTCTGATTTACAGCAATTACCCTGTCCCAATCTTTTAAAAGTGACTCGTGCGTTTTTAATAAATTTGGGCCAATTCCGGCATTATTTACAATTACATCTAAGCTGCCAAACTTTTCAACAGTGGTATTTATTAAATTTTCCACGTCTTCAAACTTGGCAACATTTGCCTTTATAGCGAATGCTTTCCCTTTATTTGTTGCAATTTCATCCACAACTTTTTGAGCACTTTCTAAATTGATATCAGAAACAACCACAGTTGCTCCGTATTTTGCAAAATGAATTGCAGTTGCTTTCCCTATTCCAGAACCTGCGCCTGTAATAATGACTATTTTATTTGTTACTTCCATATTATTTATAAAAAATTAAACGTGAATCTGATAATGCCGATGCTCTTAGTTCTGACGGATATTCCTTCATTTCCATTAACTTGAAAAATTCATTTTTTGTGGCATATTTTACTATTAAAACTTCATCCCACAATTTTTCTTCGGACGAACCAATGATAGTTGCCATTGGTTTTCCTTTAAAAACAATTTCTGCTGTTATCTTTTGAAAAAAAGGAAATGCAGCTTTCATATATTTGTTATATGTTTCTTTCCCTGTTTTTCCTGTGGATGATACTCGTTCCTTATAATTGAGATAATTCATCATAAAAACAGGCGAATTTTCATCAAAAGTTGCTAAAATTGCTAATCCTTCTTTATTAATTTCCATTGTTCTAATTTATATCCTTACAAGGAAGAATGACGAAGTAATCTGTTTGTTTAAATGAACAGATTGCTTCATTGCATTCGCAATGACGCTTTCTAATCTATTGATTTCGTTTTAATCGCTTTCAAAGCCAACTTGCAACATAATTCTGATGCTTTATTCAGGTTCGCAAAACGAGGGTCTGTTGTCCATCCTTTCGCATATCTAAAATAAATTTGCTGGGCAATTACTGCAATTTTGAACAAACCAAAAACATAATAGAAAACTAAATTGTCAGTATTTCTTCCAGATTTTTGGGTATACATTTTTGCGATTTCACTTCTTATTGGATTTCCTTCAAAAATAGTTGGCGACGGAATTCCTTGTTTTACAAAATCGTGATCTGTGGCAACTGTCCAATAGCCTAAAGATGTTCCTAAATCCATTAAAGGATCGCCTAAAGTTGCCATTTCCCAATCTAAAACAGCAGCAACTTCTTGCCAAGAATCATCTTTAAAAACAACATTATCGTATTTAAAATCATTGTGAATTAAACAATGCTCGTATTTTTCTGGCTGATGTGCTTCCATCCAATTCATTACAATTTCTGCCTCTGGATATTCATCAGTTTTTGCTTTCAAATATTGTTTTCCCCAATTAGAAATTTGCCTTTCTACATAGCCTTCAGGTTTACCTAAATCGGCTAAACCAATGGCTTTATAATCTACATTATGCAATGCCACCAAAGTATCTAACCAAGAATTTGCAATGGTTTCATAATCGTCTGAGGTTATTTTTCTTTTGTGTGCTTCCTTATAATTTAAAATGATTCCTTCTACTTTTTCCATGATATAAAAATCACTTCCTAAAATAGTTTCGTCATCACAAAAACCATACATTTTTGGAACCTTAGAAAATACTTTTTGTACCGCACTTTGTACTTTAAATTCGCGATGCATATCATGACCTCTTTTGATAGCTCCTTTTGGTGGTTTTCTTAAAACAAATTCTTTATTTTCTATTTTCAACAAATAGGTTAAGTTGGAAAAACCGTGTGTAAATTGTTCAACAAATAATTCGCTTTCAACAGAATTTATCAGCTTAATTTCTTGTAAATATTTTTTAAGTGCTACTTCCGATAACGCTTCGCCTTCTCTTACTTTTTGATTGCTCATGAGTTCTTACCATATTTTTGGATACAACTTTTACCTAATTGATACATGTGCACTTCATCCGGACCATCTGCCAAACGTAATATTCTTGCAATTGCAAAATAATGTGGCAAATACGTATCTTGACTAACTCCTTTTCCCCCTAAAACTTGAATTGCTCTATCAATTACTTTTTGAGCCATATTTGGCGCCACAATTTTAATCATCGCAATAATATCTTTTGCTTCTTTATTGCCTGCTTTATCCATTTTATCAGCAGCAGAAAGTGTTAACAAACGTGCTTGTTCAATTTCACATTGAGATTTTGCAATTTCCTGACGGATACTACTATACTCGTAAAACTTTTTACCAAAGGTTTCTCTTTCTAAGGTTCTTTGAGACATTATTTCTAGCGCATATTGCGCCATCCCAACCAAACGCATACAATGATGAATGCGTCCAGGACCTAAACGACCTTGTGCAATTTCAAAACCTCTGCCTTCGCCTAAAATTAAATTTGCTTTTGGCACTCTTACATTTTCTAAAATAATTTCTGCGTGTCCTTCTGGTGAATCTACATATCCAAAAACAGAAAGCGCTCTCACAATTTTTAATCCTGGCGTATCCATAGGAACCAAAATCATACTTTGTTGCTGATGTCTATGCAGTGTAGTATCTGTTTTTCCCATCACAATAGCAACTTTACAATGAGGATCCATGCCTCCAGAAGACCACCATTTTCTTCCGTTTATCACATATTCATCACCTTCTAAAACAATTGAAGTTTCAATATTTGTAGCATCCGAAGAAGCAACTTGTGGTTCTGTCATTAAAAAAGCAGAACGAATTTCGCCGTTCATTAAAGGTATTAACCACTGTTTTTTCTGAGCATCATTTCCGTATTTTGCTAATACCTCCATGTTTCCAGTATCCGGCGCAGAACAATTGAAAATTTCTGAAACCCAAATTTTTCTTCCCATTATTTCTGCTAATGGAGCGTATTCTAAGTTAGTTAAACCCGGACTTAAAGTTCCGTAGTCTTTTGGAAGAAAAAGGTTCCATAAACCCGCTTCTTTTGCTTTTTGTTTTAGCAATTCTATCTTAGGAAAACGTGTCCATTGATTATTTGCATCACTTTGAAAAGCAATATATTCAGCTTCGATAGGGACAATATGCTCCTCAATAAAAGCGGATAATTTTTGTTGTAATTCTATTGATTTTGGGGTGTATTCGAAGTTCATTTATTCAATGTTCTTTTATCAATTATCAATTATCGGAAAATGAAAAATTGACAATTTATTATTGTTAAATGTTAATTGACTATCCAGCAATCATATAACCACCATCGGCAGTATAAACTCCACCAGTCATATAGTTTCCTGCATCCGAAGCTAATAAACATGCCAAGCCAACCATTTCTTCTGGCATTCCCATTCTTCCGCTAGGAATGGTTTTTTCTAACTTGTTCAACATTTTTTCATTTTGCCACAAAGCTGCACTAAACTTTGTTTTAATCAATCCTGGGCAAATTGCATTTACTTTTATTCCGTGTTGTCCCCATTCTTTTGCTTGATTTTTAGTCAGCATTAAAATGGCAGCTTTACTGGTGCTGTAAATTCCTAAACCAAAACCCGGAGTTAAAGCTTCCACCGAAGCAATATTTATAATACTGCCGTTTTTGTGTTTTTGAAGATATGGCAAAACCAAGTTTGACAAAGCCCAAGGAGCCTTTACATTGATATCCATTATTTTATCAAAAATTGATGGATCTACATTTTCAATTGGTCCATACGTTGGATTTATTGCAGCATTGTTCACCAAAATATCAATTCGCCCAAAAGCTTCTACTGTTTGAGCAATCAAATCTTTACGTTGCTGTTCATCGCCAATATGACAGGCAATGCCAATCGCTTTTAAACCTTCGTCTGTAAATTCTTTTACAACGGCATCGCAAGCTTCTTGATTTCTACTAGAAATAACAACGTGCGCTCCATTTTCTGCTAAACCTTTTGCAATTGCTTTTCCTATTCCTTTGCTAGAGCCTGTAACAATGGCCACTTTATGTGCTAAGTTAAATTGTGCTGAAATATGTGTCATTATATGATGTATTCTTTTTCGTTTTTAATAGTTAGAACTTCATCAGACATTAAAGACTCTGCTAATGAATTTGTTTTCGGAACTTCATATTTGAAGTAAAATTTCATGGTATGAATTTTACTTTCATAAAAATTTTCTGAGTATTTTCTATCCGCATTCTCGAGTTCTCTCTTTGCATCAACTGCCATTTCTAACCACAACCAACCTAAAACAACAATACTTAAATACTCCATAAATAAATTGGCATCCGCTAAATAACGTTCGTAATTTCCTTTCATCGCAAAAGGCATTAAATGACCCAATATTTTTTCGGAAAGTTTTAATTTCTCACCTAAAATAATGGCATACGGCTTTAAATATTCATCGTTTGATGCTGCAATTATGGTTATTAAAATTTCTGCGTATAACAATTGTAGCCCTTTTCCATTTTCGATGGTTACTTTTCTACCCAATAAATCTTGCGATTGAATTCCAGTTGTACCTTCATATAAAGCAAAAATTCGAATATCTCTGTAATATTGTTGCAAGCTAAAATCTGTACAAAAACCATAACCCCCTAAAACTTGCAATCCGTTATCGACAGCTTCTGCACCCGCTTCTGAAGGATATGTTTTTACAATAGGAATAATAGTTTCTAACAATAAATGATACTTTTCTTTTTCTTCTTCGGATGTTGCTGTAGTTAAAATATCCTGATATTTTGAAGCCAACATCACCAAACTTAAAGAACCTTCAACAATTGCTTTTTGCAATAACAACATCCTTCTAACATCGGGATGCTCTATAATCAAACTTTGTTTTTCTGATGGGTTTTTCTTGCCGTCCGCAGATAACTTTCTTCCTTGTGGTCTTTCATTTGCGTATTGTAAAGACGTTCTATACGCAGCCATTGCAATTGCTGCCGCTCCTCTACCAACTGCAATTCTTGCACCATTCATCATTAAAAACATCTGGTTTAAACCTTTGTGTTCTTCCCCAACAAGCCAACCTCTACAATCATCAGAATCTCCAAAACCTAAATGTGTTGTACAATAACCTCTTTGTCCCATTTTCTGAAAGTCGGCAATTGTCATTACATCATTATACGTTAAAGTTCCGTCTTCTTGTACTCTATTTTTAGGAACTACAAAAAGAGAAATACCCCTTGTTCCTTTTGGTGCTCCTTCAATTCTTGCCAACACTAAATGCACAATATTTTCTGCAAACTGATGATCACCACCAGAAATAAATATTTTTTGACCAGAAATTTTATAAAATCCTTCGTTGGTTGGTGTTGCTTTGGTTACAATATCCGATAACGAACTTCCTGCTTGCGGTTCTGTTAAACACATAGTTCCGCCCCAAACTCCAGATAACATATTAGGCAAAAAAGCTTCTTTCAAAGAATCAGTTCCGAATTCTACAATTAATTCAGCTGCGCCTTGCGTTAAACCTGGGTACCCCGGTAATTGATTATTTGCAGCATCCATAATATAAGATGCGGCTTGTAAAGCAGAAAACGGAATTTGTAAACCTCCGTCTTCATAATCAAAACAGGCTGCAATTATACCCATTTCGCCCGATTTATGCATTACTGTTTTTACTTGTTCGTGAACAATTACGGTTCCGTCTTTATAATATGCCGGAGTTTGATCCATTTCTTTAAAATAAGGATACAAATCTCTATCAGAAAATTCTTTTACTGAGTCTATAAATAGGTCTAAAGATTCTAAATCATGTTCCTTAAATCTTTCTCTTGTTAATAAATCTTCTAATTTATGAATATCATAAAGTACATATTTAAGTGTTTCGAGGTCTATATATTTTTTTGACATTTTCTTTAAATTTTATAGTTGGGTTTAATATAGTTCTATGCTGATATAACAGCTTTCGTATATCCAAATATAAGAAAAATTATTATGCACGCATAGTAAATTATAAAAATTTTGAAGACCCACTGCGTTAAATTTCACATATAAGCGCTATGAAGTGCTATGCTGAAGAGTTTGTAAATCAAAAAAACTATAAAATTGAAGCTTTATAGTTGATCCTTAATTTTTTGAAGTTCCGCTTTTACAGCTTCTAGTCTACTAATAATTTCGTGTTTATTAAACATTCCTTCCGGATTATTCTTGAGTTTTTGCTTTGCACCTTCTAAAGTAAAACCCCTTTCCTTCACTAAATTAAAGATTAATTTAAAATTAATGATATCCTCTTGGGTAAATAGCCTATTTCCTTTTGCATTTTTTTTGGGCTTTATAATTGCAAATTCCTTTTCCCAAAAACGAATTAATGAAGTGTTTACTTGAAAAGCTGTGGCTACTTCTCCTATTTTATAATATCTTTTTTCGGGTAATTCTACGTACATAAATAATAAGGATTAATCAAAAGATTGACTTTCTTCGGAGGCTTTTTGTAGTGCTGCAAATTCATCTAAAGATAAATTTCCATAATAAAAGTTAATCGGGTTTAAAGATATACCATTTTTCTGAACCTCATAATGTAAATGTGCTGCAACAGATAAACCTGTATTACCCACATACCCTATTAAATCTCCTCTTTTTACTTCTTGTCCTCGCCTGGCTTTAATTTTACTCATATGAGCATAAATAGTTTTATATCCATATCCATGACTTATATATACAACATTACCGTACGTACTGCTTCTTTCTGCGATAATAACCCTACCATTTCCGGATGCATAAATTGGAGTTCCAATTCTGGCAGTAAAATCCATTCCTTTATGAAACTTATTAATTTTAAGAATAGGATGCATTCTCATTTTATAGCCAGATGCAACCGATGTTAAATCTTCAATTTTAATAGGAAGAATAGCAGGTATAGAAGACAACATATTTTCTTTTTGTTTTGCTAAAGCAACGATTTCATCCAAAGATTTAGATTGTACAACCATTTGCTTAGATAAAATATCCACTTCTTTTGTAATGCTTTTAATTAATTTAGAATTGTCGTATCCTTCTAAAACTTTATACCTGTTTACACCTCCAAAACCTGCTTTGCGTTGTTCTTCTGTAATAGGGTTTGCCTCAAAATAACTTCTGTAAATGTTATTATCTCGTTCTTGTAGTTGCGATAAAATTGCAGAACTTTCTTCTAGTCTTTTATTTAGTAACTCAAAATTAAATTCTAAATTTTCTAACTCTCTTTTTTGAGCAATCGCAGTAGGCGACATTATAATTTGACTAAAGCCTATAAAACCAATAAAAGCAATAAAAAAGATGGCTAAAAAAATTAAAAATATTCTTCGATAGTAATTACTCTTATTTACAGTAATTTTTCTGTAAGAAAGAGCACTCTCATCATAATAATATTTTACTTTTGCCATATTGCGAAATATACTATTTTTGTTCTTTTAAACTGGTTTTTACTTTTATAACAACTCACAAATTTACAAAATGTTTTACAACTGCTTTTTATAAGTAGTTTTTTAAAAATAAATTAACATAATCCAACTTGTTGGAAACTTCTTTTTTATGAAATCTCAAGAAATTCGTGCTACTTTTTTACAATATTTTAAAGAAAAATCACATTTAATTGTGCCCTCATCGTCCATGGTTACAAAGGATGATCCTACTTTATTATTCGTGAATTCTGGAATGGCGCCTTTTAAAGAATATTTTTTAGGAAACGGAACTCCGAAAAATAATAGAATTGCAGATTCTCAAAAATGTTTGCGTGTTTCTGGTAAACACAATGATTTAGAAGAAGTAGGTTATGATACATATCATCACACCTTATTTGAGATGCTGGGAAACTGGTCGTTTGGCGATTATTTTAAAAAGGAAGCAATTGCCTGGGCATGGGAATTGTTAGTTGATGTGTTTAAAATTGACAAAGACATTTTATATGTAACAGTTTTTGAAGGATCTGATGATGCCGATAATCTAAAAATGGATACAGAAGCTTTTGATTTATGGAAACAATTTATTTCTGAAGATCGTATTTTAAAAGGAAATAAAAAGGATAATTTTTGGGAAATGGGCGAACAAGGACCCTGCGGACCCTGTTCTGAAATTCATGTTGATATTCGTTCTGCAGAAGAAAAAGCAAAGGTTGATGGAAGAACTTTGATAAACCAAGATCATCCTCATGTGGTAGAAATTTGGAACTTGGTTTTTATGCAATTCAATAGAAAAGCAAATGGATCTCTAGAAAATTTACCCAACAAACATATCGATACCGGAATGGGTTTTGAACGTTTGTGTATGGTTTTACAAGGTGTTCAATCTAACTATGATACGGATGTTTTTACACCAATTATTAAAGAAATTGAAACAATCACCAACACAAAATATGGCTCAAATAAAGAACAAGATATTGCAACTCGTGTAATTTCTGATCACGTAAGAGCTGTCGCTTTTTCTATTGCGGATGGTCAATTACCAAGTAATACGGGTGCAGGTTACGTTATCCGTAGAATTTTAAGAAGAGCTGTTAGATATGGTTTTACCTTTTTAGATAAAAAAGAGCCTTTTATTTACCGATTAGTAGCTGTTTTAAGCAATAAAATGGGAGAAGCCTTCCCCGAACTAAAAGCACAAAAACATTTAATAGAAAACGTAATTAAAGAAGAAGAAACTTCGTTTTTAAGAACTTTAGATCAAGGTTTAGTATTGTTAGATGGCATTATTTCATCCGCAGAAACTAAAGAAATTTCTGGCGATAAAGTTTTTGAATTGTATGATACTTTTGGGTTTCCGATAGATTTAACTGCTTTAATTTTATCAGAAAAAGGATATACTTTAGACGAAAAAGGTTTTGAGGTTGAGCTTCAAAAGCAAAAGAAAAGATCGCGTGCAGCTAGTGAAATGACTACCGAAGATTGGACGACTTTAAGTGATGATGCTCTTGAAGAATTTGTAGGTTATGACACGCTAGAAACAGCTGTAAAATTAACAAGATACAGAAAAGTTACTTCTAAAAAAGATGGCGAAATGTATCAGCTTGTATTTAATTTAACGCCTTTTTATCCAGAAGGGGGTGGTCAAGTTGGTGATAAAGGATATTTAGAAACACCTCAAGGTGATGTTGTTTATATTTTAGACACCAAAAAAGAAAACAATGTAATTATCCATTTTACAAAGAATCTACCAAAAAATTTAAACGAAAGTTTTAAAGCGGTTGTTGATTTAAAACAACGCCATAAAACGGAATGTAATCATACGGCTACTCATTTATTGCATCAAGCATTAAGAGCCATTTTAGGAACGCATGTAGAGCAAAAAGGTTCTGCTGTTCACTCTAAATATTTGCGTTTCGATTTTTCTCATTTTTCTAAATTATCTGTGGATGAATTACGTGAAGTAGAAAATTTTGTAAATAGAAGAATTGAGGGTAAACTGCCTTTAATTGAAAAACGAAACATACCAATGCAGCAAGCAATTGATGATGGCGCAATGGCTTTATTTGGCGAAAAATATGGCGATACCGTGAGAGCTATTAAATTTGGAAAATCGATAGAACTTTGTGGAGGAACGCACGTAAAAAATACAAGTGATATTTGGCATTTTAAAATAAAATCTGAAGGCGCAGTTGCTGCAGGAATTAGAAGAATTGAAGCGATTACGAATGATGCTGTAAAAGATTTTTATTTTGAAAATAATAGGAGTTTATTTGAAGTTAAAGATCTTTTAAATAATGCTAAAAATCCAGTAAAAGCTGTACATACTTTATTAGAGGAAAATACCCAACTTAAAAAACAAGTTGAGCAATTATTAAAAGATAAAGCACAAAATTTAATTGGTGATTTAAAAAATGAATTGCAAGAAATTAATGGCGTTCAATTTTTAGCAACCAAAGTTGATTTAGATCAAAACGGAATTAAAAACCTAGCTTTTGCAATTGGGAAAGAGCACACCAACTTGTTTTTGCTTTTTGCATCATCAGAGAATAAAGAAAAAGCAATGTTAACCTGTTATATTTCTAAAGAATTAGCAACTGAACGTGGTTACGATGCCGGAAAAGTAGTTAGAGAATTAGGGAAATTAATTCACGGTGGCGGTGGTGGACAGAATTTCTATGCAACTGCAGGCGGTAAAAATCCTGGCGGAATTCCGAAAGCTTTAGAAAGAGCGCAAGATTATTTGGTGTAGATTTTAAACTTTTTTTTAACTTCTAAAGTGTTATTGTAAAAATAATTATTCTGTAGTATTTCGAATAAAAAGATTAAATTTGAAATACTATAAAAATTTGTTTTCATCAACATTAACTATACTATGCCTAATTTAGATACTTTTTCTGGAAATTGGACTGAGAAAGAAGCAAGACATTTACTAAAAAGATCTTCTTTTGGTGTTACACAAAACTTAGTAACAACATCCGTTTCATTAGGATTATCTGGCACTATAGAAAAACTTTTTGAGGAAAATCCGTTACCAGAACCTCCCTTAAAATATCTATTAGATGGTGTTGGAAATGATGAAATAAATGATCCTGGGGCAAATTATGGAGAAACTTGGGTGACTTCGCCACCTTATCCAGAGGTTGCTACAACTCAAGAACGAACTAGAATCTATAATTCTAGAAATCGTTCTATGTATGCTTGGTCTTTTTTACAAATGCAAAATGCAGAAATTTCTATCAGAGAAAAACTTACGTTATTTTGGCACAATCATTTTGTATCAGAAAATTCAAATCCTCATAGAGAGTATTACTATACAGATGTTTTACGAAGAAATTCTTTAAAAAACTTTAAAGAATTGGTAAAGCAAATTACGGTAGACCCTAATATGCTAATTTATTTGAGTGGTTCTCAAAACACAGAAAGTGCACCAAATGAAAATTATGCAAGAGAATTGCTTGAACTTTTTACTATTGGAAAAGGACAGGCTTTTGGAAATGGCGATTATACAAATTATACAGAAGATGATGTAATAGCAATTGCACAAGTTTTAACTGGATGGAGAGTGAGAGGTGTACAACAAACTGAGGCACTTACTTCTTGGTTTTCAAACTTTAATCATGCTAAAGGCAATAAAAATTTATCGCATAGATTTAATAATGCTGTTATTTCTGAAAATGGCGCAAATGAATACAAAGATTTAATTGACATCATTTTTAAACAAGATGAGTGCTCACGATTCATTAGCAGGCAATTTTATATATGGTTTATAAATTCTGAATTATCAGCAGAAATTGAAACGAATATTATAGAACCTTTGGCAAAAATTATAAGAGATAACAATTATGATATTGTTCCTGCATTGAAAGTATTATTATCCTCAGAACATTTCTTTGAGAACACATTTTGCATGGTAAAAAGTCCAATTGATTTAATGCTATCAGCCACAAAATCTTTATTATTTTCGGCTCCAAAAACTTCGGTTAATGACGAATATAATTTCGCATATGTATTATATTTAGCTGCTACAGATTTAAATCAATCTTACTTACATCATCCTGATGTTGCAGGTTGGAAAGCATATTACCAAGAACCGCTATTTTATAAAAGTTGGATTAATAGTTATTTATTACCAAAAAGATTGGATTATTGTAGAATTATTGTTTCTGGTGGCGATTTAATAATTGATGAAAAAAAATATACAGTCCCTCCTTTAGTTCCAGTATTACTTATTGCTTCTAGAATAACTAATGCTCAAGATCCTACTATTCTAATCACAGAATTATCGAATCAATTATTTAATTATCCTATTACAGAAAGTCAAATAACAACCTTAAAAGATATTTTAATTCCTGGATTACCCGATTTTGAGTGGACTGTAGAATATTCAAATTATATAAACAACCCATCTGACAATGCAATGCGAATTTCTGTAGATAACAAACTACGAAACCTTATTGCTGTAATGGTACAAATGTCTGAATTTCAAATTATGTAATTATGAAGAAGACAAACAAATTAAATAGAAGAGATTTTATAAGACTAAGCACCTTTGCTTCTGCTGCTTTACCTATTACATTAGGTGGTTTTCGTTTATTTGCAAATGATAAACCAAAAGAATATCAATTTTCAGAAGACAATGAAAACATTTTAGTTTTAGTTCAATTACAAGGTGGTAATGACGGATTAAATACTGTTTTTAATTTAAATCAATACGATAATTTACAAAGCGTACGTTCAAATATTATTATTCCTGAAGCTAATTTATTATCTCTTGATGGTGAAACGTGTTTTCATCCTTCTTTTTCAGGAATGAAAGGAATTTGGAATCAAGAAAAATTGGCTGTTATTCAGAATGTTGGATATCCAGACCAAAATAGATCGCATTTTAGATCTACAGATATTTGGAATTCTGCTTCACCTGCAAATGAATACATTTCCTCTGGTTGGCTTGGACGTTTTTTTGATGAAAATCATGGTGAATATCCTGAGAATTATCCAAACACAAACAATCCGCATCCATTTGCAATTACCATAGGGAAAGTTGTATCAGAAACTTGCCAAGGCACAAGCACTAATTTTTCTATGGCAATATCAGATCCAAGCAATCCTGGAACTGCTTTGGTATCTAATACAGGAGAAATCCCTGCAAATTGTTACGGAGAAACGTTAGACTTTGTAAACAAAACCATTGCTCAAACAAATGCGTATGCTGATATTATTACTAATGCTGATAACGCTGGCAACAATTTATCTGACAAATATGAAAATAGCAACAATAATAAATTAGCAGGAAAACTGAAAAATGTAGCCAAATTAATTTCTGGCGGACTAAAAACAAAAGTTTACATTGTTCAGTTAGGTGGTTTTGACAATCATGATAATCAAATAATTGAAGGAAATCTTACTGAAGGAAAACACAGTGATTTACTCAAAGAATTATCTAATGCAATTGCGGCATTTCAAGAAGATTTAGAATTGCTAAATATCGATAAAAAAGTGATTGGAATGACTTATTCTGAATTTGGTAGGAGAATTCGTTCTAATGGTGCTTTGGGCACAGACCATGGCTCAGCAGCTCCTTTATTCTTGTTTGGTACTTGCGCAAAAAATCAAGTTTTAGGAGATGCTCCAGAAATTGACACACAAGTTGACGATCAAGAAGGAGTGCAAATGCAATATGATTTTAGAAATGTTTACAGTACTATTTTAACAGATTGGCTAGGTGCAACAAAACAAGAATCTACCAATGTATTATTTGATGAATTTGTTGCTTTACCTCTTTTTAAAGAAGGTTGCGCTGCTGCACTATCTACCAACGATTTTCTTTTACAAGAATTAGAAATTGAAGTGTATCCAAATCCAACAATAAATACTGTGAATATTCGATTTTTTGGAAATAACGAAAACATAAAAATTACCTTATACAATAGCATTGGAGCAGTTGTAAAACAAGTTACAAATCAAAAATATAATGCTATACAGCAAGTTTTAAAAGTGAATATTGATAGCTTGCCTAAAGGAAATTACTTTGTGCATTACCAGACTAAGGGAATATCTAAAACCAAAAAGTTGTTGAAGTACTAATTTATGAATCTTCAAACAAAAATTTCATTAAAAAAGCAAAAACTTAATCCAATATTTAATAACTCAAATATTTTATTAAAAAACTCGCTCTTTCATAATCGAGCTTTATTCTACAAAATTTCAAACACATTCATTTTAAATATTTTGTGTCTTCTCGTATACTTTTTGATGTACTGATGTTTATTCAAGGGATCAACCTGTAAAGATTTTATTGACTTTTGGTAAAAATAGTTTGGTGCTAAACTTATAAAAATGGCTATTGATTGATTTAAATCTTAATAAAAATCAATAATATTTATAGACTATTAAATACATATGACTCCCGCTTTAGAATAATTAAAATCAAGAAGCTTAATTGGATTAAAAAGATTAAATTTAGCTTGTGATTTAAAACAGTTCCCAATCGAAATATTATCTCTTTCAGATACTTTAGCAATTTTAGATTTATCAGACAATCAATTAACTGAATTACCTGAGCGTATTTATGAGCTAAAAGAACTTAAAAAGTATATTTTTCGATCGAAATAAGTGTACAAAATTCACTATAATACTAAAGAAATTACCGGTTCTAAATATGATTAGTTTTAAATCCAATCAAATTCATACAGTGCCAGAAAATGTATTTCCATCAATGTTAAAATGGCTGATTTTAACGAATAATAAAATAGAAAAAACACCTAAAAGCATTGGTGATTGTTTATTCCTTCAAAAAGGTACAATCGCAGGCAACCAAATTAAAGAATTACCATCAGAAATGAGTAATTGCGTAAATTTAGAGCTCTTACGAATTTCTGCGAACAAACTCCAATCGATTCCTAATTGGTTATTTGAATTACCAAAATTATCTTGGATTGCTTTTGGAGGAAATCCTGTTTCTCATCAAACAGAAACAAACACTAATTTTGATTCCTTTGATTGGAATGATTTCGGTCTGAAAGAAATTTTAGGTGAAAATGGTTCTGGTCTGATTTCGAAAACAAGCCGGAAATCAAAAAAAGAAAAGGCTGCAATTAAGATTTTTAAAGGAAGCATGACTTGTGATGGATTGCCAGAAGATAAAATGAAAATATCAATTTCAACTGGTTTTCAAGAAAATTTAATCCAAATATTAGGAAAAATTAAAAATCACCCTAAAAAGAAAGATGGCTTAATTATGAAACTAACATCTCCTACTTTTACTAATTTAGGGAATCCGCCAAGTTTAGAAACTTGTACCAGAGATGTTTTTGATGAAAAAGTAGTTTTTAATCAAAGAGAAATCTTAAAAATCGCTAAAAGTATCGCTTCAGTTTGTGCCCAATTATATAGTAAGGGAATTAATCACGGAGATCTTTATGCTCATAATATATTAATAAACAAAACACCAGATTGTCTTTTTGGCGATTTTGGTGCAACGCCTTTCTACGATATCAATTCAAATATTTCTCATAACATTGAACGTGTCGAATCGAGGGCTTTTGGATGTTTATTAGAAGATTTATTAAGTCTTGTTATTGTAAACGAAATGAATAATCAGTTTCTAAATAAATGGCAAAAATTAATTACTGATTGCACAACTAAAGATGTTAAATCTCGTCTTAGTTTTAACGAGATTCTTGAAGAATTGAATGCATTTTAGTAAAATTGTAAATTAGCATTAATACTTATTTTATGAAACTTCATACTCAAATCCCGTTAAAAAAGGAAACTAGAAACCAAATAGCGTATCAATCTAAAATTTTATTGCTAGGTTCTTGTTTTTCGGAAAACATTGGCGATAAATTGAGTTACTTTAAATTTCAGTCTACTCAAAACCCATTTGGGATTCTTTTTCATCCAAAGGCTATAGAAAATTTTATTACAAATGCTATTAATGAGAAAGAGTATTTGGATGATGATCTTATTTTTCAAAATGAAACTTGGCATTCTTTTGATGCACATTCTAGTTTAAGTTCGGTAAATAAAAATGAACTTTTAAACAAATTAAACGCATCGATTTCCAATACAAATAGAGCACTAAAAGATGCATCACACATTATAATTACGCTAGGCACTTGTTGGGTTTATAGATTTATAGAAACGGATGCTATTGTTGCCAATTGTCATAAAATTCCACAGAAAAAATTCTTAAAAGAACTCTTAACTGTTGCTGAAATTACAGAAAGTTTAGCCGCTATACTTGTGCTTTTAAAATCTGTAAATAAAGATATTTCTGTACTATTTACAGTTTCACCCGTTAGACATTTAAAAGACGGATTTATAGAAAACACGCAAAGCAAAGCGCATTTAATTGCTGCAATTCATCAGGTGCTAGAGCACCAAAATGTGTCTTATTTTCCGTCTTATGAAATTATGATGGATGAATTACGCGATTATCGTTTTTACGCAGAAGACATGATTCACCCAAATAAAACGGCCATCAATTATATTTGGGAACGATTTACTGAAACTTGGTTTTTAGACGAAACGCTATCAACCATGAAAGAAATTGATGCAATCCAAAAAGGGATTCTACACAGACCTTTTCAAGAAAATACTGCGCAACATCAACAATTTCTTAAAAATTTAGAAGCTAAAAAAGAGAAAATTCAGCAACAATTACCTTTTGTAAACTTTTAAAATACGGCATTTTACTTATTTCTATTCTTAAAATGATTTTGTTATTCTAGACCAGAAGAAGTTAAAACGAGCAAAAAGAGCAACAGAGAGACTACTAGAACTATGTAAAGGTTTAAATTACAATAGTATTTCTGAAAATCTAATTATATCTGCTGCTACCTTTAGAAAACATATTTACTAAAAATTAAAAATTCAGCGTAAAATAGAAGGTGTATTGAAAGCAAAAAAAAAACAATGTTATTTAAAGATTTTCGAAGCATAAAATTTTTCATCTTTTTAAAGAGCAAAATTCCAACCTAAAATAAAATTTAATGAATTTGACTTTGTATATTGACTTTTAGGATCACTATCAACATTTGTTAAACCAATATTATTTCTTAATTCTAACATCAGTTTATTAGAGCCATTTAAAGAAACTATTTTTCCGATTCCTACTAGAAAACCCAAAATCAAAATCTGTAAAATACTCAGATAAATCTTGACTTAAGTCTCCATCATTAATTTTTTCTTTTGCGGTTAAAAAACATCCTAAAAAAGGACCTCCTTTCACATAAAAAAAATTTATTTTACCAATTTCGTATCTTAACATAACTGGCAATGTTATAAATTCATACATATCAAAATTCCTGAAATCTCCACCAAATGAAACTGAATTAATGAAGATCTCAGCTACATAAACACTTACCTTTTTACGCTCATAATTGACTTCAACATCTAAATATAACTTTTTTCCTAAATAAAAATTTGAAGATACTCCAAAAAGATACCCTATTTCAGAGTCATGGTCTGTGATTCTATCATCTTCAAACCTTAGAGATGAATACTTAACTCCTCCTTGAATACTGAAAGTTAATTTATCTTATGCATAGATGGCAGCAGCAGCAACACTTAATATTAAGGTTAAAAATAATTTATTAAATTTCAAAGACTTATTTTTTTATATGCTGATCCACATTTTGCCAAGGACCACCATTAATAACATCTACTCCATTTTGTTTTAAAAACTGTGCTGCTTGGCCACTTCTACCACCACTTCTACAAACAGCAATTATAGGTTTTTCCCAAGATTTTATTTCATCAATTTTTAAAGGAACTAAATTCAAAACAATATGTTTTGCGCTTGTTATATGACCTTCATTCCATTCATCCAGAGTTCTTACATCTAAAATTACGGCGTCTTTTTCTAAATATTCTTTAATACCTGCACTCATATCTTTTCTTTTAAACATGTCAAAAAAAACCATGCTATCTATTTTTATTATTCGAGCAAATTTAAACCATTTTCTATAAGTTTTGTGTAACTTTTATTATATTTTAAATCGTTTAGACTTTTTAAAATAGCAATTTTGATAGAAAAATCATTTCTTTTCGCTAATTCGTACAACTCTAAAAGCAATAACCAATCCTTGGAAAATTTTGCTTTTAATTGATTAAAAATGGCTGTTATTTTATCTTCGGATGATGAATTCCCTTCGCGTATTTGTTTTACTTGGTCGTATAAACCATACAATTCTCTCTCAGTTTCTGAATACGTGATTTTATGTGTTTTTACTTCGGATACTTTGCTCGTATCCGCAAAAGAATCTACATCCGCAGAACCAGAATACACAGAAACTACTTCTTTACCAATCGCCATATCATAAATACCCCATTCTGGTTGAAATAAAATCTCGTCTTTATAAGTTACTGTGCACTTATCCAAAGAAATAATTAAAATTTTACCTCTTAAATCTCTTGTTCCTGTAATCGCTTTTCCTTTCACCATAATTCCGCTCTCAAACTCTAAGGTCATAAATTCGCCTTCGTAAATTCCGTACGCTCTTAAATCTCTCGGACTCATGTCTTCAATTGGCAAATTAATCCCTTTTAATTTACCTACAGGACAACCAAAACCACTAGCATGTGTTGTAATTCCGTGACCAATTAATTCTTTATCTCTGTTAGACAAAGCGGTTGGACCTGTTGTTTGTAAATACGCAACTTTATTATTTTTATACTGAATTACTTTTGTAAATACTCCAGAAATCTGGATTCCTGTTGATAATTCTACGGTTCCTAAATTTTCTGAATTTAGTAGTTTCTGAGCTCCTTTTAAACCACCAGTTCTTAAAGCCATTGTATTTGCAAATTCATCTAAAACCAAACTTAAATAAGCAAAATCTGGAGTGACAAATAATTGCGGTTGGGGTTTTGTAATATCAAAATTTATAGTTGCTGCGTCAATGGAATAGGGCATTTTTTTAACTTCATCCGTCATGCACCAAGCACTTTCACCAATTGATGATAACAAACCTGCTCCATAAATTTTTGGGGCATCTAAAGTGCCTATCAAACCATATTCTACAGACCACCAGTGTAAGTTTCGAATTTGTGCCATTTCTGACAATTCGCCCATATTATTTTGCAACCATTCTACTTTTTCTTGCGCTTCATCTACTTCTTTTTCGATTGAACTTGGGTCTTCTTTTAAGATGGATAAAAGCCTGATTGCTTCATATATTTCATAATCTTTAGAAGATGAAATTGCTTTGCTGCCAACTTCTCCAAAACGTCTTAAATATTCTGCATATTCTGGATTTGCTATAATAGGTGCGTGACCAGCTGCTTCATGAATAATATCTGGCGCTGGCGTATATTCTATATGATTGATAGTTCTCATATCAGAAGCAATTACCAAAACATTATAGGCTTGAAATTCCATAAAAGCATTTGGAGGAATAAAACCATCTACAGAAACTGCTGCCCAACCAATTTCTTTTAAAATTCTATTCATGCCCTCCATATGCGGAATATTTTCAATAGAAATTCCTGTTTTTTGAAGTCCGGACATGTAGGATTTATGCGCAACTTTGCTTAAATAATCTACATTCATTCGCATTACATATCTCCAAACTGCTTGATTTTGAGGAGTATATTCGTTATAAGGTTGCTTTACAACAAATTTGTGCAAATGTTTTGGTAACTTTTTTGTTACCTCATTAAATTCAAAATGTTCTTTCATTAAAGATTTCATAAAGTTTTCAGTACAAAATTACGAATTTTACAATTTAATATGCTTGTTTTCTTGTTAAAAGATCTTTTTTGTATCTTTAAATTTATCAGTAAAAAATATCGAAAATTAAAAAGTAGTTTCTTATAAAATTTATTGATTTTCAAATACTTATTAAAAAAAAAGACTTTCAGCTATGAGTTCAATATCCGGAATGATTACCAGTTTAAAAAATAATAAAAGAACTCGTGTTTCAACTTTTGATAAATTGAAAAATTTTAAGAAAGGGAAAAGTATTCAAGTTGCTTTTGACAAAGAAGCCTCTTCCTACCAACTCAAAAAGATTAAAGAAAAACTTCAAGAAGAAAATAAAAAATTATTAAAAAGGAATATATTGATCATCATTGCTCTTATTTCCGTTATCATTTACGTTATCGGTTTCGTGAAAATTTAAAAAAAGCTTTAAAATATTTCTTATTTTTACAGTATAATTCAGAAAAATGAACAAGAAAGTTATTCTAATGATTTTAGACGGATGGGGAATTACGCAAGACCCAAAAGTATCCGCAATTTACAATGCTAAAATTCCATTTATCAATAGTTTATATGACAAATATCCGAACGCTCAATTAAGAACCGAAGGAGAACATGTTGGTTTGCCAGAGGGTCAAATGGGGAATTCTGAAGTTGGACACATGAATTTAGGTGCTGGTAGAATTGTATATCAGAATTTAGCAAGAATAAACAAAGCTGTTCGAGAAAAAACCTTAGGTAAAGAAAAAGCGTTGTTAGATACTTTTAAATATGCCAAAGAAAATAACAAAAATGTGCATTTATTAGGGTTGGTTTCTAATGGCGGAATTCATGCGCACATTGATCATTTAAAAGGAATTTTGGATGTTGCCAAAGAAAATAACGTTACCAATGTGTTTTTACATGCGTTTACAGACGGACGAGATTGTGACCCTAAATCGGGTTCGTATTTCATCAACGAAGTGCAAGAATACATGAAAAAAAGTACGGGCGAATTAGCAACAGTTACTGGTCGTTATTACGCTATGGATAGAGATAATAGATGGGAACGCGTTAAAATTGCGTACGACGGAATAGTACATGCTGTTGGGACAAAAACTACGGATATTTTGGCGACCATCAACCAAAATTATGAAGCTGGTTTAACGGATGAATTTCACAAGCCAATTGTAATTACAAATGCAGATGGATCTCCAAAAGCACAAATAAAAGAAGGTGATGCTGTCATTTTCTTCAACTACAGAACCGATAGAGGACGCGAATTAACGAATGCTTTAAGTCAGAATGATTTTCCTGAATTCGACATGAAAAAGTTAGATTTGTACTACACAACAATGACTTTGTATGATGAATCTTTTAAAGGTATCAATGTTATATACAACAACGATAATATTAAAAACACCTTAGGCGAAGTTTTATCAAAAGCTGGAAAAAAACAAATTAGAATTGCGGAAACAGAAAAATATCCACATGTAACTTTCTTCTTTTCTGGCGGTCAAGAAGCTCCTTTTGAAGGCGAATCTCGAATTTTAAGAAACTCACCAAAAGTAGCTACCTACGATTTACAACCAGAAATGTCTGCCTACGAATTAAAAGATGCACTTTGTGAAGATTTAGAAAAAGGCGAAGCCGATTTTGTTTGTTTAAACTTTGCAAACGGCGATATGGTTGGGCACACAGGAATTATGGAGGCTGCTATAAAGGCCTGTGAAACTGTAGATGTTTGTGCAAAAGCAGTGATTGAAACTGGTTTGAATAACGGTTATTCAATCTTGTTAATTGCAGATCACGGCAATTGTGAAACGATGATGAACCCTGACGGTTCTCCAAACACAGCACACACAACAAATCCCGTTCCTTTTATTTTGATTGATAAAGATATAAAATCAATAAAAAGTGGAGTTTTAGGCGATATTGCACCGACAATTCTAGAATTAATGGGCGTTGCACAACCAAAAGAAATGACACAAAAATCACTTTTATAATTATGAAAAAATACTATTCTTATTTTTAGTAACGATTCTTGCGGCTTGTAATTCAGCTAAAAAAGTTACAGAAACAAACACAATTGAAACCGAAAGAATTGAAGTTCAAAAAGTAGCTCCTAAAAGTGTAAATAAAATTGCTAGAGAAATTACTGCTAAAAAAGATGCAAATGGATATTTAATAGGTATTGCTAACAAAGAATCTTTTCAAGATGAAGCTTTTAAAGGCTGGTTTGACAATAGCTATGAGGAATATACAACTGATAAAAAAACGATGGACAAACTTAAAACTGCTATTGAAGGCTATACTATAAAAGGATTTATGGGTAGTTGGTGTGGAGATAGTAAAAGAGAAACACCTCGTTTTTATAAACTTTTAGATGAAACTAGTTTTAATCAAAATGATTTTGAATTAATTACAGTTGATAGAAGTAAAAAAACACCTGATAATCTT
Organism: Polaribacter filamentus; assembly: GCF_002943715.1. GTDB lineage: Bacteria > Bacteroidota > Bacteroidia > Flavobacteriales > Flavobacteriaceae > Polaribacter > Polaribacter filamentus. The sequence goes on along the minus strand of NZ_MQUA01000014.1, from coordinate 362,519 downwards.
CAAGAAGGTTTAAATATTATAAGAGTGCCAACCTTTATTTTTTATAAAGATGGTGAAGAAGTTGGACGTTATGTAGAGTATCCAAGAGAAACTTTAGAGAAAGATATTTTAAAAATTGTAATGGGCCAACCTTACAAACATTCTTACGACAGAAGTCAGTAATTTATTTAATTTCAAGTATTTTTTTGATACTGATTTCACAGATGAACACAGAAAAAAATCTGTGAAATTCGTGTCCTATTTTTTTTAAGCCGTTTTATGCACCATTGTTTGATCAAGAAAATTAATTCCTAATAATTAATAGTAACTTTGCGATTCAATTTTTTATAATGATAAAGATCAAAACCAGAGAAGAAATAGAAATTATGCGCGAAAGTGCATTGGTAGTTTCTAGAACATTAGGAATGCTTGCAAAAGAGGTAAAACCTGGCGTTTCTACTTTATATTTAGACAAACTTGCCGAAGAATTTATAAGAGAACAAGGAGCTATTCCGGGTTTTTTAGGTTTGTATGATTTTCCAAACACCCTTTGTATGAGTCCGAATTCTCAAATTGTTCACGGAATACCGAATAAAAACCCTCTAATTGAAGGAGATATTATATCCATTGATTGTGGCGCTTTAAAAAACGGTTTTTATGGCGATCATGCGTACACTTTTGCCATCGGAGAAATTGATTTGGAAGTTCAAAAATTATTAGAAGTTACCAAAGAAAGTTTATATGTTGGCATCAGAGAGTTTAAAGCGGGTAATAGAGTTGGCGATGTTGGTTTTGCAATTCAGGATTTTACGGAAAAACATGGTTACGGAGTTGTAAGAGAACTTGTTGGTCATGGTTTAGGACGAGAAATGCACGAAGATCCAGAAATGCCAAATTACGGAACAAGAGGAAGAGGAAAGAAATTTGTAGAAGGAATGGTTGTTGCCATTGAACCGATGACAAACTTAGGAACTCATAGAATAAGACAGCATTCTGATGGTTGGACCATTACTACTTTAGATAATAAACCTTCGGCTCATTTTGAACATGATGTAGCCATTGTGAATGGTAAACCAGAGCTTTTATCGACTTTTAAATATGTGAATGAGGCATTGGGGATTGTTACTGATATTGAGGATGAGTTTCGGAATTAGATTTTGATATGGATTTCAATGAGATGCAATTAAAATTTTGACAAGGATTTCACGGATTTTCACGAATTAAAAATAATTAAATAAAGATTCTTCTAAGTTATTTAATTAACACCGTTCAGGAGCTTCACAGAGAAATTATGGAGTATCACAAAATTACTTAAAAAAAAATGACACATATTTCACTGATCTTCAAGGATTAAAGAAAATTTATCAAATTATAATATTATGAATACTCTATTATATAAAGAAGATACATTTAAGATAATTGGAATCTGTATGGAAGTTCACAATCAATTAGGTAAAGGTTTTAGCGAAGTTGTTTATAGTGACGCTTTAGAAATAGAATTTATTGATAATAATATTAAATATTCAAAAGAACAAAAATTTAATATCAGTTATAAAGGAAATATTCTTCCTCATAAATACAGGGCTGATTTTATAATTAATGATACCATAGTTTTAGAAATAAAAGCAATTCATTGTCTGACATCTTCGCATGTAAAACAAACATTAAATTATTTAGCCGTTTCTAAATTAAAAATTGGTTTACTAATCAATTTTGGTGAAGGTAGTTTAAAATATAAACGAGTTATCTTATAATATTATCAGTGAAAATCAGTGAAATCCGTGTCAAAAAACCGCTGTGTAACAACTATGAAAATCTTCAAATCCGTATTAAATACCATCCCTAGACCTTGGCTAATTAAAGCTAGTTATTTAGTGCGTCCAATAATTGCACTTTCTTTAAAAGGCAATAAGTTTACCGATCCAATAGACGGGAAAAGTTTTCGTAAATTTTTACCTTACGGATATAGAAAACAAAGAGAAAATGCACTTTCTCCGTCAACTTTATCACTAGAAAGACATCGATTGATGTGGCTTTTTCTAAAGGATGAAACTGATTTTTTTACATCAGATAGGAGACTAAAAACCTTACACATTGCACCTGAACAATGTTTTTTAAACATTTTTAGAAAACAAAAAAATCTTGATTATTTAACATCAGATTTAGAATCCCCAATTGCAGATGTAAAAGCAGATATTTGCGACTTACCTTTTGAAGATAACTCTTTTGATGTTGTTTTTTGTAATCATGTTTTAGAGCATATTTCTGATGACACAAAAGCAATGCAAGAACTGTTTAGAGTAATGAAAAAAGGCGGATTTGGTATTTTTCAAATTCCGCAAGACATTACCAAAGAAACCACTTTTGAAAACGATTCTATTACCGATAGAAAAGAACGTGCTAAAATTTTTGGTCAATATGATCATGTGCGTATTTATGGCAAAGATTATTTTAACAAACTGCGTTCTGTAGGTTTTAAAGTGGATGAAGTTGATTATACAAAAAAAATCGCTCCAGAAAAACTAGAACGATTTTGCTTAATGAAGAACGAAATTCTTCCTGTTTGTTACAAAGAATAAAATTTATTGATGAAATGTATATGTTGCATATTCTTCAACACGTCCTTCTGTATTAGAAAATAAAAGGATCACTTCTATTTCAGGATGTTTTTTTAAAAACTCCTTCGTTTTTTCTAAACCCATTGCCATAAAAGCAGTTGCATAGGCGTCAACATCTGCGCAATCTTTACTTGCAATTACAGAAGCACTTAATAAATTACTTTCTGTTGCAAAACCCGTTTTAGGATTTATGGTGTGTACATATTTTTTTCCATCATCAGCAATTCTAAACTTTCTATAATTCCCGGAAGTTGCCATTGATTTATTAGAAAGGTTAATATTTTTGAAACCTCCATTTTCCTTTGCACTTGCTGGATCTACAACTCTAATTAGCCAAGGTTTCTGATTCTTTTTCGTCCCTTTTGCTCTTATTTCTCCGCCTATTTCAATTAAATAATTTTCTATTTTTTTTTCATCAAAAAAACGAGCAACCAAATCGATTCCGAAACCTTTTGCAATGGCATTAAAATCTAAATATATTTTTGGATCCTCTTTAACTACCTTTCCTTTACTGATAGAAATTTTTTCTAAACCAACAAATAGCATTTGCGCTTTTATTTCTTCTTCTGTAAGATTGTTTCTTTCATTTTCAGGCCCAAATCCGTAAGCATTTACTAAATTTCCAACCGTTGGATCAAAAAAACCATCTGTTTCTTTGTAGATTCTTTTTGATTTTTCGAAAACTTCAGAAAAAATAGCATCCACAACTATTGTGGTATCGCCATTATTAATTTTAGAAATATCTGAAGTAGAAATATATGTAGATGTAGCGCTGTTTATCAACAAAAATAGACTGTCTAACGAATCTTGGTAATTAATAGCTGAATTTAAGTAGGTTATTTTATAAGTTGTCCCAAAAACTAGGCCTTGTAACGTATAATCCCTGTTCTGAACCTCTTTCTTACATGCTATTAAAATTGATGAAATGATAAGAAAAGCGACTATTATTTTGAGTTTCATGAATTTCTTAATTTTTGTACAAAAATAGTGTATAAATTTTTCACAATTTATTGTTAAACACACTTTTTATTGGTACATTTTGTTAAATTTGTAGATAAATTTAATTAATATAAAGATGAAAAAATATCAATATTATTATTAACCGCTGTTTTGGTAAGTTCTTGTGTTTCTAAGAAAAAATTTGTTGAATTAGAAACAAAACACGATTTATCTAAAACAGAATTAGTAGATCTAAAAGCAAATTTACAAAAATGTTTAATTGACAATGAAAGAGAATCTACCAAGGTTTTTACTTTGTTAGAGCAAATAAAATATTTACAAGAGGATAAAAAAACAGCTTTAAAACAAGTTGAAAACTTAACTGTTTTAACACAATCTTCTTCTGACAATATTAAAACTGTTATTTCTCAATTAAGTGAAAAAGACAAGTACATTAATGGTATTAGAGAAGCAATGACTCAAAAAGACTCATTAAATCTAGCTATTAAGTTTCATTTAACTAAAAACTTAACTGATGGGATTAGAGATGAAGATATCGAGGTAAACGTTGAAAAAACGGTCGTTTTTATCTCAATTTCGGATAAATTATTATTTAAAAGCGGAAGCTATAATGTAACTGATAAAGCATATACTGTTTTAGAAAAGATTGCAAAAGTAATTAATGACCAACCTACTATGGAAGTGATGATTGAAGGCCATACAGACACCACTCCAATAAAAAGAGATATCATTCAAGATAACTGGGATTTATCTGCTTTGAGAGCTACTTCAATTACAAGAATTTTACAATATAAATACGGTGTTCAACCAGAAAGATTAATTGCTGCGGGTAGAAGTCAATATATTCCTTTAGCACCAAATGATACTGCTGCAAATAAATCTATAAACAGAAGAACAAAAATTATTATCATGCCTAAATTAAATCAATTCTTTGAATTGTTAGAGCAAGATGCTACTAAATAATTTTTAAACTTTACATTATTTTAAAACCCAACTCAAATGAGTTGGGTTTTACTTTTTTAGATGATTTCTTAAACTTGACTTTCTCAAAAAAAACCACTAACTTCGTTTAACTTCTGATAAAATGAATTAAAACTCACCTTATCATTATAGTTAGCAAATATTAAAATGAAAATAGTAAAACTTATAATAATTGTTTTGTTTTTTACAAACATTACACTTGGTCAAAACTATTTAGGTTATTCCAATGATAGCTTAAAAATTAAATCCGTTTTTCTAAAAGAAACAGTAAGTCTTAACCTACATATTCCGGAAACATTTAACTTTTCAGCAAAATCAACAAAATATCCAATCACAATAATTTTTGATAGTCAACACGAAAGAACGTATCCTCAAATAATAAATTCAATTGATTTATTGACTAATGAATCTCAAATACCAGAAACAATTATAATTGGAGTGCCTTTTAATCGCAATAATAGGTATTACTTAACTTCTAGTCAGAAAAATAAAAACGATTCTTTATTAGGTATTGAAAGAATGGAAAGGTTTCTTTTTAATGAACTTATTCCAAAACTTCAAAAAGAGTTTAAAGCAAACGACTATATAACTCTTGTTGGACATTCAAGGACTGCTTTTTTAGTCAATTATTTAACCACAAAACAAAGTAAAAAAATTGATATCGCAATTGCGTTAAGTGGATTTTACAATAATAAACCTTTGTCTATTGAGAATTTCAAATCTTATATTTCAGACTCTTCTAATTTTCTTAATAAGTTTAATTATTATTTTACTGCTGGAAGCACTTTGGAAGAAGAAACATATCTAACTGAATGTAAAGATGTATCTGATTATATTTCCAAAACCGAAATGCCAAAAAACTTTGTAGGACGTTTTGCCGAAAGCAAAAACGCTAACCATATGACCAACTATTGGGTTTCAGCACCTTCTATTTTTATGGACGCATACGCTGATTATAATTCAATCCTAAATAACTGGTTTTATATCAAGTTAAAAAAAGATACTATCGAAAAGCCAATAGAGGAATTTAAATCTGATTTAGAACAAACAGGTAAAAAATTAGGGTTTGAGGTAAATCCTAACCTAACTCATATATTTTCATTAGCGAGTTCTTTTGGATATGAGAAAAAAGACATTCAAACAGCTATTGACTTTATTAAACTAGGGCAAAAGTATTATCCTAATTATCCTGATTTTGATTTAGAACTTATTGGATACTATAATCAGCTCAATAATCTCAAAATGTCAGAATATTATAAAACAGAATATAGAAATAAAGTTATGTCAAGAAAGGATATTAGTGAACGAGAAAAAACTGAACTATTTAAAAAAATTGAAGAAGAATAAAAACGTTTGCTAACACCGTGTATAATTAATTGCTTGGTTTCTGCCAATTTACGAAAGTCCTTGCGGACTTTCTATCTGTGTTTTATTTGCTAACTTTGGTGCTTAAAACTCGCAACTAACCATACACAAATACGTTAAACGAACCTACTCCAAAATCTTTACAAAATCATCAAAAGCAACATAATATGGTTGGTCTTTAAAAACCGGACTTTCTACACTTTCTGCATTGGCAATCCCCACACCAGCAAACCATACTTTAGCATTTTGATTTTTGGCATGTTCTTTAAAAGTTTCCATCCAAACGGTATCATACTCATTTGGATTTTGCAAATTACTGGATGTTTTTACCAACACAAAGATGGTTGGTTCTCCTTTTTTAAATAACACAAACTGTGGATGTCTTTTTAGCTGGCTATTAATTGCTTGGAACTCATACCCCATTTCTTGCAACTTTTCGCCAACGATATTCATTGCCAAATTATGCAATTCTTGCGCTTTTAAAATCTGCATTACTTTTTCTTATTACGTAAATTGTAGTTTTTATCTCCTCTTGTTTTTGGCTTCTTATATTTTTTAGCAATTTCTCTTCTATAAGAACCTCCTTGATTGGTTTTGCTATTCTTTTCGCTCTTTTCATGAAAAGATGCTCCAGGTACAAACTCTAAAGCTGTTCTGTTTTTAGATTGCTGGCTATCTTCTTTTGGACGTTCATCTTCTGTTAATAATTTCGAGATTTCTACGCCTTCAGGGAGCTCTAAAACAGGAATCTTATAATCCATTAATGCTTCAATAGTCTCTTTGTTTTCGAGCTCTTTTTCTGTTGAAAACAAAATAGTTTTTCCCGCTTTTTCTGCTCTACCGGTTCTACCAATTCTGTGCATATAATTTTCAGGAAAATCTGGCGTATCAAAATTGATAACATGACTAACGTTATCAAAATCTAAACCACGTGCCATTACATCTGTAGCAACTAAAATTCTGTTTTTACCTTCATCAAATTGACGAATAGAACGTATTCTATAATTCTGTGTTTTATTAGAATGTATAATACACAACTCGTTCCCAAAAACCTCTTCTAAATGTTTAAAAAGTAAATCTGCACTTCTTTTAAAAGCAACAAAAATTAATACTTTATGATAAGTTTGTCTGTCTTTTAAAAAGTGATGTAATACATTTACTTTCGTAAAAAAGTTAGGAATATTGTAAGAAACTTGCTCTATATTATCTAAAGGTGTTCCACTAACTGCTACAGAAATTTTTTCTGGATTTTTAAAGAAATCATCAATCAAAGCATCTACATCTTCTGTCATGGTTGCAGAAAATAGAATATTTTGTCTTTTTTCTGGTAACAAATCGAAAATGTTCATCAGCTGAAACCTAAAACCTAAGTCTAGCATGACATCCACTTCATCAATCACCAATTTCTGAATCGTTTTTAGCTTTAAAACATTGCTCAACGCTAAATCATATAAACGTCCAGGAGTTGCCACAATAATATCTTGACCTTGCGCAATTCCTTGTTTTTGAGTATTGATATTCGTTCCTCCATAAACTCCCAAAACACGAACATTCAAATATTTTGCCAGTTTTTCTATTTCATCTACAACTTGTAAAACCAATTCACGCGTAGGAACTAACACCAAAACTCTTGGATGCTGCGTTTTTAAGAATTTTAAATCTCTTAAAATTGGCAACATATAACCAAATGTTTTTCCTGTTCCTGTTTGGGCAATTCCAACAACATCTTTACCAGATCTAATTACAGAAAATGCTTGCTCTTGAATTGGCGTTGGGTTTTCAAAACGCAAATCTTCAATCGCATAGTGTAACTGATTTGATAAGTCTAAATCTTTAAAAGTCATTCTTTTAATTTTGTGCAAAGGTACGTTTTATAAAATGTACAACAATAGTATTCTAAACAGTAATATTTAGTAGTTTTGTTGATGAAAATCAAACTAAAAAATGATTACAGATACGCATACACATTTATACGCAGAACAGTTTAATGACGATAGAAAAGCTATGATGCAGCGTGCAAAAGACGCCGGCGTTTCACGTTTTTTTATACCTGCCATAGATTCTTCTTACACCGAAAGTATGTTTTCTTTGGAAAAGGAAAACCCTAATGAAGTGTTTTTAATGATGGGTTTGCATCCAACTTCGGTAAAAGAAAATTATTTAGAAGAACTTGTTCACGTAAAAAATTGGATTGATAAAAGAAATTTTTACGCTATTGGCGAAATTGGAATCGATTTATATTGGGATAAAAGTTTTCTTCAACAACAACAAGAAGCTTTTAGAACTCAAATTAAATGGGCAAAAGAAAAAAAATTACCAATTGTAATTCATTGTAGAGACGCTTTTGATGAAATTTTTGAGATTTTAGAATCTGAAAAAAGTGACGATTTACGCGGAATTTTCCACTGTTTTACCGGTACTTTAGAACAAGCAAAACAGGCTATTTCGTACAATATGAAATTAGGAATTGGCGGAGTTGCCACTTTTAAAAACGGAAAAATAGATACATTTCTAAATGAAATAGATCTAAAACACATTGTTTTAGAAACGGATTCACCCTACTTAGCACCCGTTCCTTTTAGAGGAAAAAGAAATGAAAGTTCTTATATTACAAATGTTGTAGATAAACTAGTAGACATTTATGGCATCGGTTTTAATGAAATTGCAGAAATTACCACTCAAAATTCTAAAGATATTTTTAATGTGTAACTTTATGAAAAAATACTTTGTATTTATAATCTTATTTGCAATTTCTAGTCCAATTAATTCGTAAGAACATAGATACTATTTTTAACGAACTAGTCAACTTTTAAACTAACGCAAAAAAACCCGATTTTTAAATCGGGTCTTACAAAAGAATTGGGAGTTGTCTTATTTTATGCCTTTTACATTAATCAATAAATTAACGTTCGTATTTGAGGATACTTTTAAACTATTTACATTTAATCCTATTATACTTTCTACGTTTAACATTCCTTTAAACTCTAGCTTGCCATCATTATTTGAATCTTCAAAAGCAACAAACTTAATTTCGTAATCGCCTTCCTTTAAAAAATTTAGTTCATAAGTAGTATTTGAAGCAACAATTGTACTTGTAGTTGCATTTACAAACTGCACATTACTTGACCCTTGTCCGCTCGCTTCCGCTTCTGTATAAACACCAGCTTTGTAAGCAAATACTACAATAGTTTCCGCTGTATTATTGCCATCAGAAACTGAACCAGAAACCGTACCAGCTCCTTCATTATTAACTACCCTTATACCTTTAGATAATTCGAAATCAGTTACAAAATCGAAATCACTTTGAATAGTATTCGATGCAATTATTGTTTTTCTTAAATCGAAATCAATAATAATTTCGTTTGCAGTACTTGCTAATACTTCTACTTTTTCTGAAATCTTAATTTCGTTACTAGCAGCTTTTAATTTGTGTTTTAAACCATTTTTTGTTTTAATATAACTTCCAGGAGCATTGCCATTCGCATCCATATCATAATCTAAAATTAGACTAACACTAGACATTGCGCCTACGTTTAAATCTAAATCTCCTAGTACTTTTTTTGTTCCATTCTGTAAAGTCATTAAATCTATTGTAGTAGTTGTAAACCCTTGAATAGAAACTCCGTCAACTTTTACATCTGTAATCGTTACAAAAGCGCCACTTACCTCTGCGTTGTCAATTGGTGCATCTGTAATAGAAACTTTCGTGTTTCTTGTTTGTGAGTCATCTGCCATACTTTCTCCGTTTTCAGAACAAGATGCAAAGGATACTACTAAAGCTAAAATTGCTGTTTTTAATATTGAATTTCTCATAATTATTGATTTTTAAATTGTTATTACTTATTGATTCGTGCTTCTGTTTATTAATGTATTTCGTTTAGCTTTACCCTACCGAAAAAATGAATAACTTTTTAAAAAATAATCTAATTACTTGATTTATAATTGATTGAGAATATACAAAATAAATGAGTTTTACAAAGGATTCACAAGAAAACGAATAGTTTTTATTACTTTTGATGCTGAAAACATCCAATAATTTGAATTCATATACCACCTATTACAAAACGCCTTTAGGAATTGCAAAAATTATTGGCAATGAAAACGGAATTCAGGCTGTTTCTGTTTTAGATGATGACGCCATTTCTGATGAACTCCTAAATGCAGAAACCCACACGTGTTTGCAAGAATGTGTTAAACAAGTTAAAGAATATTTTAAAGGCGAAAGAGCCAGTTTTAATTTAACCGTTAACCCTAAAGGAACTAAATTTCAAATAAAAGTGTGGCAATCTTTATTAGACATTCCTTACGGAAAAACGAGAAGTTACGCAGAACAAAGTAAAGCTTTGGGTGATGTAAAAGCGATACGCGCTGTTGCTTCTGCAAATGGCAAAAACCCAATTTGGATTATTATTCCGTGTCACAGAGTTATTGGTTCTGATGGTTCTTTAACAGGTTATGCAGGCGGAATTTGGCGTAAAAAATGGTTGTTGGCGCATGAAAACCCCGTAAAACAACAATCTCTTTTTTAAATTAAATCTATTAAAACATAAAAAACATATTTTTACGTTCCTTAGATATTGTTTTATATGTTTCAAAAAAATATTTTCTTTTTGATTTTTCTTATTGGACTTTCTGTCCAATCGCAAACAATATCTAAAGATTTTAGAAAAAAAATTATTGAAGTAAAAACAGACACCATTCAATTGGATTCTGTCCCTATCAATTCTCAAACATTTAAAATCCTTGATGTTTCAAAAAAAGAGCTTTCTTCTTCAAATTACAAAATAGATTTTAACCAAGCAGTCTTAATTATAAACTCAAAAAAATATTCAGAAATTACCGTTGAATATTTTAGGTTTCCAGAATTTGTAACTAAAATATATGCTCCTTTTGATGAAAAACTCATCATAAAAAACACGACTAATAATGGCGTTTTATACAGTTTAACTACCAATAAAAAAGCATCCGAAATCAAGCTCTTTGAAGGTTTAGAAACCAAAGGTTTTATTACGAGAGGCCTTACTTCCGGTAACAACCAAAATGCGGTTACAAACTCGGCTTTAGATTTAGAAATATCTGGTAAACTTTCTAAGGATGTTACTTTAAGAGCTAATATTTTTGACACCAATATTCCGATTCAAGAAAATGGATATTCGCAAAATATCACAGATTTTGATCGAATTTTTATTGAAATGTTCAGCGATAATTGGCGTGTAAAAGCGGGTGATATCTCGCTTAAAAATAATAAAAGTTTCTTTTTACCTTTCACAAAACAAGTTGCTGGTTTAGAGGTTGAAGCAAACATCAATGACAACTTAAAAGTAGCTGCATCAGGAGCCGCTGTGCGAGGGAAATTTAATAATTTTAGATTTGTTGGCGTTGAAGGAAACCAAGGTCCGTACAAACTTTTTGGCACAAATAATGAAGCTGCAATTTTAATTATTGAAGGAAGTGAAAGCGTTTATGCAAACGGAATTCCCTTAAAGCGCGGAGAAAATGCAGACTATACGATCAACTATAATTTAGCCGAAATTTCCTTTACTACTATATTCCCTATTACAAATGATATGAGAATTACGATAGAATTTCAATATTCAGATAGAAATTACACCCGTTTTATCACCTATAATGAAGTATCTTATGAAAGTGAAAAACTAACTATTGCTGGTTATTTATATTCGGAAAATGATGCTAAAAATCAACCAATACAACAAAATTTAACCATCGAACAAAAACAAATTTTAGCAAATGCTGGCAACAATACCGATGCAATGTTTTCTGAGAGTGCTTTTTTAGACACGTATAATGAGAATAAAATTTTGTACAAAAAAGTAACAATCGGAGCTGTAGAAAACTTTGAATATTCCAAAGTAGAAACCAATGAATTGTACAATGTAACGTTTACAAATGTTGGTGCAAATAGGGGCGATTATAATTTAGATAGAAGCATCGCTATTGGTACTATTTTTGTTTTTGTAGGTGTAAATCAAGGAGATTATCAGCCTATTGTGAATTTAATTGCACCAACAAAATCGCAGTTTTTTATTGTAAAATCAGACTATAATCATACAGAAAAGACGCAATTTAATTCAGAAATTGCTTTGAGTAATAACGATGCCAATTTGTTTTCTACTATAGATGACAATCAAAATAAGGCATTAGCGGCAAAAGTTGGTTGGCAACAAGTTTTAATTGATAAAAAATGGCAATTAAAAAGTAATATCAATTATGAGTTTGCACACAAAAATTTTAGAACAATTCAGCGTTGGGAAACCGTGGAATTTAATAGAGATTGGAATATTTTAACCAATAATGCCACAAAAAACTATTTTCAATCCGAAGTACGTTTGCAAAATAAAAAAGATGATTTTGTACTGTATCGCTTTAACAATCTAAATTATACCGATGTGTTTAAAGGAACTAAACATGAACTAAAATCGAAATTAAAGTTAAATAATACCGCTGTTTTTGTTGATGGAAGCTTTTTAGAAAACACCTCTACACTAGAAGATAATTCCTTTTTTAGAGCCAGCGCAAAAGCCGAACAAAGTTTAAAAAATTCTTGGATTGGTGCTTTTGTGAATTTTGAAACCAACAGCAGAAAAAATATTAATACGCAGAATTTTGTAACTACAAGCCATCGTTTTAAAGAATACGAAGGTTATTTTGGCATTGGAGATTCAACTAAAATTTTTGCAAAAATCGGTATTAATTATAGAAATAATGACAGTATTAAGTTAAATGAATTTACTGAAATTAACAACAGAAAAACGGTTTACATCAACAGTAAACTCATCCAAAATAAAAACACAGATTTAAGTGTGTTTGCAAATTACAGAATCACGAAAAACTACTTTACAGAAGATGAAAAAAACTTGAATTCAAGGGTAGTTTTTAATCAGAAATTATTTAATGAATTTATTCTTTTAAATTCTGTGTACAAAACTTCCTCGGGGAATGTTCCAAGACAAGATTATATTTATGTAAAAACAGAGCCTGGTTTTGGTTTTTACACTTGGATTGATTACAATAATGACGGTGTGCAAGATTTTAATGAGTTTGAAATTGCACAATTTCAAGACCAAGCCAACTATTTGCGATTGCCAAAACCAAACTTGCGTTTTATCGCAACGCAACGTGCAAAATTTCAGCAAAATATAACTGTAAATCCTAGAAAATGGTCAAATAAAACTGGTGTTAAAAAACTGATTTCTCATTTTTACAATCAAAGTTTTTTATCCGTTGCAAACGAACAAGAAAGAACTGGAAATTCGTTTCGATTAAATCCATTTAATTTTGATGAAAACTCGTTAATTGGTTTAAATCTAAGTGTTAGAAACAGTTTGTTTTTCAACAAAGATTTACAAAAAAACAGTGTAACTTTTACATTTGGTGATTCTAAAATAAAACAACAGTATTTTATTGGTAATCAAGAAAATAACATCAAACTTCACCAACTAGAGTATGCGCATAAATTTGCAGATTTATGGTTGATAGACCTTTTGGGTAAAACATCGATAAACACCTTAGAGACTGAAAATTTTATCAATAGAAATTACAAAATTGATGCAAAAGAAATTCAGCCAAAACTTACTTTTTTATACAATGATAACAATCGATTTTCTGCGTTTTATCATTTTAAAAACAAGCAAAATAAACTGCAAGATTTTGAAGAATTAAATCAACAAAAATTCGGAATGGAATATTTTTATATCAGTAAAAAGCAAAATCAGATTTCTGCAAATGTAAATGTGTTTTTAAATGATTTTACAGGAAGTGCAAATACGCCAGTTGCATATCAAATGTTAGAAGGCTTACAGAATGGAAAAAATTACACGTGGAGCTTGTTATTTAATCAGAAGTTAAACTCCTTTTTAAATCTAAACCTTAATTATTTAGGAAGAAAAAGTGAAAATTCTAAAACAATTCACACAGGAAGTGTGCAATTGAGAGCAAATTTCTAAGTTGATATATTTTATTTACACCTAAAAATAAATTAAATTCGCAACTCAATGACGAAATTCATAACAATACTCTTATCAAATTTGATTCTGCTTCAGAGTCTAAATGTTGATGTAGAATCATTTTCTAAACTAAATGTATTGTTAGAACACGCACAATTTCATCAAGAAAAATATGGAGATAGTTTTTTTGAGTTTTTATCTGAACATTATGGAACTCAAGATCTTTTAGCTAAAAAAGAGCATAAAGAGCATAAAGATTTACCTTTTAAACATAATACACACAATTGCACACATCACATTACAGATTTTAGCTTTAGCAATACTCTTTTTGAGATAAAAGATACTATTATTTTAGAATCTAAACCAAATTATTCTTATAAAGAGTCTCTTTCTTTTTTCGAAAAACCTTCTATTTTTCAACCACCCAAGTGCGCATAAATTATTTTAGATTCTTAATCCTGTTTTTAAAATAGGCCTTTATTATTTCTTAAATTATTTATGAATTATGTTAGAAAACATTATAAAATTCAGCTTAAAAAATAAGCTGCTTATTTTCATTTTTACAGCATTTATTGTCGGTTTTGGTATTTTTTCATTAACTCAAATACCTATTGGTGCCGTGCCAGATATTACCAATAACCAAGTGCAGGTGATTACCACATCACGCAACTTATCTACCCAAGATATCGAACAATTTATTACCTATCCTGTTGAGTTAGAGATGGCTAATTTACCTGGTGTAGAAGAAATTAGATCCGTATCAAAATTTGGATTATCCGTAGTTACTATTGTTTTTGACGACGACATGGGTACATATTTACCAAGACAATTAATTGCGGAAAAGATTAAGTCGGCATCGGAAAAAATACCTCAAGATTTTGGTACACCAGAAATGGGTCCAATAACAACTGGTTTGGGCGAAATTTACCAATATATTTTAGATGTAAAACCAGGTTATGAAGACCAATATTCAACAACCGAACTACGCACCATTCAAGATTGGGTAGTTAAACGTCAGCTCTCAGGGATTCCTGGTGTTGTTGAAGTGAATACTTGGGGCGGACTTTTAAAGCAATATGAAGTTGCTATAAATCCGAATAAACTAAATGCAATGCAAGTTTCGGTGGTTGAAATCTATGATGCTTTAGAAAAAAACAACAGTGTTGCAGGTGGCGGTTATATTGAAAAAACCAACGAAACCTTTTTTATTCGAGGCGAAGGTTTGATAAAAAGTTTAGAGGATATTGGCAATATTGTCGTTAAAAATGAGGGCACACCTATTTACGTTAAAGACGTTGCCAAAATTGGTTTTGGAAGCGCAACTCGTTTTGGCGCTATCACAGGAAATGGTGAAGGTGAAAAAGTACTTGGCCAAATTATGATGCTGAAAGATGGGAATTCTAAAGCCATTATTGATGCTGTCAAAGAACGCGTTATCGAAATACAGAGTAGTTTGCCAGAAGGTGTCTATATTAATGGATTTTTAGAACGTAGTGAACTGATTGACAAAACCACATTTACGGTATCGGAAAACCTGATTTTAGGATCATTGATTGTAATATTTGTAGTCGTTCTATTATTAGGTAATTTACGTTCTGGTTTAGTGGTAGCCTCTGTAATTCCCTTAAGTTTATTATTTGCAATTTCATTGATGAATATCTTTGGTGTGGATGCCAATTTAATGAGTTTGGGTGCCATCGATTTCGGAATTATCATTGACGGTGCTGTTATTATTGTAGAGTTTATTGCATTTCGGATTATTAGAGAAAGTGACAAACTAAAATCTCTTTCGGCAGAAGTAAAACAACAAGCAATTGATGCCATTACACTTAAAAGTGCTTCAAAAATGATGAACTCCGCCATTTTTGGACAATTAATCATTTTAATCGTATTCATTCCCATTTTATCTTTAAATGGCGTAGAAGGTAAAATGTTTCGACCTATGGCACTTACTTTTAGTTTTGCCCTAATTGGTGCCATGTTGCTATGTTTAACCTATGTTCCCGTGGCATCTTCACTTTTTTTAAAACCTCAAAAACAAAGCGAAAAGAACATTTCTGTTCGATTAATGAAAGCTTTAAACTCATGGTACAGTCCATCTATTAATTGGGCATTACAGCACAAAAAAATCGTTATTGGTTTTGCAATATTCTTATTAGCGTCTAGCGTTTTTCTATTTAGTAGAATGGGCGGCGAATTTGTTCCTACCTTAGATGAAGGTGATTTTGTGATTCAACCAGTATTAAAAACAGGAACATCCCTTGGTAAAACCATAGAAATTACTACTAAAATTGAGCAAATTCTTTTAGATAATTTTCCAGAAGTGGATCAAGTAGTCAGTAGAATTGGTGCTGCGGAAGTTCCTACAGACCCAATGTCTATGGAAGAAAGCGATGTCATTATCAAATTAAAACCAAAAGACGAATGGATTTCTGCCGAAAGCAAAGACGAATTAGCGGATAAATTTAAAGAAGCTTTAGCTATTATTCCAGGTATGGAGGTAGAATTTACGCAACCTATAGAAATGCGTTTTAACGAGTTGATTACCGGAGTTAGAGCAGATGTAGCTATTAAAATTTTTGGTGATAATTTGTCCGTTTTAGCAAGCAAAGCAAACGAAGTAAAGGAACTCATTAAAAATATTGATGGTGCCTCTGACATTATTATAGAAAAAGTAGATGGTTTGCCACAGATGAGCGTAACCTTTAACCGAAGTAAAATTGCGCGTTATGGTTTAAATATTGCTGATGTAAATCAAATGATTACCATGGGATTTGCTGGTAGTACTGTTGGAAATGTTTTTGAGGGTGAAAAACGATTCGATTTAGTAATGCGTTTAGATGAAAACAATAGAAAAAATCTGGAAAGCCTTCAGCATTTATATATAGACACCCCAAATGGAACTAAAGTTCCGCTAAGCGAACTGGCAGAAATTAAATATACAACTGGACCTGCCAAAATTTCAAGAGATGACACAAAACGTAGAATTGTAATTGGCGTGAACGTTAGAAATAGAGATTTGCAATCCGTTGTTGATGATGTAAGAGCGATTGTTGGTCGTAAACTAAAATTACCTGTTGGATACAAAGTAACGTATGGAGGGCAATTTGAAAACCTGCAAAGCGCTAAAGCGCGTTTAATGGTAGCTGTACCTGTCGCTTTAGCTCTAATTTTTCTGCTTTTATACTTTGCATTTGGTTCTGTAAAAGAAGCTTTATTGGTCTATTCTGCCATTCCGCTTTCTGCCGTTGGTGGTGTTTTATTACTTTGGATTCGCGATTTACCTTTTAGTATTTCTGCAGGGGTTGGTTTTATTGCCCTTTTCGGGATTGCGGTTCTTAACGGAATTGTATTGATTGAGCATTTTAAAGAACTTAAAGAAGAAGGTGTTGAAGACATCGAAGAACGTATAAAAAGAGGAACAAAAGAACGTTTACGACCTGTATTATTAACTGCTGCTGCAGCTGCTTTCGGTTTTTTACCAATGGCTATCTCCACAAATGCTGGTGCAGAAGTGCAACGCCCATTAGCAACTGTTGTTGTTGGTGGTTTGGTAACTGCAACCATTTTAACATTAATCGTATTACCCGTTTTATATGCATGGTTTGAAGAAAAAAAAGCTATTAAAATGAATAAAAACGCCATTCTAACTATTCTTGGTTTCTTTTTTATCCTAAGTAGTTCTGCACAAAGCAAACTAACTTTAGAAGAAACTTTAGCTTTAGCAATAAAAAATAATGCGAGTTTAAAAGCTTCTAATCTAAAAGTAGCAGAGCATAATGCATTAATTGGAAGCGCATTTAGCTTTGATAAAACTGCTGTTTATTATAGTTATGACGAAAATAATTTAGCTATAAATAATCAGCCTTTAAAAGTATTTGGAATTGCGCAAGATTTTAAATTTCCAACGGTTTATTTTGCTGATAAAAGGGTACAAAAAGCAAGAGTGAGTATCGAAGAAACTCACTACAGTTTGCAGCTTTTACAAATTCAGAAAGCAGTTTATACTAATTATTATCAGCTTAGTTATGCAAAAAATAAAGTTACAACCTATCGTTTTTTAGATAGTTTGTATATGGATTTTGCAACAAAAGCAAAACGTAAATTTGAGCTAGGTGAAACCAATTATTTAGAAATGATTACCGCCAAGTCAAAACAAAAACAACTAAAAACTCAATATAATCAAGCGTTACAAGAAGTTTTGTTTTCAACAGAACAATTAAAAGCTGTTGTGCAAATAGATTCTTTACATATTTTAGACCAACCGCTTCAAAAGCTAGCGATTAAAACTTTTTCTACTAAAGAGAATTTAGGGTTGCTCTATTTTGAAGATGCAAAAAACTATCAGCAAGCTCTGACTAAAAAAGAGAAACAAAGTTTATTGCCAGATATTAGTTTGGAGTATTTTCAAGGAACGAATAGCCAACTAAATACGAACATACAAGGATATCAATTGGGTTTAAAAATTCCGTTATTATTTTCTGGTAATAGTTCAAAAATCAAAGCTTCAAAAATAGCCCAAGAAATTGTTTCTGAAGAAAAGCAAGATTATAAAACAAAGTTAGAGGCTCAATACAATGCGCTTTTAGCAACCTTAAAAAAATATGCAGAGGCTGTAAATTATTACGAAAATGAAGGGAAAGTTCTTAAAAATGAGATTATAAAAACCGCCAACCTTACTTATAAAGAAGGCGAAATAGACTTTTTTCAATACATACAAAGTGTAGAAACTGCAAAAGAAATTGAGTTGTCATATTTAGAAAATTTAAATGCACATAACCAAACTGTTATCAACATTAATCATCTTATTTTAAATACATTTTAAAAATGAAACATTTATATATAGTACTATTTTCATTCGCTTTTCTAGCTTGTGGACATCAAGAGAAAAATACAACTAAAAAAGTAGAAGCCGCGGTTAACGAAAGCAAAATTACGATTAGTAAAGCCCAGTTTGAAAGCGAAAAAATGGAATTCGGCGAACTTTCTGAACAAAGTTTTAACACTGTGATAAGAACAAACGGTATGATAGACGTTCCGCCAGAAAATAAATTCAGTGTAAATACTTTCATAGGTGGATATGTAACTAAAATTCCGCTTTTAATTGGTGACAAAGTAACAAAAGGTCAATTAGTAGCTAGTTTAGAAAGCATTGAATTTGTAGAGATACAGCAACAATATTTAGAAGTTGCTGAACAACTTATCTATCTAGAAAACGAATATACTCGACAAAAAACATTGTTTGATGAACAAATTACATCGCAAAAAAACTACCTAAAAGCAGAAAGTAGCTACAAAAGTAATTTGGCAACTTATAATGGTTTACGTCAAAAATTACAAATGATAAATATTAATCCAAATGCTGTTGGACGAGGAGAAATAACATCCACCATAAATTTATATGCGCCTATAAATGGATATATAACTAAAGTAAATGTAAGCAATGGCACCTTTATATCTTCTGCAAATGAGCTGTTAGAAATTGTGAATACGAATCATATTCATCTTGAATTATCCGTTTTTGAAAAAGATATTTTAAAGATTAAAAAAGAACAAAAAATACTTTTTAAAGTGCCTGAAGCGTCAGATAAAGTGCATGATGCAGCAGTGTATTTGGTTGGCACATCTGTCAGTAATGACAGAACAATTAAAGTTCATGGTCATATACATGAAGAAGAAAAGACGAAATTTATTACAGGAATGTTTGTAGAGGCAGATATCATTTGCGATTCTAAAAAAAAGATTTCGCTCCCAAAAAGTGCCATTATACAAAACGAGGACAACTATTTTGCTTTAGTTTTAAAAGATAAAAAGGATAATAAGTATCAGTTTAAAAAAGTGAAATTAAATGTTGGTTTGCAAGACGAGAATTATGTACAAGTAAAAAATTATGCGGTATTAGAAAACAAAAAAATACTGACCAAAGGTATTTTTATGTTATTAAATAGTTTTTCTGAATAGTAAAATAAGCCCACAATCAATAAAATCATTTTTAAATCATTTTTAAATCAAAAAAACTAAATTCATTTTTTAAAACTGAAGATCAAGTACTCCTAAAAAAAAGAAAATTAAACAATTAAAAGCTATTTTTTGACTTTCTTAGAATGCTTTTTGATACTTTAGCTAAATTAATATCTAAAAAATTAGACCATGAAAAAAATCGTTTTATTTATTCTTTTATTTACAACCACAATATCATTTGCTCAAGAAAAAGAAGAAACATATCCACAAGACATTAATAAAAAATATGAAATAAAATTAAATGCATTTAGCTTAATTGTGTTCTCTTCTTTGGACGTTTCTTATGAATATTTATTAAACAAAGACTCTTCTTTTGGTGTTGGAGTTTTCTATAATTTTAATGATGTTAATGATAATTTGTACTACCCTAAAAAATTCTCTATAACGCCTTATTATAGATGGTTTTTTTCTGAAACAAGATTTGCAAGAGGTTTCTTTGTAGAAGGTTTTGGAATGCTAAACACTTATAAAGACGACTATTACTATGATTACATTGGGAATTATAACCCAAATCAACCAATAAAAGAAACAGACTTTGCTCTTGGTGTTTCTGTTGGTGGAAAATTTATAATAAAATCTGGATTTACTGCAGAAATATATGGTGGTGTTGGTAGAAACCTTTTTAATAACGATAATAATAGTCCTCTAGATAACGATTTAATTACTAGAGGCGGAATTTCTTTAGGATACAGGTTTTAAAAAACCCTATTAAAATTTCTTATTTTTGTACCATACTTTTACTATCAATGAAAAGTTATTAAATAAAAATACATCCTATGAAAAAAATAGTTTTAATTTTTACTTTATTTATAGGTTCTTTTGGCTTTGCACAACAAGAACTAAAATTAGACATTGCTGATGCCCTAATAATTAAAAGCATCGAATTTTCTTACGAAAAATATTTAACAGACGAATCTTCTATTGGAATTTCCGCGTTATTCAATTTAGCAGAACAATCTACTAATTTTAGATACAATGAAAACACGATGATTACTCCGTATTATCGTCATTATTTTACAACAAACTCTCAATGGAATTTGTTTGGTGAAGGTTTTTTGGGAATAAATTCTGGAAAGTATAAAGTTATAAGTATTGGGAACCCGGAAATAAGTTATGAAAAATATACAGATGGCGCTTTAGGTATTGCTGTAGGTACAAAATACATTGCAAGCGGTGGCTTAACAATTGATTTGTATGGTGGACTTGGTCGTAATTTATTTGGTTCTAACTCACCTGTTATCGTTCCAAGAATTGGTTTAAATGTTGGTTGGAGATTTTAAAACGAAGCTTTAAACCTTGCTAATAAAAAGTAAAAATCCGTTAGAAAATAATTTTCTAACGGATTTTTTTTATCCCTAAAGAAACAATGTTTCTACATTTTTTGCAACCACGTTTTAACGGCAACTGCTTCTTTAATTATTCCTTTTAAATCTACTATTGCAACGCGTTTTTGCTCCATAGAATCTCTATATCTAATCGTTACAGTATTATCTACTAACGTATCATGATCTACCGTAATACAAAAAGGCGTTCCGTTTGCGTCTTGTCTTCTATACCGTTTCCCAACAGCATCTTTTTCATCATAAAAAACATTAAAATCCCATTTTAAATCTTCCAAAATTTCACGAGCAACTTCTGGTAAGCCATCCTTTTTAACCAAAGGTAAAATTGCTGCTTTAAAAGGTGCTAAAACCGCTGGTAATTTTAGAACAGTTCTGCTCGTTCCGTTTTCTAAATCTTCTTCTACTAAAGAGTTAGAGAAAACAGCCAAAAACATTCTATCTAAACCAATAGAAGTCTCTACCACATAAGGGGTATAACTTCTATTTTCTTCATAATCAAAATACTGTAATTTCTTGCCAGAATATTCTTCATGTGCTTTTAAATCGAAATCTGTACGTGAGTGAATTCCTTCTAATTCTTTAAATCCGAAGGGAAAATTAAACTCGATATCTGCTGCTGCATCTGCATAATGAGCCAATTTATCATGGTCGTGAAAACGATAATTTTCTGGACCCATTCCTAAGCTTAAATGCCATTTTAAACGGGTTTCTTTCCAATGTTCATACCATTCTTTTTGAGTGCCTGGCTTTACAAAAAATTGCATTTCCATTTGCTCAAATTCACGCATTCTAAAAATAAATTGCCTTGCAACAATCTCATTTCTAAAGGCTTTACCTGTTTGCGCTATTCCGAAAGGAATTTTCATTCGTCCAGATTTTTGAACATTTAAAAAGTTTACAAAAATACCTTGAGCAGTTTCTGGTCTTAAATAAACTTGTGTCGAATTTTCTGCGGATGCACCAATCTGAGTTCCAAACATTAAATTAAACTGCTTCACTTCCGTCCAATTTCTAGAACCAGTTAAAGGATCTGCAATTTCTAATTCCTCAATTAACAATTTAACATCAGCTAAATCTTCAGTACTTAAAGACTTACCCATTCTTGCTAAAATCGTATTTATTTGTTCTTGATAACCAACAACTCTTGCATTAGTTGCTAAAAATTCCTCTTTATTAAAAGCGTCTCCAAAACGTTTTGCAGCTTTGTCTACTTCTTTATTTATTTTGCCTTCAATTTTAGCGCAATAATCTTCAATTAAAACATCAGCTCGGTAACGTTTTTTAGAGTCTTTATTATCAATTAAAGGGTCGTTAAAAGCATCTACATGCCCAGAAGCTTTCCATGTTGTAGGATGCATTAAAATCGAAGCGTCAATACCCACGATGTTTTCGTGCATTTGCACCATTGCTTTCCACCAATAATCTCTAATATTCTTCTTTAACTCAACTCCGTTTTGAGCATAGTCATAAACCGCACTTAATCCATCATATATTTCAGATGATTGAAATACATAACCGTATTCTTTTGCATGCGATAAAACTTTTTTAAAGTGATCTTCTTGTTTTGCCATAATGATCGCAAAGATACACGTTTAGTGAAATTTTTCAAGAAAAATCTAAACGACTTTTTTACAGCGATAAATAAATGCTGGAGGAATATTTAAAGGCTCGAATTCTAATGAAATTGACTCTTTAAATACATTCTTCAATTTTTTAAAATAGCTTAAACTATATTGATACTGTATAAAAGTACCATTCTGTTCTAGAGCTTCAAAAGATCTTTCTAATATTTTATTAGAAATTTCATCTGGTATTATTGCAAGCGGTAGACTAGAAATAATATAATTTACTTGATTAATATGTAATTTCTTTAATTCATCTGCAATATTTTCTGCGGATGCCTTTAAAACAACTAACCGCGGATGCTGTAATGCTTGTAATTGCTGATAAAAATTATCATTAATTTCAAAACAAATTAAGGTTGCTTTGGGTGATAAATTTTCCAAAATATATTTTGTAATTGCACCAGTCCCTGGACCCAATTCAACAATAACATCTGCTTTTGAGAAATTAATTTCTTTCAACATTCTTTTTGATAGAAACCTCGAGCTCGGAGTAACAGTACCTAATGTATTGATATTTTTCAGGGCTTCTTTTAAAAAATTTATTCGGCTAGACAATTGTTATTTCTTATTAATTAAGTATATTTCTAAAAAATTGTTCTGTAAAGATGAGACTTTTAAAAGACTTTTTCCATCTTTTTTATCCTAAATTATGCACTGTTTGTGAAGATAAATTAGTAGCAAACGAAACTACTATTTGTACTCTTTGCAGGCATGATTTACCTTTGACCGGTTTTCTAGATTATAAAAATAATAAGGTTACGCAAACTTTTTATGGAAGAATTCTTATTGAAAAAGCATTTTCTTTATTGCTCTACAGAAAAAAAGGAAGTACTCAAAAATTAATTCAAGATTTAAAATACAAAGGAAATGAAGAAATTGGTCTTTTCTTTGGGAATTGGTTAGGTGCAATTTTAAAAGAAAATAACGAATTTAAAACCATTGATTATATAGTTCCTGTGCCGTTACATCCAAAGAAATTAAGAGAAAGAGGATATAATCAGGTTACAAAATTTGGCAAAACAGTAAGCAAGCACCTAGAAATTGTCTATTTAGAAAATTATTTAATCAGAATTTCATCAGCCAAAACCCAAACTTTTAAAGCACGTTTTGAGCGTTTTAACAATATTGACACAAAGTTTCTTTTAACACACCCTTCCTTTTTTAATAACAAAAATATTTTATTGATTGATGATGTTATTACAACGGGCGCAACTTTAGAGGCGTGTGCAAAAGAATTTCTGAAATCTAAAAACTGTACCGTAAGTATTTTAACCATGGCATATACAGAGTAAGTTTTATGATTTTATATTCAAAAATTATTGTTAATTTGTATCAAATTTAATTTTGTGAAAATAGTTTATAGATTTCTTTTTTTATCAGTCTTACTTATTTTTGTTACCAATTGCGCAAGAACCGGTAGACCAGAAGGTGGCCCAAAAGATGAAAAAGCGCCTTTGTTCGTAACTTCTATTCCGCCTTATGAAACTGTAAAATTTAATAAAAAAGAAATTAAAATTAATTTTAATGAATACATTGTATTAAAAGATTTAAACAGCCAATTGGTAGTTTCTCCACCAATGAAAAACCTACCATTAATTTCGCCACAGGGTTCACCAAGCGAATACATAAAAATTGAAATTTTAGACACTTTACAGCCAAATACAACTTACATATTTAATTTTGGAAACGCAGTTCAAGACAATAACGAAGGCAATAAATTAGAGAATTTTAAGTATGTTTTTTCTACAGGAACGTACATCGATTCGTTAAAAACTTCTGGCAGTATAAAAGATGCTAAACTTGTTGAAGCTCCTAAAAATATAAATATTTTATTGTATCGATTAGACAGTACTTTTAACGATTCTATCATTTACAAAAAAAAACCTAATTACATTACAAGTACTTTAGATACTACTGTTTTTAAATTTACAAACCTTAGAAAAGGCAACTATTTAATGTTGGCTTTGCAAGAATCTATTAACGATTATATTTTTAATCCAGTAACGGAAAAAATTGGTTTTAGTACAGATACCATTCAGTTTCCAAGAGATAGTATTATCAAAAAACCAATTATTCTATTTAAAGAAGAACAACCTTATCAATTTAAAAGAGCAAAAGAAATTAGCAAAGGAAAAATAGAATTTGGTTTTGAAGGTGATGCAAAAAACATGCAAATAAAAGTACTTTCTAAAGTGCCAGATGACTTTAAAAGTATCTCAAAATTTGAAATTGACAAAGACACTTTAAACTTTTGGTTTACTCCTTTTGAAGCAGATTCTTTAAATTTCGAGGTTTCAAACAACAATTTCATAGATACTTTAACGGTAAGGTTGCGCAAAAACAAAATAGATTCTTTAATTATAAATTCATCTATCAGCAATATTTTAAATTTTAGAGATACCTTATTTTTAAATAGCAATAACCCAATCACAAAGATTGATACTAGTAAAATTAGCCTTTTTGATAAAGATACAATTGCTGTTAAATACACAACCTTACCTTCTGAAAAGAAAAATACAATAGGCATTATTTTTGATAAGGAACCTAAACAGAAATACAGTTTTACAGCTTTTCCTGATGCTTTTAATGATCTTTTTTTAAATAAAAATGATACTTTAAAATATCGTTTTATCACGAAAGAATTCGAAGATTACGGCAGGATTACAATGAATGTTAGCAATGTAAATTCTAAAAACTTAATTATTGAATTGATTACAGGAACTAAAAAAAACCTCGTTGTACAGCGCAATTTTCTAACCACTTCTAAATCCATTGTTTTTAATTTATTAGAACCCAAAAAATATACGATACGAATTATTATTGATGAAAATAAAAATAACAAATGGGACACTGGAAATTATCTAAAAAAGCAACTTCCTGAAATCATTTTGTATCATAAGGAAATAAATAATGCCGATTTAAGAGCCAATTTTTTCTTAGAAGAAAATTTTATAGTTGAATAAATAACCCTCGTAAAAAGACCTGAAAAATTTCTAAACTTTTTAGGTCTTATCAAAATAAATAGTTCTCGAATGCCCTAGAAGCGAAAGTATATTAGCTTTTATTGATTCAAAGCGTGTTCTAAATCAGCCAATAAATCTTCTTCATCTTCAATACCAACACTTAATCGAATTAAAGAATCTGTAATTCCGATTTTTAATCTTTCTGGCTCCGGAATTGATCCGTGCGTCATTGTTGTAGGATGACTCACTAAACTTTCTACACCTCCTAAAGATTCTGCCAGTGTGAATATCTTTGTGCTTTCTAAAAATTTAAAAGCAGCTGCTTTACTTTCATCTTTTAATTTAAAAGAAACCATGCCTCCAAAATCTTTCATTTGCTTTTTAGCAACTACATGATTTGGATGATTTTCAAAACCGGGATAATACACCATTCCTACTTTTGCATGATCTTTTAAAAAATTAGCAACTACTTTGCCGTTTTCGCAATGTCTTTGCATTCTAATGTGCAATGTTTTGATACCTCTTAAGGCTAAAAATGAGTCCATTGGACCAGCAATTGCACCCGCTGCAAACTGAATGAAATGGATTTCTTCTGCTAATTTAGCGTCTTTAACAATTAAAGCGCCCATTACTAAATCTGAATGACCTCCTAAATATTTTGTTGCAGAATGCATGGCTATATCTGCTCCTAAATCTAAAGGTAGCTGCAAATAAGGAGTCGCAAACGTATTATCTACTGCAATTAAAATATCAGAATTTGTATCTTTTACCACTGACGAAATTGCTGCGATGTCTGCAATTTTCATTAAAGGATTTGTGGGTGTTTCTATCCAAACTAATTTTGTTTTTTGTGTAATTGCATCCCTAACATTCGATGCAAGATTCATGTCTACGTAAGAAAATTCCAATCCGTATTTCATGAATAATCTTGTAAACATTCTGTACGTTCCACCGTATAAATCGTCACCCGCAATCACTTCATCACCCGGATTTAAGGTGCGTAAAACACAGTCTATTGCCGCTAATCCAGATGAAAAAGCAAAACCATGTGTGCCATTTTCTAAAGCTGCAAGACTATCTTCTAAAGCCGTTCGTGTAGGATTTGCAC
Source organism: Polaribacter filamentus (assembly GCF_002943715.1). Taxonomy (GTDB): domain Bacteria; phylum Bacteroidota; class Bacteroidia; order Flavobacteriales; family Flavobacteriaceae; genus Polaribacter; species Polaribacter filamentus. The sequence continues at coordinate 335,592 of NZ_MQUA01000014.1, read as the reverse complement.
CTCTTGAATACGCATATCCTTTATGAACTCCAGGACTTGATTGTGCATACGTTGATGTTTGAAAAATTGGCGGCATTACAGCTCCGGTAGCTTCTTCGTGTTTTTGACCTCCGTGAATTGTTTTTGTGTTGAATTTCATTTTTTTAATTTTACGAATTGTCAACTACCAATTAAATATTCTCTGGTTGTTGTGTAAATTTCTTTATCAGTTTCCCAACCGTTAAACCCTGAACCAAAATTGAAAAAACGACTACGATGTAGGTAATTACTAAAAATAAATCGCGTTCCATGTCTTGCGTTAAACTCAATGCTAAAGCAATTGAAATTCCGCCACGTAAACCTCCCCAAGTCATAATTAAATTCGTTTTCGGAACAAAATCTAATTTTTCTGCATATAATTTTATCGGCAATAATAATGAAACATATCTGGCTACTAAGAGCAACGGAATTACCATAAATCCGGCTAAAATATAAGTTGTATCTAGTGTTAAAACTAAAATTTCCATCCCGATAAGTACAAATAGAATTGTGTTTAAAAGCACATCAATAAGTTCCCAAAATTTATCTACATAAAGTTCTGTAACCGCGCTCATAGAATTTTTTCTAACAGTATCTGTCCCTACTAATAAACCTGCTGTAACCATTGCTAGTGGAGCAGATAAATGAAAATGCTGGGCAACTAAAGTTCCGCCCATAACTGCAGCAAGCGTAATAATTACTTCTATATCGTAATCATCAATACTTTTAAGCAAACGATAGGTAATCCATCCAATAACAAGTCCAAATATGATTCCTCCAACAACTTCAGCAAGAAATAATTCTGCAATATGGCCTACAGAAATATCATTTCCACCACTTGCAATCTGATAAATAGTTAGAAAAATTACAACGCCAACTCCGTCATTAAACAAAGATTCTCCAACAATTTTTGTTTCCAATTTTTTTGGCGCACCTACTTTTTTCATTATCCCTAAAACCGCTATAGGATCTGTTGGTGAAATCAAAGCTCCAAAAAGTAAACAATAGATAAAATCTACATCAAGATTTACAATTTGAAGCGCGTAAAAAACGAAAATTCCTGCTAAAAAAGTAGAAATTAAAGTCCCTAATGTTGCAAAAATTAATACTGGCTTTCTTTGGATTTTTAATTGCTGAAAATTGGTGTGCAAAGCGCCTGCAAACAGCAGAAAACTTAACATAATATCTAAAAGCACCGTTTTAAAATCGATACTTGTAATCAATTCTCGCTCTTTAAGAAGCAGCGTGTCATCAAAATAACTTAACACAAAAACGCCTAAGGTGAACAATATGGTAATCAGCATTAAGCCAATTGCATTTGGCAACTTTAAAAAACGAGTATTTATGTACCCAAAAATGGCTGAAATCACTATTAATACAGTTGCTATCAAAAAATAATCCATAGAATATTACACGAATTTTTTGATGGATCTAATAATTCCGTAATGAATTCCTTCATGAAAATTATTAAAGGTAATTGCTGTTTCAATAGATGTTAAAACGAAACCAGTACTTGTTGGATATTCTGTAAAAGTCTCAAAAATACCTGCTTCATAATCTTCTTGTAAAGTATCTGGCAAACCTAAAAACAACTCTTTTACTTCTTCAAATTCTTCTTCTGTAAAGTGTGTTGTTGGTGCTGTTCCTTTTTTATATCCTTCGATTAATTCATCCGGACAAAGGCAATCTAAGTCGGCTAATTTGTAATGCAATAATTGTTGCGTTACCACTAAATGTGCCACGTTCCAAGCAATACTATTTTTAAAACCTGTTGGAATTTCGTGAATTTGAGCTAACGTTAAACCTTCTAATTGTTTTATAACAAGCGCTCTAGATACTCTTAAAATATCAAATTGTGTTTTCATACGTTCTTTATTTTTTTAAAACTACCATACATAAAATCATTATAAACGTTTTTTCTTCTGATGAAATTTTAAGTTTTGGATGTTCCGTTTTTATATGTAGTTTTGAAGATGTAAATATAATTTAATAAAATGAAGAAAGTCTACTTTTTACAAACTTGTGATACATGCCGAAGAATTTTAAAGGAGGTAAATACGTATGGTTTTGAGCGTCACGAAATAAAAGCGAATCCAGTGAATGCTACTCAATTAAAAGAAATGCACCAACTTTCTGGAAGTTATGGAGCATTATTTAACAAACGTGCAAAGTTATATACTGCAATGGATTTAAAAAATCAGTCTTTGTCAGAAGCTGATTACAAACAATTTATTTTGGATGAATACACGTTTTTAAAACGCCCAGTTTTTATAGTTGCTGATGAAATTTTTATTGGGAATAGCAAGAAAATTATTGAAGAATTGAAAAAGAAGATTAGTTAAAATTCATTAAGGATTAGAGAACTGAAGTTACTGATTTATTTGTTTACTTTACTTCTAATAATATCTGAAACTGTTCTTTTACTTTAAGCGCTATCACAACCTTTTTCAATCTCAATTCTTACGTCTTGGGTGCAATTTTGATATTTCCTTTTTGAAATTTGTTCAGAAATATATTCGTCTTTCTTTTTTGTAAAGTCTTATTTTAACTACTATTTAATTTAGTTTGAAGAAATATTAATATCCGAAGAAGAAATCATCGCCGCTAATTCATCTTTTGTAATCTTGGTTTTTAAGCCAAATAAAACAAGTTTATCGTCATTGCTATTTGTTCTAATAATGATTTCTGTGATATAATTATCTTTTTCAATAAAAAACATTTCGGCTTTACTTCCGTTGTCTTTTATGCGTGCAAAGGTTTTTAATTGATTTTTTTTAGTAAATTTCTTAAAATCTTTAGAGATGGTATTGTCTTTATTGTCAAAAATCATGACTTGAAAATCGCTCGATTTTTTTATAATATTCATTAAATCTCCATCTTTTTCATCATCTAAAAATGAACCCGCTAAAGAAGCAGATAAATTGATTGAAAAAGTTGATTTATCTTTATTTACAGTGTAAAATTTTTGAAAAGCTACTTCCTGAGCTGTTACACTGCCAATAAAAAGTGCAAATAAAATTGTTGTAATTCGTTTCATATGGTTTGTTTATTTTGAGACGATTACAAAAAGAGTTTGTTACAAACATCAGTTTTTTTTCAACCAAGTTTTAGCAAAAACTGTTACATTTTTTCTTGTTTTAAATCATTATTTAAAATAGGAATAGTTGCTAAAATTAAAGCTGCTATGGCGCCCGCTAGTTCCTATTTTGGAACCCCACATCAAACTGCTGTTCTGATAGGAAAACCAACTAACGTTACTCCAGAAACTACTAAAATGGCTACCTAATTGTAATTCGATTTGGCAGATTTCATTAAATTGAAAGTTCACCATTACTTTTCAAAATATTTGCAAGCTATTTGCTAATTAACTATTCTCAATTCTGATAAAACCTATTTTATCATTTTTTAAAAATTAAGTTGATTTATAAACCGCTATTAAGTTTTGAGCTTCTTTTTTTGCACTCCAGTTTTTTAGAATTTCTTCTCTTGCGTGTTTTCCTACATCCGGAGTTTCAGTATTCATCGCTTTTAACAAAAGGCTTTCTAATGCTGATGAATCTCCAGCTTTAAACAAATAACCGTTTTTCTGATCTGTAATTAAATCCGAATGAACTCCCACATTTTTTGTCGCAATTACAGCACATTCGCAAGACATCGCTTCTGCTGTAACTAAAGAAAATCCTTCCGAAAAACTGGGAGCAACCACAATTTTCGCTGCTTGATAATACGGAATAATGTCTCTTGTTTCATCAACAAAATAAACCTGATGCTCTATTTGATGTTTTTTAATAATTATTTTTAATTCTTCTAAAAAAGCAGGTTTGTCCACTTTACCAACAATTACCAAAGCCCAATTTTTATGGTCTTTTAATACTTTTGCTGCTTTTAATAAAACAAGTTGTCCTTTTGATTTTCTAACTCTGCCCGCATTTAAAATAATATTTTCTTGGAATACGCTTTCTACCTTTTTTTCTGAGTTTGGCACAAATTCATCAACTCGAACTCCATGACCCACCATCGTATTTTTAATTCCTAAATTAGTGCTCATACTTTTGATGAGCGTAATAACTTTATCTGCTTTTTTTAACAGGAATTTAGTTAAACCAGACGGAACGCTTTCTGCATGTCTTGTGGCGATTAATGTGAATTTTGCTCCTAAAAAACGAAACAACAACATTCTCATAATTTCATTATTCCTATGACAATGAACTACGGTTTTTACATCAGAAAATAAAATTGATCTTAGCTTTGAACCGGTTATTTGGGGTCCGTCGATATTTGAACCATGCACATAGGTTTCAAAATCATCCGTAAAAAAAGGTAGCACATTTTCTATACTTCTGGTAAGTCCTGTTTTTCGTTTATGAAAATGTGTATGAATTAATACTGGTTTCAAAATTTAATGTTAGCTATTAAAAGTTAGAAGTCGTTTAAGCAAATTTACGTTCTATAATCGCTAAAAAACGAGCTTCTAATTCCTCTTGTTTAGACCAATTATAATCGGGTTTTACCATTTTATCAATAAATTCTTTTGCTTCATTTAAAGACTTAAACGTATTTAATTGAGAAATTACTCTGTTATAATCTTCTTGCTGATTGTTAAAAAGGTTTTTAACAAATACAATTCTATCATTTAATCCTATTTGAATATTTGCTGTAAACTTGTCATTTAAAGATTTTGGTTGTGCATTTTCAAAAAAATCTGCCATTAAATCAACAGAAAAAGTGTCTTGCAACTCCTCTTCTAATGTTTTTGTTTTATTTACTTCAACCCTTATAACTTCACTCAAATAAGATTCTTCAATTTTTGGTTTAGAAAAAATAATTTCTTCTAATGCATCAAGAGGTTGCTCTAAAATTTCTTCAACTTTAACCGCTATCTTTTCTTCAATGATCACTTCTTGTTTAATTTCTTGAATTATTTCTTCGTCACCAGGCTCATCAACAAGACTATACAGTACTTTTTCTTCGACCGTAATTGACTCTTCAGTACTAATTTCAGCAACAAAACTATTTTCTTTTGCCTCAAAAGCTTGCGTAACTTTTTCTAACAATTCTTCTTTTGTTTCTTTTAAACCTGGTGTTGAGTTTACATATTCTTCAACAAATGCCAGAACCGATAATTTTTCATAAATTTCCTTCGCTTTTTGTTTTAACAAGAATACATTGTCCCTATTCTTCATCTGCAGAACACTGTGCGCTAAGCTTATTAAATCTGCCTCTAATTTTTTGTGCATAAGTTGTCGTTTGATTTTATTTTTTACTAGTAAATATCCCTAAATTTGCATCACGCAAAGTAACGCAAATTTATAACGCTTAAAATTACAAAATGTTTCTTGAAAATACAGTAAATCACACAGAACAATTTGGCTGGATTGAGGTTATTTGCGGCTCCATGTTTTCTGGTAAAACAGAAGAATTAATTAGACGTTTAAAACGCGCGCAGTTTGCGAAACAACGTGTAGAAATCTTTAAACCTGCTGTGGATACACGTTATGATATTGAGGAAGTTGTATCTCATAATGATAACAGAATTCGTTCAACTCCTGTGCCTATCGCATCAAATATTCGTTTGTTAGTAAATGATGTAGATGTTGTTGGTATTGATGAAGCGCAGTTTTTTGATGATGAAATCGTAGCCGTTTGTAACGATTTAGCAAATAGCGGAATTAGAGTTATTGTGGCTGGTTTAGACATGGATTTTAAAGGAAATCCTTTTGGACCAATGCCTGCTTTAATGGCGACTGCAGAATATGTAACAAAAGTACATGCAGTTTGCACACATACAGGAAATTTGGCGCATTATAGTTTTAGAAAAGCACAAAATGACAAATTAGTATTATTAGGCGAAATAGAAGAATACGAACCTTTAAGCAGAGCTGCTTACTACAAAGCAATCAAAAATAAACAAAAACAAATCTTGCCTTCTGATGAAAAAAAATCGGCTTCAAAAGATCCTGAATAAAGTGCTTCATATATGAATAATCATGTAACCGTTTTAGATATTGATGGAAATGCGCTAGAACACAACCTACATTATTTTAAGCAAAAATTAAAACCAGAAACCAAAATTTTAGCTGTGGTTAAGGCCTTCGGATACGGAAGTGATGGTGTTCAAGTTGCAGATTTTTTAAAGAATAAAGTAGATTATTTCGCGGTTGCGTACGCTTCTGAGGGAATTGCCTTGCGCGAAGCAGGTATACAAACTCCGATTTTAGTTTTACATCCACAAATACCAACTTTACAAGCTATTGTGGAGTATCAATTAGAACCAAATTTATACTGTTTTAAAGTTTTTGATACTTTTTTAGAATTAGCAAAGGAAGCTGCTTTAGTTGATTATCCCATTCATTTAAAGTTCAATACCGGGTTGAATAGATTAGGTTTTAAACATGCAGACATTTCTAAAATTTTATCGTGCTTAGAAGAAACCAATCATATAAAAGTGCAGTCTTTATTTTCTCATTTAGCAGCAAGTGAAGATTTAAACGAGCGGGATTTTACTACAAATCAGATCGCTAATTTTACATTCGTAGCGCAAGAGTTTTACAAAAACCTTAGCTATAAACCAATGTTGCATGTTTTAAATACATCCGGGGTTGTAAATTATTCTGATGCTCAATTTGATATGGTTCGCATTGGTATTGGATTGTATGGTTTTGGTAATGATGCAAAAGAAACATCACACTTAAAAAATACACATAATTTAACTTCCATTATTTCTCAAATCCATTCCATTGAACCGGGCGAAACAGTAGGCTACAACAGAGCTTTTGTTGCCACAGAGACTGTAAAATCTGCAACCATTCCTGTTGGTCATGCAGACGGAATTTCTAGAAGATTAGGCAATAAGAAAGGTTTTGTAATGATTAATAATCAAAAGGCAGCCATTATCGGTAATGTTTGTATGGATATGATTATGGTTGATATTACTAAAATTGAGTGCGAAGAAGGAGACAAAGTGATCATTTTTAACAACCAAGAAATGATAAAAAATATTGCTACAATTTCTGAAACTATTGTTTATGAAACGCTCACTGCTATTTCACCACGTGTTAAAAAGGTTTTAAAATATTAATTATTTTCGTGGCCTAACATCTTAAAAAATAAATACAAATGGGAATGGTTAAAGAATTTAAAGACTTTGCAATGAAGGGAAACCTGACTGATATTGCTGTAGGTTTTGTAATGGGTGCTGCTTTTAAACAAGTAGTTACATCGTTTACTGGCGGAATCGTTTCACCTCTTATTGGGTTACTTTTTAATGCCGACTTTAAAGACATGAAACTTATTATTAAAGAAGGAATCGCAGATGCTGCAGGTGCATTTTCTGGAGAAGTTGCTGTTTTGTACGGTGACTTTTTAACTAATGTTATCGATTTTATAATTGTTGCTTTTGTAATGTTTATGATTGTAAAAGGGATAAACAGCATGAAGAAAAAAGAAGAAGCAGCTCCGGCAAAAGCGCCATCGGGTCCAAGTCAAGAAGATTTATTAGCAGAAATAAGGGACTTATTGGCTAAAAAATAATAGCTATTTTTATTATAAATAGTCTAAACCCAGGCAATCCACTTGGATTTTACTATAGTATAGTAAGTTCGTTTGTTTCTTAACCTAAAATAGAACTTAGATAAATTCAGATTTAAATCGTTCGTTATGAATTCAATATTAAAACAGTCATCAAATCTGAGTTTTATAAGCATTTTAAAAAATTAGATTTGAGTGAAGTAACTTATGAAAGATTCTCTGCTTAAAATAATAGATTCCGGCTATTTCATTTTCAAAAAAATTATGCCCCTTAAAACATACAGGTATGCAGTTTGTGGCGGAAGTAATTTGATATTAGATATTACCTTGTATTTTATCTGCTTTCAGTTCCTTTTTGACAAACAAAATTTAGACTTATTTATTGTTGTTTTAAGTCCACACATCGCTTCTTTGTTTTTTGTGTTTCCGATCACTTTTTTTATCGGGTTTTTATTGAACCGGTTCATTGTCTTTTCTGAGTCAAAATTATCATTTAAAACTCAATTTTTAAGATACTTATCGGTTGCTTTAATCGCGTTGTTGCTTAGTTATATTTGTATGAAGTTACTGGTAGATGTATTTCATTTTTATCCAACGCCATCTCGCTTTTTAACAATTATAATAACCGTAGTATTTAGTTATATAATGCAAAATAAATTTAGCTTTAAAGTTCAATAACATACAAATAGTACTATCAAAAGACCAACTTTAATTTCCTGCTTTACATCGCATAACAAAAAGATTATCGCCTTTAAAAGGCAAGTAATACCAAAATAGTTTTTTAATGCCGTATATTTTCATTATATTACGTTATGGGAAGAATAGCAAGTTTAGATATTTCAGAATCACTAATTGAGCTTAAAGAACTAGTGTCAAAGCAAACAACATTAAAAGGGGAAAAGCGAGTAAAATCTTTAATTTATATAAAGACAAAAAAGTTTAAAACTCGACAAGAAGTGTCAGCTTCTGTAGGAGTTCACATCAGAACATTAGAAAGATGGGTAGAAACCTATAAATTATTTGGAATTGATCAAATGATTAGTGATAAGCCAAAAAATAAACAATCAAAAATTATTACTTCTGAAATTCATTTAGGTTTATCGCAAAGAGTTAATGACCCTCTCAACCCTTTTTTAGGATATTGGGATTCGCAAATATGGGTAAATGAAACCTATGGGATTGAGATAAAATATCAACGTATTCGAGAGTATTTAAAGCAACATTTTAAAACAAAACTTAAAAGCCCGCGAAAATCTCATTACAAAAAAAATGTAGAGGCTGAAAAAGCCTTTTTAAAAACTACCTAATACGCTAAACAACATTAGATTAAGTCTAAATAAAAATAAATACAAAGAGGTAAATCTATATTTTCAAGACGAAGCTAGATTTGGAATGATGAATCATTTAGGAAAATATTTAACAGCTAGTGGAGTCAAACCAATAGTTACTTATCAGCATATTTTCAAAACAACTTATCTATATGGAAGTTATTCCCCAATCAATGGAGATTGTTTTGTATGGGAAATTAATGGTGTTGATACTAAAATATTCGAAGCCTATCTTAAAGAATTCTCTTTATATAAGCCTAAGGAATATAAAATTGTGGTAATCGATAACGCAGGTTTTCATTCAACAAAGAATATCGAAATACCTGAAAATATTCATTTATTAAGAATCCCCCCTTATAATCCAGAGTTAAATCCTTGTGAACAAGTTTGGCAATACATTAAAAATAGATTTAAAAATCAACGCTTTGAAAAAATGGAAAACCTTAAAGAATGGCTGCATAAAACCGTCACGAAAATGGATAGTGAAACGATTAAATCTATAACTGGAAATCATCATTTTTTAAATGCATTTAATGCGGCATTTATTAACTAAATTGGTATAAATTAGCGAATCTTAACAAAAAAAACCTCTTTAAACTGAGATTATATCAGTAAAAAGAGGGTTTTAAATTTTAAATTATTTTTTACAAAATATAATCTGTACTTATAAAATTAGAGGTTTTTTTGTCTAATAACTCTTTTAAAATAGCATTGTTATAATCTGTATCTTTTGATGCTAAAAAGGTTCTAATAGAAAAAGAACGCAACGCATCGTGCACGCTTAATGTTCCAACTGCAGAATCTTTTCTTCCTGTAAAAGGATACACATCTGGCCCACGCTGACAAGAACTGTTTAAATTTACTCGACAAACTAAATTTACAAGCGTATCAATTAACGGCGATAATGTGTTTACATCACTTCCAAAAACACTTACTTGTTGCCCATAATTAGATTCGGCCATATCGTCTAAAGGTTCCTCAATATTTTTGAAGGATAAAATAGGCGTTACAGGTCCAAATTGTTCTTCTTCATACACTCTCATGTCTTTAGAAACCGGATATAAAACTGATGGAAAAATATAATTTTCTGTAGTTTCTCCTCCTTTTTTATTGATTATTTTTGCGCCTTTATTAGTTGCATCATCAATTAATTCTTGAATATAAGCCGTTTTACCTGGTTCTGGCAAAGGCGTTAATTCTACTCCTTGCTCCCAAGGATTTCCAAATTTTAATGCATCTACTTTATCCGAAAAACGTTTGTTAAATTCTTCTATAATATTTTCGTGAACATAAATAATTTTTAAAGCGGTACATCTTTGACCGTTAAAAGAAGTCGCACCGGATACACATTCGTTAATCGCCAAATCTAGATCTGCATCTTCTAAAACAATTGCAGGATTTTTAGCTTCTAAACCTAAAACTAAACGCAATCTATTTTTCTGTGGATGGTTTTCCTGAATTGCATTAGCTGATTTACTATTACCAATTAAAGCTAAAACATCAACTTTACCAGTTTTCATAATTGGTGTAGCCAAAGTTCGACCTCTACCGTAAATGACATTTACAACACCTGCAGGAAAGCTATTTCTAAAAGCTTCTAATAATGGTGTCAATAATAAAACTCCATGTTTTGCCGGTTTAAAAACGGTTGTATTTCCCATAATTATAGCAGGAATTAACAATGCAAAAGTTTCATTTAACGGATAATTGTAAGGTCCTAAACACAAAATAACTCCTAAAGGTCCACGTCTAATATGTGCATGAACTCCGCTATTTTTTTGAAACTTAGCAGAATCTCTGTCCATTTGTTTGTAATCTTCAATAGTATCGTAAATATATTCTATCGTTCGGTCAAACTCTTTTTCTGAGTCTGCTAAGGCTTTACCTATTTCCCACATTAACAGTTTTACAATTTCTGTACGCTTGGTTTTCATTTGAACTACAAACTTTTCCATGGCTGCAATTCTACCCTCAACTTTCATTGTTGGCCATAAACCTTGCCCTTTTCCAAAAGCTTTTACAGCAGAGCTTAAAGCTTCTAAAGCTTCATTTTCTCCTAAATCCGGAACGGTTCCTAATAATGTTGGTTGGTAATTTTCGGTTGATGAAATTGTTGAATAAACTTCAGCAGTTGCACCCTTCCACTCTTTTAATTCACCTTCTACCAAATAGGTGTTTTGATTCACTAATGAAGTAATTTTATATTCGTTTGGAACTTCTTTAAATGTATTCTTCATAAATTGATTTTTACAATGAAGCAACCTACTCCATTACTTAAAAGTTAATAAACTACTGGGTTATTTTTTACTCATCAAAATTAACTAAAATTAAACATAAAATACCATATTTCTATTTTTAAAAGCGAAATGGTTTTCGGGTTTTGAGCAACGGAATTAATTTATTCGATTATTTTTTAAAACGCTGATCACAGCTTATTTTTTTCTAAACCAAAAAATCAAACAACTCTGGTTTGTCATTTAAATAAACTCCAAAGAAATTTCTTTCTTTCATTTTAATGATTAAAGGTTCTAAATCTTTTGCTGATTTTAACTCCAAACCAACAACCGCAGAACCATTAACTCTGTTGCTTTTTTTAGTATATTCAAAATGCGTAATATCATCACTTGGTCCTAAAATCTCTACTACAAATTCTTTTAAAGCTCCTGCTCTTTGAGGAAATTTTATAATAAAATAGTGTTTTAAATTTGCATACAATAAGGCTCTTTCCTTAATTTCTGCTGTTCTTGTAATGTCATTATTACTACCGCTAACAATACAAACTACATTTTTTCCTTTAATTTCATCAGCAAAAAAATCTAAGGCAGAAATACTTAAAGCACCTGCGGGCTCAACAACAATGGCATCTTTATTATATAAATCTAAAATTGTCTGACAAGTTTTACCTTCGGGAACCGTAATCATATCGTGTAAACGTTGCTGACAAATAGCAAAATTTAAATCGCCTACTTTTTTAACAGCAGCGCCATCTACAAAAGAATCTATATTTTCTAAAGCTGTATTTTTTTTATTTTTGATGGATGTTAACATCGATGGAGCACCTTCTGGCTCTACTCCAATAATTTTTGTTTTTGGGGATAATTCTTTAAAGATTCCACACAATCCAGATGATAAACCGCCACCTCCAACTGCCACAAAAAGATAATCTATCTTTTCGGTTGTTTGATTTAAAATTTCTAAACCAACGGTAGCCTGACCTTCAATTACCTTTTCGTCATTAAAAGGGTGAATAAAAGTCTTGTTTTTAGAATTGCACTCTAAAGTTGCTGCGCTAAAAGCATCATCAAAAGTATCACCTTCAATTACCAAGTCAACATAGTCTTCACCAAACATTTTTACCTGATTTATTTTCTGATTTGGTGTTGGTAAAGGCATAAAAATTGTGCCCTTTATCTTTAATAATTTACAAGATAAAGCAACGCCTTGCGCATGATTTCCTGCACTAGCACAAACAATTCCTCGTTGTTTCTCATCCAAAGTTAAAGAAGAAATTTTATTATAAGCACCTCTAATTTTATAAGAACGAACTACTTGTAAATCTTCTCTTTTAAATAAAATAGTGGATTGAAACTCTTTAGACAGGTTTTGATTCTGAATTAAAGGCGTAACATAAGCAACGTCTTTTAAATTTAAAGCAGCTTGTTTGATGTTTTCTAAACTAGGAAAATAAATCTCTTTGGTTTTCATTATTTGAATATAAAAATAAAACCTGTCAGGCTTTAAAATCTGACAGGTTTCTATAAAAGTTAAAATCTTTATTAGTTGATTATGCAGATTTTATTACTTGCATTGCTGTCATAGAAGCTCTTAATTTTTCTCCTACTTTTTCTACCGGATGATTTCTAATAATGCTGTTAATTCTAATTAATTCTTTATTATCAACATCATTCGAGTTTGTAAATTTCTGACCAATAAGATTCGTTTTTACAGTTTTCATGAAATCTGTTAACAAAGGCTTACAAGCATGATCAAATAAATAACAACCATATTCTGCAGTATCAGAAATTACACGATTCATTTCGTATAATTTTTTACGCGCAATTGTATTCGCAATTAATGGAGTTTCATGCAAAGATTCATAATAAGCAGAAGCAGCGATTATACCAGATTCTGTCATTGCTTCAAAAGCTAATTCTACACCAGCTCTAACAAAAGCAACTAATAAAGTTCCGTGATCAAAGTATTCTTGTTCAGAAATTTCTTTGTCGGTAACTTGTTGTTTTTCAAAAGCAGTATTTCCTGTTGCAGCTCTCCAAGTTAATAGATTTTTATCATCATTCGCCCAATCTTCCATCATGGTTTTAGAAAAATGACCTGTCATAATATCATCCATATGTTTTTGAAACAACGGACGCATAATGTCTTTTAATTCTTCTGATATTCTAAAAGCTTCCACTTTTGCAGGATTAGACAATCTGTCCATCATGTTGGTAATTCCTCCGTGTTTTAAAGCTTCTGTTACGGTTTCCCAACCATACTGAATTAATTTAGCCGCGTAACCTGGTTCAATTCCTTCTTCCACCATTTTATCAAAAGATAAAATTGCTCCTGTTTGTAACAACCCACATAAAATAGTTTGTTCTCCCATTAAATCAGATTTTACTTCAGCAACAAAGGACGATTCTAAAACTCCGGCTCTATGTCCACCAGTTGCAACTGCATATGCTTTTGCTTCTGCCCAACCTTTTCCTTGCGGATCATTTTCTGGGTGAACTGCAGTTAAAGTTGGTACTCCAAATCCTCTTTTATATTCCTCACGAACTTCAGATCCTGGACATTTTGGTGCTACCATAATTACCGTTAAATCTTCACGAATTTTCATACCTTCCTCAACAATATTAAAACCATGAGAATAGCTTAATGTAGCTCCTTTTTTAAGTAAAGGCATAATTGTATTTACAACATTTGTATGTTGTTTATCTGGTGTTAAATTGATTACCAAATCTGCAGATGGCAATACTTCTTCATAAGTTCCAACAGTAAAACCATTAGAAGTTGCGTTGATATACGATTCTCTTTTTTGTTCTATTGCTGCTTTTCTTAGCGTATAAGAAATATCTAAACCAGAATCTCTCATATTTAAACCTTGGTTTAAACCTTGCGCTCCACAACCCACAATTACAATTTTCTTCCCTAATAATGCATTTACGCCATCTTCAAACTCTGAAGCGTCCATAAATCTACATTTTCCTAACTGCTCTAATTTTTCTCTTAATGTTAATGTGTTAAAATAATTTGACATTGTTTTTGTTTTTGTTTGATAATTTTAAAGTAAAGATTATAGAAAAAAGAAAAAAATAAATTTTACTTATAGTAGCTATTTATTTTGTCTCTTCTCTTTTTCTCTTTTCTTTGATCTGTATTTAGTTGTTGAATGATTCTAATAAAGTTGTTATTTTCATTTCATCTTTTGTAACGGCAATACGGCCCGAGCGTGTAAATTGCATAATACCAAAAGCACTTAATTCTTTGTATAATTCATCTATCTCTTCTTTTTTTCCTGATTTTTCAATCACAAAAAACTCTTTGTTTACCGTAACAATTCTTGAGTTACTATCTTTTATAATATTTTGAATGTTGCGTTCTTCAAATAATAAATTAGATTTAAACTTAAACATACAAGATTGCTGATAAATAGTTTCATCATCTGTATGATAAAACGCTTTAATAACCTCTACTTGTTTGTCAATCTGACCAATAATTTTTTTCATATTTACCTCTGTCATATTTACAACAATTGTAAATCTAGAAACGCCTTCAATTTCTGATGGAGAAGTATTTAAGCTCTCTATATTAATGTGTCTTCTCTGGAAAATTGCTGAAATTCTGTTCAACAATCCAATATTGTTTTCAGTATAAATTGATACTGTATATAATTGTTTTTCTATACTCATTTTTTTAAAATATTTTAAAAGAAAGATGATAGATCGTAGACATTACTACTTCCCTAAAACTGTCTTTTTTCTTTATTCTATTGTCTATCCTCTTAAATTACTACTCTAACCTTATTTCAGAAACACTTGCTCCTGAAGGCACCATTGGAAATACATTTCCTTCTTTTTCTACAAGCACTTCTAAAAAATAAGCTTCTTTACTTGCCATCATTTCTGCAACCGCTTCTGCCAATTCTTCTCGTTTGGTAACTTTTTTTGCTTTGATATAATACCCTTCTGCAATTGCTACAAAATTAGGATTTACCATTTCTGTAGATGCATATCGTTTGTCAAAAAACAATTGTTGCCATTGGCGCACCATTCCTAAGAATTCGTTATTTAAAACAACAATTTTGACGGCCGCTTTTTGCTGAAAAATAGTGCCTAATTCTTGGATGGTCATTTGGTAACCTCCATCACCAGAAATAGAAACTACTTCGCGCTCTGGAGCAGCCATTTTTGCTCCAATTGCAGCTGGCAATCCAAAGCCCATTGTTCCTAATCCACCCGAAGTAATATTACTTTTTGTTTTATTAAATTCGGCATATCTGCACGCAATCATTTGGTGCTGACCAACATCAGTTACAATTGCAGCTTCTCCTTTACTTTGAATGTTGATTTCTTTTATAACCTCACCCATTGTTAAGCCTTCCTTCGTAGGATATAAATCTTCTTTAATTACCTTTTCATATTCAATGGCATACAAATCTTTAAATTGCTGATGCCATTCTGGATGTGAATTTTCATTTAATAATGGCAATAATAAATCTAAGCTTGCTTTTGCATCACCTAAAACAGCTACATCCGTTTTTACATTTTTATCTACTTCTGCCGCATCAATTTCAAAGTGAATTACTTTTGCTTGTTTTGCGTATGTGCTTAAATTACCAGTAACTCTATCGTCAAAACGCATACCAATTGCAATTAAAACATCGCATTCATTTGTTAAAACATTGGGTGCATAATTACCGTGCATTCCTAACATACCAACGTTTAATGGATGCGAAGTTGGCAATGCAGAAGCTCCTAAAATTGTCCACGCAGCGGGAATACCTGCTTTTTCAACAACTGCTTTTAGTTGTTCTTCAGCTTCACTTAAAATTATTCCTTGACCCCAAACGATAAACGGTTTTTTTGCTGCATTAATTAATTTCGCAGCTGCTTCAACAGTCGTAATATCTGTTTTTGGTACAGGAAAATAACTTCTTACTTTGGTACATTTTTCATACACAAAATCGAATTCTTCAAACTGTGCATCTTTTGTAATATCAACCAAAACAGGTCCTGGCCTCCCGCTCTTAGCGATGTAAAAAGCTTTTGCAATTGCGGCAGGAATTTGAGATGCTTTTGTTACTTGGCAATTCCATTTTGTAACTGGCGTAGAAATACCAACAATATCTGTTTCCTGAAAAGCATCACTTCCTAATAAATGAGAAGGAACCTGACCTGTAATACAAACCATTGGTGTGGAGTCTATTTGCGCATCTGCAATACCCGTAATTAAATTGGTTGCTCCTGGACCAGAAGTTGCAATAGCAACCCCAACTTTTCCAGAAATCCTTGCAAAACCTTGTGCAGAATGTGTTGCACCTTGTTCATGACGTGTTAATACATGATGAATTTGATCTTGATATTTATATAACTCATCATAAACTGGCATGATTGCCCCTCCAGGATATCCATAAATTATTTTTACACCTTCTTCAATTAAACATCTTACAATTGCCTCGCTACCAGAAATTCTTTCTGTAACTTTTGTTGCTATTTCTTTGTTTTTTATGGTTTCTGTTTCCATACTTTCTTATTTAGATGAAAGAATAGAGCGTATAGATTCGTATCTGCTCTACTATCTTTATTCTTGGGTCTTTTTTCTTGATTCTTTTTTATAAATCTGTAACACATCCTTTAGACGCTGATGCTACAGTTTTAGCGTATTTGTATAATATTCCTTTTGTATGCTTCAATGCTGGTGCAACCCATTTTGCTTTTCTTTCTGCGATTTCTTCATCTGAAATTAAAACATTAATAGAATTGTCTTCTGCACTAATTCTAATTTTGTCTCCCGTTTTTAAAACCCCAATAGTTCCTCCAGATTGTGCTTCTGGTGTGATATGTCCTACCACAAAACCATGAGTTCCTCCTGAAAAGCGACCATCCGTAATTAATGCTACCGATTTTCCTAAACCCGCTCCCATAATCAACGAAGTTGGTTTTAACATTTCTGGCATTCCTGGACCACCTTTTGGACCCACATATCGAATGACGACGACATCTCCTTTTTCTACTTCTCCATTTACAATTCCGGTATTTGCAGCTTGTTCACCGTCATAAACCACCGCTTTTCCTTCAAATAATAAACCTTCATTTCCGGAAATTTTCGCAACAGCTCCTTCGGTTGCAAGGTTTCCGTAAATTATTTGAATATTACCTGATGATTTTAAGGCTTTATCCTTCGGATAAATAACATCTTGTTCATCAAATTCCATGGCTTTTACATTTGCTAAATTTTCTGCTAATGTTCTACCCGTAACCGTCATACAATCTCCGTGTAAATAACCTTCTTGTAATAAATATTTCATAATTGCAGGCGTTCCACCAACTCCATGAACATCTTCCATTAAGTATTTTCCTGATGGTTTTAAATCAGCAATTAATGGCGTTCTATCACTTACTTTTTGAAAATCTTCTAAAGTAAACTCAATATCTGCAGCATGCGCAATCGCTAAAAAGTGTAATACTGCATTTGTAGAACCACCTAAGGCGTTTACAATTGCAATTGCATTTTCTAACGATTTTTTAGAAATAATATCTAAAGGTTTTAAATCGATTTCTAATAAGTTTTTAATTGCGATAGCTGTTCTTTCTGCTTCTGATAATTTATTCGGATTTTCTGCCGGAATTGAAGAATTATAAGGCAATGCAAACCCCATGCATTCTATGGCAGAGGCCATGGTATTTGCCGTATACATTCCGCCACAAGCTCCTGCTCCCGGAATTGCTCTTTTTATAATTTCTCTATATTCTTCTTCTTCAATTTCTCCTGCCATTTTTTGCCCTAAAGCTTCAAAAGCAGAAACAATATTTAATTTTTTTCCTTTATAGTTTCCTGATGCCGTTGAACCACCATACATCATGATCGCTGGACGATTTAAACGCAACATCGCAATAACAGATCCTGGCATATTTTTATCACAACCTACAATTGCAATAACAGCATCATAACTTTGGGCATTCATAACCGTTTCTATAGAATCTGCTATAATATCTCTAGAAACTAAAGAGTAATTCATACCCGAAGTTCCCATAGAAATTCCGTCTGAAACACCAATTGTATTAAACCCCAACCCAACTAAACCTGCAATATTACACTCTACTTTTACCTCATCTTTTAAAGTGTTTAAGTGCATATTACAAGGATTTCCGTCATAACCAGTACTTGCAATACCAACTTGAGCTTTGCTCATATCTTCATCCGTTAAACCAACTGCATACAACATTGCTTGCGAAGCCGGTTGAGATTCATCTTGGGTTAATCTTTTGCTATGTTTATTTAATTCCATTTATTATTTTGTTCAATTCGTTGACTAAATTAGGTTATTTCTCTATTTTCATTTAATAAGATTCAACGTAAATGTTTAAATTCAGGCATTAAAAAAACAATTTAAAACAATTATAATCAGTGTTTTAATTAATTTTTATTATGATATTCAATCTGTAAAATAAATTCACAAAAAAGCCCTCCATTTTACAGGAAGGTTTATTTATTAAAATATGATTGACACTTATTTATGTTTAAGAATGTGTATGATAAAAGAGACTAATTTAAGCTTCATTATTTTAGCTTTGCTCTCGTAAAATTAGCTGTGCTTTTAGTGCAAGTACAACCAAATAAAAGAAAGAGAATAGTTTTCATTTTAAAATTTAACTTTTTTCTCAAAATTTTAAAAGCTCTTGTCATATGACCTTCAATCGTTTTTGTTGAAATGTCTAGATACTCGGATATTTCTAAATGAGTTAAACCTTCTTTTTTGTTCAATAAAAATATTTCTCTGCATTTAGGAGGTAGTTTATTGATCTCTTTCTCCACTAATTGTATCAACTCCTCTAGGTTCTCTTCAGTATTCTCAACAACTAAATCTACCGATTCAAAATATTTTTTTTCTAAAAAAAATACAGGTTTATTTTTTCTGTATTGGTTAATAAACTCGTTGTAAACAGATTTATACAAATAGCTTTTTATAGAAAATAAAGGGTTAATATTTTTTTTATTCGACCAAATTTCAACAAAAACATTTTGTACAATATCTTCCGAAGCTCCATGATCATGGGATAATGTATACGCATAAGCACATAATTTTCGATAAAAAGAGTTCATCAAAAAATCATAGGCTTTAGAATTGCCTAGCCTCATTTGTTCTGCTAAAAAGAAATTATTGTTAAAGTCCAAAATAGTCTAATATAGATTGGCAAATCTATATAAATAAAACTAAAGATGAGAAAAGTTTATTAATTTGATGTTTAAAAAATAATTTGATAAAAATAGAGGGGTGTTATTGAATAATACGTAATAGAGATATATAATACTTACAAAAAGTACAATTTAAGTTTAAATGAAGAAATCAACAATAGAAAAAATAATTGTTAAATTTATAAACCAAGAAGCAAATCAAAGCGAATTAAAAGCGCTTGATTTATGGTTAAAAAATGATGAAAATAAAATAATTTTTAATCATTTTATTAAAACAGAATATTTAATTGCCGTTAATTTAGCAGATTATAATGTAGAAAAAGCAAAAGTATCTATAAAAAATAAAATCGAAATCAACAAAAAGAAAAGAAGAGCCTCTTTTGTGAAGACTATTTCTATTGCGGCTTCTATAATTATTCTTTTAGGAGTTTCTTTTTTTCAATATACAAACAATAACAATACTATAGAAAACATTGCTACTCAAAAAGATTTTGAAGAAGTTTCTAATAGAACGATACTTACTTTAAATAATGGCAAGAACATATCTTTAGATACTGATAAAAAATACAGCTCTAATAAAGTAAAAGGAAATAGTAAAGAACTTCTTTATTCATCAAAAAATATAGCAAATAATACTACTAAAGAATTAACCTATAATTATTTAACGATTCCCAGAGGTGGTGAATTTTTTGTTCAACTTTCTGATGGAACAAAAATCTGGTTAAATTCAGATTCTAAATTAAAATATCCAGAAAACTTTAATAATGGAGAAATTAGAAAAGTAGAACTTGTTTACGGTGAAGCATATTTTGAGGTTTCACCAAGTGAATTACATCATGGAGATGCATTTCATGTTATCACTAAAAATCAAGAAGTTACCGTTTTAGGAACTCACTTTAACATTAAAGCCTATAAGGAAGATCGTTTAATTTCAACTACATTATTAGAAGGAAAAGTGAAGGTTAACAATGGTTTAAATGCTATTTTATTAAAACCAAATCAACAATCAAAAGTTTTCAATAAAACAAATTTTATAGAAGTTTTAAGTGTAGATGTTTCTCATGAAGTTGCTTGGATTAAAGGATTTTTTTCTTTCAAGGAAGCACCTCTTGATGAGATTATGAAAATTTTATCTAGAAGGTATAATGTTGAAGTAATTTTTGAGTCAGAAGAAATAAAAAAATATCAGTTTACAGGAGTTTTAGAAAGAAAGACAGCAATCAAAGATGTTTTAAAATTCTTTGAAGCTACGAGTAATGGAGATTTAAAATACACCATAACAGATAGAAAAATAGTAATAAAATAAAAAAAGAAAATGGCCTCACCTTGGACAGTATCAGCCATATTCCCTAAAGAGTTTAATTAAAACAATGTTTAACTAAATCAACTGCAAATTTATGAATTTTAAATTTATTAAAACGAGAACTCATTTTTATAATGAACTCCTAACCACAATTATGAAAGCTTTTGTATTCTTATTTTGTACTTTATCCTTCGCATTAAGCCCTAAAGATGGGTTTTCACAAGATGCGAAAATAACAATTGAAAAAGACAAAAAAATAAGTATCAGTAAGGTTTTCGAACTTATTAATGAACAAACAGATTATACGTTTGTGTACCGTTATGATTTAATAAAAGATGCTCCAAAACTTCAATTAAAAAAAGGAGTTATTAAAGCGAGTGTTTTATTAAAACAATGTTTATCTCCAATTAATTTCACCTACGAATTCACAGAAAATAATACAATTCTTGTGAAAAAGATGAAAATTAATACCCTAAATACGCAGGAGAATAAAAAGGAGAAAGAAGCAAAAATAAAAATTACCGGACTAGTCACAGATGAGGCTGGAGTACCTTTGCCAGGTGCAAGTGTCTTAGAAAAAGGCACCCCTAATGGTGTTAGTACCGATTTTGATGGTAATTATACTATTTCTGTTACCGACGAAAATGCAATATTAGTGGCTGCTTATATTGGGTATGCAACTAAAGAAGTCGCTGTTTTAGGAAAAACTGAAATTAATTTTGCACTAAAAGAAGATGCCGCAAAATTAGATGAAATTGTAATTATTGGGTACGGTAGTGTTGCTAAAAAAGATTTAACAGGTGCTGTTGGTGTTGTAGATAATATTAATGAAAGACCTGTTACTAGTACAGCGGCAGGTTTACAAGGTAGTGTATCTGGTGTTACTATTTCTAGTACCGGTGGTGATCCTACTGCCCAGCCTAATGTACAAATTAGAGGATTGGGGACTGTTAATAACGAATCTCCTTTATATGTGGTAGATGGAGTTCCTTATTTTGGAGGGCCAATTAATCCTTTTGATATTGCTTCTATAAGTATTTTAAAAGATGCTTCCTCTCAAGCTATTTACGGAGTGCGAGCTGCTGGTGGTGTAATTTTAATTACCACCAAAAAAGGTAAAAACGGAAAATTATCTTTCGATTTTAACTCCTTTAACACTATGATAACTGCAAAACAACCCAAAGCATTAAGCGCAGCAGATAGAGTTAAATATTTAACGCAAGCTGGTTTTGATACAACATCTAACCCAGTAGAATACAGCACTGTTGATAGAACAAATTGGGTAGATGAAATTTTTAGAACAGGCGTTGTTCAAAACTATGATCTTGGTGTAAGAGGAGGAGATGATAAATATACGTTTGCATCTTCTATTGGTTACAACAAAACAGAGGGAACTTTGATTAATACAAATGCAGACCGATTAACTTTTAGATTAAACTCTTCTTTTAAAGTAAATGATAAACTAAAAATAGGAGAAAATATTTATTATACTAGAACTACTGGTAATTCTGTATTTACAGGAACAACAGATGAAAATGGTGGGCAAAGTTATAATGGAATTATTGCACAAGCAATTAAAACAAATCCTAGTATAGCGGTTTATGATGCAGACGGAAATTATAACGATTTACTATCCGTAAGTACCATTAATCCTGTTTCTACTTTAAATAGATTAGACATTGAAGATGTGAATCAAGATTTTTTTGCAAACATCTATTTTGATTATAAAATTTTAGACAATTTAATCTTAAAATCAAGCTTTGGAATCAATTCTAAAACAAGAAATTTTCAACAATTCAATCCAAAAAGTCCAGAAGTTTCTAAAACAAGAACAGATCAGAATAGCTTAGATTTTTTAACAGGTGAGCAACAAGACTGGTCTTTAGAAACTACGCTAAGTTATAATGAAACGTTTAAAGATGTACATAATTTAACATTATTAGCGGGTAATACATTACAACGTTTTCAAAGCAATCTTTTTAGTATTACCGGTAGAGATTTTTCTTCAGAGCTACCTAATCTTAGACAACTCGTAAATGCTACTGCGTGGACAAAACCACTTACTGCCTTTAATTCTAACTCTTTAGTTTCTTACTTTGGTAGAGCTATTTATGATTATGATAGCAAATACATCCTTACAGCAAGTTTAAGAGCAGACGGAACGTCAAAACTACCAAGTGCTGCCTCTGATAACACTTGGGGAACTTTTCCTTCGGTTGCAGTTGCCTGGAGAATGTCTAATGAAAATTTTTTAAAAGAAAATAAAACCATTAGCAATTTAAAACTAAGAGCTAGCTGGGGTATTATTGGAAATATCAATTCTTTAGACAATTACCCAACAGATATTAGATTGGCTACGGTCAATACAATTCTAGGTGCAGATGATAATAATTTTCTTTCAGGACTTGCTTTAGATGGAAGATCAAATTCAAACATCAAATGGGAGTTAACAAAATCACTTAATTTTGGTACAGACATTAGTTTAGCCAATGGTTTGTCTCTTACTGGAGATTATTTTATTAAAACTACAGATGATATGTTGCTTAGATTGCAAGGAAGCACGCTAGAAGGAATAGGTCAATTTCCATTTGTAAATGGAGGTTCGGTTGAAAACAAAGGATTTGAGCTAAGCTTAAATTATCAAAAAACGAAAGGAGATTTTACCTACAAACTCTCTGGTAATCTATCTAAAATTGATAATAAGTTAAAGTCAGTTTCAAATGATTCTTCAATACCACATATTGATGGTTATAATGTTGCGAGTCATACACCGCTTTTAACTGAAATTGGGGAATCTTTGTTTTCTTTTTATGTACTAGAAACAGATGGTATTTTTCAAACGGACGCAGAAGCAACTGCCTATACCGTTCAGCCAAATGCGGTTGCAGGTGATTTAAAATTTATTGACCATAATAACGATGGTAGAATCAATGATGACGATAGAGTTACTGTAGGGAGTGCTTTCCCAGATATTACCTATGCTTTTAATGCAGACTTTAACTATAAGAATTTTGATATGAGAATTTTCTTACAAGGAGTAAGCGGTTCAAGTGCATACAATGGTTTTAAATTAACTACAGTATATCCTAATCAAACATCTGTAGGACCCGAAGCAAATTTATCTGCGGATGCTATTGACACTTGGAGTCCAACCAACACGGGTTCTTCTAATTTTAGATTAGGAGGCGCTGGAGATAACCTAAGACCTTCAGATTTTTGGATTGAAGACACCAGTTATTTAAGACTAAAAAACATTACTGTTGGATATACTTTTCCTGAATTAAAAGGAATAAGCAGATTAAGAATCTATGTAGCAGGAGAAAATTTATTTACCATTACAGACTATTCTGGTTTGGATCCTGAAGTAGGAAATAGAGGTTTAGATGGCGGTCAATATCCTGTTGCAACTACATATACCATTGGACTAAATGTAGGTTTTTAATACATAATTTTTTAAATAATAATATAAATTTTAGAACCATGAAAAAATATATCACATTACTAATCGTAGTACTATTTGGACTCATAAGCTGTGAAGACTTTTTAGTAGAAGAACCGCAAGGAGAGCCTACCAATGCTAATTTTTGGAAAACAGAGGCAGATGTTATTTCTGCCACAACCGCCTTGTACATTTTTAATGATTTTCAAGGAATATACGGTAGAGGAATGAACCTATATTCTTTAGTAGCCAGTGACGATTTTATAGTTGGAAAACCAAAAGGACAAATTGAAGAAATAAAAGACTTTATAACATCGGGTAATGGATCTTATACAAGAGATATTTGGCCAATGCATTTTATAGTTATTAAAAGAGCCAATGATATTATACGTAATGTACCAGATTTAGAGATTAATGCGGATGTAAAAAACTTTGCTTTAGGAGAAGCGTACTTTATGAGAGGGCTAGCTTATTTTCAATTATCCTTATTATACGGGGATAACAATTCTGGAGGAATTCCAATTGTAGATGAAACAATTGTAGAGGATTTCTTTATTGAAAGACCCGCTTCAGTGAGCACAAGTTACGAGTTTGCAGCAGAAAGTTTCACAAAAGCAGCAGCATTATTGCCTTATTTTGATGCATCTAATAATGACAGATTAGGTAGGCCCCATAAAAATGCTGCCCTTGGTTATTTAGCAAGAGTGCACTTGCACAATGCAGAATTTAATGCTGATTCTTGGGATAGCGTAATTACTGCTTGTGATCAAGTTATAAATTCGAATAAAAATTCTTTAGAGCTTAATTTTAAAGATGCTTTTAAAATTGCCAACAATTGGGGATCTGAATATCTTTGGTCTGTACCAAGTAATACGATAGGTGGTAGTATGTTTGCTGGATCAGCCTTAGAAAATAGAGGTTGGGGTAAATACAATGGTTGGGGATATTTTGCGCCAACCTTAGAATTATATGAATCTTATGAGGTCGGAGACGCAAGAAGAGATGCTACTTTGTTAGCATTTGGAGATGAATTCGAATATTTTGGTAGTACTAGAAAATATGCCTCCGCAAATAGTTTAACAGGCATTCAATTAAAAAAATACTTAGAGCCTTTTGGGTATGCAAATGCTGTTCAATTAAATCCTAACGGAGATCATCCTTCAACAAATTTAAACTTACCACTACTGCGCTATTCTCATATTTTATTGATGAAAGCAGAAGCATTGATTGCGAAAAATGGAGCTGGATCTGGAGATCTTGAAATTAATTTAGTAAGAGCACGTGCAGGATTAGTTGCTAAAACAGGCGCAACGCTAGAAGATTTAAAATCTGAAAGAAGAGCTGAATTTGCAGGTGAATTGTTTGGACGCTATGAAGATTTATGTCGTTGGGGTGATGCAGCTAAAATTAAAGGAGCTTTACACGGAAAAAGACACTTAGGCGTTGTATTTGATACTGCCGAGGGAGATAATAAAGGTTTCCCTGTGCTTTCTACCGATTTTACACAAGTTTTTCCAACATCAGAGGTATGGAGGCAAAGAGATAACTTTATCTTAGAAACACATCGTGTTTGGCCAATTCCTGCCAATGCAATAGACACTAGTAGAGAGACCTTATCGCAAAATATGGGTTGGTAACAATTTTTATATTATTTGTTTGAGCTAATTGTGAATAGCAAGTATGTTTTCATTGCATACTTGCTATTTTATTAAAGTGCTTTTTAGCACTCTTTACACGGAGTATATTCGCGTAACACGAAATTACAAGATAAAAATGTTCTCGTTTGAATCTGAAATTTACTACCCTGCTTTTAAAAGTAATAGTGAGTTGCGTTTTGTTAAAAAAACAATTACTAATGGCTAATGAAAAGGAATCGAAATTGTTTATTTCATCGCTTAAATGACCATAAAAAACACAACGAATTTTATTTTGATTTTTGTGATGTAAAATAGTGATTAATCCTACAGTTAATCAAAGACAACTTACCTATCTAAAACAACTTTTAAGAATATTTTCTATTCTTTTTTTCACTAGCAAAACAATACTATATGTTTCATACCAAAATTCCATCTTTCAAACAAATACCACCATCAGTAGATAAAGTATCAGATGAATTAATCCCTATAAAATTTAAATACTGGAGATTGCGCATGTTTATTGGTATGTATTTAGGGTATACCATCTTTTACTTTACAAGAAAAAATATTTCACCTGCATTACCACTTATTAGTGATAAACTAGATATTGACATCATTCAATTAGGGATACTAAGTAGTGTTTTTTATATAGTATATGGTATTGGAAAATTTATCAGTGGGCTTTTTGCAGATAGAGCAAATATTAGAATGTTTATGGCAATAGGGCTTTTTTTAGCCTCTATCATACATTTGTTTATTGGTTTTTTAGATAGTTTATATTTAATAGTTTTCTTTTGGGGCTTAATGGCGCCTTTCAATCTATGGGCTTTCCACCGATAGCAAAAGGTTTAGTACACTGGTTTTCACCTAAAGAAAGAGCTACAAAATGGACTATCTTGTCCTCTTCACATACTGCTGGGACATTTGGTGTTGGCTTATTAGTAGCGGGCATCATCAATTTATATCATAAAGGTATTGTAGGATGGGAGGCTGTATTTTATGTGCCAGGAATCATAGGGTGTATAACCGCCATATTTTTATTTATTACGTTACGTGATAGACCAGTATCTTTAGGCTTGCCAGAAATTGAGGATTTTAAAAAAGACAGACCGGTAGTAGAGTTAACTGAAAACTTAAAATCGCATTGGGAAATCTTAAAAAAATACATTTTTACCAATAAGTATATTTGGATTTTAAGTTTTGCGAACATGTTTATTTATATAATTAGATTTGGGACTTTAGATTGGGCTACCATATTTTTATACGATATAAAAGGTATAGACCAAGTTAGCGTTGCCATATTTTGGACATTAATGCCTTTAGCGGGTATACCCGGAGGTATCGTAGCAGGGTATTTGGCAGACCGATTTTGGAATGGTCGTTGCGCTCCTATTAATGTTATTTACTTAGTACTATTAACATTTAGTATTTTAGGTTTTTACTTTTACTCTGGGCCTAATAATATATTTATTACAGGAATATCTTTATTACTTATTGGATTCTTAATTGATGGTCCACAAAACTTGATTAGTGGAGTTCAAGCATCTAGAGTTACTGTTAAAGAAGCAATTTCTGCGGCTTGCGGAATGACTGGGTTTTTTGGATATGTTGGCGCTACTTTTTCTGGAATTGGTCTTGCATACATAACAAACACATTTGGTTGGTTTGGAATGTATCTCACCTGCGCCTTATCTGCAGTTTTCTGCATCATTTTAGTTTTAATGACTTGGAAAAAAGAGAAAGTAAATGCTGTAAATATTAAATAATGGTACTCTGACCTGCATGAATGTTCATAAAGTTCATATTACTATCTTCTTGATTTAAAATATAATCTGCAATAAAACCACCTACTTTTGATGTAGATGCTGAATATTGATTTTTGCCTTTAATATCTTCTGTTGTAATACCTAATGTTAAAGATTTTTCTAAAGCTCTTTTTATTGCATCTGCTTCTTCTTGTAAACCAAAATGCTCTAAAAGCATTGCTGCTGATAAAATTGACCCTAAAGGATTTGCGATATCTTTTCCCTTTGCTTGCGGATAAGTACCGTGAATTGGTTCAAACATTGCAGTTTTTTCTCCAACTGATGAAGAGGCTAATAAGCCTATTGAGCCACAAATTACAGAAGCTTCGTCAGAAATAATATCACCAAAAAGGTTTTCTGTTAAAATAACGTCAAATTGCTTAGGGTTTAAAACTATTTGCAATGCTGCATTATCTACAAACATAAAATCTAATTTTACATTTGCATATTCTTTTGCAATTTCTGTTACTGTTTTTCTCCACAAACGCGAAGTTTCTAAAACATTTGCTTTATCAACCAAAGTAACTTTTTTCTTTCTCTTTTGAGCAGCTTTAAAAGCTAAATGTGTAACTCTAGAAATCTGATCAACTGTATAAGAACAGACATCAAACGCAGACAAACCATCTTCACTTAGTTCTTTAGTATCAAAATAAATTCCACCACTTAATTCTCTATAAATTACAATGTCTGTACCCTCTATTACCTCTCTTTTTAGAGGAGAGTTTTTAATTAGTTTTTCGTATGCTTTTACTGGTCTTATATTACAGAATAAACCCAGTTCTTTTCTCAATTGAAATAAACCTTGTTCTGGCCAAACTTTTGCCGATGGATCGTTATCATATTTAAGTTCACCAATTGCGCCAAATAAAATAGCATCTGCTTTTTTGCAAATTTCTATTGTTTTATCTGGCAAAGGGTTTCCTGTTGCTTCAATTGCACAAGCTCCCATTTGTGCTTCTTTGTATAAAAAAATATGGTCATAAACTTCTGCAACTGCATCTAAAGCTTTTTTTGCTTGTGCAGTTACTTCTGGTCCAATACCATCTCCTGGAATTACGGCGATTGTTAATTTCATTATTTATTTGAAGATTAAAAACTTATCTTATTTTAAAGATAGAAGTTATATCAAAAGTAACATAAGTATTATTGAAGACAAAATTTCTTTTGTACTTTTATGCCATTACTATTTTTGAAATTTTATTCACTACTTTCATAATCGCATGAATATCCTCGTCTTTTATTTCTTTTTGTTGGTCAGCAAATTCTAAAAAAGAAGTATACGCAACGTCTAACTGCACTTTTGTTAACTCGTATCCTATTTTTTTAGCTCTATAAGCCAACGCTGCTCTTCCGCTTCTTGCTGTTAAAATAATTGCGCTTTCTGTAACACCAACATCTTCAGGATCCATAATTTCATACGTTTCTCTGTTTTTTATAACGCCGTCTTGATGAATTCCAGAACTATGGGCAAATGCATTTGCACCAACAATTGCTTTATTTGGTTGCACAGGCATTCCCATACTTTCACGAACTAAGATACTTGTATCGTATAATAGTTTTGTATTAATACTTGTTTCAAGATTTAAATATGGATGTTGTTTTAGCACCATTACAACTTCTTCTAGAGCGGTATTTCCTGCACGTTCTCCGATTCCGTTTATAGTACATTCTATTTGACGCGCACCATTTATAACACCTGCGATTGAGTTTGCCGTTGCCATTCCTAAATCGTTATGACAATGGCAAGAAAGAATTACGTTTTCAATCCCTTTTACGTTTTCGCGTAAATATTTCATTTTTGCACCATATTCTTCTGGCAAGCAATAACCTGTTGTATCAGGAATATTTAAAACAGTTGCACCAGCTTTTATAACTGCTTCGCAAACTCTTGCTAAAAACTCATTATCTGTTCTACCCGCATCTTCCGCATAAAACTCGACATCCTCAACAAAAATTTTCGAATAGCTAACAGCTTTAATTGCACGTTCTATAACTGCCTCTCTAGTTGAATTAAATTTGAATTTTATATGTGAATCACTCGTACCAATACCGGTATGAATTCTTGGGTATTTTGCATATTTTAATGCCTCTGCCGCAACTTTTATATCATTTTCTACAGCTCGTGTTAAACCACAAACTGTTGCATTTTTTATAATTTTAGAAATTTCAGAAACAGATTTAAAATCTCCAGGACTTGAAACCGGAAAACCCGCCTCAATCACGTTTACTCCTAGTAAATCTAACCTTTCTGCTATAATCAATTTTTGCTTAGTATCTAACTTACAACCAGGCACTTGTTCACCATCTCTTAAAGTTGTATCAAAAATTTGAACTTTATTATCTTGCATCATTTTGTAAAGATTATCTTTATATTTAATCAAAAATAAATATTACATTTTCAATAAATACTATTATATTGCATCTTGCACGATTTCTAATATACTTTTTAAAAACACAATTAATTAACTACCAGTACATTATGAGTAAAATTGTTACATCAGCCAATCAACAAAATGATGCCCTTTTTGTTCTTATTAAATCTTTAACAAAGTCTGAAAAGAGGCAGTTTAATTTATATGTTGGTCGATTAGGTGGTAATATTGATGCCAAATTCTTCTCGCTTTTTAAGTTTTTAGAAAAATTAAAA
Source organism: Polaribacter filamentus (assembly GCF_002943715.1). Taxonomy (GTDB): domain Bacteria; phylum Bacteroidota; class Bacteroidia; order Flavobacteriales; family Flavobacteriaceae; genus Polaribacter; species Polaribacter filamentus. The sequence goes on along the minus strand of NZ_MQUA01000014.1, from coordinate 305,469 downwards.
CTATATGACGAAAAAGTGATCATAAATAGTGGCATTGTTTCTAAACAACAACTTTCTAATTTAAAAGCACATTTATACAAACAGATTTTAATAAGTCTTAGACTAAATCCTGCTCATAAAAATATTAGAATTCAGATTAGAGAACAGTTAGATTTTGCAACTGTCTTATATCAAAAAGGATTGTACAAACAAAGTTTAAAACTGTTAGATAAAGCGAAACATTTAGCACTCGAAAACGAAGAGAAGAACATTGCATACGAAATTGTAGAATTAGAAAAAGTAATTGAAACACAATATATTACAAGAAGTTTAAGCAATAGAGCAGATCAACTTTCTGTACAAGCAAAAGAATTGAGCCAGCAAAACGTTATGGCAAGTAAGTTGTCTAATTTATCACTGCAACTATACAGCCATTTATTACAGAATGGTTATGTAAAAAACAATGAAGAATTAGAGTTTGTGAATGCCTATTTTTATAGCAAACTGCCAAAATATAAATTTGACGACTTCGGGTTTAGAGAAAAATTATGGCTGTATAAATCTCATTTATGGTTTAGTTTTTTAACGCAAGATTTTATTCAGAGTTATAAATACGCGCGCAAATGGGTCGATTTATTTAGAGAGGATAGAAAGTACATCGTTCTGCATCCTGTCTTTTATTTAAAAGGAATCAATTACTTATTAGAGGCTTCTTTCTTTGTGAAAAAAGCATCAACTTTTAAGGAGGAACTTAGTTCATTTGAAAAGGAAATTGAGCAAAATGTAATTCCTTTGAACACAAATACTGAACTTTTAATTTTTCAGTATTTATATGCCAACAAATTGCATTTACATTTCTTAGAAGCTACATTTTCTGATGGTGAATATTTAATTGAAATTATCAACCATAAAATTGAAAAATACAGAAACAGATTAGACAATCATTATATAGTAATGCTTTATTACAAAATGGCCTGTTTGTACTTTGGAATGGGCAAAAATGAACTTTGTATTGTTTATTTACAAAAAATAATTAAATCTAAAAACATTAGTGCCGCTGAAGATTTACAGTGTTTTGCAAGAGTTTTAAATTTAATTGCGCATTACGAATGTGGTTTAGATTATGATTTAGAGAGACAGTTTTTAGACACCTATAAATTTTTGCTAAAAATGGAAAACCTTCAAGAAGTTCAAAAAGTTTTCTTAACTTCTATAAGAGATTTGAGCGATGTTTTTCCGCATGAAATAAAAAATGAGTTTAAAAAAATTCATACCAAATTAAAAAAATATGAAGATCATCCGTATGAAAAAAGAGCCTTTTTATATTTAGATATTTTATCTTGGTTAGAAAGTAAAATAGAAAACAAACCAATTGCTTTAATAATTAAAGAAAAATTAAATTCTTCAAATAAAAATAAGAATATCTAACTGTTTGATTACTTTTTTTATGAAAACCATATTAATTGGGTTAATTTTTAAAAAAATCGTTACTAAATCGGATCAAAGTAAATAATACGGTTATTTTTGCGGTGTGAATTATTCTAAAATAAATACAAATTCTTCAAAAACTACAACTGTAGTTTGTATTTCTATGCACACATGTATTCGCTCAACAACTACAACTACGACCCTTTAGGGGTTATTTATATTCATATTATTTAGGTCATCTATTTTTTCGTAAAAACGAAATAACATCATAAAACATAGTATATAATTTAGTATCATAAAAAGATGAAAGTATTAAAATTTGGAGGCTCATCCGTAGCAAACTCAGAAAATATAAAGAAAGTTTTAGACATTGTTTATCAAACTTCAAAAGAAATCAAAGTAGCAGTAATTGTTTCTGCATTCGCTAAAACTACTGATAAATTATTAGCTGGCGCTAAAGCAGCTTTAGAAGATATTACGGATGCTAAAGGAATTTTAGAATCCATAAAAACACTGCATTTTCAAATAATTGATGATTTAATTTCTGCAAACAAAAAAGAAGTTTCTGAAGAAATTACGTCTTTGTTTGATAGATTACAGTCTATTTACGAAGGTGTTTTTCTACTTCAAGAATTGTCTGATAAAACCCTTGCAAAAGTTTCTAGTTTTGGTGAACGTTTTTCTTCTTTCATTATCGCTAATGCTGCAAAAGAGACATACGATGCAGCTCATGGAGAAAGCAGAGATTTAATAATTACTAATGATGATTACTTAAATGCGCAAGTTAATTTCAAATTAACGAATAAGAATATTAATTCCTTTTTTGATAAAAATAAACACCAAGTTGTTGTTTTAGGCGGATTTATTTCTGCTAATCTTGACGGAGAAACAACCACTTTAGGCCGAGGAGGCTCAGATTATTCTGCATCAATTTATGCAGCTGATTTAAATGCGGATGAATTACAAATTTGGACGGATGTTAGCGGCATGTATACGGCAAATCCTAGAGTTGTAAAACAAGCCTATCCAATCTCAGAAATATCTTATGAAGAAGCAATGGAATTGTCTCATTTTGGCGCAAAAGTTTTATATCCACCAACCATTCAACCTGCTTTAAGAAAAGAAATCCCAATTAGAATTAAAAACACGTTTGATCCAGAAAATTTAGGCACCTTAATTTCTAAAAACCCTAAAAAAGGGACAGATGTGAAAGGAATTTCGCACATAGAAAATATTAGTTTAATCACTTTAGAAGGTGGCGGAATGGTAGGGATTCCGGGTTTCTCAAAACGGTTGTTTGAAACACTTTCTCAACAAAAAATTAATGTTGTTTTTATTACACAAGCCTCGTCAGAACATTCAATTTGTGTGGGAGTTTATGATAGTGATGCACCTAAAGCTAAACTATTTTTAGATGAAACTTTTAGCGTAGAAATTGAAAGAAAAAAAATAAAGCCAATTATTATAGAAAAGGATTTGGCTATTATTGCGGTTGTGGGAGAAAGCATGAAAAACCATCAAGGTTTAAGCGGACAAATGTTTAGCGCCCTGGGAAGAAATAATGTAAATGTAAGAGCAATTGCGCAAGGTTCATCAGAAAAAAACATCTCTGCTGTTATTAATAAATATGATGCAGAAAAAGCTTTAAATACCTTACATGAGCAGTTTTTTGAAGAAAAAACAAAACAATTAAACTTATTTGTTACAGGGGTTGGAAATGTTGGCGAACGCTTTTTAGCGCAACTACAGCAGCAAAAAAAATTCTTAAAAGAAAACTTAAAATTAAAAATTAGGGTTATCGGAATCTCAAATTCCAAAAAAATGGTTTTTGACAATAATGGCATCAACCTAAAAAACTGGAAAGAAAACTTAGAAAATGGGGAGCCAACAAGTTTGGATCTTTTTTACGAAAAAGTTAAAAATTCTAATCATATAAACAGTGTTTTTATCGATAATACTGCAAATCAGCAAGTTTCTGAAGTTTATGAGAAATATTTACGTCAGAGTATTTCTGTAGTAACTTGTAACAAGATTGCATGTGCTTCTAGCTTTGATAATTATAAAAAATTAAAAGAAGTTTCAAGAAAATACAATGCTTCCTTTTTATTTGAAACCAATGTTGGTGCAGGTTTGCCAATAATTGATACACTTAAAAACTTGATCAATTCTGGCGATAGAGTTCATAGAATTCAGGCAGTTTTATCAGGCAGTTTAAACTTTGTTTTTAATAATTTTGATAAGAACTCAACGTTTCATGATGTTGTTGCGCAAGCTCAAAAAGAAGGCTATACAGAACCAGACCCAAAAATTGATTTAAGTGGAGTTGATGTTGCTAGAAAGATTTTAATTTTAGCCAGAGAAAGTGGTTATCAATTAGAATTAAGTGACATTGCCAACAATCCTTTTTTACCTTTAGAAAGTTTAAATACCACTAATAACAAAGACTTTTATGCTTCTTTAATACAGCACGAAAATCATTTTCAAGATATTTACAAAGAAGCAAATGGTGAAAATTGTCGCTTAAAATATGTGGCAGAATTTAGCAACGGAAAAGCAAATGTTGGTTTACAACATATTCCTTCAGATCATCCTTTTTATAATTTGGAAGGAAGTGACAATATTGTCTTGTTTTTCACGGATCGATATCCAGAAAATCCATTAATAATAAAAGGTGCAGGCGCTGGTGCGGATGTTACAGCCTCTGGTATTTTTGCGGATGTAATTAGAATTTCTAATCAATAAAAAGTATTCAGTATATAGTTTCAATTGGCCGTAATTGGCTTACTGAAGATTGAATCTTATAAATGCAAACTAAAAAAAATGAACTATTTAAAAATCTTCGCTCCGGCAACTGTTGCCAATGTTTCCTGCGGATTTGATTCTCTCGGTTTTGCTGTAGATGCTGTTGGTGATGAAATGACATTTACAAAAACAGCAGAAAAAGGCGTAAAAATAACCAATATTACGGGGCAAATTTAACCTATAACGTCGATGAAAATGCCGCAAGTGCGGTTGTAAAAAAAATACTCAACGAAGCAAATGCTGATTTCGGAATTGAATTAACAATTCATAAAGGTTTTGCTCCAGGAAGCGGATTAGGAAGTTCTGCGGCAAGTGCTGCTGGTGCTGCTTTTGGTGCAAATCAATTATTAGGTACTATATATTCTAATCTAGAATTGACAAAATTTGCCATGTTTGGTGAAGAAGTTGCTTGTGGATCTGCGATTGCAGACAACGTTTCTGCTGCAATTTATGGTGGATTCGTGTTAGTAAGAAGCTATAATCCATTAGAAATTATCAAATTACCCGTTCCGAGTGAATTGAGAGTCGTTGCCATTCATCCGCAAATAGAAATAAAAACGAAAGACGCTAGAGCCGTTTTACCAATAGAAATTCCGTTAAAAGATGCCGTTACACAATGGGCAAATGTGGGTGGTTTAATTAGCGGTTTATACACTAATAATTACAATTTAATCAGTAATTCTTTGGTTGATATTATTGTAGAACCCGCACGCAAACCATTAATTCCGTTTTTTGATGATGTAAAAAACGCAGCAGTTAAAGCAGGGACTTTAGGTGCTGGAATTAGCGGCTCTGGACCCACAATTTTTGCACTTTGTAAAGGTGATGAAATTGCAAAAAAAGTGTACAAATCGATCAAAGAAAGCTATCAAAATACAGGAATTGATTTTGAAATGTTTATCTCAAAAATAAATCCAGAAGGAATAAGAATCATAAAATAGTTGTTGGTTTTTAGTTTTTGGTTGTTGGTTCACTCCGGCGCTAAAAACTAAAAATCAAAGACAAAAAACAAAAAAAATGAACTATTACAGTTTACACCATAAATCGCCAAAATCAACCTTTAAAAACGCTGTTGTTCAAGGACTGGCAAAAGACAGAGGAATCTATTTTCCTGATAACATTCAACAACTTCCAAAAGAATTTATAGAAAATATCTCTGATTATACAAATCAAGAAATTGCTTTTACTGTAATTAAACAGTTTGTCGGTGATGAAATTACTGCTGAAAAACTAAAAGAGATTGTTGCTAAAACTGTTTCTTTCGATTTTCCTTTGGTTAAAATTGATCATAATATTGCTTCTTTAGAATTGTTTCACGGACCAACAATGGCTTTTAAAGATGTTGGCGCTAAGTTTATGGCACAATGTTTAGAGTATTTCAACAAAGATAATGATGACGAAGTTACTGTTTTAGTGGCCACTTCTGGCGATACTGGCGGCGCAGTTGCAAACGGATTCTTAGGCGCAAAAGGCGTAAATGTGGTAATTTTATATCCATCAGGAAAAGTAAGTGATATTCAAGAAAAACAACTCACAACTTTAGGTCAGAATATTACTGCTTTAGAAGTTGACGGTGTTTTTGATGATTGTCAAGAAATGGTGAAAACCGCTTTTTTAGATGAAGAAATCACCAAAACATTAACCTCTGCAAACTCTATAAATGTTGCTCGTTGGTTGCCACAAATGTTCTATTTTTTCTTTGCCTATAAAGAATTACACAAAAAACATAAAGAGTTGGTTTTCTCTGTTCCTAGCGGAAATTTTGGAAATATTTGTGCCGGAATTATGGCACAAAAAATAGGTTTACCAATCAAACATTTTATAGCTTCTACTAATATAAACGATACAGTTCCTAATTATTTAGTGGACGGAGTCTACATACCAAAACCATCAAAAGCAACTATTTCTAACGCGATGGATGTTGGAAACCCAAGTAATTTTATCAGAATACAGGAACTTTTTAATAATGATTTAGAAACACTTAAAAATGCTTTTTCTTCATATAGTTTTACAGATGACGAAACGCGCACAACTATGAAAGAAATCTATAAAAATGCTGGTTATATTGCAGATCCTCACGGTGCGATTGGGTATTTAGGTTTAAAAAAATACGGTTTAAAAGAAAATGAATTTGGTGTTTTTCTAGAAACAGCGCATCCTGTAAAGTTTTTAGACGTTGTTGAAGACATTTTACCTGTAAAAGTTGAAATTCCGGAACAAATAAAAAAAATCATCAATAATAAGAAAGTTGCTTTTAAAGCATCTAGTTATCAAGACTTAAAAGATTTTTTAATGAAATAATAAATCTTTTAAAAAGTAAAAAGTCCTAATAATTTAAATTATTAGGACTTTTTTGTTGGCCTACAAGGACTCGAACCTTGAATGTCGGTACCAAAAACCGGTGTGTTACCAATTACACCATAGGCCAATGCTTTTATGCGGGTGCAAATTTAACCCAATCTTTTAATTTCACAAACTTTTTTTTATAAATTTTTAGTTTAACATTTTTTTATGAGCTTTACTATTATCAGAAAAGGCAAGAGAACTTACTTTTCTACATATTTATTAGTAAATTCGCCCACAGATTATTAAGTGACTTATGACATCAGAAAAATTTAAAAAATGGAACATCATCCTAGGATGGGCTGCATTTGTAATAGCTTTAATTACCTATATTCTAACTTTAGAACCAACCGTGAGTGCTTGGGATTGTGGAGAATACATCTCAACCTCTGTAAAATTAGAAGTTGGTCATCCGCCAGGAGCGCCTCTTTTTCAAATGTTAGGTGCATTTTTTGCAATGTTTACTTCGGAGGTTTCTGAAATTGCTAAAATGGTCAACTTCATGTCTGCTTTAGCAAGCGCATTTACCATTTTATTTATGTTTTGGACAATTACCAATCTAGCCAAAAAAATGGCTTTAAAAACAGGTGAAATTACTGACGGAAAATATATTGCAATTCTAGGAAGTAGTTTAGTAGGTTCTTTAGCCTACACATTTTCTGATAGTTTCTGGTTTAGTGCTGTTGAAGGGGAAGTATATGCAATGTCATCATTTTTAATGGCGTTATTATTCTGGCTAGGATTAAAATGGGAAAGTGAATTGCATCAACCAAGAGGAAATAAATGGCTAATTATTATTAGTTTTGTCGTTGGTTTATCATTCGGTGTTCACATCCTTTCTTTATTGGTGATTCCTGCAATTGTACTCTTATATTTCTTTAAAACCTATAAAACAATCAATCTAAAAACAACGGCAATTGCGACTGTAATTTCTGTGATCGTTTTAATGTTTGTCTTTAAATTTCTATTCCCTTTTACTTTAAAATTCTTTAGTGCATCAGAATTATTTTTTATCAATTCTATTGGATTGCCTTATAATTCAGGATCTATAATCGCTGCAATCACTTTAATTGCATTGTTCTATTTTGGATTAAATTACACTAGAAAAACGAAAAACATCACGGCAAATACATTCATCCTTTCTATATTATTTATTATGATTGGTTTTTCTTCTTGGATGATGTTGCCAATTAGAGCGAATGCAAATACAACGATTAACGAAAATAATCCATCCAGTGCCCGTGAGTTATTAGCGTACTATGAACGTGAACAATATGGAGATGCCAATGTTTTTTACGACACGTATTACTCAAATTCTTATAGTAGAGAGCAAGATGCTAAAAATCCTACAAAAAACGATAAGCCAAAGTATGAGCAAAAAGATGGCAAATATGTTATTGTAAATGTTTACAAAGACGTTTTACCAAACTGGTCTGATAAACACAAAGGTTTTATACCAAGAATGGTAAACCCGGCTTCAGAAGAAATGTACAAAGCTATTGCCGGTATTCCTAAAAAAAGTAACCGTAGACCAACGTTTGCTGAGAACATTAAGTTTATGGTAAGTTATCAGTTTGGCTATATGTATGGGCGCTATTTTATGTGGAATTTTGTTGGGCGTCAAAATGACACCCAAGGAAGACTAGATGTTTTTGATGGTAATTGGTTGAGCGGAATTGATGTTATTGATGAAGCGCGATTAGGCTCTCAACAACAACTTCCAGCGGATGTATTAGAAAATAAAGGTCGTAATACATATTATTTTTTACCGCTAATTTTAGGAATTATTGGCTTATTATATCAGATAAAATGGGATAAACAAAACTTTTTCACCTTGTTTATGTTCTTCATTTTTACAGGTTTTGCAATTATTTTTTATACAAACCCGAGGCCTTTTGAACCTAGAGAACGTGATTATGCCGTTGTTGGTAGTTTCTACATATTTGCTATTTGGATTGGTTTTGGAGTGCTCGCTTTATATGATTATTTAAAAAATTTGGGACCTAAAAAACCGATAGCAATTTCGGTTACTTTACTTTCAATCTTAGCTGTACCGTCTTTAATGGCTTTCGAAAACTGGGATGATCATGATCGCTCAAACAGATATACAACGCGCTTAAATGCACAAGCGTATCTAGAAAGTTGTGACCCTAACGCAATTATGTTTACTATTGGCGATAACGATACGTTTCCGCTTTGGTATATGCAAGAAGTAGAAGGCATTAGAACAGATATAAAACTAGTAAATACAAGCCTTTTTCAAACAGATTGGTATATTGACCAAATGAAACGCGCTTCTTATAAGTCTGCTCCTATTCCGTCGCAATTAACACACAATGAATATAAATATGGAACTTTAGATGTTGCATATTATTTTGCGGAGTTATTTCCTCAATTAAAGGATTCTGTGCTAGATTTAGACAGTTATATGAAATGGATTAGAAGCGATAGCAAAAGAACTTTTTATGATTTAGATGATGATGGAAATCCTGAAAAAATATTGCCAACTAATAAAATCAGAATTCCGGTTAACAAAGAAAATGTTTTAAAATATGGTATTGTTGCTCAAAAAGATGCAGATAAAATTGTGCCTTATATAGACATTACTGTTGATAGAGCTTTGGCTAAAAACACCATTTTAATGTTAGATATTTTAAATAATTTTAATTGGGAACGTCCTATTTATTTTACGGGTGGTTCTAATACTGATAGCGAATATATTTGGCTAAAAGATTATTTACAGCTAGATGGGGTTGCTTTTAAATTGGTGCCGATAAAAACACCAACGAAAATTTATAATAAAAACGGACAATTAGAAAGAGAACTAAGTTTGTTTGATATTGGTAGAATCGATTCTGAGAAAATGTACAAAAATGTACAAAAGTGGGATTGGAGAAATATTAACGACGGCAAAATTTATTTAGATGAACAAACCAAAAGAAATTCCATCTCTTTACGAAATAGTTTAATGCGCTTATCTGCTGCTTTTGCAATTGAAGGTGATACTTTAAAAGCAATTGAAATGTTAGATTTATCATTAGATAAACTACCAATCAAGGATTTTGATCATTACAGTTTGTCTATGGAATACCCCGAAATGTATTATAAATTAGGCGAACAAGAAAAAGCGAGAGCCGCGGCAAAAACCTTAATTAAATTATTTAAAGACAAATTAGTTTGGTATAGTACGTTCACTAAGGATGAGTTTGATATGGTTTTTGATGAATTTGATATGACTTTTAGATATTTATATAGAGGCGTTATCGATCAAATTGTAGAGCATGATACGGATGAAAAATTCGTACTGGAAATTCAAAACGAATTCAATCAAACATTACAATTGTTTGACCATATTATTCCGGAAGAGAAAGCAGAATGAAACTAGTTTTATAATTTAACATCGTGCTTTATAAATTTTTAAATTTAAAGTATATATCGCGGTGATTTTAAGCAGTGTAAAGATCACTATTTAAAACACAAATAATAATTAAAAATAAATACAAACACCAAAGTTCAATTAGATACTTTGGTGTTTGTATTTTTATGTAATAATAAGGCCTAGAATACTAAAAGTATTGTTGCACCAAGCCAATTAAAGTATTTGCATCTTGATGTCCTGTTTGGCGCCATTTCATTTCGCCATTCTTATAAATCATAAAGGTAGGATTCCCTTTAACGCGCAAAGCATCTGCTAAAGTTTCATTCTTTTTAATGTCAATCTTTATAACTTTTGCTCTATCTCCTAGAGCTGCCGCAACGTCTCTTAAAATATCCAAACTATTTTCAACCTCGTCCCAATCAGCATAAAAATCGATTAAAACAGGTTTATCAACACTAATTAATTCTCCAAATTTTGTCATAACAATACGTTTTTAAGGAAATAAAAACTGATAATTTTACAATTGTACTATTACAAATATAACAATTCTTAATAAATATACTGATTATCAACCTTTTTTCAATTCGATTACTGTAATTTCTGGCCAAATACCTACCCTTCCTGGAAAAGCATGATAACCAAAGCCTCTGTTTACATTAATAAATCTACCAAATTCTTCATACAAACCGGCCCATTGTTTATAGACATATTTAGATGGACTCCATTTTATAAAACCCGGAATTTCAATTCCCAATTGTAAACCATGTGTATGACCGCTTAAGGTAAGGTGATAGTTGAAATCGTCATTTTTAACTTTTTCTTGCCAATGACTTGGATCGTGACTCATTAAAATTTTAAAATCTTCTTTTTTTATTTTTGCGGATGCTTTTTGCAAATCTCCTGCTTGATTAAATCCTTTTCCCCAATTTTCTACTCCAAGAAGTGCAATTCTTTGTCCGTTTTTTTCTATATAACGATGTTCATCCAACAGTAAATCAAAACCAATTTTTTGATGAATATCTTTTACATCCTGAAAATTTTTGATTTTATCTTCTGGTTTTTCCCAATCCATATAATCGCCATAATCATGATTTCCAAGAATGGAATATTTACCTTCTTTTGCTTCTAACTGACTAAAAACATCAATCCAATTATCCATTTCATCCGCTTTATTATTTACGATATCACCTGTAAATAACATCAGATCAGATTTTTGCTCATTTATTAAATCAACTCCGTATTGTATTTTCTTTTTGTTGGTAAAACTCCCTGAATGAATATCAGAAATTTGTGTAATGGTATATCCATCAAAAGCTGCTGGTAAATCTTTAAACGTTAGCTGGTATTTTATTACTTTATAATTATACTTTCCTTGCACAATACCATAGATAAAAGATACAAACGGAATTGCAGCCAAACCCAAAGCAACTTGCGATACAAATTTTCTTCGACCAACTAAAGGCTGCGTATCTGTATTTGAGATTGCAGAAATTGCTTTTAAAACTGATCGATATATATCCTCGCCAAAAAGAACTATCAGAATTACCAATTTAGGAACTAAAACCGTCAGCAATAAACCAACCGCCATTTGAAATTTTGGCGTTTGCCCGTCGCTTCTAGAATAGTTTAACATAATTACCAAAAAATTGATATAAGCAGCAACACTTATAAGCAAAAAACCATAGCGTAAAAACTTACTTTTAGAAATCGTTTTTAAAGCTTGAAACGTATAAATTTCAAGAATTACTGTTAGAATAAGTACTATTATCAATGGAAAAATCCAACGTGGCATAAATTTATTTTTAATAATTTACAAATATAACTGTTAAAAAATGAATGAATTTTAACCTACTGTTAAAGTTTTTTTAGTAAGTTTATGAATTTTAAATTTCATAAAATAATGGATACTATTATTGCCTTTTTTGAAAACCTAACAAGTCTGCAAAAGTTTTTTTGGGTGGCTGGTTGTTTGTCTTTATTTTGGATTTTAGAAGGAATTTATCCGTTAAAAAAACATCAATACAACAAATGGAAACATGCAAAAACAAACCTTATTTTGCTGCTTTCTACCATCATTATTAATGTAGTTTTTGGCATTTTAACCGTGGGAGTCTTCATCTGGATTGATGCCAATAATTTTGGTTTATTAAACATGATTGACCTACCTGTTTGGATCGAAATCATCTTAGCAATTATGATTCTCGATTTTACATCTCAATATTTAGTGCATTATATGTTGCATAAAATTCCAGTAATGTGGCGCTTTCACACCGTGCATCATAGCGATACACATGTAGATGTAACCTCTGGAACGAGGCACCATCCAATAGATTTTATTTTTAGAGAAACCTTTGCTTTACTCGGTATTGTAATTGCGGGTTTGCCGGTTTCGTATTATTTAATGTATCGCATTTTAACAGTACTTTTTACCTATTTTTCGCATGCGGATATTCAGCTTCCACATTTTGTAGACAAAACAATTAGTTATGTTTTTATTTCGCCAAACACCCATAAGTTTCACCATCATCATACAATGCCATGGACGGATACCAACTTCGGAAATATCTTCTCTTTTTGGGATCGTCTTTTTGGAACTTTTGTTTACAAAGACACCAAAGACATTGTGTACGGCATTGATATTTTAGATGCGGAAAAAGCAGATAATATTTTATATCAATTAAAAGCACCTTTTAAAAAGGATCTAAAATCGGCAGAATACAAGGCTTAAATTCTCTATTTAATTTCTAATCTAAAAATCAAGTTCGCTTCCTGTTTTAATTAATTTTTATCAGAAATTTTTACATTTATAAATAGTCCTTGAAGTTTCCTTCTCATCATAACTTTTTGTAGTTTTATGTTTTTCAATAAAAGATACAATGTCAGACCAAAAAAGACTTTTTTTAGTTGATGCATATGCATTAATTTTCCGCGGATATTACGCATTTATAAAGAACCCGAGAATCAATTCAAAAGGGCTAGACACCTCAGCAATTATGGGTTTCATGAACTCGTTGTTAGACGTAATTAAACGCGAAAGACCCGATCATTTAGCCGTTTGTTTTGACAAAGGCGGCAGTGTAGATCGTGTTGAAATGTTTGAGGCTTACAAAGCAAATAGAGATGCAACTCCCGAAGCTATAAAATTAGCTGTTCCGTATATTTATGAAATCTTAAAAGCCATGCACATACCAATTATGGTAAAAGAAGGTTTTGAGGCGGATGACGTAATTGGTACACTTTCTAAACAAGCAGAAAAAGAAGGCTACAAAGTATATATGGTAACGCCAGATAAAGATTTTGCGCAACTCGTTTCCCAAAATATTTTTATGTACAAACCACGTTTTGGCGGTGGTTATGATATTTGGGGAGTTCCAGAAGTTTTAGAGAAATTTGAAATTACAGATCCTTTACAAGTCATCGATTTTCTTGGAATGATGGGAGATTCTGCGGATAATATTCCTGGTTTACCTGGAGTTGGAGAAAAAACTGCCAAAAAGCTTTTAGCAACGTACGGTTCTATGGAAAATTTGTTAGCAAATACCCATGAGCTAAAAGGAAAAATGAAAGAGAAGATAGAGGCTGCAAAAGAGTTAGGAATCCTTTCTAAACAATTGGCAACAATTATGCTGGATGTTCCTGTAATTTTTGACGCAACCGATTTCACTTTAGACCAGCCAGATATAGAAAAAGTAACCGAACTTTTTAACGAGTTAGAATTTAGGAATTTATTAACGAATTTCTCAAAAACTTTTGCTGATGAAAATACAGAGAAAGTAAATTCTATAGAAGAGTATTCTGAACAAGAATCAAAAAAATCAACAAAAAAAGCACCTATAAGTGCAGAAGGTCAGTTTGATTTATTTGCGGCTCCAGGAACCGGGAGTATAACTGATGAAGCAATTGCATCCGGATTTAAAAACATCGAAAATACCAATCATTTTTACCAACATATAAACTCGCCTTTATCAAGAAAAATCTTGTTGCAAAAATTAATGCAGCAAAAATCTGTTTGTTTTGATACCGAAACTACAGGTTTAAAGGCGCTAGAAGTTGAATTAATAGGAATCTCTTTTTCGTTCGAAATTGGCAAAGGATTTTATGTTTCTTTTCCGGAAGACCAAGAAGAAACAAAAACAATTTTAGAAGAATTTAGACCGTTTTTTGAAGCATCAGAAATTGAAAAAATTGGTCATAATTTAAAATACGATATCAAAGTTTTATCAAATTACAATATGCCTGTAAAAGGAGATTTGTTTGACACCATGATTGCGCATTATTTGATTAACCCAGATATGCGTCATAATATGGATATTTTGGCAGAAACCTATTTAAATTATCAGCCCGTTTCGATCACAGAATTGATTGGTAAAAAAGGGAAAAATCAGCTTTCTATGAGAGATGTGCCTATAAATGATCAAACAGAGTATGCTGTTGAAGATGCAGATATTACGCTTCAATTAAAAGAACATTTTACATCAGAATTAGAAAGTGGTAACGTTACCAAACTTTTTAATGAAGTTGAATTGCCTCTAGTTTCTGTATTAACAGCCATGGAAATTGAAGGAATTAACATCAACACAAGTTATTTAAATGAATTGTCGGTTGTGCTCACGGATGACATCAACAGACTTGAAAAAAACATTTACGAACAAGCAGGCGAAGAATTTAATATTGCATCGCCTAAACAATTAGGAATCGTTTTGTTCGAGAACATGAAGTTAGTTGATAAACCTAAAAAGACTAAAACTGGGCAATATGCTACAGGCGAAGATATTTTATCTTACTTGGCAAAAGACTATGAAATTATCCGAAATATCCAAGAATATCGTCAATATAAAAAATTACAAAGCACATATGTAGATGCGTTGCCGAATGAAGTAAATCCGAAGACAAATAGAATTCATACGGAATATATGCAGGCGGTTGCTGCAACAGGAAGATTGAGTTCTAACAATCCGAACTTACAAAACATTCCTATAAGAACAGAACGTGGACGACAAGTTAGAAAAGCGTTTATCCCTAGAGATGAAAATTACGTTTTATTGGCTGCGGATTATTCTCAAATTGAATTGCGAATTATTGCCGCTTTAAGTGAAGAAGAAACAATGATGAATGCTTTTAAAAATGGCGAAGACATTCATGCTTCCACCGCTGCAAAAGTGTTTAATATTCCTTTGGATGAAGTTACTCGCGAACAAAGAAGCAATGCGAAAACAGTTAATTTTGGTATTATATACGGCGTTTCTGCCTTCGGATTAAGCAATCAAACAGATTTGTCAAGAAGTGAAGCAAAAGAGTTGATTGATACGTATTATGAAACCTATCCGAAATTAAAAGCATACATGGCTGCACAAGTAGATTTTGCCAGAGATAACGGCTATGTAGAAACGGTTTTAAACAGACGTAGATATTTAAAAGATATCAATTCTAGAAATGCTGTGGTACGAAATGCTGCTGAAAGAAATGCTGTAAATGCGCCTATTCAGGGTTCTGCTGCAGACATTATAAAACTAGCAATGATTTCTATTTACAAGCGTTTTGAGAAAGAAAATTTTAAGTCTAAAATGTTGTTACAAGTGCATGATGAATTAGTTTTCGACGCTCATAAAGACGAGTTAGAAATCATCAAACCAATAATTAAATTCGAAATGGAAAACGCTTTTAAAATGAGTGTTCCTTTGGATGTTGAAATAGGAATTGGAGATAATTGGCTGGAAGCGCATTAAATAAACTATCGAAATATTAAAACACAGATCCCGCTAGAAAAGTAGGATTAGCAAGCTTGCCGATAAGGCTGGTTCAACTATCAACTTTGAATTCATAGCTTCGCTATTATTTTAAAATTGAGTTTCACTAAAAATAAAAATGGAATTAGATTATATTGAAGACATCGATGGGCACGAGCAAAATATTGTTCGATTGTACAATTTTAACAAAGCAGAAGCGATTCAGTTTAGAGACCTCTTAAAAGCCACAGTTATTGATAAAAAACAAAAATTAGATTTAGCTCAAGTGGAGTTTATAACTTCGCGCAATTGCAATTTAATTTTCGGCTTGTTTAAATCTGATGAAGGAATTCTCACCAAAGACAACGAAACATTTTTCTGTATTTTAACTTTAGAAGGGTTTGAGAAAATGATAAAATTGATAGAACCGTTCTGTAAAAAAGAATCTAAAGGCTATCAATATTTATATGAAATTGACAATCCGACAGATTTATTATTTTGTCCGACAGCTAGTTTTGACGACTAGGATAAAGAAGATTTTTTAAATTAAATTTGAAATTATTTTTTATCTATCAGTATACAAATCTTTTTAAGAAGATTTTTGAGGATACTATCTATCAATAATAGTTTCTTTTTTATCCGTAATTTTGCAATTACCGTTTAACGATTCTATTTCTATTCTACTTGAAACATTTCCAATATTTTAAAACTGATATTTCAGGAATTCAACTTCCCGAGAAATTTACATTTCCTTTTTATTACGAACCACATTCTTTGGCTAAAATTGCTACTGAAGAAATTCAAGAATATTTAGAATCTCAAACTGATTTTAAACATAATTTTGGACTGGATACAAGTAAAACTGATTCACCAATCGGGAAAATGTTTGGCGTTTTAATTGTACAAAACCAGAAGAATGAAGTTGGATATTTAGCGGCGTTTTCGGGCAAATTGGCGGATAAAAGCTTACCAAGAAAATTCGTTCCACCTGTTTTTAATATGAGAACAGAAGGTAGTTTTTACATTAAAGGTGAGCTTGAAATTGACAAAATAAATGCGCAATTAACTTTGCTAAAAAGCAATGAGCACTATTTATGTTTAAAAAAATCATTCAAAAAACTTACCCAAGCAATTGCTGAAGATTTAGAAAACCAAAGAAAGAAAATGAAGCTTTCCAAATCTGATCGAAAACTCCGTAAGAAAAAATCCATTTCTGTTTTAAGTGAGCTGGAAGTTAAAAATCTCACCAAAAAATTAATGCAAGAGAGTTACAATGATCAGTTTTTCTACAAAGAATTACTGGAATATTATGAAACTAAAAGCAAAAAAGAAGGAAAAGAAGTAGTTGTTTTTGAAAATAAAATTGCATTATTAAAGAAAGAACGAAAAGAAAAATCCAACTATTTACAACAAACATTATTTAGTAAATATGCTTTTTTAAATCCCCAAAAAGAATTAAAAAACTTACTAGATGTTTTTAATGATCCGGCTATAAAACCGCCTGCAGGCTCTGGAGAATGTTCTGCTCCAAAGCTATTGCAATATGCTTTTGCAAATGATTTAAAACCTATTTCTATGGCAGAATTTTGGTGGGGAATTTCTCCGAACTCAGCCGTTAGAAAGCACAAAAACTATTATCCAGCTTGCCAAAGTAGATGCAAACCAATTTTAACGCACATGTTACAAGGCCTTAAATTGGACCCTAATTTATTGTTAGAAAATTTATCAGAAAAGCAAGAACTAAAAATTATTTATGAAGACGATGTTTTAATTGTTGTAAACAAACCAGCCGAATTTTTATCTGTTCCTGGTAAAGAAATTACAGATTCTGTGTATAGTAGAATTAAAGAAAAATATCCAACAGCAACTGGCCCTTTAATTGTGCATCGGTTAGATATGTCTACATCCGGAATATTATTATTAACCAAAACGAAAGAGGCGAACAAAGTTTTGCAAAGTCAGTTTATAAATAGAACCGTTAAAAAACGGTATGTTGCGCTGCTAGATGGAAATTTATCAGAAAATAGCGGAAAAATAAAATTGCCTTTGCGAGTAGATTTAGACGACAGACCAAAACAATTGGTAGATTTTGTAAACGGAAAAAATGCTGAAACAGATTGGGAAATCATCCGAAGAGAATGCGGAAAAACAAGGGTTTATTTTTATCCTATTACTGGTAGAACACATCAATTAAGAGTCCACGCTGCTCATAAAAACGGATTAAACACTCCCATTTTTGGTGACGATCTGTATGGAAAGAAAACGAACAGATTACACCTTCATGCAGAGTTTATTGAGTTTTTTCATCCATCGACAAACGAAAAAATGAGTTTTACAGTAGATGCTGAATTCTAAAAAAGCGAAAAACCAAGTCCGAAAGAAACGCTGTCTAATCTATTGTTTTCAAAACCAACAATTCCCTTTCTGTGGTAATCTAATCTTACAATAGTGTTCCATCTTTTTTCGCCTGCAAATTGAATCCCAAATCCTACGCCAAAATAATTTCCATCAGGATACCTAGAAGAAGGAGTCCACATTTTACCATAACGCACTTCTATAAAATGTGCGTCATCCTCAAATTCGGTTATATTATATTTTAAACTTCCATAAGTTGGGAACGCACTTACTGCGTAATTCCAATGATAATCGTAGCCTACATTAAAGCCAACAGCCAGTCTTCATTGAAATTTGTACCCAAAACCTACTCTAAAAAATAATGCTGACGGAACCAAAAAAGTTTCACCATCATCATTAGAAATAGGATAGTTTTAATGAATACCTAACGTAAAATTAACATCACCCGTAATAAAAGGTCTTCCTAATTTTTCTTGCGAAAAGACGATGTAAAAAATAAAGAGAAACATAAAAGTGAGTAATACTTTTTTCATAAGTAAATTTAAGACAAACAGAACACCAAAAACTATTCCGTTTTAACTCTCTTGTAAAATAGTAGAAAAGTTAATTTGTAATATCTTGATACATCAATTTTATCCGTAATTTCGCAAATGAATTATGAGCATTATTTCTAAAGACATACAAAAAGCAATTGCTTTATTAACGAACGAAGAATTGGTGGCAATTCCTACTGAAACAGTGTATGGATTAGCTGGAAATATCTTTAGCGAAAAAGCGATTAAAAGTATTTTCGATACTAAAAAACGACCTTTTTTTAATCCGTTAATTGTGCATATTTCCTCTATGGATGAATTAGAAACGATTGTTTCTGAAGTTCCTGAAAAAGCAAAACTATTAGCTAAAACTTTTTGGCCAGGTTCGATGACGTTGGTGCTAAAAAAGCAGAAAAATATTCCTGATATGATTACTGCTGGCAAAGATACCGTTGCTGTGCGTGTGCCAAATCACCCTCTAACTTTAGAACTTTTACAAAAATTACCTTTTCCTTTGGCCGCGCCAAGTGCAAATCCTTTTAGTAGCATTAGCCCTACAAAACCAGCACACGTAGAACGTTATTTTAAAAATGATATTCAAATGGTTTTAGATGGTGGTGCTTGTAAAAACGGAATTGAATCTACCATTATAGGTTTTGAAAACGGCGAACCAATTATATACAGATTAGGCGCTTTATCTTTAGAGGATATTGAAGCTGTAGTTGGTAAAGTTGAAATAAAAAATAAGAAAGAAGAAAGTCCGGATGCTCCAGGAATGTTAGATAAGCATTATTCGCCTGCAACTAATACGGTTTTAACTTCGGATATTACATCAGAAATTAAAAAATATTTACCTAAAAAAATTGGGGTTTTAGCTTTTAATTCCTCCTTTAAAACGCATGCTATTTTTACTGAAATCGTCTTATCTACAACTAGTGATTTACAAGAAGCAGCCTCAAAATTATATGATGCTTTGCATGAATTAGATTCTTTAAATTTGGATGTTATTATTGCAGAAAAACTACCTGAAACAGGTTTAGGAAAATCTATAAATGACCGTTTGCAAAGAGCTGCTTTTAGTTCCTAATTTGCTTTTCATCTTTCAATAGCGAAAATAAAACCGTTCTAAAAAATGAAAGTAAAACACTAAAAAGTAACGCAGTAAAAAATCCAGGAACTTCAAAGCCATCCACTAATTTATCAGCTAATAAAATAATTATTGCATTTATTACAAACAGAAATAATCCTAAAGTTACAATCGTTGCTGGCAATGTGAAAAATACTAGAAGTGGTCTTACGAACATATTTAATAACGAAATTACAATAGCAACAATTACTGCTGTTGTATAGTCTATGACAGTCACTCCTGGTAAAATTTTAGCTAAAACAACTACTGCTAAAGCGGTTAATAAAATTTTTAAAAAGGTTTTCATATCTTCTAATTTTCCCTAAATATAGCGAAAATTATACCAAAAATAAATAACAGAAAATTTGGCAGATTTAAAGACAACTTTTAAAAAAGAATAGCCAATAAATAATACAAGAGAGGGTCTAACCTCTCTGTATGGTAGTATATTTATTAAGAAACTAATACTTGTAATTCTTTCTTTTTTACTGTTTTATTTACTGATTTTTCATCAGAAGATAAGGTCCATTGCATTCCTTTCTGATACGTTTTAATACTGTTATCATCCGTAGGATCCATCACCATTAAATAAATCCATTCGTTATCTAACAGCGACTTTAAATTTTCATTTCTTGTTAAAATATCGATAATTCTTGGCAAAGGCGCGTTAATAAGTACAGACAAACGCAGCGGTTGGTGATACATTTTTGAATCAGTTTTACTTACCGATTGCAACGGTAAACCCATTTTTAAATCACCGCCATTACCTTGCACTACTCCAAATCTACCAGTAACATTATGTGTTGTTTTAGAACCACCACCAAAGATATTATTATCTACAGTAGAAAAATAATAGTGGTTGTTTATCCATTGTGTTAGAATGTAAACCCAAGGCATAAAATCATAAATTTAGATTGATATCTAATGATAAATTTTTATTAATTATAAATTCTTCTAAATAATTTACAAAGTTTTTAGCAATAGTTTTTAGCAGAAATAAATTCTTTAAAAAAGTTTATTAATAAAGGTTGTAAAGAGTGATGACTAATAATTAGTGGTAAAAAAAATTAGTAAATTAGTTGCTTTTCTAATAATCGATCTTCTGTAGCTTTGCGTTCTAACTCCGCCTGAAATTCCTCCATAACTGGTTTTACAGTACTCTCCGGAATATCTTCAACTTTAATATACATTAATCCGTCAATTGCATTGTTAAATTTTGGATCTACATTAAAAGCGACCAAACGAGCGTTTTGTTTCACGTATTTTTTAATTAAAACAGGGATTCTTAAAGCTCCTGGTTCAATTTCATCAATTATTTTATCAAATTTTTGCATGTCCGCTTTCGTAGCGTCAAACACAAAGTCTTTATCAGCATCTTTTAATTTTACTTTATACTCTTTCTTCGGACGAATATATTGTGCTATATAAGGATCATAATAATGAGATTTCATAAACTCTATCATTAAGGATTTAGAGAAATCTGAAAACTGATTGCTTATAGAAACACCTCCAATTAAATATTTATATTCTGGATACCGCAACGTAACGTGCACGATTCCTTTCCACAATAAAAATAATGGCATTGGTTTTTGTTGATATTCAGAAATAATAAAAGCGCGTCCCATTTCTATGCTGTTTTCCATCATTTGATGCAGCTCTGGTTCAATTCTAAACAAGGTGTGTATATAAAAACCGTTAATTCCGTGTTCTTTATAAATCTCTTTTCCAAGACCCATTCTGTAAGCTCCTACTAAACAATTAACTTCTTTATCCCACAAAAATAAATGGTGATAATACTTGTCATAGATATCTAAATCTATGGCTTTATTTGTGCCTTCACCAACATCTCTAAAAGTTATTTCTCGCAACCTTCCAATTTCGTTCAATAAATTAGGAATCTCTTTTGCGCTTGCAAAAAACACCTCATAATTTTTACTTTCTAAAAGTCTACCGTCTTTTTCTCTTAAAATATTTACTTCTTTCATAAAGAAATCTACATTTTTTTGAAGAGTGATTTTTTTTGCTGGTCGTTTAATCTTAATATTCTGAGCAGAAATTAACCTATGCGCTTTTTCAAACGGATTTGCCAACATATAAGTTTTCTTTCTTATGAAATCAGAAAAGGCATTAATATTTTCAAATTCTTTCTGGTCCTTTACAGAAATTGGCTTCCCAATTCTTATTTTAATGACCTTATTTTTTTGATTAAGTAATTCTGATGGTAGTTTCGCTGTTCTTAAAGTTCCACTAATTTTATTTAAAATATAAAAAGACTTACTGTTTTTTGCATGAAAATAAATTGGAATAATAGGTACTTCGGCTTTTTTAATTAATCTTACAGCACCTTTTTCCCAAGGCTTATCTACCATCAACTTACCTTCTTTAAAAGTAGACACTTCGCCAGCTGGAAAAATACCTAAAGGATTTCCTGCTCTTAAATGACCTAAAGCTTCTTTAATTCCTCCAATACTTGATTTAGCACTTTTAAGATCCTCGAAAGGATTTACTGGGATTGTGTGAGGTTTTAGTGGTTCAATTCTATGAATCAAAAAATTGGAAAGAGTTTTATAATCAGAACGATGCTCTAATAAAATCTTCAAAATTAATATACCATCTATGCCGCCTAAAGGATGATTCGAAACAGTAATAAAAGCACCGTTTTTTGGTATTCTTTTAAGATCTTCTTTTGGCACTTCGAATTCAACTTCTAAATCGTCAAGAACACTGTCTAAAAAATCTGAAACAGATTTGTCTTTATTCTTTTCATAGATTTTATTGATAGAAGAAATACGCAATATTCTAATAAGTAACCAACCTACAAAGATGCCTAGAAAACCAAATTTCTTTAACCCTATTACTTGTGCAATTTCTTTAGATGTAACTAATGCCATAAATTAAAATTAGACGCATGTGCAAATCTACTAAAAAAATTAAAGCAACATTTTATTAATTTGGTTTCACTACAATTTGAGACGTCTCTTTATTAATTTGAGTTAATAATGAAACACCCTTTTCTTCTATAATAGCTATGGCTTTTGTGTCAAAATGACGCACCGTATATAAATCTACCTCGTTCTGTACTTCAATTTTAAATTGTGCTTTTAGTTCATTATAAAAGTCTTCAAATTTATTAAATTTATTGTCAATGCAAACAGAAAAGCTAATGGCTGAATTCTGAATTAAATTTACTTTTAATTGATAATCATGCAATTTTTGAAAAATATAACTAATATTATTTTCTACCATAAAAGAAAAATCTAAGGCCGAAATTGAAATTAAAATCTGATTTTTCTTTACAATAAAACAAGGAATATACGGGACTAAAGAAGCTCCTTTAGAAACTTTAGTACCTGTTTCTTTGGGATTTAAAAATGAACGAACTAGCAACGGAATTTCCTTTTTTTGCAAAGGTTGTAATGTTTTTGGATGAATTACGGAAGCGCCATAAAAAGCCATTTCTATGGCTTCTTCATAAGAAATTTGCGCTAACAAAGTGGTATCGGTAAAAACCCTTGGATCTGCATTTAAAACTCCTTCTACATCTTTCCAAATAGTAACACTTTCAGCATCTAAGCAATACGCAAAAATACCTGCTGTATAATCAGATCCTTCTCTACCTAAAGTTGTTGTGTTTTCCGTATCGTTTGCAGCAATAAAACCTTGCGTAATATTTATTTTTGTAGCATCAACTTTTTTTATAATAATTGCCTCTGTAAGTTCCCAATCTACTTTTGCATCTCTGTAATTGCTATCGGTTTTTATATAATTTCGCACATCAAACCAACTATTTTCTGTACCCATTTTAGATAAGTAGGCACTTACAATTCTACTTGATAAAAGCTCTCCAAAACAAATAATTTGATCATAAACGTAATTATATCTTTGTGATGCATTTCTGGCTAAAAACCAACCTAATTCACCAAAAAGAATATCTACATCCCTATAAACAGCATCTTCTTTATCAAAAAGAGAGCTCATAATATTTTTATGATACTCTTCAATAAAGGTTAATTTATTGGGTAATTCATCCGATTTAGTAAAATATGCATCTACAACTTCTTCAAAAGCATTTGTTATTTTTCCCATAGCAGAAATAACTACTAAGGTATCTTTAGCGCCTTCATTTTTAATGATTGAAGCCACATTTTTCACACCTTCTGCATCTTTTATCGATGCGCCACCAAACTTAAAAATCTTCATTATTAATTCTATTATTTTAAATTTATTACCTCCAAAAAGGTTTTCTTGTTTTTCTAATCAAATTATTACTGGACTAAATTTTAGTTCCCGCTAAAAAAGCGGGATTAGTTCTGCTAACTAATTTAAATAAATCACTTTACGATTCTTAAATTAGCGTTTCACTAATATATTTTGATAAATTTTCTTTATTCATTTGCACAACCGACCAATCACTTAAATAAGTAGCTCCTGTGCTTTTATAAAAATTGATTGCATTTGTATTCCAATCAATTACTTCCCAAGCAACTCTGTTAAAATTATGATCATGAGCATATTTTAAAACAGCCGTATACAAAGCTTTACCAGCGCCTATTTTTCGCTTACTTTGCGTTACCATTAAATCCTCTAAGTGAATTGATTTCCCTTTCCAAGTTGAATATCGTTCGTAAAACAAAGCGATACCAATAACTACAGCATTTTCTTCTGCAACAAAAGTTTTAAATTTGGGGTTATCAGAAAAGCCATCTTTTAATAAATCTTCAACCGTAATTTCTACAGCATCTGGTTCTTTTTCAAAAACTGCCAATTCTGTTATTAGATCTAAAATAGCCTTTACATCTTGTTTTTGTCCTTCTCTTATTATGAAACTCATTTTCTAAAAATTTGACCAAAGATAGTTGTTTTGCCATTGCTCAAAAATATTTGATGTTTTTGAACATTTATTTTTGATTTGTTAAAAATTTACGCATTTCAAAAGAAAACATTGTTTTTTTTTACATTAAAAACCTTGATTACGAAAAGGATATAGTGAAAAAAATAGCATCTTTGTAAAATCAACATACCAAAAAAAATGACTACACAAAAACAAACTTTAGGGGAATTTATTATTGAAAATCAATCTTCATTTAGATATAGTTCTGGTGAACTTTCTAGACTAATTAACTCTATAAGATTAGCCGCAAAAGTAGTAAATCACGAAGTTAACAAAGCGGGTTTAGTAGATATTCTTGGTACAGCTGGCGATACAAACATTCAAGGTGAAGACCAACAAAAGCTGGATGTTTACGCTAATGAAAAATTCATTCAAACATTAACTAAGAGAAATATTGTCTGTGGTATTGCAAGTGAAGAAGAAGATAGTTTTATAACTATTAATAGCCAAGATGAAAACAATCAAAATAAATATGTTGTTCTAATTGACCCATTAGATGGTTCTTCTAATATTGATGTAAATGTTTCTGTAGGAACTATTTTCTCTATTTACAGACGTATTACTCCAGTTGGAACGCCTGTTCAACTAGAAGATTTTCTACAAAAAGGAAGTGAGCAAGTTGCTGCTGGTTATGTAGTTTATGGCACTTCTACAATGTTGGTGTACACAACTGGTTATGGGGTAAATGGTTTTACATTAAATCCTGCAATTGGTTCTTTTTACTTATCACATCCTAATATGAAGTTCCCAGAAGATGGAAATATTTATTCTGTAAATGAAGGGAATTATTTGGATTTTCCTCTTGGGATAAAAAAATACATAAAATACTGTCAGGAAGAAGCAGGAGAAAGACCTTACACAAGCAGATATATTGGTTCTTTAGTTTCTGATTTTCATAGAAATATGATTAAAGGCGGAATTTACATGTATCCTAAAGGTTCTAGAAATCCTAACGGAAAATTACGTTTATTATATGAATGTAATCCTATGGCTTTTATTGCAGAACAAGCAAACGGGAAATCTTCTGATGGCTATACAAGAACAATGGATGTTGAGCCAACAGAATTACACCAAAGAGTTTCTTTTGTTTGCGGAAGTAAAAACATGGTTGAAAAAGTAGAAGAATTTATGCGTGAGTTTGGAGAATAAGTCCTTTCTATTCAACTATAAATTATGAAAACACAATCTATTTGTTAAACTATCTTTTAATGTTTAAATTTGTGGTAGAAAAAATTAATTATTCAACTTAAATATAAAAAATTATGGCTTTTGAATTACCAGAATTAGGATACGCGCACGACGCATTAGAACCAAATATTGATGCTAGAACCATGGAAATACATCATGGAAAACATCACCAAGGATATACAAATAACTTAAACAACGCAGTTGCTGGAACTGATTTAGAAGGAAAATCTATTGAAGATATTCTTGGAAATTTAGATATGAGTAATGGTGCTGTTAGAAATAATGGAGGTGGGTTTTACAATCACTCTTTATTCTGGACCGTGATGAATCCGGAAGATAAAGGTTATTTATCTGGAGACTTAAAAGACGCTATCGAAGCTGCTTTTGGTTCTAAGGATGCGTTTATTGAAGCTTTCTCTAAAGCTGCTGCAACACAATTTGGTTCTGGTTGGGCTTGGTTATGTGTGCATCCAGGAGGAAAAGTAGAAGTTTGTTCTACGCCAAATCAAGACAATCCATTAATGCCAAGTGTTACTTGTGGAGGAACTCCAATTTTAGGATTAGATGTTTGGGAACATGCTTATTATTTAAACTACCAAAACAGAAGACCAGATTATATTAGTGCTTTCTTTAAAGTTGTTAACTGGAACGAAGTTGAAAAAAGATATGCTGCAGCTAAATAAGTAACTCAGTTACTTTCTATATTTCACTTTTTTAAAAAGTGGTTTTACTAGAATTTTATAAAAACAGAAAAGCATCTTTCCTAAATTTTGGAAAGATGCTTTTTTCTTAAACCACTTTGCTCTTTACTCATATTCTGTTTTCCTTTTCTTTCTGTCTTGCCAAATTTTTTTTGATATGCAAGCACTTTATTCTCTCCATTTTTCAACTCACCCATGGCTAAAGTACACGCATTAAAAGAATCGTCTGCTTTCATTAATTTATAAATAATATCTTCTGACCCAACAGTTCTTTTATTGTAAGTATTTACTTCGCTTAAAGGTTTTGATTTTGTGTCTGCACTTAAACCGTAATAAGTTGCAGAGGTTCTAAAACTAGTGTTAGGTGCAAAAGCTACCATACTAATTACAGGTTTCCCAACCATCTGTCTTTGTAACAAAATCTCGATGTAATAGACAAAATGGTTGGTGAAATCCTCCTTATCCCTATTGTTTATTAACTTTGAAGCAAATCAAAGGTTTTGAATAAAAAAAATGTAAATTTTGTGATAGTTTACACACACATAAATACGGTACTAGATTAAGTAAACAACGTTACAAATGTTTAGATTGTAGCAAGGTTTTTAATGGAGTAAAACAAATTTCAATAGATTTTCTTTGGGATGAATATGCCAGAGGAAAACAAACTTATATACAACTAGCAGTCAAATATGGATGCTCAAAGAGAACAATCCAACGCAAACTAGATCTTTATCAAGTTAAGCAAGCAGAGATAATCCCTAAGAAGGTTATTGTTTTAATGGATACAACCTATTGGGGAAGAAATTTTGGATTAATGTTGTTTAAAGACGCCTACAGTAAAGAAAATCTTCTTTGGTATTACGTCAAATCAGAAACTAACGCATTGTACATAAAGGGAATTAATGAACTGAAATCTAAAGGTTTTGAGGTTGTGGCTATCGTTTGTGATGGCAGAAAAGGATTGGTTGGGGCATTTAAAGATATACCTGTTCAACTTTGTCAATTTCATCAAGTTGCAACAATAAGAAGATATATAACTAAAAACCCAAAAATGCATGCTTCGATTGACTTGAAGCTTCATGTAGCTATGCTAAAAAATACTGATAAAGAATCATTTGAAGGTGGATTAAAAATGTGGTTTATTAAGTGGGAAAACTTTTTAAATGAACGTACTATTAATATTGAAACAGGTAAAAGCTACTTCACACATAAACGGCTTAGAAGTGCATATAGAAGCCTTAATACAAATATGACATGGCTATTTACTTGGTACGATAATTATAAATTAAATATCCCAAATACAACCAATATGATTGATGGTCATTTTTCTGATTTAAAAAACAAACTTAGAAATCATAATGGATTAACTAAAGAAAGAAAAATAAAATTTATAAATGAGTTTTTAAGAACTAAAATAAACTGACGAAATTACCAGAAAAAAGACCAACCATTTTGTCCATTAGGCCTAAAATCTAAATTATGATTTGGTATCAAGTTAGAAAAGTAAGTTACAAATTAAATTGCTTCGCTAAGATTAGATTTTGATTCCCCTTTCATTAATCTGCCAGCTAACTTTAAAATAATTTTCATTGGTTTTAGCTTACTTAAAATAGAAGGTTTGCAAACATACCCGCAGTTGTAGGCGCCTTTTTCTTTACTTTTTAGAAATGATTGTACACTTACTGTTGAAAAAATAATAAATACTGTTGCAAAAAGAAATAATACTGTTTCTAGTTTTATTTTCATATTAAGATTGTTTTAAGGAGTCGTTTAACCGCTGTAAAACTATCTGATTACTACAATTCTTAAAATATGGCATTTGCCTTATATTCTGATAAATTTCTAAGTTAACAAACCTATATTCATTTTTAATTAAATGAAATAATATCAATAATTATAGATTCATCATTTTAAATAAAACACTCCTTATTTAAGGAATCAAATTTTCAAAAATCAAATCACAAAAAAAGAGCGAATTAAAATAATTCGCTCTTTTAGAATCTACTTTTTTTTAATAAACCTGATTAATAAGCTCTTTTAGAATTACCTTCATAGAAATTAATAAAAGCTTGATTTACGACTCTGTGACCTCCGGGCGTTGGATAATTCCCTGTAAAATACCAATCACCTAAATGATTCGGGCAGGCTTTATGCAAGCCTTCTATAGTTTGATAAATAACCTCAACATCGGCTTTAATATCCTCAGTTTTTAACATTTCTGCAATTTTAGCTGATATTTCTTCAATTGTAAAAGGACTGTAAACCTCTTTTACAAAATTTATAATATCGATATCTTTACTATCGTGCTGTGCTTTACACTTTATATAGACTTCATCTATAATGTGGTATTTATTATTATCTTTTAACAATTCTAATGCAGCTTTAAATGCTATAAAATCCTCAATTCTTGCCATGTCAATTCCGTAACAATCTGGATAACGAATTTGTGGCGCAGAAGAAACTACAACTATTTTCTTAGGTTCTAATCGATCTAAAATTCTTATAATACTTTTCTTTAAGGTAGTTCCGCGTACAATACTGTCATCAATAATCACCAAATTATCTGTAGGTTTTACAACACCGTAGGTAATATCATATACATGTTCTACTAAATCGTCTCTAGAACTATCATCTGCTATAAAGGTTCTTAATTTTACATCTTTAATTGCAATTTTTTCAAATCGTGCCCTTTCTGACAAAATTTGAGTTACTTTTTCTGCTGATAAATTTTTACCACCTTCTAAAATTTTTGCTGTTTTTTGTTTGTTCAAAATATCTTCAGCAGCTTCGGTCATTCCATAAAAGGAGGTTTCCGCAGTATTCGGAATATATGAAAAAACGGTATTAGAAATATCAGAATTTATTGCTTTTAAAATTTCAGGAAACACATATTTTCCTAAATTTTTACGTTCTTGATAAATACTAGCATCACTACCTCTAGAAAAATAAATACGTTCAAAAGAACACGCTTTGTTTTCTTTAGGTTCTAGAACCAATTCTATAGATGTCATTCCGCTTTTTTTAATAATCAACGCATGCCCTCTTTCTAATTCTTTTACATCCGAAATTTTTACATTAAAAACAGTTTGTATTACTGGTCTTTCTGACGCAACTACAACAACTTCATCATCTTCATAAAAGAATGTAGGCCTAATTCCGTTAGGATCTCGTAACACAAATGCATCTCCATGACCAACTAAACCAGCCATTGCGTAACCACCATCCCAATTTTTAGAGGATCTTTTTAAAATATTTTTTAAGCTTAAATTTTCTTCAATAAAAGGAGATGCATCTTTTTTACTAAAGCCTTTTTCTTTCGCTTTTAGATATAAATCAGCAACTTCAGCTTCTAAAAAGTGCCCAATTTTCTCCATTACAGTTACCGTATCTGTATACTCTTTTGGATGCTGACCTAACTCTATTAACTCTTCTAACATTTGTTTAGAATTGGTCATATTAAAGTTACCGGCAACAATTAAATTTTGATGTCTCCAGTTACTTTGACGCAAAAATGGATGTACACTTTCTATGGAATTTTTACCAAAAGTTCCATAACGAACATGCCCTAAAAATAAATTTCCAACATACGGCATGTTTTCTTCTTGCCATTCGATATCGTCTTTTTTATCAGGATTTTCTTCTAAAATAGCATTTAAACGACCATTAATTTGAGCAAAAATATCCTGTATAGGTTGCGATTTATTAGAGCGCACTCTACTAATATACCTTGTACCTGGTTGGACATTAAATTTTACACTTGCAAAACCAGCACCGTCTTGTCCACGATTGTGTTGTTTTTCCATTAATAAATACATTTTATTTATACCGTAAAAAGCAGAACCGTATTTATCCTTATAAAACTGTAGGGGTTTTTTTAATCTAACTAATGCAATTCCGCATTCATGTTTTATTGCGTCACTCATTTAATTGGTTGTTTTGTTATGTTTTATGTATAAAAAAATCCGCGAATTTTAAACGCGGATTTTTATTTATGAGATTTATATATCAAATTGTGTTAACTCTTTAAAAGCTTGCAAGCGTATTTTGACTTCAGCCTTTGTAAGGTCTTGCATACGTTCTGTTCCAAATTTCTCTACACAGAACGACGCTAAATTAGAGCCATAAATAATGGCATTTTTCATATTTTCAAAAGAAATGTCTTCTGTTTTTGCTAAATATCCGCAGAAACCACCTGCAAAAGTATCGCCTGCTCCTGTTGGATCAAAAACTTCTGCTAAAGGCAAAGCGGGTGCATAAAACATATTGCCCTCACTAAATAATAAGGCGCCGTGTTCTCCTTTTTTAATCACCACATATTTTGGTCCCATTTCATGGATTTTCTTTGCAGCATTTACCAAAGAATATTCTCCAGAAAGTTGGCGAGCTTCTTCATCATTAATCGTAATTACATCTACTCTTTTAAGAACCGTATGTAAATCGGCAAGTGCGATATCCATCCAAAAATTCATAGTATCTAAAACTACTAATTTAGGTTTTTCTATCATTTGATCTAAAACAGATCCTTGGGTTAAGGGGTGTAAATTACCCAACATTACAATACTTGCATCTTTAAATTCATTGGGAACAACTGGTTCAAAATTCTCTAATACATTTAATTCTGTAATTAAAGTATCTCTAGAGTTCATATCGTTACGATATTTACCGCTCCAGAAAAAAGTTTTTCCTTCTTTTATAATTTCAATTCCATCGGTATTAATTCCTTTGGCATTCATCATTTTTAAATAGGACTCAGGAAAATCTCCACCAACCACAGAAACAACTCCTGTTTTTATTCCAAACTGACTTGCTGCTAGACTAACAAAAGTTCCTGAACCTCCAAGAATTTTATCTGTTTTGCCAAAAGGTGTTTCAATTGCATCAAACGCTACTGTACCTACTGCTAATAATTTACTCATGTGCCTTTCTTTATTTTTCCGATTTCTACTGTCCTAAATGTAATTTCAAGAAGGAATTTAATACATTAGTTACTATATTCAAATACTATTTTAACAAAAAATAATAATCAGTTTACTTTATACTCAACGAGCATTTTTAACGCTTTTTTGTCGTATTTTTGTCTATTATAAAAAAGGTGTCTATGACGCCGCAAAAATAAGTTTAAAAAATGACTATCAAAGAAATACAAGAAGAAATTATTGATGAGTTTTCCATGTTTGATGATTGGATGGAACGATATGAATATATTATAGAGCTTGGCAAATCTTTACCCATAATTGATGCCCAATATAAATTGGATGAAAATCTGATAAAAGGTTGTCAATCTAAAGTTTGGCTATTCTCTGAACTAGAAAATGATATCATAAAATATACGGCGGATAGTGATGCAATTTTAACAAAAGGAATTGTAGCACTTTTATTACGTGTGTATTCAGATCAAAAACCGGCGGCTATTTTAACTGCAGAAACTAGTTTTATTGATAAGATTGGTTTAAAAGAACACCTTTCGCCAACCAGAGCAAATGGATTAGTCTCTATGATAAAACAAATAAAAATGTATGCAATTGCACAACAAGTAAAATTGCAAAATTAAGATTTAAGACAATGACAGATAAAGAATTAGACGAAATAGGAGATAAAATTGTAAGAGTTTTAAAAACCATTTATGATCCAGAAATTCCTGTAGACATTTACGAATTAGGATTAATTTATGATGTTTTTGTATCCGAAGAAAACAATGCAAAAATATTAATGACATTAACATCACCTAATTGCCCCGTTGCAGAAACACTGCCCGTAGAAGTTGAGGACAAAGTGAAAACTTTAAAAGAAATTAATAATTGCGAAGTTGAAATTACTTTTGACCCAACTTGGACCTCAGAAATGATGAGTGAAGAAGCAAAGTTAGAATTGGGAATGCTGTAATTAGTTTTTAGTTTATAAAAAATTGTCTGATACTCTGCTATAACCAGTTTTAAAACTAACTATGCAACTCTGCAACTTTGAATCTTTGAAATTTAAACCTTGAACCAAAAGCATGCAAGAAGAAATTATAAATAGAGTAACCAATAGCAAATTAATAACTTTTGATCTAGAGGAGATTTATCCAGAAGGAAAAAGAGTTGTTTTTGACATTAAAGATTGGTTATTTCAAGAAATCATTTTAAAAGAAAAAGATTTTAGAGAATCTGTTAATACTCATAATTGGTCTCAATACAAAAACTGTTTTGTAGCTGTTTCTTGCTCTGCTGACGCCATAATTCCTTCTTGGGCTTTTATGTTAATTGCATCAGAATTGACACCTTTTGCAAATAAAGTTGTTATTGGTGGTCTAGAATTGTTAGAAACTGTTATTTATCAAGAGTTGATTGGTTTTTTAGATTTAAAAGATTTTGCTGATAAGCCTATAATTATAAAAGGATGCGCAAATAAACCAATACCAAATTCTGCGTATGCCTTTTTAATATCAAAATTACAGCCAATAGCAAAAAGCATTATGTTTGGGGAGGCTTGTTCTACCGTACCGCTTTATAAATCAAAGAAATAGTTTTATAATTTAAATAGATTTTATTATTTTTGCTTTTAAAGAATGTACCTTGAATAAATTTTTCTTAATTTTTTGCATTTTATTTTCAATAAATTTGTTTGCTCAAAAAAAGAAAGCCAAAGAACCTCTTCCAATCCCTAAATGGAAAATACAAGGAAGATTTGCCTTTATTTTTAATCAATCTTCATTTACCAATTGGGTTTCTGGGGGAGAAAATACGGTTGCTGGAAACATCAATATCAACTACGATATTAACCATAAAAATGAGAATTTAAACTGGGATACCAGAGTTATAAGTGGCTATGGTTTAAGCTATCTAGGTGAAAAAGGATATCGTAAAACAGACGATCGTTTTGAACTTAATTCACTTTTAGGTATAAAATCTAAAGACTTTTGGTTTTTCTCTTTCTTT
This sequence comes from Polaribacter filamentus, assembly GCF_002943715.1. Classification (GTDB taxonomy): domain Bacteria; phylum Bacteroidota; class Bacteroidia; order Flavobacteriales; family Flavobacteriaceae; genus Polaribacter; species Polaribacter filamentus. The sequence continues at coordinate 272,101 of NZ_MQUA01000014.1, read as the reverse complement.
ACCAATTTTAAAACTCAATACACAGAAGGTTATAATTATAAAATAGAACCTAAATCTTTAGTATCCAACTTCTTCTCTCCTGCCTATTTAAGTTTTGGACCAGGAATGCTTTGGAAAGAATCTGACAATTTAAATGTGAACATAGCCCCGGCAACCTCAAGATTCACTTTCGTTAACGATGAGTTTTCTGGTCAATTTGGTGTAGAAGAGGGGGACAATTCTGTCTTTAGTTTAGGTTTTAATTTAACTGGATATTCCAAATTTTCTTTGATGGAGAACATTGAAATGGAAAACATTATAGCACTATACTCAGATTATCTAGGAAAGCCTCAAAATATTGATTTAGACTATCAATCTAACATCCGTTTTAAGGTAAATAAGTTCATAAAAATGCAAATGACTTTTCATACAATTATCGATGATAATTCATCCGGGAAAGTTCAATTTAGACAACTTTTTGGCATGGGACTTAATTATGATTTCCATGAAAAAGTGACTTATTAAAACTTTTTAGGTCTAAACTTCTAAAGACTCCTTTTTCAAATTCCTAAAATTTTATTGATGAAAAAATTATCAATCTTACTATTATTTGTTTTTATATGTTTTTCTATAAACGCACAAACTATTGATGAATTAAAAAAAACATTAGCCTCTAAGAAAGATTCTATTACTAAATTACAAGTAAAAACAAATGCGATACAAGCCAAAATAGATGCACTTCCTGGCTGGAGAAAAGGTGCTTTTGGCACAATTGGGGCTAGTTTATCTGGATTTAATAACTGGTATGCTAGATCTGCACCAAATACTTCTGCAGGTAACATTGGTTTCACTGTTAATGCTTTTGCTAATTTAATTCAAAAAGATTTCTTTTGGAGAAACTCTGGAACGGTAAATCTAGGTTGGGTAAAAATAGACAATAGAGACGACCCAACTGATAGTGGTAATTTTGAAACAGCTACCGATGTTTTTACAATATCTTCTTTATATGGAAAAAGACTAAATCAAAAATGGGCAATTTCTGGTTTGAGTGAATATAGAACTACCTTATTAGAAAACTTTAATGATCCGGGATATTTAGATTTAGGTGCAGGTTTAACTTGGACGCCAACCAGCAACCTCGTTGTTGTTATAAATCCAGGAAACTACAACTTTGTATTTAGTAAAGGAAATAGTGTTTTTGAATCTTCTTTAGGAACAAAAATAGTCGCAGATCATACAACAAAATATAATAAATTAAGCGTAAAATCGAACTTGTCGATGTTTCAAAGTTATAAAAATAGTGATTTATCTAACTGGACATTTACAAACTCTTTAGGATATACAGTTTGGAAAGGAATTGGCTTAGGTTTTGAACTTGGTCTTCGAAAAAACAAACAAGAAGCTTTAAGTAATTCTTTAATTACAAATCCGTCAGAAAATTTTAATACCGTAAATAATAAATTACAATCTTATTGGTTGTTTGGTGTGAGTTATTCTCTCTAAGAGACTCGTGCTATAGTTTTTAACCTATTAAAATTCTATACGCTGTTTTAAAATAGCGTCGCCAAAATCACTTTCTGTGTGCGTAATCAGAACAATAACGTCTTTCTTTTCTGCTGGAGTTATTTTGCAATTTTTTAAAACTGATAACTCATTTATAAACTTTTCTTTTTATCTTCTATTTGGATGCGCTAAATAACTTTTTATGTCCATTTGATATAATTTAATACTCGAATAAAAATATATTTATATCTAAAAATAAGATATTTATCATAAAAAAAAATTAAAGCACTAATATACAACGTCCCTCTATAAACAAATACAGCTAATTTAATCATTTTTTATAATTTTAATATACTACTATTAGTTATTTTCATCTACCATTTTTCAAAATAAAGAAAGAGTAGTTAAGGCCTTTATATTTGCCTATTTTTGCAACCTAAATTCATGTAATGACCTTATTAATTATTTACGCTACCATATCTATTTTCTTTTCATTTTTATGCTCAATTCTAGAAGCTGTTTTACTAAGCATTACTGCAACATTTATAAACCTTAAAAAGAAAGAAGGGCTAGCATTTGCAATAGATTTAGAAACCTTAAAAAAAGATGTTGACAAGCCACTTATTGCTATTTTAACAATTAATACTATTGCACACACCGTGGGCGCAATATTAGTTGGTGTCCAGGCAAAAGTTGCCTACGCAGAAATGTATGGAACTTCTGTTAAAAGCATTCTTGGAATAAATATTACCGAAGACGTTATGGTGGGTATTGTTTCGACAGTCATGACTATTTTAATCTTGGTAGCCTCAGAAATTATACCTAAAACTATTGGTGCAACGTATTGGAAACAGCTGGCAAGTTTTACTGCTAAAACTTTAAAAATTTTGATTTTTCCCTTAAAATGGACAGGATTTTTATGGATTTTACAATTAACCACAAAGTTAATCGGAGGCAAAGGTCACGGTAGTATTTTAAATAGAGAAAGCTTTTTAGTAATGACAGAAATGGCTGAAAAAGACGGTGTTTTTCAAAAGAATGAAAGTAAGGTTATTAGAAACCTTTTAGGCTTTAACGAGATTAAAGTAAATGATGTAATGACGCCAAGATCTGTTTTAGAGATTGCTGATGAAAGCCAAACCATACAATCTTTTTACAACGAGCATAAAAAGTTGCATTTTTCTAGAATTCCTGTTTTTGCAGAAAATCAGGATGAAATCACTGGTTATTTTTTAAAAGATCATTTATTGGAAGCAATCATCAACGGACAAGGAAATGAAAACTTGGCGAGCATCCGAAGAAATATTTTAATTACAGAAAGGGATTTATCGATTCCGGATTTGTTTGATAAATTAATACAAGAAAAAGAACATATTGCTTTAGTGGTTGATGAATATGGTTCTGTTAGTGGTATTGTTTCTCAAGAAGATGTTATAGAAACTTTGCTTGGTTTAGAAATTATGGACGAAAGTGATTCTGTTGAAGACTTGCAAGCGTTGGCAAGAAAATCTTGGAAAAATAGAGCTAAACGAATGGGAATTATTGAGGAAAAAAAAGAGGAATAAAATACCTACAAGGTCTTAAAAGACCCTGTAGGATTGTATTAAATTATTAAATTTCCTCTTCCTCTTCGTATTCAGTATACAAAAAGTCGCTATAAGGAAAACGTTGAATATGAATTTTCTTTACTTCTTCATAAACTGTTTCTTTAAAATATTCTAAATTATCTTTGTTTAGAGCAGAAATAAAGATAGATGGTGCATCATAATCATTCATCCATGTTTTTTGCCAATCTTGTAAAGTGTAATGTTCTTTGCCTTTTTCTGTAACTAAATCATCTTCATCAATCGTTTCAAAAGAATAGGCATCAATCTTATTAAAAACCATTAAAGTTGGTTTGTCTGCACATTTTATATCCGCTAAAACAGAATTTACCGAAGCAATCTGATCCTCAAAACTTGCATGAGAAATATCTACCACATGCAATAATAAATCTGCTTCCCGAACTTCATCTAACGTTGATTTAAAAGATTCCACTAATTGTGTCGGTAATTTTCTAATAAAACCAACGGTGTCTGTCATTAAAAACGGAAGGTTCTTAATCACTACTTTTCGAACTGTGGTATCTAAAGTTGCGAAAAGCTTGTCTTCTGCAAATACATCACTCTTGCTAATTACATTCATTAATGTCGATTTCCCAACGTTTGTGTAACCAACCAAAGCAACTCTTACCATTTTTCCGCGATTTTTACGCTGCACAGACGTTTGTCTATCTATGGTTAAAAGTTTCTTTTTTAATACATCTATTTTATCCCGAATAATACGTCTATCCGTTTCAATTTCTGTTTCTCCAGGACCACGCATCCCAATTCCACCTTTTTGCTTATCTAAATGGGTCCAAAGTCTCGTTAAACGTGGTAATAGATATTGATGCTGTGCTAACTCAACTTGTGTTTTTGCCGAACTTGTTTGTGCTCTTTGCGCAAAAATATCTAAGATTAAATTGGTTCTGTCTAAAATTTTACAATCTAGAATTGCTTCAATATTTCGCAATTGTCCGGCAGATAATTCATCATCAAAAATAGCGGTTCCTATTTCGTTTCCCTGAATAAAATCTCTTACTTCTTCTAGTTTACCTGTTCCTAAAAAGGTTTTAGGATTTGGTTTTTCCATTTTTTGAACAAATCTTTTCACAACAACTCCACCAGCAGTTAATGTTAAAAACTCTAGTTCATCTAAATATTCTTGAGATTTAGATTCGTCTTGTTTTTGGGTAATTACACCTATTAAAACAACTTTTTCAGAAATGGCTTCTTTTTGGTCTATCATAAGATACAAAGGTAAAAAGAAAGTTGACACCAAAAGAATTTTGACACCAACTAATCAATCAATCACTCAAACTTATTTATTTCTTATTGAATAAATTCTAAATTTCCTGCAGCCATGTTATAAATTGCTGCTACTATTTTAATTTTGCCTTCTTTTTATAAACTTGCTATTTTAGGTGATGTAACTCTAATGTAATCAACTGTTTTTAAAGCATTATTATGTATTAGAGCATTTGTAAAAGCTTCGTTTTTAAAAGAAACTTCTTTGAGTGGAATAATCTCTTTGTGTTAAAACGTTCTTGTTAAAAATTATGATGCATACTAAATTGTAATTGCCCTTTACTCCAAGCATTGGTCGTCTGCATCATATAACCCACTTGAAATCTTACTGATTTGTTTAAAACATAACCCAAACCAAAATAACTTCTATTTCTATCAAATAATTCTACCTCTTTACCGTCTCCAATGGTTCTTTCTCCATTTATAAAAAGCTCATTATAAAAGGCCCCATACATCGTTTTTGCACTTAAATCTTTAGCATTAAAAGGAATATTGATAAATAAATTATACCTGTATCTTGTTCTGAAATCTTGACTTTCCACAAAACGTTGTTCGTATCTAAAACGATGTGTAATTAAAAGTCGATTCCCTATTTTTTGAGGCAACAATGCTTCTTGGTAGATTCTGTTTTCGTTTGATGTATCGTCCGATTCTCCAAACTGCCCTGAAGTTATATTTGCAATTCCTAGGGTTAATAGAACTCCAGCATCTTTAGGTGTAAAAGTAATTCCAGAACGCAATAATAATTGTTCTTGATCGCCTAAAACTTGCCAATCTCTGTGCTGAAAATCCCCTTGAATTCCCCACTGCAAATTTTTAAACTGATGGTTGTAAAAATACATGTACCAAGCACCCGTTTGATTCTCGACAACTTGCGAATATGACTTGTTTGCTAATAAAAAAATAGATAAAAAAAGAATACAAATTCTCATACTGATTATATTTTATAAAAATAAAATAGTATTGCTACTAATTATATGTGTGAAACTAATTTTTAACGATTTGCTTTAGTCCGTTTAAAGCATAAAAAAACCTCAACCGAAATTGAGGTTTTAGCTAATTAATTCAAATCTGATGGTTTTTGGTCTTATACTTTTCTTTTTAAACAATTAATTTTTACAAAACTAATATAGAAAAAGTTAAAATAGCATATCCTAATGTTAATATAACATTATATTTAATGTTATAAAATTGTGCTAGATTTACAAGAAACTCTATATGTTCACCTAATTTTCATCCTCAAAACAAAGTGAAAAAATACAACTATCACATTTTCTAATATAGAAAATTTATTTGATACTTTTAATAACCCAACAACCGCCGATGATGAGTTTACCCCAAAAAGAAAAACAAATGAACCTTTAGACGTTACAAAATTAAAATCAAGAAACTGGGTTCTGTAATTTTGCAATTAGGCATGAGACGATCTGAAAATCCACCTGTACTTGATGGTTTAGTCGAAGTTGAAAACGAAAAAGTAGTAGCTGATTTAGCCTTGTTGTACAATAAAATTGCTTTCGAATTATTGAGTTATAAAACCTATCTCGTTTTTCTAAAAGATAATGCAGGCAAACGAGATTATACAAGAGGTATTTTAAAATTTAGTGGAAACTTGCATAGAGAGTTACTAAATGTTTTAGCAAATAATTGGACCTCTTGAAGCTAAGGTAAAGCAGAATCAACGCCTAAAAGAATTGCTGCTGCCTAAATGCTGATAACTATTGTTGATGGAACTCAGGAAAATTAAAAGGAAGCCCTTTTAAAACCAATATTAGTAGGTGATATCAAGGAGGATTTTCCGACCATTTTCCTGTATATACTTTTCTAGAAAAGAAGATTAATCCTTACCTACATTCTTAAAAGCTTTTATCAACTTTTCATCATTTAAAATATACTTTTTGTATTTGCCGTCCTTGTATCTATAATAAATAAAAAAAGGCATAAACAAAAACGAGAAGTAAAAAACACCCAAGCCCATAACGACTTGTGCTTTTTCGTGTTCTGCGTTTACAAGATATACTCCCGTTGCCATCCAAACCAAAAAAACGACAAACATTATTTTTAACGTTAATTTCATGTTGTAAATTTACAAAAGTTATATCTTGAAAAAATATAAATGACAAGTATTTTCCAAAAATATAATTTTTCTGATTAGTTAAAATTAGATAAATTAGGGCCTTAATAAAATATAATTTTCTATTTAAATGAAATCAATTTCAGTATTTTTGATTGGTTTGTTGCTCTTTTCTTGCAATCAAACTAAAAAACAACCAATTATGAACCAAAAAATTGTAATTGCACATAGAGGTGCTTCAGGGTATTTACCTGAACATACTTTAGAAGCGAAAGCCATGGCACACGCAATGAATGCCGATTTTATTGAACAAGATTTGGTATTGAGTAAAGATGATATTCCTATTGTAATTCATGACATTTATTTGGATGACGTTACGGATGTTACCACAAAATTTATTGACAGAAAAAGAAATGACAATCGGTATTACGTAATCGATTTTACGTTTGATGAACTAAAAACGCTAAGCGTTACAGAACGTTTTAATCCAAAAACTGGAGAACAATTTTATCCAAATCGTTTCCCGAAAAACAAAGGGAATTTTAAACTACATTCTTTACAAGAAGAAATCGAATTAATTCAAGGATTAAATAAAAGTACAAGCAAAAATATTGGTATTTATCCTGAAATCAAAGAACCTGAATTCCACAGAAAAGAAGGAAAAAACTTAACGAAAATTGTTTTAAAAGTGCTTTCTGATTATGGTTACAAAACTAAAAAAGACCAATGTATTCTGCAATGTTTTGATGCAAAAGAATTAGAGCGAATCAGAAAAGAATTACAATCAGAATTATTTTTGGTTCAGTTAATAGAATTCCCAGAAGAAACTAAACAATTGGAACATTTTGCAACCTATGCAGACGGAATTGGCCCTTATTACAAACAGATTTTATCAGAAAAAATTAATGATAAATTCACATTTACTTCTTTAGTTTCTGATGCACATCAATTGGGTTTAAAAGTACACCCATATACTTTTAGAGCAGATTCTTTAGATGAATTTTCTAGTTTTGAAGAAATGATGCAAACGCTCTTAATAGATGCAAATATTGATGGTTGTTTTACTGATTTCCCTGATTTGGTTGTGAATTTTTTAAAAGATGAATAACACTATGACTACATAATTATATTCAATAAAACATTATAATAATCGATTAGATGTTTTTAATTCTCACGAGAGCATTTACAATTCTCAATGGTTTATGGATTTCGGAAAATTCGGGTCCGAGGTCTTCAATTCAGAAGAAAAAATTATTTATTCAATCACTAAAAAATTCAAATTTTGGAAATGGAAAATGGTATTTACCATAAAAGATAATAAAGAAAATGTACTAAATTTAATTTCTCAAAACAACAGAAAAACAATCTATTCTATAGATATTAATGAGATTACTTATGAGATAAAAACGCATTACAAAAAGAAAAAATCTATCTTTAAAAATGGAACGAAAATAGCAGAATTAGATGAATCTTTTTCGAATGAAAATTTTAAAGAATGTATTAAACTACAACTTTTAGACAAAAAAGATTTAGAAATTTGTTTTTTATTATTCTCCTGTTTAAAAATTGGTGATACAGAACAAAGTTCGAAAGCTATTTTAACGAGCCAAAAACAACTAGAACCAAACCAAGAACCTTGGAGTTGATTTTAGAAAATTTAACAGAAAACTAATTGATTTCTTCTGCAAATTTCTGAGCTATTTTTTTTAAATAATCAAAACTGTTTTGCATTGCATCTTCTAAATTATTGGCATACTTCATAACAGCATCAGCATAATTAATCCCTAAAGATTCAATAGCGTTTTCTTCTAAATCAATAGTACCACAAAAAGCAGCTACTTTTATTTTTTGTGCATTTGCAGAAGACAAAACACCTTGAATCGTTTTACCAGACATTGTTTGTATATCTAATTTTCCTTCGCCAGTAATAATCCAATCTGCATTTTTAATTTTATCATCAAATTGGGCTAAATTCTTAATTAATTGAATTCCTGGCTCTAACGTTCCGTTTAAAAAAAGCTTTGAAGCAATTCCCATTCCACCTGCAGCTCCAGCTCCTTTAACAGATTGCACCTCAATAGTAAAAACATCATTTAAAATAGCAGAAAAATCTTGCAAACCTTTATCTAACATTAAAATATCTTCTGTTGATGCTCCTTTTTGAGCACCATAAACAAAAGCTGCTCCATTTTCTCCATATAAAGGATTGGTTACATCGCAAGCAATTTTAAAATCTACGTTACTTAATTTATGATGAATATTTGTTGCATCAATTGATTTTATTTTAGATAAATTAGCACCGATAGGTTTTAATTTTTGATTATTTTTATCTAAAAATTGATATCCTAAAGCAGTTGCCATACCGATACCACAATCGCTTGTTGCACTTCCTCCAATTCCTAAAATAATTGTAGAAGCTCCTTTTTCAATGGCATCTATAATCATTTCTCCAGTGCCAAAAGTGGTGGCGTTTTTACAATCAAACTGTTCTTTCTTTAACCGCTTTACACCAGAAGCTTCCGCCATTTCTATAAATGCAGTTTTTGTTGCATCAGCATATAAATAAGTAGCTTTTATAGGTTCAAAAAAAGGATTATTAACGAGTACATTAATAATATTTCCTTTTAAATAATAATTTACAACTTCAATAGTGCCGTCTCCTCCATCTGCAAGAGGCAGTCTTGTAATTTCTACATCAGAAGTAATTTTACAAATACCTTCTTCTACAGCTTCACAGAACTCTAATCCTGTTAAAGAGTTTTTAAATTTGTCTGGTGCAAGTATTATTTTCATCCGAATATTGTTGGAATAAAGAAACTAAAAGTTACAATCGCTATAAAAAACGCTACTAAAATGTAAACCTCTTTTATCATAAAATCTTCTTTTTAATAGCTACATTAAAATTAGAAATCTTTTTTATCTCAACATTCTTTGTAAAAGCACTAACAACATAAGCAACAACTAACGAAATAATAACACCTGTAAAGTTAAGCCAAATCCAAAAAATATGAATTCCTAAATCGATGTGAAATAATCCTTGAATGGTTTTTGAAAAAATCAAGTTAATTAAAACAGCTAAAATAATACCAGCATTCATACCAATATGGTTTACTTTTTTAGAAAAGAAAGCTAGCACAAAGGTTACTAATACAGGGCCATAAAACACAGAACCTATTGCATTAATAATTTCTATAACGGCACTTTTACTACCACCAAACAAAAAGGCACTAGCAATACAAACTAATCCCCAAAACACTACTGATGCTTTAGAAATCATCATATATTTCTTATTTGTTAATTTTGTTTTACCACGGTTAAAAAAATCTTCAACGGTTACAGCAGATAAAGAATTAACGGTAGAACTTAAAGAAGACATTGCTGCAGAAAGAATACCAACCATTAAAATACCGATAAGGCCATGTGGTAAATATTTCATGATAAAAACAGGAATCATTAAATCTGCTTTTATACCATTTTTCGCAAATTCTTCTGGAAAATATTTTTGAGTTGTATTTGCAATTTCTTGTAAAAAATCTGGAGCTAAAGTTACTAAACCACCAATAACAAGTCCCATAATACAGTAAATTAATACTACAGGGAATCTTAAAAGCCCGTTTGCTAATAATAATTGACGAATCGTTTTTTCGCTTTTAGCGGATAAAAGTCTTTGTGCTTGTGTTTGATCGCATCCATAATAAGAAGCATATAAAAAGAAACCTCCTAAAATCATTGGTAATAATCCGTATTCATTTCCTTCTCCTACGCCTAAATTAAAATCGATTACTTTTAGTCTTTCAGGATTAAAACCTTCTTGTAAACCACCAAGTTCTTGTAACTGACTCCATCCAAAATACAAGCAAATAATTAAACCAAAAAACAGAATAATCATTTGTATGGCATCTCCCCAAACAACAGCTTTCATGCCACCCTGCCAAGAATAAATAATCGTAATAACACTTATTATTAAAATTGTGTATACAAAATCAATATCTAAAACCGATTGTAAAATAATGGCAATTGCATACACCATTACACCAGTTGCCAAAGCACGACTTAACTGAAAAACAACACTTAAAATTAATCTAGTTGAAGCACTAAAACGTTTTTCAACAAATTCATAAATACTAACAACTCCAGAACGAAATAATGGCGGAATTATAACAATCATTATAAAAATCATAGCAAGAGGAACAGTAAACTCAAAGGTTAACCATTTCATTCCACCACCTAATTTTAATCCTACAAAGGCAGGAGCAGAAATAAAACTTATGGCAGACAATTGTGTTGCCATTGTTGATAAACTTAAAGGAAACCATCCCATGCTTTTACCTCCTAAAAAATAATCTTTGGAATCTTTATTATCCTTAAAAAAGAATCCCATTCCTAAGAAGAAAATGATATAAAATAGTATAATACTGTAGTCTAGCCAGTTCATGGTTTTTGGTTATTTTTCAAGTAAATCAATTAATAAAGCTGCACTCCAGGAAAAATTATTTCCTCCATAACCCGCTTTTCCATTTGTATGCATTTCTTTTCTAGAATCAAAATACTCATAGAAACCATTATTTTTAATAAGACTAATGGTATCTTGTTTTACACGTTCTGCAATATCGGTATAACCATAATTGTTTAACCCATTAAAAAGCATCCAATTTAGGTTTATCCAAACTGGGCCTCTCCAATATTTTTTTGGATTAAATAGCGCACTTGTTGGATCAAAAGAAGCACACAGATACTGGTGTTCTCCTCCAAATTTCTCGATCATTACTTTTATCATCTTGTCTGCTTTCTCTTTTGTAGGAATATTTGCAAACAAAGGTGAAAATGATGATGATGATAAATATCTTAACGGTTTTTCGTTTCTTAAATCGTAATGAATATAAGCTCCTAATTCGTCATCAAATAACTTATTATTAAATGATTCTTTACTTTTTTCTTGCCATTTTTTAAGTTGTTCAATTTTATCAATATTACCTCCAATCAATTTATATAAAGTTATTAAACTTTCATTTGATTTGATTAGCATTGCATTAAATAATGGATCTTGAACCAGAAAAGGTGATAATTCAGCGATTTTTTCATCACTATAATTATGTTCTTTTGCAATTTCTATAATGTGTAAATAATGATCATATTCTCTTTTAGATGGACGTTGTGCTGCATCTACATGTGTGGTATCTCTTCTCTCAAAAGTATATTCTGGCGGATTCATGGTTTCCCAAATATCATCCCAAATTGGTGAATTATCTGTACCAGATTCCCAATTATGATAGATGTAAACCAAGCCTTCATTTTGAGGATCTCTATTTTTATAAAAATATTCGTGATTAAAATATACTTTATCAATTACTGATGCTATATATTTTAAAGAAGCTTCTTTTTGGTTACTAATTTTATACATTTCTTCTAACACAAAACCCGTTACAGGTGGCTGTGTCATTCCTGTAGATTTGTATTTTTTTGAAGCTAATGGATGTAAATCTGAGCGATGAAAACTCGCTCCCGGAAAATAGCTATCATTCTCTGTATGAAAAATGATGTGTGGTATAAAGCCATTTTCCCATTGTGCATCTAATAATGTTTCTATTTCTTTTTCGGCTTTTGGCATATCAAAATGCGCAAAACCTATCGCTATTAAACCTGAGTCCCAAAACCACTGAAATGGATATAAGTTAGCACATGGAATACTAAAACTTCCTGTCCAGTTATTATTAAGTACTTCTATAGCTTGTTCTTGTAATTTCTTCATTGTATAAAAATTGATGTTACTTAATTTGAAAACTCACTACCCAGATGTTTTTAAGTAGTGAGCACACTAAAATTAATTAGGGGTATTAAAAATTAAGGGTTGCAGTTAAAAACATTCTTCTTGGTAAAATTGGTCTTCCGTAGAAAAATTCTGCGTCACCTGCTTGGTTTATATTTCTTGGATCTCCTTCTGTTACACCAGCATCATCAAATAAATTAAAAACAGAGAATCCTAATCTTAAGTTTTCATTTCTATCCTTATCATTACTTAGACCAAATGTGTATCCAGCACCAAGTCTAAAAATATTAATAGCGTCTAACTCTACATTGTTATTATCTGCTGTAAACTTTTTACCTGTATGGTTTAGCGTAAATAATGCATCAAAACTACTATTGTCAAAGTGTAAACCTAATGTTGTTAAAAAATTTGGTTGTCTTGCTAATTCATTACCAACATTAACTTCGGCAGAACCGCCATTCACTAAATCTTCATCAATATTTTTAGTGATTTCGTGTTGTTGATACGTTGCAGAACCTCTAAAATCTAAATGCTCTGTAAATTTATAAGACCAGTTTGCTTCTACACCAAATGTAGAAGTACTTTGGTCAGACCTTAATAAATCTACTAGAGCACCCCCTGAAAACCCTTGAGTAATTCTTACTCTATCTTTTAAACTTACATAATAAGCAGCTAAAGAACCTGATAATTTTTCAGTACCTAATTTAGCACCTGCTTCAAATTGTGTAATCTTTTCAGAGTCGTAATTGGTATTTGGTATTCCTGCAGTTCGTGCAAAACCTCTAATTTGTGGAAAGAAAAACCCTCTAGAAAAGTTAGCATACAAATTTACATCTTCTGTTAAGTTATGCAATGCTGCCAAAGAAACTGCCCAATCTGTAGCTTCTACATTTCCTCTTACAAAACTACCATCAGCAAATTGTACATTCGCTAGGTTTGCTGTTAAATCAGCATCATCATATACTGCACTAGTTGCAACATTACCTTTATTAAAAGTACCTTTTGTACTTTCTATTCTAATACCAGCATCAAAACGCCATTTGTCAAAAACCATTTCATCGGTTAAGTAAAATGCGGTTTTACTTTGTGATAAAAAGTTATTCGCTGTCATACCAATTCTGTTGTATAAACCTCCATCAGAATATGTTACATTATTATCACCTGCGTCTGTATAACTTAAATTTACCAAACGAGGATTGTTGTTAAATTCTGATAAAACTCTGTATTGATAGTTTACGTCTTCTGCTTCTGTTCTTGCTAAATACACACCAGCAGTAATATTATGACTTCCTTTATCAGTTTCTATGGTTTTTGTTAAAGAAGCTTCACCAGAATAATCTGTCATTGGTCTTAAACGATCTACGTGTAAGTTTTCTACAACTAGGTCATTAGGATTCACTGAACCTACTCCTCCTTGATATTGTGCTGTATATCCTGTATTACCAGGAGCTACATTATTTACATAATTTGCTAACGTTAATGGGTTGTTATAGGTTCCGTTTCCACCAACATATAAAGCAAAATTATGTTGATAGTTTGCAAATTTTACTTTTGATTTGAATTTTAAATCATCAGAAAAATTATAGTTAAAATCTCCCATTACATAACCACCTTGCGTAGAAACTCCATCTTCAATTGGACTTTCATAGGCACCACCAGCTGTTAAGAAAGAAGTATTTGCTAACTGGCTAGACAATAATTGAGATACTGGTTCTCCATCATTTCCTGCAATTCTATTTCTACTACCATCTAAAGGTAAAGGCATAAAGAATTGAGCGTTGTCATTAATAAGTTGTCCATGAACTGTAAAAGAACCATTTTCAAATTTCTTTTTAATATTGGCTCTAAATTGAACACCTCTTGTTGGCATTCCTGTTTCTATTGGACCATCATCTTTTCTTACAAAACCAGTAAATGCATAATAAGTGTTTGAGTCTTCTCCACCTAATTTACCTCCGGTATAAAAATCTGTTTTTAAACGTCCTTGATCTGCCCATTCTATGTTTACAATGTTTTCTGCATTAGTATCTCCTGTTTTACTTGTGTAGTTAATAATACCAGCAACAGAACCAGCTCCGTATAAAACAGCAGAACCTCCTCTAACAAATTCCACTCCTTTAAAACCGATATCTGGTCTTGCATACACATCATGTGCAGATGAGTTTAAACCAAACGTACTCATTAAAGGCATACCATCATATTGTAATGGATTAAACACATATTGTCCTCCAGAAGGTAAACCTCTTACAAATACATTAGTTGCAGTTTCACCACCACCTCCTTCCGCAGTAATACCAGGAATACTTCTAATAATATCTGCTTGAGAATTTGCCGATAATCTAGTAATCTCCTTTTGTTTAATAGAACTAATAGACATTGGTGTCTCTTTTTGAGACCTAAATGTTGCAGAAGCTGTTAAAACAATTTCATCTAATTGATTTCCTCCTTCTTGTAGTACAACATTTACTGTTAATGTTGTTCCATCTAAATTTAAGGTCTTTTCAAAAATACTATAACCGATGTAAGAAACTTGTAAAGTTTGGGTTCCAGTACTAGAAGTTGTAAAACTAAAATTACCATCAAAATCTGAAGACCCTCCAAAACTAGTTCCTTTAATTAGGATACTTGCACCAGGTATTGGTTCTCCTGTAGTATCTTTAATTGTTCCTTTAACTTTTGTCTGCGCATTCATTGCAGAAAAGCTAATAATACAAATTAATGTTAGTACTATTTTTTCATTTTTTTATGATTTAGTTAATTATTAGGTAAATCTATTAACAAGTACATTATTTTTTTAAGGTTTTATTACGAAAATATAACGCAAACGATTGCGGGAACGTTTGTTTTTTATATTTTTATAAAATTAATACTATATTTTGATGAAAAAAGAAGTTACAACACTAAAAAAGATGGCTCAACTGCTTGATATTTCTACCTCTACAGTATCTAGAGCTTTAAATAATCACCCAGATATTAGTGAAGAAACCACAAAAAAGGTAAAAAACCTTGCAAAAAAGTTACATTATATGCCCAATATTTTTGCGAAGGGTTTTAGACAACATAAAACAAATATTATTGGCGTTATTGTGCCAAATATTCTTTCTTACTTTATATCAACAATTTTAAAAGAAATATTATTGCAAGCAGAAATTAAGGGATATAGAATAATTATTTCTGAAACGAATAATGATGTAAAAAAAGAAAAAGAAATGCTACATACGATGCTTCAATTTGGGGTTGATGGTATTCTTATGTCATTATCAAAAAATACGGTTGATGTTGATCCTATATTATATGCGTTAAATCAGAAACCTTTAATTCTTTTTGATAAAGTTTCTGCAAAAGTTCCTTGTACTCAAATAATTATTAATGGTGAAGAGGCTGCTTTCAATGCAGTTGAACACCTTATTAATATAGGTAAAAAAAGAATTGCTATTCTTAAAGAATTTGAACAATCGTATAATTCTGAAAAAATATTTCAGGGATATTTAAGAGCTTTAAAGACCAACAATATTGCTATAGATGAAAAATTAATTTTAAGCACGCATGATATTTCCCTTAAAAAAGGCAGAAGACTTACAAGTCAATTAATTAGTTTACAGGAAAAACCAGACGCTATTTTTTCTATTACTGATACAGCTGCAATTGGTGCCATACAAACGCTACATAAATTTAATATCAAAATACCTGAAGAAATTGCTGTTGTAGGTTTTAGTAATTCTTTAAATTCTACAATTATTCAGCCAAAACTAACAACTGTAGATCAGCCAGGAAATAGAATTGGAGAAATTGCTGTTAATTATCTCATAAAGGAAATTGAAAACCCTAAAGAATATTTAGCTAGCAAAACCATAGAAATTAAAACCAATTTAATTATTAGAGAATCTACTTTAATTTCTATTTAACGCTCTTACTACGCCTAAATTTGTGGTTGAAACTGTAAGAAAACTAATCCCACAGTAATTAAAAGAGAAATAACTAAAGGTTTCCAAACTTGCTTCTTTTATATTCTAAGTCCGTTCCTAAATGTTTGTTCCAAAAAAATTCAATTAGAATTGCATAACCAATAAGATTGAATATTAAAGTGATAAAAAACATTTTAGGAAGATAATTTAAAAGGATAATTGAAAATAAGGTGTACACGTTTCCAAAAACAAGAACCAGAATTCCTGCTTTTGGTTTGTTCATTTCTTTTAAATTTCGCATTAATAAAACCGCCCCAAATATTGTGGTGAAAAATATCGTAAAACCTTGAACCGCTTTTTGTGAATATAAAACAGGCAACACCAATTCTTCGAAAGGACTTTCGTTTTTTTCTTGCGTTTCTTTTGTACTGGCAACTTTAGTTACTTGAACTACTTTTTCTGGATCTTGATAAAGAATTTCCGTTTTTTCAATTAAACTTCTATTTTCCAATTCCCAAATTACAGCCTGCACAGCTTCTTCTGTATACTTACTTTTTTCGTTAAAAATTGTTTCTAACGCCTCGTTAGATATTTTACTCATTTTTGCGGTAAAACTATTTGTTCTCATTTCTTTTCTTTGCTTTACGCAGTAACTTCTATCAGCTTATTTCTATAAGCGGTTAATAATTTCGATTTTGAGATAAAACCTATGTATTTCTCTTCTTTTATAACAGGTAAATTCCAAGCACCACTCTCTTTAAACTTCTTCATGATGTCGGTCATTTTATCCTTACCTATCACTATTATTTCTGGCGGATTTTGCATTACATCTCTTGCAAATAGAGTTTTATATAAAGCTTGATCAAACATTACCGGTCTTAAATCGTCTAATAAAATAATACCAATTAGTTTTTCACTTTCTTTATTAAGTACAGGGAAAATGTTTCTATTAGATTTTACGACCGCATTTTTTATCATATTTTCTAAATTCATATCTGAATAAACAGGTACAAAATTATTTTCTATAACTTTATCAATATCCATTAAAGTTAACACTGCGTGGTCTTTATTGTGTGTTATTAATTCTCCTTTTCTACCCAGTTGCATTGCATACACAGAATACGGATGTACATATTTTGCAATAGAATATGAAATTGTGGAAGTTAGCATTAAGGGTATAAAAAGTTCATAACCACCTGTAAGTTCAGCGATTAAAAATATTGCAGTTAATGGTGCATGTAAAACTCCTGCCATTAAACCAGCCATTCCTACCAGTGTAAAATTACTTTCGGACACATTAGAGAATCCCGTTGTATTAATTATTTTGGCAACACAATTTCCCATAACACTTCCCATAAAAAGTGTTGGCGCAAAAATACCACCAACTCCTCCTGCTCCAAAAGTAAAAGCGCTTGCTATAATTTTAAAGAAAACTAAGCCAAATAACAACAAAATTACAATCCATACATTTGATAAATCTAATTGCATAAAATTATTTCTCAATGCTTCCTCGTGGTTTCCCACAAGAAGATTATTTATTACCTCAAAACCTTCACCATATAGCGGCGGAATGAAATAAACGAGAATACCTAAACCAATTCCACCTACTAAAAGACGTTTTATTGGCGAACTCATTTTATCAAAAAATTTCTGAATTCTATCATAAACTTCCGTAAAATAAATGGACACTAAACCACCAATAATTCCTAAAAATATAAAATATAAAATATCGTTTATTTTAAATGGATCTTCTATTACAAATGGTAGCAAAACATCCGAACCAAAGAAGAAACGAGAAGTAATAATTGCGGATAATGAGGCTAAAAGTAATGGCAACATCGAAGCAATTGTTAAGTCTAAACTAAAGACTTCTATCGCAAAAATAATAGCTGCAATTGGCGCTTTAAATATTGATGAAAGTGCACCAGCAGCAGCACAACCAATTAATAAAGTTCTAGTCGTTTGATTTAAATGAAACCACCTTGCAATATTAGAACTAATTGCTGCACCCGTTGCAACGGTTGGACCTTCTAACCCAACAGAACCTCCAAAACCAACTGTTATTGGAGCTGTTAAAATAGACGCAAACATTTGGTAACGCTTCATAATTCCTTTTCTTTTTGAAATAGCAAAAAGTGTGGAAGGAATACCATGACTTACTTTATTTCTAATAACATATTTTATGACAAAATACACGAGTGTTAAACCAATAATTGGAAATAAAAAGTAAAATGCATGGTGATAATCTCTCACGACATTTCCTTCTAAAAGATGTTGAAAAAAGTGCGTTACGTTTTTTAAAATTACAGCACCAAAACCGGCTAAGAAGCCAACTAGGATGCTTAAAATATAAATAAATTGTCTTTCAGAGATGTGCTTATATCTCCAAATTAATATTTTTTTGAATATGTTTTTTGTTGTTGGCACTTGTTGTAATTGTAATAAATATTTATAAAATTATTCTTGATGTATTTTATACTTTAATAAGTATAATCTAAATAGATAATTAATGCATCGGTAAAATTAATACAAAAACACTTAAAAATACCTGTTTTCTAGAATGGTTTGTCTTTAATTTTAATGTCTTTTACATTAATAAAAAATGATTTTTGTGGTCTTTTTTTAAATTAACAATATTTTAAAATCAGAAAAAAAATAATTTCACGCCTTATGATTAGAGATTTAAACAGTTAAAAAAGTAAGCTACTCTATTTTTTCTCTTGATTATTTATATCTCTTAACAAACTCAAAGCAAAATATACAACTATAACTCCGCCAAGAATAATACAAACTCACATAAAAAGTGAAGTTTCTCAAAAAGGAGTTTTCTTTATTGGTTCTTTACCATTTTTAATTTTTCAAAAATTAGAGACAGAAACAAAAAATCCCGCTAAAAGCGGGATTTAAAATTTTATGATTTAATATCTAGTTTCAAACTTAATTCTTTTAGTTGATCATCATCAATAAACGCTGGCGCGTCAATCATTACATCTCGACCTGAATTATTTTTCGGAAACGCAATAAAATCACGAATTGTTTCTTGTCCGCCTAAAATAGCAACCAATCTATCTAGACCAAAAGCCAAACCTCCGTGAGGTGGCGCACCATATTCAAAAGCATCCATTAAGAAACCAAATTGTGCTCTGGCATCTTCATCAGAAAAACCTAAATGGCGCAACATGGTAGCTTGCATTTTTTTATCGTGAATTCTTATAGAACCTCCACCAATTTCATTTCCGTTTAAAACCAAATCGTATGCATTTGCCTTTACAGCTCCAGGATCTGTGTCTAACATTTCTAATTGCCCTGGTTTTGGAGATGTAAAAGGGTGATGCATTGCATGATAATGCCCAGTTTCTTCATCTAATTCTAACAACGGGAAATCAATTACCCAAAGTGGCGCAAATACTTTTGGATCTCTCAATCCTAAACGTGCTGCTAATTCCATTCTTAAAGCAGATAGTTGTGCTCTTACTTTATTAGTTACACCAGATAAAATACAGATTAAATCGCCCGCTTTTGCATCCGTTTTTTCTGCCCATTTTGCCAAGTCTTCTTGATCATAAAATTTATCAACAGAAGATTTAAAAGTTCCGTCTTCGTTAACTCTGCAATAAACCATGCCTAAAGCACCAACTTGTGGTCTTCGAACCCAGTCAATTAATTTATCAATTTCTTTTCTTGTGTATGCATTTCCTCCAGGAACTGCAATGCCAACCACCAATTCTGCGCTGTTAAAAACACCAAAATCTTTGTGTTGTGCCACTTCATTTAACTCGCCAAACTCCATCCCAAAACGGATGTCTGGTTTGTCATTTCCGTAGATTCGCATTGCATCGTCATATAACATTCTTGGAAATTTATCCACCTCAACATTATTAACTTCTTTCAATAAGTGACGCGTTAATCCTTCAAAAACATTTAAAATATCTTCTTGCTCAACAAACGCCATTTCACAGTCAATTTGTGTAAATTCTGGCTGTCTGTCTGCGCGTAAATCTTCGTCTCTAAAGCATTTTACAATCTGAAAATATTTATCCATTCCGCCAACCATCAAGAGTTGCTTAAATGTTTGCGGAGATTGTGGTAATGCGTAAAACTGACCTTCGTTCATTCTACTTGGAACCACAAAATCTCTTGCGCCCTCTGGTGTAGATTTTATTAAATATGGTGTTTCAACCTCTATAAATTCTTGATCAGACAAGTATTTACGAACTTCCATAGCTACTTTATGACGAAAAATTAAACTGTTTTTTACAGGATTTCTTCTAATGTCTAAATATCTATATTTCATTCTGATGTCTTCTCCGCCATCAGTTTTATCTTCAATTGTAAAAGGGGGTGTCATTGATGCGTTTAAAATTTCTAATTTAGAAACCAACACTTCCACGTCTCCAGTAACCATTTTATCATTCTTAGATTCACGATCAATTACAGTTCCCGTAATCTGAATCACAAATTCTCTTCCTAACGATTTCACTTTTTCCATCATTTCTTTTGGCGTGCGTTCTTCATCAAAAATAAGTTGCGTAATTCCGTATCTGTCACGTAAATCTACCCAAACCATAAACCCTTTGTCACGAGATTTCTGAACCCAACCCGCTAAGGTTACTTCTGTATTTATATGCGATGCTCTTACCTCGCCACAAGAATGACTTCTATACATTTCTTTTCTTTTAATGAACAGCAAAATTAAACAATTTCATTAGA
This sequence comes from Polaribacter filamentus, assembly GCF_002943715.1. Classification (GTDB taxonomy): domain Bacteria; phylum Bacteroidota; class Bacteroidia; order Flavobacteriales; family Flavobacteriaceae; genus Polaribacter; species Polaribacter filamentus. The sequence goes on along the minus strand of NZ_MQUA01000014.1, from coordinate 251,275 downwards.
AAAAACCTTTTTTGGGCGTTCATTTCTAAAGAGAAATGCCCCGCTTTTCGCACTCGCTTTTTTTAAACAAAAAAGAGCTCAAACAATTGCTGCAATCGGTAACGCAAAATCCGTACAATTCTTTGTAAATTTGCTTTATGACTGTTATTAATCTTCAAGAGAAATTCAAGTTGTTTTCCGATCATTGGTCTCCAAAAAAAATAGGCGAATTAAACGGACAGCAAATATTATTAGCAAAACTAAAAGGTGAGTTTCTATTTCATAAACACGAAAATGAAGATGAATTATTTATGGTAATGAAAGGTAGTTTAGATATTGAATTGAGAGATAAAACAGTCACTTTAAATAAAGGTGAATTTTATATTGTACCAAAAGGAGTAGAACATAAACCTATTGCAAAAGAGGAAGTTCATGTTTTATTATTTGAACCTTTAAGCATTAAGCACACAGGAGATATAATTGCTGATATTACTGTTGAAACTTACGAATCAATTTAACAATGAACAATTATCATTTATCAATATTACAGCACGCTGATAACTGATAACTGATAACTGATAACTGATAACTGAAATAAAATGAGTAAATTATATTTAGTTCCTACACCAATAGGTAATTTGGAAGATATGACTTTTAGAGCGATTCGTGTTTTAAAAGAGGTAGATTTTATTTTAGCAGAAGACACACGTACTAGCGGAAAACTCTTAAAACATTTTGAGATTGGCACACAAATGCACAGTCATCATATGCATAATGAGCATAAATCTGTAAAAGGTATTGTACAAAGAATACAAAACGGTGAAACCTGCGCATTAATTTCTGATGCCGGAACTCCTGCAATTTCAGATCCTGGTTTTTTACTAACAAGAGCGTGTGTAGAAAATAATATTGAAGTAGATTGTTTACCTGGCGCAACTGCCTTTGTCCCTGCTTTGGTAAATTCTGGCTTGCCAAATGATAAATTTGTTTTTGAAGGCTTTTTACCTGTTAAAAAAGGAAGGCAAACTCGTTTTTTGCTTTTATCCGAGGAAAACAGAACCATGATTTTTTATGAATCTCCGCATAAACTACTAAAAACTTTGGCACATTTTGTAGAATATTTTGGCGCTGACAGACAAGTTTCTGTGTCAAGAGAACTCACAAAAATGTTTGAAGAAACCATTAGAGGAACCGCAACTGAAGTTTTAGCCCATTATACGATTAAACCACCTAAAGGAGAAATTGTTATTATTGTTGAGGGGAAGAAATAGCTATTGGTTATTACAAAATAAATATTACTCTTCTAAAAGACCTCAAAGTTTTTGAAAATCTGTGAGGTCTGAATTTTTTTATGTTATTAAATTTACTTTTTATTTTTCTTCTTTTTGGTAATAATAATTACTCCATTTAGTGCATTATATTCTTTTAAGGCTTTTTCTCCTTTTACAACATCCACACTTTCAATGTTTTCTGGCAGTAAATTCCCTAAAACTTCCTGAGTGGTTATTTCACCATCTATTATTATCATTGGTTTATTTTTTGAAACTAAATTTTTATTTGCAACAATATGTAGTTCGGGAGCTATAATTTCTTCTGTAATTTTAGTTTTAATTAAAATAACACCATTTGGTTCATTATACATTTTTGCCGCATTTTCATGATTTAAAACAGACATCGATTGTATTTTGGTTTGATCAATCAATTCTATTGGAAAATCGAATTTCTTACCATCTACATAAATAACTGGCTTTTCACCCTCTTTAACTTTTACGTATAATTTTTCTTCTTTCGTAGTTTTTTTTATTTCTACTTTCTGCGCTTGCATTGTTACTACAAATGATAGTAGTACAATAATTGAAAATGCTGATTTTTTCATTTTTAAAATATTTAATTGTTTAATTTATTTATTACTGGTGTACACGATGACTAAATCGGTTTCTAAAATTATAGTATGATTTATTTCTTTTAATGATTCATCTGCAAACATACTTTTAGCTTCATTTAATAATGCCAATTTTTCATTATAAGTCATTTTATTGGGCTCAAAATTCCAAAAATAAAGAGAGAAAATAAGCAAAATTGAAGCAGCCGCAGAATAAATACCAATTCGGAATTTATTGTTCTTAACACTTTTTTCATCAAAAGATTCCCACAGTTCCTCATTCAAATTCTCTGGAGTCTTTATTTGATTGTTCTTTATAAATTGAGACAAATTTGCTATTTCTGACCGAGTTTCATTTACCGAATTAAAAAGTTCTTTTTCTTCACTTAATGAAGTTTCTCCTTTTTTATATTTTTCAATTAGATTTTTAATAGTTTCCTCTTTCATACTTGTATTTTATTTCTAATTCTTCGCTTATCTGTTTTCTTGCTCTAGACAATAACACTCTAACATGTTCTATCTTAATCTCCATTGCTGTGGCTATTTCTGTAAACTCATAACCATCCAAATCACGCATTACAAAAATTTCTCTCTGCTGTTTACTTAACTTATTCAAAACTTTATTGATAATTAAATTCAATTCTTCCCATTCTAATTGAGATTCTTCTTTATCAAAACTAGAAACACTTAAATGTGTTGAAATATCATCAACAAAAATTCTTTTTTTTCTTAATAAATCAATACAATAATTACGCGCTGTTAAAAACACAAAACCTTTTATATTTGGGTGGTTATCTAATTGTTTTCTTTTTTCCCAAAGTTTTATCATTATTTCTTGAATAGCATCTTCTGCTTTCGTTTTATCACCCAATAAACGAGCTACCAATGGAAATAATCGTTCTGATAGTGAAAAGACAGTAACTTTAAAATATTCTTTGTTCATTCTATTTATAGAACGCAAAATAGCATTCATTTATAACAGTAAAATCGTTGTATTTTTTAAAAGATTCAAAATCATACTAATTACCTACGGTAATAATAAACTATATTTTTTCTGTTTTTGATTTTCAAAAATCATTATGATTCTCCAACAATTCAAAATCAAACTAAAAGCAACTCCAATAGGAATTAATTTTTCAGAAACGATGCAAGTAATTGCTGACAATTACAATTTTACTCCAACGACTTTTACAAATGGAAAATTTATATTTTCAATATTAATAAACCCAATAAATAAAATTATTAATATTGCACTTTCTTAGAAAGAATAATAAAATCGCTTAAACATGAATTTAAAATCAATAATCTTTACATCTTATTTGTTATTAGCCCTGTTTTTAAGTAGTTCTTTAGCTGCCCAAGACAAAAAAATTAGGGTTTTGTTTGTGGGTAATAGTTTTACTTATTATAATAATTTACCGCAAGTAGTTTCTGCCATGGCAAAATCTCAAGACGTAATTATAGAAACAAAGCATTCTACTGTTGGCGGTTCTAGTTTAGAAAATCATTGGAAAAGTGAAAGAGGAACACAAACTCGCATCATGATTGAATTAGAAAAATGGGATTATGTCGTTTTTAACAATCATAGTTTGAGTGCCATTAATACCCCAGAAAAATTTCTAGATTATAGTAAAAAATTTGCTGATTTGGTGAGAACAAAAGGAGCTGAACCCATTTTTATGATGACGTGGGCTTATAAATCGAATCCTTTAATGTTGCCGGAAATCGAAAAATTGCATAAAAACCTTTCTGAACAAACAAATTCAAATTTTATTCCCGGCGGACCACTTTTTGCGAGCTCAATTAAATACAGACCTGATATAGAATTATTCCATGACGATATTCATCCTTCTTCAAACGGAACCTATCTTTTAGGGTTGGCTTTTTATAAGTATTTTACAGGAAAAAGCGTTTCAACGATTCCTGGAAATATATCGACTTTAGATACAAATGGCCAAATTTTGTATTTAATTTTCATGAAAGATAACGATGTGCCATTTTTACAACAATTAGTAAATGAATATGCTTTTAAAACCTTAGAACCAAAAATCGAAAAAATTATAGAACCTAAATCCATTATGACCATTCAACAATTCAAAGCCAAACTAAAAACAACTCCGTCAGCAATTACGTTCGCAGAAACCATGCAAGTAATTGACGATAATTACAACTTTACACCAACAGCTTTTAAAAATGGTAACTTTAAAAATAAAGTTGGCGAAAATTCAGGCTCTTGTAAATTATTTTCATTTGCCATTCTGCATAAATTAACAAAAGCAGAAACGTTGCTTTGCTTTGGCGAAAATTATAGAACTGTTTTAAATGACGAAAAAGGAACTTCTCATTATAATATTCGAAATTTTATGAAAACTGGCTTTAAGGGTTTATCTTTTGAAAATGAAGCCTTAAGTATAAAAAAATAAAAAATTTTAATGGTTTTTACTCATAAACAGTTTATTTGAACGTATCTGCGACCAAAAAAAATTAAAAAATAATACAATGCTAAAAAAATCGATTATTCTGTTATTGATTGCAACCTTTTTTATCAATTGTAAAAACCAGAAACCTTTAGAGCTAAATTCTACCAATTATGCTGATATTATCAATCAAGAGTTTACTGGTGATTTAGCTTTTGAAACGACTTCTTTTGTAGAAAAATATTGGCGAGTTGTTGGGAATATCGGTTTTAATAAAACAATTTATAAAATTGCCGAAGAACTAGAAAAAGCAGGTTATATTTTAGAAGAAAATGCCACTGAAAAAGACATACTAACGTATAGAATAGAAAAGCGATCACTTCAAAAACCAACTTGGGAATCTGTAAATGCAAGGGTCCTAATTGAAGGGGAAATTGAGTCCTTATTGCAACATAGCACCAACAGAAATATGATTGCTTTAAATTCTTACAGCACTCCAAAAGAAGGAATCACAGCAGAAGTTGTCTATATTGACGACGTACAAAAACTTTCTACGATGGATGTAAAAGGCAAAATTGTCTTTGCAGAAACCAGTCCGTATCAAATTTTTAAAGCGGCAATTGTTGATGGAAAAGCAGCAGGAATTATAACCTACGACAATCCTGCTTATTTACAACCAGAAAAAAATACAACCTCTATTCAATTTCGCTCAATTCCTTTAGATTCTGTAACCAAACCTTGGGCAATTGCACTTTCTTATCAGGCTAAAGAAAGATTAAAAAGAGCATTAAAATATAAAAAAGTAGCATTAAAAGTGATGGTTGAAACGAATATTTATCCATCCGAAGAACTTACAATTATTGCGGATATTAAAGGAAGTGAAAATCCAAAAGAACGCTTGGTTTTTAGCGCTCACATTCAAGAACCTGGCGCAAATGACAACGCAACAGGCGTTGGAGTTGCGCTTGAAATGGCAACTTTAACAGCAAAATTTAGCAAGCGAAAAGAATATCAACCAAAAAGAACTTTAACTTTTTTATGGGGTGATGAAATTATTTCTACTAGAAGGTATGTGCAAGAAGATTCTCTAAGAGTAAAAAATATTAAATGGGGAATTTCTTTGGACATGGTTGGTGAAAATACTGAGAAAACTGGCGGAACTTTCTTAATAGAAAAAATGCCAGATCCAAGTGCAATTTGGACACGTGGAAGCGATAAACATACAGAATGGGGCGGTTCTAAAATGAGTTTAGACCAGATGAAACCTCATTATTTAAACGATTTTTTAATTGACAAATTCAAAGCACAGGGCAAAAGAACCAATTGGATTGTGAGCACAAACCCGTTTGAAGGCGGAAGTGATCACGTGCCTTTTTTAAGAGAAAATATACCAAGTGTTTTATTTTGGCATTTTACAGATCAGTTTTATCATACAGACAACGACAGAATTGACAAAGTATCAAAAAGTACTTTAAAAAATGTAGGAACAACGGCGTTAATTGCTGCTTATACCTTATTAAATGCCGATGAAAATACTGCAAAATCAGTTTTATCAGATTTAGAAAAAGCGGCTGTAGTTCGTTTAAATGAAGAATTAAAACAAAGCAAAATTGCACTTAATAACGGAGATTCTTTAGCTACCCAAATAGAAATTATTGAAGCTTGGAAAGACTGGTATCAAAAATCTTTTGCAACCACTAAAGATTTGGTTTCTGATGAGAAAACAATCCGTAAAGAAATAGAAAAATCACAAAAATTAATTGATTCCATTACAAGTGAAATCGAAAAAACACTAAAGCAATAGTTTTAGCATTTTGTCATCTATCTTTTGATTCATTATATTGAAAAACTTGCTTCTTTCAAAAGAAGCTTCTCCAGAAAGACTGGTAGAAAATTCTATTTGCCTTTTTATATATTCCTCTATTTGATTTGTAGTATTTTTATCAATAACTTTAAAATACGTTAAATTTGTATACGGCACAAATACTTTTTTTCGGTATGCGATTTCATAAATACTGTATTTAAAAGAGAAGTTATATTATTATGATACAAATGAAAACTATTTTTATTTATAGTTCTCTTTTTATTTTTTGAATCCTCCTCTATTAATTTCAAAGAATCTTTTAGACCATTCGCAATTAAAGACGGTTCTTCTTTTGTGGTAAGGCCAACTTCATGAAAAAATTGAATTTGATTTAAAATATTGTCTATGGTAGAATCATTCCAAACCTCTACCAATGCAATTTTTTTATACTGATTTAAAAAAGCTTCATACTTTTCTCAAAGAATAGCAGACGGCCTAAATTTAGAAAAAGGAATCTTTTTTTGCGCTGGATCTTTACTTAGTGTATTTACAAATACATAGAGTCTAAAGCTCTTTAACAGTCGGCTATCAAAATGATAAAAAGGGTACTCTTTTGCCCAATTAATTATTTGTCCGTTTTTAGAACTATAAACCTTTTGAGCCTCGGTTGTTCCTTATTTAAAAAATAATTTTAGAGCGTTGTTTGATAAAATTGGGTGTGTTTTTTCTACAATTATTCTTTCCTCATCCAATTCTTTATCAATAAAGACCTTCTTTAAGTTAAAATTAAAGTCCCTAGAAAGTTTTAAACCTTCATTTAAATTAAGGATGTTTCTCCTTTTATTCTTCTATAAGCGGCATCGTCGCTAATGTCCAAAATATCTGCAATTTCGTCTGCAAAAGAAACGTTTTCTGAAGCCCTTGCTTTTAAATAATTAAATAGTTTTTTTTCCGCTACATTCATCGCTTCAATATTTTACTTAAAAATTACAAAAATTAAATATACTCCTTTGCAAATTACATTTGTAAAACTACACCTTTTTTTATGTTTGCATTACCAAACTATTTAGGTTGGGAGACCTAATAGAAAAAATAACCTTCTCATTAAAAAGACAAGGTTATTTTAGCTCTAAATTTAGTATTTAGAACCATTGTGTTTACCAACTTCAAAACCATGTTTTCCTAAAAACTGATTACCACTTTCAATGGCATCTTCTTCCAAAGTTGTGCCCATCGAGTCATTCCATCTATTTAAATATCCAAAGAGTGAAATTACACCTAACATTTCTACAATTTCTCCTTCATCCCAATATTTATATAACTCCTCCTTAATTTTTGCATTAACTGCATTTGGTACCATTGAAGCTGCTAAAGAAAAATCTAAAGCGGCTCTTTCTGCTTCAGAAAATGCTGCATGCGTGCTAAATTCCCAAATATTATTTAATTGTTCTTGTTCTGCGCCATAACGTTCGGCGGCTCTAATTGCGTGCGCTTGGCAATACCTGCAACCAGTTGCGTTGCTAGAAACCCATGCAATCATTCTTTTTAATGCGGAAGTAACGCGTCCTTCATTTGCCATTACTGCTTTATTTAGGTTGATAAAAGCCTTAGAAATGGCTGGTCTGCGTTGCATTGTTAGAACCGAATTAGGACAAAAACCCAATGTTTCATTAAAAAATTCTGCTAGCTTTTTTGTTTCTAAATCGTGTTCTGATGAAAGAGGAGTTACTAATGGCATTATCTTATTTTTATGAATTATTTTTATAACTTCACCATAAATATAACTCTAAAAAATGAAAATTAAACTACATTCTTTTAATCTTGAGCTAAAACACACTTTTACAATTTCTAGAGAGTCTCATGATTTTCAAGAAACATTAATTGTTGAGTTAAATTCTGACGGGTTTTCTGGCTTTGGTGAAGCCACTTCAAATCCTTATTACAATAGTACTACTGATAAAATGATTGCTGTTATCTCAAAAAACAAAGCTTTTATAGCATCATTATCCACAGAAAAACCTACCGAATTTTGGAGAAAATTACAACCCCTTTTTAAAGATGACATGTTTGCTTTATGTGCTTTAGACATTGCTTTTAATGATCTATATGCACGCAAACAAAACAAAAAATTATATGAAGTTTGGGATTTAAAAATTGATAGAAATCCGATGACAGATTACACGATTGGTATTGATTCTGTTGAAAAAATGGTTGCTAAAATGAAAGAACTTCCTTGGCCGATTTATAAAATAAAATTAGGCACAAAAGATGATATAAAAATAGTAACAGCATTAAGAAAACACTCAGACGCTATTTTTAGAATTGATGCAAATTGTGGTTGGACCGCAGAGGAAGCTATTGAGAATTCTTTTAAACTAAAAGAACTTGGCGTCGAATTTTTAGAACAACCTTTAAAAGCAGATGACATAGAAGGTGCTAAAAAATTATATACAAACGCTGCACTGCCAATTATTGCTGATGAAAGCTGTATTGTAGAGAGTGATGTAGAAAAATGTGTTGGATTATTTCATGGTGTAAATGTAAAACTTACAAAGTGCGGTGGTGTAACTCCTGGTAAAAGAATGTTAGAAAATGCAAGAAGGTTAGGCTTAAAAACAATGGTGGGTTGCATGACAGAATCTACTGTTGGTATTTCTGCTATTGCTCATTTATTGCCTTTATTAGATTATGTAGATATGGACGGAAGCTTGTTACTAAAAACCGATATAGCAGCAGGAATTACCATAAATAATGGTGTGATTTCTTATGCTGATGAAAACGGAACTGGCGTAAACTTACTTTAAAGATGCAGTTAGATAAAGCCCCAAATACTGCTGTTCTTATAAGCGATATTGAGCATTTATATTTTAGCGGAACTTCTTATTTGGGAGTTGCTGTATTGCCCGAATTTCAAGAAATTATTTTTAAAAATATTAAAAATTGGGGAACTTCTTATGGCAGTTCTAGAAATGCAAACCTTAAATTAAATGTATACAAAAGAGGAGAAGATTTTTTGTCTACTTTTATAAATAATGAAGATTGCACAACAGTTTCTTCTGGAACTATTGCTGGGCAATTTGCAATTTCTACGTTAGAGAAAATTGTTGATGCTTTCTATTTTATGCCAAAAACACATCCAGCAATTTTAGCCAAAAATGCACTTCCTGTTTTCGAAGAAAATGATTTAAATTCTTTATTAATTAATCAAAAAAAAGAAACCATTTGTATTGTTGTTGATGCAATTGCTGCTTTAGAAACCAAGCCTTATAATTTTAATTTTTTACAAGAAATCTCATCCCAAAAAAAAGTATTTCTTTTGGTTGATGAATCTCATAGTTTTGGTATTTTAGGTGAAAATGGAAACGGAATTTCAGCTACAATCAACATTCAAAATAATATAGAAATTGTAACTGTTTCTTCGCTTACAAAAGCGTTCGGAATTAACGGTGGCGTTATTTCTGGTACAAATAAATTTATCAATTTAATTAGAGAAAATCCACTTTTTGTTGGAAGTTCTGGTATGAATCCTGCTTTTTTAGAAAGCTTCTTAGACGGTCAAGATTTATACAAAAATCAACAAAAAAAGTTGCAAGAAAATTGCACTTATGTATATGAAAACTTGAAATATTTAGACAAAATAAATATCTCTAAGAACTATCCTGTTTTTTTATAAATGATGAAAACATTGCCGATTATTTATTGACAAAAAAAATAGTAATTACCAGTTTTTATTATCCAACCTCATCAAAAAAAATTAATAGAATTGTGTTGAACGCCAATCACACTAAAGAACAATTAGATATTTTAATTGAACATCTACTTTCTTATTAAACTAAAATTTCCTGTCTTTTCAATAGAATACCCATTAAGATCTGTTAAAATAGTTTTAAACCAATACTCATTAGATATTGATTTTCCGTTATACGAATGACATTCCAACCATCAGAATTTTTATCAATCGTATAAATTAATTTCCAAAATCGGTCGTAAATATATACCTCAGAAATTGTATTGAAATTTTTATCATATCCTTCTATTTTCCAAATATCATTATCAGCATCAGCATTCGGCGTAAAAAACTTTGGATATTCTAAAACAGATTAAATCGTTAACAGTAGATGTTATAACTGGCCTTTTATTTACAGTTACGATTACTGGCGTTCTTTGTAAAGTTTTACATCCGTTTAAAGAAACTGTTGCTTAAAAGGAGGTGTTTCCTGTTAAAACATTTGTTGTATACGAAGCTCCTGTTGCTAATTGCATGCCTCCTGTAGAAGCATTAAACCATAAAATTTCTCCCTCGCTTATGCTTTTTGTTGCAGTAATGGTTACCAATCCAGATTCGCAGGCAGTGGCATTTGTTGTATCATTTATATCCGTAATTGAAAAATCTGTAATAATTTTCATAGCATTTCCTAAACAAAAAGCTTGCCTTCTTTCTGCTGTAATAGATGGCGGACTTTGTGAATACAAAAACGTACTCAAAATCAATAAAACAAAAACTACTATTTTATTTTTAAACTTTAGAGATTTCTTGTTTTTAATCATTAACTTATGTGTGTTTTCTTACTTTTGTAATAAAGCACAATTTAATACTTCAATATTTAATAAATTATGGATAAAAATATAATAACAACAGTTTGGACAGGTAAATCACATTTTGAAACGGATAATCCTAGCGGATCTAAATTGACAATGTTTGATAAATCTCAAGATAATGGAGATACTGTTGGCTTTGCACCGAAAGCTTTAATGCTCTCTTCTTTAGCCGGTTGCTCTGGATTAGACGTTGTTTCATTGTTGGAAAAAATGCGCGCAGAAGTTGCTGATTTCAAAGTTGAAGTTACGGCCGAATTAACAGACGAACACCCTAGGTTTTATAACAAAGTAAAGGTTGATTATCATTTTACAGACAGTAATTTACAGTCAGAAAAAATTCAAAAAGCGGTAAACTTATCAGTCACAAAATATTGCGGAGTCATAGAAATGTTTCGACAATTTGCTGAAGTAGAAATAGAAATTCATTTGCATACAATTTAAAAATTGCCAATAAACCTCAAAATATTGCTATGAGATGGACGTTAAAGTCAAAACCAGAAAAAGAAAAGATTGATACATTAGCTAAAGAATTGCAAGTTAATAAAACAATTGCAGCGATTCTTTGTCAACGAAATATTGAAACCTTTAAGGATGCTAAAAAGTTTTTCCGTCCTAGTTTAAAAAACATTCATGATCCTTTTTTAATGAAAGATATGGATGTTGCCGTTGCAAGAATAGAAACTGCAATTTCGAATAACGAAAATATTTTAGTTTTTGGTGATTATGATGTTGACGGAACAACTGCTGTTTCTTTAGTTTCCTCTTATTTAAAAACAATTTATCCAAATATTGCAACCTATATTCCTGATCGTTACTCAGAAGGTTATGGCGTTTCTTATATGGGAATTGATTTTGCACATGACAATGATTTTTCTTTAATTATTGCCTTAGACTGTGGTATCAAAGCCATCGAAAAAGTGGCGTATGCATCAGAAAAAAATATCGATTTTATTATTTGCGATCATCATAAACCTGGGCCAGAAATTCCAAAGGCGGTTGCTGTTTTAAACGCAAAAAGAGAAGATTGTAACTACCCTTTTGATGAATTATGTGGTTGCGGCGTTGGCTTTAAATTGATTCAGGCTTTAGGTGTTTCTAGAAATCAAACTATTGATCATTTTGTGCCTTATTTAGATTTAGTTGCCACTGCGATTGCTGCAGATATTGTACCTATGAACGGCGAAAATAGAATTTTGGCTTATCATGGCTTGAAAGTCATCAATGAAAGACCTAGAAACGGAATTAAAGCAATCATCCATCAAGTTAAAAAAACAGTACTAACGATTACCGATGTTGTTTTTATAATAGCGCCAAGAATAAATGCTGCAGGGAGAATGAAACATGGTAATTATGCTGTTGAATTATTAACAGAAATGGATTTAGATTCGGCAATAGAATTTGCAGCCGCAATCGAAATTTTTAATGCGGATAGAAAGGAATTAGATAAAAGAATTACGGATGAAGCCATTATTCAAATTATTGATAATGAAGAAGAGCAAGGTTTCTCTACCGTTGTTTTTCAAGAAGATTGGCATAAAGGAGTTATCGGAATTGTAGCTTCTAGATTGATAGAAAAGTACTACAGACCAACTTTAGTATTTACAAAAAGTGGCGATAAATTAGCAGCTTCTGCCCGCTCTGTAAAAGGTTTTGATGTTTATAATGCGCTAGAAGAATGTACTGAATTTATAGAGCAATTTGGCGGACATAAATATGCTGCCGGATTAACATTGTTACCCGAGAATTACGAAAATTTTAAAAAAAAGTTTGAGGAGGTTGTCGCAAAAACAATTGATAAAGCGTTCTTAACTCCCGAAATTTCTATTGATGCAGAAATTGATTTATCAGAAATTACACCTAAATTTTTTCGAATCATTCAGCAAATGGCCCCTTTTGGCCCCATGAATATGAAACCCACTTTTACGTCTACTTGTGTTCGAGATAATGGATATGGCAAACAGGTTGGTGCAGACAAAACGCATTTAAAACTAACTATTTTTCAAGGTGATAATCAAAAAACCTACAACGCTATTGGTTTTAATTTAGGCGATAAAATAGACTTTGTTCAAAATGATTTTGATATTGTCTATGCTTTGGATGAAAACGAATGGAATGGCTATAAAACGGTGCAATTGTTGTTGAAAGATTTGAAATAGATAAAATCCTTAATTTAATTTAAATCTCTACTTACAAAATAATGCTGATTTTTAAAGAAATGACAAGCTTCTTAAAAACCTAATTCTCCATAGACAACAAAACCATTCTTAACTCCATAAAAGTAAATGATTTATCTACTTTTTCTTTGAGTTCTGTTAGCGTTTTAAACTCGGTTTCTTCTATTGCTTTTATAATTTTTTATACTTTTTAATGTCTACCAACTCTAAAATATCGACATCTCCAGAAGGAATATAACTTGCTAAATGACTTGAAATAGTTCCCGAGGTTAAGCTTCTTTCTTTGGCAATTTCCTTTAGAGAAAGTCCCGATTTAAACAACTCAAAAGAAATCTGTTTTGTTGGTTTTTTGTCCTCCTTTTTTTGCTCGTTGAACTTGTTAATTCCGTTTTTTGAGCAATAGGTTTCTATAGCTTCCAAAATTTGTTCTCCATATTTGGAAACACGTGTTTTTCCTAATCCTTCAATTTTTAAAAGCTCATTTTCACTTCTTGGCAAAGCGTCACAAATTGCATATAAGGTTATTTGTGTAAAAATTTGAAAATGCGGAATACCCAAAGATTTAGAAATTTCATCTCGCAATTCACGTAATTTTAATGCTAAAATTGGGTCGCGTTTCGTAGAAAGCGTTTTCTTTTTGGTTGGTTCTGTTTTTTGCAAAACGGCATTTGCACGCACTTTTAAATAGTCTTGAACTTTAAACCCTTTCGTCATGCTTTTGAGCGCAAACACTTTTTCGTTTAAGAGTTCTTGAAAATTATCATATTGCTTTGTAAAATCGCTTTTTACCGTTTTATTATCCGAAGAAAAAGAAATTTTAGAAAATGGTTGTACCGAATTTTTAATAGTTTCTGACAAAAAATAATCAACCGCTTTTATAAATCGTTCTTGAATAACTGAATTATTTTCTGGCAAGATACCATCTTCAGAAATTACATTTAACTGATTTTTGAATCCATTAGAAACCCTCATTAACGCAGCAACTCCATCATCTTTAATTGTTTGTAAATACTCAATAACTTCTCCTTTTATACTTGTTTGATTTTTGTAATAAATATCAACCAATCTTGTTATTGGATATAAAAATGGCTGATAATCTAATAATTCTGAAATTAAATTAAGCTGAAATTGTATTTCCGATGCGTTTAAAATTCGCTCATCCGGATGATTTTCTTCTACCGTTTCATTGAAAGAACTCACCGTTCTGTCATTAATAATTGCGTTGCTGGTAATTGGTGTTTTTAAAACCAATCCATCCAAAGAAGTACATCTACTTAAAGCTACATAAGTTTGTCCGTGTGCAAACGAAGCTTCTGCATCAATAATAGCTTTTTCAAAGGTTAAACCCTGACTTTTATGAATGGTAATTGCCCAAGCCAAACGTAAAGGAATCTGAGAAAACGAACCTGTAATATCTTCTTTTATCTCTTTCGTGTCATCGTTAATGGAATAATTTATATTCTCCCAAGTTTCTCTTTCTGTAACAATTTCATCAATTTCGTTGGCACACTGTACCGTAACATTTTGTTTAGAAATGTCTGTAACGATTCCTATTTTTCCGTTGAAATATCTTTTTTCTTGTGACGAATCATTTTTAATAAACATTACTTGCGCACCAACTTTTAATTCTAATTTTTCGTCATTAGGAAACGAATTTTCATTGAATTTCCCAGAAATCTCAGCATTAAAAAAATGACTCTTTGTTTTGAGCTTATTCAACTCAGAGCTGTTCATTAAATTAGCTCTATTATTATGAGTTGTTAATGTGATATACCCATCTTCTTTGGTTGGCGAAAAAGTAGGATTATAATTTTTATTTAAAATTTCAGCAGATTCTTCGGATAGCGTATTGGTTCTAATTTCATTTAATATTTTGATAAAATCTTCATTTTTCTGACGATAAATATGCTTTAATTCTATAGAAACCACATTGGCTTCTTGATAGGCTTTTGAGCTAAAAAAATAAACCGTATGATAATGCTGCTGTAACAAACTCCATTCGTTCGGTTTTACAACGGGCGCTAATTGTTGCAAATCTCCAATCATTAAAATTTGCGCGCCACCAAACACTTTATTTCTGTTTTTATAACGACGCAGTACTTGATCTATGCCGTCTAATAAATCTGCACGCACCATAGAAATTTCATCAATAATTACTAAATCTAACGATTTAATAATATCAATTTTTGTCTTTGAAAACTTACGTTGCGCATTCGAAGTATTTGCAATTTGGTTGGGTAAAATAGGTCCGAAAGGCATTTGAAAAAAAGAGTGAATCGTAACTCCTTTTGCGTTAATTGCCGCAACACCAGTTGGCGCAACAATAACCATTCTTTTTAAAGATTCCTTTTTAATTTGATGTAAAAAAGTTGTTTTTCCTGTACCTGCTTTTCCTGTGATAAAAAGATTCCTGTCTGTTTTTTCAATAAAGTTTAAGGCAAGTTCTAACTCAGGATTTGTTTGCATTGTATCTTTTTGCTGCAAGGTAAACAATCATAAATAACTTCATAAAAAATAGCACTAAAAATGAGTAAAGTTATTTAATATTTGTCTGTTTTACTAAATCTATAGCTGTCAGACTGCTGTCGTATGTGTGTCATATCCCTTACCTATTGGCTGCATCGCAATAGAAAAGTGAATCCGTATCTTTGTCCAATAAATAATATGGAAAAAGTATGAACCCGACAACTATAAATTTAAGAGACCTCAAAGAAATGAGATTGCAACGCCATTGGTCACAAGAGCAATTAGCAGAAATGAGCGGATTAAGTATCAGAACTATTCAACGGATTGAAAATGGCGAAAATGCAGGTTTAGAATCTTTAAAATCTTTAGCAGCTGTTTTTGAAATAGATATTATTGATTCCGATAAAAAGAAAGAAATAGCACAAATTAGAAAGGAAGAAGCATACATTCAAAATATAAAAGGATTTTATAAACTTCTTGCCATCGCAATTTTAAGTTTAATAGCTCCTGTTATCCTTGCAATTAATGATGCCTCAAATTGGGGTGTCTTTTTCTGGCTACTCCTTTCTTGGATCGTAATCATAGGAGTTTATTCTCTAAATATTTTTGATTTCCTTGGAGATGAGTGGAAACAAAAGTTAATTAACAAGAGATTCAAAAAAGAGTAACAAAAAACCAGGGAAAATTTCAGCATTTAGATACCTCTAAAGCAAAATGCTGATTTAGACTGCAATCAAACTTCTATCAATCTGTAAATTTATTCGACGCTCTGAAAAGTAAGTACTTGAGATTACTCCTATTTATTTACTTCTATAAATTTTATAATTTCTTTGTAATTTTTATTCCATGGAAGAATAAACTGACTCATCATTGGTACGTGTTTTTTATTCAAAAAATTGATCTTCACATTTGGTTGAAAAGTTTTCAATTTCTGAACAAAATCTTTGTTCTGTGAAATAATTGAAGGATAGGTTTTAGTACCAGTAATCATAAAAATTGGAGGTGTTTTTTCTGATAAAAAATAAATAGGTGAAGCATCTTTCCAATTTTCTGGATTTTTTGTCCAAGTTACATCGTAATTACGATTTTTAGTTGGCGGATATTTTTCTAAAAAAGAATTCATATCTAATCCTGCCGCATCATTCAAAATTATGCCTTTTATCAAATTAGTGTTTTCTAAATATTTAGGATTTGTGCCAACCAAAGCAATTAAATGACCACCTGCAGAATGCCCCATTAAAAATATTTGATTGGGGTTTCCGTTGTGTTTTTCAATATTTTCATACGTCCACTTTATTACTGCAGCAACTTCTTTCGCCATGGTATCGTAACTTCCATCCGGACTTAAAGTATAATTAGCAATAACCGTTACAATGCCTTTTTTAGCAAAATTACGACCTAAAAATCCATAGATATTTTTATTCCCTTCGTTCCAAGAACCACCGTGAATAAAAATTACAACAGGGTTATTTTTAGATTTTCGAGTTTTAAAAACATTCAATTCAGGAAAAGATTCTACCAAAGCTTTTGAACTTTTAAGATACGAAATATCACTTATTTTTTTTGACGCACAACTGGTTAGTAATAAGGTGCTACTGAAAAGTATTAGAATTTTAAAAATATTCATTTTCGAGACTATTTTATTAATTTCATAAAAGGTTACAAGATATCTAAATAATTTTCTTCATCCATTTAAAATACTTAAAAGGCACATATTTTAAGGGTAAATCGATCCAAGTTGGCGTATTTACCACTGCTCTTTTATGGCTAAAAGCTAAAAAACTTTCGTGACCATGATAAGTTCCCATTCCGCTGTTACCCACTCCTCCAAAAGGTAAATTATCATTGGTTATATGCATTAAAGTATCATTAATACAAGCGCCGCCAGAAGTAGTTTTTGATAAAACTTCTTTCACATTTTTGTTTTTTCCGAAATAATAAAAAGCCAACGGTTTCTCGTTCTTATTAATATAATTGATCGGTTCATCGATATGATTAAAAGTCATTACTGGTAAAATAGGTCCAAATATTTCTTCTTGCATTATCAGAAAATCAGGAGTAACCTCATCTATAATTGTTGGTGTAATAAACCTTTCTTTTACATCAACATCTCCACCAGTATGTATTTTCCCTTCTTTTAATAAAGTACGTAATCTATAAGTTGCTTTCTCATTAACTATCCGCGGATAAAAACGACTTTGTTTTATATCATCACCATACATTAATTTTATATTCTCAGCAATTTTGTTTAATAACTCCTCTTTAATAGACTGATGCGCAAAAAGATAATCTGGAGCAATACAAGTTTGCCCTGCATTGATCAATTTACCCCAAGCAATTCGTTTTGCTGCTATATCAATATTGGCATCAGCATCTACTATACATGGACTTTTCCCTCCTAATTCTAACACCACAGGCGTTAAATTTTCGGCAGCCGCTCTCATTACTACTTTACCAACTTTAGAACTTCCTGTAAAGAAAATAAGATCAAAACGCTGCGCGAATAATAGAGTATTTGTTTCTCGTCCGCCTTGAACCACGCTAATGTAATCTGAATCGAAATTTTCTGAAATCATATTTTCCAATACCTTCGCAACATTAGGTGTGTCTGGTGATGGCTTTAAAACACAGCAACATCCTGATGAAATAGAACCTACCAACGAATTAATTAACAACTGAAACGGATAATTCCACGGAGCAACGATTAATGCAACTCCTAACGGTTCGAAAAGTACTTTACTAGATGACGGAAACAAATGAATTGGTGTTGCTACCTTCTTTGGTAAAACCCACTTTTTTAAGTGTTTTAGGTGATTATCAATTTCCCCGAGAACGATACTAATTTCGGTTAAATACGCTTCTTCAGGTGATTTATGCAAATCTTCCCACAAGGCATTCTCTATTTTTTCTTGATATTCAAGAATTGCTTTTTTTAATTTATGAAGCTGAGTTAATCTAAAAGAAAACCCTTTTGTTTTTTGTGTTAAAAAAAAAGTACGATGATTCGCTATATTTTTAATAATTAAATCTTCTTTTGTATCTTTCATTAATCTTTTTTTATGACTTTTTATGCCCAATAAAATGCTCCATCGTTTTATAAATACCTAATACCGTTCCTGCAAACCAATCAAAAACATCTATCGACATAAACCCCTGACCTAGTTTTGTAAGCCTGTATATATAACCAGGAATAGTTACCATTCGCTTCTTTTGCTCTATGGATTTTATGATTGTAAGTGCTGCAACTTCTTGTTCGAGGATTGGTATTTTTGATTTTACACCATCAAACATTCCTGTATTGATATAATATGGCATTATGGTGGTTACATGAACGTTCTTTTTTAGCTGTTTCATTTCTATACGCAAACTATCAGACCAGCCAATTAATGACCATTTACTTGCTGCATACACAGACATTTTTGGGTTTGAAATTAATCCGCCGGAAGATGCTATATTACAAATATGTCCAGAATTTTGGTTGAGCATATCATTCAAAAATTCCTTGGTGATAAACATCGGGGCATTTGCATTTATCTCCATTGTTTTTAAGATATCTAACGTAGTGTGTTCATGAAAATATTTTCCTACAACAATACCTGCATTATTTATAAGTACGTCAACAATGCCTACTTCCTGTTTTACTTGTTGGGCTGTTTTTTCAATTTGATTGATATCCGAAACATCCACAATATATCCAACCACATCACCTCTGCTAGAAAATTCATCCATCGTTTTATCCATTTTTGATTGATCAATATCCCAAATAATTACTTTTGCTTCACGCTCTAATAACAAACGAGCCATGATTTTACCAATACCCAACGCTCCGCCAGTTATTAAAACTGTTTTACCCTTCATTTGTATCATATCAGAAAATTTTGAATCTCATTAGTAATAAACGTAAAAATAAGGCAGAAACAAAATTTTAACGATAACAAATGTTATCAGTTTCAATTAAAGCTATTAAGATGCGTTAATTAAGCGGCTTAAATGAACCGAACTAATATTTAAATACGAAGCAATTACATGTTGTGGTACTCGTTGAAATATTTTAGGAAAACTGCTGGTTAAGTCATTGTAACGCTCAAGAGGATTTTGTGTATACATCGCCTGAATTTTATCATTAAACATAAAGAAATAATCTTCTGCTAAAAGTCTTCCCAACTTTTCGCCGTTTGTAATCATTTTGTAACCACCCAAAATCATATCAAGCGACATAACAAGAACCTGCGTGTCTTCCATCGCCTGAATTGAATAATTTGACAGTATTTCCTTTAAAAAACTTTTGTAATCTGTGGCAAAGGTTTTTTCTAATGCAAAATGAAACATTTTCTCTTCTCCGTTATTATCCACAAAAAATATTCTCAACAATCCCTTATTTATAAAAAAAACCTCTCTACAAATGATACCTTCACTAAGAATAATGCTCTTTTTCTTAATTTCTTTTACTTCTAACATCAAGGAATAACGAGCCCATTCTTCGTCACTAATATCAATATAAGTAGAAATAACTTTATGTATATTTTTGAATTGAGTATCCATTTTGTAACTAATTTTCTGAATATGAAAGTAGCCAAGTTATATTTTTAAAACACTAGAAGCAAATCTAATTATCAAACAAAAAAAAATCCCGAGCAAAAGCTCAAGATTTTTATATTTAAAAAGTCTTGTTTCTAAAAAGAAACTACATTTCTAATGCTTTTTCTGGATTGTTATCCATCAATAATTCCATAGGATTTTCTAATGCTTCTTTAACCGCAACTAAGAAACCAACAGATTCTCTACCATCAACAATTCTGTGATCATAAGACAGCGCAACATACATTATTGGCTGAATTACAACTTGCCCATCAACTGCCATTGGTCTGTTTACAATATTGTGCATCCCTAAAATTCCGCTTTGAGGAGGATTTAAAATTGGTGTTGACAACATAGAACTAAATACACCACCATTGGTAATCGTAAAAGTTCCACCTGTCATTTCATCAATTGTTATTTGTCCGTCTCTAGCTCTTAAAGCCAAACGTTTTACTTCACTTTCTACACCTCTAAAAGATAGGTTTTCAGCATTTCTAATAACAGGAACCATTAATCCTTTAGGACCAGAAACTGCAATAGAAATATCTTGAAAGTCATTACTTATTTGAAAATCTCCATCAATCATGGAGTTTACATCAGGATACATTTTTAATGCTCTCACAACTGCTAATGTAAAGAAAGACATAAAACCTAAACCTACATTGTGTTTTGCTTTAAATGCTTCCTTGTACTCCGTGCGTAAATCAAAAATTGGCTGCATATTTACTTCGTTAAAAGTAGTTAACATTGCCGTTTCGTTTTTTACAGCGACTAAACGTTCCGCAACTTTTCTGCGCAACATAGACATTTTTTTGCGTTCTGTATTTCTAGAACCGTTCGCAGGCTGAGTTCCCATAGAAGGTACTGCGTTTACAGCATCGTCTTTAGTTATTCTACCATCTTTCCCTGTTCCTTTAATTGCTGATGTTTCAATTCCTTTTTCTGCTAATACTTTTTTAGCGGCGGGAGAAGCTGTTCCGGTTGCATACGTTTCCGCCTTTGGTGTTTCCTTAACTTCAACTTTCTTTTCTTCTTTTTTTACTTCCGCTTTTGGCGCATCACCTTCTGGTCTTGCAGCGCTTGTATCAATTAAGCAAACAACCGCACCTACAGCAACAGCGTCACCTTCTTCTGCTTTTAAAGTGATAATTCCACTTTCTTCAGCAGGTAATTCTAACGTTGCTTTGTCAGAATCTAGTTCTGCAATTGGTTGATCTTTTTCAACATAATCTCCATCCTCAACTAACCAAGTTGCAATTTCTACTTCTGTAATTGATTCTCCTGGAGAAGGAACTTTCATTTCTAAAATCATCAGTTCTATATTTTTTTTAATCTAAAATTCTTTTTATTATTTGGGCGTTTTAACAGGCTTTACTCTGTATCTTTTTATTTTTTCTTTTCAATCAAAAACAAAAAGGATGCCGTTTCAATCCTTAACGCTACTTACTCATCAATAAAAACACTATCTATCACAGCTCTATGACGTTTTTTAAATCTTGTGCTAGAGCCTGCGGCAGGAACTGCATAATATTTACGAGAACGAACCGTTAATTTTACCAACTCAAAACGCTGTAGCATAAAACTCCAAGCTCCCATATTTCTTGGTTCTTCTTGTGCCCAAATATATTCTGTAACATTTGGATATCTATCTATTACTTTTTGAATTTTTTCTAAATGTAAAGGGAATAATTGCTCAATTCTTACCAAAGCAATATCTTCTCTTTGTAATTCTTCTCTTTCTGCTAATAAATCATAATAAAATTTACCCATACAAAAAACTAGTTTTGTAACGCCATCTGGCTGCAGGGTATCGTCTATAACTTCTTGGAATTCACCTGTTGCTAAATCTTCAATAGTACTAATTACTTTTGCATGACGTAATAAACTCTTTGGTGTAAAAACGATCAAAGGTTTTCTATAATTACGTTTCATTTGACGACGCAATAAATGATACAAGTTTGCAGGCGTTGTGCAATTTGCAAGCGTCATATTGTCTATTGCACATAATTGTAAATAACGCTCTATTCTTGCCGATGAATGCTCAGAACCTTGCCCTTCATACCCGTGAGGTAATAAAACTACAATTCCGTTTTGCAATTTCCATTTATCTTCTGCAGCAGAAATATACTGGTCAAACATAATTTGAGCTCCGTTCGAAAAATCTCCAAATTGTGCTTCCCAAATTGTTAATGTATTCGGGTTTGCCATTGCATATCCATAATCAAAACCAAGTACACCGTATTCAGACAATAACGAATTGTAAATCGTCATTTGTCCTTTATTATGGGGGTTTGTATTTAATAAATTGATTCTTTCTTCAGTAACCTCATCACGTAAAATAGCATGTCTGTGAGAAAAGGTTCCTCTTTCTACATCTTGTCCAGAAATACGAATATTAAAACCCTCTTCCATTAAAGAGCCGTACGCCAAATTCTCTGCCATACCCCAATCTAGTTGATTGGTTTCAAAAGTCATTTTAGCTCTACCTTCTAAAATACGTTCTGCTTTTTTTACAAATTTTGCGTCTTTAGGAACTGTGGAAACTACTTTTGCTATATTTTTTAATTTATCAAGATCGTATTTTGTATCTTCAGCAAGCATCATTGCATCTAGCTGCTGGCGTTCATAGCCTTTCCAAGTAGATTGCATAAACTCGCTAACTTTTGATTTTTCTACTTTCTTAGCTTCATCAAATTCAACTTCTAACATGTCCTTAAATTCAGCAGTAATTTCATCTACATGAGAATCTGTTATAGTACCTTCTAAAAGTAATTTTTCTGCATAAATATCTTTCGGATTTTTATGTTTTGCAATTGCTTTGTATAATTTTGGTTGTGTAAAACGAGGTTCATCGCCTTCATTATGACCGTATTTTCTATATCCTAATAAGTCAATAAAAACATCAGTTTTAAACTTCATTCTAAACTCTAACGCCATTTCCATTGCATGACAAACCGCTTCTGTATCATCCGCATTTACGTGTAAAACTGGTGACAACGTAACTTTAGCAACGTCTGTACAATAGGTGCTTGAGCGTGCATCTAAATAATTCGTAGTAAATCCTATTTGATTATTTACAACAATATGGATAGTTCCTCCTGTCTTATAACCATTTAATTTCGCCATTTGAACTATTTCATAAGCAATACCTTGCCCTGCAATTGCGGCATCTCCATGAATTATTATCGGTAATATTTTACTAGAGTCGCCATTGTATTTTCTGTCGATTTTTGCTCTCGCAATTCCTTCTGCAACAGCAGCAACAGCCTCTAAATGTGACGGATTTGGAACTAAATTCATTTTAATCTTAGCGCCATTTCTGTAGGTTTTACTTAACGTTAAACCTAAGTGATATTTTACATCACCATCTATATCTTCATCTTCAAAATCTTTTCCTTCAAATTCGCTAAAAAGATCTCTTACTGATTTCTTAAATATATTTACCAATGTATTTAAACGACCTCTATGTGCCATTGCTAAAACACATTCTTTAACACCAAATTTTTCTGCAGCATCTCTTAGCATCACACTAATTCCAGGAATTAATGTTTCTCCGCCTTCTAATGAAAATCGCTTTTGACCTACGTATTTCGTTTGTAAAAAACTCTCAAAAGTAACGGCTTGATTTAGCTTTCCTAAAATATATATTTTGGCTTCCGAATTATATTTTGGATGGTTGTCGTTTTCATTCAAACGATTTTGCCACCATTTCAATTTTTCAGGATTACGCATATACATATATTCAACTCCAATAGAGTCGCAATAAATGCTTTGTAAATGAGTAATGATGTCAGAAAGTTTAACTCTACCAAGGCCTAAAACATCACCAGCAGAAAATTCTTTGTCTAGATCTGCTTCAGACAAGCCAAAGTTTTCGAGATCTAAACTTGGATAATATTGTCTTCTTTCTCTTACCGGATTTGTTTTAGTAAACAAATGACCACGAGTTCTGTATCCATTTATAAGATCTACCACTAAAAATTCCTTTTTAACTTCTTGCGGAATTTCTATAGAATCGTCTTCTTCTTTTAAAGAATATTTTTCATTTGCTAAATCATATCCTTGAAAAAAACTCCTCCAACTTGGTTCTACCGAATCTGGATGTATGAGATACTGATCGTATAAATCGGCTATGAAGCCAGTATGTGCTGCGTTTAAGAACGAAAATTTGTCCATATAATAGTTTGCGCTTCTATTAGAAGCATATTATTCGGACAAAAATACGAATTTTAGTAATAAGGACTTATTTATAATTATTAAAATTTTATTGAAAAAAGTTTAAAAAGTATTTGGCAATGTTCCAAAAAAATTTATATTTGCACTCGCTAAACACAAACCATAAAAATTTGTGTGGCAAACTCCTTCTTAGCTCAGTTGGTTAGAGCATCTGACTGTTAATCAGAGGGTCCTTGGTTCGAGCCCAAGAGAGGGAGCAAAACGAGTCTTAACATTAATTTGTTAAGGCTTTTTTGTTTTTAAGAAAGTAGTAAAGGTTTCAAGACATTCAGTCTTGGAACCTTTTTTATGCAGAGAAAATTTGCACATTAATAGTCAAAATTAATCACAACGCATAGGGTTTAAATGTTTGATGGTGCGCGTACAAACGGGGTAACCTACTCATATACAGAACGTACTATTTATTCTATGAATCATTCTTTTTATAAATAAAATATACCAGTTATTATTTTTTATATTTACATTAACACCATAATTAAAAAAGTCACCTTATTTTTCCGCATTAATTTGTGATGTTTCTATTCTGACTTTTAAATGAATCAACATATTACGATTTTAACATTTCCAAGGAAGAAATGATGATTAAGGTGAAGCATTATATCTACAGTCAACCAGATAATCCCAAGTTTTATGTACTTTCCTGAAATAGGTTGACTAAAAATTAAACACTTAATTATAGTCACTTATGAAAACACAAAATGAACACTGCCGAAAAAAAACTTACGAAAAAGTAACTTTAGAGCTTAAATTATTCGTTGTTGACCAAATTCAAAATGGTCAGATCTCAACCAACTTCGCTTCTAAAAAATATGATATACCTAGAACTACTATTGGCTATTGGATTAAAAAATATAGTACTTTAGTGCAACAAAATACAGGAATGAGTAAACTAGACGAAATAAAAAATTAAAAGATCGTATTAAAGCATTGGAGTTTATCAAAGACTTTCAGCAAGATATTATTGCCGATATGGAGATCATTACAGGTGTCGATTTATCAAAAAAGTCGCTGCCCAAAATAGTAGCAAAAGAGATAGCACTAAAAAAGAAAAACCGTTTAAAAGAAAATGGTTCTATGAATGTTTTGGGATTAGTAAACAAGCCTTCTACAAAAGACTTAAAGCACAAGAAAACAAACAACTAAACGATGAGAAAATTATCATAATGATTCAAGATTATCGTAAAGTAGTTGCACAGAGAACTGGTGGAATTAAGCGCTATGCAGAACTTAAACAAGGTTTTATAAATCAGGAAATTAAAATAGGAAGAGACAAATTTTATGACGTTTTAAGACTTCATAATTTACTGGTACCCAAACTCAAAAACTACATTACAACAACAAATTGCAATCATCAATTTAGAAAATATAAAAACCTAATTAAAGACCAAGTACCCAATAGATCAGAACAACTCTGGGTAAGCGATATAACATACATTAAAACCGACAATGGACATAATTATTTAGCAATTGTTACAGACGCTTATTCTAAGCAAATTATGGGGTATAAACTAGATAACAATATAAAGACATCACTTTGCACAGAAGCACTGGAAATGGCTATTAAAAATAGAAAATACCGCGACAAAAGACTCATACATCATTCTGATAGAGGTTCTCAATACTGTAATCCTAAATATACAGCCTTTGCAGAAGAAAATGGCATCATGATAAGTATAACTGAACAATATGACCCGTATGAAAATGCAATTGCAGAGCGAATTAATAGAACTTTAAAATATGAATATGGACTTAGAAACTGTATTAAAAACACTAACATTGCTCAAGAAGTCACGAAACAAGTAGTATATATTTACAACAATTTAAGAACCCTTTTTAGCCTCGGTTTAAGAAAACCTGCCGAAGTCCATTTGAATCCGAATATTAAGTATAAGTCATATCGGAAAAATAAACTAAATTTCGGTAAAAATTGAAATTAATATAAAAAAAAGGTCAACCTATATCAGTATAATACAGTAGCCTTCGTAGATGGGAAAGCTACTTTTATTAGCTATTTCTATTTAAAACTGAAATTTAATCATTATTTCCATTGATCCATTATCATTTACTTGATTAAATTTTGAGATTGTAAAGTCATAAGCTGTACCAAATTGAATGTTCTCTACAATGTTAAACATGGTAAATATTGAATACATTTCATCAATTCTATAATTCATTCCAGCTTGAATGGTATTGTATTTAACAGTCGCATTGATATCTGTAGATGGTGGAGCTCCTTCTGTATTTCTGTGCATAATTCCTGGAGTGACTCTTAGGTTGTCTGAAACATCAAAATGATATCCAAAGCCATAATACATATGTAAATTGTCTACTGCTGCCCTTGGAACGTTTCCTTGTTTTTCATATCTCTTTCCGTTTAAAAAATTAGGAGAAGAGATACTTAAGTAAAAGTCATCATGTCTTAAATACATTCCTGCTCCAAACTGTGGATTCAAAAAACTTTCATTCCTTGCAAACAAAGGATCTTCAACACTAGAACCTGCATTGGTCAAATCAATATTTATAATAGAAGCGCCTCCTTTTACACCAAAGTATAAATCATGGGTTTCAGAAATTTTTAGTTTATACGAAATATCTAAGGCAATATCTGTCTCGTTCAATACAAATACTTGATCTCTAACAACAGAAATCCCAAGCCCTAAATTGTTTTCTAAAGGGGTTGTGTAGTTTAAGATTTGCGTATTTGGGGCTTCACTAATACCAACCCATTGACTTCGGTAACCAATGTT
This sequence comes from Polaribacter filamentus, assembly GCF_002943715.1. GTDB lineage: Bacteria > Bacteroidota > Bacteroidia > Flavobacteriales > Flavobacteriaceae > Polaribacter > Polaribacter filamentus. Next base: position 224,393 of record NZ_MQUA01000014.1, on the reverse strand, counting down.
AATTTCTTTGATATCCAAACTTCCTGCATAGGCAGGATTGATGATGTTCATGTTAAAGTTATACAAGGTGAAATTTGGATCTTGCTGCGCTGAACTATTTTGTACAGTACAAATAGCAATTAGGATCGATATATATATAAATTTTTTCATGTTTTCTATGTTTAAAAATTTGTTGCAATTCATTTTTAATAATTAATAATTGATATATATCCATCCTTTGGCTGGTTTGGCTTCAGGAGTATTAAATTCTACTATAAAGTAATAAGCTCCCACAGGTAATTTTCTGGTCGAGTTTATTTTGTTAGAAAAACCATCAAAAGTATTGTTATAGCCTTTCATTTCATAGACTTCTTTTCCAGATCTGTTATAAATACGAACTACATTATTTGGATATAATTGAATGTTCTCAATTCCCCAAGTATCATTAATACCATCTCCATTTGGAGAGATCCCATATTTTTTTTTCATCACAATGCTTCCTTGACAGCTCGCATTATCGGTGTCAAAATAATTTAAAATTCCGTCATTGTCACAATCTTCTTGCGCATCTCCAATTCCATTATTATTGGTATCCGCTTGGTCAGGGTTTGGTAAATAACTATTGTCATCAGCATCTAATACTCCATCATTATCATCATCGTCATCACAGAAATCTTGAATTCCATCTTCATCAAAATCTTTGGTATCAATTATAATGATAAAAGTTGCAGACATTTTACTTTTATTTGTAGAGGTATCTGTCGAAGTTGCCGTAATATTGTAAACACCATCATCAAGAACTGTACTGGAATGATCAAAAATCCAATTACCCGTGTTATCAGCAGTTGTAGTTCCTACAGAAACAATACTTACAAATACTTCGACCGTTGTTCCAGGTTCAGCAGAACCATTAAATACTAAAGTGTTATCACCAGTATTTCTTGTAATCGATGAACAAGTATAGGTGTCAATACCAAGAATGACTGGAACAATAGGACTTGTAGCGTCATATAACGTGCTAAATTGTGCAGCAGCTGTGTTTCCGTTCGTAGCAGTATCATTTGCTACATCAGCAGCAACATCAACCGTTACAATTCCGTCAGCAGTTGGTGTAATCAGGGCTGTGTAAACTGAACTACTAGTGGTAGTAAAGTTAGAAGCTGTTGCATTGCCCAAAGTAATATCTCCAATCACAAAATCGGTAACGTCTTCACTAAAAGTAAAGGTCGTTGTAAATGTGCTATTTGTTGGATTTGCAACCGGACTTGTAATTGTTACCGTCGGGCTTGTAGCGTCATATAACGTGCTAAATTGTGTAGCAGCTGTGTTTCCATTGGTTGCTGTATCATTTGCTACATCAGCAGCAACATCAACCGTTACAATTCCATCAGCAGTTGGTGTAATTAGGGCTGTGTACACCGAACTACTAGTTGCAGTAAAGTTTGAAGCAGCTCCATTTGTTAAAGTAATATCTCCAATCACAAAACCGGTAACGTCTTCACTAAAAGTAAAGGTCGTTGTAAATGTGCTATTTGTTGGATTTGCAACCGGACTTGTAATTGTTACCGTCGGACTTGTAGCGTCATATAACGTGCTAAATTGTGTGGCAGCTGTGTTTCCGCTCGCAGCAGCATCATTTGCTACATCAGCAGCAACATCAACCGTTACAATTCCGTCAGCAGTTGGTGTGATTAATGCTGTGTACACCGAACTACTAGTGGTAGTAAAGTTAGAAGCTGTTGCATTGCCCAAAGTAATATCTCCAATCACAAAATCGGTAACGTCTTCACTAAAAGTAAAGGTCGTTGTAAATGTGCTATTTGTTGGATTTGCAACCGGGCTTGTAATCGTTACCGTCGGGCTTGTAGCGTCATATAACGTGCTAAATTGTGTAGCAGCTGTGTTTCCGTTCGTAGCAGTATCATTTGCTACATCAGCAGCAACATCAACCGTTACAATTCCATCAGCAGTTGGTGTGATTAATGCTGTGTACACCGAACTACTAGTTGCAGTAAAGTTTGAAGCAGCTCCATTTGTTAAAGTAATATCTCCAATCACAAAATCGGTAACGTCTTCACTAAAAGTAAAGGTAGTTGTAAATGTGCTATTTGTTGGATTTGCAACCGGACTTGTAATTGTTACCGTCGGACTTGTAGCGTCATATAACGTGCTAAATTGTGTAGCAGCTGTGTTTCCGTTCGTAGCAGTATCATTTGCTACATCAGCAGCAACATCAACCGTTACAATTCCATCAGCAGTTGGTGTAATTAGGGCTGTGTAAACTGAACTACTAGTTGCAGTAAAGTTTGAAGCAGCTCCATTTGTTAAAGTAATATCTCCAATCACAAAACCGGTAACGTCTTCACTAAAAGTAAAGGTCGTTGTAAATGTGCTATTTGTTGGATTTGCAACCGGACTTGTAATTGTTACCGTCGGACTTGTAGCGTCATATAACGTGCTAAATTGTGTGGCAGCTGTGTTTCCATTGGTTGCTGTATCATTTGCTACATCAGCAGCAACATCAACCGTTACAATTCCGTCAGCAGTTGGTGTGATTAGGGCTGTGTACACCGAACTACTAGTGGTAGTAAAGTTAGAAGCTGTTGCATTGCCCAAAGTAATATCTCCAATCACAAAATCGGTAACGTCTTCACTAAAAGTAAAGGTCGTTGTAAATGTGCTATTTGTTGGATTTGCAACCGGACTTGTAATTGTTACCGTCGGACTTGTAGCGTCATATAACGTGCTAAACTGTGTAGCAGCTGTGTTTCCGTTCGTAGCAGTATCATTTGCTACATCAGCAGCAACATCAACCGTTACAATTCCATCAGCAGTTGGTGTAATTAGGGCTGTGTACACCGAACTACTAGTTGCAGTAAAGTTTGAAGCAGCTCCATTTGTTAAAGTAATATCTCCAATCACAAAACTTGTAACGTCTTCACTAAAAGTAAAGGTCGTTGTAAATGCAGTATTTGTTGGATTTGCAACCGGACTTGTAATCGTTACCGTCGGGCTTGTAGCATCATAGGTTGTACTAAACTGAGTTGCAGCTGTATTTCCATTGGTTGCTGTATCATTTGCTACATCAGCAGCAATATCAACCGTTACAATTCCATCAGCAGTTGGTGTAATTAGGGCTGTGTAAACTGAACTACTAGTTGCAGTAAAGTTTGAAGCAGCTCCATTTGTTAAAGTAATATCTCCAATCACAAAATCGGTAACGTCTTCACTAAAAGTAAAGGTCGTTGTAAATGCAGTATTTGTTGGATTTGCAACCGGACTTGTAATCGTTACCGTCGGGCTTGTAGCGTCATATAACGTGCTAAATTGTGTAGCAGCTGTGTTTCCGTTCGTAGCAGTATCATTTGCTACATCAGCAGCAACATCAACCGTTACAATTCCATCAGCAGTTGGTGTAATTAATGCTGTGTAAACTGAACTACTAGTTGTAGTAAAGTTTGAAGCAGCTCCATTTGTTAAAGTAATATCTCCAATCACAAAACTTGTAACGTCTTCACTAAAAGTAAAGGTCGTTGTAAATGTGCTATTTGTTGGATTTGCAACCGGACTTGTAATTGTTACCGTCGGGCTTGTAGCATCATAGGTTGTACTAAACTGAGTTGCAGCGGTGTTTCCGTTTGAAGCAGCATCATTTGCTACATCAGCAGCAACATCAACCGTTACAGTTCCATCAGCAGTTGGTGTAATCAGGGCTGTGTAAACTGAACTACTAGTGGTAGTAAAGTTAGAAGCTGTTGCATTTGTTAAAGTAATATCTCCAATCACAAAATCGGTAACGTCTTCACTAAAAGTAAAGGTCGTTGTAAATGTGCTATTTGTTGGATTTGCAACCGGGCTTGTAATCGTTACCGTCGGGCTTGTAGCGTCATATAACGTGCTAAATTGTGTAGCAGCTGTGTTTCCGTTCGTAGCAGTATCATTTGCTACATCAGCAGCAACATCAACCGTTACAATTCCATCAGCAGTTGGTGTGATTAATGCTGTGTACACCGAACTACTAGTTGCAGTAAAGTTTGAAGCAGCTCCATTTGTTAAAGTAATATCTCCAATCACAAAATCGGTAACGTCTTCACTAAAAGTAAAGGTAGTTGTAAATGTGCTATTTGTTGGATTTGCAACCGGACTTGTAATTGTTACCGTCGGACTTGTAGCGTCATATAACGTGCTAAATTGTGTAGCAGCTGTGTTTCCGTTCGTAGCAGTATCATTTGCTACATCAGCAGCAACATCAACCGTTACAATTCCATCAGCAGTTGGTGTAATTAGGGCTGTGTAAACTGAACTACTAGTTGCAGTAAAGTTTGAAGCAGCTCCATTTGTTAAAGTAATATCTCCAATCACAAAACCGGTAACGTCTTCACTAAAAGTAAAGGTCGTTGTAAATGCAGTATTTGTTGGATTTGCAACCGGACTTGTAATCGTTACCGTCGGGCTTGTAGCGTCATATAACGTGCTAAATTGTGTAGCAGCTGTGTTTCCGTTCGTAGCAGTATCATTTGCTACATCAGCAGCAACATCAACCGTTACAATTCCATCAGCAGTTGGTGTAATTAGGGCTGTGTACACCGAACTACTAGTTGCAGTAAAGTTTGAAGCAGCTCCATTTGTTAAAGTAATATCTCCAATCACAAAACTTGTAACGTCTTCACTAAAAGTAAAGGTCGTTGTAAATGCAGTATTTGTTGGATTTGCAACCGGACTTGTAATCGTTACCGTCGGGCTTGTAGCATCATAGGTTGTACTAAACTGAGTTGCAGCTGTATTTCCATTGGTTGCTGTATCATTTGCTACATCAGCAGCAATATCAACCGTTACAATTCCATCAGCAGTTGGTGTAATCAGGGCTGTGTAAACTGAACTACTAGTTGCAGTAAAGTTTGAAGCAGCTCCATTTGTTAAAGTAATATCTCCAATCACAAAATCGGTAACGTCTTCACTAAAAGTAAAGGTCGTTGTAAATGTGCTATTTGTTGGATTTGCAACCGGACTTGTAATTGTTACCGTCGGGCTTGTAGCGTCATATAACGTGCTAAATTGTGTAGCAGCTGTGTTTCCGTTTGAAGCAGTGTCATTTGCTACATCAGCAGCAACATCAACCGTTACAATTCCATCAGCAGTTGGTGTAATTAGGGCTGTGTAAACTGAACTACTAGTTGCAGTAAAGTTTGAAGCAGCTCCATTTGTTAAAGTAATATCTCCAATCACAAAACCGGTAACGTCTTCACTAAAAGTAAAGGTCGTTGTAAATGTGCTATTTGTTGGATTTGCAACCGGACTTGTAATTGTTACCGTCGGACTTGTAGCGTCATATAACGTGCTAAATTGTGTGGCAGCTGTGTTTCCGCTCGCAGCAGCATCATTTGCTACATCAGCAGCAACATCAACCGTTACAATTCCGTCAGCAGTTGGTGTGATTAATGCTGTGTACACCGAACTACTAGTGGTAGTAAAGTTAGAAGCTGTTGCATTGCCCAAAGTAATATCTCCAATCACAAAACTTGTAACGTCTTCACTAAAAGTAAAGGTCGTTGTAAATGCAGTATTTGTTGGATTTGCAACCGGACTTGTAATTGTTACCGTCGGGCTTGTAGCGTCATATAACGTGCTAAATTGTGTAGCAGCTGTGTTTCCGTTCGTAGCAGTATCATTTGCTACATCAGCAGCAACATCAACCGTTACAATTCCATCAGCAGTTGGTGTAATTAATGCTGTGTAAACTGAACTACTAGTTGTAGTAAAGTTTGAAGCAGCTCCATTTGTTAAAGTAATATCTCCAATCACAAAACTTGTAACGTCTTCACTAAAAGTAAAGGTCGTTGTAAATGTGCTATTTGTTGGATTTGCAACCGGACTTGTAATTGTTACCGTCGGACTTGTAGCGTCATATAACGTGCTAAATTGTGTAGCAGCTGTGTTTCCGTTCGTAGCAGTATCATTTGATACATCGGCCGCAATATCTACCGTTACAGTTCCATCAGCAGTTGGTGTGATTAATGCTGTGTACACCGAACTACTAGTGGTAGTAAAGTTTGAAGCTGTTGCATTGCCCAAAGTAATGTCTCCAATCACAAAATCGGTAACGTCTTCACTAAAAGTAAAGGTGGTTGTAAATGTGCTATTTGTACGATTTGCAACCGGACTTGTAATCGTTACCGTCGGACTTGTCGCATCATAGGTTGTACTAAACTGAGTTGCAACCGTGTTTCCGTTTGTCGCAGCATCATTTGCTACATCAGCAGCAATATCAACCGTTACAATTCCATCAGCAGTTGGTGTGATCAGCGCTGTGTACACCGAACTACTAGTGGTAGTAAAGTTTGAAGCTATTGCATTGCCCAAAGTAATATCTCCAATAACAAATCCTGTAACGTCTTCACTAAAAGTAAAGGTCGTTGTAAATGTGCTATTTGTTGGATTTGCAACCGGACTTGTAATCGTTACCGTCGGACTTGTAGCGTCATATAACGTGCTAAATTGTGCAGCAGCTGTGTTTCCGTTCGTAGCAGTATCATTTGCTACATCAGCAGCAACATCAACCGTTACAATTCCATCAGCAGTTGGTGTAATCAGGGCTGTGTAAACCGAACTACTAGTTGCAGTAAAGTTTGAAGCAGCTCCATTTGTTAAAGTAATATCTCCAATCACAAAACCGGTAACGTCTTCACTAAAAGTAAAGGTCGTTGTAAATGTGCTATTTGTTGGATTTGCAACCGGACTTGTGATTGTTACTGTAGGCGGTGTATCTGGAGTAATATCTGCCGATAGTATTGGTTGCGATAAACTATACTTGTATGCATCAACTCCTGAAATCGTATAGCCAGTAGTATTCATTGTAATTCCTGTTCCTATATTAGCAGAAGTAAAAGTAAATACTGGAGAACCTCCAAGAGCAACATCATCTCCACTAATAACACCAGATAAGGCAGCTGTTCCAGTAGCTGTTCCAGCTGTTGTGCCATTATACTCTTTATCTACTCCTGTAAGACCTGTGATGGTTAGGGGGAGTGAAGAAGTTGTGAAATTTGAAGTGCTAATTGAAGAAAATTCAAGCCCTCCATTATCCCACTCTGTAACGGCATATATATCGTAGTTTGTGTTGTGTCTAAGTCCTGTTAAATTGTATACTGTATTCACACTGGCAGTTGTGGTAGCATTACCACTTGTCACAATTATGCCCCCTGTATAATCTACCCCTGCTTTTATTTGAGCATCAGTTGGTGCTGTTGAACCTTCTGCAACAACCGTATAATAACTTGTGCCATTTTGTGAAAAAGAGTAGGTGTAATCTGCTGTAGTATATGAAATATTACCAACTGCTGCTGATGCTGCAGCTACATCAGTAATAATATCATCTATCTCTGCTAATGTTCCTGAGGCATAATACCAGTCTAATTCGTCACTCTCTCCTGATGCTAAATCATTAAATCGAACATACATAGCGTAAGATCCGTCACCTGTCTCGGTAATAGCGTTTGTAGCTGGATCTTTATCAGTCGCATTACTAAAAGGACCATAATGTGCTATAGTGGTATAAGCTCTATTTGAATTACTATAAACTAAAATAGCCTCATCAGCTGTTAAAACTTTAATTGCTTTTGCTTGCTCATTAGTGGCTCCTATCATTTGAAAAGCACCATCTACCAAATTACCTCTTTCTTTTGTTGGGCTATCTGTATTTCCAACCCAGTCGTCACGAGTACCTACCCATAATCTAACATTTGATGCATCTACACCACTAACATTGGTTATTTTAACATTAATTTGAAAAAAGCCTTCTGATGATCCTAAGGAATATGTATTTTGAATTAAAAACAATTTTCCATCAACAGTAATATTCCCTGTAAATTTAATTGTTCCATAACCTTCACCAGTACCTGCATTTGTTGTTGTAAATCCTGAATAATCATAAACAATATTTGAAACTGTAGGATTATCTTGTTTACTTCCATTGATATTCCAGTCATTTACTCCATCTCCTCCAACACCCCATCTTATGTCTAATGGGTAATTACTATATGTTAATTGACGCCATGCATTACTATCTGAACTATAATAAAATGGTTGTTGCATGTTCCCTGAGCTATTGATTGAGTTTTCAATCCCATCACCAACTCTTCTAGAGCCATTATTCATAACAACATTTTGAGCAACTGCAAATTCTACAATAAATATTGCAAACAGAAGTAGTAATTTTAAGATAGTATTTGGTCTAGTATTTTTTTTAACATAATCTACATTTTTATATTTTATAATTTAATATCTGCCACAAAAAATTATTCTTCACAAATTCAATTGTGATAGGCACCGTGGTTTCAACATCGTTATAGCTATAAATGAAGTAGTATCTAACAAATGCCTTTTCATTATCTATATTTAATGTGTGAAATAAAAAATATGGTTTATTTAAACTAATTTCTCCTTTACTAATTAATGATGTTTTTTTATTTGAAATTTCAAACGTTGAAGAAAAATAAAATTTTATACCACTGTTTAGAATATAATACTCACTCATTTGAGCTTTCACATCAACAGGTATTTTAGCTTCTAATTGTTCAATTGTAATGCATTTAGTGATTATTTGGTCTTGATCTGACATTGATTTCTGCGCAGCAATATTTTGAGGAATTAAAATTAGCGTAAATAGCAATGTGCCTAATATATTAAACAAGGAGTGCACACCTTTGTTGAGGAGTTTTTTGTTCATAATGTTAATTTTCTGATTTAAAAGAAGTGGTTTTATTTATAAAGATTTAGTTAATAGTTTAATAATTACACCTTAAGGGCGTGAAATTAGTAAAAAAAATCAATTCAAACCCGTTGTGCATAATAAATAGTTAAAAAAAGTTATTTATTTGACTATTAAAAGGCGAGTATTTATTTGACAATCAATCGATTAAATATAATAAATAACTTTAGTTTAAACTACGATAAAATTTTAGAAGTCTTAGCCATAATTACAGAAAAGGAACAATTTTTACGTCAAAACAGAAAACCAAAACTAAAAGACATTGAATTAATCGCTATGAATTTAACAGCAGAATATATGGGTATAGACAGTGAGTGTCAGTTAGATTTATTTGAGAGTAAACAAATTAAATTAGAAGTTTCAATGTGTAAAAATCAACAGAATTACAAAAAACAAACGTACATTTTTAGAAGGAAAAGAAAACGAATTGAGACCTTGTTTTATCAACTTTGTGACCAGTTTGAAATACGGAATAATTATGCGAAAACTTTTGAAGGTTTTAAGACAAGGATTCTCTCAAAATTAACAGCATTAACTATCATTCAATACATTAACAAATTTGGTTTTAATAGAAATATAAACAATCTAAAAGTCAATATTGTTTAAATACACAACGGGTTTGAAATTTATAAAAATACAATAACAAAAAATGAAACAAGAATATACATTAACCATCTACACTGAAAATCAGATAGGGTTAATCAACAAAATAGCCATAATGTTTTCTAAAAGAAAAATCAGCTTAGAAAGTTTGAATACTTCCCTTAGTGAAATCACAAAAATATACAGATTAAGACCGTTGCAAGGAAGTACCTAATAAAAAGCACAAAAATAACACGTAATTATTTATGTTAAATATTTAATTGTAAGTATATTAAGTTGTAAATTTAGTGTATGAAAATACAAAAACAACCAACTTTAGCCGATAGCATTTGCGATTTACGAGCAAGAAAAATTAAAAAGACATTTTTCACCCAAATAAACACCCTTATCGATTGGGATACGATCTCTATCCTAATAAATAATGATTATTTAAAAGGAAAAAGTGCCACTGGCAAGCCTTCTTATGATGGGACATTACTTTTTAAAATGTGTCTTTTACAAAGTTGGTATGGTTTAAGCGATTATGAAGTTGAAGACCGAATAAATGACAGTCTTTCCTTTAGTTATTTTTGTGGGATGACCATTGAACAGGTTGCTCCAGATCATAGTACTTTAAGTAGGTTTAGAACCGCATTAACCAAAACACAAACCTTCGAAAAATTATTTACCTCCATAAACAAACAGCTAGATGCACATAATATCATTGTAAAAACAGGTTTAATAATAGACGCTAGTGTAATAGATACGCCACTTAGACCAAAAGGAAAAACAAATTTTAAGGTAACCGAAGACCGCTGTGCAGACCAAGTAGAAGTACACAAAGAATATCCAGATAGTGTCGATAAAGAGGGTACTTGGTTAAAGAAAAGAGGAAAGTACCATTTTGGGTTTAAAAAGCATCATGTAACGGATAACGAAGGACTCGTTCTAGGAGTACTAACCACAACTGCGAGCAAAAATGAGATTGCAAATTTGGAGGAAGTTCTAGAAACTGTAAATGTGGTATTACCAAAAGACATCCCTCTAAAGGCAGATAAAGGGTACCAATCAAAGAAAAATGTTGCGATTTTAAAGAAGCGTAATTTAAAGAATCATATCCTTAAAAAGGCGGTAAAAAATAAACCGTTAACAAAATGGGAAACTAGATTCAATAAATTAATAGGAAAAACAAGGTTTAAAGTTGAACGTACTTTTGGAGGAATAAAATTATGGTTTAAAGGTGGAATTGCAAGATATAGAGGGATGAAAAAAATGCAAGCACAAAATTTGATGGAGGCAATGTGCTACAATTTATATCGAAGTCCAGGGATATTTGCGTCTAATTGTAAAAATTAAGGAAAAATGAAGCCTAAAAAAGGCATTTACTCACTTAAAATAGAAAAAAAATAGCATAATCGATGTTTTAGCTAAAAAAAAGGGAACTCTAAAAAGTAAAATTAATTAAGTTCGCTTTTTGCAACGGTCTTAATTTTCTCGGATTTTTTCAGGTTTTTATTAGTTGCTGCTCTAGTTTATTTTTATTTAGTTCTCTAACCTTGTTAGCTAATTACTAATATTATAGGTTACAAATAGATTATTTACAAGATAGCAAGCGATTGCTACTCTCAGGATTAGTGAAAGGAATGCACTGTAAATAGCAAGCTTTTAAAAAATGTCGGAAACAGGTCGGAAATTTAAAGTCTATAAAAATAAAAAACCGCTGAAAATCAAAAGATTAACAACGGTTTAAGTACTCAAGGTGGGAATCGAACCCACACACCCGAAAGTACTGGATTTTGAATCCAGCGCGTCTACCAATTCCGCCACTTGAGCAAGTAATTAATTGGTTCACAAATCTACTAAATATTTTTAGTATTTTAAACTGAAAAGAATTATTTCACACTCAATAAATTATTTCTACTTTTGTTAGCTAACAACAACACAACAAAATTTCAATTAAATGTCTAAAAATCAATTATCCCCAAAATTATTTGCTTGCAGGCAAAGTATAGTTTTAGCAGAGAAAATTGCAAAAGAATACAATATAACTTTAGGTAAAGTAGATACTACGTACTTCAGTGATGGTGAGTTTCAGCCAGCATTCGAAGAATCTGTTCGTGGAAGACGCGTTTTTATTATCGGTTCTACATTTCCAAATGCAGATAACCTAATGGAAATGTTATTAATGTTAGATGCCGCAAAAAGAGCTTCAGCAAGACATATTACAGCGGTTATGCCATATTTTGGTTGGGCAAGACAAGATAGAAAAGACAAACCAAGAGTAGCTATTGGAGCAAAATTAGTAGCGAACTTATTACAATCAGCAGGAGCTACAAGAATTATGACCATGGACTTACATGCAGATCAAATTCAAGGGTTTTTTGAAAAACCAGTAGATCATTTATTCGCGTCTACTATTTTTATGCCTTATATTAAGGAATTAAACTTAGAAAATCTAACAATTGCATCTCCAGACATGGGCGGTTCTAAAAGAGCATATGCCTACTCGAAACACTTATTATGTGATGTTGTAATCTGTTACAAACAAAGAATAAAAGCGAATGTAATTGGTCACATGGAATTGATTGGAGATGTTCAAGGAAAAAATGTTATCTTGGTTGATGACATGATTGATACAGGTGGTACTTTAGCGCATGCGGCTAATTTAATGATGGAAAGAGGAGCTTTAAGTGTGCGTGCAATTTGCACACACCCTATACTTTCTGGTGATGCATATGAAAAGATAGAAAACTCTGGATTAACAGAATTGATTGTTTCTGATAGTATTCCGCTTAAAAAAGAGACATCAAAAATAAAAGTAGTATCTTGCGCGCCATTATTTGCGGATGTTATGCACAAAGTGCAAGACAACACTTCAATTAGTGATCAATTTTTAATGTAAAATAATTAATAAAACAAAGTAATGAAATCAATTACAATTAAAGGATCAAAAAGAGAAAGCGTGGGCAAAGTAGCAACTAAAGCCTTACGTAATGCTGGTATGGTTCCTTGCGTTATATACGGGGGAAAATCACCAATACACTTTTCAGCAGAAGAAAAAGCGTTTAAAAGCTTGGTTTATACTCCAAATGTATACACAGCAAGCCTTGACGTTGATGGTCATAAAATAGCTGCAATTTTGCAAGATATTCAGTTTCACCCAGTATCAGAAAAAATCTTACATGTAGATTTTTATCAATTATTTGATGATAAGGAGATTACTATGAATATTCCAGTTCAATTAGAAGGTACTTCTTTAGGAGTATTAAATGGTGGTTCTTTGCGTTTTACAAACCGTAAATTAAAAGTAAAAGCATTACCAGCTAATTTACCAGATTTTGTAACAGCAAATATTTCTAAATTAAAAATTGGAAATAAATTATTTGTAACTTCATTATCTAACGATAATTACACATTTATGCATCCAGATAATACTGTTGTAGTCCAAGTAAGAACTTCACGTAATGCAACTTTAATAGAAGATGAAGAAGCAGAAACAGAAACAGAGGAAGCTACAGAAGAAGCTGCAGCAGAGTAATCTTTGCGAGCTATAAATTATAAAAAGCGTTACAGATCTGTAACGCTTTTTTTTGTCCTGAATTTATATAAAAAGAGTATTATTACCCGTTGTGCATTATAAATAGTTAAAAAAGTTATTCATTTGACTATTAAAAGTCGTATATTTAATTGACAATCAATCGATTAAATACGATGAATAACTTTAGAGCAAATTACGATAAAATTTTAGAAGTCTTAGCCACAATTACAGAAAAGGAACAATTTTTACGTCAAAACAGGAAACCAAAACTAAAAGACATTGAATTAATCGCTATGAATTTAACAGCAGAATATATGGGTATAGACAGTGAATGTCAGTTGTTTCGGGATATTCCAGAATATTTGTTTGCTAAAATAGAGCGATCAGTTTACAATAAACGGAAGCGAAAATTATTTTTTGCCATTGAATTTATAAGAACTCAACTCTCCAATAAGTTCACGGAGTTTGAAAACTATTATGTAGTAGATAGTATGCCTTTGGAGATTGTAAAACTCTCAAGAAGCGGGAGAAGTAAAGTTTGTAAAGAGTACTTTTATTCAGCCCCAAATAGAGGTTATTGTGCTAGTCAAAACATGCATTATTATGGCTATAAAATACATGCTGTTTGTTCTATTGATGGCGTGTTTAAAAGTTTTGATATTAGCAAAGCTTCTGTACATGATATTCATTATTTAAAAGACATTAAAAATCAGTTTAATAACTGTGTGGTTTTAGGGGACAAAGGATACCTAAGTGCTGACTATCAGTTAGATTTATTTGAGAGTAAACAAATTAAATTAGAAGTTCCAATGCGTAAAAATCAACAGAATTACAAAAAACAAACGTATATTTTTAGGAAGAAAAGAAAACGAATTGAGACCTTGTTTTCTCAACTTTGTGACCAGTTTAAAATACGGAATAATTATGCGAAAACTTTTGAAGGTTTTAAGACAAGAATTCTCTCAAAATTAACAGCACTAACTATCATTCAATACATTAACAAATTTGTTTTTAATAGGAATATAAACAATTTAAAAGTCAATATTGTTTAAATGCACAACGGGTTATTATTTATTTTGTGATCAACACAAAAGGTTGTGGAGAAGATAAAAATCTCTGAACTTTGGGAATAAAATATTCACCTTGCAACGGTCTTAAATTATTTAATTTCTAAGATTATGCTCTTAAAAATATCGGTTTTCTTTTGAGGGGTGGTCTTCGTGAGATAGGGTATAACCCTAAGGTTCTTTGCACCTGAACCTCAGAAATACCCTAGTGTGGTCGCTATCAGCTAAAAACCTTGTTAACACTATGTATACAAGAGATGAAGCATTATATCTTGCCTATGTTTTATTTAGGGTTGTAAAATTTTGTGCAGGGGTAACCCTTTGTGTCTTAGTGCAAGATATTTTATCAGATTTGACACTAGAAATCTCCTTAATATATTAGCCAAAGTACTTTCTTTAAGATTTATAGTTTTGGTTTTGTTCCATACGTTTAATCTTTTTACTTCACCTTGAGTTTTCATACAACTTAATAGTTGGTCCTTAGTTTATTTAGCATCTTACAGTCCTTATTGATTTTGCAAAATGTTATTCATTAAATTCCATTTGTTTGCACTTTTATTTTATTATATATCCAAATTCAATTGATTATATTTGGGAAAATAAGAAAAAGAATTTAAATGCCTCAATCACAAAAAACATTAGAATTTCTTCAAAAACTTAAAGATAGTGGTCATTGGAATGATGATTATGATTATTCTGAGGTTGAGTATTTAAGTGCTAAGGATAAAGTTATTGTAATTGATAAGAAATGGGATTCAAGACATTGGTTGTCCCCAGACTCAATGATAAGCAAAGGATCGAAATGTATTATACGTAACTCGGTAAATAAACAAGACTTATGTGTAAAGATGTTTAATCAAATTCATGGTCTCAAGTACGATTATTCAAAATTCACCTATATTTCTAATAGTTCAAAATCAATAATCATTTGTAATGTGCATGGAGAGTTTTTAAAAAGTTCTGGAAAACATATATTCAGCAAATCAGGTTGTCCAAGTTGTGCCAAGAATGCTCCTGTAAGTTTTGAAAATTTATTAAAGGAATATAATATAGTCCATAAAAACAAATATGATTATTCTCTTTCAGATTATCAAAATTCTGAAACTAATATTAACATTATTTGCCCAGTTCATGGAGTGTTTGAACAATCACCATACTCTCACAAGAAATTTGGCTGTGCTAAATGTAGCGGAAAAGGACAGTTGACAACTGAGGAGTTTATTGAAAAGTCTCAAAAATTATTTTCCAATAAATATGATTATAGTAACGCAATCTACAAAAGTCAAAAGGAAAAGGTTTTAATAGTTTGTAAAGATCACGGGGAGTTCAGTATGCTACCCGCAAATCATTACCGCAATAAACAGGGGTGTCCAAAATGTAGAGGTTATGACAAAAATACAGACGAGGTTGTTACAGAGTTTATTAAAGTAAAAGGAGATGAGTACGATTACTCAAAAGTTAAGTATGTTGATTCTAAATCAAAATTATTGATAATATGTAAAACTCATGGAAGTTTTAAGCAAACATATAACACCCATTTAAAAGGAGGGTGTCCTAAATGCGCTGGAAATTCAAAATATAGTATTAGAGAATTATGTATAGAATTTAATAAAATACACAATAATAATTATGATTATTCAAATATTAAAAGTTATCGTAATACTAAATCGAAAATTTCAATAATATGCGCACAGCATGGTGTTTTTGAACAATCGCCTGGTAGTCATTTAAGTGGTTCAGGATGTCCAAAATGTGCTGGTAAGAATTTAACATCAGAAGAAGTTATTTCTGATTTTCAAAAAATACACAGTAACACATATGATTATTCAAAAGTAAATTATAAAAATACACTTTTGCCAATAGAAATTATATGCAGTATTCATGGAGTTTTTAAACAATTAAGAAATAACCACCTAAAAGGTCAGGGTTGCCCAAAATGCGGGATAATTAATAGCGCTTTAAGCCAAAGACTTACAATCGAAGATTTTGTTAAAAAATCCATGCAAGTTCATGCAGACAGATATAATTATTCAAAGGTTAAATACGAGGGCAACAACAAAAAAGTAATAATAGATTGTCATTTGCATGGAGAGTTTTCACAAACTCCTTCAAAACATATGTTTGGACAAGGCTGCCCGACATGTAACTCGGGATGGAATCCTGAAAGGGTAATTAATTTCATTAATGACATAAGAAACGAGGACATACTTAACATGGACCCTGTGGAGCTTAATATGCTTATAGCTCAAGGAAAACTACCCAAAGAATTTGAAGAGTTAGTTTTTACACTTGAAGGAACTAAAGAAAACTCCCTAAAAACTTTAAAAGAGAAGTTAGGGATTGAAGAAGATGAAGAAATAAGCGAAAGTAGAACAGAAGAATTATCAGATAAATTAGAAGAGTTAACCTCATCTTATGATGAAGAATTAAACGATGCCATCTCTTCTACAGAGGCGCCATCTATTGAAGATGTCGAATACTCTGAGGAAGAACAAAAAAAGCGTCAAGGATTGCCAAGTATTTCAAATGAGGACATCCTTGTTTTAGATAAAGAACTGATTGGGACTTGTGACGATGAGGCTGTAGAGTTTTTTATTCAATACAAACTTAAAAAGGTTTGGAACGAAGTTATAAATGACAAAAGAGAGGTTGATGAAATTAAACTCTTAAATGGCGGAAAGAATTCATCGAGACTGCGAGACTTATTTTTAGAGGAGTACAATAAGGTTATCAATTACTCACCTCCAGAAGGGTATGCTTTTAAGTATCTACCAAACATGATGCAGAAGCTTACTGTAAAGAGAGTAAAAGATTATAAGCGTTATGGAAACTGGAGTGGAACTGGCGCTGGTAAAACAATTTCATTTATAATTGCCAGTAGAGAAATAGACTCAAGGTTAACGGTTGTTATCTGTTTGAATTCAACAGTATCTCAGTTAGAAGAAGATATATTAGATGTTTATCCAGATAGCTTAGTACACTCAAACTTTAAGAAAGGTAAAAAGTTCGATAGGTCAAAACACAACTACCTGCTTTTAAATTATGAGAAATTTCAGCAAGGGTATACAGAAGAGATATTTCAAGATTTAAACGAGAATAATCTTATTGATTTTATTGTACTAGATGAGGTACATAACTCAAAGCAAAGAGATAAAAAAGAAAGCCTTCGTAGAGGTGCTTTAATGCGTTTAATTGGACGTTCAGCAGAGATGAACACTAACTTCCATTTACTTGGAATGAGTGCTACACCAGTAATTAATAACCTTATTGAGGCTAAATCATTACTTAAGCTTATTACTGGTAAAAAGTATGATGATATTAATACCCGAGGCACAATCTCGAATGCCTTAAAAATATTTAATCAGTTACTCTTAAATGGTATTCGTTACATTCCAAAATATGACATAATACTGAAGGAGCTTACCGCAGAAAACACGCCTATTTTAAATATTGAGGGAACAGATTTAACAGATAAGTTAAAAGATAACAGCAATAAAGATTATTTAGGTTTAGAGAAAATATTATTAGAAAGTAAGTTGACTGTTTTAGGGAACTACCTAAAGCCCAAAACTATTATATATACCTATTTTACTGATAAAGATAGAATACCAAAAAGGGTTGCAAAGTATGTGAAATCTAAAGGGTATTCTCACGCTCTTTATATTGGAGAGCAAAGCACAGCAGAAAGAGAACAAAGTAAGCGTGATTTTATTAAAGGAGATGTTGATATTTTAATAGCATCCAGAACCATTGGAACTGGTGTTGATGGATTACAAAATGTTTGTAACAACATGATATTATTAACCCTTCCTTGGACAGATTCGGAATACACGCAACTTAAAGGACGTACATATAGGCAAGGAAGTAAGTTTGGGGATGTAGAGATCATCATACCACAAGTATATGTAGATTTAGATGATAAAAGGTGGTCTTGGGATAAACAACGCCTCCAATTAATTAGAGAGAAAAGAACTCTTGCTGATGCAGCAGTTGATGGTATTATTCCATCTAAGCATATACCTTCAAAACAAAAATTATGCTCAGATTCTTTACAAGCGTTAAAATCTTGGAAAGAAAGAGTAAATGATGGTAAGATAACTTCTGTAGATCGGAAAGATTTAGTTTTACCGCTAAGACCTGAGATTGTAGAATTCTTAAAACCTACATTAGGAGACTTCTCTGAAATGAATAAATCTTGGAGTACCACAAGGTCTGAAAGCACCAGTAAACGACTTATTAAAGACCCTAGTGAATGGTATTATTATCATAGTTTGTATGCAGATAGAAGAAAAGATTGGGATGAAATCCCATATCTTGAAATCGCTAAAAAGATAAAGGAACGACCTGAGTGGATTATTGCTGACATGGGTTGTGGAGAAAATCTTTTGTCTAAGGAGGTTACAAACAAAGTACATGCATTTGATTATATTGCAATAGATAAGGATGTTACAGCATGTGACATGAGTTCAATGCCTCTTCAGGACAATGAAATTGATGCCATTGTGTTCTCTCTTTCTCTGATGGGGTCTAACTATTTAGATTATATAAAAGAGGCTTTTAGAGTTGTGAAACCTTATGGAAACCTATTCGTTTGTGAGCCAAAGAAGAAGGTCGAAAAACGCATTGAAGCATTAAAAAAAGAAATAGAGTCGACAGGATTTAAAATTATTGAGGTTACAACAAGCTCACAATTCATATACATACACGGAATTAAGTTATGAAATATTATAGAATAATGCCAGGGGGTAAAAGCGCTCATTTAAATGATTGCCTAAAAGGAGAATTTATAGGTATAGATTTTGATTTAAAGGATGAATTGTCAGATTTTATTAATTACGACTGGGAGGCTTTTAAAAAGAAATTTAAACCATATTATAAAAACTTAAATCCAGAAAAATCTAACATAGCTATAGGAATTCATGCTGGTAGTGTTCATGCAGTTTGTGTATACTTATCTGCAGGCGATATAATTCTTTGTCCAGATGGAAATGGAGTGTATCATGTTGGAGAAATTTCTTCTGATTATTATTTTGTAAAAGGAGAAGTTCTTCCTCACAGAAGAAAAGTAAATTGGCATAGTAAAACAGTAAATAGAATTGACATGAGTAAAGCTCTTCAAGGTTCTACAGGTTCTGGTTTGACTCATTGTGACCTAAATGGCCATGCAGATGAGATTGAAAAATTGATTGAAGGTAATCGATTACCTTTAATTGTATCTGCTGATAAAACTATCGAAGACCTGACTGAGTTTGCATTAGAAAAACATTTAGAAGATTTTTTAGTTAAGAATTGGAAAAGTACTTCTCTTGGAAAAGAATATGATATACCCGTTGTGCATTTAAACAATATTGACTTTTAGATTGTTTAAATGCACAAAGGGTTTACCTATAATAAGATACAGAATTTATATTAATAACTCAATAAATGTTTATATTTTTAACATATAATCTTGGAGATTTTCCCGTAATTTCTTTAAAACTAGTATAGAAGGAAGTGTATGTGCTAAAACCCACTTTTTGTGCCAGAGATTCTATAGTGTTCTTGTTTAGATAACCTGACTCAATATGATCAATAGCCTGGCGTATACGAATAGACTTTTTAAAATCTGCAAAAGAAATTTTAGAATGATATTTAAATAGATAAATTAAATGACTAGTAGGAATATTTAGATTTCTTGCAAAATCAGAAATTGTAAATGAATTTATTTTAAAAGTTTCATAACAAAATCTTTTTTTTTCTATTCTTGTAATATAGTCGATGATATTTGGTGTTACAATTTCTTTTAATTTTATGTGTTGTAGATTGTTCAGATCATTCTTTGAATTTATATCCCAAAAATCAAAATGTAAAGAAGATATTTTACCATCTTGTATTATGCTATTTAATGCATTGTATCCATAAAGTATTTCAGGGGAAATTAAGATTTTAAAATAAATAGGAAGCCATATAATTGCAGATACCCATAGGTCATCAGAGTCAGAAACCAAATTATCGCCTTGAATTCTTAAATATAGGGAAATGATAACCCTTAAAGTTGAAAGCACTAAAAATAGCATTAAAAATTTACTCCAATGATAAAATAAATGACTTTTAATTTTGAGATCTTTCTT
Source organism: Polaribacter filamentus (assembly GCF_002943715.1). Lineage (GTDB taxonomy): Bacteria > Bacteroidota > Bacteroidia > Flavobacteriales > Flavobacteriaceae > Polaribacter > Polaribacter filamentus. The sequence goes on along the minus strand of NZ_MQUA01000014.1, from coordinate 204,350 downwards.
TTTTGACCAGACCTCTCTGTTTATAAGACGAAAGCAAAAAAAAATATAACTAGAAACATAAAAAGTAAATACTGTAAATAAAATATAAGAAATAATTGAAAGATCAAAATTTCCAAGAACATCAAATTTTATAAGTTGAAGTAAAATAAAAAATACAATAGGTGATATAAAATGTAAAATATCTTTAACTGAAAAAGAATTCTTCGGAAAAATAATCTCTCTGAAATAGAGGTATAAGCTGGGTATAATCAATATAAAAAAACGATTAGAGCCAATAATAACCTTATGAAAGTATATTGAATCTATAAAATAACTCAAGCCATTTGTTAAATGTCGAGTAGCAACAAGGATAATAACCAAAAGCAGGTAACCATTAATAGCCCTGTTAGATTTGATTTTTAGGGACGATATTAATGCAATTAGATATCCCAAAAAACCGCAAATAATATAAAATAATGATACCACCATAGAAATTTAATTTTTTAAAAATACTTTACTTCTTCCCTCATTCCATGCTTTGATTCTATTTTAAAGCAAGTTTGTTGTCTTGATAAAAGTTTAAATTTATTGCAAAATACTTTAAAATAAATAAAAATCAAAAAGCATCAGTGAAAAAATACAGTGCTTTCTTTATATCTTACCTGTTCATAATTTGGATTTAAATTTTTGATACACATTATTTTAATGTGAAAAAATAAAAATCTTGACAATTACAGTCAAGAAAATCATCGTAATCAAAAGTTTCATCTTTAAAAAATCAAAACATCAAAAATTTTAGTTTAAAATAAAACAATAGCAATTAAATAACCAACAAATAATTTTCACACCATGAACTCAAAATTACTTTTATTATCATTTTTAATGTCGCTAAGTTTTTTGGTAAACTATGCACAAACAACAGCTACACAAACAGGGATTGCAATACAAGGGATTGCCAGAGATAGCAACAATACTGCGCTAACAAATTCCACTGTAAGTTTATCTTTTGAATTATATTATAAAGATGCCAGTAGTGCTGAAGTTACAATAGGCTCTATTGAAACTATAAATTTGACAACGGATGCTTTTGGTATTTTTTCACATGTTTTAAATAATACTGAGGTAAATAATTATAAATTTTCAAATTTTCAAGCCTATTTAAGAATAAAAAAAGGAACAACTTTAGTCTCTGATGAGATGTTAAAACATGTTCCCTATGCCATTGCAGCTAGTAATGGCGTACCAACCGGCTCTATTATGCCATTTATTGGAACAGTAGCCCCTGCTGGATGGGCTCTTTGTGATGGAAATGCTTTGCCTGCTTCAGCTGCCGAATTAATTGCCTTGATTGGTACTAAAACGCCAGACTTACGAGGTATGTTTTTAAGAGGTAGTGGTACCAATAGTAGCAGCACATATGCTACAAATGTAGGTCCAACATTAAACACGATACAAACAGATGAATTTGAGAGTCACTTACATAACCAAGGTACTTTGGTCAATAGTTCGGATGGCTCACATACACATACATATAATTCAGGATACACTCCTCTAACTAGTGGTGTCTCCGGGGTTGCTGGAGGAGGTCATGGTGAGTTTCAAATAAGTAGAAATTTTTACACTAATACCTCAAGCGATGAAGGTTCTCACACCCACACCATCACAGGTTCAACTGGATCTATTGGAAGTACAGAAACACGTCCAGTAAACTATGGGGTGAATCATATCATAAAATTCTAGCATTATGATTAGGAAAAAAGTAATTATGGTAGTAGGCTGTTACCTACTATCAATAGGGTTATGGGCACAAAGTGAAGATGGTGTAAAAATTGTTTCTGTCTCGCAGGCTATACAAACCACTGCTATTAATCCTAATTTTAGCATACAAGTAGGTCTTCCGTACTTGGGACAAAATAAAAATTCTCATAGGCGTACTACGACTCCTTTAGATATTCGTTTTCCGTTCGATATTTTGTATCTATATCCTACTTTTACAGATGCCGAAGGATCATTTGATATTTCAAAAGGTTATGTTGGAGATAAAATACTAATAAGCTGGGTTATAAGAAACAATGCCGATTTAATAACCATGCTTAAATTGTACCGACGGGTATATACCAGTAATCCAGTAGCTTGGAGTGAAGCTAATTTTATTGCAAACATTCCAGTAACAGATAATGAGTATGAAGATAAATATGAAGAAGGGGGTGTTTTATACGAGTACAAGTTGGTAGCGGAGGGTGTTAGCGAAACAGAAAAGCTGTATGATACTTACATTACAGGAATCGGGTTTAGAACGCCAACTGCCATAGTTACAGGGAACGTAAGTTATGATGGTGGAGCACCTGTAAAAGATGTAGTTGTTACTGCAACTTCAGAAGGAGGTGCCATTAGCTTTGGAAGCGCCCTAGATATTCCTAGAACAGGAGGAGTAGAAATCGAAGGACTAGACGATACTATTTCTACCGAAGGTACTTTTCAAGCATGGGTAAAGCCAAAAACTCCCTATACAACAAATGCACAAACTGCGATAACATTATTTAGTTTAGACAGTTCATTAGGCTACGAAAGTTCAATTGATGTCACTATAAAATTATTTGCAACATCGAATATTCTTCAGATAAATATTGACGGAAGTCTTATTAATTTAAATAACTACTATCCATCGGGTACACTCAACTCCAGAGGAGATGATCAGTTAGTGTCGGTTGCTGATTTTAATAACAATTTTGTCCATATTTCGGTAATCATCAAAAATGGACTTGCTCCCTCATTATTTATCAATGGTAGAGCTATAAGCGAGGAATATGAAACAGATGTAAATACAAAATTAATAGGTATAGATCCAAATTACACAGCTCCTTACTTTGATGTTGTATTGGGTACTCCAAACACAAATTCATTCGCTTTGACAAATCAAAATTCACAATGGGATAAACTTACCATTGGCGGGGGAGCAGATGCGATTATTGATGAAATAAGAATTTGGAACACGGTTATAGACACAGTTACTATTCGAACAGATTATAGTCGTTATATTAGTGGGAATAGCGCTAATTTAATTAGTTATTTAAGTGCAAACGAAAATGTAGGTGATTTTGCCTATGATTTTTCTCGAAATGGATTTAATTACAACAAAAATAATGGAAAATTAGTATCAACAACATGGGTTTCAGGTGCTGGAAATCTTCCGGCAGTGGACCAGTTAGGTGTCTTAGGAGTTACAGATGAATATGGGAATTATCAAATCAATGCCATACCCTATTCTGGTACTGGAGAGTCGTATAGAATTACCCCAATGTATGGTCAGCACAACTTTGAGCCTGGCCAGCAATTGGTGTTTTTAGGACAAGGATCTGAGGTGGTAAATAAAATTGATTTTAAAGACAAATCATCTTTCATTTTTAAAGGGAAAGTGCTTTATGACACAAAAGATGTATTCGCTGTTATGGGCAAAGTTAACGGACCAGGTATATTGGATCCAGGTTACAATTATTATCTAATAGGAAATTTAAAATATTCAAAGGGAGAATATTGGCTAAATGACAATGGTACCCCAAGTGATATTTCGGATGACTATTTAGATCAATATGCAACAATTTTTTCAGAAGATGTGAATGTATACATAGATGGGAATATTGTCCTGAACGACTTTAATGAGCCAGTTGTTACAGATAAGGATGGACTTTTTGAAGTAAATGTACCAATAGGGAATCATGTGATCACTGTAAAAAAACAGGGACATGAATTCTCTTATAACGGAAGGTATCCTGCCGCAGAAGGCACCTCTAAAGAATTTTTTGAAGACGCTTATGAGTCCGTAACTTTTGTTGACGAAACTAGGGTTACAGTAGTCGGTAGAGTGGTCGGGGGAAGTGTTGAATCTCAAAGAGTAATTGGTTTTGGACAAGACGGTTTGTTTCAAAAATCCGTCATCGCTGCAAATGGAGTGCAAAGTACAGTGACAGTAAGTTCTAAAAATAATATTGGAGTTGCGACTATTACATTAGGATACAAACCATCTGGATCACCTGCTACTGCGTTTACAAAGGCTAATTTTACCACAAATCAGGAATCAGGGGAATATAGAATAGAATTATTACCTTTAGATTATGAACTAGTAGCCAGTGATTTAACCATTCCAAGTGCAACGATTGCACCGATATCAATTTTAGCTCCCGGAACAGCAGAAAATTTATCATTTTCAGATGTTGCTGCTGTCACCACGCCAACATATAAATTTGAGGATGAAACTACAGCGACAGGAGAGCCATATAACTACGAAAAAAGCTTTACCTATCGCTCAGCCCCTGTTGCCGAAGTAGTTTCACAAACACATGATGAAAACATAGACATAAATGGAACTCTTATACCCACTGCTGGCTTTACAACTACTGGTAATGATTCATTATATGTGTATTCACAGTTTGCAAACTATAAAGTGGTTTTGAATCGATTTGAGCGTTACACGAATTATGATGATCCAAATGCAGCGGTTGAAGATTTTGTAACTGTTACAGATGGAGAGCTAATTATTAATAATAATTTTGCACTAGCCGATTCTGAATTAATTGAAGTAGACCCAAATGACGAAAGTGTTTTGACCTATTCATTTAAGGGGGGATTGCCTGCGATTTCATCACCATTTACACTGTTAAGTTCCCTAAACTATCGCATCAATGGGACCGATTACCCGGTTGCCAATTATATTAATCATGGTCTTATTTTAGGGGGGCAATCAGATGGAACACAGACCTTTGTTACAGCAGCGCCAGACAGGCCAGACATTATTTTGAGAGACCCTCCAGGGTCTAACAGTTTTGCATCTATTGAACAAGGTACCAGTTTTACTTTTACAACTGAAAGCTCTTTTGCAGATCAAGAAGGAACTGAGGATGTAGCCAAAATTTTGTTAGGGGTTTATTTTGAGGCGGGAGGCGGTTTAGCAGGACCTATGATTTCAAGCGAAGTCGAAGATACTTCGGATCTTGGAATAGGACTTTCTAGGACCTCAACAGACGGAAAAAGTTTGACTAAAACTTATACCTTTAACAAAACCATCTCTACTAGCGACGATCCTGATTATGTAGGATCAGACGGCGATTTGTATATAGGAAAATCGACTAACCAATTTTATGGTTCTTTTAATGATGTTCAGGCTTCGACAGCTCAAATTGGGACTTCAGTTTCACTACAACTAGTTAATTCTGCCGGAACATCAGTTTATATAAGTACGCAAAAAGCAGTCTATTTTGTGGATGAACCTTCTGAAACCTTTTTTGTTTTTTCACAAAAACATATTTTAACGACTTTGATTCCAGAATATGAGTTGTTTATTTCTAATATTAATAATGGTTTGCTCATTCCAGGAGTAGAAGGCACATTGGAGATTGAGCAATATGAAGAACAAATTCGTTTGTGGAAAAAAGTAATCTCGGATAATGAAAAAAGCAAGTATTTGGCAAAAAATGAGCGTGAAAAATACAAGACTTCCTTAGCCGATGTTATTACGGCCTTCAGTAGCGAAATTGAAAAAGCAATAGGCGCCAATGACGATGATCCAGATGCTGAATCTTATCTGATACACCAGCTAAACGAATCTACGAACATAAGTACGTTGTTAAATGAACATTTTGATGATAATATTTCATTTGATGCCGGTGTAGGCGAGGTTACAAATAGTGTTGAGACAGCTATTATATCAACAAAGGCAACACAATATAATTTAACAATTGATGAAAATTTTGCTTTAGAATGGGGATTTAATGTAAATAGAACAGGAGTAGTCAATACCTTAAACTCCTATTTTCAGCAGGGGATAGAAACCTCGTTAGCTCAGGAGGATGTAGCAATTACAAATATATCTTATACCTTAAAAGACAATGATCCTGCCAATTTATTAAGTGTTGATGTGGTAAATTCTTTTGATGGGAATGGACCTATTTTTATTACTCAGGGCGGGAGTACTTCATGTCCTTATGAAGGTGCTGAAGAATCTAAATTTTTTACTGAAGCAAAATTTAAAGACTATTTTACCGAATATTGGTCTATTCAAGACTCAAATTCTAAAACAAAAGAAGAGGATTTAGCAGCATTAGATTTAGAATTTTCTAATGATACTAGCTGTTGCGAAACTGATGCGAAAGCTCCATTAAGTTTTGCAACCCAACACGTAGAGAACATTCAGTTGACCATAGAAGGACCTAATAGCCTTAGCAATGTCCCTGAAGGAAGTAATGCAGAGTTCACTTTAAAATTAGAAAACTTAAGCGACATTATTGATCCTGAGTATTCCTATTATAATTTAGTAATTGACAACACTACCAATCCAAACAATGCTTTAATCAATATTTCTCCACAAGGCAATAGTTTGTTTATTCCATTTGGCAAGCCCGTTTACTACAAATTAACTTTAGGGAAGTCAATTTCGGATGTTTATGATTATGAAAATATAACGATTCGGTTGGAGTCAGATTGCGATCCAGACAATGTGAGTTCAGAAGCTACCGTCTCTGCTTCTTTTATCCCGTCTTGCACTGAAATTACGGTGAGTGCACCATTAAATAATTGGATGTATAATGTAGACGAAGCTTACAATACAGATGGATCTACAAAACCATTGGTAATAAATCTTACAGGTTTTAATACTGATTTTGATAGCTTTGAAAAGATAGTGTTAGAATACCGCGCGGCAACATCGCCGAACTGGTCTCGCTTACAAAGTTATTATGGAACACAAGAAAATTTAACAAATGCTATTGCTGGTGGTGAATTGGATAACATTTTAATAGACAATTCATCATTAAACTATTCATTTTACATCGCAAGTAAAAATTTGCAGGATGGCAACTATGAAATAAGAGCTAGAACAATTTGTACAACTACTGAATTTATCTCGGAAGTTATCACAGGCAGAGTAGACTTACATGCTCCTCAAAAATTTGGGATACCATTGCCCATCGATGGTATCTTGGGTGCTGGAGAAGATTTAGAAGTAAATTTCAACGAAAATATCTTTTATAATTCTGCAACTAGCAATATTCAAGTACAAGGGAAAACCAATCAAGGGCTTATAGATCATAACATATCACTACGTTTTGAAGGTACTGAAAATACCGCGGTAATCAACAATCCAAAAGTGACAACAGGAGATTTAACAATTGAGTTTTGGATGAATAATAGTACCCAAGCAGCAATGGCTACTGTAGTTGATCAAAATGGAGGTTTAAAAATTGGATTGGATAATAACGATATTTCATTTGAATTAGGTGGTTTAACGGCCAAAGGAACTATTACCAATGACAATTTATTCCATCATTATACTTTTACTCATAAAAGTAGTACTAGTGAAATAAGTATTTATGAAGATGCTGCTGTGATTGCTAGTAATACTGCAAGTAGTAATTTGTCAATTTCCAATAGCAATGCCTTAGTAATAGGTGGGAATACTTTTATTGGGAATATACATGATTTCCGAATATGGAATAAATCAATAAGTCTAGAAGATGCATATGCCAAAATGTACAATCTTTTAGTTGGTAATGAAGCAAACCTTATTGGCTATTGGCCAATGGATGAAGGTGATGGAACTATTGCGCACGATAAAGCTAGATTTAAGCATGCTATCCTTAGTGCATCTTGGAGTATCAAACCACAAGGAACTTCGTATCAATTTGAAAATGGACAGTACTTATCTTTAGATAACGTTGGATTTGTACAAATTTCCAATGAAATGGATGCTACCATTTCTTTCTGGATAAAAACAGATGTTTCTCAAGATGCCACCATCTTCTCAAACGGGAAAGGCGATGGAACGGATGTCCTTCAATCCAATGGTTTTGGCAATAAATGGGCCATTAACATGAACTCTTCTGGCATGTTAAGCTTTGAAAATGAAGGAAAATCATATACAATAACCACGAAATCAGTTGCAGATGGTATTTGGCATCATGTTGCTTTGTTGTTCAATCGCCTGGGTTCTTTAAGAAGTTATGTCGATGCCGAACCAGTCACCTCAAATGCAATAACAACTATTGGGGGTTTCTCAGGAAATAAAATTTGGTTGGGTGCAAGAGGGCAAATAGACTTAGCTGGTATTGAAACGGTCGACCGCCCTTTTACAGGTAAAATTGACGAATTTAGGTTATGGAACACCTTACGTAATGAGGAGCAAGTAAGTCGAGATCGCTATTATGAAGTAAATTTTGACAGTCCAGGGTTACTTTTATATGCTAGGATGAATGCACCAGATCCTGTCACTGCAAATGGACCACGATATTACCATGAAGACACGAATCAAACTGTAATTCCAAGTGATGCAGTTTTAAGCAGTGGGGCTGTAAACTATTCCAATGACGATCCGGCTATTAAACCAGAAAGGGAGTTGATAAATTTTGACGTTGATTACGTTATTGATGGAGACAAACTTATCATTACCCCAAAAATTGATAGCTGGGCCTTACTGGAAGGGCAAGTTATAGATATCAGCGTAGAAAGAATGTATGATGATGCCAATAATGCGCAGCAATCACCAATAACCTGGACTGCTTATGTAGAACGTAACGATGTGAGTTGGTTTGCTGATGGCTATAATGAGATTGTTGATATTGTAAAAAATAGTGGAGAAGAAAAATCATTTGTAATTGCAGTTTTAAACAAAGGGGGAAAAGTACAGCCATTTAATATTTCAAATATACCTAGTTGGTTAAAGCTAAGTAAGGCTTCAGGGACAATTAATCCGGACAGTCAAATCAATATTACCGCAAGTATTGATAAAGAGTTAACAGCAGGAGAATATGACGAAAATATATTTTTACAAACGGATTATGGACACGACGAAAAGTTATACATTAAAGTTAAAGAGTTAGCTCAAGCACCCGATTGGACCGTAGACCCAAGTTTGTATTCTTACAGTATGAGTATTGTCGGGAAAATAAAAATAGATGGTAAATTTTCTGAAGATTACTATGATAAGATTGCCGCCTTTTATAATGGCGAAATTAGAGGTGTTACAAATTTGATCTACAACTCAGCTTATCAGGAATATTTTGCTTTCCTAACAGTTTACAGTAATGCTACTATTAGTGAGAATATTGAATTTAAAATATGGGATTCCTCACAAGGAGAAGTTATTTTAGCCACTGTCGATAATAGTTCATTTATTCTTTTTGAAGAGAATGGCGTACAAGGCAGGCTGAGTTTACCAGTAATTTTTGAAAACTCAGACTTATTAGAGCAGAAAATTGATCTAAATAAAGGTTGGTCATGGATCTCAGTTAATGTGAATGATAACAATTTTTCAGACTTAAATCAGTTGACTAATAGCTTGAATTTAAAAACCAATGATCGAATTTTAAGTCATCTTTCTGGTTTTGATACCTACACCGATAATACATTATCTAATACGGGTTGGTCAGGACAAATTACTAATTCAGGAGGTCTTACTAATACCGAAATGTACAAAGTGTATATGGCAAATGATCAAGTTTTGATGCTAACAGGAGTTCCCGTAGATATTTCTTCATGGACGTTTCTTATAGAAACAGGTTGGAATTGGCTTCCTTATCCCTTGCTAGGAAATCGCCTTACTAAAGAAGCTTTAGCTTATTTTGATGCGAACGATGGGGATGTTATTAAGTCACAAAATTCATTTGCGATTTATGATCCGATCGTAGGTTGGAATGGAACACTGAATTATCTAAAAGCAGGACAAGGCTATATGCTTAATTCAAGTTCAAATACAGCCCAGTCATTCAAATATCCTAGTTATTTAGAACAAACAGCTAAAATAAATCCTGCTAAAAAGGACATCAGATTAGCTGACTCAGATCTGCAAACAATTAAACCTGAGTTTACAAAGTATGCTGCTAATATGAATGCGGTAGTTTCATTACCCCAAGGGTACAGTGAATTGTTTGCTTATGATGCCAGCGGCGTTTTAAAAGGTGCTGCTTTGAATCAAGAAGTCAATGGCAAGGCACTAAGTTTTATAACGGTTTACGGTGAATCGTCCGAAACCTTGGTGTTTTATATTGGAGATGGTACCAATGAAAAAAGGACTTCAAAAAACTTTAGTTTCAAAGGCAATGATATTCTTGGAACGATTAATAAACCAATAATTATTGAGGAAATCATAAATTATGTCAAAATTTTTCCTAATCCATTTGATAATGAAATCACTCTAAAGGTGAATGCTGATAAGGATCAAATTGTTTCTATTCAATTATATTCATTAACAGGTCAAATGGTATTTGATAAAAAACAAAATGTTGTAAGTGGTGAAAACGTATTAAAAATCCAACCAAAAGTTGCATCCGGAGCCTACTTACTTCAAATCGAAATCAATGGAGAAAAGACTGTAAACAAAGTGATGAAAAATTAATATTCAAAACAACAGTTCCTAAAGCGTTTATTTAAAAGTGCTTTAGGAGCTTTAATGAAATAAATTTCAAAAAATGAAAAATCATATATATTCTGTCATAGCGCTGTTTTTAATGAGTAACTCCATTTTTGGACAGGATCCAAATTGGTCTGTAAACCAAAATAATTATCAATACACCATGACATTTGTTGGGTTTTTGAATAGTGATGGAATTGGATTAGTTAGTCCTAATGATAAAGTTGCTGCCTTTGTAAATGGGGAGTGTCGTGGAATTACCAATGTGATCTATGTGGCAAGTGAAAAGCGACATTATGCCTATTTGACTGTTTTTTCAAATGTAAATAATGAAACAATTAGTTTCAAAATTTATGATTCGGGAAAAAATGCTGTAAAGAGTATTAATAAAACCATACCGTTTAAAACAAATGAGCAATATGGAGACCTTTTTCAGGCTTATGCTTTTGCAAGTCCAGCTTTACAATCAGGAGCTCAAATGTTAGACGTTAGTTTTAAAGATATTATTTCAAACAACGTAGTAATTGAAGGTTCTCAAATTACAGTATATCTCAATAAAGGTCAGGACATAACTGCCTTGAACGCTAATTTTGTTATCAGTTCTGGCGCTTCAGTTTACCTCGGAAACGCAAAACAAATTTCAGGAGCCAACGCATTAAACTATACAAATCCGGTAGTTTTTACTGTACTATCTGAAGATCAAACAACAGTTAAGCAGTGGACGGTTGTTGTTAAAACCGTAACTGCTAGCTACTATAAAAAAGAGGCTGTTTGTTATGAAGGTGGAGCAATTAAGGTTTTATTTCCTGTAGAAAAGGAAGAAGTGGTTTTAAGTATAGAGGGGGTTATTTTATCCACCCGAACAGTTAATAATGGGGAGGTGATTTTCAACAACTTAAATGAAGGCAATTATAAAGTTAGTGTTGATGGAAATTTTAAGGAAATTAAAATTAATTTAAAAAAATCGTTATGAAGCGCACATCATATTGCATCTTAATTACATTTATAATATTTTTATCTAGTTGTTCAAAAGACGAACAATTTAAAACAATAACTCCCACGAGTATCGCTTTTGTGCATGTGGACGGATCGGCGCTATTACAGGGAGAATGTATAAAGCCGAATACCAATTATGCAGTGTTAATTAAAACAAATGCTGAAGGAAGTGGTATTTTTAAATCCACAAAGATAGAATATACTGTAAACGGTATTCCGTATATAATGTCTTTTACAAGTGATGGGGCTAAATCAAATCCAATCCAACTTATAAGTGGTCAGAATAAAGCTGAAATTGTAGGGACTTCTTATAGTGCATACATATACTTTAACACGCATGACAACTTTGAGGTAGTAGAATAAACCCAAGAGTATATTAGAATCTGCCTCTTAGTTATTTTGTAATTAACTTTAGAGGCTATTCAAAGATTAGCTTATCACCGAAAATCTATTGTTTCTATTTTTCTTGTTTTGAGGTGTTTTTACATTATTAGCTTTTCTAATGTTGTTTTATAAATGAAAAAATAAGGATAACCTGTTCTTTAATTTTTAATTTAAAATATTTATTATCAAAAATTTATGCACTTATAATTCTCAAGCACAATCATTTTTATTGGTTTCATTTCAAAGGAATACTTGCACCTGAACTATATGAAAGATACTCATCAACACATTCAAGCAATTACAAAAACGTTCCTTTTTCAGTTGCTAAAATTGAACTATTTGAAAAAATATTGAATTTATTTAGTAGTAATTATTTAGAAAACTATATTGAATATGCCAATCTCTTAAGTCTAAATTTAATTAGCTCCTTTATTTATCATGATTTTGAATTAAATATAGACACAATACAAAATGACACCTTAATAGACCGAATTAAAGATTTTTTAATAAATAATTTAATTCAGAATTTCACAATAGACGAGATTGCAGAAAAATTTAACTACTCAAAATCATATTTACACACCAAGTTTAAAAATAAAACTGGTTACCCTATTGTTGTTTTTTTTAACTTAAAAAAATCCAAAAAGCTTGCGAATATTTAAACTATACAGATTTAAGTATAAAAGAAATAAGCTACAAGGTTGGATTTGAAGATCCCTTATATTTTTCAAGAATTTTCAAGAAATTTATGGGGAAATCACCCCGAAACTATAAGCAAAGTCAACGAAAATAAATATTAAGCCTAACTTTTTACAATCCCTAATTCTAAACCTCTCAATTCAGCCAAGCCTCTTAATCTTCCTACTCCTGAATATCCAGGATTCGTTTTTTTTATGCAAATCGTCCAGTATTTGATGGCAGTGATCTGGCGCATAGGGATTAATGCATTTTTTATTCCTGCTGCCTTTCTCCTGTGTCCTTCAACCACAACCTCCTTTATAATACTGTACATATCCACATCGCCTTCCAAATGATTGGCCTCGTAAAAGTTTCCTTTAACCCGTCTGTAGAAATACATAAGTTGCAACAGACCATATTTTTAAAACCTATAAAGATTTTAAACTTTTCTATGCTTTTCTTAGAGAACAGATTTTGTTAGGAATAGCTACGAACACCAACTATTGTTAGACTTAGTTTCTGGTTATTGATGTACGCGTGCACGTGAGGTATTTCCTCCATAAAAGCCATCACTCATAGTAAATGATTTTCTCTTGCTCCAATAGCTCCTTGTCCGGTTTTACCTATAGCAGAAGGAATACGCCCTATAATCACATGACTATTTCTAATATTAGGCATTATAAAAGTTCCTTCTGAGAATAGTTCTTAGGGAACAGATCTTACAGTATTTATGAATTCAAAATGAGGTATGCTGGTTTCGTTATCTTTTGCAAAAACAGGAATTGCCTTCATTCAATAACTTTCTGGCTCATAACGCCATTATATAAAATAGCCGTTCCCCAAAGCTCAAATTTGAGTTTCAATTTTAAATACGGCTAATTCATGAGTACCCATATAAAGAATAATAAACCCGTTGTGCATTTTAAATTATACTAATTTTAATATTGTTTATATTTCTATTAAAAATTAACTTATTGATGTACTGTATTGTTGTTAAAGATGTTATTTTTGCTACTATTCTAGTTTTAAACCAAGCAAAAGAAACTACTGCGTTCATATTAAACCTTAAAAACTTACCAGAAGACGATATTCCGTATTGGGATTTTGATGCTCCAAATATTCCAAATGAACCAAGAGATGTTTCTGCTGGCGCAATTGCGCGCGATTCAAATAGTTTGCGTTGTTTAGGTTATAAAAGTAGAATTTATTTTCAATGTTTATCTAGCGGTGAAACGATGAAGAATTTAGGAATACCAGCAGGAAGTGAATCAATAGAAATGGCAAAGCCTCATTATTTCTATAGCAATGAGGATTTAACCTATTAGAAAATTTTTAGGAAATAGCTTGTTTTACCAAAGCAAAACTTTTATCAGAAAAAGAAATAGTTAAAGCCGCATTGTGTCCTTTTTTAGACATTTTTACCCATGTTTTTTTTAGAATATCGATTACTTTTTCGTCTGTATGCTTTTCTGCAAACTCCTCAAAATAATCAGCTAAAAAAACCAAGCAAATCGTGTCTTCTAAAGTTTGAGATTCTTCGTTTTTTTTGAGAAATTTTTTTAGCATTATATTTTCAACCCGATTGATAAATTGAGTATCGAAACCAACTTTTTGTAAAATTTCTGATGTAATACTCGCATGCATTTTTTTCAAAGTTTCACGCCATTTTAAATACCCAACTCTATCCATTGCATATTCGTTTCTGGCAATTTTCCAGCGACAAATATGCTGCGCTCTTGCCCCTATTTGAAGTGCTTCAGACGCGTTCGGCTCAAATTGCAAAAGCTTTTTGGTCATTCTTTGCGAATACAATAATTCTTTAGATTGTTTTACGCCATCAATTATAATCGTGTTTATATCTTCTGAATTTTCCTTATCAATAAATAGCATTGCCATTTCAAAACGTGTAAGTTCCATTATTTCATTTTTATCTAACACAAATGTAAACGTTTCAAAATTGTAATATTTACTAGTTTTTAATATCTTTGACAACTTTTAAATTAAGATTTTATATGGACGATTTTATGCTGTATTTTAAAATGGGTTTAAATCATGTGTTAGATTTTTCTGCCATTGACCATATTTTATTTCTAATCGTTTTGACGGTTGTTTTTTCTTTTAAACAATGGAAAAAAGTTTTGTGGTTAGTAACCTTATTTACACTAGGTCATTCACTATCTTTGGCTTTAGCCGCTTTTGAAATTGTACAAATCAGCGTAGATTTAATTGAGTTTTTAATTCCGTTAACCATTTTTATTACAGCTGTAATTAATCTTTTTACCGCGAAAAAAACATCCAAAGGAAAAGAAAATATCAACTTAGTTTTTGCCTTATTTTTTGGATTAATTCATGGTTTAGGCTTTTCCAATTACTTTAAAATGATGATTGGCCAAGAAGAAGATAAAGTTTTACCATTGCTAGAATTCGCATTAGGAATTGAAGCTGCACAAGTAATTATAGTGCTATCAATTTTAAGTCTTGGTTTCTTCTTTCAAAATGTATTTAACGTAAATAGAAGAGATTGGATTTTAGTTTTTTCATCCATAGTTATTGGTTTCTCTATACAAATGATGATCGATAGCGTTTTTTGGTAATATTTTTGTCTATTAATTAACATCCTAATTCTACAAATCTTTATACTTTCGTTTCATGACAGAAAAAAAGCAATTAAAATACGATAAAGCTTATTTAAAAATGGCTTTAGAATGGGGTAAATTATCGCATTGTAAACGCAAACAAGTTGGCGCTTTAATTGTAAAAGATAGAATGATTATTTCTGATGGTTTCAACGGAACACCAACTGGTTTTGATAATTGTTGTGAAGACGAAGAAGGAGTAACAAAATGGGAGGTTTTACATGCAGAAGCTAACGCAATTTTAAAAGTTGCTTCTTCTACACAATCTGCTAAAAACGCCACTTTATACATTACATTATCACCCTGTACACAGTGCAGTAAATTAATACATCAAGCAGGTATAAAGCGTGTTGTATATGCAAAAGCTTACAGAGATGATGCTGGTTTAGATTTTTTAGAAAAAGCTGGTGTAGAAATTAAACATTTACCTTATGAATAAAAATAGTTTGCCCATATATTTTTCAATTGCTGTTGTTATTGGTATTTTAATTGGCGTTTTTTTTGGCGGAAATTCGAACGAATTATTCTCGTTTTCTAAAACACCATCCAAAGAGTTAAAAATTAAAAAACTGATTAATTTTATTGAACAAGATTATGTAGATAAAGTTGATACCGACAGCTTGTTAGATGGCGCAATCACAACAATGTTGGGAGAATTAGATCCACATTCAGTGTACATTCCTAAAGAAGATTTACAAGCAGTTACAGAAAGTATGCAAGGTAATTTCGTGGGAATCGGCGTTCAATTTAGAATGATCAAAGACTCAATTACGGTTGTTCAAACTATAAAAGGTGGCCCAAGTGTTATAGCGGGTATTAAAGCGGGAGACCGCATTTTAATGGCTAATAAAGACACTTTGTTTGGTAAAAAAATTAAAAGTGATAATATTCCTAAATACTTAAAAGGAAAACCAGAAACCAAAGTAACTCTTCAAATTTATAGAAAAAGCAACAATTCTTTATTTAAGATTGATGTTACTCGCGGAAAAGTAAACATAAAAAGTGTCGATTTAGCGTATATGATGACCGATTCTATTGGCTATATAAAACTAGATCGTTTTGCGAGAAATACATATATAGAATTCAAATCTGCAATGACTACGCTAATAAATAAAGGCATGAAATCTTTGGTGTTAGATTTACGCGGAAATGGTGGTGGCTTCATAGATATTGCAAATAGAATTATTGATGAGTTTTTAGAAGACAACAAACTCATGGTTTTTACAAAAAACAACAAAGAAGAAATTGAAGAGTTTTTTGCTACGGAAATAGGCTCTTTTGAAAAAGGTGGTTTGTATGTTTTAATTGATGAAAACTCTGCATCCGCCTCAGAAATTGTGGCAGGAGCCTTGCAAGACAATGATAAAGGAACCATTATTGGAAGACGTTCTTTTGGTAAAGGTCTAGTGCAAATAGAAATGGATTTAGGCGATGGTTCGGCAGTTCGTTTAACAACGGCGAGATATTACACTCCTACTGGGCGCTCTATTCAAAAACCATATACAAATGGCAAAAAAAGAAACTATTACAAAGATTATCAAAAAAGAATAGCAAGCGGAGAATTGTTAAGCAGAGACAGCATTAAAGTAGTAGATTCTTTACAATACAAAACTCCAAAAGGAAAAATAGTATACGGCGGAGGTGGCATTATTCCTGATATTTTTGTTGCTATAGACACAACTTCTTACCTCTCAAATTTCTATTTTAATTCAATAAATAATTTTGCTTTTGAGTACGTAGATAACAACCGTAAAAAATTATCAAAATGGACTGTAAATAGCTTTATTACCGATTTTGATAAAGATAACACTGTTTTAAATAGCTATTTAACGAACATAAAAAAATGGGCAAAGCTATCTTCTGAATCACAAGAAGGTATTAAAAAATACTTAAAAGCATCTATTGCAAGTGCTCTTTTTGGTGATATTGGCTTTTATAGAATTATACATGAAGACGATAAAATGTTACAAAAGGTTTTAGAGTTGGAAAGTAAAAAGGAATAGCTTTTCTTTGCACCAATGATTACAATAACTACATCAGAAAATAAAAAAGTATATTTTGCTTCAGATCAACATCTTGGAGCACCAACTGCGGCAGCAAGTTTCCCCAGAGAAAAAAAGTTTGTTGCTTGGTTAGACGGAATTAAAAAAGACGCAGAAGCTATTTTTTTATTGGGTGATTTGTTTGATTTTTGGTTCGAATATGAAACAGTTGTTCCTAAAGGATTTGTGCGTGTTTTAGGAAAATTAGCAGAAATTAAAGATTCCGGAATTCCTATTTATTTCTTTGTTGGGAACCATGATTTATGGATGCATGATTATTTTGAAAAAGAACTAAACATTACTGTATATCACGAACCACAGGAGTTTCTCATCAACAATAAAAAGTTTTTAATTGGTCATGGTGATGGTTTAGGTCCTGGAGATAAAGGCTATAAACGCATGAAAAAGGTGTTTACATTTCCTTTATTTAAATGGTTGTTTAGATGGCTTCACCCGGATTTGGGCGTAAAATTAGGGCAGTATATGTCTGTTAAAAACAAACTTATTTCTGGGGATGAAGATGCTAAATTTTTAGGCGAAGAAAACGAGTGGCTCATTTTATATTGTAAACAAAAACTCACAGAAAAACACTATGATTATTTTGTGTTTGGTCACAGACACTTACCTTTAGAAATTAAATTACAACAGAATTCTACGTATATAAATTTAGGCGATTGGATTCAGTATTTTACGTATGGCGAGTATGTAGAAAATAAATTTAACGTAGTTTCTTTTAAAGAGTAAAAGCAAACTCTTTTAGCTTTTCTACCCCATAAAATACATTTGGACAATTCTTTTTTACAAACGATTTATCAAAATTTAATTGGCTGTTTTTTTTAAGCGTTTTTTTTTCATTAAAATCTACAAATGCCAATCGAAACCAAAACTCATCCTTATTAAAATAAAAATCGGAAGCTGGTAATAATGCCGCGCTATAAGTGTCTAATAAATAATCTGCTAATTGCTTACTTGTTAAAAAGCCTAATTTTTTAAGTTGCTTTTTATGTTTTTCAAAACCAATCATCATATAAAACCCCCTTGTGCTTTTGTGCAACTAACCTGTGCCAGTTCTAATTCGGTTTTCACAAAGGCAGCAATATTTTTTAAAATTTCAGACTGCTGTTCAACATACAATTGCAATTTTATATCCATTTTAAAAGCCTTTATTGCCGCATATTGTATTGGTGATGAAACACTACTAAAAGTTTCACTAAACAATGCTTTAAAACTTGTTTCTAAATAGTTAAATTCTTTTGGTAAAGACATAAATCCTAATCTATAACCACCAGCAGAAAACACTTTACTTAGCCCGCCAAAAACAATCGTTTTTTCAGGGTAATATGTACAAATACTAGGGCTGTAATTTGCGTTGAAATTTAGTTGAGAATAAATTTCATCAGACAAAACAATAACGCCATATTTTTTACAAATAGCAGCAATTTCTGTTAATTCTTGTGCTGTATAAACAGCTCCTGTTGGGTTATTGGGTGAATTTAAAATCAAAGTTTTTTGTTTTGAGGTGTCCATTTTACAAAAAGCATCTAAATCTGTAGCTTTTAATTTAAAATCATTTTCAAAATCTGTAGAAAGTATTTTAAAACGGCTTCCTTTTGCTTGTATTTGTGGGCCGTAACTTACCCAACTTCCTTTCGGAATCAGAAAAACACCTTCTAATAAAAGTATCGTTTGCTACAGAAGTTCTTTACTCCCTGGACCAATATAAACAGCTCTATTTGTGTCCGTAATGCCTTGATGTTCTTTTAAAAAAACGCCTATTTGATTTATTAATTCGGGCAACCCTAAAGTTGGAAGATAGGTGTTTACAGTAGCGTATTTTCGAAGTTTTTTAACAATAGATTTGTGAACAGAAAAAGGCGATTGCCCAAAACCTAAATGAAAAATAGTTTTACCTTTATTTTTTAATTCTTTTACTTTTTGATTAATCTCTAAAGTAGCAGAAGGTTTTAAGGCTAAGATATTTTTATTGATAGCAATCATAATCAATTTTTTTTAGAAAAAAGCTCTCAAAAGTAAAGTACTTTTGAGAGCTTTTCAAAAAATTATTTTTAAAATAAAAAGGAGTAGTTATTATTTTAAGTTTAAACTTACTCTTGCAAATAAGAAACGACCACCAATACCAAATTGTTGAGATCTTCTAGACCAATCAAAACGACCATCACTTCTGTTCGCTTGAATAGCTCTATCTGGATATACATCTAATAAGTTATTAGCCCCAATAGTCATCGTTAAGCTTTCGCTAGCCTTGTAACCAAAAGATAAATCTGTAACTATTTTAGAAGCAAAATCTTGTTGATTTGCTACTGAATTTGTTGCTTCAGAAACTACACCAAAATAAACGTTTCTTAAAAAGATATTAAATTTACCCGTAGTAAAGTTATTGGTTAAATTTATTTTTGTTCTAGGCACAGCTTCTTCTAAGAAAATTCTGCTATCTTCAGAAAAATAAGTGCTCTCTAAACCCGCATTTCTTAGTACTTCAGAAGAATTTATGGCACCAACTTGTTCTGTTTTAGATAAGGTTGCCGCTAAGTCTGTTGTAAGTCTAGAGCCAGAACCTATATCTGCTTTGTGGGTAATTACTAAATCTATCCCTCTAGAACGTGTATCTATTGCATTAGCAAAGAAAGACGCTGCAGATGCATTTGCTTGAGACAACAAGTTGTCTAATTCAGTGCCTGTTCCTGGACCTTTAAATTGACCTGTATAAACTACTCTATCATCTATATTTATTAAAAATCCATCTAAAGATAAAGTAATGTTAGACTCAGGTAATTTAGCCGTAAAACCAGTACTAAAACTTCTAGATTTTTCTTCTTTTAATTGAGGAATCCCTAGTAATTTTGCAGCTCTACTATCATTAGAAAAAGTACCAACTTCTACAGGGATACCATCTTGAAAAATAGTTGACGTAGAGTTAAAGTTTAATTGTTGTAGAGATGGTGCTCTAAAACCAGTGTTAAAAGAACCTCTTAATCTAAAATTTTCTGAAGCTTTATAAATACCTGCTAGTTTAAAGTTTAAGGTAGAACCAAAATCTGAATAGTTTTCAAAACGTGTTGCAAATGTTGCAGAAAATGCATCAGATAATGTTGCATCTAAATCTATATAACCTGCTACACTACTTCTACCTCTCGACAACTCGTTTGCAGGGCTAAAGCCAGGAAACACTTGAGAACCACCTGGTCTTCCGCTTCCAAAGAAGTCTACAGATGGTGATTGAGTTGGCAATTTAATTACTTCACCAGCTGCGGTATATTGTGCATAAGAACTCTCTTCACCAGAAATAATTTCATAGTTTTCTAATCTATATTCAGATCCAAAGGCAACGTTTAATCCTTGAAAAGTATCTTCATAAAATTTATTGATATCTAAATTGATAGTATTTTGCATAAAAGAAAATCCACCTGCATCAAAAGTAGCTGGTGATGCATTTTGTTGTGATGCATTAAACGTATTACCAATAGTATATAAGAAAGAGTTTTTACCGTAAGTATTAGAAAAATCTATATTCCAAGCATCACCTACAATACCTTTAATCCCCATAGAAACAGATTTGTCTGTAATGGTAGAGTTAATTTCTGGTAAAAAACCATTCATATAAGCAGGAGTATAAGTTCTGCTTTGGTTTGGAAGTCTGTAAAAACCAGCAGAATTACCAGTTCTAGAGCTTAAACCAGCAAAAGAGTACAATTCTGTACCATTATCATCTAAAGGTAATTTAAGATTTACAAAAAATCGACCACCACGCACTTGAGATTGTCCTACTCTCATATTAAAATCTGCTCTATCTAAACCTCTAGCTGTTAATTCTGCAGAAGTATTATCACCAGATAAAATAGTTCGTAAATCAGCTTTTGTGCTAGCACCATTTAAATTGATACCTGCTGAATTTGCATACTGTATAACGTCGTTAACATCATTATCTAATAATTTAGACAAATCATAACCATCATTATTTGCAAATCTTTCTACGGTGTTGTACAAATTAAAAATACTTCCTTCCCATTCTTTCATTCTGTTATAGTCTTCTCTATAATCAAAATCTCCGGTAAAGTTAATTAACCCTCCATTTTTACCTAAAGGCAAACCATAATTAGCGCTAATATTAATAGTTTCACCATCTACACCCCCAGTTTGTCCGTTAGAGTTTTTACTAAAATGACCACCAGTAGTAACATTAAATAACAACTCGTTTACAGTTTCATTTAATACAATGTTAATTACCCCAGCAATGGCATCAGAACCATATTGTGCAGCAGCACCATCTCTTAAAACTTCAATTCTTTTAATAGAAGCTGCAGGGATTGAGTTTAAATCCGTTCCCACAGAACCTCTACCAAAAGTACCGTTTACGTTTACCAAAGAAGAGGTGTGTCTTCTTTTTCCGTTAATTAACACCAATACTTGATCTGGCCCTAAACCTCTTAAAGCTGCAGGATCTACGTGGTCTGTACCATCAGAAATGGTTTGTGTATTAGAGGTAAATGAAGGAGCCACAAAATTTAAAATCTGATTTAAATTTACTTGTGGAGACGTTGCTATTAATTCCTTAATATCTACAATATCAATTGGCACAGGAGAGTCTATCGCTGTTCTATTTGGATTTCTAGACCCAATAACAACAACCTCATCTAGTGCGTTGTCCTCACTTACAACGATTGTTACATAAGTAGTGTTTGTAACCGTTATTTCTTTGGTCATAAAACCCATAGAAGAAATCACTAACTTTGTTGGTAAACTTTTTACCGTTATGGTAAATTCACCGTTATCATCGGTAACCGTTCCGTTTGTAGTTCCCTTTTGAACTACATTCATGTATGGTAAAGTACCACCTGAAGCGTCTGTTACTTTTCCTTTAATAGTTTGAGCTGCCATTGTTAATGACAGCAAAAACAAAAAAGAAAACATTAAATTTTTTAAAATGTTATTTAGTTTCATAAATAAATTATTTAGTTAATAAATCTGAAATGTGTTTAATTGGGTCTTACTTAAGTAAAAAGAGAGAACCGATTTATTATATAAGACAGAAAAACAAAAAAAATACCCTAAAAATTTGCATTTTTTTTAAAGAAAACAACAAAAAAGAATTAAGTGTTTAATAATTGTAGTTTTAAATTCCATTTTATATAGTAAAACTAGCCATTTTCTCCCATTTGTGTAGCATCCCATAAACCAATACTATCAGTAAAATTATTTTGTTTAGTTAGGTAAATATTTAAAAAGTTATTCGCTCCTAATTGTAAATTAATTATAACCCGTTGTGCATTTAAACAATATTGACTTTTAAATTGTTTATATTCCTGTTAAAGACAAATTTGTTAATGTATTGAATGATAGTTAATGCTGTTAATTTTGAGAGAATTCTTGTCTTAAAACCTTCAAAAGTTTTCGCATAATTATTCCGTATTTTAAACTGGTCACAAAGTTGAGAAAACAAGGTCTCAATTCGTTTTCTTTTCTTCCTAAAAATATACGTTTGTTTTTTGTAATTCTGTTGATTTTTACGCATTGGAACTTCTAATTTAATTTGTTTACTCTCAAATAAATCTAACTGATAGTCCGCACTTAGGTATCCTTTGTCCCCTAAAACCACACAGTTATTAAACTGATTTTTAATGTCTTTTAAATAATGAATATCATGTACAGAAGCTTTGCTAATATCAAAACTTTTAAACACGCCATCAATAGAACAAACAGCATGTATTTTATAGCCATAATAATACATGTTTTGACTAGCACAATAACCTCTATTTGGGGCTGAATAAAAGTACTCCTTACAAACTTTACTTCTCCCGCTTCTTGAGAGTTTTACAATCTCCAAAGGCATACTATCTACTACATAATAGTTTTCAAACTCCGTGAACTTATTGGAGAGTTGAGTTCTTATAAATTCAATGGCAAAAAATAATTTTCGCTTCCGTTTATTGTAAACTGATCGCTCTATTTTAGCAAACAAATATTCTGGAATATCCCGAAACAACTGACATTCACTGTCTATACCCATATATTCTGCTGTTAAATTCATAGCGATTAATTCAATGTCTTTTAGTTTTGGTTTCCTGTTTTGACGTAAAAATTGTTCCTTTTCTGTAATTGTGGCTAAGACTTCTAAAATTTTATCGTAATTTGCTCTAAAGTTATTCATTGTATTTAATCGATTGATTGTCAATTAAATATACGCCTTTTAATAGTCAAATGAATAACTTTTTTTAACTATTTATAATGCACAACGGGTTTATCTAATAAATAACCACTCTTAAAACTCTTAATACCCGAGATTTTATTTTCTAATGAGTTATAACAAACCTCAACAAAAAACATATTAATAGCATAAAGATTAAACTTTTCATCTTTAGTAATATGATTATCTATTTAAACCTTTTAACAGAAGGCAATTTCTTCAAATTATCTATAAATGGCTAGATATCTAAAAAATTTGTTTTCTGAACTTAAATAAGTAAATTTAATTTTTAATGTCTAGGCCAAAAAAATAAAAAAACTCAAACTATTTATAATTAAAAAAAGAATGAAAAATCAGTCCTTTTTGGATCAATTTATAAATCCCCCAACTTATAAATACTATTTTAAATAAATAATATTTTTGCCAAAAAGCAACTCACGTAGCGTTTAGTAGCCCTTTAATAATGACGAATGGCGTGAATGTGTTGTTAAGCAAGAGGTCAGACTTGCAAGAAGAATTTTAGAGTGAGTGCGGGCACTGTAACAGCTCATTTAAAGAAAAAAGAACTATTAAAAGTTTATATTCCTAATATGCTGGAAGGTTATAGCCTTGATAAATGTATTAAATTAACAGGTATCAGCAAGCTAACTTCTTTTGATTGTAGACATAAAATACTTGCTGCTTTAGGTAAGGTCCAAAAAGAACAAATGCTATCAGGAATTTGTGAGAATGATGCTGTTTTTATTGAATTTTTAGAAAAAGGAAACCAAAGCCCAAAACGATTGCCAAAAAAGAGAGGTAAAAGTGCTTTTATAAAAAAGAAAAAAGGCATCAATCAAGATAAAGCAGCAATTCTTATAAGTTGTGATAGAAAGGGAAATAAACATTTACAAGTTGCCACAAGAGGTAGCATATCGGGGGAAATATAAATGATATTTTGAAGGATAAATTAGTCCCAAAGACAGTTTTATGTGCAGATGAGTATAGAAGTCTTGAAGCTTTTGCTAAAGAGAATCAACTTGAGCATCAAACAATAAAAGTATCAGCCAAAGGGTATGTAAAAAAAGGAATTTATCGTGTTCAACATGTCAATCAAACCGCACAATATTTAAAAAAATGGCTAGAGAAATTCAATGGAGTCTCATCAAAATATTCACAAAATTATTTAAATTGGTATGCATTAAAAGCAATCATAGATGGAAATAAAAGTCCAATAAAAAAACAGTCGCGCTGATAGTTACTTCTTTTTCAGCTTTGTCTGAATTTAAAGACATTATCAATTTAACATATATAAATTAGACTAAAGCCAAAATAATTAAAACAAGATAAAACCTCTTGTAAAGTTTCTTATCTAAACAAAAACGAAATAAAAAAGAACTGTAATTTAATTTATTGGATAAATCATTTATAAACCTCTTTCAAAGGTAGAAGTCTATCGTTAAAATAGCTTTACCTAAATAGTTATCTGCCTATCAATCTGTTGATCTAATGAAATAAAAGTTTCTGTTCTAGATACGCCTTTAATGTTTTGGATATCCTTGTTTAAAAGTTGCATTAGATCTTCGTTATTCTTACACAAAACCTTAATAAAAATGGCGTAATTACCCGTTGTATAGTGACTTTCTATAATTTCGGGAATTTCTTTTAATCGCTTTATTGCTGACGAATAAAGGCTTGAGGAATCTAAAAAAACACCAATAAAGGCGGTCGTGGAGTATCCTAAAATTTTTGGATTGATCACCATTTTATAGCCGTCTATTAACTTCGATTTTTCTAATTTCCTTAACCGTTGATGAATGGCAGCTCCAGAAACACCTACTTCTCGAGCAATACTAAGTATAGGCGTTCTTGCATCGTTTACAAGACTTTTAATGATTATTTTATCAATTCCGTCAATTTTCATAGATATCCAATTTTAGCTTAAAGATAAAAAATAGAGAATACAAATATGTATTCTCTATTTTGAATATATATTTGATAAAATATTTTAGGGTTTCATCACAAAATCTTCCATAAACTTTGTAGTGTAATTACCCGCTACATAATCTGGATGATTCATTAATTGTCTATGGAAAGGTATGGTCGTTTTAATGCCTTCAATTACAAATTCATCCAAAGCTCTTTTCATTTTATTAATTGCTTCTTCTCTTGTTTGAGCAGTAACAATTAATTTAGCAATCATAGAATCGTAATTTGGCGGTATTGTGTAACCAGCATACACATGCGTATCCATTCTTACTCCATGACCTCCAGGAGTATGTAAAGTTAATATTTTTCCAGGAGATGGTCTAAAGTTATTATACGGGTCTTCTGCATTAATTCTACATTCTATAGCATGTAATTGTGGATAATAATTTCTACCTGAAATTGGCACCCCTGCAGCTACAAGAATTTGTTCGCGAATTAAATCGTAATTCACGACTTCTTCTGTTATTGGATGCTCTACTTGTATACGAGTATTCATCTCCATAAAGTAGAAATTTCTATGTTTATCAACTAAAAACTCTATAGTTCCTGCGCCTTCATAATTGATAAATTCAGCCGCTTTTACAGCTGCATTTCCCATTTGTTCTCTTAACTCATCAGTCATAAACGGTGAAGGTGTTTCTTCTGTTAGCTTTTGATGACGTCTTTGTACAGAACAATCTCTTTCTGATAAATGACACGCTTTTCCGTAAGAATCTCCAACAATTTGAATTTCAATATGTCTTGGCTCTTCAATAAGCTTCTCCATGTACATATCGTTATTACCAAAAGCAGCTTTACTTTCATGTCTAGCAGAATCCCAAGCGTCTTTTAAATTTTCTGCTTTATAAACAGCACGCATTCCTTTACCGCCACCACCAGCAGAAGCTTTTAGCATTACAGGGTATCCTGTAAGTTTTGCTAATTTTTCACATTCTGCAAAATCAGCAATTATACCTTCAGATCCTGGTACACAAGGCACACCAGCAGCTTTCATGGTCGCTTTAGCATTTGCTTTGTCTCCCATTTGATCAATCATCTTCCCTGTAGCACCGATAAACTTAATATTATGTTCTTCACATAAGTTAGAAAATTTAGCGTTTTCAGATAAAAAACCATATCCAGGATGAATTGCGTCTGCATTCGTAATTTCTGCAGCAGATATAATATTAGACATCTTTAAATAAGATTCAGCACTTGAAGGTGGACCAATACAAACAGCTTCATCAGCAAATCTAACGTGTAAACTTTCTGCATCTGCAGTAGAATATACTGCCACAGTTTTTATACCCATTTCTTTGCAGGTTCTAATTACACGAAGTGCAATTTCCCCTCTATTGGCAATTAATATTTTTTTAAACATCTTTTAAAGTTTAGATTTAGTTAGATAATTGGATTGTTTGATTATTTAGCGTCTAAAACGTCTAAATATCTAGAAATCTAAAATTAAGATGGATCTACTAAAAATAATGGTTGATCGTATTCTACAGGAGAAGAATCATCCACTAAAACTTTAACGATTTTACCTGAAACTTCAGATTCAATTTCGTTAAATAATTTCATTGCTTCGATAACACAAACGATATCACCAGCGCTTATTTCTGTACCAACCTCTACAAAATTAGATTTGTCTGGAGATGGTTTTCTGTAAAAAGTACCAATTATTGGCGATTTAACAATTAGGTATTTGGAATCATCATCAGCTTTAATAACCGTTACTGTTTCTGCAGCGGACTGCGCAGTTGCCGCATCAGCTACTTGAGGTACGCTTGCCATTGGCGCAGCTTGCACTATTGTAGTTTCTGTACCCGTTTTAATGGTAATCTTAATATCTTCCATTTCTAACTTTACCTCGCTAGCGCCAGATTTAGCTACAAATTTTATAAGATTTTGAATTTCTTTAATATCCATGCTTCTTATTGTTTAGTTGTTTTTTTTACGAATTATATGCCCATTTTAAATAAATTGCTCCCCAAGTGAAGCCTCCACCAAATGCTGCGAAAATTAAATTATCTCCTTTTTTTAATTGATTTTCATAATCTGCTAATAAAAGAGGTAAAGTTGCTGATGTCGTATTACCATATTTATGAATATTCATCATCACTTTTTCTGGTGCAACACCAACTCTATTAGCTGTAGCTTCAATTATTCTTTTATTTGCTTGATGCGGAACTAACCACTGAATATCTTTTTCTGTAAGATTATTTCTCGTTAACATTTTTTCTGATACATCTGCCATGTTAGAAACTGCGTATTTAAAAACCGTTTTACCTTCTTGATATACAAAATGTTTTTTATCCTTTACCGTTTGTTCTGTAGCAGGCATAATAGAGCCACCAGCTTCTATTCTTAGAAAATCTCTTCCAATTCCGTCGCTTCTTAAATACTCATCTTGCAAACCTAAACCCTCGTTATTTGGTTCAAATAAAGAAGCTCCTGCTCCATCACCAAATATAATACAAGTTGCCCTGTCTGCATAATCTATAATCGATGACATTTTATCTGCACCAATTAAAAGTATTTTTTTATATCTACCAGATTCTATATAACTAGCTGCAGTAGACATCCCGTATAAAAAACTAGAACATGCAGCTTGTAAATCGTACGCAAAAGCATTTGTTGCTCCAATCTCTGAAGCTACATAAGCAGCGGTTGATGCTACTGGTAAATCTGGTGTTGCGGTACCCACAATTACCAAATCGATGTCTTCAGGTTTTGTATTCGATTTTTTCAATAAATCTTCTGCAGCTTTTATTGCCATGTAAGAAGTACCAAGTCCTTCGCCTTTTAAAATCCTTCTTTCTTTAATTCCTGTTCTTGATGTAATCCATTCATCATTAGTCTCTACATATTTCTCTAATTCTTTATTAGTTAGGATATAATCAGGAACATATTTTCCCACGGCTGTAATTGCTGCAGTGATTTTAGTCATAAGTAAGGTTTAGTTTCTAAAGTTTAGAACGGTCAAAAGTAGTGAAAAATATTTCACTTTTTTGGTTAAAAATCATCAAAAGAGATGGTTTTTACCTGAAACACGTAAAAAAACCCTCAAAATTGAGGGTTTCGGTGTATTTTAAAAAAGATGTTTTTAAACTTCTGCTGTTGCAGATTCTAAAACAACCTGACCTCTGTAATATAATTTTCCTTCGTGCCAGTGAGCTCTATGATATAAATGAGCCTCTCCAGTTGTTGGGTCTGTTGCAATTTGTTGATCAGCTGCTTTATAATGTGTTCTCCTTTTATCTCTTCTTGTTTTAGATATTTTTCTTTTAGGATGCGCCATTTTATGTGTTTTTTTCTGTTATTAAATTCTTTAATTTATCCCACCTTGGGTCTGTATTATCTACAGTTTTCACTTCTTTTATTTGTAATTCTTTTAATTTCTTTAGTGCTTCAGATTCCATTGTTCCATCCAAAACCTTTGGATGAACTCTTTTATTAGGAACTGCTAAAACAATCATTTCGTAAATAAATTGAGACACATCTAACTCATATGCTTCATGAGGTAAAATTAAAATATCCTCATTGTCATCATTATATTCTGGACCAAAATTTACTACTATTGGTAACTTTGCATCTATTTCTTGATGATATAACTCATTTGATATATCACAGGGAACCTCAACAGTACCTTCTGCGGTAAAACCAAGCTCAAATAATGTGCTCTTTTTTACGAATGTTAGCAAAACTTTTATTGATGAACTATTAAAATCATCAAAATTAAAAGTTTCAAAGAACTTATTATCAATTGTGTAATTGAATAGGTGTTTCCCTTCTTTTAACCCTACAAACGGTATCGTGAATTCTTTCAAACCTTTCATTATCAAACATCAATTGAGCGGGCAAAGATACAAAAAAATGTATTTCTGCAATATTTTATATCAAAAAAAGAAGAATGTTTATTTTTATTTTATAATCAACGGATTATGAGTGAGTTCTAAATACTCTTTTCTTGTTTTAAAAATTTTAATTCCGGTAAACAATGCCTCAATAAATGACGACGGATTTGCTTTATTTTTACCTGCAATTTCATAACCTGTTCCGTGATCTGGCGAGGTTCTAACTGCATTTAAGCCTGCAGTAAAATTAACCCCTTTACCAAAAGACAACGCTTTAAAAGGTGCTAAACCTTGGTCGTGATAGGTTGCCAAAACCCCATCAAATTGTTTGTATGTTTCCGATCCAAAAAAGCCATCTGCGGCATAAGGGCCATAAACTAACTTGCCTGTTTCTTTAATTTCGTCTATTGTTGGCTTAATAATTTCGTCGTCTTCTGCACCAATTACGCCTTTATCGCCACAATGCGGATTCAAAGATAGAACAGCAATTCTTGGCTTATTAATTCCGAAGTCTTGAAGTAATGATGCATGCATCGTTTCTACTTTGCTCTTAATTAATGCTGGCGTAATAGACTCTGCTACTTTAGCAATTGGAATATGACCTGTTATTAAGCCAATTCGCAATTCATCTGTCATTAAAATCATTAAACTTTTACCTTCTAAATTCGCCTCTAAATACTCTGTATGACCAGGAAAATTAAATGTTTCTGATTGTATATTTTCTTTATTGATGGGCGCCGTTAACAATACATCAATTGTCTTATCTTTTAAATGTGCTACCGCTGATGCTAATGATTTTGCAGCATAATCTCCAGAAATTTTAGTTGCGGTACCTAATTCAATTTCAACTTCTTCTTTCCAAATGTTTAAAATATTAATTTTAGAATGATTAATTTGATTTATTGCGGTAATTCCGTGAACTGCAGTTTCGATTTCTAAAGCTTTTTTATGATAGGAAATCACTTTTGTAGATCCAAAAAGTACCGGAGTACAAAAATCCAACATTCTTTTGTCTTCAAATGTTTTCAAAATTACTTCAATGCCAATTCCATTTAAATCTCCAATTGAAATTCCAACGATTATTTTATCAGATTTATCCATATAACTCTTGTAATATTGCTATTTTTGATGTCTACAAAAGTAACGAAATTTTAGAGATATGTTTACAGGAATTATAGAAACACTTGGCACAGTAACAAACGTTGTAAAAGAACAAGAAAATGCACATTTAACCATAAAAAGTAGCATCACACATGAACTTAAAGTAGATCAAAGTGTGGCGCATAATGGCGTTTGTTTAACGGTTGTTAACATTAACAAGGATGAATATACCGTAACTGCCATTAAAGAAACGTTGGATAAAACCAATACTGGTAAATTAAAAATAGCCGATATCGTAAACTTAGAACGCGCTATGAAATTGGGCGATCGATTGGACGGCCATATGGTTCAAGGGCATGTGGATGAAACCGGAACTTGCACAAACATGAAAGATGAAAATGGAAGTACTGTTTGTACTTTTAAATACACATCTAGCAAAAACAACATCACCATAGAGAAAGGTTCTATTACTATAAATGGCATCAGTTTAACGGTTGTGAATTCTAAAAGAGACGAATTTAGTGTTGCAATTATACCGTATACCTGGGAACATACCACGTTTAAAACCTTACAAGTTAACGATGTTGTAAATTTAGAATTCGATGTAATTGGCAAATATGTAGCAAGATTAACTAACTTGTAATTTCAATTTTAAAAACGAAAGGAGTTTTAATGGCAACGAAACCTAGAATTAAATACTGTGAAATATGTAAAAAAGATTTCTCAATTATGTATAGAATTCAGTATGAGTTTACCAAAAAATGGATTTTTGCCTGCAAAGAATGCGTATTAAATTTAAAAAAAGAAAACCCAAATTATGTTTTTGGTGGCACTTGGAAAAAATAAATCCACCTAAACTTTCTCTTCTTTATTGTGCAAAAAACGCGTTAACTTCATAGAAAGATCTAGCAAAATAATTTTTGCATTTCCATTTCTTTCTATATGATACATGGCGTCATTTAGCTCTTTTTCTATGTCTAGAATATTTCCAGAATGCACAAAAGGTGCAAATTTAGAAAGATCAAAGCTAGACTTTGTTTCCATAAAAACCAACTGATCAGACTTATAATTCATTAATAATGCTTGTCTAAAAAATTGTAAACAATACTCTAGAAACCGTTTCTGAGTTTCACGTCCTGTTTTTGCAATCGTATCAGACCAAGAAATTAATTGTTGCACAACGGCTGCGTTTCCCTTGGCTCTAAAAGCAGTTCTAATCCAAGCAATAAACCATTCTTCAAAAACCAAATCAGCAGCATCATTTTGCATTAAATGCAACGCTTTGTTAAAGTTTCCTTCTGCTTGATGTGCAATATTTATAGCTTCTTTGTCTTCTACTTGATGATTTACAACCAACGTATTTGCAATATCTTGTTCACTTAATGCAGGAAAATGTAAGGCTTGGCAACGTGATCTTATTGTATTTATAATCTGTTCTTCATTTTCTGTAATCAGCAAAAAAACAGTTTTATTCGGCGGTTCTTCAATCAGTTTTAATAATTTATTGGCAGCAGCAATGTTCATTTTTTCTGCCATCCAAATAATCATTACTTTAAATCCGCCTTCGTAACTTTTTAATTGTAATTTTTTTACAACAGCTTCCGCTTCATCAACCCCTATTAATCCTTGCTTGTTTTCTACTCCAATTTGTTGCAACCAATTAAATAAACTTCCGTAGGGTTGGTCGGCAACAAAATGACGCCAATCTTCTAAAAATAAATCACTTACAGGATGTTTTTTCACAGCATCACTCGTAGTTACAGGAAATGCAAAATGCAAGTCTGGATGTTGTAATTTATTACACTTTATATTACAAGAATCAACAGCATCAGAAAAATTACATAATAAAAACTGCGCATAAGCAATCGCCATTGGCAATGTCCCAGAACCTTCTTTACCCACAAATAATTGTGCATGCGGAACTCTGCCATTTTCAGCAGATTGTTGCAAATGTTTTTTAATATGTTCTTGACCTATAATTTGGTTGAAAAGCATTTACAAATATAAAAATTTGTTCCGCACTAATTCTAGAATTCAAGGCAAATTTTAAACAATTTAAATTACGCAAACGTTATCTTAAATTTTGAGTTATCAATTTTAATAACCGTAAATAAAAAAGTATTTTTGTTGAAAATACCAACAATAATGAAAACACTGAAAGATTTTAATTTCGAAAATAAAAAAGCAATTATACGTGTAGATTTTAATGTGCCTTTAAATGACAAATTTGAAGTTACAGATGCTACTAGAATTGAAGCTGCAAAATCAACTATTATTCAGATTTTAAAAGACGGCGGAAGTTGCGTTTTAATGTCGCATTTAGGGCGTCCAAAAGGAAAACAAGAGGAATTTTCTTTGCGCCATATTGTTGATGAAATCACAACTATTATTGGAGTAAAAGTAAAATTTGTTGATGATTGTATTGGCGCAAAGGCAGAAGAAGCTGTTGCTAATTTAGAAAATGGAGAGGTTTTATTATTAGAAAATCTTCGTTTTTATGCAGAAGAAGAAAAAGGTGATGTTGCTTTTGCAAAACAACTTTCTAAATTAGGAGATATTTATGTAAATGATGCTTTTGGAACTGCTCACAGAGCGCATGCATCAACTACCATTATTGCACAATTTTTTGAAGGAAATAAATGTTTTGGGAACTTATTAGCAAGAGAAATTGAAAGTATCGATAAAGTTTTAAACAACTCTGAAAAACCAGTTCTAGCAATTTTAGGAGGTGCAAAAGTATCTTCAAAAATTACGGTAATTGAAAATATTTTAGACAAAGTTGATCATTTAATTATTGGTGGCGGAATGAGTTTTACTTTCGTGAAAGCACAAGGAGGAAAAATTGGAAACTCAATTTGCGAAGATGATAAAATGGAATTAGCCCTTGAAATTTTAAAACAAGCAAAAGCTAAAAATGTGCAAGTTCACATTCCTGTTGATGTGGTTGCTGCAGATGATTTTAGCAACGATGCTAATACACAAATTTGTGATATTGATAAAATTCCTGATGGATGGGAAGGCGTTGATGCTGGACCAAAATCTAGAGTAATTTTTGACGATGTTGTAAATAAATGTAAAACTATTTTATGGAACGGACCTTTAGGAGTTTTTGAAATGGAATCGTTTGCTGCAGGTACTATTGCACTTGGGCATTCTATTGACAAAGCAACCAAAAACGGAGCCTTTTCTTTAGTTGGTGGTGGAGATTCTGTTGCCGCTGTTAAACAATTTGGCTTTGCAGAAAAAGTAAGCTATGTTTCTACTGGTGGTGGCGCAATGTTAGAAATGTTAGAAGGACAAACGTTACCAGGCATTGAAGCAATTTTAAAATAAATAAGTATAAAAGTTTATTGAGTTAGTCATTTAATTTCCATATATTATATCCTTTAAAACAGGAGATATGGAACAATTTGAAGGTCAAGATATACTAAACTTTATAAAAGAATTACCAAATGATGCTGCTTGTAAAGCGTATTTAGCCAAAATAAAATGGCAAGATGGATTTACTTGTATGAAATGTGGTCATACCAAAGGCTGTGAAAAAGTAGATTATAGATACCATTGTTATAACTGTCAACACTTAGAAAGCGCCACTGCAAACACCTTATTTCATAAAGTTAAATTTGGATTGCAAAAAGCCTTTTGTGTGGTTTTTGAAATGAGTACAAGTAGTAAAAGTATTTCAAGTATTCAAATGGGAAAACGTTTTAGCATTCGCCAAGGAACAGCGTGGTATTTCATGCAAAAAGTGCGTAAAGCAATGAAAAGCAGTCAAAAATATCCTTTAGAGAAATTAATCCATGTTGATGAATTTACTGTTGGAGGGAAAGAAGAAGGCAAACAAGGAAGAAGTTATGATACGAAAAAGAAAAAGGCTGTTATCGCAGTAGAATTAACAGATGGCAATAAAGTTAAAAGAGTTTATATCAGATCCATCAAAGACTATTCTGCAAAATCATTAACCCCGATATTTGAAGAGCATATAAGCACATCTGCTAAAATAGTAACTGATAAATGGAGAGGTTACCAACCTTTAAAAGAGATGTATGACATTGACCAAATATATAGTAATAATGGTGCTAATTTCAAACAATTACACATTGTGATTATGCAAGTTAAGTCATGGTTGAGAGCAATACCAACTCATGTAAGTAAATGGCATATTCAAGCATACTTTAATGAGTTTTGTTTTAGAATTAATCGCTCTCAATTTAAAACCAGCATATTTCATAAAACGATTAATAGAATGGTAGAAAGTAAACCAATATATCAAAATCAAATAAAACAGATGCTAAGCGTATAACTCAAAAAGTTTAATTGTTAAAGCGTGTAATTGTTAAAATTACACGCTTTTTCTTTTATTAAATATTAAGCTTTATTTTTACACGTACACAAATCAACAATTACACATCAAAAATGAAATACACAAAATTACCAAATACAGATACAAAAGTTTCCAAAATTTGTTTAGGAACCATGACTTGGGGAAATCAAAATACAGAAGCAGAAGCACATGAACAAATGGATTATGCGCTTGAAAATGGTGTAAACTTTTTTGATGCTGCAGAATTATACCCTGTTCCGGCAAAGGCAGAAACGTATGGAGAAACAGAAAGAATTATTGGAAATTGGTTTCAAAAAACAGGTAATAGAAACAAAGTTGTTTTAGCTAGTAAAATTGCTGGCGGCGGCGATTATACAGCCCACATTAGAACTGGCGGATTCAATAAACAAAATATTACGGAAGCACTAGAAGGAAGTCTTATACGTTTAAAAACAGACTATTTAGATTTGTATCAATTACATTGGCCAGATCGTGGTGTAAATTGTTTTGGAGTAAGAGATTACCCTTTTAAAACATCTTCTAAAGAAGTAGAAAAACATTTAGAAATCTTAGAAACTTTGCAAGATCTTATCAAACAAGGAAAAATAAAACACATTGGCTTGTCTAATGAAACGCCTTGGGGCACCATGAAATATTTACAAACTTCAGCAGAGTTCAATTTGCCAAAACCAGTAACTATTCAGAATTCATATTCTTTAATTCATAGAGGTTATGAAGTGGGTTTAAGCGAAGTTTCTATGCGAGAAGAGATTGGTTTATTGGCATATTCTCCTCTGGCGCAAGGAGTTTTATCTGGTAAGTATTTAGATGGTAATTTACCTGATGGCGCAAGAGGAACGTTGTTTCCAAGGTTTATTGCTAGGTATAAAAATGAAGGATCAGAAAAAGCTGTGATAAAATATTTAGGAATTGCAAAAAAACATAATTTAACATTATCGCAAATGTCTCTGGCATTTATAAATCAGTTACCATTTGTAACTAGTAATATTATTGGAGCAACAAAAATGAGTCAGTTAAAAGGGAATATCGACTCCATTAATGTTCATTTATCCGATGAAATTATTGCTGAAATAAATGCAGTGCACGACTTAATTCCGAATCCGGCGCCATAGATTAGTCAGCAGTTTTTAATATTCAGTTGGCAGTGCAAAAAAAACCGAAGTAAAATAATTACTTCGGTTTTTTTATTTTAGAATTTTATAAACCTGTTCTTTACTAACCGTTTTATTTCTGTCTGCTTGTTCCATCAGAAATAACAATCATGCATCTTCTTTTTGCTCTAAAGTCAAATTTTCTAGTGTTACTTTATCCTTTAAAAATTCTTTATTATTTTTTCCCGTTACAGCTTTAAAACAAGTTTATCCTTCATTGAATCTTATAGTGATTCTAGACAAATCATTGTGTTAATTACTTTCTATGTTTAAATTTTCTTCGAGCTCTAATTACTTTATACCTTAAATCATCATAAAATAGACTTAATAACAAAATTATTGCTCCGAAAATAAGCGTGTTTAATTTTAAATCGAGTCTAGAATAAAGGTATCCGCCTATTATTCCTCCTAAAAAGAAAAAACAAATTATAAAAATTCTCAGTTTTATAGTGGCTTTAATTTTTTCTCTATGCGGATGCGTTTCTGGGAAAAACAATTGAGATAGTTCAATTCCTAAATCTGTAAATAACCCTGTTAAATGCGTTGTTCTAACAATTGCATTTGAAATTTTGGTTACAAAAGAGTTCTGCATTCCCATTGCAAAGAGAAGTAAACAAACGATTAAATTAGGATAATCTATATCTACAACATTACTGATAAGCGCAATTGACATTAAAATGAAACATTCAATTAATGTTGGTAAAACAAAAACGTTTAGCTTTCTATTTGCTCTGAACTTCTCGATTAAAAAACTTGACGAAAAAGAACCAAAGAGAAATGAAAAAATATAGAGAAAATAAATGGTTCCTTTCCAGAACTTAAAGTCTGCAACATCCGTGATAAATAAAGCAAAATGCCCTGTTACATTTGTTGCCAGTTGTTTAAAGGCTAAAAAACCGGTAACATTTACAATTCCGGCTACAAAAGACAAAACAGAAGCGATTCTTAAATTGTGTTTTAAAGTTCTACTTTTGCCTTGATGTCTAAACAATATGGTTTAATTTTTTTCAATATTTTAAAACGAGGAAATGAAGCTTTTAAGAAAAGTTAATGACTAACAGTATATAAAAACTTTCCAAGAATTTCACCACCATTATAGAATGATCCAATAATAAAAAGTACAAATAATAATGCAATACTTATATTTAAAAGCGTTTTTTCTTTGTGTGATAATGTTTGATATTTTAGAATCAATTTATCAATAAAAAAATCATTTTCTTTCACTTTCATACTTCTATATTAAATTTTAGTTACGTTATTATCCTTCAATTGATATTCTTCACCACTCTCTTTACAAGTCGCGAAACCTTTTTCATCAAATTTTAAACGATGTCCAAATTCGCTCACCCAACCAATTTGTTTCGACGGATTTCCAACAACCAACGCATACGGCAAAACCTCTTTTGTAACCACTGCACCAGCTCCAACAAAAGCAAATTTACCAATAGTATTACCACAAACAATCGTTGCATTTGCACCAATAGTTGCGCCTTTTTTTACCGTTGTTTTTAAATATTCATTTTTTCTGATAACCGCACTTCTAGGATTGATCACATTTGTAAAAACCATTGAGGGCCCTAAAAAAACATCGTCTTCACAAATAACACCAGTGTAAATAGAAACGTTGTTTTGCACTTTTACATTTTTACCCAAAATAACATCCGTAGAAATTACCACATTTTGTCCGAGATTGCAAGATTCTCCAATAACGCAATTGGACATAATATGACTAAAATGCCAAATTTTTGTGCCTTTACCAATCTTGCAATTAGCATCTATAATTGCTGTTTCATGTGCAAAATAATCCATACGAAATTTAATATTTTGAGTTACCATTTTCTTCTTTATTGCAAATTTCTTTTGCGGATGACGTTCCAATTCGATCAACTCCCAAAGAAATCATTTTTAAAGCTGTTCCGTAATCTCTAACTCCACCTGCAGCTTTTATTTGCAATGGTTTTGCATTTTCAGAAATTAGTTTCATGGTTTCAAAAGTCGCTCCATTTGGTTTGTTGTCTTCGGTTTTAAAAAAGCCGGTAGATGATTTTACGAACACTTTTTTAGCAGCATTTTCATCAAAATTTGTAAGTACAACTTCTTTTATCAACTGTGAAATTACAATAATTTCTTCTGATGTTAGGGCCGCAACTTCTATAATCCATTTTGCAACTTTGTTGTTTTCTAAACACAGTTTAGTGGCAGCAAAAACCTCTGCTTTAATCAAATTAATTTTTCCTTCTTTAAAAGCAGTATAATTTAAGACAAAATCAAGTTCATCGGCTTCTAAAGCAATTGCTTTTTTGGCTTCTTCTAACTTTTGTTCTTTGGATGAGTTTCCTTCTGGAAAGTCGATAACAGTTCCTATTAATACATCCGCATTTACTTTTAGAAGCATTTCTTTTGCTAAGGAAATGTATTTTGAACGAATCATCACTAATTTATAATGATACAAAATAGCTTCATCTATTAAGTCAACTACTTTTTGCTGATTCTCTTCTTCAGAAATATTTGCCTGTGATGCTGTTTTTAAATACGTAGCATCTAAAAATTGATTGATTTTCATAAATTCAAAAATACAAAATAATAAAAAACCCCAACTTAAAGTTGGGGTTAATTTTAATTTACTTGAAAAGAAATGGGCAACGTATATTTAACTTTTACAGGCTTGTCTCTTTGCTTTCCGGGAGTAAATTTGGGAAGCTTTTCAATTAATTGTAGCGTTTCGTTTTTTAACTTAAGGTGTGGTGCTCTAATTTTTATATCCACTACATTTCCTTGATTGTCAATAATAAACTGGGTCTGTATTTTATATTTCCCAGATTGCAAACCTATTTCACTTGCCAATTCTAAATTAAAATTACGCTGCACAAATTGCTTCATTTTCTTATCAAAACAGACTTTATTATCTTCTTTTGATAAACCTTCACATCCTCTAAAAACTGGTGCAAATTCGATGTTTATAAAAGGCACGGTTTCTATTGGATCTTCAACAAACTCTTTAATTTCAATTATATCATCAGGATTAATTTGTACAATAGTTTTTGTTGGTATATCAATGATGGATTCAATAATATCATTATTCCCCTTTTCAATTGGTTCATCAGGAATAAAAACAGCTGCAATTTTTGGTTTTGGAATATCTTTTACCTCCCTAGTGAATTGAATAATTTGATCTGGCTGAAAAACAACAATTTCTGGAGGATCGAAATCTAAAACTGCAAATTGCTTTTGCTCCGTTTTGTGCTCTAACGTTAGGTAAACGATAAAAAGCACTACTACAAGGCCTAGCTGTGTAAAAATGTTAGAGAATTTTTCTAATTGTTTGGTTGGTAATTTTTTTAAGTTTTTCATAATTAGAAAGTTTTTAAATGTTAAGACTTTGTTAAACCAAAGAACGTGCCATAAAAAAAACAGCACCAAAAAATTTGATGCTGTCCTAAATTTATATAGTATAATTTAAAAAATTATTTTACATGTTTTTCGGCTACTTTTTCTAATTCATCGTACCAATTCTGTCCAAATTTTCGAACCAAACCTTGTTTTACAAACTTATAAACAGGCACTTGAAGCTCTTTTCCTAAAGTACAGGCATCATCACAAATTTCCCATTTATCATAATTTACGGCAGAAAATTCACTGTAATCTTTAACTCTGATAGGATATAAATGACAAGAAACTGGTTTTTTCCAACCAATCTCTCCTTGATTATATGCTTCTTCAATTGCACAAAGCGCTGTCTTATTTTTATCAAAAATTACATACGCACAATCTGCACCATCTATTAAAGGTGTTTCTAATTCGCCGGATTCACTTGTAACCCAAGTGCCTACTTTTTCAATAACTTCTATACTTTTTTTTCGTAAAAAAGGTTTTATCTTCGGATAAATTTCTTCTAAAATTGTGGTTTCTTCTTTCTCTAAAGGTGCGCCGGCATCGCCATTAATACAGCAAGCACCTTTGCAGGCAGATAAATTACACACAAAATCTTTTTCAATAATATCCTCAGAAACAATTGTTTTTCCTAGTTGAAACATATTCGCAAAAATAAGATTATTTTTTTCTAATTTTTGACTAATTCGTAAAGTTAGTTGACTAATTTTACAAAAAATTAATTTTTTTTATTATGGACTTTAACTACAAAGAAATTCTAACTGCTTTTATGGTTTTGTTTGCAGTAATCGATATTATTGGAAACATACCAATTATTATAGATTTGCGTAAAAAAGTAGGACATATTCAATCTGAAAAAGCGTCTCTAATTTCTGGTTTAATAATGATCGTTTTCTTGTTTTTAGGACAAAGTTTATTAAAATTTATTGGCATTGATGTAAATTCTTTTGCAGTAGCAGGTTCTTTTATTCTGTTTTTTATTGCTTTAGAAATGATTTTAGGAATTACTTTATACAAAGATGATGCCAATCATGGAGCAGTAACTGCAACCGTTTTTCCTCTCGCTTTTCCTTTAATTGCTGGCCCAGGAAGTTTAACAACGTTACTTTCTTTACGAGCAGAATTTGCCGTACAAAATATTATAATCGCTGTAATTTTAAATGTTATCTTTTTATATATCGTTTTAAAAACTTCTTCTAAAATAGAACGTTTAATTGGTGTAACAGGTATACAAATTATACGTAAAGTATTTGGTGTGATTTTATTAGCTATTTCTGTAAAACTCTTTACTCAAAACATAAAAATGCTTTTTATCTAAATGATTTTTGATGCTCTAATTATTGGTGGTGGTGTTTCTGGAATGCAATGTGCGCTTGTTTTAGGTTCAGCTAAGAACAAACCTTTTGCTGCGGATAAAAAAATAGCAATTATTATGCATCAACGCACTTCTCATTTAGAAAATGCTTTATTTAATAATGTATTAGGTTTGCAACCAAAAACATTAGGAAAAGATATTTTAATAAGCGGAAAAGAGCATTTATCAAATTTATATCCTGCTGTTTCTCAAATTGAAAATGAGAAAGTTTTATCCGTAGAAGAAATTAATAGTAATTATATAGTAACAACTAATAAAACTACCTATCAATCAAAAATTGTAGTGCTGGCTTTAAACTATTCAAAACCCTTTTCAATAAAAGGTTTAGAGGCGTTTGTTATTCCGCATGAAAAAGCAAATCCAGATAAAGATAGAATTCAATTAAAAAATAAAAATCATTTTATACAACGCGGCTTATATTGTTGCGGAACTATTGCTGGCTGTAGAAGTCAATTTGCAATAGCTGCAGGAAGCGGGGCTAGTGTTGCAACAGATATTCTTACAATTTGGAACGATAATAATCCTACCAAAATTCACGACAAAGTATGGTAAAAATCATATTTTAAGCCTCTTCTAATTTTTAATTTTATTACGTCAAATGGAGTGGAGTTATATTCATTAAATAGCGCTCATTAAATACTTGGCGATTTATGTTTTTAAAAAACTTTTTCAAGAAATTAAGATGTTTAGAGAAAAAAACTAAAAAGAAGAGGTCAGTTTAATAGAGCTAAAAGAAAGTTCTTACTGAGAAACGTCATGTATTGTTACTGTAGTAGACCTATTGGAGGGTAAAGTAAATGAAACCAAAGGTGTTCATCATTACTATTGTCCATTATCAGAGATAACTTTTAACATGTTATCTACATCAGACGAAGAATGTGATATGAAAAAGTTTTTAAACATAGGTTCTATGGAAGAGTTCCAATGGAATTCAGTTTTGAACCTTTTAAAAGAACCTAATTCTTTAATCATCTCATTGAAATCTTCCATTGAAAATGATAATTTAGAATTCTCTCTATTAATAGAACAATCAGAACGACGAGTTTTAGATAGACTTAGTGAATTGAAGGACAATAAGGAGACCATTACAAATGGTTTAGTGGAAGTGGAAAAACAAAATCTGTTAAAAGGTTATAGTAGTCCTAACGTATATAAGTCTTTAAAAAACTCAATGAATGATGATTTCAGAAAGGTTTTTTTAGAAGTTGAACTCGTTAACTCATTGAGAAAAAGAATTGGAAGACAAACATCTTGATATAGTAACCTAACCTTATTGGATTCATATTTTAGATCTTATTCTGAATGGACTGTTGAGGGTAAAACAAAAGTTCTCAGAACAATTTTAAATCGAACAGTGGTTTCATATAACCACTCCGATCAGACTCATGAACTAAAAATACAAAGTTGAAAGTTTCCCTCGACAATTATGTCACAAATTCGGGTAAAATAAACAGTACTCCCGCAGTCCTAAAACCCGTCGAAATACCTTTAAAATGAAAGAAATCAACCTAGATATCTGCCGACTACTCCACCGTAACCGATTTTGCTAAATTTCTAGGTTGATCTACATTTCTTCCTAACATTACGGCGATATGATATGATAACAACTGAAAAGGAATTGTAGTTAATAATGGTGTTAATGCTTCTTCTGTATCAGGAATTTCAATAACATGATCTGCAATATCTCTAACCTGTGTATCACCTTTGGTTACAATAGCAATAATTTTTCCTGATCTCGCTTTTATTTCTTGAATATTACTTACAACTTTTTCATAATGCCCCCTGTTGGTAGCAATAACAAAAATTGGCATATTTTCATCAATTAAAGCAATTGGTCCATGTTTCATTTCTGCTGCAGGATATCCTTCTGCATGAATGTAAGAAATCTCTTTTAACTTTAAAGCACCTTCTAAAGCAACCGGAAAATTAAAACCTCTTCCTAGGTATAAACAGTTTTTCGCATCTTTATATACCGCTGCAATCGACTTTACATGGTCATCAATTTTCA
This sequence comes from Polaribacter filamentus, assembly GCF_002943715.1. GTDB lineage: Bacteria > Bacteroidota > Bacteroidia > Flavobacteriales > Flavobacteriaceae > Polaribacter > Polaribacter filamentus. The sequence continues at coordinate 161,863 of NZ_MQUA01000014.1, read as the reverse complement.
ACAATTGTTCAACCTGCTCTGGGATTAATTGCATCTTATCTAGATAGTTTTTAAAAACATCATCTGATAAAGATTTATTTGCTTGACCTAATTTTAAAGCAATTAAGGTTAACACGGTTATTTGTGTTGTAAACGCTTTGGTTGATGCTACTCCAATTTCTGGACCTGCATGCGTGTAAGCTCCTGAATGCGTTTCTCTGGCAATAGAAGAACCAACAACATTACAAACTCCGTAAACGAAAGCGCCTTTAGATTTTGCTAATTTAATAGCAGCGAGCGTATCTGCTGTTTCTCCAGATTGTGAAATTGCAATTACTACATCTTTGTCTGTTACAATAGGGTTTCTATATCTAAATTCTGATGCGTATTCTACTTCAACCGGAATCCTTGCTAAATCTTCAAAAAGATATTCTGCAACCAAACCAGCGTGCCAAGAAGTACCACAGGCAACTATAATAATTCTATTTGCATTTAAAAACCGATCAAGATTGTCCTCTATACTAGACATCTTAATCATATTTTTATCAGCTAATAATCTTCCTCTATACGTATCTGTAATTGCTTTTGGCTGTTCATGAATTTCTTTAAGCATAAAGTGATCATAACCGCCTTTTTCAATTTGATCTAAACTCATTTGAAGTTTTAGAATAATTGGATCTACTCTAGAATCATCATTAATTTTACGAACTTTTACTCCTTTACCAATTTTAATGATAGCCATTTCTTCATCTTCTAGATAAATAGCATCTTTTGTATACTCTACAAAAGGCGAAGCATCAGAGGCCACAAAAAACTCCTTATTGTCTTTACCTACTCCAATAGCAATAGGACTACCTAAGCGAGCAACCACTATTTCATCTGGTTTTGTTTTATCAAAAACAGCAATGGCATAAGCACCAACAACATTCGTTAAAGCTAATTGTACCGCTTTACCTAATTTACAACCTTCATTTTTCTTTACTTCTTCAATTAAATTTGCTAATACCTCTGTATCTGTGTCACTTTTAAAAGTATAACCTCTGCTTATTAATTCTTTTTTTATAGTATCATAGTTTTCTATAATTCCGTTATGAATAATAACTAAATCTCCAGATTGAGATAAATGCGGATGAGAATTTACATCATTAGGAACTCCATGAGTTGCCCAACGTGTATGCCCGATACCAATATTTCCTTTTTTTCTTTTTTCATCTTTATCCGTAATAAGCTCTAAATCCGATACCTTTCCTTTGGTTTTAGATAATTGCATTTGAGCACCATCATAGATCATTACCCCTGCACTATCATACCCTCTGTATTCTAATCTTTTTAAACCATTAATCACGATTGGATAAGCCTCTCTATAACCTATATAGGCCGATATTCCACACATAACATTTTTTTTTGGGTTGGTTAATTCAATTATATTAATTCTTTTTCTCTGAATAAGAAATTTTTAATATTGCTCTTTTATCTCCATTTAAAGCATCTTGATTTAAAAGTGTAATTACTTTTGGACTCCAATTGTAATTTGTAAAAAGAGTAGTAGAAATAGGATCATCCGATATATTATGAACTTTTAATTTTAAAATTGATGAAACAGTTTCTGCACCACTTAAAATATCAGAAATATAATCTGTTATTCTAAAAGTATATTTTTCTGCTTTTCCGCTTGCATCTCTTTCTAAAAAGCCTCCAAAATTAGGCTCTGAATAGGAGTCTTTTATTTGCGTTAGATTTTCACTTGTACTAGAATTATCTGCAGTTTTATACATATACAACCTGAAAGGTATCGCGGTTGTATCCGAAGATTGATTTATATAAAATGATAAAGACGCATCATTAATTAACCAATTTTTAGCTCTTAATTCCTCAATTTTATCAGCAATACCGTTATTATCTAAGTCTGGACCAAAAAGATCTATTGAGGCTTCACTTCCTGCTGTTCCTTGTAATTTTATTTCGTTGTTTACAGGATATGTTTTTTCGTCCATCTTATAAATAGCACTTCTAACTCCAGACAATAAAAAAGAATTATTTTTTCTAAATGTTTTAATTGTATCTCCTGATTGCGTATTGATAGCTGTATTGGTATAATAAACCTCTATAGATGGTCTTAAAGCCGCAACTAAATTAATGAAATTAAACGAAATTAACGAACCTTCACTTCCTGATGCCTCTAAAATAAGTCCTCGAAAATAATCGTTAAATGCATCTTGTGAATCAAAATCTGAAGAACCATATTTATCTAAAAATAGTTGCTTAAACTTGTCTTCATTTAAAGGAATTGCAGCAAATGGCAGAGGGACAACTGTTGATGTTGAAGCTGAATATTTTACGGTATCTCTTGTAACAAGTGTTTTATTGCTTGCCCATCTTTTGATGATCATTACCGTATCATGTGCACTCGGTTTAAACTCAAAATTAGACACAGCGTTTAATGCATCACCTTTTTTATCAAAAACATCATTAGAAAAGTAACTATTTAATTTAGAAGGATCTGCGGGGTTTAATCTACTTAAATAGGTGCTTGTCTGATATGCGTTAAATGTAAACGCCTTAGTTTGATCTCCCACAATAGAGTCTAAAGTATATTTTGGTCCTGTTGCTGTACTTTCAATTAAAGTAGCCTGATAAGGTAGTTTTATAAAAACAGTATCTATCGTTGTAATAATAGAGGTTGTACTTGTTTCATATTTTGCAATTGTATCAGCTTCAAGTAGGGTTAAACCTGCACTTATTGCTATTTGAGAAACCATTGAAGCCTCTAGTTTTTCATAATCTGCACTTTTATAAACCCCTAATAAATATTGCCCAGGCTCTCTAGTAATATTATCAGACTTTACTTTTTCCAGAATACTATTTTCTGCAGTAATTTCTATATTAAAGAAATTTGTACTAAATTTTGTATTACTTATAACATTCGATCCAATGTCTGTAAAATCTTCTTCACATGATATGGTTGCTAAAAAAAACCACAACAAAATACCTACATAAACACTCTTTATAATAACTTTTCTCACTTTATAAACAATTAATTAGCCGCTAATAATTCAGCGTAAAAATTTAAATAAGATTCCTTTAAATTCCCTGATTCATATTCTAAAACCGGTATTCCTTTTTGTTCTATAAAAGAACTCAATTCGTCCGAGATTATTTCACTTCCATGAATAATAGCATCAGAATTTTCTATCGCACTTTTTAAAATATTGGTATGGTTTGGTGTTTGTATTATTGCTAGCTTGTCAGATTCCGATAAATCAAACTTTACTTTTTCTGCCAAGTCTGCGCTTAATTCACCTTCAAAACCATTGTTGTATAAAGAAGTCACAATTTTACTTTCTGTAAACAGCGGCTCTTCTTTGTAAAAACTCCTTAGATATAACGGTAATAACGAGGCCATCCATCCATGAACATGAATAATATCTGGCGCCCAGTTTAATTTTTTTACAGTTTCTACAACTCCTTTCGCAAAGAAAATTGCACGTTCATCATTGTCTGAAAACATTTCATCGTCTTCATCCGTAAAAACAGCTTTTCTTTTAAAATATTCTTCGTTATCTATAAAATAAACTTGCATTCTCTCTTTTGGGATCGAAGCAACTTTAATTATCAAAGGCATGTCTATATCATTTACAACTAAGTTCATTCCAGATAAACGAATTACTTCATGTAATTGATGTCTTCGCTCATTAATTACACCATATCTAGGCATAAAAATACGAGTTTGAACCCCCTTAGAATGAGCGTTTTTTGCCGATATAAAAGCGGTAGAAGACAGCTCCGTTTCTGGTAAATAAGGAACCACTTCAGATGATACAAATAAAATTCTCTTGTCCTTCATTAATTCAAACTATTTTTATAAGATTGGCAAAAATACAAATTATTCTTCTAATATCGTGTTAAAATGGTAAGTTTGCATACATTTCCTAAAGTTCTAGAATGAAAATTTTCAAGTATAAAAACGAATTAAAAGTTTATTTACAAGACCTAAAAGCACAAAAAAAGACCATTGGTCTTGTACCAACAATGGGCGCTTTGCACAAAGGTCATTTATCTTTAATTAGTCAAGCCAAGAAAATAAACGATATTATTGTGGTTAGCATTTTTGTAAACCCCACTCAATTTGATAACAATGACGATTTAATAAAATATCCTAAAACCATAGAAAACGATATTAAATTATTAGAGAGTGTTTTTTGCGATGTGCTTTTTTATCCTTCTGTAAAAGAGATTTATAATGAAAAAATAGTTGCTGATACATTTGATTTTGATGGTTTAGAGCATAAAATGGAGGGTAAGTTTAGAGATGGCCATTTTAACGGTGTTGGCACAATCGTAAAAACGTTGTTCGAAATTGTAGCACCTCATAGAGCTTATTTCGGCCAAAAAGATTTTCAGCAATTGCAAATCATCAAAAAAATGGTGAAAAAACATCGCATTAATATAAAAATTAAAGGATGTTCTATTTTTAGAGAAGAAGATGGTTTAGCGATGAGTTCTAGAAACGCAAGACTTATAGAGCAACAAAGGGAAGCTGCGCCTTTTATCTACAAAACATTAAAAGAAGTACGTAAGAAATTTGGGGTAGAAAACCCTAATAACCTTACCCAATGGGTAGAAGATCAGTTTAAAAAATACCCTTTGTTTACATTAGAGTATTTTACAATTGCTGATGAAAAAACATTAGAAACCATAAAAAATAAGGAATCTGGCAAAAAATATCGTGCTTTTATTGCGATTTTTGTAGGCAAAATCAGATTGATTGATAACATCCGATTACATAATTTATAAACAAAAAAATAGTATTTTTGCAACATGCTAGTACAAGTAGTCAAATCTAAAATCCATCGTGTAAAAGTTACAGGTGCCGATTTAAATTATATAGGAAGCATTACCATTGACGAAGATTTAATGGATGCAGCCAATATTATAGAAGGTGAACGCGTTCAAATTGTAAATAACAATAATGGAAACCGTTTAGAAACCTATGCAATTCCAGGTCCAAGAAAAAGTGGCGAAATCACTTTAAATGGCGCTGCTTCCCGTTTAGTTGCTGTAGGCGATATTTTAATCTTAATTGTGTATGCTTTTATGGATTTCGAAGAAGCAAAGAAATTTAAACCTTCACTCGTTTTTCCAAACGAAAAAGACAACACTCTTACTTAAAGTATTGAACATTAAAAAAGTTTTAAAAATAGTATTACCTCTCATCTTGGGAGGTTTTTTAGTGTGGTATTCGCTCTCTAAAATTTCTATGGATGTGCTTATTGGATATTTTAAAGAAGCCAATTATAGTTGGATCTTCCTTGGATTATTCTTTGGTATTTTAAGCCATCTTTCTAGAGCGTATAGATGGAAATTTATGCTAGAACCATTAGGTTTTAAGCCAAAATTCGCAAACAATGTTTTGGCAGTTTTAGTTGGTTATTTAGTAAACTTAGCCTTGCCAAGAGCTGGCGAAGTCTCTAGAGCTTTAGTGCTAACAAATTACGAAAATGTTCCCTTTGAAAAAGGATTTGGCACCATTGTAGCAGAAAGAATTGCCGATTTAATTATGATGCTTAGCATTGTTTTAATTACACTTTTTGTACAGTTCGATTTTATTTACAATTTACTTACAAAGAATTTTAATCCAACGAAGATTATCATTGGTTTAGCCGTTTTAACTATTGGTTTCTATATTTTTTCATCCTTTGTAAAAAAAGCAAAATCAGGGTTTTTATTAAAAATAAAAACCTTTGTTTCTGGTCTAATAGAAGGTGTTACCAGCATTTTTAAAATGAAAAACAAATGGGCATTTATCTTTCATACCATTTTTATTTGGGTAATGTATGTTGCCATGTTCTGGGCAACAATCCCAGCAATTGATGGTTTAAATGTTCCTTTAGGCGGAATTTTAATTGGCTTTATTGCTGGCGGATTTTCTATTGCTGCAACAAATGGCGGCATCGGTTTATACCCAATTGCGGTTGCTGGTGCATTGGCTTTATTTGATATTCCTACAGAACCTGCAACTGCTTTTGGCTGGATTATGTGGACCGCACAAACTGCAATGATTATTATTTTTGGTGGTTTGGCATTTTTAGTGCTTCCTATTTACAATAAAAAATAATTTTTGGGCGTTCCCTAAAGGTCGCGCTTTACACTATATCTTTTTACAAAAAAGCAAAAAGGATGTCGTTTCAATCGCTAACGCACCTATTTACCAACTTTTAGAAAAGCTTTTAAACTTATTTCTTGCTTAAAAAAACTTTCTTTGATAAAAGCAATTGTATGAAACTATCAGAAAAAGAAAAGCTTTAGTAAAATGGATTTTAAAAACTAATGAAAATAGTCTAAATGAAGTAGAGGCTATGTCTAATATACATTATAAAAGCCAAAAAATGTCTTCGGATATTGTTGTGAACTCAGTAAATTCTGAATCTTTAACTAAAGAAATCATTAGTGTCCGATAAATAATTTTAAAAGCAGGATTTCCATAGTTGGATTTCCTGCTTTATTTATATCTTGATTTTTACCACAAAATTGAGATATGAACAAAAGTACACACTTTAGCGGAACACCAATAATTAAACAGATTTTAAAATATATACCACAAGCAGATATTACTCGGACAGCCAAAATCTATAACAGTGACCGCTACTACAAAAAGTTTAAAACCTACGACCATTTAGTCACGATGCTTTATGCCACAATGAGTGGAGTTTCCTCACTTAGAGAGTTGTCGACCGTTTTATTAGCTTGTGAAGGGCGTATCAGCCATTTAAATCTAAAACATTTCCCTAAGCGAAGTACATTGTCAGATGCTAACAAGAAAAGAACCAGTGAAGTCTTTGGAGCAATTTATTCAAAATTATACAAACGCTACGCTCCATTTTTATCGGACAGCAGTCCATTAAAATCTCCTGTAAAGAATTTAAAAATTGTAGATTCTACCACAATCAGCCTATTTAGTGATATTTTAAAAGGAGTTGGTCGTAATCCTATTACAGGTAAGAAAAAAGGAGGTATAAAGATGCACACAATGATAAATGCTTTGGAAGATGTACCTTGTCTGATACGTTTTAGCAGTGCTGCTACTCACGACCACACTTTTTTAAAAGAGTTAAATTTAGAGAAAGATTCTTTTGTCGTTTTTGATAAAGCATACAATGATTATCTCCAATATTTAGAGTGGACTTTAAATGATATTTACTTTGTAACTCGCCAAAAAGACAATGCTGTCTATAAAAGCATTAAAGAATTTGATTTAGCAGACAAAACAAGTGATGCAATACTAAAAGATGAACTTATATTGATAGAAAAAGACGATAAATCTATTCAAATAAGAAGAGTTGCTTATTGGGATGCTACAAAAGAAAAGGTATATGAGTTTATCACCAATAATGCAGAAATATCTCCAGACCAAGTAGCAGATATATACAAACACAGATGGCAGATTGAAACGATGTTTAAAAGACTCAAGCAGAACTTTCCCCTTAAATATTTTCTTGGAGATAATCAAAATGCAATAGAGATTCAGATATGGTCAGCATTAATCATTCAACTCATCATGCTTGTGATACAAAGAAAAATCAAACGAAAATGGGCATATTCAAATATGGTTTCTGTGATGAGATTTCATCTGATGACCTACATTGATCTGTTTAAATTTCTCGAAAACCCAAACAAACAATGGTGGGAACTCACATCAAAACCTCCAGATATACAACTGCAACTTTTTAAATAGACACCTTGCTAACTCAAAAAGAAAAATATAGAACGTGTTTACTGGGCTCAAAAATGGGTTTAATTAAAATTTGTAGTTTTATCGGACACTAATGTAAAGAAATATAAGTTCAAAAGTAAAGGAAGCTGAAAAAAGAATCAACGAAGGCCATTTTACAACTCATAAGAATTTATTAGAAAAAATACAATCTTAGTGCATTAAATTAATAATTAACATTTTTAAAAATCTGTGAAATCTATTTATTTTTAATAAAATAACTAAACTTTATTTTATGAGATTGTAGAAACTTGTAACTTTGTTACTTTCAAAATTTGTAAGTAAATAAATGTCAAAAACCAAAACAACTTTTTTCTGTCAAAATTGTGGAACTCAACATGCAAAATGGGTTGGGCAATGTGGCGCCTGTAAAGAATGGAATACCATTGTAGAAGAAATAATTCACAAAGAAGAAAAACGTGTTTGGAAACAATCTACCACAGCAAAACAAAGGGTAAATAAACCTTTAAAAATTGCTGATATTCAATTAAATCCTGAAGAACGAGTTGTTACGAATAACAACGAATTAGATACGGTTTTAGGTGGCGGATTGGTAAAAGGTTCTGTTACACTTTTAGGCGGTGAACCGGGAATTGGTAAATCAACCTTATTATTACAAGTTGCTTTAAACATCCGTCAAAAAGTATTGTATGTTTCTGGTGAAGAGAGTCAGTCTCAAATAAAAATGAGAGCAGAAAGATTAGAAGGGAAAAACTCTAATTGCTTAATTTTAACAGAAACGAATACGCAACAAATTTTTAAAAACATAGAAGAAACAGCACCGGAAGTTTTGGTTATAGATTCCATTCAAACATTGCACACAAGTGCTATTGAAGCTTCTCCTGGTAGTATTTCTCAAATTAGAGAAACGGCTGCAGAATTGATAAAATTTGCCAAAGAAACGGCTACTCCGGTTTTATTAATTGGTCACATCAACAAAGATGGAAACATTGCCGGTCCAAAAATCTTAGAACATATGGTTGATGTTGTTTTACAATTTGAAGGCGACAGAAATCATACATACCGAATTTTAAGATCTCAAAAAAACAGGTTTGGCTCTACATCAGAATTAGGAATTTACGAAATGCTATCAAACGGATTAAGAGAAATTTCAAATCCGTCAGAAATATTGATTTCTAAAAAAGATGCAGATTTAAGTGGAACAGCAATTGCATCCACTTTAGAAGGAATCCGTCCTTTAATGATAGAAATTCAAGCGTTAGTTTCTACCGCAGTTTACGGAACTCCACAACGCTCTACAACAGGTTATAACTTAAAACGTTTACACATGATTTTAGCTGTTCTTGAAAAAAGAGCAGGTTTTAAATTGGGCGCAAAAGATGTGTTTTTAAATATTACTGGGGGTATAAATGTAGACGACCCTGCAATTGATTTAGCGGTTGTTGCTGCAATTTTATCATCCAATGAAGATATTGCCATCAATCCAAATGTATGTTTTGCAGCAGAAGTTGGTTTGGCAGGAGAAATTAGACCCGTTTCTAAAATTGACCAACGAATTTTAGAAGCAGAAAAATTGGGTTACAAAACGTTTGTTGCATCAAAATACAATAAAATAACCTCAAAAAAACACACTATAAACCTGATTTTAGTTGGTAAAATAGAAGAAGCTTTTGCTACTTTATTTGCTTAGTTTACAATTTTATAAGAAACTACTTGAATACTATTTTTGGTAAAAAATAACAGATATAGAAAAGCAAGAAATTACTAATTTCTTGCTTTTCTATATCTGTTTTAAGATTTTATACTTAAATTACAATAAACTTTCCGTTCATAGCTATATAATGTCCAGGAAAAGTACAAATAAATCTGTATGTTCCAACTTCTGGAGCATCAAACTCTATTGTTGTTTCTTCACCTCCACCAATTAATTTGGTATATGCAATAACATCTTGTGTATTTTCTGGTATATATCCATTTGAGACTGCGTTTGCTGCTTCTTTACCAAATGAAGACATGCTAACTCCTTTTTTGAGTAAAACAAAATTGTGTCCCATTACTTTTTTATCCATTTTGCCAGTATGTTTAAAAGTAATTTTCACTTTTTTACTTCCTTCAACCTTTAATATTTCTTTGCTATATACAGATGCGTCACTAGAAGTCAACAAAATATTGTTAGATGCCTCAATATCGCTGTACAAATCGACTTCTGGTTTTGTTTTTTTTGGGGTTTTTATTTCTTTTTTAGGAGTTGATTCTTCCTTTTTTTTATCTGTTCCTCCACAACTTGTGAGAGCAAATAAAAAGATAAATAAAACTGATAGTTTAAATAATTTCATGTTTTTTTTGTTTAACGTTTATGATTTTTTCTTAAACAAAGATAAGAAATATTTAGGAAGCCAAATAAACTAAAATCATAAAATTAAATTAAAAATATTCTGGATCAAGTCCAAAAGTTGTGGTATTTAGAATTTATGCATAAATATTTGAGAGTCTAAAAAGGAAGAATTCTTTATTTCTAACAACCTAAACTGAACTCTAAACGCTTTAATTTTTAGATGATTCATCCTAATAATTTAACTATTATTAATAGGTTAAAATAGTTTACAAGAAGTTCTGGTAATAATAATTTAACTACATCTATTCAACCCTCCAAATCTTAAATATTTTAAATATCAAAGTTTAGCTTTTAAATTTTACTCCGCAACTTTTGGTATTGATCCCTAACTATTTGAAAATTATTTTAAACGGTATTACCCAATGTATGTTTTGCAGCAGAAGTTGGTTTGGCAGGTGAAACTAGACCCGTTTCTAAAATTGACTAACGAATTTTAGAAGCAGAAAAATTGGGTTACAAAACGTTTGTTGCACCAAAATAAAATAACCTCAAAAAAACACACTATAAACCATATTTTAGTTGGTAAAATAGAAGAAGCTTTTGCTACTTTATTTGCTTAGCTTTTTGCATTTAACAACCTTGTCAAAATCATAGAATGTTCTTTCTGTGAAATATATAAATTACAAAAAATTATTATTTTGTAACCTTTAAAACATCCGCAATAATGCGTTCTAATTCTGGTTTTGGTAAAGCGCCGTTTGCCATTTGTGGCTGCCCTTCTGCATGACAAAATAACATAGAAGGGATACTTCTAATTCCGAATGCCGCAGCCAATTCTTGCTCAGCTTCTGTATCTATTTTATAAACATCAATTTTGTCTCCGTATTCTTCTGAAAGTTGTTCTAAAATTGGCGCTAAAGCTTTACATGGTCCACACCACTCTGCATAAAAGTCTATTACTGCAGGTCTTTCTCCTTCAAATTTCCACTCTTTATTTTTTTCAAAATTGAATACTTTTTCTAAAAATGTTGCTTTTGTTAAATTTTCTGTCATTGTACTGTTTTAGTTCACGTTTAAAAGTGATGATACATTTTTTTTAATGATTCTTGTTAGAAAATATATAAATTAATTTTTAGCTTTTAAGAACTTAACGAATTAATGAGAAGTGTGATCTAAAAACTCTAGGGATATTTTCTGTATCAATATATTCAATTGTAAACCAATAATCATTAGACGGCATTTTTTTACCATTATATAAACCGTCCCAGCCAGGGCTAGTAGGTTTATAAATAGTTATAATTTTGCCATACCTATCATAAATAGTTATTTGGGCTTCTGGTTGCACTTCTAAGCCTTTAATATTCCAAATATCATTGAAACCATCATTATTAGGTGTAAAAAAAACAGGATGATTTATTACTTGAACAGAAGTCGCCGGTTGATTATTGCAGGCTGTCTTCTCACGAACGAAAACTATATAAAAATAATCTGTTATATCATTAAAAATAGGGCTGTCTTGCCAAGGTCCATTTTCTAATTTATACTCATAAGGAGCAGTACCTCCTGAAGCAATTACCTCTATTGATTGATTATCATCAAAAGAAGAAGGAACCAGATTTACTTTAACTCTAATACTATTTATGGAATTTACAATATTATTAACAACAATTTCTAGTGTCATTAAATCAGCACAGGTCTCTGACGTATCTGGTGTAAAAGTATAGGTGGTGGTTAGCGTATTGTCCATCGCTGGTGACCAGGTTCCTGTAATATTGTTTTCCGATTTAGTGGGTAATGGATCTAAGCTTCCCCATTACAAATAGCAGCTACTTGAGCGAATATTGGAGTAATCAATGGATTCACCGTGATGGTCATCGTTTCAGTGACTGCACAAGCTTGACCCGGTTGTGTGGTGTCTGGTGAAAAAGTATAGGTCGTGGTTAGCGTATTGTCCATTGCTGGTGACCAGGTTCCTATTACGTTGTTGTTCGATGTGGTGGGTAATGCTATTAAAGTTTCCCCATTACAAATAGCAGCTACTTGAGTGAAAGTTGCTGTAATTAGTGAATTCACCGTGATGGTCATCGTTTCAGTGACTGCACAAGCTTGAGCCGGTTGTGTAGTGTCTGGTGAAAAAGTATAGGTAGTGGTTAGCGTATTGTCCATTACTGGTGACCAGGTTCCTGTAATATTGTTGTCCGATGAAGTGGGTAATGCATCTAAAGTTTCCCCATTACAAATAGCAGCTACTTGAGCGAATATTGGAGTAATTGGATTCACCGTGATGGTCATCGTTTCAGTGACTGCACAAGCTTGACCCGGTTGTGTGGTGTCTGGGGTAAAAGTATATATCGTAGTTGCAGTATTGTCCATCGCGGGTGACCAAGTTCCTATTACGTTGTTGTTCGATGTAGTGGGTAATGCTGCTAAAACATCTCCATTACAAATAGCAGCTACTTGAGTGAAGGTTGGTGTAATTAATGGATTCACCGAGATCTCCATCGTTTGATTGACCGCACAAGCTTGACCCGGTTGTGTGGTGTCTGGTAAAAAAGTATAAGTAGTGGTTAGCGTATTGTCCATAGCTGGTGACCAGGTTCCTATTACGTTGTTGTTCGATGTGGTGGGTAATGCTATTAAAGTTTCCCCATTACAAATAGGGTCTACTTTAGTGAATGTTGGTGTAATTAGTGGATTCACCGTGATTGTCATGGTTTCATTGACCGCACAGGTCTCTAACGCATCTGGTGAAAAAGTATAGGTGGTGGTTAGCATATTGTCCATAGCTGGTGACCAGGTTCCTGTTACTCCGTTATTCGATGTAGGCGGCAATACTGCTAAGCTTTCCCCATTACAAATAGCAGCTACTTGAGTGAAGGTTGGTGTAATCAATGGATTCACTGTGATTGTCATGGTTTCATTGACCGCACACGTCTCTGACCCATCTGGTGAAAAAGTATAGGTGGTGGTCAGCGTATTGTCCATAGCTGGTGACCAGGTTCCTGTTACTCCGTTATTCGATGTAGTCGGCAATACTGTTAAGCTTTCCCCATTACAAATAGCAGCTACTTGAGTGAATGTTGGAGTAATTAGTGGATTCACCGTGATCTCCATCGTTTCATTGACCGCACAAGCTTGACCCGGTTGTGTGGTGTCTGGTGAAAAAGTATAGGTGCTTGTTAGTGTATTGTTGATCGCTGGTGACCAAGTTCCTATTACGTTGTTGTTCGATGTAGTGGGTAATGCTGCTAAAACATCTCCGTTACAAATAGCAACTACTTGAGTGAAGGTTGGAGTAATCAATGGATTCACCTTGATGGTCATCGTTTGATTGATCGCACAGGTCTCTGATGCGTTTGGAGTAAAAGTATATATTGTAGTTGCAGTATTGTCCATTACAGGTGACCAAGTTCCTGTAATGTTGTTATTCGATGTAGTCGGCAATGCTGTTAAAGTTTCCCCATTACAAATGGGGTCTACTCTAGTGAATGTTGGCGTAATTAGTGGATTCACCGTGATTGTCATCGTTTCATTGACCGCACAAGCTTGACCCGTTTGTGTGGTGTCTGGAGTAAAGGTATATATCGTAGTTGCAGTATTATCCATCGCTGGTGACCAGGTTCCTGTTACTCCGTTATTCGATGTAGTCGGCAATACTGTTAAGCTTTCCCCATTACAAATAGCAGCTACTTGAGTGAATGTTGGAGTAATTAGTGGATTCACCGTGATCTCCATCGTTTGATTAACCACACAAGCTTGACCCGGTTGTGTGGTGTCTGGTGAAAAAGTATAGGTGGTGGTTAGTGTATTGTTGATCGCTGGTGACCAGGTTCCTATTACGTTGTTGTTCGATGTAGTGGGTAATGCTGCTAAAACATCTCCGTTACAAATAGCAACTACTTGAGTGAAGGTTGGAGTAATCAATGGATTCACCGTGATGGTCATCGTTTCAGTGACTGCACAAGCTTGAGCCGGTTGTGTGGTGTCTGGTGAAAAAGTATAGGTAGTGGTTAGCGTATTGTCCATTGCTGGTGACCAGGTTCCTGTGATATTGTTGTTCGATGAAGTGGGTAATGCATCTAAAGTTCCCCATTACAAATAGCAGCTACTTGTGTGAAAGTTGGAGTAATCAGTGGATTCACCGTGATGGTCATCGTTTCAGTGACTGCACAAGCTTGACCCGGTTGTGTGGTGTCTGGGGTGAAAATATAGGTAGTGGTTAGCGTGTTGTCCATTGCTGGTGACCAGGTTCCTGTGATATTGTTGTTCGATGAAGTGGGTAATGCATCTAAAGTTCCCCCATTACAAATAGCAGCTACTTGAGTGAAAGTTGGAGTAATCAATGGATTCACCGTGATGGTCATCGTTTCATTGACCGCACAGGTCTCTGACGCATCTGGTGTAAAAGTATAGGTGGTGGTTAGCGTATTGTCCATTGCTGGTGACCAGGCTCCTGTAATATTGTTGTCCGATGTAGTGGATAATGCATCTAAAGTTTCCCCATTACAAATAGCAGCTACTTGAGTGAAGGTTGGAGTAATCGATGGATTCACGGTAATATTAGTGCTTTGAGAACAACCGAAACCTGAAGCATTGAAATGAGAATAAGTTGCGGTTACAGCAGTTCCGCCTAAACCTGACGGATTGAAACTTGCTGTTCCGTCACCATTATCACTTATACCACTGCCAGTCCAAGTACCAAAACTATTAGTTGGGGTACCTGTAAGTGTAATACTACTACTACTTTCGCATAATGGATCATACGAACCAGTCTCAATATTTGGATAGTCAAAAGAAAAACAAGCATTATCAAAATTAGAGGTGTTACTCATACTGATTTGAAACCTATACCTGCCTTTTGGTAATACAGCATCCCCAGAAGCTAAATACCACATTTCAGCAAAAGATGGCATATTTAACTGGTTTGAACTAGCAACAATTTCAGTGGTATTATCGCTATTAACGCGTACTATATCAATTCTTCCTGTGGAAGTCTGGCCATCACGAACGGAAAAATAACCAGAAAAGAATACTTTTGTATTGCACTGAAAGTCAAATTCTTGATAAAAATCCGCTTCCCCTCCTGCAATATCTAAATATTGAGAGCCCTCCTGTGCATTTCTTGGGCCACCAGCAGATACAACTCAATCGCATCTTACAATATTTGGATCAAATCCTTCTCCATACCAACCATTTATCTCTGGCCATTTCAAAATATTATTTCCAGCATAAGATTGTTCAGGCACTTCAAAGGAGGGGTTAACTAGTTGATTTCCTGAAGCTCCTTCACAAGCTGTTTGTGGCAGTAAATTTGAATTTACTTGCTTCATTGTTTCAATTGTTGGAAATAACCCAACCGTTGGTTTAAGCTTGATTGATGTAATAGTTGTATCTAATGTTGAATACGAAGTTTCCGTAACTCCATAATTAAATTTTGTTGTTGATGCACTTAAAGGCTCTACAGATTTAAAATGGGGAGTAGTTATTTTTTCGGATGCTGAATAGAAAAGTTCTTGAGTTTTAGAATGCGTTGTAAAAAGCAACACCACACAAGCCCAGTACAAGTTATTTTTACTTAATAATATTTTCATAATTATACAATAGCCTCAAGTTATTCATTGTTAATTTTTTTTGACTATAAACAAGGACAGCCTTTTAGCGATGCTAATATATATATATAACCCGTTGTGCATTATAAATAGTTAAAAAAAGTTATTCATTTGACTATTAAAAGGCGTATATTTAATTGACAATCAATCGATTAAATACAATGAATAACTTTAGAGCAAATTACAATAAAATTTTAGAAGTCTTAGCCACAATTACAGAAAAGGAACAATTTTTACGTCAAAACAGGAAACCAAAACTAAAAGACATTGAATTAATCGCTATGAATTTAACAGCAGAATATATGGGTATAGACAGTGAATGTCAGTTGTTTCGGGATATTCCAGAATATTTGTTTGCTAAAATAGAGCGATCAGTTTACAATAAACGGAAGCGAAAATTATTTTTTGCCATTGAATTTATAAGAACTCAACTCTCCAATAAGTTCACGGAGTTTGAAAACTATTATGTGGTAGATAGTATGCCTTTGGAGATTGTAAAACTCTCAAGAAGCGGGAGAAGTAAAGTTTGTAAAGAGTACTTTTATTCAGCCCCAAATAGAGGTTATTGTGCTAGTCAAAACATGCATTATTATGGCTATAAAATACATGCTGTTTGTTCTATTGATGGCGTGTTTAAAAGTTTTGATATTAGCAAAGCTTCTGTACATGATATTCATTATTTAAAAGACATTAAAAATCAGTTTAATAACTGTGTGGTTTTAGGGGACAAAAAATACCTAAGTGCTGACTATCAGTTAGATTTATTTGAGAGTAAACAAATTAAATTAGAAGTTCCAATGCGTAAAAATCAACAGAATTACAAAAAACAAACGTATATTTTTAGGAAGAAAAGAAAACGAATTGAGACCTTGTTTTCTCAACTTTGTGACCAGTTTAAAATACGGAATAATTATGCGAAAACTTTTGAAGGTTTTAAGACAAGAATTCTCTCAAAATTAACAGCATTAACTATCATTCAATACATTAACAAATTTGTCTTTAACAGGAATATAAACAATTTAAAAGTCAATATTGTTTAAATGCATAACGGGTATTATATTACTCACTTATATTTAAAAAACCACCACTTGTTACAAAATTAAGTAAATAAATAAAGCTTGAACTTTTAATTTTGAGAATCCGACTTTGATTTAAATAGTTCTTATGACCAATAAAATATCAGATTTTTCACTCCTCCTTTTCGTCAGTATCTTGTTAAGCCCCTTTTAAACATAGAGGAAATGCTTCTTTTAGCAAAATGCAACTGCAAATTTTTACTCTACCTCAGTGTCTACTTTATAGATTTTTATCATTGGATACTTTATTCATTACTTCTAAAACAGGGGCAATCATTTTACAAGAGCCACACCAATCTGCATAAAAGGCTATTACTGCGGGTCATTTACCCTCAAACTTCCATTCTT
The DNA here is from genome assembly GCF_002943715.1 of Polaribacter filamentus. GTDB lineage: Bacteria > Bacteroidota > Bacteroidia > Flavobacteriales > Flavobacteriaceae > Polaribacter > Polaribacter filamentus. The sequence continues at coordinate 144,787 of NZ_MQUA01000014.1, read as the reverse complement.
TATTTTTCTTCAAAATTGAAGATTTCTTCTAAAAACCTTTCTTTTGTTAAATTTTCTGTCATACTAAATTCTTAAAGCAATACTGCATTGTTTTCAATGCCAAACCAATCGTTAAAAACCCCAAACATTACAAACATACTTCGGTTACACATCTTAAAAATTAAAAATTGTTAAAACAAGCTAGATTTAATAGATATCAATTAATTTTGATAAGAACAAAACCGACTTCTCAAGAATACTAAATTTCTAATACCAGTGCTTTTTGTAAGTGCATTTTAGTTTCTTGCAATAAAAAAATCAAATAAACAAAAACGTGAAGTACCCAAAAACCATAAAAAACCCAATAATAGAAAACATCTTCGGAACAACCGTTATAGACAATTACAGATGGCTAGAAGATGATAAAAGTACAGAAACCGAAGCCTGGGTTAAAGCACAAAATAAAGTTACATTCCTTTATTTAAGCAAAATTCCTTACAGAGAAGAATTAAAAAATCGATTATCAGAATTATGGAATTACGAAAAAGTAGGAACACCGTTTATTGAAGGTGATTATACCTATTTTTCTAAAAATGACGGGTTGCAAAATCAATCGGTTATCTACAGAAAAAAAGGCGATGCTGAAGCAGAAGTTTTTTTAGATCCGAATACTTTTTCTGAGGATGCCACTACTTCTTTAGGTTCTTTAAGCTTTTCTGAAGATGGAAAAACGGCTGCCTACTCAATTTCTGAAGGCGGTTCTGACTGGAGAAAAATAATTATTTTAGATGCAGAAAGTAAAACCATACAAGAAGACACTTTAGTAGATATTAAATTCTCTGGCATTTCTTGGTATAAAAATGAAGGTTTTTACTACTCAAGTTACGATAAACCAAAAGGAAGTGAATTGTCTGCAAAAACAGATCAACACAAATTATATTATCACAAATTAGGAACTTCGCAAAAGGACGATATCTTAATTTTTGGTGAAAAGACTTCAGAAAAATACCGATATGTTTTCGGATATTTAACTGAAGATTATAAATATTTAGTAATTTCTGCTCAAATTTCCACATCAGGAAATAAGTTATTCATAAAGGATGTATCAAAACCAAACAGTAAATTAATTACGATTTTAGACGATCTAAAAAGTGACACCCGAGTTATTGATAATCGAGGAAGCAAATTATATTTAGCAACAAATTTAAATGCTCCTAATCAAAAAGTGGTTTCTGTAGATGCAGCAAATCCTACTCCAGAAAACTGGAAAGATTTTATTCTAGAAACAGAAAATGTATTAAGTCCGTCGACTGGTGCAGGTTTTATTTTCGCAACTTATATGGTTGATGCAGTTTCAAAAGTGCTGCAATACGATTTTGAAGGAAACTTACTTAGAGAAGTGAAATTACCAGGAGTTGGATCTGTTGGTGGTTTTGGAGGAAAAACAACCGCAAAAGAATTGTATTTTTCATTTACTAATTACAAAACACCCGCATCTTCTTTTAAATTTAATCCAACAAACGGAACGTATACGACCTACTGGAAACCTTCCATTGCATTTAATTCTGATGCTTTTGAAAGTAAACAAGTTTTTTACACATCAAAAGACGGCACAAAAATACCCATGATAATTACGCATAAAAAAGGAGTAAAATTAGATGGGAAAAACCCAACTATTTTATACGGTTATGGCGGATTTAATGTGAGTTTAACTCCTACTTTTAGTATTGCAAACGCAGTTTGGATGGAACAAGGAGGAGTTTATGCGGTACCCAATTTAAGAGGCGGAGGAGAATTTGGGAAAAAATGGCATGATGCAGGAACGCAACTAAAAAAACAAAATGTATTTGATGATTTTATTGCTGCAGCTGAATATTTAATAGCAGAAAAATATACTTCCTCAAAATTTTTAGCAATTCAAGGAGGTTCTAATGGCGGTTTATTGGTTGGCACAACAATGACACAAAGACCCGATTTAATGAAAGTTGCGTTGCCTGCAGTTGGCGTTTTAGACATGTTACGATATCATACTTTTACTGCTGGCGCAGGATGGGTCTATGATTATGGAACCGCAGAAGACAGCAAAGAAATGTTTGACTATTTAAAAGGATATTCGCCAGTTCATAATGTAAAAGCTGGTGTAAAACATGCTGCAACCTTAATAACCACTGGAGATCATGATGATAGAGTTGTACCTGCACATAGTTTTAAATTTGCGGCAGAGTTGCAAAACAAACAGTGTGGAGAAAACCCTACTTTAATCCGAATAGAAACCAACGCTGGCCATGGCGCAGGAACTCCGGTTACAAAAACCATTGCCCAATATGCAGACATTTTTGGTTTTACTTTATTTAATATGGGTTTTGATCAATTACCAAATCCGCCAAAGGCGAAATAAAATTATAAACATCTTTGAACTAACTTTGTAACAAATCATTAAATTCAAAAAACAATGAAAACATTTAAAAAAGTATTTTTTGTATCAGCAATTGCCTCTTTGGGTATTATTGCATGTAAACAAGACAAGCCTGTAGAAAAAGCTCCTGGGATTGCTTTAGAAAATATGGATACAACTGTAAAACCTACAGATGATTTTTTTAGACATGTAAATGGAACATGGATCGATAAAACAGAAATTCCAGATGATCAAACTTCTTGGGGTGGTTTTAACCAACTTCGTAAAAAAACAGATGCAGATGTTTTAGATATTTTAAACTCAGCCATTAAAGAAAGAAATTTTCCGAAGATAAAAGATGCCAAAGGAAACGAAATAGATTCTGACCAAGAAAAGGCGGTTAATTACTACCAAACAATCATGGATACAGTTGCTAGAAATCAACAAGGAAAAGCTCCGATAATGCCTTTTTTAGCAAAAATAGAAGAAATTAAAACCAAAAAAGATGTAGAAAACTACATTACAAATATGGCTCCTTATGATGGTGGTAATTTCTATGGTTTTAGCGTTTATAACGATTTAAAAAATAGTAGCGAATATGCAGGGTATATGGGCCCTGGAAGTTTAGGAATGTCTAGAGATTATTATGTAGATAAAAAAGTTGCATATAAGTTAGTGAAATACCAAGAATTTGTAGCAAAAATATTGCAGGAATTTGGTGCAGATGAAGCTACTGCAAAAACGAATGCGGCTACCATTGTTGCTTTTGAAAAAAGTTTAGCAGCACCAATGATGACGAAAGAGGAAAGTAGAGATACTCGAAGAATGTACAATCCAATGTCTGTTGAAGAACTTACAAAACTAGCGCCTGCAATTGATTGGAAAGCACATTTAGAAGGAATTGGTGTTGCAGATATTGATAGAGTTATTGTTACAGATCCTGGGTATTTTAAAGCAATGAGTACCGTTTTTAAAGAACGTTCTGTAGAAGATATAAAATTATTATTACGTTGGACTACCATTAATAGTTCTTTAGGATTATTATCGACCGATTTAGAAACTGCAAATTGGGAATTTTACAGCAAAGAAATGAGTGGGGCTAAAAAACAACGCCCAAGAGATGAACGTGCACTTGGTAATTTAAATGGCGCAATTGGTGAGGCGTTAGGGAAATTATATGTAGAAAAAATGTTTCCACCAGAAGCAAAAGCAAAAGCTGAAGAAATGATTGACAATGTAATGCTTGGTTTTGAAACTAGAATTGCTCAATTACCTTGGATGACAGAAGTGACCAAAGAAAAAGCGCTAGAAAAACTACATAAGTTAACCGTTAAAATTGCTTATCCTGACGTTTGGAAAGATTATTCTGAATTACAAGTTACAGGTTTAAAAGAAGGTGGTTCTTACTTTGAAAATGCAATCAACGTTTCTAAATGGAACTACAACAAAAACATGGCAAAATTAGGAAAAGAAGTAGATAGAACGGAATGGGGAATGTCTCCACAAACAGTAAATGCTTACTTTAACCCTGTAAATAACGAAATTGTTTTTCCTGCTGCAATTTTACAACCTCCTTTTTATGATTATAAAGCAGATGAAGCTGTAAATTATGGTGGAATTGGTGCTGTTATTGGTCATGAAATTTCTCATAGTTTTGATGATTCTGGTGCTCGTTTTGATGGTGATGGAAACCTTAAAAACTGGTGGACAGATAAAGATTCTGAGAAATTTGGAGTTATTGGCAAACAATTGGTAAAACAATATAGCGATATTATTGCAATTGATAGTATGCACTTAAATGGCGAATATACTTTGGGAGAAAATATTGGAGATTTAGGTGGTGTGCAAGCTGCTTATGAAGGGTTGCAAATCTTCTTAAAGAAAAACGGAAGACCAGCGGATATTGATGATTACTCGCCAGAACAACGTTTTTTTCTTTCTTGGGGAACTATCTGGAGAACTAAAATGCGTGATGAAGCTTTAAAAAATTTAATTATGACAGATCCTCATTCTCCTGGAATGTACAGAGCATATATGCCTCTTAAAAATGTTGATGCTTTTTACAAAGCGTTTGACGTTAAAGAAAGTGATAAAATGTATTTAAAACCAGAGGACAGAGTAAAAATCTGGTAAAATAAAAATCGTTAGGTAAAATACAAAAAGCATTAAAGAGTTTTCTTTAATGCTTTTCTTATGTGTTAAAATTGAATATAGAAATTAAGTTACTCCTTATTTTAACCGAACTTTGTGACCAAAGAAAGCGTAATAAAGAATTGCTAAATAACAAGGTAATAAAATCCAATATCCAAAAGAAGCCGCTTCTGCTAAAGCGCTAACTTCATTTATTCCTGTTGAAATTAATGCTGCTTTTTTATGATCTACCAAAGCACCATATAAAAGCGGAATAATTGCGCCTCCAGAAATTGCCATGATTAATAAAGCTGATCCTGTTTTTGTAAATTCTCCTAATCCTGTTAATGCTAAAGGCCAAATTGCCGGCCAAACTAAAGCATTTGCAATACCTAAAGCTGCAACAAAAAGTACAGACGTGAAGCCGGTTGTAAATACGATACAAAAGGATAAAAGGATTCCTAAAATTGCACTCGCTTTTAACGCCAAAGACTGACTTATATATTTCGGAATTAAAAACACCCCCAAAGCATAGGTTGCAACCATTGCCATTAATGTAAATAAAGTAAAGAACTTTGCTTCTTCAACAGGAATGTTTAGAGAAATTCCGTAAGAAATAATCGTATCTCCAGCAACAACTTCAACACCTACATATAAAAACAGTGCTAAAACACCTAACCATAAATGTGGAAACTCAAAAATACTTGTTTTTGCTTTTTCTCCTGTTTCCGAAACTTCAATAGGTTGTGCTTCTACATCTGGCAAAGGTGCTTTTCTTATTAAAATTCCTAATAAAAATAACACTACAGCCATTACAATATAAGGTGTAACAACACTATCTGCCATTGTGTTTAATAAATTTGATTTTTCTATATCATCAACAACAAGGAACTTTTCTTTAATGCTGCCTATTCCTGATAATAAAATTGCACCAAATATTACAGAACCAAGAGCGCCAGCTACTTTATTTGCAATTCCCATTATTGCTATCCGTTTTGCGGCACTTTCCATAGGTCCTAAAATGGTGATATATGGATTAGAAGCTGTTTGCAATAACGTCATTCCTGCTCCTTGAATAAAAATTGCCACTAAAAAAACCCAATAAGTTCTTGCTTCTGCAGCGGGTATAAAAAGTAAAGCACCAATTGCCATAGTTATTAAACCTAAAGACATTCCTTTTTTATAACCAATTTTATTTATGATGTAGGATGCCGGCAAAGCCATAACAAAAAAAGAGATATAAGAAGCTGATGCAACTAGGTAAGATTGTGCATCTGTAAGTTCGTTGATGGTTTTCATAAACGGAATTAATGCTCCGTTTATCCAAGTTACAAATCCGAATATAAAAAATAATCCAGCAATAATAAGAATTGGAACTAACGTACTTTTTTGTTTATTTTGTGTCATATTCTATTTTTTAACTTTGTAATTTAAAAACTGTTTAATTTGATTGTATCTTAAAATTTCTTGATTATTCCTCATTATGACACTCTTTTCGCTTTTATCATCAATGATAATAGAGCGTACCTGTTTCTAAAAATCATAAATTTTAGGCATTAAATAACTTTAGGCAAATTACAAAAGAATATTGAAAATTTTACTAAAATTATAATGAGTGTAACCTTTAGGCCACGAAAGTTGAGTTTAATAACGTTGAATTATCAAAAAAAAACAGTATTTCCTTTATGGTAAAAGTATTTGATTTCATATCTAAAATATTACTATCTAAAATAAAATGATGCTATTACTATTTTGCCTTACAAAAAAAGACTTATTAATCAAGAAGAATAGTTAGATTTTTTTAGCTTCAAAAATGGCATAGGAAACTAAATCTACTTTAATTCCAAAATCAAAATTATAAACAGAAATAAAATATGATCATTAAAAAACCAGAAAATGAACAGAACAGTATTGCTGAAAAGCTTATGCATAAACTACGCAAACTTAAAGGTGAAAAATAAATAGTATAAAAACAAAAAACCTCAACCTATTGATTATGAATAAATTGAATTTTTATAAAGTGGAGATAAAGGGAGTGAAATCGAAGTATTTTGGGAAGGATTTATATAAAATTATTGAGTTATACGCTTAACATCCTTTTTATTTGATTTTGATATATTGGTTTGCTTTCTACCATTCTTTTAATTGTTTTATGAAAAATGTTGGTTTTAAATTGAGAGCGATTAATTCTAAAACAAAATTCATCAAAGTAAGCTTGAATATGCCATTTGGTTACATGAGTTGGTATTGCTCTGAGCCATGATTTAACTTGCATAATCATAATGTGTAATTGCTTGAAATTCTTTCCATTATTACTGTATTTTTGCTCAATATCATACATTTCTTTTAATGGCTCGTATCCTCTCCATTTATCCGTTATAATTATAGCAGATGTACTTATATGTTCTTCAAATATTGGTGTTAATGATTGTGCTGAATAATCATCAATAGACTTTATGTAAACTCTTTTAACTTTATTATCATCTGTCAATTCTACAGCTATCACTGCCTTTTTCTTTTTTGAATCATAACTTCTTCCTTGTTTGCCTTCTTCTTTTCCTCCAACAGTAAATTCATCAACATGAATTAATTTTTCTAAAGGATATTTTTAACTGCTCTTCATTGTTTTAGGCACTTTTTGCATAAAATACCATGCTGTTCCCTGGTGAATACTAAAACGTTTACCCATTTGAATACTCGAAATACTTTTACTACTAGTACTCATTTCGAAAGCTACACAAAAAGCTTTTTGTAAGCCGAACTTAACTTTATGAAAAAGCGTATTTGCTGTAGCACTTTCTACATGCTGACAACTATAACAATGGTATCTGTAACCTGACTTTTCACAGCCTTTTGTATGACCACATTTACTACAAGTAAAACCATCTTGCCATTTTATTTTTGATAAATATGCCTTACAAGCATCATTATTTGGCAATTATTTTATAAAGTTTAGTATATCTTGACCTTCAAATTGTTCCATATCTCTTATATTAATGACTATAATATACGGAAATTAAATAATTAACTCAATAATTTAAAATGCACAATGGGTGAATATTAGCAATTTTCTCTTTTCAAATTTGAGAAAGATTATTGGTTAAAAAAAATAAATCGATTTCCATTTTGGACTAATGGTTTCTGTGAAAGGCAGCCTTCTACCTAGAAACCATTAGTCTAAAATAGAAAGTAAAAAAGTATTTTTTTTGTGTTACTTTTGGTACATTGAAAAAAAAATGAAAGAAAAAGAGAATGAAAAATTTGAAAGTTACTCTTATACTTCAGTTTTAAAAAAAATAGTACAAAAAAGAGTAGACGTTGGTTTATCGCAAATAGATATAGTTTAAAACTAAGTCTTACAGAAAATGGTTATTTTAAAGTAGAAAGAGGTAAGTCGAAATTAGACCTCGAAAGATTACTTGCTATTTAAGAAATTTCGCCAAAATATTTTTTTTAAGATTTTGACTAAAAACAAGTAACTAGTAAATTTGTTTCAAGCAGATATCCTATATTTTCTTAGTATTTTTGCAAATGAATTTAATAAACTTCTTTTATAAAATATCTAGTATAAAAGTTGAAACTAGAAAAGCGTTGATGAAAAAAATTTTAATTGTTGGTTTAGGAAATATCGGTGAAAAATATGTGAATACGCGTCATAATATCGGTTTTAAAATTGTTGATGAAGTAGCAGAAGAACATAACGTAGTTTTTGAAACTGATACCTTAGGAAATGTAGCTACTTTTCGTTTTAAAGGAAGAACTTTTATTTTATTAAAGCCAAGCACTTTTATGAACTTAAGTGGAAAAGCGGTAAAATTTTGGATGCAAAAAGAAAAATTTCTGTAGAAAATTTATTAATTGTAACAGATGATTTAAATATCGATTTTGGAACCCTCAGAATTAAAGCAAAAGGAAGTGATGGTGGCCATAATGGTTTGAAAGATATTCAAGAAAAATTAGGTACAAATGTATATCCTAGATTCAGATTTGGAATTAGCGGTAACTTCTCTAAAGGACGCCAAGTAGATTATGTTTTAGGCGAATGGAATAAAGAAGAAACTAGCTTGTTAATTGAACGTTTGCCAACATCTGCAAAAATAATCACTTCTTTTGGCATTGAAGGTTTAGCCAATACCATGAATACTTTTAACGGAAAATAAGTTATAAAAAAACTCTTTAGCGTTCACTAAAGAGTTTTTTCTATTATTAGATGAAATTTCTATTATTAAATAGACGCTTTCATTAGTTCTCTATTCATTCTTGCGATGTTGTCTAAAGAAATTCCTTTAGGACACTCTACCTCACAAGCTCCTGTGTTTGTGCAGTTTCCAAAACCTTCTAAATCCATTTGAGCAACCATATTTCTAACTCTATCTGCGGCTTCTACTTGCCCTTGTGGTAACAATGCGTATTGAGATACTTTTGCACCTACAAATAACATTGCACTCGAGTTTTTACAAGCTGCTACACAGGCTCCACAACCAATACAAGTTGCAGCGTCCATTGCTGTATCTGCAGCATATTTAGAAATAGGAATTGAATTTGCGTCTTGTGTATTACCAGATGTATTTACAGAAATATAACCACCTGCATGCTGAATTCTATCAAAAGCAGATCTGTCTACAACTAAATCTTTTATAACAGGAAAAGATACTGCTCGCCAAGGTTCAATGGTAATGGTATCGCCATCTTTAAACATACGCATGTGCAGCTGGCAGGTTGTTACGCCTCTACCTGGGCCATGTGCTTCGCCGTTAATATACATCGAACACATACCACAGATACCTTCTCTACAATCGTGATCAAAAGCAACTGGCTCCTCATCAGAATTTACTAACTGCTCATTTAAAACATCCATCATTTCTAAAAAAGACATATGTTCTGAAATTTCAGTTACTTTATAATTAACCATTTGACCCTTATCTTTTGAGTCTTTCTGTCTCCAAATTTTGAGTGTTAAATTCATTTTTATTTAGTTTTTGGTTTTTAGTTGTTTGTTGTTAGCTGCTGTTTCCAGAAACTAACAACCATCAACCATAAACTATATTATTTATAACTTCTTTCTTTAACTTCTATATTTTCGTACTCTAAAGGCTCTTTATGCAAAATAGCATCTTTTGGCTCCCCTTTGTACTCCCAAGCAGAAACAAATTGAAAGTCTTTTAATCTTTTCGCCTCTCCATCTTCTGTTTGATGCTCTTCTCTAAAGTGTCCTCCTGCAGATTCTTCTCTTTCTAAAGCGTCTTTTGCAAATAATTCTCCTAATTCTAAGAAATCTGCAACTCTACCTGCTTTTGCCAATTGTTCATTATATTCTGTAGCTGTTCCAGGCACATTTACATTCTTCCAAAAGTCTTTTCTTAATGCAGAAATTTCTTCAATAGCTTCTTTTAACCCCTCAGTGTTTCTAGACATTCCACATTTATCCCACATAATTTTTCCTAATTTTTTGTGGTAATAATCTACAGAATGTGTTCCTTTATTATTGATAAAGAATTCTATTCTTTCTGTAACATCTTTTTCTGCTGCATCAAATTCTGGAGTATCTGTTGCTATTTTTCCTGTCCTAATATCATCTGCTAAATAATCTCCAATAGTATACGGCAGCACAAAATAACCGTCTGCTAAACCTTGCATTAATGCGGATGCTCCTAACCTGTTTGCACCGTGATCAGAGAAATTTGCTTCTCCAATTGCGTAACATCCAGGAATTGTAGTCATCAGATTGTAATCAACCCAAACACCACCCATTGTATAGTGCACTGCAGGGTAAATCATCATTGGCGTTTCGTATGGATTTTGATCTATGATTTTCTCATACATCTGAAATAAATTACCATATTTCGCTTTTACAATTTCTTTTCCTAATTCTTTAATTTTTGCTGCGGATGGATCCGCGATATTATGAATCTTCGCTTGTTCTTTTCCGTAACGTTCAAAAGATGCTGCAAAGTCTAAATACACAGCTTCTCCTGTAGCATTTACGCCATAACCAGCATCACAACGTTCTTTTGCTGCTCTTGAAGCAACATCCCGTGGAACCAAATTACCAAATGCAGGATAACGTCTTTCTAAGAAATAATCTCTTTGGTCTTCCGTTAAATCCGTAGGTTTTTTAGTCCCTTCTTTAATCGCTTTTACATCCTCTAAGCTATTCGGAACCCATATTCTTCCATCGTTTCTTAAAGACTCAGACATCAAAGTTAATTTAGACTGATAATCCCCAGAACGTGGAATACATGTTGGGTGAATTTGTGTATAACAAGGATTTGCAAAATAGGCTCCTTTTTTATGCACTTTCCAACCAGCAGTTACATTAGAACCCATTGCATTGGTCGATAAGAAGTATACATTTCCATATCCACCTGAAGCAATCACAACTGCATGTGCTGAATGACGCTCTATTTCTCCTGTAACTAAGTTTCTTGCGATAATTCCTCTGGCTTTTCCATCTACAATAACAACATCTAACATTTCATGTCTGTTAAACATTTCTATTTTACCACGAGCAATTTGTCTATTCATTGCAGAATAGGCTCCTAGCAATAATTGCTGTCCTGTTTGCCCTTTTGCATAAAAAGTTCTAGAAACTAAAACTCCACCAAAAGAACGGTTGTCTAATAAACCACCATAGTCGCGAGCAAAAGGAACACCTTGTGCCACACATTGATCTATAATATTTGCAGAAACCTCTGCTAATCTATATACGTTTGCTTCTCTAGATCTGTAATCGCCGCCCTTTACAGTGTCATAAAATAACCTGTACGTAGAATCTCCGTCTCCTTGATAATTTTTTGCTGCATTAATTCCTCCTTGAGCCGCAATTGAATGCGCTCTTCTTGGAGAGTCTTGGTATGCAAATGCTTTTACATTGTAGCCTAACTCTGCTAAGGTTGCAGAAGCAGAACCACCTGCCAAACCGGTACCCACAACGATAACGTCTATATTCCGTTTATTTGCTGGATTTACAAGATTGATATGATTTTTATAATCTGTCCATTTATCTTTAATTGGACCTTTTGGTACTTTTGAATCTAAAGCCATAATTTTATAAGATTAATGGTTAAAGTGATGATAAATTGCAATAAAAATAAAACCTGCTGGAATTATAATTGAATATGCTTTACCAATTGTTTGTAATGTTTTCTTTCTTCCCGCTGTTCCACCCATCGATTGAAACGCTGATGTAAAACCATGGGCTAAATGCAATCCTAAGAAAATAAATGCAACTACATACGCAATAACTCTTGCCGGATGCGCAAATTTATGCACTAACTCTTCATGATAACGCAACCCTTCAACACCTTCCATAGTTCCAGACCAATCGCCTTGTATAAATTTTGTATTGATTTCTGGAAACCAAAAATCGACAAAATGTAAACCAATGAAAGCTAGAATTGTTATTCCACTCCAAATCATGTTTCTACTCATCCAAGATGAGTTTGCAGCACCATTGTTCTTTACATACGCCACTTTTCTGGCTCTAGAATTTCTTAGTTCTAAAACAAAACCCATTACAAAATGAAAAACAACTGCAAAAATTAACACAGGTTGCAAAACAAATTGAACTAAAGGATTTGTTCCCATAAAATGAGAAACTTCATTAAAAGTCTCTGGACTTAATACTGATAAAATGTTTATTGATAAATGCTGTAAAAGGAAGAACATTAAAAAAAATGCCGAAAGCGCCATTGCTACTTTTCTTCCAATTGAAGATTTGAAAAATCCGCTCATTGTATAAATTTAATTAAATTTTTAGACAAATTTACGGCGAAATCGTTTTCAATCCAATAAATAATACGCTAATTATTTTGTATTTAGAACTGTTATAAATAATTTACGAAAGCGTTTGATAAAAAAAGCGAAACAAATTCTGTTTTTCTATTAATTTTATAAATTAGAACTCACCAAACATTTGTTATTTTCCCATTTCCCTATTAAAGATTCTTTTAAAATAAGAACACCGTCACAGGTTAAAAAATTTCCTTTTTTATCTTTTTGTATAATTTTCATTTTGCCTTTCAAAATTGCATTCACAACTCTATAAATCAACCCCTTTTTAGAAACTTCAATTCCTTTAGAAATCAATTTTAGGCCTTGGTCATTATTGTACAAATCCATCTTTGATGAAATTTCATCTGGCGCAACTCCATCTTCTAATTTACGCTCTTTGTATGTTAAATAGTTTTCTTTTTCGTGCGCTTTTCCTAAAGAACGAGCAGCAGATTTACCAATTTCTTGATGCAATCTTGCCATCCAATATGCATGTCTAAAAGCATCAACTTGACCACCCGCAGCATCACCATCTAACAAGTTTGTTTTTTTTATAGAATCTGAAACTTTATTGGCTTCCTTAGAAATTTCTAATGATTTTACAGCCTTAAAAGGATGAAACAAAACCCACGTTTTTTTTAGTCCAGAAAGCTCAAAAAAACTTTTAAAATTAGATTGGGAATAAAGTTGAAATGTACAAATTAAAAAAAATATAGAGAGTGTTTTTTTCATAGTTTAGTTGGGGTATTCGCGAAAAAAAGAGCGGCATGCTTTATTGAGATCTTAAAGCTGTTGCTCTAAATATTTTGAGTGTCATCAATATCTTCAATAATTTTTAAATCATTAGAATTGAATTGACCTACTAATTAAATGAACTTGCTGTATTTTTTTATTAAGCTAAAAATAAAGTAATTATACAGTAAAAAAGTTGCAAAAAGCTAGGAACTAATAATTATAAGTTTAAATACAATCATGCTTTTAATAGCATATTAGGCAAATCAGGCAAGTTCTAGTTTGTAATTAAATTTATCTAATTTTATTTGATCTCAAACGCTGTTGTTGCTTCGCCAATTTTAAAGTTATATTTTCCTGTAGGCAAATAATACACATCGTTTTTAGCTTTCTCAATTTTCACTTCTTTATTCACTTTTTCAAATGCTTTTTTACCTTTATCAGAAAAAGAGGCATCAAAAATTGATTCGTTGAAACCTTTGTCAGCGTCCACAGAAATTGAGTTCACTTTTTCAGTTCCTGAATAAATATCAATAGTTACTTTTTGGGTTTCATTTGTATAAAAAGGAATATTGATTTCAGGTAAATTTGGCTCTGACCATTTACTCCTGGAACTTCCCCAAGAATCTCTTTTTTTAATGGAGTTAATTGCAAAAATATGGGTTGGTTTCGCCGTTAAAGCATCCGTAAAAAGCTGTAAAGGTTCAATGTCTGCTTTGTATAAACTACGGCCGTGTGTTGCAACAATTAAATGTTTTGCCGTTGGCTGAATTACTAAATCGTGTACAGCAACGTTTGGTAAATTCTTACTAAATACTTGCCAAGAAGTCCCTTTATCAAAAGAAATATACAAACCATTATCTGTACCAACATATAAAATATTTTCATTTGCTGGATCTTCTTTAATTACATTTACCGCTGCTGTTGGAATCGATTCACCAATATTTATCCAAGTTTGTCCATAATCATCAGACATGTATATATAAGGCGTAAAATCATCAAATCTGTAACCATTTAAAGTTGCATATACTCTTTCCTTTTTGTGTGCCGAAGCTACTACTCTAGAAATCCACAAATCTTGTGGCAATGAATCTGAAATTTTTGTCCAAGAACCTCCTCCGTTTTTAGAAATATATACAAATCCGTCATCTGAACCTGTGTATAATAATCCGAATTGAAACGGACTTTCGGCAATGGTTGCTATGGTTCCGTAAGCAACATTTCCTTTTTTACCTCCTGTTGTTAAATCATCAGAAATTGTTTCCCAATCATCTCCTTGATTTAAAGATCTGTGTAATTTATTACCTCCTAAATACAAAATATCTTGATTGTGTTTCGATAACAAAATTGGTGTTTGCCAATTAAAACGATACGGATTTTCACCTAATACATGTTTTGGTTGGATGTATTTTTGATTATCTTTTTCTCGATCAATTCTGTAATAATTTCCAAATTGATAGCCTGTGTAAACAATATTCGAATTTCTATCATCCACCTGAACCTGCATGCCATCGCCGCCCATAATTGACTCATACGGATTTTGACCAGATTGTTGCCAGCTTTTATCAATTCTTGCATTATTATCTGCAACCCAAACGCCGTTGTCTTGCAAACCGCCATACACTTTGTAATTTTTTTGGTTATCTGCATAGACAGAATAAAATTGCCCTACTGCAGCATTATTTAATTTTATCCAGCTTTCGCCATCATCATAAGACAGGTTTAAACCACCATCATTTCCGTTTAAAATATGGCCAGATTTTTTAGGATTAACCCACAAAGCTTGGTGATCTGAATGTACGTTTTCTTTACTGATGGATGTAAATGTTTTTCCGCCATCTTTCGATTTTAAAATAGGAACTCCTAATACGTAAATTCCGTTTTCATCTTGAAGATCTACTCTAATTTCCCCAAAATAATATCCGTAAGAAGAATACAATCCGTCTAAATGATCTTCATGCGTTTTTTTCCAAGTTTTCCCACCGTTTATAGTCTTAAAAACTTCGGCTCCGACAACTTCAGTATCAAATAGCATAGAATTTGCGTCTTCTAAATACTTAGCCAAATCAACTGGCTTTACAGAACCAACACGAACCATTTGTTTTACATTTTCTGCGCTGTATTTCTCTTGAAATCCGTTATTTTTTAAATAGGTATTTAGTTTTTTATCCGTTAATTTCAAGAAATCATCCGAAGACATTGTTTTAAAATCTTCTTTTGTTAAGTCGTCAGAAAGTTTGTTGTCCTTGCTTTTTTCTCTTCTAAATTGACTGTCGTGTAAAGCATACACGGTATTTTCATCAAAAACTGCTAAACCAATTCTACCAACTCCGTCGCCAGTTGGGAATCCGCTTTTATCAGAAATCTTGGTCCAAGTTGTGCCTGCGTCTATACTTTTATAAATGGCAGAATTTTTACCATCACCATCAAAATCCCAAGCTTTACGCTGTCTTTCCCAAGAAGCCGCATACATTATATTAAAATTTTCTGGCGCAACTGCAACGTCTATAATTCCTGTGTTTTCATCAATATATAAAGTTTTTGACCATGTTTTTCCTCCATCCGAAGTCTTAAAAACACCTCTTTCTTTGTTTGAAGAATATAAATGACCAATAATACCAATAACAACTTCGTCTGTATTAGTTGGGTTGATGAGAATTCTACTTGTATGATGAGTATCTAGCAAACCAACATTGTGCCAAGTTTTGCCTTTATCCGTAGATTTTAAAATACCAATTCCGGCATACGAAGAACGTGAAGAATTTTTTTCTCCTGTACCCACCCAAATGGTTTCTGAGTTCCAATCTACTGCAATATCTCCAATATTCTGAGTTGGCGAACTGTCTAAAACTGGTGTAAAAGTTGTACCGTTATTATTTGTATACCACAAGCCCCCAGAAGCGTAGCCCACATAAAATTCAATTGTATTATTAGGATTTACATCTACATCTACAACTCGTCCACTCATAACCGTTGGACCAATATTTGTAAAATTGATGTTTTTTACTAAAGAGCTATTTTCTAGGTTTTTTTCTCTTTTAGAGATTTTTCTATTACAATAGAACTTGTAGGTGCTTGCTGAGCTATTAAAATACTACTGCATAAAAACAATAAATAATGTGTAATTTTTTTCATATGAGTACTTGTTGTGATTCACAAAGTTAAAAGACTGTTTTTAAATCTGTAAATTTAATGTTTTCATTAAAAGATTTTAGGCATTATTTTTTTACTAAATTAACAATAATTAATCAATTAAATTTTTAAACTATGATTGGATTATTATACACAATGGTTATTGGAGCCGTTTGCGGTTATATAGCCGATGTACTGATGAGTGATAATGCCTATGGCTTAATAACAACTATTATTATTGGTATTGCAGGTAGTTTTGTGTAAATAAAAACTTTAAAAAGATGCTAATAGCATCTTTTTTTTTTGCTTGTAACTTAACTAAACCATATATAACTAAAAGTAAACAATTAATCAATGTACATTTGCAGTTCTATAAAAAACAAAATTTACATTTTTTTAAATATTATCAATGTCATTTAAAGACCTAGGTTTATCAGATGCTTTAGTAAAAGCAGTAGAAGAAAAAGGATATACAGTTCCTACTTCAATACAACAAAAAGCAATTCCTGTTATTTTAGAAGGAAAAGATATTTTAGCTTCAGCACAAACAGGAACAGGGAAAACAGCTGGTTTTACCTTGCCTATTTTACAATATTTATCAGAAACAAAACATCCAAAATACAGACCTTTACGTGTGTTAGTTTTAACGCCAACAAGAGAATTAGCTGCTCAAGTTCATGAAAATGTTAGAGAATACAGCAAATATGTAAATGTAAAATCTGCAGTAGTTTTTGGAGGTGTAAAAGCAGCAAGTCAAATAAAAACACTAAAACAAGGTGTAGATATTTTAGTTGCTACTCCTGGTAGGTTGTTAGATTTACATGATCAAAAAGCAGTGTCTTTTAACAGAATTGATGTACTAATTTTAGATGAAGCCGACAGAATGTTAGACATGGGTTTTGCTAGAGATTTAAATAAGCTTATTAGCTTTATGCCTGCAAAGCGTCAAAATTTGATGTTTTCTGCGACTTTTTCTAATGATATTAAAAAATTAGCAGCTGGTATTTTAAGAAACCCAGTTTCTGTAGAAACTGCTCCACAAAATTCTACCGCACAAAAAGTAACGCATAAAGTTTTTAATGTTGATAAAAATGATAAAACCACGTTACTTATTAAGTTGATAAAAGACGGAAATTGGAATCAAGTTTTGGTTTTTACAAGAACAAAACATGGTGCTAATAAATTGACGGAAAAATTAATTAAAGCTGGAATTTCTTCAGCTGCAATACATGGAAATAAAAGTCAAGGCGCGAGAACAAAAGCGTTAAAAAACTTTAAAGATAATAGTATTAAAATTTTAGTAGCAACAGATATTGCTGCTCGTGGTTTAGACATTCCTTTATTACCGCATGTTATTAATTACGAATTGCCAAATGTACCAGAAGATTATGTTCATAGAATTGGTAGAACTGGTAGGGCTGGTGCTGCAGGAGAAGCTATTTCTTTGGTTTGTAGTGAGGAAACTGAATACCAAAATGAAATTGAAAAAATACTAAACGAGAAATTAAAAACTACTGTTTTAGAGGGTTTTGAACCTACAGATACGGCACCTGCAAAAAGAGCCGCAACACAAAGTAAAGGTTCTTTTGGTAAGAAAAATAAGAGCTCTAATTCTCAAGGAGATAAGCCAAAAAATAAGCCTCATTTTAAAGGAAATAAGACAGAAAGTACTACTGGAAGAGGCAGAACTGGCGCCCCTAAAAAGAAAAGATACTAAGCAAGAATTTAAGAGATTTGCACAGGTCATTGTGTGAAAATTTTTAAAAATATTAGATCCTACAAAGTTTTGAAAACTTTGTAGGATTTCTTTTTATACCCAAGAAATTTTGAAAACTTCTCTATAGATTTTAATGTTTTCCTAAATTTGCGTTAGGGATTGAAACCGTTCGAATACCTGTTGATATTCTTAACCTTTTTCCCTTTTTTTGGCGAAAAAAGATACTAGAAATCCCGCTAATTTTATTCTAGTATTTTAGATTAAACCTTATGATGTTTAGAATCAAGGTCTGTTTGCTTTAATAATTCCTACCTTTGTTTCTAAATTCAGATAAGCATGAAATATCATCTAATAGACTCACAACTTTTTATCAAAAACCGTAAAAATTTCGTTTCTCAAATGAAGCCAAATAGTTTAGCGGTTTTTAACTCAAACGATATTTACCCAATTGGTGCAGATAGCACAATGCCTTTTGAACAACACCGAGATATTTTTTATCTAAGTGGTGTAGATCAAGAAGAAAGTGTGTTAATCTTATTTCCAGATTGTCCAAATCCAGATTTTAGGGAAGTTTTATTTGTAAAAGAAACAAATGATCATATTGCTGTTTGGGAAGGTGAAAAACTAACCAAAGAAGCTGCTTTTAAAACAAGCGGTATTTCAACTGTTTACTGGTTGCAGGATTTAGAAAAAGTCTTGTTTGAGATGACCACCTATTGCGATACTTTTTACATCAATACCAACGAACATTACAGAGCTTCTGCAGAAACAGAAACACGCGAAAACCGTTTTACAAAATGGTTATTAGCAAAATATCCTGCACATTCTGTGGTAAAAAGTAATCCTATTTTACAACGTTTACGCGCTGTAAAAGACCCTATTGAATTAGATTTAATGCAACAGGCTTGTAATATTACAGAAAAAGGTTTTAGAAGAATTTTAAACTTCGTGAAACCTGGTGTTTGGGAATATGAAATTGAGGCAGAATTAATACATGAATTCATCAGAAATAGGTCTAAAGGATTTGCGTATACCCCAATAATTGCTTCGGGAAATAATGCCAATGTCTTGCATTACATAGAGAACAATCAACAATGTAAAGAAGGCGATTTAATTTTGTTTGATATTGCCGCAGAATACGCAAATTATAAAAGTGATTTGTCTAGAACAATTCCGGTTTCTGGTCGTTTTACGGATAGACAAAAAGCAGTTTATAATGCTGTAAATAAAGTTAAAAAAGAGGCTACAAATATGTTACTTCCGGGAACTATTTGGAAAGAATATCACAAAGAAGTTGGGAACATAATGACATCAGAATTGTTGAAATTAGGTTTACTAGACAAAGCAGATGTGCAGAATCAAGACCCAAAATGGCCAGCGTATAAAAAATATTTTATGCACGGAACAAGCCATAATATTGGTCTAGACACGCATGATTATGGTTTATTACATGAACCCATGAAAGCAAATATGGTGTTTACTGTAGAACCAGGAATTTACATTCCTAAAGAAGGTTTTGGAATTCGTTTAGAAGATGATGTTGTTGTTCAAGAAAAAGGAACTCCTTTTAATTTAATGGGAAACATACCTATTGAAGCAGATGAAATTGAGGAATTGATGAATCATTAATTCAACTTACTATTTTTTA
This sequence comes from Polaribacter filamentus, assembly GCF_002943715.1. Lineage (GTDB taxonomy): Bacteria > Bacteroidota > Bacteroidia > Flavobacteriales > Flavobacteriaceae > Polaribacter > Polaribacter filamentus. Next base: position 125,281 of record NZ_MQUA01000014.1, on the reverse strand, counting down.
TAAAGCGAGTTTTAAAACTCGCTTTTTTTGTTTTAGCACGTTTTTATCGAAGTAACCTGCCAGTAACATTTCCTTTTAAAATAGATAGTACTTCTTTTTCATTTTTGGAGTTAACATCTGACGAATACGTCTGTTTTATGGCGCAAGCAGCGTTCCTAAATTCCATTGCTTTATCGTCATCAAATTTAATAGACCATGAATTATTCCTGTCACAAAAGCGTCACCTGTGCCAATTCCATCAGCAATATGTGTAAAATCTAATTCAGTAGTTGCCTTAAATTCTAAGCCTTTCCATATTCTTGCTTTTATCTTATGCCAAGAAGAATTAATAGAGTTCTAATTTTGTCAAAAACTTTTTCTATGGATGAAAATTTAACCATTAATGCCTTGCTCGACTTAATAAAATCTTCATTGGAATACGAATACGATTTGCATAAAAGTTTATTCATTTCATTAATACCTCTCTAAACGTTTTAGTTTATTAGATTTTAAAAAAGTAAAAAAAGCGGTAAATAGGTTTAACAGAATCTAATTTATAGAAGAAATAAATCGAATTGTTTGCTGATTGAAGGTTTGTGGTTGCTCTATGTTTACAACATGACCGCAATTTTCTATAATAAACAAGCTAGATGTTAGATGCTGAGAAACAATGTTTTTTATAGAAGGCAGAAACAAATGATCTTCAGCGCCCATGATATAAAAAGTAGGAATATTTATATCTTTTGTTCTAAAAAAACGCAATAATGGGTTTATTTCTGATGTTAATTTAAACCAACGTATAAACTCTTTTTGATATAGTTTCTTAGCTTCGTTTACAAACAGTAATCTCGACTTTTTATGATTTTTCCTTGGCATTATAATAAACGCAAAAAGTTTATATAGCAACATATATGGAACAACCGATTTAAAAACAACACCAACCTTAATAAGCACTCTCGAACGAAAATTAAGCTTTATAATTGCGCCACCCATAATCATACTTTTAACCAATTCCGGCCTTTTTTCGGCTAAATTCCGTATTAAAATTGTGCCTAATGAAATACCTATAAAGTGTGATTTTTTAATTTTTAGATGTTCTATAACCTCAACAATATCATTTGTAATAGAATCAAAAGTATATTTAGGATTAAAGGTATCTTTAAACTTTGGCTTGCTATTTCCGTGCCCTCTTAAATCCAAAATTAAAACATTAAAATGCTTTTTAAAATCCCGAATTTGTTTGTACCAAATAGAACTACTGCCTCCTGCTCCGTGAACAAAAGTTACCCATTCTTTAGAAGTCGTATGCGGATATGAATAGTAGTTTAACAAATAATTATTTTTTTTCTAAATATATAAAACCAGATACAAAAATAGGGCTTTTAATTTTGATAAATCGACAATACAAAAAATTGCATTTTTATTATTTATATTTGAAGTAAAACGCTGAATTTAAACTATTTTATACCCTAATTTATGTTGCTTTTCCTTAAATTTATTGCAGTATAAAAAACAACTTAAGACATAAGAACTGTAATGTGCGAAACGCAGTAAATGAAAGTGCATTCTAAACCTAAACCAATAGAAATTTTTGAAGGAGAAATTCTTTTTGGCGTTCAGCACAAGTAACTTATAATTAACGTTAGCTAAGTTGGGCTTTTTAGTTTAAACAGTCATTAAGGAAAAACATTTTTTTTGGATAAAACGAATAGTTAAAGTCAAGAAATAGCTTCTAAAAAAACCGAGCATTTATACTCTGTTTTTTTATTTTATTTCGAATTTATAACCAACTCCGTGAATATTTATAAGCTGAATACTAGCATCATCTTTTAATTTTTTCTGAGTTTAGAAATGTATGCATCTACAATTATACCTAGAAAAACACGATTATCTTCCCAAACTTTTTTGGTGAGTTCCTCTCTTTTTATAATTTGATTTGGATTTGCAACAACGGTTTATAATAACTCACATTCCCTTTTAGAAAAATTAATTTCTATGTTATTTTCAATTGATTTTCTTGGCTAAGTTCTAAAAAGCATATTGTTTATAGCTATTTCTTTGAATTGTATCCAGACTTGATTAGAAGCTAATGCAATACTAGCAAGTGTTGCCATTTTATTGGTCTTATTCTTTATTTTTTCTAGTACCAAAAACCAGTTTAAATAATTTTGCAGATATTTAGTTGCTACACCATTAAAGGATTCCATAAATTTCCTCAATCTCATATCCATATTATTCACATTCTGAACATGATATATTTTATCAACTGTTTTCTGTCCTTTTGATGCGTTGAACTTCTTATGAATAATTGTATTAGATTTTGCAAAGGCAGCATAACTTCTATGACTGTCGCTGCAAAGTACTGTTGCTTTATCGAGCTTACCTTGATACACCTTGTTTAGGTCTTTTTTACTAATTCGTCCTGTTGTAACCACTTCAAAATCCTTATTTCCAGAACGATTGCAGGTAGCAATTACGGCTACTTTTTCATTAGATATACCTGCTTTGCTAGCTTTTTCTCCTCGTTTCTTAGGTTTTCTTTCTAAAGTACGATTCCCTTTTTCTGAAATTGGAAAAAACAAATCATCACTCTCTACAATACCTTCAAATTCGGATACTGACACGCTAGAAAATGAGGTTAATAATTTATGACGCCAATCAAATGAGGTCTGAATTGAGATTCCTGTTTCCTTTGCACTTTTTCTAATACTATAGCTCGATAGTAAACAATAAAGATACTTGTTAATCTTGTCTTTCTTTTTTAATGCAAACCAAAATTTCCCTGTCGTTTCACTAAAGTTTTTACCACAACCATTACACAAATAGCGTTGTACGCCTTTTAATGTACCGTTTGCAAGTATGCGTTCGCTTTTACATGAGGACAAGTAACTGCTTTTCGTTCTTTATCTTCTTCTAAATGTGAACCCGATGTTGATAAAGACAGTAAAGAGTTTACAATATCTTGTTGGATAATTAAGCTACTGCTCAAAAAATAATCTCTAAAATCAGAAGGTATCATAAATGTTCTTTTTTGCTAAGATAAAACATATTTACTTTAGAACTTAGCCATTAAAACTTATAAATAAAAATTCAAATAACAGACTCAATATCATTGAAACGGTTTCTACTGATGATTTTTTGGAATAAATAATATTTTAAAAAAAGCACTGGTGTAAGCTTTGAAGACTGCTATGTTCGGTATTATTGTAAAAAACTCTATGGAATTTTGTTAACTGGAGATGGTCAATTAAGAAAACAGGCAAGAAAAGATGATTTAGAAGTTCGAGGAATATTATACGTTTTTGAAGAATTATTAAATCAAAATTTGATTATAAATAAAATAGCTCTTCAAAAAAATAAAAGAACTTTATCTGTTCAATAATAGACTGCCTCAAAGAAAAATTGAAAAACGAATAGACTTATGGAAAAAAAGTTAGTTAGTTGTGGTTTTCTTCCCCAAAAGATTCAACCCAATAAAAATCAATAAAGCAGGCAATACCCATCCCAAACTAAACTCGGCTAAAGGAATCACACTTTTAATTCCAGTTAAATTTTCTCTCGGAATTATAAAGCCTAAAAAATCCGGAATACTAAAGATAAAAGTTGCCAAAACTACACCTCTAAAAACAAGTATTGAAGCAAATTTATCAGGAACGATATTTAGTAAAATGAGCACAATTGTAATCGGATATAAAAACATTAAAGCAGGCACTGCAACATCAATAATAAAACCAACATTATAGCTCCCAACAATAATACCAATTACTGATGAAATTGCCGCAGTAACCATATATGCAGTTTGTGAATCATTGTAAATTCCTTTGATGTAATCTGCTGTTCCTGTTACAATTCCGACAGCCGTTGTAAAACAGGCCAGGGCGACCAAAACACTTAAAAAAGTAGTTCCGAGATTGCCTAAAGTTTGTGTGCTTAATCCTGATAAAACTTCAATTCTTGTTGCGTTTTCTGCAAATGTTGAAGAAAATAAAGATCCGCTTAAAATTAAACCTCCGTAAATTAAAAGTAAACCTGTCCCAGCAATAAAACCAGCTTGTCTAATCAGTTTTCTTTTCGCTTCAAAAGTGGTGTGGCTACTATAATTTAATGAGATGATAATTACGGCTCCAACAACAACACCTCCAATGGCATCAAAGGTTTGATATCCTTCTAAAATACCATCTATAAAAGGCGTTTTAAAAGTGGTTGGCGTTATAATTTCTGGTGATGTAAAAAACGCAACTGCAATAATCATCAGTAAAATTGTAACAATAATTGGCGTTAAAAACTTACCAATTAAACCAATAACTTTACTACGATTTATAGCAAAAATAAAAACCAATACAAAGTAAATAATACTTGTTAAAAGTGGCGGTGTATCAAAAAATGGTTGCACGGTCATTTCATGCGTTACTGCTGCGGTTCTTGGAGACGGAATTGCAACTGCAATTAGGTAAATTAACAAGCAATAAATAGTACTAAAAAATGGGGAAACTTTCTTGCCAAAATCATATAAAGTTCCTTGTAATTTTGCGTGTGCAAAGATAGCCAAAATAGGAATCGTTACTGCTGTTAAAACAAATCCACAGACAACAATCCACCAATCTAAACCAGATTTTACGCCTAAAAAAGGAGGTAAAATTAAATTTCCTGCACCAAAAAAGAGTGAAAAAAGTGCAAAACCTGCAATCCAAATTTCTTTTGTTTTGTTCAAAATTACTTCGTTCTTTTAAGGTTTAAATCATGAAAATCGAAGCTGAAATCAGTAATTGGCGCAACATAATGCATACTGGCATTTGTTGCATTTCCGTTTTCATCAAAAGTAAAGTTTACAAAAACATCGGCATCAAAACTTCTATTGTTCCATTTTGCAACAAATGTAGTTTGATTGTACGGTAATAATTCTCCCACTAAAGCAGCAGAACGTTCGCATTTTATACTGTAAGAATTTCCATCATTTGTAATCGTAACATCTCCAAACCAATCGTCATGATACGTGCCAACAATTTGATTCGGTTTTGGTAAATTCTGATTCTTTTGTGCAAGTGCTACGTTGCTATAAACACTTTCTTTAATACTGTCATTATATTGCAAATAATTGGTGTTTTTGTCTCCGTAATTTTTTAACCAATCTCTATCTTTATACCCTAAATAAGTGTCTTTAATGGTGTTTGTAATTGTATTAAAAGCGCTACCATTCATTTGATTTGTTAATACTACAATCGCCAAATCTAAATCTGGAATCATTGTGAACTGAGTCACGGTTCCCAACAAACCACCTGTATGATATACTTGTTTGTAACCACCTTTTACATCCGTTAAAAACCAACCCAAACCATAGCCTTTAAAGTTGGAGTTGTAACTGTCATTTTTACCAACTTTCATAGCTGTTTGCAGTTGCCATAATTCATTAAATTGTTGCTCACTTAACAAACGTTTTCCATCTTTAGTAACGGCATTATTCATTAAAAATTTTGCCCAAGTTAGCATGTCATTTACGTTACTTACAATTCCGCCAGCAGCATTTGCTGTTTCGCTCCAATCATGCGGAATCTGAATTACTTTGCCATCGGCCATAGTGTGCGCATCAATACTATTGGTTTTATTGGTTACTCTATTGTAAGATGCTTTACTGTCTGTCATTCCAACAGGTTTCATTATTTTCATCTCAATAAATTCTTCCCAAGTAAGACCACTAAGACGTTTTAAAACTTCGCCAGCAATAATAAACATGTTGTTATTGTACATAAATTCACTTCTAAATGAACTTTCTGGTTTTAAGTATTTCACATTGCTGATTACATCTTTTACCGTAAAATCATTTCCTTCCGGAAAAAACATCAAATCTCCTGCACCCAAACTCAAACCACTTCTGTGCGTTACCAAATCTCTAATGGTAAATTGTTCTGTAACCCAAGCGTCTTGCAATTGAAACTCTGGAATGTGTTTCCGTACTTTATCGTCCCAATTTAATTTGCCTTCATCCACCATCATTGCCAATGCAAAACAAGTAAAACCCTTGCTATTAGAAGCAACACCAACCAATGTGCTTTCGTTCATATCTTTTTGATTCGTTAAAGAACGAACTCCAAAACCTTTGGCGTAGACTATTTTTTCATCCTTCAAAATACCAACAGAAATACCTGGCACCTCAAAAGTTTTTAAGGTTTGAGTTATTAACTTATCGAGTTTTTTCTCATCAATTTGAGCGTTAAGGGTTAATGAGCAAACAAAGAGTGTTAAAAGTGTTATTTTTTTGAAAAACATAAATTTGATTTAATGGAATACTTTTCAAATATAGTAAATAGTTTATGATGTTTTAAGTTCTCTAAATAGAATCAAATCTTATATTTGTTTCTATGATTTTGAATTTTAAAAACGCCAACATTTTTTATACTGATGAAGGAAAAGGAACTGCAGTTGTGCTGATTCACGGGTTTTTAGAGAATTCCACAATGTGGGATAAAATCAAACTAGAACTCATCAAAAAAAACAGAATTATTACAGTTGATTTATTAGGTCACGGAAAATCTGATTGTTTGGGATATGTGCATTCTATGGAGTTGTTTGCTGAAACAATTGATGCTGTTTTAAAACACTTAAAAATCAGAAAATATATTTTGGTTGGGCATTCCTTGGGAGGCTATATTTCTTTAGCGCTTGCCAAAATAAATTCTACAAAAATAAAAGGGATATGTTTATTAAATTCAACCTCTTACGAAGATTCTGAAGAACGAAAAAAATTAAGAACAAGAGCAAATAAAATGGTGAAAAATAATTTTGAAAATATGGTAAAATTATCTATTTCAAATTTGTTTCATCAAGAAAATTTAGCTGCTTTTAAAAACGAAATTAACACTGTAAAAAAAGAAGCTTTACAAACATCTTTGCAAGGTTATATTGCTGCTCAAGAAGGCATGAAATTACGCTCAAATTCAAATGCTGTTTTATCAGAAAATAATTTTAAAAAATTGCTGATTATTGGCGAAAAAGATCCTGTTTTAGATTTCGAAACTTCCTTGGAAGAAGCTAAAAAAACCAATTCAGAACTTGTTATTTTTCCTGATGGACACATGAGCCATATTGAAAATACCGCTAAATTAATTACTGTTTTGAAAGATTTTTTGAGGAGATGTTAAGTTGAGTTTCTAAAAAAATTAGTTAACTTCTAACATTAAACTCTTATAAAGAAGTATATAACTTCCTTCCAACAATGGTAAATTAAAGGCAATTGCCAATAGAAAAACTATTATTTTGGTTGATTTACCATCGCCTGTTTTTTTTATGATTGTCATAAACGGAATTGAAATTAACAAACCAAGGCCTTAAAAAATAAAGCGAGCCCAATTTGAGCGTCATTTAAATTAAACTTAAGTTTATATAAGGTGAATAAAATATCTCAGTACCTATTAAAATATTGATGTATGAAAAACCTCAAGGAAGCGCAAAATATTTTGCATTACATAAAATTAAACGCAGTGATTCCATTAAAAATAATGGTCATTTTTAGTGATAAAAGACTTGGTTTAATCTTGTCTATCTAACGAGTTCCAACCTTGTGCTTTCAACCCAATTTCTTGACCAGCTCTTGTAATTAATTGCAAACCTTGGTTTTCTGGGGTAACATGACCAATTATTGAAAAATGAGGATTTCCTTTAATTTTATCAAAATCAGCAATGGCAACAGTAAAAAGCAACTCATAATCTTCGCCACCACTTAAAGCAACCATTGTAGAATCTAGCTCAAATTCTTCACAAGCAGAAATTACTTGAGGATCTAAAGGCAATTTGTCTTCGTATACTTTACATCCCACTTTACTTTGAGTACAAATATGAAAAAGTTCAGACGATAATCCATCAGAAACATCAATCATAGAAGTTGGTTTTATCTCTAATTCTTTTAATAAACCAGCAACATCTTTTCGAGCTTCAGGCTTTAACTGACGCTCAATTAAATAGGTGTAATTCTCTAAATCTGGTTGATTATTAGGGTCCACTTTAAAAACTTGTTTTTCTCTTTCTAAGACTTGTAGTCCTAAATAAGCAGCACCTAAATCGCCAGTAACCACAATTAAATCGGTTTCTTTTGCGGTGTTTCTGTATACAGCTTCGTCCTTAATTACTTTACCAATCGCAGTAATAGAAATTAACATTCCCTTGGTTGATGAAGTAGTATCGCCACCAATTAAATCGACATTATAAGTTTCACAAGCTAACTGAATTCCCGCATACAATTCTTCAATTGCTTCCAAAGAAAAACGATTAGAAACAGCTAGTGAAACTGTTATTTGCTCTGCAACTCCGTTCATTGCATACACATCAGATAGATTGGTCACTACAGCTTTGTATCCTAAATGTTTAAGCGGCATGTAGCTCAAATCAAAATGCACACCTTCAATTAATAAATCTGTAGTAACTAAAGTTTGTTTTTCTGATGCATCTAAAACGGCTGCATCATCTCCAATTGCTTTAATTGTTGATAAATTTTCAGTTTTAAAATATTTTGTAATATGATTGATTAAGCCAAACTCTCCTAGTTCTGCCAATGATGTTCTTTGTTGATTTTTGTCTTCTAACATACTGCAAAGATAAGTAGATTCTAAAAATAGAAACAATTACTTTAACATAAAAAATTAATAAAAATACATTTTTAATAACCCGTTGTGCACTTTAAATAATACTAATTTTAATATTATTGATATTTCTATCAAATATAAATGTATTGATATATTGTATAGTTGTTAACGCTGTAATCTTTGATAATATCCTAATTTTAAAACCATGAAAAGATTTTGCATAGTTTCTTCTGATCATAAATTGGTCGCATAGTTGTGAAAATAGTGTTTCAGTTCTTTTTCTTTTTTTTCTAAATATGTAAGGTTGTTTTTTATAATTATTTTGATTGTTTCTCATTGGAGTATTGAGTTTTATATTACAAGTTTCAAAAAGGTTAAGTTGTACTTCTGCGGATAGATACCTTCTATCTCCAATTAAAGTAAAATCACTAATTTGAGTCTTAATATTTTTAAGATAGTGAATATCATGAACTGGCGCAGGGCACAAATCTATACTTTGAAAAACACCATTTACAGAGCAAATAGCATGCAGTTTATAGCCGTAATAACTTGAGTTTTGTGAGGCACAGTATCCTTTATTTGGAGCACTATAAATATCTTTTTTACAAATTCTTGAACGTGAACTTCTAGCTAATTTACAAACCTCTAAAGGCATGCTGTGGATGATAAAATAATCTTCAAAATCATTAAAAAAAGAAGCTAATTTTAAACGAATAATTTCTAAATGTGGTACTAAATTACGCCTTCGCCTGTTGTAAACACTTCGTTCTATTTTTGCTAAAAATGATGCTGGTAAGTTTCTAAATAAATCATTTTCACTATCAACTCCCATAAATTCAGCCGTTAAACTTAAAGTAATCAGTTCTAAATCGCTCATTTTAGGTTTTCTCCTTTGATAGGTTAAAAGTTGTTCTTTTGATATTTTTCTTAAAACTTCCAATATTCTTTCGTAATTTGCATTTAAGTTACTCATTGTAAGTGATTTGTGGTTAAATCAATTTACTGATTTTCAGTAAGATGAGCAAATTTTTTTTCTTAAATCATAATGCACAACGGGTTTTTAATAGTATTTTTGAATTATATTTTGCAAAAGATGAAAAAACTACTATATTATTTCTTTTTTTTACACATATAATATGTGCACAAACACCATGTATAAATGGCTTTGCAGGAGTATATCCTTGTAATAATTATGATTTACTTTCTCGAGTTCCTATTAATATACTTGCAAATACGAACGGAACCCCAGAAGGAAGTGATCTTTGGGGTTGGACAGACCCAACAACAGAAAAAGAATATGCAATTGCAGCAATGACGAATAGCACGGCCTTTGTGGATGTTACAGATCCTTTGAATCCCATTTTCTTAGGGCGCTTAAATTCCAGTTCTGGTAATAATTATTGGCGTGATGTAAAGGTCTATAATAATCATGCCTTTATAGTTGCAGATAATGTTGGTAACCACGGAATGCAGGTTTTTGATTTAACAAGATTAAGAGGAGTTTCTTCTGCTCAAAATTTCACAGAAGATGCCATTTACAAAACAGATGATTTAGGAAGTTGCCATAACATTGTAATTAACGAAAAAACTGCTGTTGCATACTTGGTCGGTTGTTCAAATCCAAGAGGACAAAGACTTTTTGGCGGAGGACCCATTTTCGTTGATATTTCAGACCCCAAAAACCCAACAAAAATAAATCATTATGCAAACGAAGGGTATTCTCATGATGCTCAAGTTGTAACTTATAGTGGTCCAGATATAGAACATGTTTCAAAAGAAATTTACATCGGTAGCAATGTAAATAAAATTACAATTTTAGACGTTACCGATAAAAATAATGTTCTAAAAATAGCTGAAATTGGATATTCTCAAATTGGATACACGCATCAGGGATGGTTTACAGAAAATCAACGTTATTTTATTTTAGGTGATGAAACGGATGAACAAAGATTTGGAATGAATACTAGAACATTAGTATTTGATTTTTCAGATTTGGACAATCCTAAACTATCATCAACATATTCGGGGCCATCCGCAGCTATAGATCATAATGGATATGTAAAAGGAAATCACTATTACATGGCAAATTATAGAGCTGGGCTTCGGGTTCTAGACATCACTAATATTAGCGATGCTACAAATTCTATGACAGAAGTTGGCTATTTCGATACGTATCCCTCAAATAATGCAACTGCATTTAATGGTGCATGGGGTGTTTACCCCTATTTTGCGAGTGGAAATATTATTATCAATGATATAGAAAGAGGGCTTTTTGTAGTTAGAAAAAGTGGAACGTTAAATCTAGAAAGCCAAGATTTAAAAAAATCTTTTTCTATATATCCGAATCCAACATCAAAAAATACAACTATAAAAGCGGCTAATAATCAATCTATAAAAAGTGTACAGCTGCATTCTTTGTTGGGCCAAAAAATAATAGAAGAGTATAATATTAACAGCAGCGAATACGTTTTAAATACAGAAAGACTACAAAAAGGAGTATACTTTATTAAGGTGAATAAACAAATATCGCGTAAACTTATAATTAAATAATTATTTAGAATGTTTAAAAAATGTTTTTAGTATTTTTTATTGCAACAATGGGCTGCTCTGAAAATGGTATTTTTAATGTTAACGACAAAACAGTATCCATAACTCCTCTTGAGGAATGTAAAAATGGCTTTGCCGGCCAATATCCATGTAATAATTATGATTTGCTAGATTATATTTCTCTTGAAGATCTTGGTGGCGCAAATACAGAAGGAAACGATTGTTGGGGTTGGACAGATCCTTTAAACAAAAAAGAATATGCTTTAATGGGCACCAATAAAGGCATCACTTTTATTGATATTACCAACCCAACAGAAGCTTTAATACTTGGCACCTTACCCACCAGAACAGAAAATAGTCCTTGGCGAGATGTAAAAGTTCATAATTCTGTAGCATATATTGTTAGCGAGGCTACCGGTCATGGAATGCAAGTTTTTAATTTAGAAAAATTAAGAAATGTTACAAATCCTCCAGTTGTATTTCAAAGCGATTTTAACTATACAGGTTTTGGACGTGCACACAACATTGTTATAAATGAAACCAAAGATTATGTATATCCTGTGGGTACATCTAGAAGTGGAACTTATAAAGGTGGGCCTTTGTTTATTAATGTTCAAAACCCTTTAAATCCAATTGCTGAAGGTGGGTTTATTAATTATTCTCATGACGCGCAAGTAGTAACTTACAATGGTCCAGATACAGAACATAAAGGAAAAGAAATTCTAATTGGCAGTAATGAAATAGAAGTTGTAATTGTAGATATTACAGATAAAAGCAACCCAATAAAATTATCATCAATAAGCTATTCAAATGCAGAATATACCCATCAAGGTTGGTTTACCGAAGATTTTAAATATTTTATTTTAGGTGATGAATTAGATGAATTAAGAAAAGGGTTAAATACAAAAACAATTATTTTCGATTTTACAGATTTAGACAATCCTTTGCATTATTTTGATCATTTTGGAAACACTTCGGCTATCGATCATAATGGTTATGTTAAAGGAAATACGTACTATCAAGCAAATTATACAGCAGGAGTTAGAATGTTAGATCTTAGTAACATCCGTAATAAATCCATTTCAGAAATAGGATATTTTGATACCTATCCAGAAAATAATAACACCACATTTAAGGGCGTTTGGAGCGTCTATCCTTATTTTCCTAGCGGAAACATAATTATAAGCGATATTAATAGCGGGTTCTTTGTCATTCGAAAATCAGGTTCATAAATTATTTATGAAAAAAACATGCTACATAATAGTGCTCTTTTTTTTATGCAACTGTTCTAAAGATAAGGTTGAAACAAACCCTGATGTCTTTATAAATTCTGGGCAAATAAGTAATGTTAAAACATTTGGTGGTTCTAAAAATGATGCACTAAATTCTATTGTTAAAACAACAGATGGCGGTTATGTTGTTTTGGGTTACACACAAAGCAATGACTTTGAGACTAATAGTAAAAGCGATGAAAGTTTCGATTTTTGGGTGATGAGGTTTTCTTCGGATGATGAATTACTTTGGAACAAAACGTTTGGTAGTTCTGGAGATGATCGAAGCGCAGATATTATTGCCACAAATGATGGTGGTTTTGCTCTTTTAGGATATTCAAGTAAAGCAGATAAAGACGTTTCTCTAAACGCAGGCTCACAAGATTTCTGGATTTTTAAAATTACAGGAGAAGGAATTCGTTTGTGGGAAAAAAGTTTTGGTTTTTTAGGTTCAGACAAAGGTATTTCTTTAATCCAAACGTCAGACAATGGATATCTTGTAACAGGCGTTTTAGATGTTTCTGCTTCCGGAGGTCAAGGAAATTCTAAAACAGCTAAACATGCAGGCGGCGATATTTGGGCTTTAAAATTAGCGCCAAACGGTAATTTACAATGGAGCAAATATTTTGGAGGTTCTTTTACTGATACTCCTTTCGGAGTTGTAGAAACCTTAAATAACGAGTTTATAATTGCCGCTTCTTCAGACAGTAAAGACTTTAATATTTCTAACAACAAAGGAGGTTACGATTTTTGGGTTTTAAAAATTACTTTTGAAGGAACCCTTATTTGGGAGAAAAATTTTGGAGGTTCCGAAATTGACGAACCAAGAGCAATTGTAGCTACTGATGACGGAAATTTTATAATTGTTGGTGATACTAGAAGTTCTGATATTGATGTTTCTTTTAACAACGGAGCAGCAGATTTATGGATGATAAAAATAAATACAAACGGAACTCTTATTTGGGAGAAAACAATTGGAGGAACTAGTTTTGATGTTGCTCGTTCTATTTCTAAAACACAAGATAACGGATTTGTAATTGCAGGAAGCTCAAGAAGTTCTAACCTTGGTTTTATAAATCAAGGGCAAAATGATGCTTGGATTCTTAAAGTAAATTCGTTTGGTGAAATAGAATGGCAAAAAACAGTTGGTGGTTCTGAAATTGACTTCTTGTATGATGCTGTAGAGTTGCAAAATAAAACAATAATTGCCGTAGGAGAAAGTAATAGTGCGAATGGAGATGTAAAAGAAAACAAAGGCTTTTCGGATGCATTAATTATAAAAATAAAATAGAAATTGAAAAAATTAATTTGGTTTTTATTGATCATCATTTCTTTTTCATCTTGTAGTGATGAATTAGATTGTTGCGTATATCCCAGGCCTGTGCAGGTTGCGCTGAAATTTACCCAAAATTGGGATGGTGTTCCTGTAACTTCATCAAATTTTAATGACTTTAAGTTCACGAATCAACATGGGGAAACAATTAGTATTAGTGATTTAAGATACTTACTTTCTAATATAACAGTTGGTAGTAAAATAAAAAATTATCAGCTAATTAATATCGGAGAAAACTCAGGTTTACAACTCAATTTTGAACAAGTTGAACAAGGTGTAAATATCTTGAAATTTAGATTTGGTTTCTCCGATGCTGATAATAAAGATGGTGAATATCAGGATTTGAATTCAGTTTCTTTTAACGTTCCAGGAATGTTAGGCGGTGGGTATCATTACATGCAATTTGATGGCAAATACAAAGATGTAAACAACCAAGATGCAAACTTTAATTACCATACTCTTAGAGCTGTAAACAGAAAGGACCCTACAAATTTAATTTTTAAAGATACTTCTTTTGAGGTTAATTTAGGCACTGTAGAAATTAAGAATAATGCAACAATTGAAATTAAAATGAACATTGCAGAATGGTTTAAAAATCCGAATATTTGGAATTTAAATGAGCTAAACGCCGTTTTAATGCCAAATTTTGAAGCTCAAAAATTGATGAGCGAAAATGGAAAATCTGTTTTTAGTTTAGGAACTGTAACGCAGTAAAAACATCTAGATACTATTTCGCAAAAAAAGGAAATTACTCGATGCGACAAAACGTTTAACTAAAATTTTTAAGATATTTATTATTAATTGATTGCATAAAAGTGACTCCAAACTAATTAACAAATTATATCTGTTCAAATATCAGTTTTTTGAGTGTAATATTTCAAGAATCTTTTAAAATAAATATGACAAAAAAGTATCTATATCTTCTTTCTTTTTTTCTTCTGATGAAGTGCGCATCAAAAGAAGAAGAGATATATACGCCAATTCCATACAATCTAGAAGTTCCAGCTCTTTTTGCAAACAAATTAATTGCACCTGTAATTCCTTCTAACAATCCTTTAACCCAAGAAGGTGTTGCACTTGGTAAAAAATTGTTTTTTGATAAAAAACTGTCTGGCGATGAAACGCAATCTTGCGCTTCTTGCCACAATCCGAAGAAATCATTTACAGATGATCAACAATTTAGCGACGGAATTGATGGCCTTTTAGGAACAAGAAATTCAATGCCTCTATTTAATTTAGCATGGAATTTTGATGAACGTTTTGCTTGGGACGGAAAAGAATTTGGTTTAGAAAAACAAGCCCTTGAACCCGTTTCAAATCCGATAGAAATGCACGCCAACTGGAAAAATGTAGCACAAAAATTACAGAAGCACCCAGAATATCCAATGTTATTTTTACAAGCATTTGGTAACTCAAACATTGATTCTGTCGCCATTACAAAGGCCATCGCACAATTTGAACGAACACTTATTTCTGGTAATTCAAAATTTGATCAATATTTAAATGGCGAAACTGCTTTAACATCGCAAGAACAAAACGGATTTGCTATTTTTATGGACGAAGCAAAAGGAGATTGTTTTCATTGCCACGGAAGTGATAATAATCCGCTTTGGACAGACAATAAATTCCACAATAATGGTTTAGACGCTACTTTTTCTGATTTAGGATTCGGAAGCGTAACAGGTGATCCCGCTGATAATGGTAAATTCAAATCTCCATCCATCAGAAATTTAGCTTTTACAGCGCCTTATATGCACGATGGCCGTTTTAGAAATTTGGATGAAGTAATCAATCATTATTCAGAAGGTTTAAAAAGATCATCAACTATAGATCCTTTAATGAAGAAAGTAAATCAAGGAGGCGTTCAGCTTACGGCAAAAGAGAAAGCAGATTTAAAGGCCTTTTTACTGTCACTTTCCGATTTCAATTTCGTCAATAATACAGACTTTCAAGAGTAATCAATAAAACTAATTGTTGCATCACATTTGGTAATATAACTTTGCACTATTATGTAAGTAATATTGTATATTTGTCGCCTATTTAGATTTAATCTATTTAAAATTATGATAAAAGTTTCAGATACCGCAAAGAAAAAAGTTATAGAGTTAATGACCGACGACGGTTATGACGCAGCTCAAGATTTTGTGAGGGTTGGCGTAAAAAGTGGTGGTTGTTCAGGATTATCTTACGATTTAACTTTCGATAAAAGTCAACTAGAAAGTGATAAGGTTTTTGTAGAAAATGACGTAAAAATCATTGTAGACAAAAAAAGCTTTCTATATTTAGTTGGAACTGTTTTAGAGTATTCAGGCGGTTTAAACGGAAAAGGTTTTGTTTTTAACAATCCGAACGCAAATAGAACTTGCGGCTGTGGAGAATCATTTTCACTCTAAAAACACCATCCCAGCCTTCCCAAAAGGAAGGAGTAAAAAAAAAATTATGAGTAAATATACTGAAGACGATTTAAAAGAAGAATTAAAAACCAAAGAATACGAGTATGGTTTTTATACAGAAATGGAAAGCGAAACCTTTGCCAAAGGGTTAAATGAAGATGTAGTTCGTGCAAT
The DNA here is from genome assembly GCF_002943715.1 of Polaribacter filamentus. GTDB lineage: Bacteria > Bacteroidota > Bacteroidia > Flavobacteriales > Flavobacteriaceae > Polaribacter > Polaribacter filamentus. The sequence goes on along the minus strand of NZ_MQUA01000014.1, from coordinate 109,011 downwards.
TTCTAAAAAGAAAAACGAACCAAAATGGATGACTGATTGGCGTTTAGAGGCATTTCGTGTTTGGGAAAAAATGAAAGAGCCAGAATGGGCAAACGTAACCTACCCTAAACCAAATTTTCAAGAAATTGCCTACTATTCTGCGCCAAAAAAGAAACCTAAATTAGATTCTTTAGATGAGGTTGATCCCGATTTATTAGAGACTTTTAAGAAATTAGGTATCTCTATTGATGAGCAAAAAAAACTAGCCAATGTTGCCGTAGATATTGTTATAGATTCTGTTTCTGTAGCAACAACTTTCAAGAAATCATTAGGTGAAAAAGGTATTATTTTTATGCCAATTTCTGAAGCTATTCAAGAACATCCAGAGTTAGTTAGAAAATATTTAGGAACTGTTGTACCAACCTCAGACAACTTTTATGCAGCATTAAATTCGGCAGTTTTTTCTGATGGATCTTTCTGCTACATTCCAAAAGGAGTTCGTTGTCCGATGGAATTATCAACGTATTTTAGAATTAATGAAGGCGGAACAGGTCAGTTTGAAAGAACACTTGTTGTTGCAGACAAAGGAAGTTACGTGTCTTATTTAGAGGGTTGTACAGCGCCAAGTAGAGATGAAAATCAACTACACGCAGCAGTTGTAGAATTAATTGCTATGGATGATGCAGAAATTAAATATTCTACGGTACAAAACTGGTATCCTGGAGATAAAAACGGAAAAGGTGGTGTTTTCAACTTTGTTACGAAAAGAGGTTTGTGTGAAACAAATGCAAAAATTTCTTGGACTCAAGTAGAGACAGGTTCTGCTATAACTTGGAAATATCCAAGTTGTATTTTAAAAGGAAATAATTCTGTAGGTGAATTTTATTCGATAGCAGTAACCAATCATTATCAGCAAGCTGATACAGGAACAAAAATGATTCATTTGGGTAAAAACACCAAGTCTACCATTATTTCTAAAGGAATTTCTGCCGGTAATTCACAAAATTCATATAGAGGTTTAGTTCAGATAAATGCTAGAGCAGAAAACGCTCGTAATTTCTCTCAATGTGATTCTTTATTGATGGGAAATGCATGTGGCGCCCACACGTTTCCATACATTGAAGTAAAAAACAAATCGGCACAAATTGAACACGAAGCAACCACGAGTAAAATTGGTGAAGAACAATTGTTTTATTGCAATCAACGTGGTATTGACACAGAGAAAGCCATCGCTTTAATTGTAAACGGCTTTAGTAAAGAGGTACTTAATAAGTTGCCGATGGAATTTGCTGTAGAAGCTCAAAAATTATTGGAAATCTCTCTTGAAGGAAGTGTAGGGTAACAGAAATTTGTGTAATTGTTTATTCATTCAATCGAATAAACATAAAAGCGAAACATAAAATGAAAAATATACTCTTCTTACTTCTTGCAATTAGTATTGTAAGTTGTAAAAAATCAGAAAAAAAAGAAGAAGCTACGAAGCCAAAAGTTAAATTATATCAATTGGTTGGTGGTTCTATTTTGGTCAAAAAATTAGAGGTTTTTTCGCAAGACACTGCGTATACAGGTAAAACAAAACAATTTGCAGATGCATATTATGTAATTTCTCATCCAAAAGGAAACTTAATGTGGGATGCAGGTTTGCCAGAACAATTGGTAATGCCAGAACCTTATAACGAGCCAAGTGGCGTTTATGCTATTAGAAGACCAGATTCTTTGGTAAATCAATTAAAATCGATTGGTTTTAAAATTGGAGATTTTAAATACTTTGCAATGTCTCACTCACATTTTGACCATACAGGTCATGCAAATTTAATGAAAGATGCTACTTGGATTGTACAAGAAAATGAATACAATTCAGTTGCCGGAGATTCCGCAAAAGTGAAAAATCCTGCGGTAGCAGCACTAAAAAATGTTCAAAAAATAAAGGGTGATTTTGATGTTTTTGGTGACGGAACCGTTGTTATTAAATACACGCCAGGCCATACAATTGGGCATCAAGCTTTATATGTAGAAGTTGCTGGCTTAGAAAAACCTGTTTTGTTAACGGGTGATTTATATCACTTTGAAGAAAATAGAGCCAATAAAGGAGTGCCTTCTTTTAATTACGATGTAAAACAAACCATAGAAAGCATGGATTCGTTTGAAGCTTTTGCCAAGGAAAAAAATGCAGAAGTAATCATTCAACATTCTCCAGTAGCTTTTGAAAAATTAGAAAAATTATTAAAAAAATAAGATATTTATATCATGCTAAAAATTAACAACTTACACGCCAAAATAGAAGGAAAATCAATTTTAAAAGGATTGAATTTAGAAGTAAATGCAGGCGAAGTACATGCAATTATGGGTCCAAATGGTGCTGGAAAAAGTACTTTAGCAAACATTATTGCTGGTAAAGACGACTATGACGTTACAGACGGAATTATAGAATTAAATGGTGAAGATATCAGCGAACTTGCCCCAGAGGAAAGAGCGCATAATGGTGTGTTTTTATCGTTTCAATATCCAGTAGAAATTCCTGGAGTTTCTGTAACCAACTTTATAAAAACCGCTATTAACGCAACGCGTAAAGCAAAAGGTTTAGAAGACATGCCTGCAAAAGACATGTTAAAAATGATTCGTGAAAAATCTGAATTATTAGAAATAGATCGTAAATTTTTATCTCGTTCTTTAAATGAAGGTTTTTCTGGAGGAGAAAAGAAACGTAACGAAATCTTTCAAATGGCAATGTTAGAACCAAAATTATCCATCTTAGATGAAACGGATTCTGGTTTAGATATTGATGCTTTGCGTATTGTTGCAAACGGCGTAAACAAGTTAAAATCGAAAGACAATGCAGTAGTTATTATTACGCATTATCAACGTTTGTTAGAATATATCGTTCCTGATTTTGTGCATGTTTTATACGACGGAAAAATCGTGAAAACTGGCGACGCTTCTCTAGCTTTAGAGCTAGAAGCAAAAGGATATGATTGGATTAAAGAAATGGCATAAAAGCAGTAATCGGTAGCAGTTAGCAGTAGCTCACTCAATACTGAATAACTTAAATTTAAAAAAATAACCAGCTTTGGTAAAAAGTTTCATCACCATGCGTGAAACTGAAAACTAAAGACTTAGTACTGAAGACTAAAAAGATGGAATTAAAAGAAAAAATACTATCATCATATGTAGCTTTTGAAAACGGAATTGATATCAATTCTGACATTCATGAAATTAGAACAGAAGCTTTAGAAAATTTTGAAAAGCTAGGTTTCCCTACTAAAAAATTAGAAGATTGGAAATACACCTCTTTAAACACTGTTTTAAAGAATGATTTCAGCATTTTTCTTAATAAAGAAAATTCTGTTCAATTTGCTGATGTAAAGAACTATTTTATTCATGATATAGATACCTTTAAAGTTGTTTTTATTGACGGAAAATACAGTTCTTTCCTTTCTGATGTTACGCATGATGGAAAAGATATTTGTTTACTTTCTTCCGCTTTATCAAAATCTAAATACAGTTCTGTAATTGAAAACTATTTTAATAAAGTTGCAAAGCAAGACAATTTAACGTCTTTAAATACGGCTTTTGCAAACGAAGGAGCTTATATTTATATCCCTAAAAATATTGAAGTAGAAAAGCCTATTCAGATTATCAATTTTACAACTGGTTCTGAAGCAGCAAGCATAGTGCAGCCAAGAAATTTAATTGTAGTTGAAGACAATTCGCATGTTCAAATTATAGAACGCCATCAAAGTTTAACATCAAACGCAGTTTTATCGAACGTAGTTACAGAAATTTTTGCTGGTAGAAATGCTACTATAGATTATTATAAGATTCAAAATGATGAAGTAAACGCTTCTTTGGTTGATAATACTTTTATCGATCAAAAATCAAATAGTGTGGTTTCTATGCATACTTTCTCTTTTGGAGGAAATATTACACGAAACAATTTAAGCTTCTATCAAAATGGAGAACATATAGATTCTATCTTAAAAGGAATTTCCATTATTGAAGGAAAACAACATGTAGATCATCATACTTTGGTGCATCATATTGAGCCAAATTGCGAGAGTCACCAAGATTATAAAGGCATATTTAATGATCGTTCTACAGGTGTTTTTAACGGAAAAGTAATCGTTAATAAAGAAGCTCAGAAAACAAACGCTTATCAACAAAATAATAATGTTTTAATAAGTGATAAGGCAACGATCAATGCAAAACCTCAACTAGAAATTTTTGCTGATGATGTAAAATGTTCTCATGGTTGTACTATTGGTCAACTAGATAATGATGCTTTATTTTACATGCAACAACGTGGAATTCCGATGAAAGAAGGAAAAGCGTTATTGATGTATGCTTTTGCAAATACCGTATTAGAAAGTGTAAAAATACCTGAAGTAAAATCTAGAATTACGAAGTTAATTGCCGACAAATTAGGAATAAATATTGGTTTTGATTTGTAAATTATATTCTAGCTTTATTTCATAAAATTTAAACCACGCAAATTGCGTGGTTTTTTTGTGAATTTATTAGAAAAATTAACTACCTCGAGGCCAATGTCATTAAGTTAACGATTTAAATAACTGATATTCAGATAATTAAATTAGTTATATTCAAATTAATTTCGTATATTTAACTGATAATCAATTAGATGTAAGATGAAAAAAAACACCTATTTTTATTTTTAAAAAGATCGGTAAAGAAATTTTTAGTAGTCAACTTAAAGAAAGCTTTAGAGTTTCAGAAAAAGATTTTACAAGAACAAGAAAACAATCCTTTTCTACAACCTTATTACTTATGATGAATTTTTTAACAAAAAGCCTTTCTATAGAAATAGAAAACTTTGTAAATCATTTAAGACGAGACTGCGGTCTATTAAGTTTAAAATCTTTTACAAAAAGTGCTTTCGTGCAATGTCGTAAAAAAATACAACCAGGAGTTTTTAAAAAATTAAGTGAGATGCTCATTGATGAATTTTATACCGATAATGAACTAGGAATAAAATTATGGAATGGATTTAGAGTTTTAGCAGTTGACGGTTCTTCCATTACGCTTCCCTTTACAGATGAGTTGAAAGGTATTTACGGTCTTGTAAAAAATCAAACAGATACAGGCGTCGTTCAAGCAAGGGTTTCTGTACTCTATGATGTTTTAAATAAGTATGTTTTAGATAGTCAATTATCACCAAAAAAAGAGGGAGAAAGGGCCTTAGGATTGCTACATTTGGTAAAAACTAAAGCACGCGACTTGATTATTTATGACAGAGGATATCCCTCTTATGATTTTATAAATACGCATTGCATAAAAAACATCGATTATTTGATGCGAATTAAAACAAGTTTTAGTGGCGTTACTAAAACTTTTATAGCCAGTAATAAAACAAGTCAAATTGTAGAAATTTTCCCAAGTAAAAACGCTGTTGTATCTGATAAACAATATGATAGAAATACCCCGATAAAAGTGAGATTACTTCGTGTGAAATTACCCAGCGGAGAAACAGAATTATTAATCACCTCTTTATTAGATAGCAAGAAGTATCCTAATAAAATATTCAAGGAACTATATTTTAAAAGATGGGGTGTAGAAATTTTTTACGATGAATTGAAAAACAAATTAAAAGTAGCGCATTTTTCAGGCTATTCCAACCAAAGTATTTTACAAGACTTCAATGCAGCTATATTCATTAGTAACGTACAGACACTAATCGTCAGCGATTTAGAAGATGAAATAATAGAGCAAACAAAAAACAGAAAGTTAACTTATAAAATAAACACCAATTTATCTTATGGCTTTTTGAAGAATAAAATAGTATCCTTATTTTTCTCTAATACAGATATGGAAGCTATTGTGGAGCAAATTAAAATACTGTTCAAACAAGAACTAGTCCCTATAAGACCCAATAGATATTATCAAAGAAATATAAGGAAATATGTTAGAAGAGAGAAACCGAAAGTTACTAAAAATCAAAAAGATAGCATATGAAAATCCCTTAACTTAATGACATTGACCTCGAGGCAGAGCCATTGAAGTATCAAAACAATCGGAGTAGATCTGAATGTAACTTTTCATAATCTGAATTCCCTTGATTTTGAAGATACTTTCTTATCACTTCTTCATTGGCATATTGACCTACTGTATTTACAGAATAACCGCTTGTCCAAAATTTTCCTCCCCATAAAAACCTTTTAACTTCTGGATGCAACCTGAAAATTTCTTTTGCAGTTATACTTCTTATTGCACTAATTGTTTTTTTAGGTGAATTTGTTGGAACACTCTGAATCAAAAATTGAACATCATAACGCAACTCTATTTGCAAACATACCTCTTTAAATGTCTTTGAAATATCAGAAGTAAAAACTGTTCTCCTATATTTTACAGGACATACAAAATGATATAATATCAAACTTTTATTATGACCCTTATAAATATGTTCACTCATAAAAACAAAAATACATATCTTTACGCTACGCCCGAGGCAGTGCCTCTGGGAATTCTATCGATTAAAATCCTATTTTTATAAAAAAAATACTTCCTAAACCTTCTCAAAAAAAATGCCTTTCCAGTTACCAACCGCAAAACGTTCGCCGAGGCATATTTATCCGAAGTATACACCTGATCCTTCGCCATTTTTATTGGAAAAAATTAGTGTCAGTTTTAGCTGTAACCTACAAAGTTCTATTGGCTACAAAAACAGAAGACGCAATGTTTTTGGAAGAATATCCCACAATAACCTACACTTTTGGATAATTATAAACTAAAACAACGATAATAATTAGAAGTAATATTACAAGCACTCTTTTTAAATTTTTTATTAATTGATAATATTTGATAATATAAAAATAAGAAATTCATATTGACTTTTTTACGTCTTTAAAATTGCAAGGTTTATCTTTGTATTTCAAAACTATTTTTATGTTGAATATTGATAAAATTCGAGAAGATTTCCCTATTTTAAAAAGGACTGTTCACGGAAAACCTTTGGTCTATTTTGATAATGCTGCTACTTCCCAAACACCACAAATTGTTATTAATGCCATTGTAGATTATTACAGCAATTACAATGCAAATATTCATAGAGGGGTGCATACTTTAAGTCAAGAAGCTACAGATAAATATGAAGAAGCACGTATTAAAATTCAGAAGCATTTTAATGCAAAAGAAGCGTACGAAATAATTTTAACGGCCGGAACTACGCACAGTATTAACATCGTTGCATCTGGATTTACATCCCTTTTAAATAAGGGTGATGAACTTATCGTATCTGCTTTAGAACATCATTCAAATATTGTTCCTTGGCAGATGTTATGCGAAAAAACGGGTGCGGTTTTAAAAGTGATTCCTATGAACGAAGAAGGTTCTTTGGATATGGAAACCTACCATCAATTGCTAAATAATAAAACCAAATTAGTTTTTTGTAATCATGTTTCCAATGCTTTAGGAACTGTAAATCCTATAGAAGAAATTATTGAAGCTGCTCATAAAATTGGTGCTGCTGTTTTAATCGATGGCGCTCAAGCAACTCCTCATATAAAACCGGATGTTCAAAAATTAAATGCAGATTTTTATGTGGCTTCTGCTCATAAATTGTGCGGGCCAACCGGAGTTGGATTTTTATATGGTAAACAAGAGTGGTTAGAAAAATTACCACCATATCAAGGTGGTGGAGAGATGATTGCTACGGTATCATTTAAAAAAACTACCTACGCAGGTTTGCCTCATAAATTTGAAGCAGGAACGCCAAATATTTGCGGAGGAATTGCCTTTGGTGTAGCTTTAGATTACATGAATGCTGTTGGTTTTGACACTATTGCAGCTTATGAACATGAGCTTTTAAAATACGGAACACAAGAACTTTTAAAAATTGAAGGACTGAGAATTTACGGAACATCCGCTAAAAAAACAGCCGTAATTTCTTTTAATATTGATGGAATTCATCCCTACGATATGGGTGCAATTTTAGATAAACTAGGAATTGCTGTAAGAACAGGACACCATTGCGCACAACCAATTATGGATTACTATAAAATACCAGGAACTATAAGAGCTTCCTTTTCTTTTTACAACACAAAGAAAGAAATAGATATTTTTATTGAAGGCGTTAAAAAAGCACAAATGATGCTTTCTTAAATTTACTATAAATCGTATAATAAAACTGTCTCAAAATCTGAGGCAGTTTTTTATATCTTTAAAATTCTGAACGATGTTTTAAGATGAATATTCTGATTAAAGTTGCCCTTCCGTTTATAGTATTGTTCACGAGTTGTTCTTTACAGAAAAAGATTGATGACTCTAAAATTGATGCTTATTATGAAGCTGAAACAAAAGGTAGTTTTATAAGCATTCATTTTAAAAGGAATACAATCGCTTTTAAATCTGTTTCTAAGGATAAATCAACAGTTTTAAACGAAATTAAGGTAGGCAATATGTATTGTTATATCAAAAATTAAACTCTCTAAGATCGCCAATTTAACCGCTCCTTCTTATAAACGTTTTTATGATGGCGCAGTAATTGGTCGATTTTACATCAAAAAAATGACATAAACTATATGTCATCAGATTTTGATCACAGAAATCCACCAAAAGAAATGCTAGCCTTATATAAAATAGCACAAAAGTTAGTACCATAAAAAAAGGTTGAGAAAATTCTCAACCTTTTTTGTTTTTTTATACTATTAAATTATCTCAAAGTTGGTGAGTAATTTGTAGGATAATCTCCAGCTTTGGCTAAACCACCAGTCGCAGTTGTAAAGTTAGTACCAAATTCAGCATCCATAGCAGCTAAAATTTTGTTAGCCATTAAAGCATAACCTCTAGCGGTTAAATGAACACCATCTAAGCTTATTAAACCTCCTGTAACTAATTTAGTATTTAGCGTATAACGGTCAAACTTGATTCCTGTTGATGCTTCAGCTAAAACACCTTTAAAGTCAACTAAAGCAATATTTGGGTTTAAAGCCGCTATCGCAGCAATAGTTGTATTATAAGCGTCTGTAGCTGTTCTAATTGCCAATTGTTCTTGTGGTGTTAAAACCCATTGATCTCCTAAAGGCACCGCAACTCCATTAATACTTCCAGGATTGTTAGGATTTGCTAATGTTCCTATAAATGCAGAACCCGCTAGTAATAATAAATCGTCTGCAGTAGCTTGTCTCATGCTGATTAAGCCTGAGTTAATTGCTGTTAAATCTGTAAGATCTTCATCCATTATAACAACAGCATTCTGTCCTGCAGCAAAAGAAATCGTTCTTTTTGCTATTTCAGCATCCGCCATTTCTTGTGTCATCGGTGAAACCGCAACTAAATAAGCAAAAGCTTGTTGAATTCCTCCGTTATACGCTGCATAAGCATTGCTTACGAAGCTTGCTGTTGCTGCATCTAAAGGCACAGGGTTGTAAGGTACTGTTGTAAAATTAGCTAAATTTGTAATATATGGTACATTTGCAACTACTCCTTTTGCTCCATTTGCAGTTAATGCAGTAACCATAGTGCTAAAAACACTAGCAAAAACATTAGGATCTGTAATATCATTACTTCCATAAGAAGATGGGTCAAAATTACCAGTTTGATCTACACCTGAACCTCCAGAAAGCGCATACCCCAAAACATCATTTCCACCAATTTCAGATAAGGTAAAAAACGTTGGATTTTGTGCTAATGCGTCTCCCATTACTGTTGCAGTTGGGCTAGAGGCCATTCTTCCAAAATATGGATTTAATTGTCCATATCCAGGAACTCCTAAATGAAAACTTTTTGCTCCTGGAGCGCCAAAATTATTGAAAGGCCCTGAAAGAACAGCTGTTAATTCTGTAGTAGGCATTGCAGGTAATCTTGCAGGTCCAGCACCATTAAAATAAAATCTTGGTGGTTGCACTGCTGAACCTCCAAATACTAAACCTCCAATATTATCCTTCATTAAAGGCTGTTTAAATTCTGTTCCGAATTTTCCTGCCAAAATATTTGGGAAAGAATTTTCTTGAGCTGCTTTAAACATTGCGCCATCTGTATAACCTGCTGTAAAAGATGCACCGATAGAAACGTACTTAGAGAAATCTAATCCGTTTGTATTTAATGCAACTTCTGCTGCTAATTCTGCTGGTATTGCATCTAACTCATTATTAACATCACAAGAAACAATGCTTAATGATAAAAGAAACAATCCTAAATATTTATATGTATTCATAAAGTGTTTTATTTTTTTATTAGTTATTAATTGTCCAAGAAAGATAATATTGAGATCCTATTGCACCAACTCCTGGAGCACTTAAGTATTCTTGCCCCATTAAGTTTGCAGCACCTAACTTAATTATAGATTTGAAACTAGGGATACTATAATTTACCTGAGCATCAACAACTGTTCTTGCATCTATAGTTGCATCCATGAAAGTAGATTCCCATAAATATTCATCTTGCCATCTTACATTTACATTAAAACCAAAGTTTTTGAATAATTCAGTTTTTCCAAATTGTAATTTAACTTTGTGTTCTGGTGTATTAAAACCTGCTTCAAAATCTGGATCAGAAGCTTGATCAAAATCAAACTTAGCATATGTATAATTTAACCCTAAATTAAAACCGTCAAAAACTGTTGTATTTAAACCAATTGATGCTCCATAAGAACTGATGTCTGCTGCAGAATTTGTATATGTTTGAAAAGCTGTATAATCTCCGTTTTGAAGAGCGAATAAAGATAAAGAGTTATCTCCAACTGTTCCATAAAAAGGAACAACTACATTTTTTCCAGAAATAAAATCTTCATAACTATTATAATATACACTTAAATCTACAGTTACTCTTTGCTCTCCTGCCTCTAATAAGCCTCTATACCCCACTTCATAAGCAGCAACTTTCTCTGGTGCTACTAAAGTGATATTTGCTTTTTGAAAAGTACCATTAATAACAGATGCTGCTGAAAAAGAATTTTCATAAGCCTGTCTTCCTGAAACACCAACTGAACTAGAACCAGTAATTGCTTGACCAGCTCCACTAACAGATAGAGCAGGTGTTGTAAACCTGTCTAAATTATCAGGAGCTCCACCTACTAAAAAGGCTCTTCCTGCATTTAAACCAATATATTGATCTTGTGTTGTTGGGTTTCTAAATCCTGTTTGAAAAGAAGCTCTAAAATTTTGATTCTTATCTTCTCCTGCTGCATATGCTAAAGACATTCTTGGAGAAACGTTTCCGTCGAAATTTTGTGCTTTATCATAACGCATAGATGCAGTAAGTTTTAAACGGTCATCTTCTAAAAATTTCTTTTGTAATTGTGTATAAACACCATACTCGTTATATTCAATCGGACCGTCATAATCAGTAAATATACTGCCGTTAGAGTTTAATGAGTATAATCTGTAAGAACCACCAACTTGGATTTCTGCCCAGTCTATATAATCTTGAAAATTATAATTTGCATCTGTATGATAGTATTTTGTTGCGTCTTGAAATTTAGAGCCACTAACTAAATCTGGGTCTGCAGTTACTTTGTCAAAAGCTGCTTGAAACTCTGGAGTTCCGGGTAAAAATCTACCAGTTTCTGCCGTTTGTCTTGCGAGAGCGTGCGCTTGATCAGAAGTTAATCCTCCTAATGTTCCTTGTAAATAAGCACCTGTATATTGTCCAAACCAAGTAGTATCGCCTTTCCATGCTCTGTTAATGTTGATAGCTGCAAAACGTGTGTCAAAAGAATTACCTGCGTCTTCATTAGTCATATATCCTCTAACAAAGAAGTTTTTCCCTCTAATTTCTAGTTTATGTTGCTCCATAAAGAAGTCTTTAATATTGTATCTATTAATACCTTGGTAGATTGTATTACCAACACCAAATTTAGAGTTCCAGATAATCTCTAAACGATCATTTCCAAAAGGACGATAATTTAAAGAAGTACCAAATTTTACACTTTTAGCTTCATACGTCATTAAATCTCTTTCATCATAACCTGTTCTACTAATGTTTTCACTCGGCACAAGTGCAGAAGCTCCTCCAGGAATCAAACCTAAACCCTCTAACGTTTGTGCAACACCTCTAATATTTGTAGAAACTTCATCTCCATAAATATTTAATCCATCATAGTTTCTATCAGAATTTCTGTCTCCAGAGGTATACTCTCCGTTTGCAGTGTTTCTGTAATCTGTAGCATACCATTCTGTACCGTCTAAATATGATAAGGTTGCTTTTGCTGCAAATTTATTAGAAAAAGCATGCGCCATTCTAATATTAAAATCTTTATATCCATTGTCACCTCCAGCTTCTTGACTCGTAATCCCTCCTTTAAGAGAAATACTTATTCCTTGATCATCAAAAGCGCTTTTACTTGTCATAAACATTATACCATTAAAAGCGTTTGCACCGTATAATGCAGATGACGCTCCTGGTAATAACTCTACTGTTTTCACATCCAATTCAGACATACCCAATAAATTACCTAAAGCAAAATTTAATGCTGGCGATGAATTGTCCATACCGTCTACAAGCTGCATAAAACGCGTGTTTGCAAATGTTGCAAAACCACGAGTATTTACAGATTTAAATGTTAAACTATTTGTATTTACATCAACTCCTTTTAAGTTTTCTAAACCATCGTAAAAAGATGGAGAAGACGTGTTTTTAATAGCTCTAGCATCCATTCTTTCTACAGTTACCGGAGATTCCATAATACGTTCTGGAGTCCTCGAAGCAGAAACAACGATCTCGTCTAAAGAAGTTTCGTTTTCTGTTAAGGTGATCTCCACTTTTTGATTGTTTTTTGTAATTTCTGCACTCTTGGTTTGAAAACCAATCATAGAAACTTCAATAGTAAAGGGTGGTTTTTCTGTAACCGTTAATACAAAATTCCCATCAAAATCTGTGCTTGTTCCAACAGCCTTTCTAGAAATTTTAATATTCGCCCCAGGGAGTAAATCTCCTGTTTTTGCATCTTTAACCGTCCCGGTAACCGTAGTTTGACCAACCATTGCTAAAGTACCAAAAGCAATAAATGCAACTAGTAAAATCTTTTTTATCATAATTTGAATTATTTGTTAACTTAAACGAAAATACAATTTTTTTGAATTATGTAATAAAATTCCGTTATTTTATGATATTCAAATTATTTGAAGTTGTTTATTACGAAAATATTACTTCTTTTTACAAAATTAATTGAAATGGAATCTTGTATTTATCTTTTAACAAATCTTATTCCAAAGTCATTTGAAATTCTGAATGTTCTAAAACCTTTTCTTTAGAAATCCAATAAGGAATCCATTCGCCTGTTTTCCATTTTTCTAATTGAGATTTATAATATGGATGAAAAACTCTTGCAGCACTTCCGCCAGATAATATACCCATCATTTTTTCATGATCATTCATATCGGCTACCATTCTAAAGGAACTAAACCAACTTGTATCAAACTTTCGTTCTTTATTTTTTACAAATCCACCCCTATTTAATGTTTGATTAGAACCTGCTTTAGGAAGCAATTCTGAGCCTAACAAACCACTTCCAAAACCTTCTTTACGAATAGGACTTGCAAAATGTACGGTATGTATCTTGCCCCAAGTCCAGGTTGCTTGATTATCGCCTAATCTTTCTGTTAAAAGTTGTTTTGTTTTAATACCTGCTAGAATAATTAAATCTGTTAGCGTTTCTTTTTTTGATGTATTTATATTATCAACAAACTCATTTTCAGCTAAAATAAAACCGTCTACTTTTTGATTCCAATAATACACGTTTTCCCAATACATATCTTCTATATCATCGGGTAACTCATCATTTAGCACCAAATATAAAAGCTCGTTGTATAAGACATTATATATAGAAGCACCAACTTCATCAATAGCATCAAGATAATTCCATTCTTTTAAAATATTTGCGATGTCTTTTGTTACTTCTTTTTGCTCTAAAGCCGAAATAAATAACGGCGTTAAGGTTTGTGCTTGCATATTTTTTACATCAAAAATCATGGTCCACAACTCTTCTGCGTTAAATTTTTTGTTTTCTGATAATACTTCTGTGATTCTTTGATAGCGATAATATGGCGAAAAATGATTGGAGTAATAATACGGATACTCATCTGGGCGAGTATCATTATTGGCGGTGCCAATCCAACCTCTTTCTGGGTTTACCATGTGTGGCAATGAATCTTTAGGAATAAAACCTAACCAATTGTCTTTTTGATTTCCTTTAGATGGAAATTCACCTGTTTTATTTCGTCTAATGGGAACTAAACCTGTAGCTTGATGTGCTATATTTCCTTCTACATCTGCAATAGCGTAATTAAAAAACATATTGTCCATGCCTTTTAATGCTTCTCTAAATTCAGTAACATTTTTAGTTTCTAATAAACGCTCTAAACCAATAGAATTACTCTTCGTTTCTGCTAACGACCATCGTAAACTTACAACATCATCGGTTAAAACATTAAATACAGGGAAATCTGAAATAATAGGCCCTCTTTTTGTGTGCCTAATTTCAATCTCAACATTCGTTGTGTCTTTAACTACAATCGTTTCTTTTCGCTTTTTAAAGGGAATTTTATCTGCTCCTTGTATATAAAAATCGCCTACTGTTTCTTCAATAAATAAATCTTGGCTATCGCCATAGGCATTGGTAACACCGAATGAAACGTATTCATTTCGTCCAGCAATTAACCCAGGAATTCCTGGCGTAGCAATACCTACTACTTTAAATTCTGGGCAGAATAAACCAATAGGATAAAAAAGACCTGGCAACATTCTTGCATCTACATGCGGATCATTGGATAAAATTGGTTTGCCTGATTGTGATTTTTCTCCTGAAATAGCCCAATTATTAGAACCTAATTTTGGGTATACCAACATTGGGTCTATTAATTTATGCCAACTTTTATTATTTGTATTTGAAAATGCTGAAGAAACTGAATCTGTCTTAAATTCTAATTTTTTCGTTCGATCTAAATTGATAGAAAGTGGTAATAGTGCTGCAGCTTTATCGGTTCTCGCAGCAAGATTTAAACTCAAAACCTCGTCTTCTAAATTTTGACTATGAAACAAGCCAACAAAATGGGTAACAGAAATAATTTCTTGGGATGTTAAAGGCGTTGGCTTCATACCTAATAAACTCAACTCAACAGGGAATTCATCTTTACCCACTTTTAAGTATTCGTTGAATCCTTCGCAATACCAAGCAAGCATTTCTTTGGTTTCAGTATCTAAATATTGATAACTTCTTTTGGCGTTTCCAACCAAATCTAAAACCCGCATTTTTATATCAGATTGTAGCATTGAACTCCCTACGATGCTTGCAGCCTCGCCTTTAATTAATGCTCGGTAAAATTCAATCTGAAATAACCGATCTTGCGCTAATACAAATCCTTGCCCTCGTATAGCATCTGCTTTATTTTTAGCAAAAATGTAAGCAATACCATTTTCATCACGATTGATTTTTATAGGGTAGTCGTTTATTGCTATTGTAATTTTTCCATCTCGTTGATAGTTATTGCTTTTTAGCACATATATTGAAATACACGTTAATACTACAACAATTATTAACGTGATGTAAAGAATGGTTTTTTTCATTTAACGTGTATTTATATAAGGGTTTTAAATTTTTAAATTGCCAATTTGTTGTTTATAACAAATATAGAGTTTTGATTATTATATCAATTTTTAAAACAACGTTTTATTGAAAACCCCGATTTAACGCCTCAAGGCTCTCTTTTTTGATTAGACCATTTATACCAATATAGTTTTAAAATAACTGCTATTTTAAGAGGTTAGCTATTTTTTTTGTAGTTCACTTGTATTGTTTTCCTTAGTCTATCTGCTTAATTTATTATTGTTTCAAAAACTTAGCAGTAAATGTATCTGTGGGAGTTATAACTTTCATTAAATATAAGCCAGAAGAAGGTTTTTACTTACAGAAGATAAGTTCATCGTTTTTCTACCATCTTTTACATATACAATATACAAACAAACTGTTTTTTTATTTAGAAATATATTAAGGGGTAAATTATCATTTTAATAATTAGAATACCTTTTTTTAATGAAATTAACCATTTAAAGCCATCTAGTTTTTCTTTCAATTTTCAATTACAGTTATTGTACATTTGCAGCTTATAAAATTTCTTTCCTTGAAAATAGTACAAAACATTTCTAATTTTTCTGATAAAGAAAAAACATATGTTACGATTGGCACTTTTGATGGTGTGCATTTTGGGCATCAAAAAATTATTGAAAAACTAATTGATGAAGCTAAAAAAGCTGATAAAAAATCGGTGGTCTTAACTTTTTTTCCGCATCCAAGAATGGTTTTACAGAAAGATGTTTCTTTAGAACTGATTAACACGATTGAAGAACGCGCCACTTTACTTAAAAAAACAGGTTTAGACTATTTAATTATTCATCCTTTTAGTAAAGAATTTTCTAGAATGACAGCGCTCGAATTTGTGCGAGATATCTTGGTAAATCAATTAAATATCTCAAAACTGATTATCGGATATGACCATCACTTCGGAAAAAATAGAGAAGGCAATATTACTCAGTTAACAGAATATAGCCATTTATACGATTTTAAGGTCGAAGAAATTCCGGCGCAAGATATCGATGACGTTTCTGTAAGTTCTACAAAAATTAGACGTGCTTTAGCTACTGGAAATTTAAAAACTGCCAACAATTTTTTGGGCTATGATTTTATGCTAAATGGCAACGTTGTAAATGGTAAAAAATTAGGTGGAAAAATTGGGTATCCAACCGCAAATATTGATATTAAAGAAAGCTACAAATTAATCCCTAAAACGGGCGTTTATATAGTAAAATCAACCATTGACGAAAAAACTATTTTCGGGATGATGAACATTGGAAACAGACCCACCGTAAATGGAAATCATCAAACAATTGAGGTTCATTTTTTTGACTTTAACCAAAATCTATATGATCGAAATTTAACCATAGAATTAATCTATTTTTTAAGGGATGAAGAAAAATTTGATTCTGTTGAAATTTTAATTCAACAACTTAAAAAAGACGAAGAAACTGCTAGAAATTATATCAAAAAAAAGATGAAGCTTTAAATTTCAGAAACTTTAGCGCTTGCATGTATTTATAAATAACTTTCTTTTTAGAACTCCAATTCGCGTTAAGGATTGAGCAATTGCTTGAGCTCTGCCGCTTTTTTGCGGTAAGCGAGTGTGAAAGCCTGACCCTTGCGGTAACGCCCAAAAAAAAGCATTATTAGACAAACTATTTCTCCTTATTTTCTGAGGTTTATATATGTATTTGTTGAGAAATTTTTTATTTTGATTTCGCACTAAATCAAAATGACAAATTATATCTTTGCAATCCTTAATTTCAAGAAAAATGTTACAAGTAAACTTTATTAGAGAAAACAAAGAAACTGTTTTAGAAGGATTAGCAAAACGTAATTTTACAAATGCAGCAACTATTATTGAGCAGGTTTTAACTGCGGATGAAAATAGAAGAGCAACACAAGTTGAACTAGATACTACTTTAGCCGAATCTAATAAACTATCCAAAGAAATAGGTGCTTTTTTAAAATCTGGTGAAATACAAAAAGCCACTATTTTAAAAGAAAAAACGGGTCAGTTAAAAGAACGTTCTAAAGAATTATCAGACAAATTAACTCTTTTTTCTGATGAGCTTCAAACGCTTTTATATCAAATTCCGAATATTCCCCATACTTCTGTAAAACAAGGTGTCTCTGCAGATGATAATGAAGAAATTTTTAAAGAAGGAGTTATTCCTGATTTAGGAGAACATGCACTTCCGCACTGGGAATTGGCAAAAAAATACGACATCATCGATTTTGAACTTGGAACTAAAATTACTGGCGCAGGTTTTCCTGTGTACAAAGGAAAAGGAGCAAGGTTACAACGTGCATTAATCAATTATTTTTTAGATAAAAATATAGAAGCTGGTTATACAGAAGTACAAGTTCCGCATTTAGTAAATGCTGAATCTGCAACTGCAACCGGACAATTGCCAGACAAAGAGGGACAAATGTATCATTCTAATGAAGACGATTTGTACTTAATACCAACCGCTGAAGTACCAATTACAAACATGTTTCGTGGAAATTTAATGCAAGAATCTGAGTTTCCTATTCTTTGTACAGGTTACACTCCTTGTTTTAGACGTGAAGCAGGAAGTTATGGCGCGCATGTTCGTGGTTTAAACAGATTGCACCAATTTGATAAAGTAGAAATTGTAAGAATTGAGCATCCTGAAAGATCTTATGAAGCTTTAGATGGAATGGTAGAACACATCAAAAATATTTTAAGAGAATTAAAATTACCTTACAGAATTTTACGTTTGTGTGGTGGAGATACAGGTTTTACTTCTGCTTTAACGTTCGATTTTGAGTTGTTTTCTACAGCCCAAGACCGATGGTTAGAAATTAGTTCTGCTTCTAACTTTGAAACTTTTCAAGCAAATAGATTAAAACTTCGTTTTAAGAATAAAGAGGGCAATAGTGAGTTTGCGCATACATTAAATGGAAGTTCTTTAGCTTTGCCTCGTGTTTTAGCCGGAATTTTAGAAAATTATCAAACGGCAGACGGAATTAAAATACCAGCTGTTTTAGTGCCATATTGTGGGTTTGATATGATTGGTTCATAGTTTTTTGTTGTTGGTTTTTAGTGAATCGTTTTAACCAAAAACCAATAACTAAAAACTAATTTGCTATCACCGCAATCAGTAATCTTTTGTATTTATTCATTTCTAAAAGCGCGTTAAAATAAGCACTAATTTGTCCGTTTTTCATAAACTCAATTGAGTTTAATTTTGCGTTTTCGTATTTGTAGTTTAAATCGTTCATGATTTTGTTTTTGGTTCGTTATTACAAGGAAGACAAGTTTCATGCCAAAATGTTACAAGCGTAACTTGAAAGTTAGATAGCTTTAATAAAAAATTAACATTTTTGTTGATTATCTTTGAAATGTTATGAGACACTTTTTTTTTCTTATTTTATTAACTATTAGCAGTTTAAGTTTTAGTCAAGAAGAAGATCAAAATGATTTTTTCTTGGCGGATACCTATTACAGACAAGGAGAATTTGAAAAAGCAACTCAGATTTTTAAGAAACTGTATGATAAAAGTCCGTTTAACACCACTTATTTAAGCAAGTTAATTACCTGTTATCAAGAATCAAATAACTTTAAAACTGCTGAAGATTTACTTAAAAACCGCATTAAGCAAGACGCTTCTAAAGTTTATTTATATGTTTTTTTAGGCTATAATTATGAACGCCAACAGCAACAAGAATTGGCAGATTCTAATTATAAAAAAGCCATAAATTCTTTGGATAAAAACCCTGAATATAGCAATACAATTGGCAATCTATTTAAATTTTACAATCTATTAGACGATGCAATTTTAGCTTTTGAAAAAGCGATGCAACAAAACCCGAATGCCAATTATAATTTTCAAATTGCGCAGATTTATGGAGAAAAAGGCGATTACCAAAGAATGTTTGAATCCTATCTAGAATTGATTGATAAAAACGAAAGTTATCTCAGTTTAGTTCAAAGATACGCTAGCCAATATATTACAGACGATTCAGAAAATGAAACCAATATTTTATTCAAAAAAACACTTTTAAGAAAATCTGTAAACAATGCTAAAGACGAATGGAATATTTTATTAAGTTGGTTATTTGCCCAACAAAAAGAGTATGGTAAAGCGCTGATTCAAGAAAAAGCTTTGTACAATAGAAACGCTTTTGATCTCGCTGAAATATTTAGTCTAGGAAAATTAACTTTTGACAATAAGGATTACGAAACAGCTAAGTTATGCTTCGATTTTATCTCCGAAAAAACTTCTTCTATAGACGAGAAAATTAATACAAATTTATACCTCGCAAAAATTGCTGTGGCAACAAAAACCCAGCAACCGAAAAATTATTTGAGTCATTATTTACTAAATTTGGTGTCACTGAATTTACTCTAAAACTACAAGTTGAATATGCCGATTTTTTAACTTTTAGTAAAAACGATCCCGAAAAAGCAAGAGCAGTTTTAGAAAAAGCATTGACCTTTTCTAGGTCAAAATTTGACGAAGCAAGAATAAAATTAAAATTAGGCGATGTGTTGGTGTTTAGTGGAAACTTTAACAAAGCATTGATCTATTTTTCTCAAATTCAGACGCAATTAGCGGATGATGAATTGGCGCAAGAAGCGCGTTATAAAGTAGCACAAACAAGCTACTTTAAAGGCGATTTTACCTGGGCAAAAGCACAACTAAAAGTATTAAAAGGCTCTACAACGCAGCTAATTGCCAATGATGCCGTAGATTTATTTTTAAAAATTACAGACAACGAACCTGTAGATTCCATTCCGTCTGGATTAACCCAATTGGCAAGGGCAGAACTATTGGCGTATCAGAATAAAGATTTAGAAGCTTTAGCTGAAATACAAATCTTATTTACATCCAAAGAAATATTGGTAAATGGCTTAGTTCCTGGTGAAGTTATTTATGATGATGTGCTATTTTTTCAAGCAAAATTGTACATCAAACAAAAAAGATATGAGGATGCTATTTTAAGTTTAGCAGAAATTGTGGCTGCAGATAATCAAGGTTTATTAACAGATGATGTTTATTTTATGATGGCAGAAATATATAATTATAATTTAAACGACATAGAAAAAGCAAAAGAATATTATCAAAAAATAATATTTGAACAACCTTCTAGCATTTATTTAGTTGAAGCTAGAAATAAATTTAGAAAATTGAGAGGAGATAATTTGTAATTAATAGTTCATGGTTGTTGGTTTTTAGTTGATAGCTTTTGATTCTTAGCTTCATCAAAAAAAACACTCGCCAAAAACAATTAACCATTAACCATTAACAAAAAACCAAAAAATAATGTACATATACAACGTAACAATAAATATAAATGAGGCTGTTCATGAAGAATGGTTAACTTGGATGGAAAACCATATTTTGGATGTTTTAAACACTGGTAAATTCACTTCCGCAAAACTTACGCAGGTTTTGGTTGATGAAGAAATGGGAGGTAAAACATATTCCATTCAATACACTGCAAACACAAGAGAAGATTTAGACGACTATTACAAAGAAGATGCAGATAGATTGCGCAAAGAAAGTCTGAAAAAATTTGGTGATAAAATGTTGGCTTTTAGAACAGAATTACGCTTGATAAAAGAGTTTTATCCTACAAATGTTAGCAATTAGGTTGCTGCCTTATATAGATAAAAATTTAAATTGATAATTAAAAAATCTAACCACATATGCGCAAAGAAAAACATAGGTTTATCCATTGATTACTCCTTTAGATAACAAAGTAAATTCGAATAAAGCGGTGTTACTTATTAGCCTACAGCTATTTCAGAGAGAATCACAGCGTTTTTTCAATGCGTTTCACAAAGAAGTATTGAGATACAAAGTTCATAGATATACCAGTCCTAAAAACTAGCTCCAACACCAATAGAAAAAGCATTAATCTTAGAAACACCAATTTTAAAATGCTCATAACCAGAAGAAATTTGATAGTTTTTTAAATGGTATTTCAATAGTAGTTTTGTGTTGTTTACTTCTTGATTATTGATGTTTGTAAACTTATGAGAAACCTTTGCACTTATTGGTTTTACCACAAACCATTCTGCACCTAAACCAACCCCAAAACCAGTTTTATTTACATCAGATCCTACATGCATCATTCCTAGTCCAAACCAAACATCTAATTTTTGAGTTCGTATTCTATGGTAATTTATCAAGGTAGAATACAAAGAAAATTGATCTCTATTTGTGTTGCTTTTTTCTCTCAAATATAAATAGTCAAATTCCAATCCAAAACGTTTTAAAAAACGGAAATCAATACCAAAATTATTTCCGTATAAATTACTGTTTTCAATCACAAAACTATTGGTAATATCCAGCCTTGTTATTTTATAATTGATAGAATCTGTGTAGATAAAATTTCCATGAAATGACTTTTCATATGGATAATTGGCAATCTCAGCATCATGCATTCTACCGTTAAACTCAAATGGCGATTCTATCGCAACACCATACACTGTGTAAGCAAATAAATCTATAAAAATACCCACAAAAAAAGAGCTAAAATAAGATTCGTCATTAGAGTTTCTATACCTTCTAGAATCTCCTTTCGTGCTTGGTGAAGTGGTTGAAATTTTACCTTTAGAAGTAGATTTATTTAAACTTTCTTTCCCTTTTTCTAACTTTCCTTCTTGCGAAAAACAAGCAATATTAACTGTAAAAAGGAATAGTAGAACTAATAAAATTCTTTGCATTTGACTGATTTTAAAGTTAAACCAACCAAAAATTATGCCTAATTTAGAGTACATTTGTTTTCTCAATCTCAAAAACAAACATCTTGTCTGTAAAAGCAAAAAAACATTTAGGTCAACATTTTTTAACTGATGAATCCATCGCCAAAAATATTGCCGATGCTTTAACAGGAACTAACTACGATAACATTTTGGAAATTGGTCCTGGAATGGGAGTTTTAACAAAGTATTTATTACAAAAAAAACCAAAAATCACCGTTCTTGAATTAGACAGAGAATCAGTAAGTTACCTTAAAAATACGTTTTGGTTAGAACATATAAAATTAGACACATCTAAAGACAAGTTTACTATTTTAGAAGGAGACTTTTTAAAGCAAAATATCGAGGAAATTTTTGATAAAAAACAAGTAGCAATTATTGGTAATTTTCCATATAATATTTCTACTCAAATTGTTTTTAAAGCGATTGAACACCGAGAATTTGTTCCAGAATTTGCTGGCATGTTTCAAAAAGAGGTTGCAATGAGAATTGCCGAAAAAGAAGGCAGTAAAGTTTACGGAATTTTATCTGTTTTAACCCAAGCTTTTTTTGATGTAGAGTATTTATTTACAGTGCCTCCAGCGGTATTTAATCCTCCTCCAAAAGTAGATTCTGGCGTAATTAGACTTATCAGAAAAGAAAACTATACCTTACCTGTTGATGAAAAATTATTTTTTAGAGTTGTAAAAACTGCTTTTAATCAACGAAGAAAAATGTTGCGCTCTAGTTTAAAATCCTTTAATCTTTCGGATTCTTTAAAAGAAGACCCTATATTTACCAAAAGACCAGAACAACTGTCTGTTGAGGCCTTTATTTCACTTACACAAAAATTAGCAAATCATGGCGTTTGATGTTACCAATGACTTTCTAGAAAACCTTACAGAGCTTATAGCTACTACTAATAACCTTGCTATTAACGAATTATTCGAAGACTTGCATTACGCAGATATTGCAGAGGTTTTAGACGAACTTGATTTTGATGAATCTATTTATATAATTAAACTTTTAGACAGCGAAAAAACATCAGAAATTCTTACCGAATTAGATGGAGATACTCGTGAAAAAATTCTTAAAAATTTATCAGCAAAAGAAATTGCTAGAGAAGTTGGTGAAATGGACACCGATGATGCGGCTGATATTATTGGCGAGCTATCCGAAGAAAGACAGAGACGTGTAATCTCTGCTTTAAAAGATGACGAACATGCTGCAGACATTAAAGAGTTACTTTCTTATAACGATAATTCTGCAGGTGCTTTAATGGGTAAAGAACTGGTAAAAGTTTATGAAACTTGGACTGTTGCTGGTTGCATGCGCAGAATACGAGCGCAAGCCAAAGAAGTAAGCAGAGTGCATTCTATTTATGTGGTCGACAAGCAAAATAAATTAATTGGACGCCTTTCTTTAAAAGATTTAATTGTAGCAAAAAATGATCAAAAAATTTCTGAAATTTATATTGATAAAGTAGACTCTGTAAATGTAAATGAAGATGATGAAGAGGTTGCTAAAATTATGTCTAAATACGATTTAGAAGCTATACCTGTTGTAGATGATAATAACGTTTTATTGGGTAGAATTACAATTGACGATATTGTAGATGTTTTAAAAGAAGAAGCAGACAAAGATTATCAGTTAGCAAATGGTTTAACACAGGATGTAGAAGCAGATGATACTGTTTACGAATTGGTAAAAGGACGCTTACCTTGGTTAATTTTAGGCTTATTTGGTAGTTTAGGAGCTGTAATTATTATGCAAAATTTTCAAACAATTATGGACAATCCAGAGTATAAAGCCTTGTTCTTTTTTACACCATTAATTGCCGCCGTTGCAGGAAATGTTGGTGTACAATCATCTGCAATTATTGTACAAGGTTTAGCAAACGATATAATTAAAGGCAGTTTATGGAGCAGATTATTAAAAGAAATATCAATAAGTTTAATAAATGGTTTATTACTTTCTATTATAATTATTGCATTTACTAAAATTTTAGGTTTTCCTATTAGCTTTAGTTTGGCAATTTCTATTTCTTTAATGTCGGTAATTATTATCGCTTCTTTAATTGGTACTTTTGTACCAATTATTTTAGATAAAAGAGGTATAGATCCTGCATTAGCAACGGGTCCTTTTATAACAACAAGCAATGATATTTTCGGAATTTTAATCTATTTCTCAATAGCAAAACTTATTTTGGGAATTTAAAAAATCCTCGTTTTTATAAGCCTCAAGAAAAAAAATCATAAATCGTCTCCCAACAATAAATAAAAATTTAGGCATAAAGGCACAACTAAATTCCTAAAACCTATTTGGTCATTTTCGTAAATAAATCCCAAATTACAACTCCTGTTGTAACAGAAATATTCAAAGAGTGTTTTGTGCCTAATTGCGGAATTTCGATACAAAAATCAGCAGCATTAACAACTTGTTGTTGCACACCTTTTACTTCATTACCCATTACAATGGCGTATTTCTGATTTTTCTCTGGATAAAATTTATCAAGCTTTGTGCTGTTTAAGGCTTGTTCAATAGCTAAAACTTTTACATTTTCTGATTTTAATTTTTCTACTAACTCCAAAGTATCTTCCACATAGTCCCATTCCACAGATTCTGTTGCACCCAAAGCCGTTTTATGAATATCTTTGTTTGGCGGTGTTGCACAAATTCCACATAAATAGATTTTTTCAATCAAAAAAGCATCCGAAGTTCTAAAAACAGACCCAATATTATTTAAACTTCTAACATTGTCTAAAACGACTATTAAAGGTGTTTTCTGGGTAGTTTTAAATTCATCCACAGAAATTCTACCTAATTCGTTATTTTTTAACTTTCTCATACTATTTTTGTTGATGATTCACGGTTTTTAATTTTTGGCGACTCAACTAACAACCAAAAAACAACCACTAACAACTATATTTTATATCTTCGCAAAACTAACTTTAATTTTCCAAAAACTTGGCAAAATCAAACGCTAAAAAGGTGACTCCTTTAATGAAACAATACAATGCCATCAAGAAAAAATATCCTGATGCTATGTTGTTGTTTAGAGTAGGGGATTTCTATGAAACTTTTGGTGAAGACGCCAAAAAAGCAGCTCATGTTTTAGGAATCACGCTTACAAAACGTGGCGCCGGAAGTGAAACTGAAACTGCCTTGGCAGGTTTTCCTCATCATTCCATAAACACCTATTTACCAAAATTGGTAAAAGCAGGTATGCGTGTTGCCATTTGCGATCAGTTAGAAGATCCTAAAATGACAAAAACCATTGTAAAACGAGGTGTTACAGAATTAATTACTCCCGGAGTTTCTTTAAATGACGAAGTTTTACAATCTAAAACGAATAATTTTTTAGCGGCTGTTCATTTTAACAAAAAACAACTCGGAATTTCATTTTTAGACGTTTCTACGGGCGAATATTTAGTTGCGCAAGGCAATGCGGAGTATATCGATAAATTGTTGCAGAATTTTAGCCCGAGTGAGGTTTTAGTGCAAAAGCAATACAAGCAACCGTTTTTAGAATTGTTTGAAAACCGATATTATACTTTTTATTTAGATGATTGGGTTTTTCAACCTGAATATGCAAACGAAACCTTACAAAATCATTTTGAAGTAAAAACTTTAAAAGGATTCGGAATTGAAGATCTTAAAAACGGAATTATCGCAGCCGGAGCCGTGTTGTATTATTTATCGGAAACGCAACACAATCAGCTAAAACACATACAAACTATTAGCCGAATTGCAGAAGACAATTATGTTTGGATGGACCGTTTTACAGTTCGGAATTTAGAATTGTACAATCCTAATTCTATAAACGCAATTACGCTTTTAGATATTATTGATAAAACCATTTCGCCAATGGGTGGAAGGTTGTTAAAACGTTGGTTGGCATTGCCTTTAAAAAACATTGAAGACATAAAAAATCGCCACGAATTGGTAAAGTTTTTTATAGATTCTGATGGTTTTTCGAAAACAGTTACCTATCAATTAAAACAAATTTCTGATATAGAACGGTTAATTTCTAAAGTGGCTACTGGGAAAGCTTCTCCTAGAGAAATAGTGAACTTAAAAAACTCTTTGAAGGCGATTTTACCAATAAAAACATCCGCAGAAAAAAGTAAAAATAAAACAGTTCAGAATCTTGGCAATCAGTTGCATTCTTGTACTGTTTTAATTGATAAAATTACAGAAACGTTGTTTGATGATGCGCCTGTAAACATCAATAAAGGAAATGCAATTGCAACAGGAGTTCATCAAGAATTAGACGATTTACGCGCAATTTCTAGCACTGGAAAACAGTATTTAGATGCTATGTTGGCACGTGAAACCGAAAGAACCGGAATTAGCAGTTTAAAGATTTCGTTTAACAATGTTTTTGGCTATTATATTGAAGTCAGAAATACGCATAAAGACAAAGTGCCTAAAGAATGGATTCGTAAACAAACCTTGGTAAATGCAGAACGCTATATTACGGAAGAATTAAAAGAATACGAAACAAAAATTTTAGGTGCAGAAGAGAAAATTGCTAAAATAGAACAAGAAATTTTTTCTAAATTATTACAATATATCATTCAGTTTGTGCAAATTGTTCAAGAAAATGCCCAAATTATTGCAAAAATTGACTGTTTATTATCTTTTTCAGTTTTAGCGATTGATAATAATTACGTACGTCCACAAATGGATGAAAGCACCGATTTAGAGATTAAAAACGGGCGTCATCCTGTTATTGAAAAACAATTACCAATAGATCAAACGTATATTGCAAACGATGTTGTTTTAAATAGAAATCAACAACAAATAATTATGATTACCGGACCAAACATGTCTGGTAAATCGGCTATTTTAAGACAAACGGCTTTAATTGTTTTGCTTGCGCAAATGGGAAGTTATGTGCCTGCTCAAAATGCAAAAATCGGAATTGTAGATAAGATTTTTACACGAGTTGGTGCGAGTGATAATATTTCTATGGGCGAATCTACGTTTATGGTAGAAATGAACGAAACAGCATCAATTCTTAATAATCTTTCTGACAGAAGTTTAGTATTGTTAGATGAAATTGGTCGTGGAACATCTACTTACGACGGAATTTCAATTGCTTGGGCAATTACAGAATTCTTGCACGAACATCCCTCAAGAGCAAAAACATTATTTGCAACGCATTATCACGAATTAAATGAAATGACAGCCACTTTTGAGCGTATTAAAAACTTTAATGTGTCTGTAAAAGAATTAGAAAACACTATTATTTTCCTACGTAAATTGGTTTCTGGTGGTTCTAATCATAGTTTTGGTATTCATGTTGCCAAGTTGGCTGGAATGCCAAATATGGTGATTCATAGAGCAAATAAAATTTTGACTCAATTAGAAAAAAACAATAAAAATTCTGATGTAAAAGACGTTTTAAAACAAACGCAACATGAAGAAATGCAACTCAGTTTTTTTCAGTTAGATGACCCGCTTTTAGAAAACATTAGGGAAGAAATATTAACAATTAATATTGATACGTTAACGCCTATTGAGGCATTAATGAAACTGAATGAGATAAAGAGAATGTTGGTGAAAAAGTAACATTAACTTATTTAATATTAGCAATTGTCAACCCTCAAAAAGGTAGTTTTTTCATCTCCCCTTTTCTGGGAAGATATCCCCACAGAAAGGGAGAGAATAATTTTACAAATACTTGATTTTTAGAAATTTAAAAAAAGTATAATTTTATGTTTTAGAATATCAAGAAAGCCTTCTAAAGAAAAAAAACTAAAATAGTTACTATAAAACAATATGAAGAAGTTTAATAATTATCTCTTACATACTCAAAAATAACCTGCATTTGTTCTTTAATTTTAGAATTAGGATGCATAAAATGGTTATTCATAAAACTAAAAATAAGCACTTTATTAACGTCTGTAATTAAATAACCACTTAAATTATAATTGTTCCCTAAAGTACCTGATTTTGCATACATATAAGGAGCCTTTTCACCAGAAAACCCGGTTTTTAAAGTTTCTGATTCCCCTACAACATTAAAAAACGAGAACAACCTTTCCCTAGGTATTTTCTTGTACATTTTGGATAAAACTTCCACAAAAGAAATGGGTGTAAATAAATTATACCTACTTAATCCAGAACCGTCTACCCATCTTGGTTTTTGTTTTAAATCTCTTAACTGATTTTCTAACATAAAATCTCTGACTTTTGATGAATTTAAAGTGTCCGAAAGTGTTGATGAAGCTAAAATTAAAAGCTGTTCTGCCAAAAAATTATCGCTTACTTCCATCATTCTTTTATATAAAGAATCTGAAGGAATACTATACGCTATTTTAGTTGGTTTTATTTTAAAGTTTGTTACTACTTTTATCTTATTTGGCAATAGATTATTCCATAGGTTTGCGAGTAAATCTGAACTTATAAGTATTGGTATTACTGTTTCACCTACTTTATCTTTTGCTAAATAAAATTGATTTTCAAACTCATCTCTTCCATATTTTTTAGTAGTAATTTTTAAATTATTTTCAAAAAAATTAGGCGTAACAGTTAGATCGTTTTCATTTTGGAGCGTAACAACATTTCCGTACATAGGAAAAGCACTTCTTTCCGGACTAAAATAACTATCAAAATCTTCCCAAGCCCAACCAGCAGCAAATTTTTTATCAGCAATATTATTAACGATTAAATTTACTTTTTTATAATTAGTAGCCATTTTTAAAGCCGTACTATCTTTAAAAAAAGAGTGTAAAAAAGTTGGGTCTCCTGTTCCTTGAATCGTAATAGTATCTGCATCAACAGCGTATTTGAACGCAGGAATAGAATCTGATAATAACTCTAAACCTGTAAAAAGTGTAAAAATTTTAGTGTTGCTCGCTGGCGTAAAATATTTATTTCCGTTGTAATTGTAGACTATTTTATCAGCATTTACATCATAAATATAAATTCCTGTAAACTGATTTTCAAAAAAAGAAGAAGCGATTTCCTTGTTAATTTTATTCTTGATTCTCAAAGATTTACATCCTACAAAAACCATTGTAAAGCATAAAAGACAAAGTGTTTTTTTAATCATGCAAGCTGTTTTAAAATTCTATACTACAATTTACAAATTTTTTTATTTGATAAGTTTATATCACTAATAATATTTACCTTTGTTAGAACTTTATTCTAATTATGAATACAACTTTTTTATTTATTGGTGCTCCAGAGATTATGATTATCCTGTTAATCGTTGTAATGGTTTTTGGTGCAGATAAAATTCCTGAAATTGCAAGAGGTTTGGGTAAAGGAATTCGTCAAGTTAAAGATGCTACAAACGAGATTAAAAGAGATATTAGTGAAAGTGCAAAAAGTCAAGGCTTAGATACTGATTTTACGAAAGACATTAAAAAAAGTATCACAGACGTAAAAGAAAATATTGATGATATAACGGGGCCAATAAAGCGAAATAAATAGTATTCTAATTTCTTTCTGAATTGCTTTCAGATTCTTTCATATCTCTATAAACTTAACAATAAGCAGTGCCTAAAGCAGCTTATACCCAAACTATTTTACTCTACTAATTGTTAATCCGTCTCTTATTGGTAACAAGACAGTTTCTATCCTGTCATCAGAATTTAGCAATTTATTATAGGCTAAAAGCACTGTTGTATCGGTGTCTTTTGGGTCTAAAGCTTCCACAATTTTGCCACTCCAAAGTACATTATCAGATAAGATAATTCCGCCCGAATTCATTTTATCAATGATTAAATGAAAATAATTTATATAATTAGATTTATCCGCATCAATAAAAACGAGGTCAAATTTCCTGTCTATTTTTGGAATAATATTTAGCGCATTTCCAACCCGTTGTTCTATTTGGTTTCTATAACCAGATTTCTGGAAATACTTGTTCTGTAAAGTTTCTAATTCTTCGTTTTTATCGATGGTTATAATTTTTCCTTCGGATGACATTCCTTCTGCTAAACACAAAGCAGAATAACCAGTATACGTGCCAATTTCTAAAATGGATGTTGGTCTTATTAACTTAGAAATCATTGACAAAATCCTACCTTGAAAAGCACCGCTTAACATTCTAGGATTTAAAACTTTTTGCCAAGTTTCTTTACTTAATTCCTGTAAAATTTCTGGCTCTTGTTGTGAGTGATTTACAACGTAATTATCGATTTCTTCTGGTAAAAAATGCATCTTTTTAGATTATTAAATTTTTGGATAGACAGATTTTTAGATTTTGTCTAATAACCTGAGTTCAAAAATACAAAAAAACGGAACCTATATTTCTATAAATTCCGTTTCAATCTAACAAAAAATCAAAAAAGACGGTTTTTTAGAAAACCAAAAAAAAATTTATATTTTACTTTCTATACTTTTTTTTAGAGCTGCTTTCTCAAAATCAGTAAGGCACTGTTTAATTTCTTTACAGCTTTTTGCCTGACCTTTATACAATGACGATAAAAATACGTTTTGCTTTGTATATAAAGCACATATTCTACATCTTAAAAAATGAATATTTAATTTTACTTTATCTAAGATTGTAGCTTCGTTATACTGGCTCTTATCGCAGATTGTTGTGGCTTGATCACAATTGATGAAAAATTTCTTAAACATAATACTAATTATTAAACCAATTATCTTCCATACATTTTCGTAACTGAGTTCTTGCTCTATGGATGATAACCCATAGGTTTGACGCAGTTATGTCTAGCTCCTTACAAATTTCTTCCGTCTCAAATTCTTGAATCGTTTTCATTCTAAAAACGATGGCATACTTTTCTGGTAATTTAGCAATACAACTGTCTAATTGCGATTTTAATTCTTCGTTTTCTATGTCTTTTTCTGATGCATTGTTCCAGCTTTGCGGCACTCTTTCTTCAATCCAACTTCCTTCATTTTCACCCCCTTCATAAAAATTCATTCTAACTTCGGCTTTTCCTTTATTAGAATTTATTTTTCTATAATGATCAATTACCTTTCTTTTTAAAATAGACACTAGCCAAGTTCTTTCTGTAGCTTTACCTTCAAAATTCTTAGCAGATTTTAATCCTGCAAAAAATGTTTCTTGTACTAAATCTTTGGCTAGATCACTATCATTAACGCGCACAACAGCATAATTAAACAGGTAATCTGCGTAATTATCTATCCACTTATCTGGGTTTAAAGTAATTATTTCTTCGAGCATTTTTTAAGTTAAACATCAAATGTAATGCTATTTTTCATGATTTATTGCAACTCAGTTGTCTCTTCTTTTCATATGCATCAAATAAAAAATTTATAAATTACCATTAGAGCAAATAGGTGAAAAAGAATGTGTTTGAAAGTGCAATATTCTTTCTGTAATAAAACTCGTAAAATGGTTAAAGAAAGCTTCAATTACAATCAAATTTAAAATATTAAGAAGGTATTTTATATAATTCTCGATTTATTACGGATATTATAACCACTATATTAACTTGTTAAATATCGCTCGATATTTCTTATTTTTACCCAAATTCTAAATTCTAAAAAATATGTCTGTAGCAAAAAAACAGTACAAAAGAATCACCGTAAAATCTTTGGTAGAAATGAAAGCTAACGGAGAAAAAATCTCTATGCTAACCGCCTACGATTATACGATGGCAAAAATACTTGATAGTGCTGGCTTAGACGTGCTTTTAGTAGGAGATTCTGCATCCAATGTAATGGCGGGACACGAAACTACGTTGCCAATAACTTTAGATCAAATGATTTATCATGCAAGTTCTGTTGTTAGAGGTATTGAACGTTGTTTAGTTGTAGTTGATTTGCCTTTTGGAAGTTATCAATCCGACCCAAAAGAGGCTTTGCGTTCTGCCATTAGAATTATGAAAGAAAGCGGTGGTCATTCTATAAAATTAGAAGGCGGTAGAGAAGTAAAAGAATCTATAAAACGTATTTTAAATGCAGGAATTCCTGTAATGGGCCATTTAGGACTAACGCCACAATCTATCTATAAATTTGGCACCTACACTGTTAGGGCTAAAGAAGAGGAAGAAGCAGATAAATTAATGGAAGATGCTTTAATGCTAGAAAGAATTGGTTGTTTTGCCTTAGTTTTAGAGAAAGTGCCAGCAGATTTAGCAAAAAAAGTAGCAGAAGCGATCTCTATTCCGGTAATCGGAATTGGTGCAGGAAACGGCGTTGATGGACAAGTTTTGGTTACACACGATATGTTAGGCATGACGCATGAATTTAATCCGCGTTTTTTAAGAAGATATTTAGATTTATATGCTGATATGACAGACGCTTTTGAACAATATGTTACCGATGTTAAAAGTAGAGATTTCCCTAGTGAAGATGAGCAATATTAAGAGCCCCTTCTAACCTTAACAAAGGGAAGGAATGTATTGTGAAAAAAATTAATAGTTTAATTATTTTAAGTCTCTTTTGACTATGTTACAATACTCGAAAATAATCTGATTATGAAAATATTACACTTAGACTCAAATCACCCATTATTAATAAATCAACTAATCGATTTAGGTTTTCAAAATGAGGAAGATTATACTTCTTCGAAACAGGAAATTGAAGCTAAAATTCATTTGTATGATGGTTTTATTATCAGAAGCCGCTTTTCTATTGATAAAGCATTTTTGAGCAAGGCAAAAAACTTACAATTTATTGGAAGAGTTGGTGCTGGCCTAGAAAATATAGATTGCGAATATGCAGCATCAAAAAACATTGAATTAATTGCGGCTCCCGAAGGAAATAGAAACGCAGTTGGTGAACATTCTTTAGCAATGCTTTTATCTCTTTTCAACAAATTAAATAAAGCAGATAAAGAAGTTAAAACAGGCAAATGGTTGCGCGAAGAAAACAGAGGAATTGAGTTAAACGGAAGAACTGTAGGCATAATTGGTTATGGAAATATGGGGAAATCTTTCGCAAAAAAACTACGTGGTTTTGATGTTAAAGTATTGTGTTATGATATTAAACCAGGCGTTTCTGATGAAAATTGCAAACAGGTTTCTTTAGCTGAAATCCAAGAAAAAGCAGACGTTTTAAGTTTACATACACCACAAACCAAATTTACAAAAAATATGGTAAACACTGATTTTATCAATAGTTTTAAAAAGAATTTTTGGTTGCTAAATACTGCACGTGGAACATCTGTTGTAACAAAAGATTTAGTTTTAGCTTTGCAGGGTGGTAAAATTTTAGGCGCGGGATTGGATGTTTTAGAATACGAAAAATCGTCTTTCGAAAACCTGTTTAAAAAGGACGCCACATCGAGCGAAGCTGAGATGCCCGAAGCTTTTCAATATTTAATAAATGCTGAAAATGTTTTGTTAAGTCCGCATGTTGCAGGTTGGACCTTAGAAAGCAATGAGAAATTAGCACAAACAATCGTGGATAAAATTAAAGTAAAATTTTGTTAACTTACTGACTTTAAATCATCCACTAAAAAACAATAAGATGCCCTACGAAGCAAATACACCAGAAGAATATATTGCTCAATTGCCAGCTGACAGAAAAATAGCGGTTGAAAAACTACGAATAGTCCTCAAGAAAGATCTTCCTAAAGGTTTTAAAGGAAGCATCAATTACAAAATGTTAGGCCATTATATTCCAGATTCAAAATATCTAAATGGATGTCATGGTAAACGAAAATTAGAAATTGGTAAAAATTGTATCCAATTTAAAAAAATGGACGAAATTCCTTATGATTTAACTGGTGAATTAGCAAGTAAAATAACTATTAATCAATGGGTTAGATTACATGAAACTACTTTAAAAAAGGCTACTAATTAAAATATACAAATTATGTCTAAAGAGAATACAACTAAAGAACAGCATGAATTCGTTGAAAACCTAAAAGAAAAGACAACTGAATTTGTTATGAATACTAAAGAAATTTTAGAAATTGCAAAAAAGAAAATAGACGAAACTTTAACTGATGAGAATATTGAAGAAGCAAAAAAGAAAGCATCTAAATTTGAGGACGAAACTGCAGAAAATTTAACTAATTTTGCCAAAGAAGCAAAAGAAGATCTCAGAGAAGTGACCCAAAAATCGAAAACGTTTTTACAAAAATTATTTAAAAAATTAACATAAACCTAAAAAATAAATTAATGAATCTACTTTCAAATTATCCAACCGAAGTTTTAATATTACTGTTTTTAATTGTTACCTTTTTACAATCTGGTGCAGACAAACTTTTAGATTGGAAAGGAAATGTTTCCTTTATTAAAGAGCATTTTAAAAACTCCCCTTTAAAAAATAGCGTGCCTCTTTTATTAGCTATTATTTTAATTTTAGAAATTGTTGCAGGCCTTTTAATGTTGATCGGTGTTTACGAATTATACACTTCCGAAGCAAATGCATTTGCATTATTAGGTGCAGAACTTTCGGCGGTCGTTTTAATTTTCTTGCTGATAGGACAACGTTTGGCAAAAGATTATGCAGGCGCGATGTCTTTAGCTGTCTATTTTATTATTGCACTTTGGGGTGTATATTTGTTAAATAGCTAAAACTTATCAATATCAAT
Organism: Polaribacter filamentus; assembly: GCF_002943715.1. Taxonomy (GTDB): domain Bacteria; phylum Bacteroidota; class Bacteroidia; order Flavobacteriales; family Flavobacteriaceae; genus Polaribacter; species Polaribacter filamentus. Next base: position 74,301 of record NZ_MQUA01000014.1, on the reverse strand, counting down.
AATAACAATAAATATTACCTATTATAAAAACCCTTAAAACATTCGTTTTAAGGGTTTTTTATTTTTATTTAGAGCAATAGTGTATTTTATGAATAACAAGTAAACAAACTGTTTTTAAAATCCATTTTAGCTCTTTACAAAGCAAGTAGTTAAATTAAGAATAGAAAATACTCCTATTCTTTCTGAATGTTTATCCAAAACTTCGATAAAATAATCGTTACAAGCAATTTATTTTAATAAAAATAAAAACCAATCATTATTTAAAAATTTATAAGTTTCTGTTTTTTTGTTTTTTTTAAAAATTCAATTTATAAATTCCATTTTGACTTAAAAATTTTTACTTCAATCAAAAACAATCATTTACTGAAATCCTATTTCCTAGATTTTTTTCACTCTTAAAACCCGTAAAAAAAGAATTTAGTTTGTGTTTTATTTTTCGGTCATAGTGAATCATTAGTTATTGTGTTTTTATCTTGATGATCAAAGTAAAACAACTGCGAAACCGGTATCTATAACTTTCCTAGAATTGAATATTTAGGTTAATTCTTTAGACGCTATATTTACTTGTTTTAATATTTCAATTAGAGGGGTTTTACAAATATTTAATTCATCTGTTTCAGAATCAGAATAATTTTCTGATGAAAAGTTCAAACTAGATCCTACATGAAATCCCGATTAAAATAAATCTCATTATGGGTAAAAAAGGCTGCTTTTGCAATTTCTCTTTTTTAAATAATTATATAAAAATGAAATTATCTCCTAACTTCAAAAAAAACAGACAACGTAAATAGAGAGAATACGACGCATGAAATCCTTTTCTTTTTAATGCTATTTTTATCAGATAAAAATTCATAAACAATTCCATTTCTGTTGTTCAAAAAAATCAATTCATGAAATGTTCTAACCAGGAATTTATCTTCTAAGAAAACATTATGAAGCATCCTTCTTTTGTAAGAGATTTTAAGTCTTAAATCACAAGAGCAATTTTATCAACAAAAACTATTTAAAGAACACTAATAATTGGTTTTATTGATTAAAAAACCCCAAAAAAAGAATGTTTTAAGGGGTTTTTAATTTTCAATAAGGTGTTTATATGTTTTAACCACGACAAGCCTCTTAGTGGTTTTTAAAATCGTTTTTACCTCTTTTTAAGCACATAAGTCAAAGAAGAATACTCTTTACTTCTATTTGCTTTTAAATTTGATACAAAACCTCTATAAAATGATTTTATAGGATTCATTTTTCCTGATTTATATTTTTCACTTAAAAGAGAAACATAATACGCATCAAATTTCATTGGGATTGTTTTTTCTACAATCATATTTTCTGATGAAAACAATTTAGAAATTGATGTTTGTGAGAAATGCCACAAATGTCTTGGAGCATCAAAAGCCGCCCAAAACTCTTTGTAATAATTTGCGTCTTCACTTTTAAAATTAGGAACAGCAATTAATAATTTCCCATCTTTTGAAAGCAACTTATTAAGTGTAGAAATATACGCAGATAAATCCTCTACATGTTCTAAAACATGCCAAAGTGTAATTACATCAAATTGTATCTTTTTTACTTCTGATAAATTTTCTTGTAAGGTAATTCCTTTTTTTGCCGCAATATTTCTTGCGTCTAAATTGGGTTCAACTCCAAATACATTCCAATAATTATTTTCACAAACTTTTAAAAAATCCCCTGTTCCTGCCCCAACATCTAAAATATTTTTTGATGATGTTTTAAAAGAAGCGATCAGTTTTAACTTTCTTTTTAACGTGGTGTTTTTTACTCTTTGATATACTTTATCTAACAGTGATTTTTTAGAATCTGTATGAGAAATATAATTTTCGCTTTTATAATACGAAGCTAAATTTTTAGGAACCGGAGTTGTTACCAACATATCGTATTCTTTATTTATCATCACTTTATAAACTTCGCCAGAAACAGCATGGTCTTTACAGCTTAAAAAAGGTTGTAAATTTTGATAAAAGTCTTTTTCTTTTGTCATGTATTCTGAATTGTTCCACGAGGAACATTTTAAAAATATCGAATTTTATCTTCCCATATAAACTAACAACACCGATATATCACTTGGTGAAACTCCGCTAATTCTACTTGCTTGGGAAATAGATGTTGGTTGAATTTTAGTTAGCTTTTCCCTCGCCTCAAAAGAAATCGATTGTAGTTTTTGATAATTAAAATTAGCAGGAATTGTTACATTCTCTAACCTGTTTAATTTATCAGCATTGTTCTTTTCTTTCTCTATATAACCAGAATATTTTAAATGGATTTCAGCTTGTTCTACAACCTCCCAATCAATGTCATTCTCCGCAATAAACACTTTTAATTTCTCTAAATCTTTAAAGTCTTTAAAGTCTAGTTGCGGTCTTGCTGCAACTTTAAAAAGCTTCAAAGATTGATTAATTAAATCTAAATTCTTAGCCTCTAAAATAGGATTAATCTCCGCCTCTGTCACACTCGTTTCTTCTAAAAACTTAATTAGCAAATCGGTTTTTCGCTGCTTTTCAAGAACTCTATCCATTCTTTCTTTCGATGCTAAACCCAGCTCAAAACCTAAAGGAGTTAATCTTAAATCCGCATTATCTTGCCTTAGCAAAGTTCTATATTCTGCTCTCGATGTAAACATTCGATAAGGCTCATCTGTGCCTTTCGTAATTAAATCATCTATTAAAACACCTATATAAGCTTCGTTTCTTTTTAGAACAAATGGCGCTTTACCTTGCGTTTTTAAAGCAGCATTTACACCCGCCATTAATCCTTGCGAAGCAGCTTCTTCATAACCTGTAGTACCGTTAATTTGACCGGCAAAAAACAAATTCTCTATTAATTTCGTTTCTAAAGAATGCTTTAATTGTGTTGGCTGAAAGAAATCATATTCAATTGCATATCCATATCTAAAAAACTTTACGTTCTCAAAACCCTCAATTGCACGTATTGCTTTGTCCTGAATATCCTCAGGTAATGATGTTGAAAATCCGTTTACATACATTTCTACAGTTGTCCAACCTTCTGGCTCTACAAAGATTTGATGCCTATCTTTCGTAGCAAAACGATCCACTTTATCCTCCACCGAAGGGCAATATCTTGGTCCGGTAGATTTAATTCTACCATTAAACATTGGAGATCTATCAAACCCTTCTCGCAACAATTCATGCACTTTAGGATTTGTATATGTTAAATAACACGAACGTTGTTTTACCAAGGGTCTTGTTGTTGGTAAATATGAAAATTTCTCAGGAATTTCATCTCCTGGTTGCTCCAACATTTTAGAATAATCCAAAGATCTTCCATCAACTCTTGGCGGAGTTCCGGTCTTCATTCTACCTGCTTCAAATCCTTTTAAAACCAAATCTTCTGTAATTCCCGTGGACGCACTTTCTCCGGCTCTTCCTCCTCCAAATGTTTTGTCTCCAATATGAATCAGACCATTTAAAAAAGTCCCTGCTGTAATAATCACAGTTTTTGATTTAATCTCTAAACCTAAAGCCGTTTTTACACCAATAATTTTATCGCCGTCAAACAATAAACCATTCACAGAATCTTGGTAAAAATCTAAATTTTCGGTTTGCTCTAGCATCGTTCTCCAACACTCTGCAAACATCATCCTATCTGATTGCGCCCTTGGACTCCACATTGCAGGTCCTTTAGATTTGTTAAGCATTTTAAATTGTATCGCCGTTTTGTCAGTAACAATTCCGCTATACCCACCTAAAGCATCAATCTCTCTTACTATTTGCCCTTTTGCAATTCCACCCATTGCTGGATTACAACTCATTTGTGCAATATTTTGTAAGTTCATTGTAATTAATAAAGTGTGTGCACCCATGTTTGCAGAAGCTGCTGCAGCTTCACTGCCTGCATGTCCTCCGCCAATTACAATTACGTCATATGTTGTTGAAAATAAACTCATTATCTTATAGTTCCACGTGAAACTTATTTTTTATTAATTTGAATATCAATTGTTTAATAGCAATAAAGAACTATTTTCCGCAGTTCTCATCTGCTTAATTTCATCATCAGTCTTATCCTTAAAACCCATGTAATGCAAAACACCATGAACCATGACTCTGTGAAGTTCATCTTCAAAAGAATCGTTATATTCTTTCGCATTTTCCACTACTCTTTCAACCGAAATAAAAATATCTCCATTTATTAATTTTCCTAAGGTGTTATCAAAACTGATCACATCCGTTAAAGTATCGTGTTTCAAAAATTCCACATTCAACTTTAAAAGGTATTCATCATCACAAAAAATATAATTGATTTCCCCAACCTCAAAACCGTTTTCTGAAGCTACATTTTCAATCCATTTTTCTAGACGATTCTCGTCTTCTACTTGAAAAGTTGTTTCGTAATTAAACTCTATCATATTACTCTTTCTTGATGTCAGAAAAATAGTATCTAACTTTACTTTTATAAATTTGCTGCAAAGGTAATGATTGTCTATTTAATATTTCGGTTTGATTATAAAACTCCTTTTTAAACTCCAATTGTTTTAAATTATTCTTTTGAACATCCCTTTGATTCGATGCCGATTTTCGTTGTTTCTCCTTTCCTTGTTCTAAAGACGCTTTGTCCAATTTTAATAATTCGTAATTTAGGTTTTGCATTTTTCGAAGTGTCCCAGCATTAAAACCTCTTTGAAGTATTTCGTTTTCTAGCTGCTCCATAGTTTTTAAAACTTTCTTTGCTTCTGCATTTCCACCAGCTTCTCCATTTTCACCTTCTTTAATTGCATCTTTTAATTCTTGTCTTAACTGAGATTGTTGTTTGTAAATTTCATAAAGCTCACCATCTAAATCATCATTAGAACCTCCCTCACCCCCACCTTTTATTTGACCGTTTTTTCCAGATTTACCATCTTTTCCTTTCTCCCCTTTACCCTCTTTGTCCCCAAGTTTTCCATTTTCATCAGGTTTTTCTCCTTCTTTTCCATCACCCTTTTTCTCACCTTTCTTCATTCCATCTTTCATCTTTTCAGACAAACCTTCTTGTTTCTTAATCAAATCTGGCAAACTAAAACCTTCTCCACCTTTCTTTCCTTTGCCCATTTTCATGGACAAATTATTTTTCATACTACTTAAAATATTACTTAAATAATCTGCCAAATTATTTGTTGACGTCATTACATAACGTTGATTTGAGATTCCTTGCGGAAACAAATTCTCAGAAAAATTATCTAGAGATTGTTCTAAATTATAATGAACGGCGGCTAAATCATCCTGAATTTTAGTTGATATTTTTGGAACACGCATTGCCAACACATACAAACTATCATCAACATGTTCAAAATATTTTTTAATTTCATTTTGCCTTTTTAAGTCTTTTCCAAAATCAGGATGTGTAGTTGAAGTCTCGCTAAATTTATTCATTAGCTGTTCTTGCTTATAAGAAAAAATAACCAAGTTTTCTAAAATTTTACGAAGGTCCTCCATGTTTTCTTCCATAGACTCTCCTTCCATTTCCGTCATAATCTTTTGCATTTTAGCGCTCATCTCTTTCATTTTTTTAGATGATTGCTTCTGATTTTTCTTTGCTTCTTCCTGTTTATTATCTTTTAAATTTTCTTCTGATTTTTTTAATTCTTTATCTACCTCATCTTTTTCACCTTCAACGTCTGGTAACTCCATCGGCTTTTTTAACTTATCATTGTCTTTATTAAGTTCTTCTAATTCTTTTTTAATTTGCTCAAATTCCTTTTTAATTTCTTCTTGGGCTTCTAAATTGGCATCCGATTTCTTTTCTAGCTCCTCTTGCTTTTCAGACAATTCTTCGATCTTACTCGCAATCTGCATTGTTTTCTGTTCTACATAAAAACGTTTTACCAACTCCAACATTTTTTCTAAACTACGTTGTTGTTGTTTGTTTTGCTGCGCTAATTCTTTCGTCTTTTCTACTAAATCCTCTTTGTTTAATTTATCAGCAACCTTCTTAATTTCATCCAACAATTTCTGTTGTTTATCCATTTTTTTTAATTCCTCAATTCGCTGTTTTAGGTCTTCTTTTTTTTCTTGTAAACTTTTATTTGGTTCCTGCTTTTCGTCCAAATTATCTTGCAACTTATCCGTTTGACGATCCATCATTTGCTTGTATTGCTCTTGACGTTTTATAAAATTATCAACCTTCTTTTTGTCATTCCAGTTTATATCTTTTTTATTTTGTAAATCTTGCTGAATCGTTTCTAATTGTTCTTGTTGCTTTTTTTGTTTTTCAAGCGAATTTTCTAAATTATTAATTGTTGCTTTTTGTTCTTGCAGCAACTCCTCTTCTACTTCTTGTCCGGATTTTTGTCTGTACTTAAATATCTTACTTTTTGTGCTTTTACTTCCATTAACCGCATCATTATCAAATACTTGAAAATAGAGTTCGTAATTAACTCCTTTTTGTAAACTGAATCCATCAGGGAATTGATAAAAAAAAGTTTGAATATTTTCTTTAGTTATCTGAATTTCAAAACTTTGTATTTTATTCTGATTATCTTCATCATAATACATCAATTGTAATTTGCGTAATCCGTAATCATCAGAAATCTGACCTGCAAATTGTGAAACTCCTCTAGAAATACTATCAATATTTGATGTCACCGAAATCAAAGGGTTCTCATCTTTTACAACATCAACAGAAAATTGCAAATTCTCAAAATCTTTTAAATTTTTATTGGATGATGAAATTTGATAACTCAAAGAATTTTGAATCCTTTTTGAGTATTCAAAATTATCATTTACCAAGTTTTCAAAAAGTTCTCTTTTTTGATTGCTGATAAAAGCCACAGCATCTGTTTTTGACGTTGCTACTTTCCAAGTAATATTCGTTCCTTCGGGAACTGTTAAATTTACAGAATTCTGGATAGTTTCATTCCTCCTGCCCAAATAAGAAGGATAGTTCAAATCCAAAGAAATATTTTCAATTGTTGGTGTGCCAATAACATTAATCTGGTAATCCTGAGATTGAATTCTATTTGCTTCTATATAGAAACTGATGGATTCTTGTACGTCAGAAAAAGTATACGAAAATGTGGAGTTGCCCTTATTTCGGAGAAAATATTCTTGATTGTTAAAAATAATCTTCACTTCACTCGGAACAACCGTTCCAATAGTTTTTACCGAAACTGTTATTGACTTTCCTTGGATAACCTTCAAATCAGAATTCAATACAGAAAATAAAAACGGAGCTGGGGGGTTATAAGAAGTTTTATAATTTACAACGCGCTCTAGACTTTGATTAAGTCCACTATTTGTTCCTGTAAAAAAACTAATCGCCCAAATTAAAATAGGAACAATTGCATATTTTAAATACTTTTTATTTTGCTTAAAATCAATCGCTTTTAAAAACGGAATTGGAGCTAACTCTTCTGATTTTTGATTGATACTTGCCAAAATTAAATCAGAATCATTTAAACTTTCCTTCAACTGTAAAATATTTAACAACTTGTCTTGGACCTCCGGAAAATGATTTCCAATTATTTTTGAAGAATCCTGCAAAGAAATTCCCTTTCGTAAACCTATTAATTTAAAAACAGGAATTACAATAAACTGAATTAACAAAAAACCTCAACCAAAATAAAAAGCCAAAATAAAATAGTTCTTGCAGTTGGTTTTAACCATAAAAAATATTCTAAAAATAACGTAAAAAAAGATACAAGAATCCCAAAGAAAAAAATAAAATAATTCCTTTTATCAATTCATTTGTATAATATTTGTGTATAAATTGATGTAGCTTTTGGGTTATGTTTTTGTATCCGTTCATAATTAACCAATAAAAGTACAGTTTCTGCATCGATTTGCAATAAAATATTTGTTAAAACGATTTGTAAGTATTTTAAAAACGAAACAACTAAGTGTTTATAACCGCTCGACTTTGTTCGAAATTATAATGATACTCTATGAAACCTATAACCAAATTATTCTTTTTATTGATTGGTTTTTCTGCATTCTCTCAAAGTCCGTGGACACAAGAAAAAGGAAAATTTTACACGCAACTTTCTTTTACAACAATTCCAAGTTATAATGAATTATTTGGAGATCCAGATTATACAATTTCTGGAAAAATAACTGATAATACGATGCAACTTTATGGTGAATATGGTTTATCAGACAATTCTACTTTAATAGTAAATATCCCGTATAAACTTATTCATCACAAAGAATTAGTAAATCCCTGTTTAGTTGCACCTTGTCCTGAATATTCAAATAAAGAGAATTCATTAGGAAATATCGAAATAGGATTAAAACATAATTTTTACAAAAAAACTTGGATCCTTTCTGGTCAATTTTCTATGGAAACAAACACAGCCTCTTTTGATGAAAATTCAGGTATAAGAACTGGTTATGACGCGCTTACTTTTTCACCGCTTTTCTTAGTGGGAAAAAGTTTTGGAAAATCTTATTTACAAACCTATATAGGCACAAAGTTGAGAACAAATAACTACAGTTCTAACTTTAAAATTGGAGGTGAATATGGCGGTAAAATCTCTAAAAGTATTTGGCTTACTGGATTTCTAGACATCGAAAAATCTTTTAAAAATGGCAATATAGTTTTACCTACTTCAAATTTAGCATCGGGTTTGTATGTAAATGATCAAGAATATGGCGTTTTAGGTATAAAAGCTATTGGAGAATTTTCTGATAATTTTGGAGTTACAGCTAGTTTACCAGCTGCATTTTTTGGTAATAATGTTGCAAAACAAGTCGCTTTATCTTTTGGAATTTATAAAAAGTTTTAGCTTAATATAGAATCCAATTTCTTTTACATTAATTTCAGGCTTATCTCCAATTTCTATTTGGACTATGTCCCTATTGTAGTAAAAAAGATGTTGCAGAACTTAATCGAGAAAAAAATATTTAATACTAAATTATTTAGATCTCAAAGGTTGTCAAAATTACCGAAATCTTTATCGTCATCCTTAAATTTAATAAGCTATTATTTATATAAATTTAACTAGCATATCTCTGTCTGAGCTTCTCGAAGACTGTATAACACATTAATCTGTGAATTCATGGCTATTTTTCATAGAAAAACTATCTTTGTAACTTGAAAAAAACAAAGAAAATGGAATCTAATGTTCGTGTTCGTTTTGCACCAAGTCCTACAGGACCTTTGCACATTGGTGGTGTAAGAACAGCTTTATACAATTACTTATTTGCTAAAAAAAATAACGGAACTTTTATTTTAAGAATAGAAGACACAGATCAAACGCGTTATGTACCAAATGCAGAAAAATATATTATAGATTCATTAAACTGGTGCAATATTCCTTTTGATGAAGGTCCAAATAAAAACGAAAAATTTGGTCCCTACAAACAATCTGAACGCAAAGATTTATACAAACAATATGCAGCTATTTTAATAAATTCTAGCTGGGCATACTACGCTTTTGATACATCCGAAGACCTAGATTTTCTAAGAAAAGACCATGAAGAAAACGGTAAAACTTTTATTTATAATTGGCATAATCGGGCAAAAGGTAAACTTATAAATTCATTAGTTTTAACGGCTGATGAAGTAAAAGCGAAAATAAATGCTGGAGAAAATTATGTAATCCGTTTTAAATCTCCGCAAGATGAAGTTTTGGAAATGGAAGATGAAATCCGTGGAAAAATTACGATCGATACCAATACTTTAGATGATAAAATTTTATTTAAAAGTGATGGAATGCCAACCTACCATTTAGCAAATATTGTTGATGATCATTTAATGGAAATTAGCCATGTAATTAGAGGTGAAGAATGGTTACCTTCGATGCCTTTACATGTTTTGTTATACAGAGCTTTTGGCTGGAATACTCCTAAATTTGTACATTTACCATTGATTCTAAAACCGGTTGGTAAAGGAAAATTAAGTAAAAGAGATGGGGATAAATTAGGGTTCCCTGTGTTTCCTTTATCCTATACAAATAAAGAAACAGACGAAATTTCTAAAGGATATAAAGAAGAAGGATATTTTGCAGATTCGTTTATAAATATGTTGGCTTTCTTGGGATGGAATCCTGGAACAGAGCAAGAAATTTTTTCTTTGGATGAATTAGTAAAATCTTTCGATTTAAAACGAGTTAGTAAGTCTGGCGCCAAATTTAATCCAGATAAAACAAAGTGGTTTAATCAACAATATATGCAGCAAAAAAATGATGCAGAATTAACTGATTTATACCTACCAATTTTATCAGAAAAAGGATTTTTCATTGAGAGTGAAACAAAGAAAAGTGTTTCTAATGATAAAATAACTTCTTTGAAAACTGCTCGTTATGACGAATTATACGTTCAAAAAGTAGTTGCATCCATAAAAGAAAGAGCTATTTTTGTTGCTGATTTTTGGGAATTATCCAGCTTCTTTTTTGAAGCACCAACAACATTTGATGAGAAAGCGTCAAAGAAAAACTGGAAAGAAAATACATCAGAAATTATGCATCAATTAATTGCTGTTATTTCTAAAATTGAAGACTTTTCATCTGCAAATACTGAAAAGGAAATTAAAGAATGGATTACCACCAAGGAAATTGGTTTTGGTCAAGTAATGCAACCTTTGCGTTTAAGTTTAGTAGGCGCTTTAAAAGGACCGCATTTGTTTGATATTATAGAAATGATTGGCAAAGAAGAGAGTATTAAAAGAATAGAAAACGCAATAAAAAACATGTAATCATGAAAAAACTTATTTTACTTATTGTTTTGTGTTGTGCATTTGCAGCTGAAGCACAATTTAGAAACGGACAAAGAAATGGGCAAGGGCAGCGTCAAGGAGATATATCACAGACACAACAAAAAGCACCAGAACCAAATTTTGAAGTTGAAAAATACTTGGGAATTGTAGTGTACGATATTGAAAAAGCTGCTAAAAAATCAAGTATAAAATTAACATCCGACGCAGGACAATTATTTTCTAAAACTTTAACTGCATATAATAAAGATGTTAAAGGTATTACCAGAATAAATAGTTTTTTACTAAGAAGTACCAAAGAAATGGTAGAAAATTTTCAAAAAATTTCTATGAAAAGTGGTGACTTTTCTCAGCAACCAGAGGTTGTCAAAAAAATGAACGATAACTTGGAGCCAATTAGTAATACTCTTAAAGAAGAAGATAAAAAATTAGATGCAAATATGAAGAGTATTATTTCTGAAAAACAATATAGAAAGTGGATTAAGTATAATAAAAATTAAATAAAAATTTTACAAAACCAGAAGAAAAATAATTAAATCAAAAAAAATAAAGAAAACCCTGTATAAAAATCTTTATACAGGGTTTTCTTTAGTAAGAATGTAACATTTTTAACAAAATACGTCATATAGATAACTATTAAAATTCAGTATCTTTACATAGATTTATTATTAACTTTTAAAAAATTTACTATGTCACCAATTGCAATAATCATTATAGTTCTTATCGGCCTTTTTCTATTTGCTTCTTTCTATACTGTAAAACAACAAACTGCAGCTATTTTAGAACGTTTTGGAAAATTTAACACTATTAGTCCATCTGGTTTACGTTTAAAAATTCCTATCATAGACAAAGTAGCAGGGAGATTGAGTTTAAAAATTCAACAATTAGATGTAATTATTGAAACTAAAACGTTGGATGATGTTTTTGTAAAGTTAAAAGTTTCTGTGCAATACAAAGTTATTTCTGAAAAAGTATATGATGCTTTTTATAAGTTAGATTATCCTCACGATCAAATTACTTCGTATGTTTTTGATGTTGTAAGAGCAGAAGTACCTAAAATGAAATTAGATGATGTTTTTGTGAAAAAAAATGACATTGCCATTGCTGTAAAAACAGAATTAAATGATGCCATGGAAGATTATGGTTTTGATATTATTAGAACCTTAGTAACCGATATTGATCCAGACCCTCAAGTAAAAATAGCAATGAACAGAATTAACGCTTCTGAACGTGAAAAAATTGCTGCTCAATTTGAAGGTGATGCGCAACGTATTTTAATTGTAGAACGTGCAAAAGCAGAAGCAGAAAGCAAACGTTTACAAGGACAAGGTATTGCGGATCAAAGACGTGAAATTGCGCGTGGTTTAGAAGAATCTGTAGAAGTTTTAAATAAAGTTGGTATCAACTCTCAAGAAGCATCTGCCTTAATTGTGGTAACACAGCATTACGATACTTTACAATCTATTGGACAACATACAAATAGTAATTTAATTTTACTACCAAATACACCACAAGCAGGAAGCACGATGTTAAATGATATGGTTGCAAGTTTTACTGCAAGTAATCAAATTGGTGAGGCAATGAAAAACCAAAAACCTAAAAAGAAAGCTTAAATTAATTTTAATTATTGTTACTAAAAAAGCTCAATTTGTTTAAAACAAATTGAGCTTTTTTATTTTATTAAAATAAATTTAGATTACTTATTTTCTTCAGAATCTTCTTTACTTTCTTTAGCAGCGTTTTTGAACTCTTTAAGTCCACCACCTAAACCTTTCATTAATTCTGGTATCTTTTTGCCACCAAACATTAATAAAACTAAAACAACAATAATTGCTATTTGCCAAGGTCCTACAATTCCTAAAAAAATATTTAAAGTATACATGTGTTATATTATTTTGATAATACAAAGATACAAAAAGGTTTTTATTAATTTCTTTTTTGAATAATACCTCCTATTATTTTTTTATCTTTTAAAACTTCAGGATTTCCTTTGTAAAAAATAGAGCCACCAAAACTTACTTTTGCATTTAAAGTTTCGCCTGTTAAAACTTCTGCCTTAGCTCCCGTACCAGCATAAACTGTTGAATTTGCTGAAGCTTCTAAAGTAAACCCATTGTAGATTCCATATAAATCTACGTCTACATCTTGATTTTTTGTTGTTCCAGTTAATTTTATAATTCCGCCAGAAGAAGCTCTAACATTTAAATGTTTTATGTTTACCACTAAATTAATAAACGCTCTTTCTTGAACGTTTACCTCTAATTTGTCTTGCTTTATTTCTTTTCCAGTAATTGTTGCACCTTCATTAGCATCAATAACAGCAATTATTGAATTATAATAAAGTTTTATTATAACTTGACCGTTTGCAGCATTATTTTCTGGTTTTAAAGAAAAAGGTAAAGATAATTTTAAAGTATTATCTACATTTTTAATTTTTACCATTTCAGATTTTTCACCTGTAATTTCTAACCTTTGTTCGTTAGATTTAATCAACTCTAATTCTATACCATTATAAACTTTTAAGGTTGTAAAATCTCCTAAATTATTGGTTACCATAGTTTGTGCTAAAAAATTAAAACTAACTAATAAAGCACATATAAAGATTGTTTTTTTCATCATTTTAAAATTTAATTATCATACTTAAATCAATAAATATACTAGTATAAAGAGTTAATTCATCTTTTATTATAGCAAAGATGAATAAATTAATCTTATCGAAAACAAAAAAATGCACCAATTGGTGCATTTTTAAATTATGTATTTGTTTCTCGTTCTTTTTAATCTTCTATCAAGTTAAAATCTAAATGCTTACGTTCTAAATCCGTGTTTTTTACTTTAATTTTTACTTCATTTCCTAATTGATAAATATGTTTAGTAGATTGCCCAACAATAGCATATTGTTTTTCATCAAAAATATAATAATCGCTTTTTATATCTCTAATTCTAACCATTCCTTCACATTTATTAGATGAAATTTCTACGTAAATTCCCCATTCTGTAACACCAGTAATAACACCCTCAAATATTTCATCTTTATGATCTTGCATGTATTTTACTTGCATGTACTTAATAGAATCTCTTTCTGCTTTAGAAGCCAATTCTTCTCTTTTAGAGGAGTGTTTGCACTTTTCTTCATACTTATCTACTTTTGGAGAATCTCCGCCATCTAAATAATGCTGAAGCAATCTATGTGTTATTACATCTGGATAACGTCTAATTGGTGACGTAAAATGGCTATAATAACCAAAAGCCAATCCGTAGTGACCAATATTCTGGGTTGTATATACCGCTTTAGACATTGTTCTGATAGTTAAAGTTTCGATCATGTTAGATTCTGCTTTACCATGAACATCACTTAACAACTTGTTTAAAGAGTCTGATGTTGATTCTTTTGTTTCTGTATTTATTTTATATCCAAATTTACTTATGATGTTTTGTAAAGAAGTTAATTTTTCGATATCTGGTTCATCATGAACTCTATAAATAAAGGTTTTATTTGTTGCTTTTCCTTTAGAAAAACCTATAAACTCAGCAACTTTTCTATTTGCTAACAACATAAATTCTTCAATTAATTTATTAGCATCTTGAGATTCTTTAAAGTAAACGCCAATTGGGTTTGCGTTCTCATCTAAATTAAACTTTACCTCTACTCTATCAAATGAAATAGCGCCTTCTTTCATTCTTTTTTTACGAAGAATTTTAGCCAATTCATCCATTTTTAAAGTTGCTTCTACAATTTCTGGAGTTACTGTATATTCTTTATCAATAATAGAAATATCAACAGGCATTGTATAGGGCTGAATGTCATCCGATAATTTACAATTTTCTATAATAGATTGTGCTTCTTCATAAGCAAAACGTTGATCAGAATACGTTACCGTTCTACCGAACCACTCACCAATAATTTGTGCTTTTTTATTGATTTCAAACACTGCAGAAAAGGTTAATTTTTCTTCATTTGGTCTTAAAGAACAAACACCATTACTTAACATTTCTGGCAACATTGGTACTACTCTATCCACTAAATAAACTGATGTTGCACGTTTATAAGCTTCATCATCTAAAATAGTTTTTGGTTCTAAATAATGAGAAACATCTGCAATATGAATTCCTATTTCGTAATTTCCATTTTTTAATTTTGTAAATGATAATGCATCATCAAAATCTTTTGCATCTTTTGGATCTATTGTAAAAGTTAAATCTTTACGCATATCTCTACGTTTTGCAATTTCTGCTTTCGTAATTTCTATGGATAAACTTTCTGCTTCTTTCTCTACTTCTGGTTCAAATTCATAAGGCAAATCATATTCTAATAAAATAGAATGCATTTCTGTATTATGATCTCCTGGTCTACCTAAAACTGTAGTAATCTTACCAAACGGATTTTTAGAATTTTCTGGCCAATCTACAATAGTAGCTTGAACTTTATCGCCATCTTTTGCACCATTAATATTGTTTTGCGATACAAAGATATCAGCATACATTTTATTACTATCAGGCACTACAAAACCAAAATTTTTATTCATTTGTAAAACACCAACAAACTCCGTTTTTGCACGTTCTAAAATTTCAACAACATCTGCTTCTAATTTCTTTCCGCTTCGTTTTGCATAAACATACGCTTTTACAGTATCTTGATGTAAACCTTTACCAAGATTTATATTTGGTATAAAAATATCGTCTTCATAATCATCGGTAATAAAATACCCATTTCCGTTGGATGTAATATCTAAGGTACCCACAGAATATTTTCTATCTTTATTAATTTGAAACTTACCTCGGTCTATTTCATTTACTTTTTTTGTAGCTGTTAATTCTGCTAATTTCTTTAACAACTGGGTTTTACCATCTGTATCGGAAATCTTTAATTTTGCAGCAATTTGTTTATAATTATAAAACTTTTCACTGTCTTCGTTCAAAACTTTAAATATATTTTTGGTTAAGTCTTTTACAACATTCCCTTTCTTTTTAAATATACCTTTCTTCTTTTTTGTCATTTAATTCTTACTTCTTATTATATGATACTAAATTACAATTTTTTACTGTGATTGACTATTAAAAAATAGTTATCAAAACTATTATTGTATTTTGGCCTTTTAAATTATTATTTATGTCTCATTTCGTCAAGCACAAGGCTGGCTCTTGGTTTATAATTGCAAATCCTACTTCTGGAAATCGGAATTTTTCTAAACAATGGAAGGAAATTCAACAATTATTAACCAACAAAAAAATAGACTTTTCTGTTGCTTTTACACAGTTTTCTAAACACGAAATTGAATTGGTAACTACTGCAATCCAAGAAGGCTTTAGAAATATTATTTCGATTGGTGGAGATGGAACACTACATCATGTAGTAAACGGAATAATATTGCAAAGGTATGTAAAAACTTCTGATATAACTATTGCAGTGATTCCTTTAGGAACTGGAAATGATTGGATAAAGACTTATAACATACCAAATAATGCAGAAAAAGCAATAGAAATCATCTACAGAAATAAAACAATTTTACAAGATATTGGGGCTTTAGAAACGGATACTAAAACCATTTCTTACTTTAATAATATAGCTGGTATAGGCTACGACGGTTATATTGTTCACAAACTAAATTCCTTAAAACGCTTTGGTGCTGTTGCTTATTTATTAGCCGGAATTTCTGGTTTATTATTTTATAAAAAGTCTGTTTTTACAATTATTTTTGATGATAAAACAATAGAAACTAATTGTTTAATGACACTTTTTGGAATTTGTAAATTCTCTGGAGGTGGTATGCAATTTACAAAAGATATAAATCCTTCGGATGGTTTTTTTGATATTACCATTGCTAAAAATCTTAATTTATTTGATTTAATCTACAACATTAAAAAATTATATGACGGAAATATAGTACATCATAAAAAAATTGAAACGTATAAAACAAAAAAGATAACTGTAATTCCGAAAACTACCAAACCTTTTATTCAAGCGGATGGGGAGTTAATTAGCACAGGAAAAGTGACTGTAACAATTATAGAAAAAGCGGTTCGTTTTGTGGTAAATTAAAAAGATTCATCACTGTATTCTGATTGACCTTACGTTTTTCATTCTAAATGAGGACCGAAAGAAGAATCTCAAAATTATAAAATTAAGATCCCGTTTTTCAACGGATTAATACAACTTGCAATTTTAATACACTACTTCGTAGTTTTTAAAATAGAGTTCAATATAGTTAAATAAGTCTTAAAAAAATTGTAACGTTTGTTAAAATAAAACGTCTTTATAAAAAGAGGTTATAACTTTAAGATGAAAAACTTACATAAAATCATTGCTTTATTCGCTTTTATATTTATTACAGGTATTATTGTAACTGCAATTAGTATAAATACTTCTTTAAATAAAATTGAAACTACAGAAGAAGCCGTAGAAATTCAAAAAGACACATTATATCTTTTAAAAGTAAAAAAGAAAACGGTTTAACTTTTTCTAAATTTCAAAATATTTTTTATTTTAAACTACTTTTGATTTTTAAAATTTCATGTTTTTAATAGTTATAAACATTCTATATTATAATTATATTTATTTTATTAAAATTTTAAAAAACAATGGTGTTTATAATAGTGTGTGAATAGCTACTATAAAATTTTACTATTTTACTTTTAATAATGAGTTATTAAAAACCATCTACATGTTATGAATTATTTAAATAGTTTAAAATCAACTAAAAAATGTAGTTATTAACAAAACTTACAAACAGTAATTAACCAACTTTTTTTAATAATTAATATACCTTTCAATGTAAATAAATTGTAAATTTTATGTTGATAAACTTTTATCAAAAACTCATAAAAAAAATTGTATATGTTAAACTACTCGCTGTATTGTAATAAATTTTTAATTCACCAAATTTACTTGTAAAACTTTACGGATACTTCTTAACAATTTAGTAATATAGCTAAAGAGTTAAAAATTAAAAGGTTATTAAAAATGATAAATTTTTAATTGTTTATAACTGTTGATAACCGTTAGTTTCTGTACTTTTGTTATCACAACATAATTAAAATCAATTTATTATGACAATTTCCATTGGTAACGATCACGCAGGTACTGAATACAAATTCGAAATTATAAAACATTTAGAGAATAAAGGATATATAGTTCTAAATTTTGGAACAGATACAAATGATTCTATGGATTATCCTGATGCAATTCATCCAACTGCAGAAGCTGTAGAAATGGGTAAAGCCGAATTAGGTTTCATTATTTGTGGTTCTGGTAATGGTGCACAAATGACCGCAAACAAACATCAAGGTATACGAGCTGCATTGTGTTGGAATAATGAGTTGGTTGCTTTAACAAGACAGCATAATAATGCAAATATATTAGCAATTCCTGCGCGTTTTGTTTCTTTACAGCAAGCTATCGGTTTTGTAGATATCTTTCTTACTACTAAATTTGAGGGTGGCCGTCATCAAAATAGAGTGAGTAAAATTTCTTGTGCCGGATAATTAACTAAAATACTATCTCGAGCGCAGTCGAGAGATTTTAATATGGATTTCAAAATAAAATTATTTAATGAATTTACAACTCACGAGTTGTATCAAATTCTACAATTACGCTCAGAAGTTTTTGTGGTTGAGCAAGATTGTGTGTATCAAGATTTAGATTTTAAAGATCAAAAAGCATTGCATCTTTTTGGTGTAAAAAATGATAAAATAATTGCTTACACTCGTATTTTTAAACCAGGAGACTATTTTGATAATGCAAGTATTGGTAGAGTTGTTGTTGCTGCTGATGAACGTAAATATGGTTTTGGGCATGATGTAATGAAAGCTTCTATTAAAGCTGTAAAAACTCATTTTAAGGTTGATAAAATTACGATTTCTGCTCAAGTATATTTAAAACAATTCTATGAATATCATGGTTTTCAACAAGTTGGTGAAGGTTATTTAGAAGACGGAATTCCGCATATTAGAATGAATAAATTATAATTACTAAAAATTTACTCTAAAACTTAAATTTGGGGTAAAAGGCAAAGAAAAATTATCTACTCTTCTTACATTATTTGTGTTAGAATTATCTACAACATAGTAAGAATCTATCGTATTTTTTTTATCAGTAAGGTTGGTAAAACCAATACGGATAGTAGATTTTACAGCCTCCGAAAAATTAAAATCATAACTTCCAGACAAATCAATTCTAAAGAAATTAGCTAATCTTTCTTGGTTAGGATTGTTATAATTTACAATAGTTCTATTTCCATTTTGGATAGTTTCATTGCCTTCAATAGGTTTTGAATAGGGTTTTCCAGAACGCAAAACACCACCAAAAGAAACTTTTAAATTTTCGGTTACATTATAATTAAATGCAGCACTTAAGGAATGCGAAATATCTAAACTATTAGAAAAGGTTTGAGGATTAAAAACATCGAAAGTATAGTTATTTTTAGAGTAGGTATAACTTACCCAAGTACTCATAATTTCAGTTTGTTTATTCACTAAAAATTCTATACCTTTTACATCATAATTACCAATAGAATTAAAGGTTTGCGTGTTGTTATAAAACCCTTGATTAGCAGCTGTTATTCCGTTTACTTTTTTATAAAAACCAGTAATATCTATATAAAATTTATTTTTAGAATATTCTAAACCAAAAGAAGCTTGTTTACTTTTTATAATTGGTGTTTTTTCGTCATCAGAAAGAATCCATCTTCTTTTTTCGATTCCTAAAAAATTATCTTCAAAATCTATTTTTTGGGCGGTAGTTTGATTTTTAAACTCTCCTTCTAATTTTAAGGAGAATTCTGAATTTAATTTCTGTCGGATGTTAATTCTAGGTTCAATTAACAGTTTTTGAAACTTATGAAAGTAGTTAGAACGCACTCCAAATCTTGCAAACGTATTCTTTTTTTGATATTCAATTTCTGAATAAAAAGCACTTTTTAGCAATACATTTTTCACTATTTTAGAGAAAGTTGGTGCATTTACAGTGGTTGTATTTGTGATGCCTATTTCGTTAAAAACGAGTCCGTTTTTAAAATGTAAATCATCTGTAAATTCATAGGTAGAATTCAGTTTTACTTCTGTTTCTAAAACGTTATTTAACTGCGTTTGAAATTGATCTGTATCTCTATTATAATCGGATGAATTTATTTTATAATCAGAAAAAAAGGCAGATAAATTGGTGGAAAATTTAGCATTCCAATTGGCATTCCAAGTAATATTTGCACCTAAATTTTCTTGCTTTAAATCGCTATCTTCTTCAATTATTGTGTTGTTAAAGGCGTATTTTTCTTTATAATCTAGACTGTTTTTTATATAGATAAAATTAGTTCTAATTGCGTGTTTATAATTCAAATCATATAAAACTTTAAAAGAATAATCATAAAAGTAAAAATTTGATTCAGCGTTGTTTATAGAATTAGAAGAGATAGAATTATCTTGAAAACTTCGTGAAAAATAATTAGTATAAGTTGGTGTATTTATGAGGTCTGTAAAAGATCTTCTTGCAGAAACATGGACCTCTAAATTATCTTTTATTGGAACTTGTAAAAAAGCATCAGCACTTAATAAATTAAAACCTCCTCCGCCAGAAAATGTATTTGTAATTCTGTTTGAAGTTTCCATATTTATGGTTGATGAAACTCCGTCAGAAAAAGCGCTACTTGTTCCATTTTTAGTAACAGCAACTTTCTTCGTTAAATAAGGATTGTAGGCAGAAATCAATCCAAAAAAATGACCAGCATGGTACATTTTAATTCCGTCCCAAAGTATTAAGTTTTGGTCATTTGTGCCGCCTCTAATATTAATAGTAGAAATACTTTCGTTTACACTTTCTATACCTGGTAAAATTTTAATAGTTTGTAATATATCTGGTTCTATTAAACCAGGAAGAATTCCGAATTTTTCTGTGTTTAAAACCACGCTTCCGTCTGCACTTTTTTGCAAACCAGAAGTTAAAAATCTTGGCATAGTTATTTCTGATAATTGCTCGGTTTCCTCTTCTAAAAATAATTGTTTGCAACTTGAATTAGAAAACAATTCTTTAGCAGCTATTACTTTTGTTTTAAAACTGATAAAAGAAATACTTAACATTGCATTTACAGGAACATTTTTTAAATAAAAAATCCCTTCATTGTTGGTGGTAGTGCCTAAATTATAGCCATTTACTTTTACGGATGCTAATACAAATGGTATTAATGATTCTGATTCTAAAATTGTTCCGCAAATAGAAATAGACTTGTTTAAAAACGAAACTGTAACATATCTGTTGTCTAAAGTTTTAAATTGTAAAAACGTTTTTTCGTTTAAAAAAGTTAGGAGTTCTTCTATTAAAAGTTTTTTTTTGGGTTGCTCAATAAAAATGTTTTTTATATCGGTATCAGAATACGAAAACTTAATGTCATAGGTTTTTTCAAGTGTTGGTATCAAAGAAGAAAGCGTTACTTTATCAGAAGAATTCTGAGTAAAAGCAACACTTACCATTAATAAAAATATGATAATAAAAAGATGTGTTTTATGTACCATAATTAAAAATGGTAATTTTTTTACCATCAATTTTATATGATAATTGCATGGGAATTGTAATAGATTGCAATGCAATATTTATATCCGTATGTGTAAAACCACCAGAATATAAAATGTCTAAATCAACATCTTTTGTTTCAATTGTATACTCAAACTGATTTTCGATTTCAGCTAAAACAAAACGCAGCGCAATACTTTTAAAATTAGACTCTTTTTGCAACCAAGATTTCTCGTTTACATCAAAAGTATTTGCGGCATCAATTGCACCGTTTACTACTTTAAAAATGGTTCCTCTAGGCAACTTTACCTCCTTACCTTTATAAGTAACACTTACTAAACCTTCAAAGGTTTTAACCTCAAAATAGTTTGCTCTTTCCTTTACATTAAATTGAGTTCCAAGAACAGTTACTTCTCCAATTGCTGTATTTACAGTAAACTTCTTCCCTTTTTGAACCTTGAAATAAGCTTCTCCTTCTAAAGTTAGGTTTCGGCTTTTTTCCCAATCCTTTTTAGAATAGATAATTTTTGAATTTGCGTTTAAAACTACTTCAGAATTATCAGGTAAATTAAAGGTTTTTGTTTGGGCAAACTCCGTTTTAAAACTAGCCGTATTGTTAAATAATAAAAAATAGGATGTTGCAAATAAAACAACAATCGCTGCTGCATATTTATACAATTGTTTAAAATTAAATTGTAAAACTTTTCCTTTTTTAGAACTGTTTTGTGTTTTTATTTTTAAAGCTGCAAGCGCTTCTTTTACATCAACTTTTGGTGTTTCTATTTGCGCCGAATAATGCGCAATTTTTTCTAAAGTTTTAAAATTGTCCGTTTCTTTTAAGCGCACAAGATCTTCATCCGAGGTTTCTCTGTTTAGCCATTTTAGTAAGTCGTTTTTATCTTCCATCTTTTATGCTTCTATAGTAAGTAACAACTAAAAAGCAGTTTACCCTACCTTATATAAATTAAATACCATCAATTTTGGTCCTTAACTTTTTTAACGCGGAGGACATTCGTTTTTCAACCGCTTTTTGAGAAATTTCTAACATCTCTGCAATTTCCCTGTATTTTTTTCCATCAATTCTATTCATTAAAAAAACCTCTCGTTCGCCTTCTGTTAAATCTGCAATGGCATTTTTTAGTTTGTCTTTAAACTCCTCTTCCTCTAATAAATAATCTGGACTTTGGTTATTAACATCTAAATAAGGACTACTTTTTGCATATTCAAGAACTACCTTTTTGTGCTTTACTATATTTAAAAAAAGGTTGTTAACCACTGTAAATAAATAAGATTTTGCTTTAGAATACTCTACTTTTGCACAATTCTCCCAGATTTTTATAAATGCTTCCTGCGCTAAATCTAAAGAAGTGCTTTTATCGCCAGACTTGTAATACGCAAAATTACTAGCAGATTGTATATGAGCAGTATAAAACTCATTAAAATATATTTCATCACAAAGTGATTTATAAGGCATAAAATGGTTTTAAAAGATAAAATAAAATATTTTGATGCGAAGGTAGGGTAAATATATGTTTAGTTGTTTTACTTATAGAGAGCCAAAAAAATAGCCATTCAAAAAAAAGTAGGGTAAAATAATACAAAGTTGTTTTACGGATAGAAATAACAAACAAAACATCTAAAAATTTAATAGCATGAAAAAAATAAAAAGGATATCAGCAATTGCTTTAACAGCAATAATAGGATTCACTTCTTGCCAATCTGAAGAAAACTCGCAAGTTGGTACAAATCCGAATGCAAATTCATCTACATCCCCAACGGCGTCAAATTATCAAAGAGCAACAATGAATGACGGTTCTAATGATGATTTTTTAGATGGTAATGCATGTACAGAATTATTATTCCCTTTAACAGCAAATGTAAACGGACAACAAATTACAATACTAAGTAAATTAGATTTTTCGGCAGTTTTAAACATTATGGGTCAATTTAATAACGATAGTGACGCGGTAACATTTAGTTTTCCAATAAGAGTTAGAACAAGTGCATACACAGAAACAACGATTAGTTCACAATCAGCATTTAACACGTTAAAACAAGAATGTGAGAATGCAGAATCTCAAGGAAAAGACGCCATTTCTTGTGTAGATATTCAATTTCCTGTTACCATGTTAACGTATAGTGTTCGTTTAGAACAAACAGGAAGTGTAGTTGTGCAATCAGAAAAACAACTGTACACGTTTATGACAAATTTAAAAGGCGATGAATTGTTTGCTGTAAATTATCCAATAAGCGCAACTTTAAGTAACGGAACAAATGTTCAGATTAAAAGCGATGCTGAGTTTCAGAATGCAATTTCAGAATGTGTTCAATTTGAAGACGAAAAAGAGGATGCTACAAATACAGCTACTGAAGTAGAAGCTATTTTAAGCGGAACAAAATTTAAGGTAGAAACGTTTTTGGTTGCAGGTGTAAATACAGCCAATGACTATGCAAATTGGTCTATCGAATTTAAAAATGACTTAAAAATAGTTGCTAAAAATGTTGTAAACTCGGCTTTAGGAGAAGCGAACGGAACCTACACAGTAAGTTCAGAAACGGATGCTTTTGTAAATATCAATTTTGCAAGCAATACAGCAGTAAGTGCATTAAGCAATAATTGGGTAATAAGTAATTATAGCAATACGCTAATTACGTTAAAAAGTAAAACGGATTCTTCTGTAACCTTGGCTTTTAAGAAGATATAAAATTAATATAGATTGGTTTTTGGTTAGTTGATCATAATTTTACGACTATTACTACAAACGTTGTAGTCGTAAAATTTTAAATAAAAGTAAAATGAAATATAGTATTTTAAAAGTAGTTTTAGTCTGTACCCTCTTTATTTCTTGCACCTCAGAAACAGTCGATACAATTGATGCCGGAAATAACGGAAACACAAATGTTTCAACAAATAGACAAGCAACAGGATCATCAGCAAATGATTTACTTTCTGCGGATAGCTTTAAAAAAATGATTGTTGAAGTTGCCTATATTGAAGGTTTTAAACCATCGGCAACTGCAAAAAATAACTTCAAAAATTTTATAAATAATACCACTTTTAAACCGGAAGGAGTTGAGTTTATTGAAAAACAAATTGCATCAACAGGAAAATCAGTATATACGTTAGATGAAGTGGTCGCTATAGAAAAAGAATTTAGAACTCAATACAATACAAGTACAACAATTTCAGTTTGGGTGTTGTTTATAAACGGAAAATCTTCTAAAGATAATAACCAAGGTTCAATTTTAGGTGCTGCATATTGGAACACATCCTTTGTAATTTATGAAGAAACAATTCACGGTTTAAGCGATAGTGCTTTTGAGCCAGAAAGAAGTTTGTTAGAATCATCGGTAATCCATCATGAATTTGGTCATATTTTAGGATTAACCAATTTAGGAAGCGATTTACAAAGCGATCATGAAGATGCTGCACATCCAAAACATTGTATTGAAGAAGATTGTTTAATGTATTGGGCTGCAGAAAATAGTCAAGGAATTACCAGTATGATTTCTGGTGGCCAAGCACCAAAACTAGATGCACAATGTCTAGCAGATTTAAAAGCAAACGGAGGTAAATAATAATAATAAAACAATAAAAAAATGAAAAGAGTATATTTAACAGTTGCATTATTGATTACAAGTATTATATCGGTAAATGCACAAGAAACAACGAACAAATCAACAGCGGGTATTAAGGGAGGTTATAATCTATCTTCCGTTAGTTTTGACGGGTCTTCTGAAACCGAAAAATTAAATGGATTTCACATAGGTGTTTATGGCGAATCTTTTATTGGTAAAAATATTTCTATTCAACCAGAAATTTTATATTCTCAACAAGGATATAAAATTATAGATGGGAATACTACCTATACACAAAAGCTTGATTATATAAATATTCCGTTAATGTTAAAATTGTATCCTGTAAAAAGTTTTTTCTTAGAAGCTGGACCACAAATTGGGTTTTCAATTTCGCACAAAGAAACCTTTGATTCTGGTTTTGTTTTGTATGATACATCAAAAGAATTTGAACCAAGCAATTTTGACTGGGGCGTAAATTTAGGAGCTGGTTTTAAAAGTGACGCAGGTATTAGTTTAGGCGCAAGATATCATTTAGGGCAAAGCGACATTTACGATGAAGACAAACCAAAAAATAGAGTTTGGCAAGTCTATTTAGGATTTGATTTTTAATTACAATTAATAAAAAAGAGAAGTAATTTTACTTCTCTTTTTTTATGAAATTTAAAACCTCTTTTACACCGTTAATTTCTAAATTTCCTAATTCTATTTCTCCAATTCTAACGCGAATTAAACGCAACGTTGGGTACCCAACAGCTGCAGTCATTTTACGAACTTGTCTAAATTTTCCTTCTCTAATAATAATAGAAACCCAACTTGTTGGGCCGTGTCTTTCATCTCTAATTTTCTGACTTCTTAATGGAAATTTCGGATCGTCAATTAAAAAAGATTTTCCTGGTTTTGTAATGTATTTTTTACCGTCAAAACCTATCTCTACTCCTGTTTTTAATTCTTCTACAGCTGCTTGCGTAATAAGTCCGTCAACCTGAACATAGTATTCTTTTTCGTATTTACTACTTCTAATTTCTTCAGATACTTTTCCGTTCGTAGTTAATAAAAGTAAGCCTTCGGATGCAACATCTAAACGACCAATTGCCATTGTTCCTGGAGGAAAATCATATAAATCTCCTAATAATTTTTTCTTTCGCTTTGCGGGATTTACAAACTGAGAAATCATTCCCCAAGGTTTGTGAATTATAAAATGACGGTGTTTTTTTATCAAATTATACTACTTTAAGTTGGATAGAAAAAATGTTTTTTCCTTTTGATAAAGTCATTTTTTCTTCAGAAAATTTTTGGTCTGTGAACGAAGTATACTGCGAAATAGGTTCTATACACAACATATTATCAACCTCTGTCCACAACATAAAATTATCAAAACCTGTAGTGCTAATTTCTAAGTGGTTTTTGTCGCTATTTTGTAAGATTATTTTATCAGAATTTAAAACAGGAAAAGCATTATGACCTGCTTTATAAATTTCAGCCAAGGTGATTTTTGTGTCATTAGATTCTAATGTTTCGTTGCCATTATTTGATAATAAAAAAGCTGGATGATAACCTAACATAAAAGGCATTCCTTCTTCTGAATTGATGATGAATTCGATTTTTAAAACATCATTTTCTAGTGTAAAATTCTTTTCGAAAGTAAAATCGAAAGGCCAAAATAAATTTTCTTCGGTGGATTTTGCTGGAAATTTACTGTTTTTTATCCAGGTACTTTTTTTGTATATTTTGATGAAATTCGCGCCATTTTCATCCGAAGAAATTAAAGAATACTCTAATTCACGCAACAAACCGTGCTGATCTTGAATAGCATCACCATTTTTGGTATGAACTCGGAAATTATTTTTAGAAGTTGGCCCAATTACAGGAAACATTTCAATATCAGAATTTCGCCAACCTTTACTTCCTTTTTGATGAATATATTCTTGGTTCTCTTTTTGAAAACTAATTAATTCGCCTTTATCAATGATAACTTGACTATTTGTGTTTTTTAAAAAAATGGTAGAATTCATAGACTTAATTTTAAGTAAAAATAGTGTAAAAATCTAGTTTAAATTTTAGGATTTTAGATTTAGATTTTCGTAACTTGTGGCACAAAATTAAAAGTAAAATTATTTAGATTTATGGCAAAAGAAAAAGTAATAGACAAAGATAAAGAAGCAAAATTAAAGGCATTACAACTTACCTTAGACAAGTTAGACAAGACATACGGAAAAGGCGCTGTAATGAAGCTTGGAGACGTTGCTATTGACGATATAGAGTCAATATCTTCTGGTTCTTTAGGATTAGATTTAGCTTTAGGGGTTGGCGGATATCCAAGGGGTAGAGTAATTGAAATTTATGGTCCGGAATCTTCGGGTAAAACGACACTTACGTTACACGCAATTGCAGAAGCTCAAAAGGCAGGAGGAATTGCAGCTTTTATTGATGCAGAACATGCATTTGATCGTTTTTATGCAGAAAATTTAGGTGTAGATGTAGAAAATTTAATTATTTCTCAACCAGATCACGGTGAACAAGCTTTAGAAATTGCAGAAAATTTAATTCGTTCTGGTGCAATTGATATTGTTGTAATAGATTCTGTTGCTGCATTAACGCCAAAAGCAGAGATTGAAGGTGAAATGGGAGATTCTAAAATGGGTCTTCATGCGCGTTTAATGTCTCAAGCCTTGCGTAAATTAACAGGTACAATTTCTAAAACAAAATGTACGGTTATTTTCATCAACCAGTTAAGAGAAAAAATTGGAGTAATGTTTGGAAATCCAGAAACTACTACGGGTGGAAATGCGTTAAAATTTTACGCTTCCGTTCGTTTAGATATTAGACGAAGAACACAAATAAAAGACGGAGACAAAGTTATTGGAAACAGTACGAAAGTTAAAGTTGTAAAAAATAAAGTAGCACCACCTTTTCAAGTTGCAGAATTTGATATTATGTATGGAGAGGGAATCTCAAAAGTTGGAGAAATTTTAGATATTGGTGTAGAATTAGGCATTGTTAAGAAAAGTGGCTCTTGGTTTAGTTACGGTGAAACTAAATTAGGTCAAGGTAGAGATGCTGTAAAAGGATTGATTAAAGACAACCCTGAATTAGCCGATGAGCTAGAAAAGAAAATAAAATTAGCTATTGAAAATCAAGAATAAGTATTAAAAGTTCTAACTATTATTATTAAAACTGCTGAAGAAATAATCAATCTACAGCAGTTTTTTTGGTTATAATTTCAATAACTAAAACCGATAAAATAAAACTAGTTTTCACTATTTTTGTACAATAAATTTATAAAGAATTTCATTGATTATACTATCAGAGAATATACAATTAAAGCCTGTTTTAAGCGCAGATTCAATAGCTCTTTTTAAGTTGATGAAAGAAGTATACCCTTTAGCATACAGTCATTTTTGGTTAGATAAAGGCGATTGGTATGTGGACTCACAATATTCAACAGCGCATATTTTAAAAGAACTATCAGCAGAAAATGCTGAATATTATTTTGTTATTTATAAAGATGAAATTGTTGGAAATTTTAGATTTGTTTGGGATGAAAAACTACTCGGTTTATCAGAAGAAAAACAAGTAAAATTGCACAGAATTTATTTGCACCAAAAAACACAAGGCAAAGGAATAGGAAAAGAAATACTTGCTTGGTTAGACGAAAAAGTCCAACAAAAAGGCTATGAAATTATTTGGTTAGATGCCATGGATGCACAACCAAAAGCTTTTCAGTTCTATAAAAATCGCGGATATACATATCATTCTCACACATTTTTACCTTTTAATTTAATGCTTGAAGAGGTTCGAAAAATGAGTCAATTGTATAAAAAACTGTAAGAAATTACTTTTTAGACAATACTTGTACTAGCCAAAGAATTAAATAGGCCCAGTACCAATATCAGCGAATAAAACCAATAACACAAATAGTATTCTAATATTTTTTACTAAAAATTATATTTTTGTACTTAGCCATTCACATACTCATAAAGTCATAATTTTATTTTTTGTTAGTACATGTGCACAAAACTATACGCCTGTACTTCCGAAACCACCAGAACCACGCTCAGTTTCGTTTAAAATTTCTACTTCTTTCCAAATTATACGTTCGTGTTTTGCAATGACTAATTGCGCAACTCTTTCGCCATCATTTATAACAAATTCTTGATTTGATAAATTGACTAAAATAACGCCAATTTCTCCTCTATAATCTGCATCTACAGTTCCAGGAGAATTTAAAACGGTAATTCCGTTTTTAGCAGC
Organism: Polaribacter filamentus; assembly: GCF_002943715.1. Lineage (GTDB taxonomy): Bacteria > Bacteroidota > Bacteroidia > Flavobacteriales > Flavobacteriaceae > Polaribacter > Polaribacter filamentus. The sequence continues at coordinate 45,314 of NZ_MQUA01000014.1, read as the reverse complement.
CAAACCACTTCTTGGTCTAACTTGCGCTTCAAAACCAATAGGTAAAGCAATAAATAAGCCTGTTTTTACAATAGCTCTTTCTAGAGGTTTAAGTGTGATGGCTGCATCAATATTTGCTCTTAAATCCATTCCTGCTGCACCCTCAGTTTCGTAAGCTGGCGTTGCGTGTTTCGATTTGTTTATGATTTGTACGTTCATGTATTTATAAATTATATAAAAATGTAATTACTTCTAAAAATTCTGCTTTCCAAAAAGACTCTGTATGTTTTCCTTCGGTAACAATTTTTGTTTTAATATTTTCTTTCGGAAAACCAGTTTTTAACAATAGTTTTTCCATGTTTTGAGTATTAGGAACCATAGCATTTCCTTCTTTTTCACCGACTAATAAAAAAAGTTTTGTGTTGGTTTGTTTTCCGTTTTCTTTTGCAAACGTATTTATTTTATCAGAAAACCAAAAAGAGGTAGAAAGCGCGCCAATTTTACCAAAAACTTCTGGATGTTTAAATCCTCCATAAAAAGAAATTAATCCGCCTAAAGAGCTCCCAATAATGGCAGTTTGATTTGCTTCTGATTTTGTTCTGTAATTTTCATCAATAAAAGGTTTTAATTCGTTTGCCAAAAAATTGATGTAGATATCTCCTTTTCCGCCGCCATATTTCTCGTGTTTCCAGGGTGTATATTCTTCAATTCTTTTTTCTCCACCATTTTCTACGCCAACCACAATAAAGCTTTTACCTGTTTTATGATAGAGTTCATTTAGTGTTTCATCCACCGCCCATTCGCCTACAAAAGATGTTGTATCATCAAATAAATTTTGAACATCATGCATATAAAGTACAGGATAATTTTCTGTGGATGAATGATAATTTGGTGGTAAATACAACCAGATTTTATGAGAAATATCATTTAAGCCATCAATAATAAATTCTTTTTTTAGGATGGAAACATTCGCTGATTTTGTAGATTTTTTTTCTTTTGTTGATGAACCTTCCTTTTTCTGAGGGTATGTTTTGAAAGAATACGTCAGAAATAAAAACGATAAAAGCACTAGTATTGTTCGCTTCATAATTATCGTTTTAAGAGTTGTTTAATTTCTTTTTTCTCGTTAAAATAAATCAATCCGAAGAAAAGAAAAATAGTGAATACAGAAAACCAATATTGCCCTCTAAATAATCGAAAAGAAACCAGTCCAAAAACGGTTGCCGAAACCAAATAATAACAAACTTTTTTGAGTTTATAATCTATAGGATAATGTTTTTGACCCACAAAGTAAGAGATGATCATCATCGTTCCGAATGCACATAAAGTTGCCCATGCCGAAGCCATAAAACCAATTTTAGGAATCATTACAATATTAAAAACGATCGTTATAAAGGCGCCAATAATAGAGAAATACATGCCGTATTTTGTTTTGTCTGTAAGTTTGTACCAGATCGATAGAATATTATAAACCCCTAAAAACAAGTTGGCTAAAAGTATAATTGGCACAATAGAAAGTGCTTCGAAATATTCGGGCTTGCCTAATAAAATGTTTGCAAATAAATCAACAAAAACAACCACAATAAGCATGAAAAATGCCCCAAAAATGGTAAACCAAGTCAAAATTTTAGAATAGGTTTCCTTGGCATTTTCTTTATGAGCATTGTTAAAGAAAAAAGGCTCTGCACCCATTCTAAAAGCGACAATGTACAAGGTCATAAAAACGCCTAATTTGTAACATGCAGCGTAAATTCCCATTTGTTTATCACCTAAAATATCGCCCAATAAAAGTTTGTCTAAGTTTTCGTTGGTTACAAAAGCCATACTACCAATCATGAGAGGAAAACTATATAGAAACATTCTTTTAAAGAGTTTAAGGTCAAAACTAAATTTGAATTTAAAAACAACAGAAATCATCAATAAAAAAGTTGATAAACTTGCAACTGCTCCGGCAACAAAAATGTGAATTACTTTTGGATTTTCATTATAATAATTTACGAGCCATTCTGGTAAAGAAATTCCGTTGTTAATCGCATACGGCACAAACCATAAAAAGAAGATATTTAAAATGGCAAATACCCCAATATTTATGAGTTTAATAACTGTAAATTTTATAGGTTTATTGGTTACGCGTAAATAAGCAAAAGGCACAACTACCAAAGTATCTAGCGTAATTGTATACACCAATAGCTTAAAGAATAAAGGGTTTTTAAATCCGAAGAAAGCAGAAATGGTATCATTATAAAACAAGGCTAAAAACAGAAAAATTAACGTTGAAATTAGCAAACTAATAAACGCCGTAGAAACTACTTTTCCTTTGTCTTTTTCTCTTGAAAAAAAGCGAAAAAAGGCAGTTTCCATTCCAAAAGTTAACAGTGCGTTTAAATAAGCGGCGTACACATAATAATCTGTGTTTACTGCATATTTTTCTGCATCCAAGGTTGAAGTGTGCAGTTTTACTAGAAATATATTGATGGCACGTGGCAAAACAGCAGCAATTCCGTATATAATAGTGTCTTTAAAAAAGCGTTTTAATGTACTCAAAAATGTTTAATTATAGTAGGCAAAGATAATAAAAGAGTCAAGGAATCTTGATAAGTTAATAGTTTTGTTACTTTTGACGCATAAAGATAGATATATGAACGAGCATCAGAAAATTGCGGTTTTTGGAGGAGGAAGTTGGGCAACTGCCATTGTTAAAATGTTGACAGAAAATATGGAAACTGTTGGCTGGTATATGAGAAATACAGCTTCAATAAGATATATTAAGGAAAATGATCACAACCCAAAATACTTAAGTTCTGCAGAGTTGGATGCAAATCATTTAGATTTATCTAATGATATAAATTATATGGTTGCCAATTATGAAGTGTTAATTTTTGCTATTCCGTCTGCTTTTTTAACAACCGAACTCCATAAATTAAAAGAATCCTTAGCAGGGAAAACGATTTTTTCGGCTATTAAAGGGATTGTTCCAGAAACAGGATTAATTGTTGGCGAACATTTTAATACAATTTATGAGATTCCGCTAGAAAATATTGGTGTAATCACAGGTCCTTGTCATGCAGAAGAGGTTGCTATGGAGCGTTTATCCTACTTAACAATTGCTTGTCAGGATGAAGAAAAAGCAAAAAAAATGTCGAAAGCCTTAGAAAGCGATTATATAAAAACCAAGATTTCTGATGATATTATTGGCACAGAATACGCTGCGATGTTAAAAAATATTTATGCTGTTGCTGCCGGAATTGCGCATGGTTTAGGGTATGGAGATAATTTTCAATCGGTATTAATGAGCAATTCAATTAGAGAAATGAAGCGCTTCATCAAAAAAGTACATAAAATGAAACGAAACATTAACGATTCTGCATATTTGGGCGATTTGTTAGTAACTGGCTACTCAACTTTTAGTAGAAATAGACAATTTGGAAATATGGTTGGCAAGGGCTACACGGTTAAATCTGCGCAAATGGAAATGAGTATGATTGCAGAAGGATATTATGCTACCAAAAGTGCTTTTAAAATTAAGGAGGACAATGGTACAAAAACGCCAATTATAGATGCTGTTTACACTATTTTGTATGATAATAAAAATCCGAAAAAAGAATTTAAAAAGTTGACGAATAAATTGGATTAAATGTTTAATTTTGAACAATTATTTATGTTTTTAAACTTTTACCATGAAAACCATACAAGAAGTTGTAGAAAGTACCATTAGAAAAACTCCTTTTATAGAAGAAGCTTTGAACGAGAAGTTGATAAATGTTTCTTCTTTAGCTAGAATTATTTTACCAGAAGTTTCTGCTGTTTTAAAGAAAAATGTGAAGGTTGGTGCTGTAATGATGGCGATTAACAGGCTTTCACCAGCAAGCGAATTGCGCATAAGAAAAAATATAAAAAAGCTAGCTTTAAATTTGGGTGATGTAATTGTGCGCTCTGATTTGTGTGATTTTACATTTAAAAACACGCCATCTTTATTGCGTGAAATTGCTAAAATTCTAACCAAATCTTCAGAAAATTCTGATTATTTTTTAACAGTTTCTCAAGGAATTTTTGAAACTAATATTGTTACCAGTAAAAACTTAAGACCTTTTGTTGAAGAAATTTTTGAACCAGAAACTTTAATCAATAGTGTTTTAGATCTAGCTTCTATTACCATAAAATTACCAAAAGAAAATCAAGCACAATCAGGTATTTACTACTTCATTTTAAAGCAATTAGCTTGGGCAGATATTCCTTTACAAGAAATTATTTCTACCACTAACGAAATGACAATTGTTGTAAAAGAGGAAGATATTAATCAAACATTTGCCATTTTAATGGATATGAAATTAAGCTAGATTAAATTAGTTAATTTTGCTATGAATATCAAACAGGTAAAAAATGAATTACAAGATATCCTTTCAGAAAAAATCAGCTATAGCATCGATTTACCTATCCAAACAATTATCAGTTTCCTTAGAACAAGCAAAAAAACAAGTACTTTACTTGTAGAACGGCAGCAAAATAAAGCAGAAGAAATACGCTATTTTATAGATACCTCTTTTTATAATAAACCATCAATTTTTTGGAATGCTCAAAATGAATAAAATGGCTAAAAACGATCCTTATGCAGCACTGAGAATAAAAGAATTTAATATTTTTTTATTTGTTAGATTTCTACTAGTTTTTGGTTGGTCTATGCAATTTATTGTTATTGAATGGGAAGTTTATAGCATTACAAAAGACCCATTATCTTTGGGTATTATTGGTTTAATGGAAATTATTCCTGCTTTTTCTATGGCATTATTTGCTGGTCATATTGTGGATCAAAGGGAAAAAAGAAATTTATTAGCACTATGTACAGGTGCTTTTTCATTGATTAGTTTAGGTTTATTTTTATTAACAACAGATTCAATACTAAACAGTTGGTCTACAAATACTGTTTTATATGCTATTTATGGATTGGTCTTTTTCGGCGGATTTTTACGTTCTTTTTTTGGACCAACAATTTTCTCGTTAGTAGCGATGTTGGTTCCTAAAAGAATATATCATAATGCAGCAACATGGAGCTCAAGTACTTGGAAAGCGGCTTCTGTTTCTGGAGCTCTTTGTGGTGGTTTTTTTATTGGTTGGATTGGGGTTGATAAAACACTTTCAATCGTTTTTATTTTAGTAGTTCTGTCATTTATTACCCTTTTCCAAATAAAAAAGAAACCTATCTTAAATACAAAAATAGGAGAACCTATTACAGAAAGTTTAAAAGCAGGTGTTAAATTTGTATTTCAAAATAAAGCAATTTTAGGTACTTTAACCTTAGATATGATTGCTGTTTTATTTGGAGGAACGGTGGCGATTTTATCTGTATTCGCGCAAGATGTTTTAAAAGTGGGTCCAGAAGGTTTTGGTATTTTAAATGCCTCTATTTCTATAGGCAGCATCTTAACCATGTTGTTAACAACCTACATTCCTATCAACAGAAATACAGGTAAAAAAATGCTTATTTCTGTCTTCATTTTTGGAGTAAGTATCATTGCTTTTGGATTGTCTTCTATTTTTTGGGTCAGTATTTTAGCTCTCTTTGTAAGTGGTGCGGCAGACGGAATTTCAATGGTTATTCGTCAAACGATATTACAGTTAAAAACACCGGATGAAATGAGAGGTAGAGTATCTTCTGTAAACTCAATGTTCGTCGGTTCTTCGAACGAATTAGGTGCTTTCGAAAGTGGTTTAGCTGCTAAAATTTTAGGCCCCGTGGCTGCCGTCGTTTTTGGTGGAACCATGACTTTAATTACGGTTGTTGCTACAGGAATTGTGAGCCCAACAATAAGAAACTTAGATTTAACAGAAGAGATTGAAGAGCACGAAAAGGAAGAATAACAAAAAACCTGCTTTTTAGGTAAAAACAGGTTTTTAAGATGAATTTTATACCCTACTATTTTTACTGATCTGTGAGTGTTTTCATAAAAGCAATAATCATATTTTGTTCTTCTTTAGTTAAATTTAATTCATCAAAAGGCAAGGTTTGGTATTCTTCATAAATTCCGATACCCTTTCCACCGCCGCGATTGTAAAAATCTAGCACTGCTTCTAAGTTTTTATAGACGCCATTGTGCATATAAGGGGCTGTTTTACCAATGTTTCTAACAGTAGGTGTTTTAAAAAATCCTTTTCTTTCTTTGGTTTGAAATATATTATATCGACCAGGATCGGTGCTAATTACAGCATTAATTGTATCGTTTTTTTCAGGAACACCAATTAGTTCTAATTCGGTATCCATGAAATTAGGAGGCACAGTTCCGTTAAATAATGGAGGAAAATGACAAGTGGCACATACTGCTTTTCCCATAAATAAATTAAAACCCTTTTTTTCTTGATTGGTTAAGGTATTTTCTTTTTTATTGATGTTATTATCGAACTTAGAATTAAACGGACTTAGTTTTCTGATATACGATGCAATGGCATGTCTAATATTAAAATCTAATTTTTTAGATCCATATAAAGAAGCTAACAAGCGTTTATATTTTGGATTCTTTTTAACTCGGTTAACAATAGAATCCATAGGTAGGTTAAATTCGTTGTGGTTGTCCGCAACACCCACTATTTGCCCTTCTAAGCTTCCCGTGCGCGCATCCATAAAAAAGGATTGTTGATAAGCGGCGTATGTTAAGGTTGGACTATTCCTTACTTGTCGGCTATTAAACGTTTTTTCACCATCTGTAAACGCCAAATCTTTAATATGACAACTTGCACACGCCATCGTATAATTTTTAGAAAGTGTTTTATCATTAAATAATTCCTTTCCGAACAATTCTTTTTGCTTTAAATGCGTGGTATCACTTTTATGATCCGTAAAATAGAATACATTAATTGCATTTGGACTAAAAAGAGCCGTCGCATTATTTGATATAGCCATTTCAAAAGGAAATGTAACCTTCCAATCTTCTTGGGTTTCAATTAATAATTTTAATTGTTTATCGGTATGTTCTTTGATAAAAGTGTAGCGATCAAAACTATCAAAATCGTGATCTAATACTTTAATTGCATTTTGAAAAGACGCTATTAAAGTAGCGTAAACTTCTTTAGACGTAAATTTATCCTAAAAAAAATCAATAAGAGTTATGAGTGTTTTATAAGTATATTGACTTTCAAGTAAAGATGTGCCTAAAACTGGTGAATCGAAACCTGTAATACCCGTGGTAGCAATTCTAATTATCTGGTCTCTAACGAGCCAAATAATATGATAATCTTTTAAATTAATATAGGCATTTTTTTTAATTAGCTTTAATCTACTACTCGTAATTAACAGCGTGCGTTGTAGTTGTAATGTATCAATTTTTGATTCGTGTAGTAATTCTTCAATCACTTGAAAACCAAAAGGGTTTCTAATTTTAATATCGGTTAAATCTTCTTCCTGAACTTGTAAAATATTAGGAGCGTTTAAAGATTTGTAGTTGTTTTTATCTATTGAAGCTAAAATAGGCTCTATCTTTTTAAAGTGTTTTCGAGCTTTTATATACAGCGAAATATTATCTTCTATCTTTTTTAAAATAGAAATTGAATCGAGTAGGGTAATACAGCTGTTTAATTCTGAAGTATAAAATGTTTTTATTTTTTTGTTTGTGGAAGAAATAGTGGTTATTTTTTCTTCTTTTTCACAGCCTAATGTGCTTAAAAGCAAAAGACACATACAAAAAGTATATGCCTTCGCTTTCATAAATAAGTTGTTATTCATGATGTTTTTTAAATTATCTTTCTAGTCCTTTGATTAAGTATAGCATAGAACCTTCCTTTCTATTTGCTAAGTTAGCATTTGCTTTTGGGTCGGTAAAAGAAGTTCCATCAGCAGGTTCCCATCCATGGTTTTGAGTAATTAATAAGAAATTGTTACTACCATTGTTAACAATATCTGTTACATCAATCATACCTGTAATTTCCCATCTACTTGTCGTTTTACCATAGCCTAAACCAGCGGCTCTATTTTGGTCGCATTCTAAAACCGTTTTTATCTCTCCAGTTGTTAAGTTATATTGATATAGTTTAGCGTATCCATTAACAGTAGTATCCAAATAGCCGTTTGGGTCTTCTTGAATATAGGCATAGTTTTCTGTGACTAAAATATTATCAGGAGAATGAAATCCTTGCGCTTTACCACCAATTTTATCACCATCTAACACACAGGTAATTTTACAAGCTCCTGTAGGATCCGACTCATTTAAAGTAACTTTGTATACACGACCTAAAACACTTCCTTTACCAATTAAATCTGGTTTATCGCGTCCTGTAACACAGAAATATATTTCTCTTTGGTTTGCCGCAGTCCCTCTTCTCCAATCAATGTCCTCTAACCTAGAAAACCCCATAACACCTTTGGTTTTGGCTTCGGTATCTAATGCGGTAATTTCTCTTTCAGCTAATTCAACAAATTCAGCATTATAGGTGGATCCTTCAAGCATATCTACTTCAAAATCAACGCCTGCAGTAGTTACTTTTAAACCATACAATTTACCGCTATTTAAATCACCTCTATTTCCAACATACATACCTAATTGACCAGAAGGAACGGAGTTGTCGGCATGATCATCTCCAATAAATACAACTGTTTTATCGGCATAAGCATCTTTTCCAATAGGTACAGCATTTTCAGTAGACCACTGTCCTAGGGCAGGTAATAATTCTCCCGAACTAGCATCATTAGTGCTTTTTGAAGGATCTAAAACAAATACACCTTTTGATGCACCACCCCATTCACCACCCGATAAATATAAAGGGCCAAATCCATGTTCTTCAGGACTAATTAAAGTTCCTGAACATTGCGCTGTTTCAGCAGTAGCGGTTGCGTTTAAGATATATTCTCCATGAAAAGGTCTTAAATTTTTGTTTAACAAAATACGAGCAATAGAATAGTCTGCTTCGATATTATTAATTAAAGTATAGGTGTCATCTCCATTATTAATTAAGCCAGCGCCATCTGCCATAGATCCGTATACAAAATCAGGAGTGTTTGGTATCACATCCTCAGAAGTTAAAATTGGTGTGATTTTTAAGTTTACAAAATCACCGGTCACTTTTAATAGATTAGGTGATTTTGATGCAGCTAAAAAGACAGAAGCATCTTTTCCATTAACCCCATTATCGCCATCAATTCCATTATTCCCATCAATTCCATTAATACCATCTTTTCCATGTTCTACTTCACAACTTATAAGTAAAGTGCTAGCTGTAGCAGCAAAAAAAAGAGTAAAAAACAAGTTTAAATAATTCTTCATAAATTTTAAGTTTAAGTTTTAGTTTTATATTTTTCAAAACTATTCTTTGAAGGAGTCAAATGTGTTAAGCTAAGAATTTTGTTTTATCAATTTATGGTAAGTTTAAAGTTAACAACGTTAATAAAATGTAAGGGATTAGAAGAGATCAAATAACATGAAAAATATAGAGTTCTTTTTATTATGAAGGGCATAATTATTGATATATGTTGCATAAGACCAATCCTGCTATGAAATCATTAATCACTTTTTTCTATTAACTGTTTTTCGCAAAAAATAACATTAAAAGTTTTAGATTTTTAAACGAATGCACCTATTGTAAAAGCGCACATTTTTTTTATAAATAAAACAACCTATACAAACGAAAAAGGTGAGTTCTCTTTTATGTTAAAGAAATTAGATAGTATTACTTTTTCTCTTACCCATCTTAAATATAAAATGAAATAAGTCTTATACAGTAAAAGCAACATGTCTTTAATTATATTTCTTACAGAAAAACAAGAAACTTTAGAGAGCATTCAAATGGTTAAGTTCTAATACTGTCAGCAAATTATTGTAAATTTTAGTTTTTGGTCATAATTTTATTACATTGCAATAAAATTGTACATGAAAAATCTTACCATAATTTGTTTTTTAATGTATTCATCAATTAGTTTTTCACAAAAAATTACATTCAAAGTTTTATCGTCTTCTACAAAAGAACCAATAGAAAAAGCACATATTTTTTTTCTTGATACCGCCATTTATACTGACGAAAATGGAGCATTTTCTCTTGATTTAGTAAGCAAAAAAAGTATTTCTATTAGTATTTCTCATCTCAAATATAACAATCTAGAAATTCTATACAAGAAAGATATGTCAAGTACAATAATTTTTCTTGATGAAAAAGAAGAAGAGCTAAAAGGGATAAAAATTAGCACTAAAAAACAACTTAAAAGTAGCATCGATTTTAATAAATTGCAAGACATGCCTAAAGCGGTTTATTCTTTCGGATCAATTATAAAGAAGAATAAAATTTATGTATTTGGCGGCGATGTTTCTAGTGAACACGAAAAAAATAAAGAATGTCTTAGTTTGCCATATAATAGTTTACAAGAATTAATGAAATGCTTAGCTAGACCAAAACCAATTAGTTTTAATAATTATATAGGAGATATACAAGCGTACGATATTATTGATAAAAAATGGAGTATTGAAAAAGATAAACTTATAAAAAGAGCCTATCACAACGCAATATTTTACCAGGATACTGTTCTTTTAATCGGTGGTAAAACGCTATCTAAAAAGAAGTCAAGAGAGTTGTTGGCAGATCAAATAGAGCTTGTTGAATTAAAAGATTTATCGATAAAGAAAGATGAAACAAACCCACATCAAGCAGTAGATTTTGGCGCTGTACTTTATGATGATAAAATTTTGGTTTTTGGTGGTTCTATTAAGAAGTATAAAAACGGAGTAATAAAATATTCTAATGATATTCATTTTTTTGACTTAAAAACGGGGTATTGGTATTTGCTTACTAAAATGCCCAATGCAAAAGAAGTTACGGGTATTGTTTTTGAAGATAAATTATATTTATTTGGTGGTTTTAATAAAAAGAATTTATCAGAAATAGAATCATTTAACCTAAAAACAGGTATTTGGAAAAATGAAGGAACTCTTTTTAGAGGAATGAGAAAACCTTCAATAACTATGGATACTGAATTTATTTACCTACAAGAAGATGGCAAAATGATAACATTTGAACCTAAAACAAATATTTTAAAAGAATATAAAATCGATTTAAATTTGAACAACGCTAACATGCATTTTTTAAATGAAAATTTATATTTAATTGGTGGCTATCATGATGAAGATTATAGGAAATTTCCTTCAAACGGAATGTTTAGTATAGCTGTTTCAGAGTTTTTTAATACAGAACCTATCAGAATTAAAACTCTTAGGAATTTGAACTAATTCAATTATAAACTTTTGTAAGGCAAATTTGTAGTATTATTTTGTGATACTGCACTATTTTAGAATTTTATCTTTAGAAGTTAATAAAATTCTTAAAACAGAATGAAGTAAATAATTTAATAAAAAAAACCAGATGTTAAATTTAACATCTGGTTTTTGTCTTTACTTAAATTTTGTAATCGTTAAGATGGTTTTTACAGTCAATTTAACGCCTGTTTCATCACCTTCATTATTTATTTCATCAATTTCTTTAGAGCTCCAAGTAATTGAGAACTTTTTACCGATGTTTTCATCATCTTCTAAACCTAATTCTACGTTTTCATCTAAATCGTAAAATAAATGTTCTACTTTTTGATCATCAATAAATTTGTAGTAATCATTTTCTGTAACACCTTTAAAAGTAGCAACTAATTTATTTTCTTGAATTGTAACTTTTTTAGCAGAAAAAGAAACTGCGATAAGCAGCATTATGGCCGCAGTAAATAATTTTTTCATTTTTTATGAATATTAAAATCATATCAAATGTAGTATTTTTTTTAATTGAAAGTTAAAATTGATATTAAATTTTCATTCAATATTTTCACATTTTTTTCATTTGTTTTTTTATCTAAATTAAGCTGATTTTCAAATAGTTGTGTAACGTATTCTTTGTATAAATCTACACTTGGTTTATCAAAAAATAACCTTCCAGTTCTTCGCATAAAAAAGTCTGTTGTGTTGCAGGCCATTTCATAGTTTATGGTAAACCAAACTTCTGCTTTTATCATTTTTTCTTGCTGATTTTCCTCTGTAAATTCATCAAACTTTTTTAATATAATATCTGTTTGCTTGCCATAATTATACACTAAATATTCTGCATCTTTTTGAGAAAAGTCTACTTCTGCAATTCTATTATAGATAGCATCTGTATAGCTTTTTACTTCATTAAAGTTTTTAAAAGGTCCTCCTGTAAGTACTAATTTTTCTGTTTTTACGTCTTTAAATTCCTTTTCAAAACGACGTTTGTATTTTTTTGCAATCAAATCTACAATACGTTCTGCCATTTTTCTGTAGCCTGTTAATTTTCCTCCAGCAATAGAAATCAGTTCGGTATCTGAAACAAAAATTTCATCTTTTCTAGATAATTCTGAAGCCGATTTTCCTTCTTCATGAATTAATGGTCGCAAGCCTGCCCAAGAAGACTGCACATCTTCGAGGCTTAAATTAATTTCAGGAAACATGTTATTTACTGCGGATATTAAATAAGTAGCATCCACTAAGTTGGTTTCTACATTATTTTTATCCGTTTGATAATTGGTGTCAGTTGTGCCAAAGTAGGTAACTTTTCCTCTGGGAATTGCAAACATCATTCTACCATCAGGAATATCGAAATATACCGATTGTTTTACAGGTAATTTTTCATAAGCAACGACCAAATGAACTCCTTTTGTTAAGTGCAAACGTTTGCCAATTTTAGAGTTGTTTAGTTGGCGTAATTCATCAACCCATGGACCGCAAGCATTTACTACATATTTTGCTTTTATAGTATAATTTTCATCAGAAAACGCATCTTTTACATTGGCGCCAACGACGCTATTTTCTTCATAAATGAATTCGGTAGCTTCTGTATAATTGATAATTTTTGCCTCATAATTTACCGCTGTTTTTAACACTTCGATTGTTAAACGCGCGTCATCAGTTCTGTATTCTGCATAATAACCAGCGCCATTTAAAATCTTTTTAGGTAGCAAAGGCTCTTTTTCCAAAGCTTCTTTTTTTGTGAGCATTTTGCGTTTATCTTCACCTTCTACTGAAGCCAAAATATCATATACTTTTAAACCGATTGATGTGAGCCAAGAACCATAGGTTCCGCCATCAATTAAGGGTAAAATCATCTTTTCTGGAATCACTAAATGTGGCGCTAATTTGTGCACAATTGCGCGCTCAGTACCTACTTCTTTTACCAACCAAAAATCGAATTGTTTTAAGTAGCGCAAACCACCATGAATTAGTTTTGTTGATTTGCTGCTTGTACCAGAAGCGAAGTCGTTTTTTTCGATCAAGGCTACTTTCATTCCGCGTGAGGCTGCGTCTAAAGCAATTCCTGCACCTGTAATTCCGCCACCAATTATTAAGACATCAAATTTTGTAGATTGTAAGTCTTTGATGATATTTTCTCTGTTGAAATATGAAAAGTTGTCCATGGAAAAAGTTAAAAATTAGTGCTATTTTAACGAAAAGATTATATTTGTGAACAAAGTACAAAAAAAGCAATAGTTTCACCCCATTTAATTTTTTTAAATGTCAATATCAGATTTATATTCTAGCGGAAAGCACAAACAAGAAATAGGTCATTTTTCCAATATCGTAAAAATGGCAAAAGTAAATGGCAAAATTAGCAAAGAAGAAGAAGCTTTGTTAATTAAATCAGCAAAGAAATTACATATAACTGTAGAAGAGTTTACCGCTATTTTAAATAATCCAGAAAAATTTCCTTTAAACTCTCCTGTAAATTATGAAGAGAGAATTGAGCGTTTATATTTTTTAACAAAAATGATTCTTGTTGATGGAGAAGTAGATACATTGCAAGTTAAATTACTACGCAAAGTTGCCATCGGTTTACATTTTCCTTTTGATAATGTTGATAAAGTATGCGATGAAGCAATTTTATTAGTTAGAAATGAAAATGATTTAGTCAATTTTACGGCGGCGATTAAAAAAGTAAATAGTATTTAAGGATTTTAGTTTAAAATATGAGTTGACAAACCATCAATACTTGATTGATTTTTGTCTTCCCAATAGTTTTCTATTCCCTTTTTACCTTGCATTGTTGCCCAATCATTTAAATCGTCTCTTTCTCCTTTAAATTCAAAAAACGGAATGGACATTCCGCAAGAAGTTTGAGCAGATTCAATGCTGATTTTAAAAATCTGACGCGTTCCTGGGGTTTCTGGAAATAACGAAATTAATTCATTCCAATTTTCATCTTTTGGTTTAATTTCTTTTCCTTTGCCGTACAAACGTAAAATGTTTGGTGCTTTTTCAAAAGAACAAAACAGTATTGTAATTCGTTCATTTTCTGATAAATGAGCGGCAGTTTCGTTACCACTTCCTGTAACACTTAACCACAAAACGTGGTTTTTGTCAATCACTCTAAAAGAATCCATGCCTTTAGGTGACAAATTTATTCTTCCAGAACTTGGTGCAGTTGCCACAAAAAATATTTTTTGAGCTTCAATAAATTTTTGTAGTCTTGAGGTTATTTCTGTGTAAAATTTTGACATATTTATGCATTAAAATGATCAATAAATTCTTTCTTATATTTTTGTCCTAAAGGTATTTTATTTGAGTTAATGATTGCCATGTTCCCTTCTATATATTGCAGTTTATTTTTGTTAATTATAAACGATTTATGAACTTGTTTAAAAATAGACTTTGGCAGCGAAGTATGCATCATTTTTAGAGATTTATAGGTTACTAAAAAGGTATTCTTTAAATGAATTTTAATATAATCTCCCAAAGCTTCTATAAAATAGATCTTTTCAATTTTTATCTGATGTAATTTTTTGTCTGATTTTACAATGATATAATCGATTTTAGCATCATTCAAATCTTTAACTTTTGAAACCGCTTTTACAAAACGATGAAAAGAAAAAGGTTTTAACAAATAATCTGTGGCATCGACTTCAAAACCCTCTAAAGCATAAGCTGAATAAGCAGTTGTAAAAATTACTTTTGGCGGATTTTTGAGTGATTTATAAAAATCGATTCCAGAAAGTTGCGGCATATTAATATCTAAAAAAAACAAATCTACCGTGTTGCTTTTTAAATATTCTAAAGCCTCTAAAGCACTATTGCAAACCTGTACCAACTCTAAATAATCGATTTTATGTACAAATGATTTTAGAACATTTTGCGAAGAAGGCTCATCATCAATTATTATGCAACGTATATTCATTTTTCTATATCTATTGTTAGTCTTATAGTAAAAATAGTATGGCTATTTTCAATTGAAAAAAGATGTTTATCAGGATAAATAATGGCTAAATTTTCTTGAATATTTTTTAAACCAATTCCGTATTCCTCTTTTGTATTATAACTTGTAATTTCTTTAAAATTATTCGAAATCACAAAATCTATTTTTTTGTTTTTGACTATTAATTTTACATCAATATAAGGATTTTTTACCCCACTCTTCAATCCGTGTTTAAAACTATTTTCTAGCAATGGCAATAATAACATCGGATATATTTCTAGATTTTTATCAACTTTATAATCAAATGTAATAGTTGAATTTTGTACATGCCTGTTTTTTTCAAATTCGATGTAATTGGTAAGAAGTTCAATTTCTTTTTTGATAGTTATTTGAGCTGCATTTACATCATAAATAACATATCTTAAAATATCGGATAACTGTAAAATGGCATTTGTAACTTCTTTTTTCTCTTCGATTGCAAGCGAATACAATACGTTTAAAGAATTGAATAAAAAATGTGGATTAATCTGACCTTTTAAATAATACAGTTGATTCTCTATCTGCTGATTCTGAATTTTAAGTGTTCTATTTTCAAATTCATTTAAATAGACCCAATCTTCGGCAAGCTTTATGAGTACTGATAGGATAAAAAATACTGCAAAAATAGAATAGATTTCTATTTTATTGTGATACGAAATAAAGAAATAATCTTTAAAAAAAGTATCCACCAATACATTAAAAAACCAAGGATTTATCTGGGCAAATACAATAAGGTTTAGAATAAACAGAATTCCAAAAATTACATACTTTTCCTTTTTAAGATATGTAGGCAGTAACCAATATAAATTGATACAAACGGGAACCACTAAAGTAAATATAAAACTTGCGGTATAAATATAATCGATTTTTGCAGGTGATGAACTTCCAGAAAAAAGAAACAGAAGAATCAGAAAAGAACAACTCCATAATACAGCGTTAAAAACCAGTATATTATGGGCATTTGTTCTTTTTAAAAAATGTTTAATTTGTAGCATTTACTTTAGTTAACGTAAATTTCGTAGAGGTTTCCCATTTTTCAGCATCATTAGAAGCCATATATTTTTCTATGAATTTTTGTAATTCTTTAGAGCTTGCCGTTAACAAGTAATTTTCATTTAAAATTCCAATAGTTTCATGCCTTATTTTAATCTTTTTTTGTTTAAAAAGGGTTTGAAATTTATCCTCATCTAGCCATCTTATTTCTATTTCTCCGTTTTTTTGAACATCATATTTTACCAAACTATGTGTGTAAATAGAATGACTTTGTAATAAATTATCTACACCTTCTTGATGATCTAAAGGGAAAAAATCTAAAAATTTTTGATTGTTTATTTTAAAAGGAGTCGCAAGATAAATAACTTCTTTATCCTCATATTCTCTTAAAATATAATAGCTATTTTTATATTCTTTATAGATTTTTAGATCCTCTTTATCCATTTTTTCAACAGGATTGTCTTTTGTTATTTCTTCTTTAAATGAAATAACTTTCCATTTTCCTTTTTTAGAATCTTGCCAATCTCCAATAAAATTTTGATCAAAAGTGATGGTTTCTTTGGTGTAAAAAGGATGTAAAGATTTTACTATGCAAGAAGTTAATAGTATTAAACAAATTCCTAAAATTGTGTTTCTACTTTTCATAAGTATCAAATTTAAAGTTATTTAGCACAAAAAAAGAGCAGAAGCAGATAAAAAAGAAATTTTTTAGATAAACACTATTTTTTTCTCGGTGAAACAGGGTTTTTAAGCCATCTCTTAACCGCATGGAATCTCCTGCAACAAAAAAACTACTTTTTAAAATAGATCTAAATCAAAAGTATTTTCTTTGATATTAAGATTTAAAAGAAGAATATAAATTTACAAAGTAACATGTTTATTAAGTATTACCTTTAGCCAAAATTAACACGCTTTCTATGGAATATGGATTTCTATCAGTAATACCACCTATTGTTGCGATTATTTTAGCCTTAAAAACAAAACAAGTATACATCGCTTTGTTATTAGGAATCTGGTTTTCCTGGTTAATTATTAAAGGATGGAATCTTTTAGACGGTACTTTAGCGATGATTGAAGGGATGGTAAATGTTTTTCAATCCGAAGGAAATACACGAACGATTATGTTTAGTGCATTGGTTGGTGCTTTGTTGATATTTATTCAATACTCGAGAGGAGTAGAGGGTTTTATCAATATTTTAAACAGACGATTGGTAAAATTAGAAGAGAAAAAAACAGGGTATAGTAGAGTAATGGTTCAGGTTTTAGCAACCGTAACTGGTTTGTTGTTGTTTGTGGAAACAAGTATTAGTTCTCTAACTGTAGGAACTTTATACAGACCCATTTTTGATAAATTAGGAATCCCGAGAGAGAAACTAGCCTACATTGCAGATTCAAGTTCTGCGCCTTCATCCATTTTAATTCCCTTTAATGCTTGGGGCGCTTTCATCATGGGGCTTTTGTTAACGCAAGGAATTGAAAAACCATTTTCTGTGATGATGGCATCCATAAAATATAATTTTTATCCTTTAATTGCCATTGCAATGGTTTTTGCAGTGATACTTTCTAAGAAGGATTTTGGTCCGATGAAAAAAGCGGAAAAAAGAACCAAAGAAACAGGTGAGTTAATGAACCCAGATTCTAAACCTATGGTTTCGGATGCCGTAACTTCTTTTCCTCCGAAAGAAGGAATTCCCGCCAAAGCGTATAATATGATTGTGCCGCTGCTGGTAATGGTGTGCATGATGCCAATTAATTTGATATATACAGGTTGGGATGCGGTTAAAGAAGCTAGCTCCTTTTTAAATCATGCTTCGCAAGCAATTGGCGAAGGTTCTGGTTCGTCATCTGTTTTATACGCGGTAATTACTTCTTTATTAGTGGCAATGGTGATGTATTTTATCCAAGGAATTATGAATCCAAAAGAAGCGATTGAGTTAACTTTAAAAGGAATTAGCGAGTTAATGCCGTTGGCTTTACTGATGTTGTTAGCGTTTGCAATTGGTGACGCGTGTAAAGAATTAGAAACAGGAATCTATGTTGCAAACGCAACGAAAGATTGGTTGTCGCCAGAATTGTTACCAGCGGTTGTTTTTATCATTAGTTCTTTTATTGCCTTTTCTACCGGAACTTCTTGGGGAACTTTTGCCATTATGTTGGCAATTTCTGTGCCTATGGCAACTATTCATGGTGCAGATATAACGATTGTGGTTGCTGCTACTTTAGGAGGAGGGATTTTTGGAGACCATTGTTCGCCAATTTCGGATACCTCTATTATTTCTTCAATGGCTTCTGCTAGTGATCATATAGATCATGTAAAAACGCAATTGCCTTATGCGTTGGTTGGCGGTGCAATTACTACCATTTTGTATCTGATTATTGGTTTTATGGGGTAACGTCATTGCGAGGAAGAATGACGAAGTAAACTGTTGAATTGAATGACGAATTTTTTTAAGAATTTGGGCGTTACCACAAGGGTCGCGCTTTCCGCAATCGCTTTTTATTCGTTCGTCATAAAAGAGCTCAAACAATGCTTCAATCGCTAACGCGGGCTTCTTTAAGAAAAGTTTGTTATTCTAGAACAATCTTACTTATTTTTAAGTGAAGTTTTTTTGGGCTGTAAGAAAGAAATTGCTTCGTTTCTCGCAATAATATAGCAAGAATAAAACACCTGTTAGTTCGAGTTTTTTTATTGAAAAAAGTAAGGATAAAAAAGTGTAGAGAACTTTTAACTCGCTAAA
Source organism: Polaribacter filamentus (assembly GCF_002943715.1). Taxonomy (GTDB): domain Bacteria; phylum Bacteroidota; class Bacteroidia; order Flavobacteriales; family Flavobacteriaceae; genus Polaribacter; species Polaribacter filamentus. Next base: position 26,415 of record NZ_MQUA01000014.1, on the reverse strand, counting down.
ATTCCACGTTTTTGCAATTCAGGAAGCATTCGCAAAGCTCCTTCTTTAATCGCGTTTTCTTTAAAGGTGAATGTTTTTTCGAACAAGACATTTCCTTCAAAAAAAGTAACTTGAAAGCGGTTGTTTAGTGTAAATAATTCGGGCTGAATTAATTCAATTTTAGCAAAAGAGTTTGCTGGTAGCACATCAATTTTTTTACGGAATAAAGAGGTGATTTTTGTATCAGAAAAACCCTGAGTAACAATTACAATCATTTCTAAATCAACATTTTTATTATTGATAATGTACACATTCCAATCATCCGTTCTATAAATAGCATTGTATTCATAAACAACGGCAATTTCTACGTCTGTAACTTCGGGTATTTGAATGTCTTTTTTCATAAAAAATAATCAAGAAAACAATTTGTTTGCGTTTTTGTAATTTGGCGCACTACAATCGCTTAGATTTTTACGAAGATACTCTTTTTTCATATTCACTCGAAGCAAATGGTCTTTTAGGGATGTCAAGTTGAGAATTTTTGTAGTAGAGCATTATACTGAATTATTAGATGTTTTAGAAGAATTTGTTGCAACTAAAATAGGACTCAAAATTTAAATTGATTAGTATTCTTTAAATTAAATTACTGCCATCCGCCTCCTAAAGCTTCATATAAATATACAATAGAAACTAATTGTTGTAGCTGGCTGTCAATAATATTAAGCTCTGCACTTAAAGCACTTTGTCTAGCTAATAATAAATCTAAATATGTAGCATACCCGTTTTTTAGTAACTCATCAGAATTTTGTTCTGCTTGTCGTAATGCCTCCACTTCATTCTTTCTAAATTCGAATTTTTTAGTTTCAGACTTATACGTAAATAAAGCGTTAGAAACTTCGCTACCTGCAACTAATAATGCTTTTTTAAACTGAAGTAACGATTGCTCTTGTTGCGATAGCGCCACTTCTTTTTGCGTTTTTAAGGTTCGTTTATTAAATATAGGCTGTGTTAAACCACCTATAATTGTCGTAAACAAAGAGTTTACACTTATTAATTTATCTAGCTCTAAACTTTGAAAACCTCCAGAAGCAGTTAATTTTAGCGATGGATAAAAATTACTTCTAGCTATATTTGTTAATTCGAAAGACTGAATTAAATTATATTCAGCAGCCATAACATCTGGTCTGTTACTTAATAAAGTTGCTGGAACGCCTAGTTTTAAATCGGTATCTATGGTTTGATTTGTTAAGCGACTTCTTTCAATTTTGTGTGGACTTTTTCCTAGTAAAATACTCAATGTATTTTCAGTTTTAAAAAGAGCGGTTTCAATATCTACCTCCAATGCTCTTGCACTTTTGTACTGTGCAATATTTTGATCTACAGCAACCTGATTTGTTAAACCTGCATCCTTTAAAGCTTTAATGGTTTCCACACCATTTTTGCGAGACTCAATAGTTTTTTGGGTGATTTCTAATTGCGCGTCTAGAGCCAAAAGTTGATAATAGGTAATAGCAATGCTAGAAATTAATTGCGTTTTTACCGCTTGATGTGCAGCAACATTTTGCAAGTAATTTGCGGCAAAAGCACGTTTATTACTTCTAATTTTTCCCCAAACATCTGCTTCCCAAGATAGATTTGCAGTAATATCGTACTGATCTATTCCTCCGCTAAATAAGGATCCAAATTGACTGTTTTTTGAAAGTTCTTGATGCGTTGCATTTGCGCCGATACTAACCGAAGGTAAAAAACCAGCATTACCTTGTTTTGCATACGCTTGTGCCGCTATCATTTGTTGAATAGCAATACGAACATCCATATTATTTTGCAGCCCTTCTTCTATATACTGATTTAAATAGCTGTCTGTAAACAAGGTTTTCCAAGATATAGCTGCCATAGATATACTATCTGATGGCAAATTATCTGTTCTGTACAAGTTTTGGGTTTCTGTAACTTCTGGTCTTGTGTACTCTTTAGCAACAAAACAACTTTGTAATGTAAAAACCATTACGGTTAAAACGAGTCCTTTTTGAAGGCGTATATTTTTTATAATTGATATCATATAATTAATCTTCATTTTGTTGAGCGATGACTGCTGGTTTGCTAGAAACTTTTTCTTGCAACCATTGAAAGAATATAAATAAAATAGGAATCACAAATACTCCTAAAACCGTTCCTATCAGCATTCCGCCTGCGGCACCTGTACCAATAGAATTGTTTCCTTCCGAACCAACACCTTTTGCTAAAACTAAAGGCATTAATCCTAAAATAAAGGCAAACGAGATCATTAAAATAGGACGTAAACGGGCTTTTGCTCCGTGGATAGCTGCATCAACAATGCTTTCTCCATTTTTTCTTCGCTGCAATGCAAACTCTACAATTAAGATGGCATTTTTGGCGAGCAGACCAATCAACATAATTAAAGCAATTTGGAAATAAATGTTGTTTTCTAATCCGAAGAAATACGTACTAATATAGGCCCCAAATACACCAAACGGAAGTGATAATATTACAGCAAGTGGTAATAAATAACTTTCATATTGTGCACTTAATAAGAAATACACAAATAAAATACTCAATGCAAAAATAAATAAGGTTTGGTTATCTGCATTTACTTCTTCTCGTGTTAAACCAGAGTATGCAATGGTGTAATTACTTGGTAATTTTACCACTTCTTCTTCAATAATTCTAATAGCATCACCTGTACTAAAACCATCGTTTGTTGCACCTGTTATGGTTGTAGAATTAAATAAGTTGAAACGTGTTACCGATTGTGGGCCATATACACGTTCTAATTTTACAAACTGCGTAATTGGTGCCATTTCACCAGAACTTGTTCTTACATACATACTATTTAAATCATCTACACTCGCTCTATCATTTGGCAGAGCTTGAATGTACACTCTAAATTGTTTTCCGAATTTCGAAAAATCGGATGCATACACGCCACCAATATACCCTTGTAATGTTGAGAATATACTATTAATAGGAACCCCTTTTTCTTTCGCTAAAGGCACATTAATTTCCATTTCGTATTGTGGATAATTTGTGTTGAAAGACGATTGTGCATATTTAATTTCTGGATGACTCATAATTGCCATCGCAAATTCTGTATTCACTTTATCTAAATCTTTAAATTCTCCGCCAAATTTATCTAGTAAATTCACCTCAAAACCTCCGGAGTTTCCAAAACCACGAATACTTGGTGGCGAGAAGAAAATAATATTTGCTTCTGGCATTGTTGATACAACTCCAAATAATTTACCTGTAATTGCTTGCACAGATGTTGATGGATCTTCACGATCTGCCCAATCTGCTAATTTTATAATTCCGAAACCGTAATTACTACCAGCTCCGCTAATTAAACTTCTACCATTAATAAAGTTTACACCTACAATACCCTCAATACCATTTATTTTTTTGTACAAATCTTTTGTAACAGCATTTGTTCTATCTAAAGAAGCACCCACTGGTAACTCGATATTTGCAAAAATAATTCCTCGATCTTCGTTAGGAACAAAACCTGTTGGCGTATTTTGAGATGTCCAGAAAATTCCGACAACAGCTAAAACTAATAGTAAAACTGGTATCCATTTTCTTTTGAATAAAAACTGAAGTGATTTACCGTATCTTTCTACTGTAGCACTAAATCCGCGATTAAAAAGCGTGTAAAAACGTTTTAATGGACTTTTACCTTTTATTTCTTCATCTTCTTTATGTGTTTTTAATAATAAAGCACACAACGCCGGACTTAACGTTAAAGCATTTACTGCAGAAATAAGAATCGCGATAATTAAAGTAACTCCAAATTGCTCATAAAAAACTCCTGTTGGTCCAGAAATAAATGTTACCGGAATAAATACCGCTGCCATTACCAACGTAATAGAGACAATAGCGCCAGAAATTTCATTCATTGCCGTTAGTGTTGCTTTCTTAGCATTTTTTTCTCCTTCATCAATCTTGGCATGGACGGCTTCTACAACTACAATAGCGTCATCCACCACAATACCAATTGCGAGCACTAATGCAAATAGTGTTAATAAGTTAATTGAGTATCCAAAGACATTCAAGAAAAAGAAAGTACCAATAATAGAAACAGGCACTGCAATTGCAGGAATTAACGTAGATCTAAAATCTTGTAAAAATAGAAATACTACTAAAAAAACCAATATAAAAGCCTCCAATAAAGTAGTGATTACTTTATTTATAGATGCATTTAAAAACAAACTGGTATCATAAGGGATAAAAATATTTAATCCCGTAGGTAGGTCTTTTTTAACGCTTTTTAAAGTAGTTTTAATGTTTTCTATAATTTCTTTTGCATTCGAACCTTTTGTTTGAAAAATCCCCATAAATACGGCAGGATTTCCTAAACTCATTGCGTTAGACGCATAAGATTGCGCATCTAATTCTATTTTAGCAACATCATTTAAACGTAGGAACTGACCATTTCCTATGGCTTTAATAACAATATCTCCATATTGTTTTTCTTCTTTAAAACGACCACTATAAGTTAGTGTATATGAAAATGCTTCGCCATTATTCTGACCTAAAGATCCTGCAGCTGCTTCTAAGTTTTGTTCTCGCAAAGCTGCTGTAATGTCTGAAGGTATTAAATTATAAGCGGCTAATTTCTCTGGTTTTAGCCAAATACGCATCGCATAATCTTGTTGTGAGAATACACTAACATCTCCAACACCACTAATACGTTGTAAGCCAGGAATAACGTTTATTTTTAAGTAATTCTGAATAAATGTAGCATCGTATTCCTCATTTTCAGAATACATAGATATAAACATTAAAGCACTTGTTTCTTGCTTTTGAGTTGTTACACCTGTTTGAATAACTTCTTGTGGCAATAACGGGTTTGCTCTTGCTACACGATTTTGAACGTTTACAGCAGCAATATCTGCATCTACCTCTTGATTAAAATATACGGTAATTTCTGCGGTACCTGTATTAGATGCGGTAGAGGTAATATAATCCATACCTTCTGCACCATTAATTTGCTCTTCAATAGGTATAATTACACTTTCTAAAACGGTTTCTGCATTGGCACCAGGATATGAAGCAATTACTTTAATTGTAGGTGGTGCAATATCTGGGTATTCCTCTATTGGTAAACTTGATATACTTATGATACCAAGTACAACTATGATAATAGAAATTACCGTTGAAAGCACGGGTCTTTCAATAAATGTTTTTAACATAATCTATGGGGTTCTAGTTTTTAAATAATGTTGCTATAGGTTTAATTGCTTCTTCAAAAGAAGTTTCTTGCGGAGAGATAGTCATTCCGTCTCTTAATTTGCCCACACCAGAAACAATAATTTTATCGTTTAGATCTACACCAGATTCTATAACATATAGGTTATCTATTGCTGCTTTTACTTTAACAATTGTATTTGAGACCTTATTCTCTTTACCTAATTTATACAGCATGATGTTACCCTGTTGCTCATAAGTTGCTACTTGCGGAATTACAGTAACATTTTTATAAATAATAGGAATTTGAATTTTACCACTATTACCATTTGTTAGTAATTGAGTAGGATTATTAAAGACAGCTCTTAAACTTACGGTTCCTGTATTTTGATTGATTTGTTTTGTACTTGTTTGAATTTTACCTTTTTCGGCATACATGTTTCCGTTAGCAAGAATTAAATTAACCGAAGGAAAATTTGCTAGTTTTTCTGATACATTTTTACCTTCTGAATTTTGTAAAAAGTCTAAATATTGCGTTTCCGTTAAGCTAAAGAAGGCATACACTTGTGTAATATTACTTACAGAAGTTAATGGGATAGGATCATTTACACCAATTAATGCACCTTCTCTAAAATTAATTGCACCGATATTGCCATCAATAGGACTTTTAATTCTAGCATATCCAATACTTGCAGAAACACTGCTGTAATTGGCTTTTGCTTGCGCTAAATTAGCTTTGGCAGTTTCTAATTGAACAGCACTAATAATGTTTTTTTCTACTAACGGAATTAGTTTATCAACTTCAATTTGTGCCACATTAATACGTGCTTTTGCAGCGCCGGCATCTTGATTTAATGATTGTGTTTCTAATTGAAACAATACTTGTCCTTTTTTTACTTTTTGACCTTCATCAACAAATACTTTTTGAATATAACCTGAAGTTTTTGGGCTAACCTCAGTGTTTATTAAACCTTCTATACTTGTTGGGTATTCTTGATAACCCGTTACCGTTTTAGGTTGCATTTGCGATACAGGAAAAGCTGCAGGTGGCGCTTGGTTTAAAGCTACATTATTTTCTTGTTTATTGGTACAATTTAAAATAAGTAAAAAGCTACTTAGTGCTAGTAATATTATTAATTTAGTATGTTTCATTTTTTATCTTAGTTTAAGTATCAAATTGATTGTCTATTATTTTTGATTGTCTATTATTTTTACTCTTAACTCCTCTATAGAAGCAGAAGCTTCATTTATAAATTTTATATATTCATTGTGAAAATTTAAATCGAATTTTTCTTCTTTATTTTCGATTTTTGATTGTTTTCGTTTTCTTGATAGTTTTTTATTTCTAGATGTAATTCACGCACTTCTTTCCAATTGCTGATTATTTGGTCAACATGTTGAATGATAATGTCTTTATTGATCACAAAGTATTTTTTACGATCGCCTGTTTTTGTGAAATACTGAATTTTCTTTAAGTCTTGTAAATGATTCAGATGTGTAGAGATGGTACTTTTACTCGCAAAAAGAATACTCACCATATCTTCAAAAGTGGTTCCTTTTTTACCGGTAAGAATTATATAGGATAAAATACGCGCAGCAACAGGCGCTAGCTGTTCTCTCTTTTCTAAATGCACTCCTAGTTTTTCAACCAAAGCCATCTTTTCTTTGCAAATGTTTTCGTTCATTTTTATGCTGTTATACACCCAATTTTTAGATTGGTATAAAATTCTTTTCAAAGATACAATTAGTTCGGAACAATCAGAACCAAACGAATGTTAAAAAAAATGTTAAAGAAAAAAGCCGATAGAATTATCGGCTTTTAAATGATAGTTATAAAAATCTTAAACGTGTTTAATGTGTTTTTAAAACTGTTATTTTAAATTATTTTCTTTGTTTAACGCTCTAATTATTAGATAAAAATTAAAGATTGAAAGTGTCATCAAAATCAAAGATTTTTTTTTGATTTATAAAACTAATGAATTCGAGAAAATTATGCAATCCAAAAAATAATTAAAGCTACACTAGAAATAAGAAGAAAAAGATTTTTTTATCAGCATAAAGCAATTTTTTATAAAAAGAGGAACTAAATTCGGTTTAAACTACCAGATCTCGTAAAAACTTTCTTTAGAAATTTCATCTCCATCACAGTCATCAATAGTTAATGTTCCTTCGCACAAACCACCAAATTTATCTTCTTGATTTTCTAAATCATATTTGGTAATTTTTCCGTTTTTATAAACAGTAATTTGTTTTAAAACTTCATCTGCATCGTTCGTTTCAAAATACCAAGTTGAGAAACCCCAATCTGCATGTTCATCATCTCTATTTTCGTCCCAAAATTGTGAAAAGTAATTCATTATATAACTGATTTAAATTGTTCTAAAAGACGTTTGTCATTTTCGTAAAACATTCTAATATCAGGAATTTGATATAATAACATTGCAATACGTTCTATGCCCATTCCAAAAGCGTAACCAGAATATTTTGTTGGATCAATATTGGCATTTTTCAATACATTAGGATCGACCATTCCACAACCCATAATTTCTAACCAACCGGTACCTTTTGTAATTCTATAATCTGTTTCTGTTTCTAATCCCCAATAAATATCTACTTCTGCACTTGGCTCTGTAAAAGGGAAATAAGAAGGTCTTAACCTAATTTTAGACTTTCCAAACATCTCTTTTGTAAAGTATAAAAGTGTTTGTTTTAAATCAGCAAAAGAAACATCAGTATCAATATATAAACCTTCTACTTGATGAAAAATACAATGTGCTCTTGCAGAAATATCTTCGTTTCTAAAAACTCTTCCAGGAGAAATTGTGCGTATTGGCGGTTTATTTTCTTCCATATAACGCACTTGCACAGAAGAAGTATGTGTACGCAATAAAATATCTGGATTTTGCTCAATAAAGAACGTGTCTTGCATGTCCCTTGCAGGATGATATTCTGGCAAATTCAACGCTGTAAAGTTGTGCCAATCATCTTCAATTTCTGGCCCTTCAGAAACAGTAAAACCAATTCTATTAAAAACCTTAATAATTTGATTTCTAACCAATGAAATTGGATGTCTAGAACCTAATTCTATTGGTTCTGACGGACGTGTTAAATCTCCGTAAAAAGATTTTTCGCTGGTAGAATTTTCTAAAGCTTCTGTTAATTCAGCAACTTTATACTCTGCAGAGGCCTTTAAATTGTTTAATGCTTGTCCAAAATCTTTACGCAACGCGGCATCCACATTTTTAAATTCTGCAAATAAATCTTTTAATAAACCTTTAGAACCTAAATATTTAATTCTAAAAGTCTCAACTTCGTCTTTTGTTGTTGCTTTAAAAGATTTTACATCACCAATAAGCTCTTTTACTGTATCTAACATTACATAATAAATTAAACGGCGAATTTACACCTTTTTATTTTTGTTGAATCTAATTTTTGAGTTGAATACTTAAATTTTATTAAAGTTCTAAACTAGAAATTGAATATATTGTACGTCATAAAAATGGAATTAAAATGAAAGAAAATATCTTATCAAACTTAAAAACATACGCATTTAAGGAGGTTACTTTTGATAAATTAATGCAAAATAGAATTAATAAGGTATTAATAGTTTGTTCTAATTACGATTTTTACATGCTTGAAGAAGATGGTAGAATTGAGGAACGAATCTTTAATGAATACACCTCTTTAAATTTAAGGCATCCACCAAATTTTATTCATGCAAATTCTGCAAAAAGAGCTATTATAATGATGGAATCTCATCAAATTGACATTGTTATTACTTGGTTAGATATTGGTAATCATAATGCTTTTGAATCATCAAAAAAAATTAAAGAAGCCTTTCCTGATGTACCAATTGCTGCTTTAAGTTATCATTCTTCGCTATTAAGAAGTAAGCTACAAAAAGAAAATACCGATAGTATAGATTTTGTTTTTCACTGGAATGGAAATGCAGACATATTTTTGGCCATCATAAAATTAACAGAAGATAGAATGAATGCCGAAGTTGATATTAATGTTGTGGGTGTTAAAGCCATATTATTAGTAGAAGATTCGCTAAAATTTTACTCTAGATATATTCCACTTATTTATAAAGTGATCCTTAAACAAACACAAGGATTAATGTCTGAAGGCTTAAATGAGCACAGAAAAATGATGTTAATGCGAGGAAGACCAAAAATTTTACTAGCTACAACTTATGAAGAGGGTATTGGTTTATTTGATACTTATAAAGATAATTTATTAGGGGTAATATCCGATGTTAATTATTATAAAGATGGCGTGAGAAATAAAGAAGCAGGATTCTTATTTTTAGATTATGTAAGAAATTATAAACGGTATTTTCCTTTTTTAATTCAATCATCGAATGCAAGTAACGAAAAACGAGCGTTAGAACTTAAAGGTAAATTTTTATACAAACACTCAGAAACTTTAGGTGTTGATATAAAAAATTATATCATGAAATATTTTGCTTTTGGAGACTTCGAGTTTTGGGATCCTACGCAAATGAAAGTTTTAGCAACAGCCAAAGATTTAGGTGAATTTCAAAGAGCGATAAAAAATGTTTCTGAAGATTGTTTGATGTATCACGCAACAAGAAGCGAGTTTTCTAAATGGTTAAAATCAAGAGCCCTTTTTTCTTTAGCAGATTTACTTAGCGTTATAGAATATGATGAATTTGAAAACAATGATCAAATAAGAGACTTTTTAATTAACTCTATTAAAGCATACCGAGTATACAGATCTAGAGGTGTAATTGTAAAATTTAACAAATATAAATACGATGAGTTTGTTGGCTATGCAAGAATTGGTGAAGGTGCTTTAGGCGGAAAAGCAAGAGGTTTGGCTTTTATAGATTCCTTTTTAAAACGTAATAGTTTATATAATAAATTTGAAAACGTAAGTATAACAATACCAAGAACGGTAGTAATAAGTACCGATGTTTTTGATCAGTTTATAGAGACCCACAAATTAATTAAATTTGCTGCAGAATGCACAGATGACGATAAAATATTAAATAAATTTATTTCAAAGGATTTACCAGAATGGGCGCTAGAAGATATTAAGGCATTCTTAGAAACAACCAAATGTCCCATTGCTGTGCGTTCCTCTAGTATGTTAGAAGACTCAAATTATCAGCCTTTTGCGGGGGTTTTTGCAACGTATATGATACCAAATTCTGACATAAACAAAAAAGTTGAAATGGTTTCTAATGCCATTAAATCGGTTATTGCATCTGCCTTCTTTGAAAACAGTAAATCCTATTTAAAAGCGATATCACATACTATAGAAGAAGATAAAATGGCTGTAATTTTACAAGAAGTTACAGGTAAACAATATCAAGATGTATATTATCCAAATATTTCTGGAGTAGCACGTTCTATTAATTTTTATCCTATTGGAGAAGAAAAGGCAAGTGAAGGAATTGCTAATATTGCTCTTGGTTTAGGTGAAATAATTGTTGGGGGCGGACAAACATTACGCTTTTCACCCTATTATCCAAAAAAAGTGTTGCAATTATCTTCTCCAGGCTCTACGCAAAGAGATACGCAACAGTATTTTTATGGTTTAGATCTTGATCCTGATAGTTATAAAATTTCAACTAGTGAAGCAATCAATAAAAAGAAAGTAACAATCAGAGAAGCAGAAAACCATGGTTCCTTAAAGTTTGTAGCATCGACATACGATTTACAAAATAATACAATTAAACCGGGCGTAATGCATGATGGTATTCGTGTAATCACGTTTGATAATATTTTAAAATACAATACGTTTCCGTTGCCAGAAATTTTACAAGAACTCTTACGTGTTGGGCAACGAGAAATGAGAAATCCAATAGAGATAGAGTTTGCCGTAAAGCTAGATGTTCCGCCAGGGAAACCAAAAGAATTTAGCTTTTTACAAATAAGACCAATCATACAAAGTATGGAAACGGTTAGTAAATTACCTGAAAATTTAGATATTTCTGAGACCATAATTTATTCTGAATCTGCTTTAGGAAATGGAAAATATGAAAACATTTTCGATGTAGTTTATGTAAAACCAGAAACTTTTAATTCAGCCAATACAAGAGATATTGCAAATGCAGTTGAAGAAATTAATAGAAAATTTGTTGCATTAGATAAACCTTATATTTTGGTTGGCCCGGGGCGCTGGGGCTCAAGTGATTCTTGGTTAGGAATTCCTGTGCTTTGGTCTCAAATTTCAGCAGCAAAAATAATAGTAGAATCTGGTTTAAATAACTTTAGAATAGATCCAAGTCAAGGAACCCATTTTTTTCAAAATTTAACATCATTTAAAGTGGGGTATTTAACGATAAATCCGTTTATAGATGATGGTTTTTTTGATGTAGATTACTTAAATAAACACGAGGCTGTTTTTGAAGATTCTTATTTAAGGCATATTTCCTTTAAAAATGCACTTACAGCTATTATTGATGGTGAAAATAATAAAGCAGCTATTTTTAAAGAAGGTATTTCATTGGAAAACAGTGCTTCAAATATAGAAGAATCATTTGAAGAATTACCTCCGGAAGGATTTATGTAAAATGTATATATAATAAAAAAAGTCTTCAAATAAATGAATAAACATTAAGATTCATAAAAAACGGATAAATTATTGTTAAATATTAAAAAACTCGATAAATATTCCATTTTAAAATCAATTTTAAAATGTATTTTTGATGTATAAAATTATTCTATAAAAAGTTATTAAGTATATCAATATGAATGTAAAAGAAATTTTAACAAATTTGGAAACGAAACACCCTGGTGAAAAAGAATATTTACAGGCTGTTACCGAAGTTTTAGTGTCTATTGAGACTATATATAATGAAAACCCACAATATGAAGCGGCTAAAATTATTGAACGTTTGGTGGAGCCAGATCGAATTTTAACATTTAGAATTTCTTGGATTGATGATGCAGGCCATGTTCAAGTAAATTTAGGGCATAGAGTACAATATAATAATGCGTTAGGACCTTACAAAGGAGGAATCCGTTTACACCCGAGTGTAAATTTAAGTATCTTAAAGTTTCTAGGATTTGAGCAAATATTTAAAAACGCCTTAACAACACTGCCAATGGGAGGTGGAAAAGGAGGTTCAGATTTTAATCCAAAAGGAAAATCGGACACCGAAATTATGCGTTTTTGCCAAGCATTTATGTTAGAATTGTGGAGAATGATTGGACCAAGTACAGATGTGCCAGCTGGGGATATTGGCACCGGTGGTAGAGAAATTGGGTTTATGTACGGAATGTATAAAAAACTACAGCAAGAACATACAGGCGTTTTTACAGGAAAAGGTTTAAATTGGGGAGGAAGCTTAATTAGACCAGAAGCAACAGGTTTTGGTGGTGTTTACTTTACAAAGGAAATGCTAGAAACTAAAAATGATGATTTTAATGGTAAAATAATTTCACTTTCCGGTTTTGGAAATGTAACCTGGGGTGTTGCTTTAAAAATCACCGAATTAGGCGGAAAAGTAGTTACAATTTCTGGTCCTGATGGATATATTTATGATGAAAAAGGTTTCGATCATGATAAAATAAGTTATTTATTGCAGTTAAGAGCATCTAATAATGACATTGTTTCTCCGTATGCAGATGAATTTCCAGAAGCCAAATTTTATGCTAATGAAAAACCTTGGAGTGTAAAATGTGATATTGCAATGCCTTGTGCAACTCAAAATGAATTAAACGAGGAAGATGCAATAAAACTGGTTGCAAATGGCGTACAATATATAGCAGAAGTTTCTAATATGGGTTGTACCCCAGAAGCTGTTCATGTATTTCATAATGCCAAAATTTTATATGGACCAGGTAAAGCGGTAAATGCCGGTGGAGTAGGAGTTTCTGGTTTAGAAATGTCTCAAAATGCGATGAAGCTAAATTGGACTAAAGAAGAGGTAGACGATAAATTACATCAAATAATGCATTCTATTCATACCGCTTGTTTAAAATACGGAACACAAGAAGATGGTTATATAAATTATGTAAAAGGAGCAAACATAGCTGGTTTTATTAAAGTAGCAGATTCTATGTTAGATTTAGGAGTTGTGTAAAAAATATATTTTAAAGACTAAAATGAATCATTTTTTTGATGCATTTTTTTTATTTTCAAAGAAATATCAAGTAGTATTATCCAAATTTTGTTGGAATTGTAGGAGTAATTTTGGGTATTTTAATTTACTGATATTGAAAAATTCTTACATTTACATCGTTAAATTTGTATACAAATCGTAGAAAATCAAATCAAACATTATGGAATTAAAGATTAAAGAGTTTATGGAAATGGTGAAAACTAGAAATAACCATGAGCCAGAATTTTTACAAGCCGTTCAAGAAGTTGCAGAAACTGTAATTCCTTATATCGCAAATCACGATATTTATAACGGTAAAAATATTTTACTTAGAATGGTAGAGCCAGAAAGATTAATTTCTTTTAGAGTTTCTTGGGTAGATGATAATGGAGAAATACAAGTAAATAGAGGATATAGAATACAAATGAATTCGGCAATTGGCCCTTATAAAGGTGGTTTGCGTTTTCATCCAACAGTAAATGCAAGTATTTTAAAGTTTTTAGCATTTGAACAAGTGTTTAAAAACTCGTTAACTACTTTGCCAATGGGTGGTGGAAAAGGTGGTTCTGATTTTGATCCAAAAGGAAAATCAGAAAATGAAATTATGCGTTTTTGTCATTCATTTATGTCAGAATTGTATAGACATATTGGTCATAATACAGATGTTCCTGCCGGGGATATTGGTGTTGGTTCAAGAGAAATTGGATTTATGTTTGGTATGTATAAAAAATTAAACAACTCATTTACAGGAGTTTTAACTGGTAAAGGTGCGTCTTGGGGTGGTTCTTTAATTAGACCAGAAGCAACAGGGTATGGTACGGTGTATTTTGCACAAAATATGTTATTGCGTAAAGAAGATTCTTTTGCAGGTAAAAAAGTAGTGATTTCTGGTTCTGGAAACGTTGCACAATATGCTGCAGAAAAAGCGATAGAATTAGGTGCTACTGTTTTAACTTTATCAGACTCTGGAGGCTACATTTTAGATGAAGAAGGAATCAACACAGAAAAGTTGAAGCATATAATGTACATCAAAAATGAAAAAAGAGGAAGAATTAGCGAATACACAGAAAAATATCCAAATGCAAAATTTGTAGCAGGAGGAAGACCTTGGTCTGTGAAATGTGATATTGCGTTACCATGTGCAACTCAAAATGAGTTGAATGGAGACGAAGCAAAACAATTAATTAAAAACGGTTGTATGTGTGTTTCTGAAGGAGCAAATATGCCTTCTACACCGGAAGCAATTCATGAGTTTCAAAATGCAAAAATATTATTTGCTCCAGGAAAAGCCTCAAATGCAGGGGGAGTTGCAACTTCTGGTTTAGAAATGAGTCAGAATTCTTTAAGATTAAGTTGGTCTCGTAAAGAAGTAGATGATAAATTAAAAGATATTATGGAAGATATTCATGATTCTTGTGTAGAATATGGTGAAAATGAAGACGGAACAATAGATTATATCAAAGGTGCAAATATTGCAGGTTTTGTAAAGGTTGCAGACGCAATGTTAGCCCAAGGAGTTGTATAAAGATTTAGTAGTAAATTTAAATATAAAAAACGCATCAATTTATTTGATGCGTTTTTTTGTAAGTATATATACCGTAGTTTTAAAAAAAATTATAATACCTATCAATTTTTAAGTAATGATTTTAGTTTCACATTTTTTCTTCGGATTTATTTTTTCTTTTCTGGGCTCGATAACTCCAAGTATGCTAAACATGACAGCGCTAAAAATTAGTTTAGAAAACGGTAAAAAAGAATTAAATGAATATGCAATTGGTGTTTCGGTAGTTGCACTTCCACAAGCTTATATTTCTGTTTTTTTAACGAAAGGGATTGTAGAAAATCCATTAATTATAGAAACCTTAGAAAAAATAGCGATTGTAATTTTTGTTTTTTTATCTTACTATTTTTACAGAGAATCAAAAAAAAGGAAAATTAAGATTGAAACAGGTGCTGTAAAAAAGGAAAATGCTTTTTTAGCAGGAATTACGTTATCTGTTTTAAATATGTTTTCGATTCCTTTTTTTTGCGGAATAGTGGCAACTTTAGATGCTTTTAATAGGTTTAGTTTTGATGTTATTTCCGTTTTATTTTTTATTTTAGGAGCTGCAATTGGTACATTTTATATCCTTTTTTTATATGGGAAATCCGCTAATTTTATTCAGAAAAAGACTGGGAAACTAACAAAAGACATCAATATAATTTTAGCTATTTTAACCGCATTCGTAGCTGTTTTAGCAGTAATTAATCTATTTTTTTAAAGAAGAGATGAAAAATATAAACAACATAGAAGTTAAAGGAAAACACAACAAACCTATCGTTACAGATGTTTTTTATAAAGAAACAAAGAAACCAAAAAAAATAATTATTTTTTGTCACGGGTACAAAGGATTTAAAGATTGGGGAGCTTGGAATATCTTGGCGGAAACTTTTGCAAATGCAGGGTTTTTCTTCATCAAATTTAATTTTTCGCATAATGGAGGAACTGTTGATAACCCAATAGATTTTCCGGATCTAGAAGCTTTTGGTACTAATAATTATACAAAAGAATTGGATGATTTAGAAACCGTAATCGATTGGATTTCTGGTAATTCGGATTTTAAAAATGAAATTAATTTAGAAGCTATTTCTTTGATTGGGCATAGTAGAGGTGGAGGAATCGTGTTATTAAAAGCAAATGAAGATAACAGAATTAAAAAAGTAATTACGTTGGCGGGAGTTTGTGATTTTGAAAAAAGAACAGCTACAATTGGCGATTTAGAGCAATGGAAAAAAGACGGCGTAAAATATGTTTTAAACGGAAGGACAAAACAGCAAATGCCTCATTTTTATCAGTTTTATGAAGATTTTATCAAAAATAAAGAACGTTTTAATGTGAAAAAAGCAACTGAGAATTTAAAAATCTCGCAGTTAATTATTCATGGAGATGCTGATACTTCTGTTTTGATCGAGGAAGCAGAAAATTTACATAAATGGAATCCAAAAAGTGAATATCAAATTATTGAAAATGCAAATCATGTTTTTAATACTTCTCATCCGTGGAAAGAAAAAATGGGATCAAAAGAATTAGAAATTACCGTAAAATTTTGTGTTGAATTTTTGAAGTAAATAGATTGTTAAAACAAAAAAAATCGAACATTTCTGTTCGATTTTTTTTGTTTTATATTGCCCTGAAAAAACACTTCGACAAGCTTAGTGTAAAAATTAAGAATAAATTATTTTTTATTTATTTCTTTAATATATTTATCTAAAGCCATTGTCATAGAAGGTGTATCCGGAGTTGGTGCTTCAATATCGCACTTTAAACCAGCTTCTGTAACTGCTTTTATGGTAGAATTACCAAAAGCTGCTATTCTTGTATTATTTTGTTTGAAGTTTGGGAAATTATGAAATAAAGATTCTATTCCTGAAGGACTAAAAAACACTAAAACATCATAAAAAACATCTTCTAAATCAGACAAGTCACTAACTACCGTTTTATATAAATCTACACGTGTCCAATTAATGCCTAGTTCATCTAATTCAGCAGGTATTAAAGGTTTTAACTTATCCGAAGAAGGTAATAAAAACTTCTCTGTTTTGTGTTTCTTTATTAACTTGGTTAAATCTGTAAACGTCCTTGTGCCAACATAAATCTTACGTTTTCTATACACAACATATTTTTGTAAATAATAAGCTACGGCCTCAGATTGACAAAAATATTTCATAGAATCTGGCACTTTAAAGCGCATTTCTTCTGCAACTCTAAAAAAGTGATCTACAGCATTTCTGCTTGTTAAAATAATTGCAGTAAAGTTTTTAAAATCAATTTTATGTAACCTTATATCTTTAACCGTAATCCCTTCAACATGAATAAAAGATCTAAAATCGATTTTTACTTTTTGTTTGTCAGACAAATCAAAATAAGGTGAAGTTTCTGTCTTGGGAGCAGGTTGTGATACTAAAATTGTTTTCACTCTCATATGCTTTCGTTCTATAATTAAAACATCATTTTAAACAATATAAATAGCGGGGCTATTTCAACGGCGCAAATGTACAAAATAAAATAAAACAACTTATTAAATATCAGCTTTTTGTTACTTACTATATGAATTACAAATCTTACAATAAATAACAAGGCTGCAAAATAAAATAAATACCATTGTTTTAAACCTATATATTCACTTAAAACTATTGCTAAATATAGTAAAAATGTAATTGTATGTAAATAATTAACCTTTGAAACAATGAAAAAACGCACGTCTCTTTTGATTAAAAATAAGTAAAAAAGCAAATACTCTAAAGTTCTTTTAATTAAAAAATAAGATAATAAACTTAAAAAAACGGGCAGATAAGACGAAAAGCTTGATACATTTATTGATAATCTATACGTTTTAAAGCGATACGCTAATAGGGATAATACAATTACCGTAAACATGAAAATTACGATCTTAAAGGAGTCAAAAAAGCTTGTATTTTCTTCAGACTCGCTTTCTATAAAGTTGATATTAAACAAACTAAAAACACTTCCTTTTAATCTATTGGTGTCTAATGCTTTTAATAAAACTACGCCTATAAATAGTAGCATTATTAATGCTGTAACCCAACTCTTAGTAGTTATTATTTTTTCTAGTGCTTGCAAGTAGTTTTCATTTCGTTATGATTAACACAAAATTAGTAATTATATAATGTATATTTGTTTTCTTACTTACATATATTATTTATTTATGTCTGATTCATTAGTTATTATCCCCACTTACAACGAAAAAGAAAATATTGAAGCTATTATAAGAGCCACTTTCAATCAAAGAAAAGCATTTCATATCTTAATTGTTGATGACAATTCTCCAGATGGAACTTCAGAAATTGTTAAAAATCTTATTACGGAATTTCCAAAACAGCTTTTTTTAGAAAAAAGAATTGGTAAACACGGCTTAGGAAGTGCTTATATTCATGGATTTAGGTGGGCAATTGAAAAAAAATACAATTATATTATAGAAATGGATGCCGATTTTTCTCACAATCCAAAAGATTTAATTCGTTTATATAATAAGTGTTATAAAGACGGCGCAGATGTTTCTATTGGGTCAAGATATTCGCAAGGTGTAAATGTTGTTAATTGGCCAATGAAACGAGTACTTTTATCTTATTTTGCATCAAAATATGTGCGTTTTATAACCAGAATTCCGGTTTTTGACACAACTGCAGGCTTTGTTTGTTGGAAAAGAAATGTGTTAGAAACCATTAATCTTGATAAAATTAGGTTTGCTGGTTATGCTTTTCAAATTGAAATGAAATTTAAAGCTTGGAAACATAAATTTAATATAAAAGAAGTTTCAGTTATTTTCACTGACAGAACTTTAGGAACGTCTAAAATGAGCGGAAATATTGTGTTTGAAGCACTTTTTGGAGTAATAAGAATGCGTTTAAAAGGCTTACCAAAATAAATGATAAACAAACCTATTTCTATTAGAACTGCAAATTTAGATGATTTAGAAACTTTGTTACAATTTGAACAAGGAGTTATAGGGTTCGAAAGACCTTTAGATTCTTTTTTGGCGGATGGTGATTTGTGTTATTATAATATTCCGCAATTAATTACTTCGAAAAAAAGTCATTTAATTGTTGGGGTTCTTAATGATGAATTAGTTGCTTCTGGATATATTAGATTAGAGGATTCTAAAGAATATCATAAAAATTTAAAGCATGGTTATATTGGTTTTATATTTGTAAAACCTGCGTTTAGAGGACAAAGAATTAGCAGTCTAATTTTAGAATCTTTAAAAGGCTGGGCAAAAGAAAAAGACTTGAAAGAGCTAAGGCTAGATGTGTATAGTAACAATGTTGGCGCTATAAAAGCTTATGAAAGATTCGGACTTATAAAGAGTTTAGTAAATATGAGAATGGATATTTAAAAACGCGATTAATTAGGCATAACATTAAAAACATCAATAATAAAGTTTGCGAAAACCTTTGTGTAATTGCTATTAAATAATAATGAGAATGAAGAAATCAATTTTAATAAAAAACGCAAAAATTGTAAATGAAAATACTATTTTTTTAGGTGATGTTCTCATTGAAAATGAAATTATAAAACAAATTTCATCAGAAATAAAAGCTCCCGTCAATGTAGAAATTATTAATGCGGATGGGAAGTATTTAATTCCGGGTTTTATAGACGATCAAGTGCATTTTAGAGAACCTGGTTTAACACACAAAGGGAATATTGCAGCAGAAAGTAGAGCTGCTATTGCTGGCGGAATTACAACTTTTATAGAAATGCCAAACACAGTTCCGCAAGCGACCACTCAGAAATTATTAGAAGATAAATTTACAATTGCTGCAAAAGATTCGTACGCAAATTATTCTTTTATGTTTGGTGGTACCAACGATAATTTAGAAGAATTATTAAAAACGGATTCTAAAAAAGTAGCCGGAATTAAATTATTTTTGGGGTCGTCTACCGGAAATATGTTGGTGGATAATGAAGAAATTTTAGAAAAAATTTTCTCATCAACCAAAATGATTATTTCTGTGCATTGCGAAGACGAAGCGACCATCAGAAAAAACACGGAAGAGTTTATTGAAAAATATGGCGAAGATATTCCTATAAAATATCATCCAATAATTAGAAGTGAAGCCGCATGTTATTTGTCTTCATCCAAAG
Organism: Polaribacter filamentus; assembly: GCF_002943715.1. Taxonomy (GTDB): domain Bacteria; phylum Bacteroidota; class Bacteroidia; order Flavobacteriales; family Flavobacteriaceae; genus Polaribacter; species Polaribacter filamentus. The sequence continues at coordinate 6,511 of NZ_MQUA01000014.1, read as the reverse complement.
CAATTGAACTGGCTAAGAAAACAGGAGCAAGGTTGCACGTTTTTCACTTATCCACTGCTAAAGAAACGCGTCTTTTTAGAAACGACATTCCTTTAGAAGAAAAGCAAATTACATCAGAAGTTTGTATTCATCATTTGTGGTTTTCAGATAAAGATTATGAAGAAAAAGGAACGCATATTAAATGGAATCCTGCGGTAAAAACAGAGGCAGACAGGTTGGGTTTATGGGAGGCTTTGTTAGATGACAGAATTGATGTTATTGCGACAGACCATGCACCACACACTTTAGAAGAAAAAAGTAATAAGTATTTAAAAGCGCCAAGTGGTGGACCGCTTGTACAACATGCAATCGTTGCAATTTTAGAGAAAGTAAAAGAAGGCATAATTTCAATTGAAAAAGCAGTTGAAAAAATGAGCCATAATCCTGCAAAATTATTTCAAATAGAAAAACGCGGATTTATAAAAGAAGGTTATTTTGCTGATATCGTTTTAATTGACACGAACAAACCACAAACTGTTTCTAGAGATAATCTCTTATACAAATGCGGCTGGTCTCCTTTTGAAGGAACAACATTTTCATCCACCATAACGCACACATTTGTGAATGGAAATTTAATTTATAATAATGGTGTTTTTAATGATGAAATTAAAGGAAAACGCATCACTTTTAATCGTTAAAATGAAGAAAATAAGTTATTTATTAATTTTTATATTTTTGGTTTCTTGCACAAGTAATACTATTTTAGAAGAACCAAAAGACTTAATTCCCAGAGATACAATGCGTCTTTTAATTCAAGAAATGATGATTGCATCTTCCGCTAAATATGTTAAAAATAAGAATCTAGAAACTAAGATTGAATACATGTCTTTGGTCTACGATCAATTTAAAATTGATAGTGCCCGTTTTCAAACTAGTAATGTGTATTATATGTCTAAAATAGATTTGTATCAAGAAATTTTTGAGGACGCGAAAGCTAGCTTAGAAAAAGAGAAAAAAATATACGACGATATAAATACTAGACGAGATTCGATACGAAATGACTCTCTAAACAAGGTTAGGGAAATTAAGAAAAATAACATAAAAGAGGATAGTTTGGTGTTAAATAAAAAAGATTTTAAGGTAAAGAATGCTCTTTAATATAGTTTTTACAAATCTCTTCAACTGATTTTTCTGTTTTTTCAAATTTAAAATTAAGTATTTTTTCTATTTTTTCTGATGAATATTTAGAAACTGCATGTGCAGATCTAGCCGAATATTTACTTAATAAAGGTTCTTTTCCTGTAATTTTTGATAGGAGCCAAGCAACTCGCCAAAAGATATTGGTTTGCCAGGATTTTATTTTTTTAGAGGGTCGTTTTTTACCAAAAGCATCTGCAATTAAAAAGAAGATTTCTTTAAATGATTTGTTTTGAGAAACTAAAATAAAACGTTCGTTTTTAACATCGGAATTCATTAACAAAATCATTGGTTTTACAACATCTTGCACAGACACAAAACCAGTAATTCCTTCGGTATAAAATTGAAATCCGTTATACACTTGAGAGAATAATTTTCCTGAGCCAGCAGTCCAAAAGCCACTTCCTAAAATAACTCCGGGGCTTACAATTACTACATCAACACCTTCTTGACTTGCCCGCCAAACTTCCATTTCTGCACCAAATTTGGTAATAGAATAGCCGCTATTATTTAGCTCTTTATTCCATTCGTGTTCTTCGGTACTGAGATCTCCTTTTAACGAATTTCCAACAGTCGCAATAGAACTCACATAACACAATTTATCAATTTTTGCATCAATACAAAGATTTACAATAATTGCAGTTCCATGAATATTTATTTTTCGCATTTCTCGATAATCCTTTGGGTTAAAGGAAATAAATGCAGCACAATGATACACGTGTGTTACATCAAAAAAAGCGGGAATCATAGAAGGAACATCGGTAATATCGGCTAAAAACCATTCAATTTTATTGAATAAATTTTTGTCATCCGTATAAAAAGAAAAGACATTTTTCACCTTTACTAAAGACGATTCTGTTCTATAAACAGCTCTAATTGTATCATTTTGTAAACTTAAATGATACAATAAATGCGAACCAACCAAACCCGTGCCTCCAGTAACTAAAATCATAGTGCTAATTTATGATTTTTTCATTGATAAGTTTATCTTTGTAGCGTTAAAAAGTAGTTATTTAACTTGTTTAACAATGTTGAATTTAGAGTTTGGAAATCGATAAAAAAACTTCGATAAGCTAAGTTTAACAGACATATTTTAAATTAATTATAGATTTATAATGACAAATTTTGTTGAAGAATTACGCTGGCGTGGACTATTGCACGATATTATGCCAGATACAGAAGAATATTTACTAAAAAATAAAACTGCTGGATATATTGGTTTTGATCCAACTGCAGACTCACTGCATATTGGTAGCTTGGTTCAAATTTTTATTTTGAAACATTTTCAAAATGCAGGCCATAATCCTATTGCTTTAATTGGTGGAGCGACTGGTATGGTTGGCGATCCTTCTGGAAAATCTGCAGAACGTAATTTATTAGATGAAGCTACTTTAGCTAAAAATATTGCTGGTGTTAGAGAAAACTTAGAACGGTTTTTAGATTTTGATGCGTCCGTAGAAAACAAAGCGGAACTGGTAAACAATTACGATTGGATGAAAGATATTTCATTAATCGATTTTGTAAGAGATACAGGAAAACATATTACTGTAAATTACATGATGGCAAAAGATTCTGTAAAGAAACGGTTGAGTTCTGAATCTTCTGAAGGAATGAGTTTTACCGAATTTACCTACCAATTATTTCAAGGATACGATTTTTATCACTTGTACCAAGAGAAAAATTGTAAACTGCAAATGGGTGGTTCAGATCAGTGGGGAAATATTACTACTGGAACAGAATTAATTCGTAGAAAAGCGCAAGGAAAAGCGTATGCAATTACAGTTCCTTTAGTTACAAAAGCAGATGGAACAAAGTTTGGAAAAACAGAAGGAGGAAACGTTTGGTTAAATGCTGATAGAACATCGCCTTATAAATTTTATCAATATTGGTTAAATTCTTCGGATGAAGATGCAGAAAACTTTATTAAAAAGTTTACATTTTTAGACAAAGAAACGATAGAAAATTTAATTTCTGAACACAGAAAAGATCCCGGATTTCGCTTGCTACAAAAGAAATTAGGTGAAGAAGTTACCATAATGACGCATGGAAAAGAGGCGTATGAAAATGCTTTAAAAGCGTCTAGTATTTTATTCGGAAAATCTACAGCTTCTGATTTGAAGTCTTTAGATGAACAAACTTTTTTAGATGTGTTTGATGGCGTACCACAAGCAACTGTATCTATTGCTGATGTTGAAGAAGGGTTGGATATGATTGGCGCTTTAGCAGCAAAAACTAACTTTTTAAATTCTAATGGTGAAGCAAGAAGAGCGTTAAACGAAAATGCAATTTCAGTAAATAAAGAAAAAGTAAAAGAAGATTTTACAATTACTAAAGAAGATTTAATTGCAAATAAATATGTGTTATTACAACGGGGTAAAAAAACATATTATTTACTAGTAGTAGAGTAACATTAACTTTATAATAAAAAAAAGCTGAATTAATTCAGCTTTTTTTTTATTATAAATTTTGGTCTAGAAGAGTAAAAATATTAATTATCTATTATTTTAAGCCAGTTTTTATTTGCTTGTTTCTGTAACTTTTCTGCTCCTTCCTTTTTCCATAACTCAAATGTATTTATTCCCCAAGAATCGTAAAATAGGTATAATTTGCCATCTCTAATTTCGAAAGTTTTAGGATTCACAGCTACCTTTTCAGCTTTTACACCAAGGGCATAGGCACAATAACCGCCATATTGCGGAATGTATTTTTTAGGAGATTTTTTAAATATTTCTAAATTCTCTTTTGATGAAAACTTAAATTTTACTTCGTCAAATTCTGTGGTAAATTCTTTATTTCCTTTTTCGGCTTTGTTATTAAAATAAGAAACAACGTCATAGCCTTCTGCAACAAATCCTTGTTTAGTGTTGTAGTTTTGTGCAAAAAAAGTAGTAGAAGTTGATAATAATAAATAGTTATAAAGTGTTTCATTGAGTTCTTATTTTTATAATTGTCGATAAAATGAAATGAACATTACAAAACTATAACACCATTAAATTACAACCTCGAATATCTGAATTATCAAAACGACCAATAATTTCAAAGGTTCCGTTTTGGTAAACTTTCCCTAAATCTTGCGTGGCAATAAATGAGCAAGAATTGTAGTTTGCCAAATCGATTATATTAATTCCGCCAGCTTTTTCTGTTGGCAAAATAGTTAAAGCATCTTCGGTGTCTCTGGTTAAAATTTTCATCCAAGGTGGCGTTTCAAAAACACCGTTTCCCTTAGAATACGCCTGACTTAATAATTCTGTCATTCCGTATTCTGAGTGAATTTCACCAACCCCAAAGCCATCTTGTAACAATTGATGCAATTCATTTCTGATGAGTTCTTTTCTTCGCCCCTTCATACCGCCAGTTTCCATAATGATGGTGTTTTTAAGCTTAAACTGGTATTTTTCAATCAAATCTAACAACGCAAAAGAAACGCCAATCAACAATACTTTTTGCCCTTTTTTATCAAGATTTAGGAGTTTTTTCGCCAATTCATCTAAGTTATTTAGATAAAAACCACTTTCAGAATTTTTAGATTTTGCAATTAAATCATCCACCATAAAAACCAAAGAAGAGCCATTTCTTTCTAAATAATTTGGTAATAAAGCAAGTACAGTATATTCTTCAATGTTTCCGTAAAAATTCGCAAATCCGTTTAAATAACTCTGTTTGTAAAAATTAATATCCGTTACAAAATGTTTACTGGTAGCACTTCCTGTTGTGCCAGAACTTGTAAAAGTTTCTTCTACTTTTTCTGTTGATGAAAGTACTTCTCTTAACTTAAAAAACTGAATTGGTAAAAACGGAATTTGTGCTACTTTTGTAACATCCGAAGGGTGTCTATTAATTAAATCGCAAAAAGAACGATATACTTTATTGTTTTTAAACTGGTGTTTAAAAACTTCAAGTGCAGCTTTTGTAAACTGCTCATTAGACTTTATGTTAAAAATAGTTTCTTGCATAGAATAGTGCAAAAATAAGATTATTAGACGCAACCTTCTCAAAGTTTTTTCATCTAATAATAAAGAACTCAATATTATGAAAACTAAAACAGCCTTTTTATCATTATTTCTTACAGTTTTTCTATTTTCTTGCGAAATTAACAATCAAAGTAATGAAATAATTATAGATCCTAATAATAGTTTATTAATTGGCAATTGGGCAGAGGCTAATTACCAAGATGAACAAATAACTTTTACTCGAGTAAATTCTTTACCAAATGATTCTTACGGAATATTATTTAAAAAAAATGCTATTTTTACGGAACGCTCTTCTGGTTGGTGTGGAACGCCACCTTTAACATTTAGTGATTATGTTGGAACTTGGGAATTCGCAGAAGAAGGTCTTGTAAAGATAACCACAACTTCTTTTACAGGAGATTTTCAATGGCGAATTTTAGAACTTTCAGAAGAAAAATTGGTTGTAAAAAGAGAACTTTCGTCACAAGAAATAGAACATAGAAGTTTAATGGATTTATTTAATGAAATTCAAAATTTGTCCTACAGTGTTTCTTGTTTAAATGCTACTGATTGGTCTTTTGTTGCTTATGGATCAAAAGCTTGCGGAGGTGCTCAAGGTTATATTGCCTATTCATCGCAAATAGATACTGCTTCATTTCTAAAGAAAATAGAAGCATATGCACAAGCCGAAAAAGATTTTAACTTTAAATGGGGTTTAATTTCAGATTGTTCAATTACAAATCCTCCGACTTCAGTAAAATGTCAAAACGGAATTCCAACACTAATATATTAATTAAAATAAAAAAAAATGAAAAAATTTACACTACTTTTATTTGGATTACTTGTTTTTTACTCTTGTTTAAACAATGATAAGGACGAACTAAATTATTCGTTTGACTATTTACCAATAGATGAAGCGATAGCGCCTGTAAGTTTTACCTATGGTCAAATAGATACAATTACAGTAAAATATTCTTTGCCAAATGGATGTTATCATTTTAATGAAATATATTATGAAACTATAGATACTACGAGAATTGTTGCTATTTCTGCGTTCGTAGAATTAAATTCTCATTGTACACTTGCAATTATTCAAGAAGAAAAGAAGATTCCAGTAAAAGCTTCACAAGTAGAAGATTATGTTTTTAAGTTTTATAAAGGAAAGGATAGTAACGGTGAAAATATTTTTGAGGAAGTTGTAGTTCCTGTAAATTAGAACCATCAAATTAGAAGAACTTATAAAGGAATGTTGCAAACAAAAAATTGCAGCGCAAGCAGAGGTTTATCAGCTTTTTTCTGGTAAACTATTTGCTGTTTGTTTAAAATATTCTCGAAATTATCAAGATGCAGAAGACACTTTACAAGATAGTTTTCTAACAATTTTT
>NZ_MQUA01000013.1:2307500-3188343 GCF_002943715.1 Polaribacter filamentus | reverse complement strand
CAATTAATGCCTAGTTCATCTAATTCAGCAGGTATTAAAGGTTTTAACTTATCCGAAGAAGGTAATAAAAACTTCTCTGTTTTGTGTTTCTTTATTAACTTGGTTAAATCTGTAAACGTCCTTGTGCCAACATAAATCTTACGTTTTCTATACACAACATATTTTTGTAAATAATAAGCTACGGCCTCAGATTGACAAAAATATTTCATAGAATCTGGCACTTTAAAGCGCATTTCTTCTGCAACTCTAAAAAAGTGATCTACAGCATTTCTGCTTGTTAAAATAATTGCAGTAAAGTTTTTAAAATCAATTTTATGTAACCTTATATCTTTAACCGTAATCCCTTCAACATGAATAAAAGATCTAAAATCGATTTTTACTTTTTGTTTGTCAGACAAATCAAAATAAGGTGAAGTTTCTGTCTTGGGAGCAGGTTGTGATACTAAAATTGTTTTCACTCTCATATGCTTTCGTTCTATAATTAAAACATCATTTTAAACAATATAAATAGCGGGGCTATTTCAACGGCGCAAATGTACAAAATAAAATAAAACAACTTATTAAATATCAGCTTTTTGTTACTTACTATATGAATTACAAATCTTACAATAAATAACAAGGCTGCAAAATAAAATAAATACCATTGTTTTAAACCTATATATTCACTTAAAACTATTGCTAAATATAGTAAAAATGTAATTGTATGTAAATAATTAACCTTTGAAACAATGAAAAAACGCACGTCTCTTTTGATTAAAAATAAGTAAAAAAGCAAATACTCTAAAGTTCTTTTAATTAAAAAATAAGATAATAAACTTAAAAAACGGGCAGATAAGACGAAAAGCTTGATACATTTATTGATAATCTATACGTTTTAAAGCGATACGCTAATAGGGATAATACAATTACCGTAAACATGAAAATTACGATCTTAAAGGAGTCAAAAAAGCTTGTATTTTCTTCAGACTCGCTTTCTATAAAGTTGATATTAAACAAACTAAAAACACTTCCTTTTAATCTATTGGTGTCTAATGCTTTTAATAAAACTACGCCTATAAATAGTAGCATTATTAATGCTGTAACCCAACTCTTAGTAGTTATTATTTTTTCTAGTGCTTGCAAGTAGTTTTCATTTCGTTATGATTAACACAAAATTAGTAATTATATAATGTATATTTGTTTTCTTACTTACATATATTATTTATTTATGTCTGATTCATTAGTTATTATCCCCACTTACAACGAAAAAGAAAATATTGAAGCTATTATAAGAGCCACTTTCAATCAAAGAAAAGCATTTCATATCTTAATTGTTGATGACAATTCTCCAGATGGAACTTCAGAAATTGTTAAAAATCTTATTACGGAATTTCCAAAACAGCTTTTTTTAGAAAAAGAATTGGTAAACACGGCTTAGGAAGTGCTTATATTCATGGATTTAGGTGGGCAATTGAAAAAAAATACAATTATATTATAGAAATGGATGCCGATTTTTCTCACAATCCAAAAGATTTAATTCGTTTATATAATAAGTGTTATAAAGACGGCGCAGATGTTTCTATTGGGTCAAGATATTCGCAAGGTGTAAATGTTGTTAATTGGCCAATGAAACGAGTACTTTTATCTTATTTTGCATCAAAATATGTGCGTTTTATAACCAGAATTCCGGTTTTTGACACAACTGCAGGCTTTGTTTGTTGGAAAAGAAATGTGTTAGAAACCATTAATCTTGATAAAATTAGGTTTGCTGGTTATGCTTTTCAAATTGAAATGAAATTTAAAGCTTGGAAACATAAATTTAATATAAAAGAAGTTTCAGTTATTTTCACTGACAGAACTTTAGGAACGTCTAAAATGAGCGGAAATATTGTGTTTGAAGCACTTTTTGGAGTAATAAGAATGCGTTTAAAAGGCTTACCAAAATAAATGATAAACAAACCTATTTCTATTAGAACTGCAAATTTAGATGATTTAGAAACTTTGTTACAATTTGAACAAGGAGTTATAGGGTTCGAAAGACCTTTAGATTCTTTTTTGGCGGATGGTGATTTGTGTTATTATAATATTCCGCAATTAATTACTTCGAAAAAAAGTCATTTAATTGTTGGGGTTCTTAATGATGAATTAGTTGCTTCTGGATATATTAGATTAGAGGATTCTAAAGAATATCATAAAAATTTAAAGCATGGTTATATTGGTTTTATATTTGTAAAACCTGCGTTTAGAGGACAAAGAATTAGCAGTCTAATTTTAGAATCTTTAAAAGGCTGGGCAAAAGAAAAAGACTTGAAAGAGCTAAGGCTAGATGTGTATAGTAACAATGTTGGCGCTATAAAAGCTTATGAAAGATTCGGACTTATAAAGAGTTTAGTAAATATGAGAATGGATATTTAAAAACGCGATTAATTAGGCATAACATTAAAAACATCAATAATAAAGTTTGCGAAAACCTTTGTGTAATTGCTATTAAATAATAATGAGAATGAAGAAATCAATTTTAATAAAAAACGCAAAAATTGTAAATGAAAATACTATTTTTTTAGGTGATGTTCTCATTGAAAATGAAATTATAAAACAAATTTCATCAGAAATAAAAGCTCCCGTCAATGTAGAAATTATTAATGCGGATGGGAAGTATTTAATTCCGGGTTTTATAGACGATCAAGTGCATTTTAGAGAACCTGGTTTAACACACAAAGGGAATATTGCAGCAGAAAGTAGAGCTGCTATTGCTGGCGGAATTACAACTTTTATAGAAATGCCAAACACAGTTCCGCAAGCGACCACTCAGAAATTATTAGAAGATAAATTTACAATTGCTGCAAAAGATTCGTACGCAAATTATTCTTTTATGTTTGGTGGTACCAACGATAATTTAGAAGAATTATTAAAAACGGATTCTAAAAAAGTAGCCGGAATTAAATTATTTTTGGGGTCGTCTACCGGAAATATGTTGGTGGATAATGAAGAAATTTTAGAAAAAATTTTCTCATCAACCAAAATGATTATTTCTGTGCATTGCGAAGACGAAGCGACCATCAGAAAAAACACGGAAGAGTTTATTGAAAAATATGGCGAAGATATTCCTATAAAATATCATCCAATAATTAGAAGTGAAGCCGCATGTTATTTGTCTTCATCCAAAGCAATTGAACTGGCTAAGAAAACAGGAGCAAGGTTGCACGTTTTTCACTTATCCACTGCTAAAGAAACGCGTCTTTTTAGAAACGACATTCCTTTAGAAGAAAAGCAAATTACATCAGAAGTTTGTATTCATCATTTGTGGTTTTCAGATAAAGATTATGAAGAAAAAGGAACGCATATTAAATGGAATCCTGCGGTAAAAACAGAGGCAGACAGGTTGGGTTTATGGGAGGCTTTGTTAGATGACAGAATTGATGTTATTGCGACAGACCATGCACCACACACTTTAGAAGAAAAAAGTAATAAGTATTTAAAAGCGCCAAGTGGTGGACCGCTTGTACAACATGCAATCGTTGCAATTTTAGAGAAAGTAAAAGAAGGCATAATTTCAATTGAAAAAGCAGTTGAAAAAATGAGCCATAATCCTGCAAAATTATTTCAAATAGAAAAACGCGGATTTATAAAAGAAGGTTATTTTGCTGATATCGTTTTAATTGACACGAACAAACCACAAACTGTTTCTAGAGATAATCTCTTATACAAATGCGGCTGGTCTCCTTTTGAAGGAACAACATTTTCATCCACCATAACGCACACATTTGTGAATGGAAATTTAATTTATAATAATGGTGTTTTTAATGATGAAATTAAAGGAAAACGCATCACTTTTAATCGTTAAAATGAAGAAAATAAGTTATTTATTAATTTTTATATTTTTGGTTTCTTGCACAAGTAATACTATTTTAGAAGAACCAAAAGACTTAATTCCCAGAGATACAATGCGTCTTTTAATTCAAGAAATGATGATTGCATCTTCCGCTAAATATGTTAAAAATAAGAATCTAGAAACTAAGATTGAATACATGTCTTTGGTCTACGATCAATTTAAAATTGATAGTGCCCGTTTTCAAACTAGTAATGTGTATTATATGTCTAAAATAGATTTGTATCAAGAAATTTTTGAGGACGCGAAAGCTAGCTTAGAAAAAGAGAAAAAAATATACGACGATATAAATACTAGACGAGATTCGATACGAAATGACTCTCTAAACAAGGTTAGGGAAATTAAGAAAAATAACATAAAAGAGGATAGTTTGGTGTTAAATAAAAAAGATTTTAAGGTAAAGAATGCTCTTTAATATAGTTTTTACAAATCTCTTCAACTGATTTTTCTGTTTTTTCAAATTTAAAATTAAGTATTTTTTCTATTTTTTCTGATGAATATTTAGAAACTGCATGTGCAGATCTAGCCGAATATTTACTTAATAAAGGTTCTTTTCCTGTAATTTTTGATAGGAGCCAAGCAACTCGCCAAAAGATATTGGTTTGCCAGGATTTTATTTTTTTAGAGGGTCGTTTTTTACCAAAAGCATCTGCAATTAAAAAGAAGATTTCTTTAAATGATTTGTTTTGAGAAACTAAAATAAAACGTTCGTTTTTAACATCGGAATTCATTAACAAAATCATTGGTTTTACAACATCTTGCACAGACACAAAACCAGTAATTCCTTCGGTATAAAATTGAAATCCGTTATACACTTGAGAGAATAATTTTCCTGAGCCAGCAGTCCAAAAGCCACTTCCTAAAATAACTCCGGGGCTTACAATTACTACATCAACACCTTCTTGACTTGCCCGCCAAACTTCCATTTCTGCACCAAATTTGGTAATAGAATAGCCGCTATTATTTAGCTCTTTATTCCATTCGTGTTCTTCGGTACTGAGATCTCCTTTTAACGAATTTCCAACAGTCGCAATAGAACTCACATAACACAATTTATCAATTTTTGCATCAATACAAAGATTTACAATAATTGCAGTTCCATGAATATTTATTTTTCGCATTTCTCGATAATCCTTTGGGTTAAAGGAAATAAATGCAGCACAATGATACACGTGTGTTACATCAAAAAAAGCGGGAATCATAGAAGGAACATCGGTAATATCGGCTAAAAACCATTCAATTTTATTGAATAAATTTTTGTCATCCGTATAAAAAGAAAAGACATTTTTCACCTTTACTAAAGACGATTCTGTTCTATAAACAGCTCTAATTGTATCATTTTGTAAACTTAAATGATACAATAAATGCGAACCAACCAAACCCGTGCCTCCAGTAACTAAAATCATAGTGCTAATTTATGATTTTTTCATTGATAAGTTTATCTTTGTAGCGTTAAAAAGTAGTTATTTAACTTGTTTAACAATGTTGAATTTAGAGTTTGGAAATCGATAAAAAACTTCGATAAGCTAAGTTTAACAGACATATTTTAAATTAATTATAGATTTATAATGACAAATTTTGTTGAAGAATTACGCTGGCGTGGACTATTGCACGATATTATGCCAGATACAGAAGAATATTTACTAAAAAATAAAACTGCTGGATATATTGGTTTTGATCCAACTGCAGACTCACTGCATATTGGTAGCTTGGTTCAAATTTTTATTTTGAAACATTTTCAAAATGCAGGCCATAATCCTATTGCTTTAATTGGTGGAGCGACTGGTATGGTTGGCGATCCTTCTGGAAAATCTGCAGAACGTAATTTATTAGATGAAGCTACTTTAGCTAAAAATATTGCTGGTGTTAGAGAAAACTTAGAACGGTTTTTAGATTTTGATGCGTCCGTAGAAAACAAAGCGGAACTGGTAAACAATTACGATTGGATGAAAGATATTTCATTAATCGATTTTGTAAGAGATACAGGAAAACATATTACTGTAAATTACATGATGGCAAAAGATTCTGTAAAGAAACGGTTGAGTTCTGAATCTTCTGAAGGAATGAGTTTTACCGAATTTACCTACCAATTATTTCAAGGATACGATTTTTATCACTTGTACCAAGAGAAAAATTGTAAACTGCAAATGGGTGGTTCAGATCAGTGGGGAAATATTACTACTGGAACAGAATTAATTCGTAGAAAAGCGCAAGGAAAAGCGTATGCAATTACAGTTCCTTTAGTTACAAAAGCAGATGGAACAAAGTTTGGAAAAACAGAAGGAGGAAACGTTTGGTTAAATGCTGATAGAACATCGCCTTATAAATTTTATCAATATTGGTTAAATTCTTCGGATGAAGATGCAGAAAACTTTATTAAAAAGTTTACATTTTTAGACAAAGAAACGATAGAAAATTTAATTTCTGAACACAGAAAAGATCCCGGATTTCGCTTGCTACAAAAGAAATTAGGTGAAGAAGTTACCATAATGACGCATGGAAAAGAGGCGTATGAAAATGCTTTAAAAGCGTCTAGTATTTTATTCGGAAAATCTACAGCTTCTGATTTGAAGTCTTTAGATGAACAAACTTTTTTAGATGTGTTTGATGGCGTACCACAAGCAACTGTATCTATTGCTGATGTTGAAGAAGGGTTGGATATGATTGGCGCTTTAGCAGCAAAAACTAACTTTTTAAATTCTAATGGTGAAGCAAGAAGAGCGTTAAACGAAAATGCAATTTCAGTAAATAAAGAAAAAGTAAAAGAAGATTTTACAATTACTAAAGAAGATTTAATTGCAAATAAATATGTGTTATTACAACGGGGTAAAAAAACATATTATTTACTAGTAGTAGAGTAACATTAACTTTATAATAAAAAAAAGCTGAATTAATTCAGCTTTTTTTTTATTATAAATTTTGGTCTAGAAGAGTAAAAATATTAATTATCTATTATTTTAAGCCAGTTTTTATTTGCTTGTTTCTGTAACTTTTCTGCTCCTTCCTTTTTCCATAACTCAAATGTATTTATTCCCCAAGAATCGTAAAATAGGTATAATTTGCCATCTCTAATTTCGAAAGTTTTAGGATTCACAGCTACCTTTTCAGCTTTTACACCAAGGGCATAGGCACAATAACCGCCATATTGCGGAATGTATTTTTTAGGAGATTTTTTAAATATTTCTAAATTCTCTTTTGATGAAAACTTAAATTTTACTTCGTCAAATTCTGTGGTAAATTCTTTATTTCCTTTTTCGGCTTTGTTATTAAAATAAGAAACAACGTCATAGCCTTCTGCAACAAATCCTTGTTTAGTGTTGTAGTTTTGTGCAAAAAAAGTAGTAGAAGTTGATAATAATAAAATAGTTATAAAGTGTTTCATTGAGTTCTTATTTTTATAATTGTCGATAAAATGAAATGAACATTACAAAACTATAACACCATTAAATTACAACCTCGAATATCTGAATTATCAAAACGACCAATAATTTCAAAGGTTCCGTTTTGGTAAACTTTCCCTAAATCTTGCGTGGCAATAAATGAGCAAGAATTGTAGTTTGCCAAATCGATTATATTAATTCCGCCAGCTTTTTCTGTTGGCAAAATAGTTAAAGCATCTTCGGTGTCTCTGGTTAAAATTTTCATCCAAGGTGGCGTTTCAAAAACACCGTTTCCCTTAGAATACGCCTGACTTAATAATTCTGTCATTCCGTATTCTGAGTGAATTTCACCAACCCCAAAGCCATCTTGTAACAATTGATGCAATTCATTTCTGATGAGTTCTTTTCTTCGCCCCTTCATACCGCCAGTTTCCATAATGATGGTGTTTTTAAGCTTAAACTGGTATTTTTCAATCAAATCTAACAACGCAAAAGAAACGCCAATCAACAATACTTTTTGCCCTTTTTTATCAAGATTTAGGAGTTTTTTCGCCAATTCATCTAAGTTATTTAGATAAAAACCACTTTCAGAATTTTTAGATTTTGCAATTAAATCATCCACCATAAAAACCAAAGAAGAGCCATTTCTTTCTAAATAATTTGGTAATAAAGCAAGTACAGTATATTCTTCAATGTTTCCGTAAAAATTCGCAAATCCGTTTAAATAACTCTGTTTGTAAAAATTAATATCCGTTACAAAATGTTTACTGGTAGCACTTCCTGTTGTGCCAGAACTTGTAAAAGTTTCTTCTACTTTTTCTGTTGATGAAAGTACTTCTCTTAACTTAAAAAACTGAATTGGTAAAAACGGAATTTGTGCTACTTTTGTAACATCCGAAGGGTGTCTATTAATTAAATCGCAAAAAGAACGATATACTTTATTGTTTTTAAACTGGTGTTTAAAAACTTCAAGTGCAGCTTTTGTAAACTGCTCATTAGACTTTATGTTAAAAATAGTTTCTTGCATAGAATAGTGCAAAAATAAGATTATTAGACGCAACCTTCTCAAAGTTTTTTCATCTAATAATAAAGAACTCAATATTATGAAAACTAAAACAGCCTTTTTATCATTATTTCTTACAGTTTTTCTATTTTCTTGCGAAATTAACAATCAAAGTAATGAAATAATTATAGATCCTAATAATAGTTTATTAATTGGCAATTGGGCAGAGGCTAATTACCAAGATGAACAAATAACTTTTACTCGAGTAAATTCTTTACCAAATGATTCTTACGGAATATTATTTAAAAAAAATGCTATTTTTACGGAACGCTCTTCTGGTTGGTGTGGAACGCCACCTTTAACATTTAGTGATTATGTTGGAACTTGGGAATTCGCAGAAGAAGGTCTTGTAAAGATAACCACAACTTCTTTTACAGGAGATTTTCAATGGCGAATTTTAGAACTTTCAGAAGAAAAATTGGTTGTAAAAAGAGAACTTTCGTCACAAGAAATAGAACATAGAAGTTTAATGGATTTATTTAATGAAATTCAAAATTTGTCCTACAGTGTTTCTTGTTTAAATGCTACTGATTGGTCTTTTGTTGCTTATGGATCAAAAGCTTGCGGAGGTGCTCAAGGTTATATTGCCTATTCATCGCAAATAGATACTGCTTCATTTCTAAAGAAAATAGAAGCATATGCACAAGCCGAAAAAGATTTTAACTTTAAATGGGGTTTAATTTCAGATTGTTCAATTACAAATCCTCCGACTTCAGTAAAATGTCAAAACGGAATTCCAACACTAATATATTAATTAAAATAAAAAAAATGAAAAAATTTACACTACTTTTATTTGGATTACTTGTTTTTTACTCTTGTTTAAACAATGATAAGGACGAACTAAATTATTCGTTTGACTATTTACCAATAGATGAAGCGATAGCGCCTGTAAGTTTTACCTATGGTCAAATAGATACAATTACAGTAAAATATTCTTTGCCAAATGGATGTTATCATTTTAATGAAATATATTATGAAACTATAGATACTACGAGAATTGTTGCTATTTCTGCGTTCGTAGAATTAAATTCTCATTGTACACTTGCAATTATTCAAGAAGAAAAGAAGATTCCAGTAAAAGCTTCACAAGTAGAAGATTATGTTTTTAAGTTTTATAAAGGAAAGGATAGTAACGGTGAAAATATTTTTGAGGAAGTTGTAGTTCCTGTAAATTAGAACCATCAAATTAGAAGAACTTATAAAGGAATGTTGCAAACAAAAAATTGCAGCGCAAGCAGAGGTTTATCAGCTTTTTTCTGGTAAACTATTTGCTGTTTGTTTAAAATATTCTCGAAATTATCAAGATGCAGAAGACACTTTACAAGATAGTTTTCTAACAATTTTTGATAAAATAAAACAATATCAAAACAAAGGCTCGTTTGAAGGTTGGCTAAAAAGAATCACTATTAATACAGCCCTTCAAAAATATAGGAAAAAAGAACCTTCATCTATTGAAAGTAAGGAAGTAGAAGCTATCGATTTAGAAGAAGATGATTTTGAAGATTCTAATTTCGACCTAAATTTCTTGTTAGAATTAATTCAGAAACTACCAGATAGATATCGCTTAGTTTTTAACCTCTATATTTTAGATGATTACTCTCACAAAGAGATTGCCGAAATGCTAAAAATTTCTGAAGGAACTTCTAAATCTAATCTTTCAAGAGCCAGACAGATTTTAAAAAAGCAAATAGAAGTTCATCAACAAAAAAAGTCTAAATGTAATGAAAGAACAGAAAAACATAGACAAATTATTTCAAGATAAATTGAAAGCTTTTGAGGCTACTCCGAATGAGAAAGTTTGGAATACAACGAAAGTAAAACTTCAAACAAAGAAAAGAAAAGTGCTGCCAATTTGGTGGATATCTAGCGGCGTTGCGGCTCTTTTTATTCTAGGATTATTGGTTTTTCCTTTAAATGATACGAACATTAAAATAGAATATTTTCCAGAAAATGTGGTTACAAAATCACCGAAAGAAGGAGATGAAATGGAAATTCAAAAAGAGATAGAAACCGTGATTGTGCAGCTTAGTAAAATTGATAAAAAGAGCTCAGAAACCTCCACGAATTCTAAAAAAAGTATAACTACCGTAACAGTTTTAGAAGGGATATTTCAAAGTAATAAAAAAGAGAAAAAACCGGCAACGAATAATAGAATAAAAAAAGAGCTTCAAATTGATAAACCTTTGAATGATGCTATTAGTATCGCTCAAAATAAAAAAACGATAGTTGTTGATAAAAGCAAAGAAAACAAGCAAGAAATAATTGAGAGGCCATTTGATTTCATAAAAAAAGAACCGAACAAAAGCAACCTTAAAACGATTGATTTATTAGAAACAATCGCAGAAAACGACGAAGAAGAAATAGAAGGTAAATTACAGAAAAAATGGTCGGTTGCATCTGTTTTTGGTATTATTGGTGCGAATTCTTTTTCAAAAACTTCACCTTTAGATAGTAATTTAGACGGTTCTACAAAAGGTGACAAAAGTATTTCTTATGGTGTAAAATTTTCCTATAAGATTAATAATAAATGGTCTTTTCAGTCGGGTATTCATTTACAAGAAATGCAGTATTCAAATACAAATATTGCTGTTGTAGCTTCTAATATAGAAGCGTCTAACATCAACTTTAACTCAGGCAACCAATTTGTATTAAATAGCACTACAAGAGAATCTTTTGATGCAAGTTCATTAACTTTAAATACTGTAAGTTTTAACGGAAATATGCGTCAGAATTTTGGTTATATAGAAATTCCTTTAGAAATTAAATATAATTTATTTCAAACTAGTAAAATAGAAACCCATATTGTTACCGGTTTTAGTTCGCTATTTTTAAATAAGAATGAAGTTTTGCTGAATACAGCAAATTTCCAAAATAGAGGCGAAGCAAATAATTTAAACGATCTTAATTTTAGTGGAAATCTAGGAATAGATTTTAGCTACTTTTTTAATAAAAATTGGTCTTTGCAATTAAACCCAATGTTTAAAACACAGTTAAATACGTATACTAAAAATTCAAACGGATTCCAACCTTATTTTATTGCTGTTTATACAGGTATCAATTATCGTTTTTAAATTTTACCATTTATTTTAAATTTTGGTAGACTGAACCAGTAAATGGAATATAGTGTCGAAACAACTTGGAAGCTTCTCTTTAAAAAGTGAGATTTTGTCTTTTTTAAATTTTTTGTAGACTTTTTTGATTTAGAAACAGAGTCTAATGCAATGATGAATAGTTTAGTTTTAGTTTCTAAAAGGCCTATT
Organism: Polaribacter filamentus; assembly: GCF_002943715.1. Taxonomy (GTDB): domain Bacteria; phylum Bacteroidota; class Bacteroidia; order Flavobacteriales; family Flavobacteriaceae; genus Polaribacter; species Polaribacter filamentus. The sequence goes on along the minus strand of NZ_MQUA01000013.1, from coordinate 3,176,772 downwards.
GAAGAGATGCTAGGCCTTATAAATAAAAGAAATAACATCAATTTATCAATTCCGATAATTTCAAAATTAGGAATAAAAAAGAGAGTAAAATCAGAAATTATAGAACTTTTTTTAGAGCTTTTACCAGAAAAATGGTTAGATTATTCTTTGTATATTTGTAAAATTAAGTCGCCTTTATCATTCATAGAAGCTCTGTACATACCGGCGGTATTAAACTCAAAAGACATATTTCCTCTTTTATCTAAGGCTACAACACCACCCGTTCCACCCAGTTTTGTTAATTTATTTTGAATTACATCCGTAGTCGCTTCTTTCAAAGTTTTATGTTGATATTCCATTTGAGCAGAAATATCGTATGCAACTTGACTTCTGATAAAATATTCTCCCCAACCTGTTGACGAAATCCCACACGTTTTGTTATTTGCATAGGTTCCAGAACCAATAATTGGTGCATCTCCAATTCGTCCCCAACGTTTATTGGTCATTCCTCCAGTAGATGTTCCTGCAGCAATATTTCCTTCTTTATCTAACGCAACGCAACCAACGGTTCCGAATTTGCTATTTTTTATGTCAGAGTCGTAAAAAGCCGCTTTTTTATCATCATGATCAAGCTCCATTTTTTCGTTGTCTTTAATTCTTTGTAAAGATTTAAAGCGTTTTTGGGTATAAAAATAACTAGGATTTACAATTTCTAACCCCTTTTCTTTTGCAAAAAGAGATGCTCCTTCGCCAGAAAGCATTACATGATGGGAATCTGTCATAATTTTTATGGCTAATTCAATCGGACTTTTTACATTTTTTACACCAGCAACAGCGCCGGCGTTCAATGTTTTTCCATCCATAAAAGAAGCATCCAATTCATTGGTCCCTTCATTGGTAAAAACCGCTCCTTTTCCTGCATTAAATAAAGGAGATTCTTCCATCACTTGAATGGTTTTTAACACCGCATCTTGACTAGTGCCACCATTTTTTAAAATGGTATAACCAACTTTTACAGCCTCTTCTAACTTCTCTTTGTATTCAGCTTCTAGTTCATCAGACATGTTTTCTTTTAAAATAGTACCTGCGCCACCATGAATTATAATCGCAAATTCGTTTTGTTTTGTTTCGGTATTAATTTCTTCGGATGAGTTAGTCGTTTCATTTTTGCATCCAAATGCTAAAACTAAGAGTGTGAAAAGTGATAAGATTGTTTTCATTGCTTTGTTGTTTAATATTTAACAAATTTAATTGTTTTTGTTTAATTTATCTATGTCTGAAATTATTCGTAAATTCGTTCTTCGAATATAAACAACAAAAACGAAACAGCAAAATGACAGATTTTGGAATAAAAGAAGCACTAAAAACATTAGGCCTAAAAGACATAAATGAAGGAACTTCTACAGGTTCTAATAATTTTTCTAATGGCGAATTGATAGAAAGTTACTCTCCAGTTGATGGAAAACTGATTGGAAAAGTAAAAGCGACCACAAAAGAGGACTTTGAAAAAATGATGGACACAGCTACGAAAGCCTTTAAATCATTTAGAAATATGCCTTCTCCACAAAGAGGAGAAATTGTACGTCAGTTTGGTAATAAATTAAGAGAATTAAAAGAGCCTTTAGGGAAATTAGTTTCTTATGAAATGGGAAAATCTTTGCAAGAAGGTTATGGTGAGGTTCAAGAAATGATTGATATCTGTGATTTTGCTGTTGGATTGTCTAGACAATTAAATGGGCAAGTAATTCCATCTGAAAGACCCGGGCATATAATGAGAGAACAATGGCATCCAATAGGAGTTGTTGGTATCATTTCTGCTTTTAATTTTCCAGTGGCAGTTTGGGCTTGGAATACTTCTTTAGCTTGGATTTGTGGTGATGTTTGTGTTTGGAAAGCTTCAGAAAAAGCTCCTTTATGTTCTATTGCTTGTCAGAATATTATTGCAGGTGTTTTAAAAGATAATAATTTACCAGAAGGTATTTCGTGTATTATAAATGGAGATTATAAGGTGGGTGAAATGATGACTGCTGATACTAGAATTCCGTTAATTTCGGCAACTGGATCTACCAGAATGGGAAGAATTGTTGGTACTACTGTTGCACAACGTTTTGGAAAATCTTTATTAGAATTAGGCGGAAACAATGCAATTATTATTACACCAACTGCAGATTTAAAAGTAGTGGTTCCTGGAGCCGTTTTTGGGGCTGTTGGTACTTGTGGACAACGTTGCACATCAACAAGAAGATTAATAATTCACGAATCTGTGTATGATAAAGTAAGAGATGCCATTGTTGGTGCTTACAAACAAATTAAAATAGGAAACCCTTTAGATGAGACGAAACATGTTGGGCCGTTAATTGATAAAGATTCTGTAAAAACGTATTTAGCTGCGATAGAAAAAGCAAAAGCTGAAGGCGGAAACGTATTAGTTGAAGGTGGTGTTTTAACAGGTGAAGGATTTGAGTCTGGTTGTTACGTGAAACCAGTAATTATTGAAGCTGAAAACCATTTTAAAATTGTACAACATGAAACTTTTGCCCCAATTTTATATTTAATGAAATATTCTGGAGAAGTAGAAAATGCAATTGAAAAACAAAACGGCGTTGTGCAAGGTTTATCTTCTGCAATTATGACAAATGAAATGAAAGAAGCAGAGAAATTTTTATCCTATGCTGGTTCAGATTGCGGAATTGCAAACGTAAACATTGGAACTTCTGGTGCAGAAATTGGTGGTGCTTTTGGTGGTGAAAAAGAAACTGGTGGAGGTAGAGAATCTGGTTCTGATGCTTGGAAAGTTTACATGCGTAGACAAACAAATACCGTAAATTATTCAGACGAATTGCCTTTAGCACAAGGAATTAAGTTTGATTTGTAAAAAGTTTAAACTTTTATAAGAATAAAAAAACCCAACTTTTTAAAGTTGGGTTTTTTTAATAGAATTTATGTCTAAAATTGATTTTATTAAAAAATAAGAAACTTATTTTATAATCTCAGTTTCTAAAATTTCTACAACTTCAAGATCAAAAATTAAATCCTTACCTGCTAGTGGATGATTTCCGTCAATAACAATACTTTCTTCTTTCACTTCAATAACAACTAAATTCATTTCTTGTCCATCTGGTGTTTTAGAAACTAGTCCCATTCCAACTTCTGGAGTCATATCTTGAGGGAGTTCAGTTTTCTTAACTTCTTGTATTAAATCTTTATTGATTTCTCCATATGCTTCATCTTTAGCAATTGTAATGGTTTTTTTCTCATTTACTTTCATATCGATTAACCCTTTTTCAAAACCAGGTATTAATTGTCCTTGTCCTAAAGTAAATTCTAAAGGTTCTTTTCCTTCAGAACTATCAAAAACCTGTCCATCAGATAACTTACCGGTGTAATTTACTTTAACTGTGTTGTTCTCTTTGACTTGACTCATCATACTTTGTTATTTAATTTTTAAAAATATTTTTTGCATAATTCTTACGCATCAAACATTTTAATTTAAACTTATACTAATAGAAGCCGCGAAAATCAAGCCAAAATAGGAAAAAGCAGGAATGAAATTCTATAAACCTATACATTAATCATTTTTAAAAGGTATAAACGGTGCTGCATCCCTCTGATAAAGGCAAAATGGAACTTTATGACTTTATTTAAAATAATCGCCTAAATTTGTTTTTAATCAGCAAGTATGTCAGTTAAATTAAAAATTTGCGCCAACTCCGTAAAATAGTTTAAGAGTAATTATCGTCTAAAATTAAGCTAAATGGTATAAAAATTATGGATTTGCAGTTAGACAACGATATTTAAAATCAGAAATTTTTATAAAATTAAACCATCTTTAATTTTAATAGTCTAAATTTCATGAAATTAGCACACATACAACACTTATACGACAGCGTAGGTTTGGTATTACATCAAAAGAACTTGTGCGTTTATCTAAGGAAGATTGCTAGCTTTATAAATTCAGGATTAGAAACTCAGGTGTATTATAAAGGTTTAAGCGGATTTGATATACACGCAAATCAAGTAAATACACAAGAAAGATTGTTAAAAATTTATGCAGAAAGCAAGGAGATTTTTGTAAACCATTTAAAAAAAATAATGCTTGTTACGATGTTATCATTCTTACTTTTTCTGAGTTTGGAAGACGTGTAAAACAAAATGAATCTAAGGGAACAGATCATGGAGCGGCGAACATTGTTTTTTTAGTTGACAAAAATTGAAAGAATCAAGGTTTGTATGACAACTTAACTAATTTGAGCGATTTAGATAAAAATGGAAATCTGAAATATGAAATAGCTTTTAGAGAAATTTACGCAACACTTCTAAACCAAATGAAATATTAATTAATTGAGTTATACGCTTAGCGTCTGTTTTATTTGATTTTGATATATTGGTTTACTTTCTACCATTCTATTAATCGTTTTATGAAATATGCTGGTTTTAAATTGAGATCGATTAATTCTAAAACAAAACTCATCAAAGTATGCTTGAATATGCCATTTACTTACATGGGTTGGTATTGCTCTCAACCATGACTTAACTTGCATAATCACAATGTGTAATTGTTTGAAATTAGCACCATTATTACTATATATTTGGTCAATGTCATACATCTCTTTTAAAGGTTGGTAACCTCTCCATTTATCAGTTACTATTTTAGCAGATGTACTTATATGCTCTTCAAATATCGGGGTTAATGATTTTGCAGAATAGTCTTTGATGGATCTGATATAAACTCTTTTAACTTTATTGCCATCTGTTAATTCTACTGCGATAACAGCCTTTTTCTTTTTCGTATCATAACTTCTTCCTTGTTTGCCTTCTTCTTTCCCTCCAACAGTAAATTCATCAACATGGATTAATTTCTCTAAAGGATATTTTTGACTGCTTTTCATTGCTTTACGCACTTTTTGCATGAAATACCACGCTGTTCCTTGGCGAATGCTAAAACGTTTTCCCATTTGAATACTTGAAATACTTTTACTACTTGTACTCATTTCAAAAACCACACAAAAGGCTTTTTGCAATCCAAATTTAACTTTATGAAATAAGGTGTTTGCAGTGGCGCTTTCTACGTGTTGACAGTTATAACAATGGTATCTATAATCTACTTTTTCACAGCCTTTGGTATGACCACATTTCATACAAGTAAATCCATCTTGCCATTTTATTTTGGCTAAATACGCTTTACACGCAGCATCATTTGGTAATTCTTTTATAAAGTTTAGTATATCTTGACCTTCAAATTGTTCCATATCTCTTGTTTTAAAGGTTATAATATACGGAAATTAAATGACTAACTCAATTAATTAAACTATAATTACCTAAGCGTATAACTCAGTAAAATAATTTCACTTCATTTAAATGAAACGTAGTTTAAGAAGTGCAATCTAGAGGTATCTAATAGCAACTGTTGTATATTGCATTTATAAATCATTATTATGAAATTAAATTTATTGTCTTGCGATTCTCAACGACCAGATAAAAGAGCGATAGCCAAATGTATTGCAGAAATTTCATCTAATATTTCAGAAAGCTTGTCAAATGAACTTACAGACATACTTTTAGAAGGAGATGCTGTAGATATTGAAGTGACAGATAAAAATGCGGGTTCAGCTTTAAGAGCTTTACGAAAACTAGATGTTGATTACGAGATTATCGAATAAATTTTCTTCAATATTTTATTTTTATTAAAGCTGATTATAAAGGGTTTTTAAATTAGGTGTGTTTATTTTTTATTTAATAGGTCAACGGTAATTTCTTTTTTGATACTATTGACAAATCAATTAATATGTGGTGTTTCTTTTAGAGAAACGCAACATAAAATGTAACGAATGAATCTTTTTCTACATGCATCATTTCTAATCTGGATCTTAGTTACCTTGCTCTGGATCTGGAGCGTGCTTATAAAAAATGTAAGTATTGTAGACATTTTTTGGGGTTTTGGTTTTGTGGTTGTAAACACCTTTTATGTTTTCAATTTAGAGAGTATCAATCTAAGAAATTTAGTGCTTTTAATTCTTGTCTCAATCTGGGGTTTGCGTTTAACAATTTATTTAGCAATCAGAAATATTGGGAAAGGTGAAGATTATAGATATCAACAATTCAGAAAAGAATATGGCGCTAAACGGTATTGGTGGTTTAGTTATTTCCAAGTTTTTTTATTACAAGGAGCTTTAATTTTGATTGTTTCTTTACCTTTATTAGGTGTGCATTTAAGTGCCGCTTCAGGTGATTTAATTTGGTTAGATTATGTGGCTATTTTGGTTTGGATTATTGGCTTTGGTTTTGAAGCTGGTGGCGATTATCAGCTATATAAATTTAATAAAAATCCAAATAATAGAGGAAAAGTACTAAACTCAGGTTTTTGGAAATATACTAGACATCCTAACTATTTTGGAGACGCAGCTGTTTGGTGGTCTTACGCATTGCTTAGCATTGCCGCAGGCGGTTATTGGCAAATTATCGGAGCTGTAATTATGACTTTATTAATTATAAAAGTATCAGGCGTTGCGTTACTTGAAAAAACATTAAATACCACAAAACCAAAGTACAAAGACTATATAGCAAGAACTAATTCCTTTTTTCCTTGGTTTCCTAAAAAATAAGTATGGTTGAGTTTCTAAAAGAACATAGTTGGTTTATTCTATTTGCCATTTGGGGTTTTCCTTTAAGTTTTTACAGAAGTAAATTCAGAAAAATTGTCTATCAAACAGATAGCTGGACAATCAATATAAAACCCTTTTTCATCAAAGAAATAAAAGGGCTGTTTGGTAATTTATATCCTGATAATAAAGAGTATTTAAAACAACGTAATTTCTATAGATTCTATCTGGGTATCTACACTATTTTATTGCTGCTTTATTTAAAATATAGCTAATTATACTTTACTTTTCTAATTATACGAATCGTCTCTTTATATTTGATATAGGTGGTTTTATCTTCTAAATTTCGCATATAATTCTTTGCTTTTTGTAGTTGTTCCGAGGCGTCTAAAAATCCATTTAAAAAACAGATTAAATAATTGGTGGGTAATCTAAAAACATCTTCATATTCTAAAACAGAAAGTGGTGTTTTATTTATAATTTTTGAAATAATTTTGTTGCTATTCGTATAAATATGATTGATAATTGTTTCATTATATTTTGGTGGCTGAAACAAAAATTCAGTAATAATGTCATGTTTGCCATTATCTTTAAAGTTGATGATCGTTTTTTCTAAAGGATAATACTTTTCGCTGGCTTCAATACCTAACAATATATATTCTGTAATAATAAAGGAATGACTGTTATAAGTGATTTGAACATCATCTAAAGCAGAAAAAAATAATCGAACTTGTTCGTTAATCAATTCAATATCCACTCTAGAAAAATATTCTTCTTGGTTGATAATTTTCTTCTCTCCTGCCCAACACAGCACAAACTGTTCATTAAAAACTTTGTATTGCGGATTATTCTCTGGTTTATGATTATTGATAAAGTCGAACACACCATCTAAAGTGAGTTCAATATTATTTCTTGCGTTATTTTCTACGGATTCTACTATTGATTTGTTAGTGTTTTTTAGTTCAAAAAGAGTACCCAAAAAAGGCATTGAATTACTTCCTTTTCTGTGAAAAATTGTTCCCTTTTTATATTTCCAAGTATTTTTTAAAAAGGAGGTTATTTGATTATTTGGATGAATAGTGACCAAACCAATGACTTTATGTCTTGGTAAACGTGGAAAAGGTACGTTTTCATATTGAATTTTTGGTGGATTAATCAAATACGCATTTACCAAATTTTGGATTTTACTATCATCATAGAAATCGACACCAAGAATTTTATTTTCTTCATCTTCCACACCAATTACGATATAAGAATTGTTTTCTGGGTTTGAGTTTGAAAGTGCACAAATATGTTTTAAAAACTTTGCTTTGCCTTCTTTATTACTTAGAGATAGTTTTTGCTTTTTATCATAAAAGCTATTCTCATCATTTTGAGAAAGTAAATTTTTGATTAAAAGTCTTTTGTTAATCACTAATTATTATTATTATTTATTGGCATCCGTTTCATTCAAACTTTGTATTTTTTTATCCAAATTTTTCAGGTAATTTATAAATTTAGATTGTTGATCTATTAATTTACTCGCATCCAAATCTAGTTTTTGAAAAAGTTCTTTGGAAATATGATTTCTATTTTAAGCTCTCAAAATCTGTGCCTTACTTTCACAATACGAACCTCTTGAATAACTTAAAAACAGGATAAATTCTTTTATTACCGTCGCTACCAAAATCTTCAATACTAGTATCCATTGCTGCACCATAAGAACCTATGGCTCTATCGGTTTATAATTTTTAGATAAAGTAGTATTTATAATAATTTCCCGTATTTTGTTACAAAAAATGACTATCTTCTTATATACTTTTAAACTTTCAAATGATGTATAATGGGCCATCATAAAAAATAAAAATAATTAATAGGTATCTTTTTTGATAATTGTCGCACTTGCTTGCGCCGAAGGATACACTACTAAATCTTCAATATTTACATGATAAGGCCTTGTGATTACAAAGTGAATAATATCTGCAATATCTTCTGGTTGTAAAGCTTTATAATCCGCATAAACTATTTTTGCTCTCTCTGTATCACCTTTAAAACGGACTTCGGAAAACTCGGTTTCTACTGCCCCAGGATGAATTGCCGAAACACGAATGTTGTGTTTGTTTAAATCAATCCTCATTGCTTTATTTAGAGCGTCTACAGCATGTTTTGACGCACAATATACATTTCCATTAGGATACACTTCTTTAGCGGCAATTGAACCAATATTTACAATAAATCCGTTGTTATTTTTAATCATTTTTGGAATGATTGCTTTTGAGACATAGAGCAAACCTTTTACATTAATGTCTAACATGGCATCCCAATCATCTAAATCGCCATCTTGAATGCTAGCTAATCCATGCGCGTTTCCCGCGTTGTTGATCAAAATATCTATGTTTTTAAAATTTTCTGGAAGTGATTCAATTGCAGCAGCTACTTCGTCTCTTTTGGATACATCAAACTGTAAAGTGGTTACTTCTGTTAGGTCACTCAGTAACTCTTGTAGTTTATCTAATCTTTCTGCTCTTCGGCCACAAAGAATCAATCGGATATTATTTTTAGCAAATAATTCTGCAGTTGCTTTGCCAATTCCCGAAGTTGCGCCCGTTATAAATGCTGTTTTCTTCATTTGTTTTTATTAATAATTTATGATGAATTTCCTTTTTCCTAAATCAGTTTAGTGTAAACTTTAGTGAAATGTCAATATTGTCATAAAAGTATAAAAACAACTTGTTTTATTTTAAGAAAGAGGATAGTATTTTCAACAAATAGTAACAAAGAAAAAACCGCCCTCCTCAGGGCGGTTCCTCTTTCAATTGGTTATTGAGAAATAACCAACCAAAAATCAACTAACCAAACTTATTTTAAATTTCTTCTATTCTTTATTTTTCTTACTACTTTAGTACGTTTTCTGTTGTTATTCCTTACAGTTGGTGTTGCGGTTTTAACATTTTTTTCACTTTTTAAATACTGTACAAATCCCTTTGCAGAAAAATCATACGTGGTGTTTGACTTTATATGATACAGACGAATGTTACTGTCATTGATAACGCTTAATTCGAATTCTTCTATCTCTCCAACGTCATAATTAAGTGTTAAAACTTTAAGGTCTTCATAACCCGTAACATCAAACACCTTATAACCCCCTGTATAGTTCCAATTAATATGTTCAATTTGTGTGCCAAAATAGTCTTTAGAACTATAAAATGTTGTTAAATTTTCTGGCGTAAAAGCTAAATAATTTTCATCATCAAAAGCATTTGGAGTTCCTCCAGAAGTAGTTGATTTTCCCCAAGCAATGTATTCTTGTAAAAAATATTCTATATTTTCGTAAAATAATTTATCATAATCAAAATTGTTAGTGCTATAGCCAATTAAATAGTAATTTACGTTTTGTCTGCGGTTATATAATCTAATTTCATTGTTAGATAAAATTGTAACTTCAAAGTCGTTGGCGCCATCTATATCGTGGTTGGTTTCTAGTAAACCATTAAAAGTATTATAAGTTCCAACAGCTATTCCTAAACCATTTCCTGTTCTGCCGATATCTACAATGTTGTTATTTGCATATAAAACGCCATTTATAAAAGATAAGGTAAAAGCTCTTGAAACATAAGGAATATCTCCATTTCCGAGTGTTCTATGATAATCTACATACCATAAATCGTACTCAGAAACTACTTCTTCTAAAGTTGGCTGATACTCATAAAAAGAATCTTGGTAAACTGTAGTGCAGGAATTTAGAAGAGTGCCTGCAATAATAATCGCGAAAAGTAATCTTAGAGTTTTCATAAGCTTTCAGGTTTAAGGCAATGCTTATGTATATTCAAATTATGTGCCAAAAAATAATCCCTTTCAAAATAGTATATAAACTATCTGATTTCTTTTTCTTTAGGTGCTTTAGGATAAAATACGGATTTCCCTTTTTTAATTGATTTTACTTTGAAGTATTTTGTCTTTCCTTTTAGGATGTAACTAATAATTGCATCATTTTGATTGAGTTTAAAAGGGAATTTTTTAATTTCAGGAACTGTATTATTTATTTCTTTGGATGAATTTAGGTCTAGGGTGATATCTTGTTTTACAGCGGAAACAAAATTAGCTATAATGATTTTTTCTCTTTTGTTTTTGTGTGCTCTAGTTTCATTATTTTTTAAAAAAATAGATGCTATCAAATTTTACGGGATACAAGGAGGTATAGTTGATAGTTACATTTATTCCGCTATTGCCAGGTTGTCCTCCAGACCAATTATTATAAATAGCTGATGTAATCGCAAATGGCGGATTCTCTTCGAACTTTGCACTTGCACATTGGGTAAGTAGTTGGATAGTTATGAGTATAGCAAAAATTTTTATGGTCTTCATTTTTTAAGGTTTCTATAAGAATTTCAATTGTTGTGACAAGATAAAAAAAAAGAGCTTATCAAATTTTGATAAGCTCTTTATACTTTGTAATATGCTGTAAATCGAAAATAATTTTTAATGCTTTTGTCTTTAAAATTTGACTTCGCTAAATGCTAAATCTAATTTTTTAGTGCTTCCGCACCACCAACAATTTCTAAAATTTCGTTTGTAATTGCTGCTTGACGTGCTTTGTTATATGTTAACAATAAACCGTCTCTTAAATCTTTTGCATTGTCTGTTGCTTTGTGCATTGCGGTCATACGAGCGCCATGTTCTGAAGCGAAACTATCTCTAATAGCTTTAAACAACTGTGTTTTTAAAGACTTAGGAATTAATGCTAAAACAATTTCTTCTTTTGATGGTTCAAAAATATAATCAGCGTCTGAAGTTTGTTCTCCTCCGTCAATTGGTTTTATAGGCAAAAACTGCTCTACTTGTGTAATTTGAGTAGCTGCGTTTTTAAATTGATTGTAGACTAATTCAATTTTATCATACGTTCTATTGGTATATAAAACCATTAGCTCTTCTGCAATGGCTGCAACATTATCAAAAGTTAAATCATCGTAAATATCGTTTCTTTTTTCTACAACGCTCACTTTCTTAGCTAAAACATCGCCTCCTTTTTTACCAATTGAAAATATATCAACTGTAACATCGCTATATTTTTCCTGAATAGTTCTCATTACACCTTTTGTAATTGATGAGTTAAAACCACCACATAAACCTCTATTAGAAGTTATTGCTACGATTAAAACTTTAGAAACTTCTCTTGGTTTAGAATATTCACTACTAGCATCACTATCTAAACTTGCACTTAAATTTTGCAACAATTCACTTAATTTAGATGAATACGGTCTCATTGCCGTAATTGCATCTTGCGCTTTTTTCAACTTTGCAGCAGATACCATTTTCATGGCAGATGTAATTTGCATTGTCGATTTAATAGAGGTTATTCTATTACGTATTTCTTTTAAATTTGCCATATTTTAGTTAATAGTTGTTAGTTATTAGTTATCAGTAGAAAGAAAAAAATCTTACTACTAAACACTAACTACTTCTAATTAAAATGAGTAGAAATTTCTTTAGCTGCCGCTTCTAATACAGCAATTGCTTCATCTGTTAATTTACCAGACTTTAAAGAATCTAAAGTATCTCTATGTTTTGCATTTAAATAATCTAAATAATCCTTTTCGAATTTCTTAACCATTTTTACAGGAACTTCCTTTAACAAGTTTTTTGAACCTGCATAAATAATGGCAACTTGATCTTCTACTGTAAAAGGATCGTTTTGAGCTTGTTTTAAGATTTCAACATTACGTTGTCCTTTAGAAATAACATTCATGGTAGCTGCGTCTAAATCAGATCCAAACTTAGCAAATGCTTCTAGTTCTCTATACTGAGCTTGATCTAATTTTAAAGTACCAGATACCTTTTTCATCGCTTTAATCTGTGCATTACCACCTACACGAGATACAGAAATACCTACGTTAATTGCGGGTCTTACACCTGAGTTAAATAAATCTCCATCTAAGAAAATCTGACCATCCGTAATCGAAATTACGTTTGTTGGTATATATGCTGATACGTCTCCTGCTTGTGTTTCAATAATTGGCAATGCAGTTAATGAGCCTCCACCTTTTACAATTTCTCTTAAAGAATCTGGTAAATCGTTCATTTCACTAGCAATTTTATCATCATTGATAATTTTTGCAGCTCGTTCTAGTAATCTTGAGTGTAAATAAAATACATCTCCAGGATATGCCTCACGTCCTGGTGGTCTTCTTAATAATAAAGAAATTTCACGGTAAGCAACTGCTTGTTTCGATAAATCATCAAAAACAATTAAAGCGGGTCTTCCAGAATCTCTAAAAAATTCTCCAATCGCAGCTCCAGCAAATGGTGCATACACTTGCATTGCTGCAGGATCTGATGCGTTTGCTGCTACGATGGTTGTATACGCCATCGCCCCTTTTTCTTCTAACATGTTTGCAATAGCTGCAACCGTAGAAGCTTTTTGACCAATAGCTACATATATACAGTATACTGGGTTACCAGCATCATAAAATTCTTTTTGATTTAAAATGGTATCAATAGCAACAGTAGATTTACCTGTTTGACGGTCTCCAATAATCAACTCACGTTGACCTCTACCAACAGGGATCATTGCATCAATAGATTTAATACCAGTTTGTAATGGCTCAGTTACAGGCTCTCTATAAATAACTCCAGGTGCTCTGCGCTCTAGAGGCATTTCATACGTTTTTCCTTCAATAGGTCCTTTTCCATCTATAGGGCTTCCTAAAGTATCTACAACTCTTCCTATAATCCCTTCACCCGCTCTTAAAGAAGCAATACGTTCTGTACGTTTTACGGTAGAACCTTCTCTAATTTCAGTTGAAGCGCCTAATAATACAACACCTACATTATCTTCTTCTAAGTTTAAAACGATACCTTCTAAGCCGTTATCGAATGCTACTAACTCACCATATTGTACGTTAGCTAATCCGTAAACACGAGCAATACCATCTCCTACTTGTAATACAGATCCTACTTCACTTAATGAAGCTTGTGCTTCAAAGTTCGTTAGTTGTGCCTTTAAAATTGCTGATACTTCAGCTGGTTTAATACTTGCCATCTTTTTAAAATTTACTTTAGGCTTTGTGCTTTAAGCTTTATGCGCATTGCATATTACTTATTGCTTAAAGCTACTTATATTTTTGGAATATAGTGACTATTGTCAAATTCCTTTCTTAATTCGTTTAAATAATTAGAGATACTTGCATCGTACTGAATATCTCCTACACGTAAAATAAATCCTCCTAAAATAGCAGGGTTTATTAAATTTTCTAAATTTGCTTTGTTACCAGTTAAGGACGCAATTTTAGCTAAAACTAAAGCTTCAACTTCTTTTGTTAAAGGAACAGCCGTGGTAACTTTAGCAACTTGAATATGCTTAAGAAAATCGTAAATTATAGCATACTGCTTCGTAACAGATGCTAACATCTCTATTCTTTTATTTTCTTGTAATAAATGAAATAAACCTAGAGTTAATTGGTTTACTTTACCTGTAAATATGGCATTTAATACCTTTATTTTATGAGATGATTTTATTACAGGACTCTTTAACATTACTTCAAATTCTGGATTTTCAGAAATAGTAGCCGCAATAAACTGCATGTCTTCATATACCGCAGATTCTTCTTTAGTATCTTTTGCAAGGTTTAAGATTGCTTTAGCGTAACGTAATGCTGCTCTTGCGTCTTTCATAAATATTAATTTAAAGTAACTTCTTTCAAAATTTCTTCAACTAATGCAAGTTGATCTTTTTTAGAAGATAATTCTTTTTTAATTACAGTTTCTGCAATACCGATTGATAATTCTGCAACGTACTTTTTAAGTTCTGCTAAAGCTGCTTGCTTTTCTTGTTGAATGGAAGCTTGCGCTTTTTCTATTAATGCAGAGGTAACTTCTTTTGCATCTTCTTTTGCTTCAGCTATAATACTATCACTTATATGTCTAGCATCTTTCATCATCGCTTCTCTTTCTGCTCTCGCTTCTTTAAGCAATCTTTCATTATCTGCATTTAAATTTTGCATTTCTTTACGTGCATTTTCTGCGGCAGCTAAAGCATTTTCAATACCAGTTTCTCTTTCTTCTAAAGATGTTAAAATTGGTTTCCAAGCAAATTTTACCATTAACGCAATAAGCATTAACAATAATATTGTTGATACTACAAATAATCCTGGTGAAAAATCGTTTAATAAAGTTTCCATTCTATAAGCTAATTATATACATATTACTTTTTATTTAATTTAAAAAAGCTTTTATTTTTTTTATTCTGATAAAAAAATGAAATTAAAATAGGTTCTGCAACCAACCGTTACAGAACGCTATCTTTTGATTTCGTTTGGATTATTTTCCTAAGAATAATGCACCAAATGCTAAACCTTCTAGTAATGCAGCGATAATAATCATTGCTGTTTGAATTTTCCCTGTCGCTTCTGGCTGACGAGCAATACCTTCCATTGCTTTTCCACCAATTTGACCTAATCCAATTCCTGCTCCGATTACAATTAATCCTGCGCCAATCATGTTGTACATAGTAAATAAATTTATAAATTAAATTAAAAAAAACTCTTATTAAATAAAATCAGCTCTCACATCTTCTGCATCAGGAATCTCATGTCCTTTCTTATCATGTTTGTGATCATGATCATGCTCTGCTACTGCCATACCAATAAATAATGCTGAAAGCATGGTAAAAATATACGCTTGTAGAAAAGCTACTAAAACCTCAATTAATGTTATAAAAAATGATAATACTAAAGATAATCCTGTTGCACCAACAACCCCTAAAGATTCTTTTAACGTGAACATAATTGCGATTAAACTCATTACCACAATGTGACCTGCTGAAATGTTTGCGAACAAACGTACTAATAATGAAAATGGCTTGATAATTAATGCACCCGCTAATTCTATAACCGCTAAAATTGGACGAATTAAAATAGGAACTCCTGGCATCCAAATCATGTGCATCCAGTATTCTTTGTTACCACTAACAGTATAAATTATTAAGGTAAATATTGCTAAACATGCCGTAACGGCTAATTGACCTGTTACATTAAAACCTAATGGCGTTAAGCCTGCTAAATTTAAAACCCAGATAAAAAAGAAAACCGTTAATAAATATCCCGTAAATCTTCTGTAATGTTTATCACCAATATTTGGTCTTGCTATTTCATCACGAACATATAAAACCAAAGGTTCTAAAACTCTTGCAAAACCTGTAGGAACTTGTTTTGTTTTGTATTGATTTGCCAATCTAGAAAACCAGAATAATAACAAGAAACCAATCAATAATATACCTACGACACTTTTAGTGATAGAAAAATCTAAAACTTTACGAGCGTTTGTAGCATGATGCGTTTCATCAAAAGAAACTGTAGAAGCATCAGTATCTAATTCTAATATTTTACTATGAACTTTTGCAAACTTCAACCCTTTCTTTTCAAAAATTACATGACCATCGTCATTATGATGAAATTCTGAAGACATAAAATTCACCAAACCTTCACTTGTCCAAAGAATTATAGGTAAAGGAAAACCAAAATGCTTTCTTTCTCCTGCATCTGAAGTATATGAAAATAATGAAAAATCGTGAGAATCTTTTATGTGATGCATAATGTAAGCATCTACTTCACTCTTCGTATTAACACGATCACCATCATTCTGATTGTCGTGTTTTTTATCTGTATTTGTAGCAAAAATTGTAGCCGAAGAAAAAGCTATTATTGCTACTGTAAGAAACTTGATTGTTTTTTGTGCAATCTTCATTGTTAGAATACGCTTTGTAAATTCCGTGCAAAGGTAGACAATAATTCAAAAGTATAAAACATTTTTTTATTGCTTTTTTTTATTCTTTTTTGTTTAGAATTTTAGCAACAAAAAATGCTTCTGTTGATAAAAAAATAAGCATTGGTATAAATAAAGATACTCGTGCTATTTGAGATAGGTTTTCTTCATTAAAGATAGATTGATAAAAGAGTGCGCAAAAAAGTACAATTTTTAAAAACAATGCAACTAAATAGATAAAACCAAGTTGAGGAAAAATCTTATCAACATTTGAAAACAACCTAAAATTTACACAAACTAACACCGAAAAACCAAGGTGAAATACATACACTTTCTGCAAAGAAAAAGGTAAAATAACTTCTTGTGTATCTATATAATTTTCATGCGTTGAAAAACTTAAAAAGAAAATACCAAAGAATATTAAAAAGTATATAAGAATATGCTTAATCATTAATTCTGTTGGCTTGTTTTATTAACGAATACATCGCTAAAAAGATAGCAAGAAGTGTAACTGTTTGTGTTAAAAAGGCTGTTTCAAAAACGGAATCTAGCCATTTGCCTAAGAGAAAACCAAGATAAATGGTGACTCCCATTTGTAAACCGGCTCCAGAAAGATGTATGGCCTTATTTAAAGATTTTTTTGGTTTGGGATTTTTTTCCATTGCTGTTTTCAACATTTTTTATAATTCCTGTCATAATGCAAGTGGCGTTAAAATCTGCACCGGGCTCAATAGAAAGTTTACCAACAACAACATCGCCAGAAATTTTTGCTATTGATTTTACGGTTAGCGTTTTTTCAACCTTTAGGCTTCCCGTACTTTCACCCTCAATATCTGCAATACCAGCTATAATGTTCCCTTTTACACTCCCTGTAGCACCAATAATAACTTTGCCTTTTATTGTTATATTGCCTTCTAAAGTTCCGTCAATTCTAAAATCTCCATCCGCTTTTATATCACCAATAATAAGAGTGTTTTTAGCAATCACATTTCTTTCCATAGTTTTCGGTTTGTTTTATTTAAAACTATTTTTCTATTTGTAGAATAATTTCTTTTGCTTTTTTGCCTTCTTCAGTGCTACCATAATTTACGCCAACAAACTCTAAAGCAATTTTATAAGCCTCGATATCTTTGTATTTACCAACAGCATACGCTTTTAAAAGCTCAAATTTAGGAATTAAATTGGAGCTTGGGACGGTTACAATAAACGCATCAATTTTTAAAACAACTTCTTCAAATTTGCCTTCTTTGTATAAATAGTACATTTTTTTGTACTCTTTTTCTACTTCATTTACAGTAACTTCTTCTTCTAAGATTACATTCGGATTTAAAATTATTTGTGCAAATTTGGTGTCTGGATATTGTGTAAGAATTACATTTTTATAGATTTCTGATTGATTTGCATCCCCTAAATTTTTATAAATTTGATACAAATGCCAATTTATAGGTAAAATTAACTCTTCCTTCGGATCTAAAGTTGCCAATCTTTCTAAGCGTGATTTTGCTAAATTTTGATTTTTAAATTGCTCTTTATAAATTAATCCTAGTTCGTACAAAGCCTGATTTCTATCAACTTTTAAGCTGTCTATGGTTTCTTTTCTATCCGGAATAGTGTGTAAATAGGAATCTAAATCATATCTTAAATTTACCGTGTTTACTTGTGCAGAATCTTTTGTTACTTTATTGCCAATTGTTGCTTTTTCAGACCATTTCCAATTATCTTCGAGCTTTCTGTTTCCCCAAATTTTTTGAAATTCTGTTTTACCAAAAGACGTCGATTGGTTGTTATAAAAATACCAACTGCCTTTCTTCCCAGATTGCAAACCAGCAACAGAATTGCCAAATGCCATTTGATTTAAACGCAATTGAGCAGTATCTTCATCTGCCTTTTTAAGCTTTTCTATATAGCTTTCAAAAAACAGTTTTTGTTCGTCTTTAGGTAAAGTTGCTATTCTTACAATACTATCGTTATTTGCAACAACTGCCTCAAACTTAATTAGAGACGCAAGATTTTTATATTTTCTTTTAATTCGTCTAATTCTAATATCTAAAGTGTCTTTAGAAACCTGTAAAACGCTATCATAATAAGCACTTGCATATTGATATTCTGAATCTTTAAAATACAAATCACCTAGTTTTTCGTAGGTAAAAGTCTTTTGTTTATCACTTCCGTTTTTAGCTCGTAAAGAATTATTATAATTATTTAAAGCTAATGTAATACTGTCATTATTTTGATGTAAAACACCCGTTTGATAATACAATTCGTCTAAATAAGGTCTATTATCTCTGTTTTTAATCAGCTTTTGCATTCTTTCTAACAAAGTTGTTGACAGAGAGTCTTTAGAGAAATTTTTTGCCAATTCTATATTTGCGTGAATCTTATATTTATAAGGTGCTTTTTTAAAGTTTACCAACTTTTCAAAAACGTAAAAAGCCGAATCTTTTTTATTTTCATCGCTATACATTTGCCCTAAAATAAATAAATTTCTAGCTCCTTGATCTCTGTTTTTCAAGGTTCTAGTTGCTAATTGCAAGTGTTTTTTAGCATTTTGTAGACTATCACTTTTTACATATGCCATCGCTAAAGCTGTGTGGCCTTGTTCCTTAATTTCATCTGGTAAATCAGCTTCTAAAGTGTCTCTAATAACCAATAATAATTTCATCGCTTCAATAGCCGTTTCTTCATTGTCAATTCTTGTATTGGCCTTTGCTCTCCAGATTTTAGTTTCTGCTATTAAATTCGCTTGCGGATAATTTGCAATTACATAATTGAAAGCGTCAATTGCAGGAATAAAACGTTGAGAATAATAACGAGATTTACCTAATAATAAATATGCGTTGTCTATCTGGCTATTATGCTCAGTTCCGTCGATATTCATGCCATGCTTTTGAATGGCTTTTACAGCTTTTTCTTCAGCTCTTTCAAAAGGGGTTAATTCTTTTTTTTCTTCTTCGGATGCTCCTCCAAAACCAGCTCCAGGATTCGAATTAAAAGATTCTAAGACAATTTTATCTTCTTCAAAAACAATTGGTTCAATGGGTAAACGACTAAACCAATCGTCTTTATAACCCGTATTTACTTCTTCAATACCTTTATTAAAGGCTTCTTGGCCGTTAAATAGAACATTAAATTTTGTGGTTATGGCATGAAAATTTCTGCTAATAATAGTATCTTTCTTTGTGCTACAAGAATATGCGGCAACAAAAAGAAGAAGAATCATAATTATTTTTTGAGTGTATTTTTTCACACGGATGCATCTAAATTAAAAAATCTTTTAAAGAAACTAAAAACTCTTATATAAAACTATTTTCTAAAGAAAAAAGTATACATAAGAGCGTAAAAATAGTAATAAAATAAGAATAGTCTCTTTAAACTGAAAAATAGCTTTCTAATTCTTTTAAAGTTTCTGTGGATGTTTGCAAATCTTTCACCACATTTCCATTATCTAAAACCACAATTCTCTCGCAAACTTCGGTTACGTGTGTTAAATCATGACTCGAAATTAAAACGGTAACTTCTTTGCTTGCAGTTAATTCCTTGATAATTATTTTTAATCTAATTTGTGTTGTCGGATCTAAATTCGCAAAAGGCTCGTCTAAAACAACCACTTTTGGAT
The DNA here is from genome assembly GCF_002943715.1 of Polaribacter filamentus. Lineage (GTDB taxonomy): Bacteria > Bacteroidota > Bacteroidia > Flavobacteriales > Flavobacteriaceae > Polaribacter > Polaribacter filamentus. Next base: position 3,156,840 of record NZ_MQUA01000013.1, on the reverse strand, counting down.
TCCCCATCATGGCAGCAACAATTCCTGCTTTTTTCTGATTTCCTTTGCTTAAATCTCTTAAATATTTTTTCTTTCCTGTAATTTCTCCGTTAAAAAATTCATCAAACTGACCTAAATATTTTGCAACATCAGCTTTGTTCATTCCTCTTAAATCGCCGATAAACTCAAAATATTCTTCTGGAGTTAAATACCCAATTAAAAATGATTCATCAATAAAAGAACCTGTAAATGTTTTCCATTCTTCGCTTTTATTTACTTGAATATCATGATTTATAATTGCGCCAGTAGTTGGTCTTACCAAATCTAGTAGTATGTTAAAATAGGTTGTTTTTCCTGCTCCGTTATTACCTACCAAACCAAAACTTTGACCTGTAGGAATCTCTAAAGAATCGATATGTAAAACTTCCGTTTTTCCGTATTTTTTTGAAAGTTGCGTAGTTTGTATCATTATTTTATGTCTTAGTTTTCTTGATTAAATGCGTGAATCATTACATATTTATTTGTAATGTATTTTTTGGTGATCAAAGCCATTAATTTTTGATGAAAAGCAATACCAATAAAGCCTAAACCAGCAATGACAACTACTGCTATTTCGAAACTTAACAACCAATCAATTAGTGCAAAAAGTCCCATTGGTAGCAACATTAATGGTAAACCAATTAGCCATTGTACAGCGCCTGTTCCTTGCAAATTAAAAGCAGCTTTTTCATCTAAATTTATTTTTTTTCTGTTAAAAGTTCCACCGTATAAAATTACATGTGTGTTTACGCCAATATTGTAAATCATGGCTGCAAAATGTACGAATAAAACTTTCCATCCAAAGTAAACATAGGGAATTCCCAATACAAAAAGAGCTACGACACTAATCGTCATGATTGTAAATTTAGATTCTAAATAACGATGGTATTTAAAATTCTGACTCATTAACATTTTATAATACCCAGAATCCCAAGCAGGAATAAATTGCCCAAAATTGATTAAAAAAGTTCCCGTGGAAAAAACACCAACCAAAACATACATAACGACCATGTCTTTATACATGGCTTGAGGATAGAAAAATAAACCATAACCTAAACTTATTAAAATCATCCAAGTAGAAGATTTTGTACGTTTATTACGCCAAATTAAACGCAAATCGTTTTTTATAAATGGTGCTAAATCGCCTAATTTATCTGCAAAAGATAAATCGGATGCGTTTGCTTCTTTTGTTTTTTCGGATATTAATGCATCTAAATAGACTTCGTTTCTTAATTGTTTATAATTTAACACGTAAAGAATTATCAGTAAAACTAAAAACGCAATTGCTGTGGTTGGGTTTTGGCATATAAAATCAAAACTTTCACCCACAAAACCAGCCAAATTAAAAATTTCATACTGTTGCACTAAATAACCACCAATTAACAAGGTTACTAATCCGCCAAGGGCCAGATTGTTTTTATTGATTAAAAAATTTAAAAAGTTAGCAGATTGAATCAATAAAATCATGGTTGCTAGCCAGCCTAAAATCCCAGCAACTTCATAACCTTCTTTGATTAAAACGACCGAAAACGGAATGTAAAAAAACAAACTCATGATATTAAAAAAGGAGAATGAAGATTTTATTAAAATAAAATGCACAATCTTATTTCTTGGGATGTTTAAAGTAAGGAGTGGTTTAATGTTCATTACGGGTAATTTTTGCATGATGTATCTAAAAATTAAATCGCCAACAATTGCAAAAAGTAAAAATGAATTGACTAAAATAAGTGGATCTTTATCAGGAAATTGTTCTTCAAGAATGTAAAATCCGCCAATACCAATTATTAAAAAGGAAGCTATAAAATAGAGCGCAAAGAGCACTAAAAGAATATTTAAAAAAATACTTTTTTGCCAATTTGCAGACCTAAAATATTGTTTCCATTCTAATTTTAAAAAGTGTGAAATCATAAGTTTAGTAAATTAGTTTGATTGCTAATAAGTAGTTGAAAAACGTGTTTTGTTACAGATTATTTACTAATTTATATTCTGGATACGTTTCGTGCAATAATTCTTCTGCTTTTTGAGGTATGATATAATTGGAAACATAAAAGAGAATACACAACAAAGTTAAAACAACCGAAATTATAAGTACCCAATACATATTTAATGAGCTAAAATCGGATCCTGTTAAATTAAAAGTATTAAATAAGTTGACAAAAGTAAAACCTGTAAAGCCGTTTTTGGTATCGCCAATCATAGATTCTAACAGAAAAATCTTCTCTTTTTTAGCTTCCTTTTTTTTATGTTGCTTTCTTACAAAATAAACAATTCTCATTTCTAAAGTAATTAAAATCAAAAGTGTTGCTAAGAATATATACTCAGAATATTGAATTTGCAGTAACATAAAAAAGATAAAAAATACACTAATAGTAATGACTATTTTAGGAACTGTAAACCATTCTTTTGCAAAACGTAAAATTATTTTCCAATACCGTTTATTCATTGCTTTTTGCTTGGCATCAATAACATCCATAAAACCAAAAATTCCGAATTTTTTGAATGATGTATCTCTTGCATCTTCAAAGGAAAGCTTTGGTTTATCTACCCAAATTTCTTCAATATCGTTTGCTAAATGATCTACTAACTCAGATTGTACATCGTAAAAATACACATAGTGTTCTCGGGTAAATTTATAGAGCTCATCTATTTGATTTTCTGTTAATTTCATTATTAAGTAATTTAAATAAATTTATATTCAGGGTAATTTTCTTGCAATAATTGGTTTGCTTTTTTAGGAATAACTATTAATGTGATGTACCCAAAAATAACCAAAAAAGTAAACAGGAATGCAGAAAATGCTTTTCTAAAATCGCCTATTATTAGAAAATCTTTGGTATTTGAAAAAGGGAAATTAAAAAAGTAAAATAAAATTAAAGTAGCACTTCCTAAACCTTGAATGTTTATAATGTTTTCAAATAACCATTTTTTATTAGTTGTTTTGAATTTCTTTTTTAGTTTTCTAGAATTTAGAATAATCAAGGTTATTTGAGCAAAAATAATACCCATAAATATGGCATTGTATACAATATCTGCATTCGGTACTTTTTGAAGTTGATAAAACCCGAAAAAAATCAATAGCGTGAATACAATTTTAAGAGGTTTAAACCATTCTTTTATAAACTTTAAAATGAGTTTAAAATACTTTTTTGTCATTTGTGATTCTTTTGATTGCACAACATCCATAAAACCAAAAATTCCGAATTTTTTAAATGATTTATCTCTTGCATCTTCAAAAGATAAATTTGGATTTTCTTCTGAAATTTGCTCAATATCATTGGCTAAATGATCTACTAATTCTGTTTGTACATCATAATATTCTACAAAATGCTGACGTGTAAATATGTAGAGTTCTTCTGTGTGTTTTTTAGTTAATTCCATCGTTATTAAATTTTAGATTTCTTGATCACTTCTTCGTGCTTTTTATAGAAATAATGACAGATATACGTTACTGCAAAACCACCACTTTGAAAACTAATTAAAAAAGGAATTAAACTTCCATCATCATTAAAATAATTACCCATCAATAAAGGAAGAATTAAGAAAATAACACCTAAATATTGCGTTTTTAAGATAAAACGATAGGTTGTTTTTACTTTGGCTTTTATAACTTTTAGGATGATATAGATTAAATAGCAGAAGAAAACAGCTGAAATTGAATTCAAAAATCCGTTTAAAAAATCTATTGTATTTTTTTGGAAAACAATAGAAATATTAGTGAAAATTATCATTGGTAAAATATAAGCTGTCAAATACAAAAAGTAAAATGGTTTAAACATTTTTACCGCTTTTTTCACCACAATTTTAGATTCTGAATATTGCAATCCAAAAAAGAAACTTGAAGTGTCTCTAAAATATGTTTCCCATCGAAGTTTAACTAAAGCAAACGCATTTTCGAAAGAGTAATTTTTATCCAGTAAACTTTCAACATCCGAAGTGATGTGATCTAAAATCTCGGCATTTAAATCGACGAAATCAAACTTTATTTTTGCAAGATAATTTTCTATTTCTTCCAGTTGTTGTGCTGTTATCTCCATGTTACTCCAAACTAAATTTAGGATTTACTAAATGTTGCATTGTTTTTAAAAACTCTTGCATTTCATCCAACTTGTTGGCAGTTTCTTTGGTGCCACTTTCTGTAAGTTTGTAATATTTTCTCAGTCGGTTACCAACTTTTGCAACTTCAACATCCAACAAACCATCGGCTTCTAATTTGTGCAAAGCTGGGTATAAAGCGCCTTCTGTAATTTTTAAATCGCCCTTGGTTAATTCTTTTACTTTTTGTGTAATTTCATACCCATACATTTTATCATGGGTTTCTAATAATTTTAAAATGATAGTTTGTAAAGAACCTTTGTATAATTTCTGATTTCCCATTTTTTTTTGTGTAATCGGTTATGTGTTTAATCGTGTAATTGTTTATGTGTTTAATATTAAAACTGAACCTAAACTATTTGGCTGTCACTTCCAGTGATTTCGATTTTTCAACGAAATTGTATCGAGAAGTTAATTTGTGATCGATTTAATATTAAAAATTATCTAATTGCTGTTTTCTAAAAAATCAAATATATACATAATTTTTTGATGCATAGGCTTCTTATGTATAAATATTTTTGGATTGGTTAGATTTCTAATAAATTTAAAAGAATCACAAAATTTTTAAAAACATGTAAAATTTGTATCTCATTTTGTAATTTCGGGAGATGGAATTGGAACCTCCTTTTCGTAAAATAATTCATGTAGATATGGATGCTTATTATGCATCTGTAGCGCAATTAGACAATCCTGAATTAAGAGGAAAGGCTATTGCAGTTGGCGGAAACGAAATAAGAGGTGTTATTTCTGCAGCCAGTTATGAAGCGCGTAAATTTGGTGTAAGATCAGCAATGAGCAGCAATTTAGCAAAGCAAAAATGTCCGCATTTAATTTTTGTAAAAACCGATTTTGCGCGTTACAAAGAAATATCAGCAAAAATTAGAGAAATTTTTTACGACTATACAGATTTAGTAGAACCTCTTTCTTTGGATGAAGCCTATTTGGATGTCACAGAAAATAAAAAAGGGAATCCGTCTGCAAGTTTGATTGCCAAAGAAATTAGACAGCGAATTTTTGATGAAGTTGGTTTGTATGCCTCTGCAGGGATTTCTATTAACAAATTTATTGCAAAAGTAGCTTCGGATATTAACAAACCAAACGGACAAAAAACAGTGAATCCGGAGGATGTAATTCAGTTTTTAGAAGAATTGCCCGTCAATAAGTTTTACGGAGTTGGCAAAGTTACTGCCGCAAAAATGTATAATTTAGGTATTTTTGTAGGGAATGATTTAAAGAAAAAATCGTTAGAAGAACTCGTTAAATTCTTCGGAAAATCAGGAACAAATTATTACAATATTGTTAGAGGAATTCATAATAGCAAAGTAAAACCGAATAGAATTCAGAAATCGATTGCTGCAGAAAGAACGTTTAATGAAAATATTTCTTCAGAAATTTTTATGATTGATAAATTAGAGAAAATTGCTGATGAACTAGAAAGGCGCATGAAAAAATCGGATACGAAAGGAAAAACGATTACGCTAAAAATTAAATATTCAGATTTTACACAACAAACCAGAAGCAAAACAAAAGGAGTTTTTATGCAAACGAAGCGCGATTTTTTTCCGATTGTAAAAGAATTATTATTTCAAGAAAAATTAAAAAATTCTGTACGGCTATTAGGAATTTCTTTCGGAAATTTAAACACAGAAAAAAAAGAACCAATTTGGGTGCAATTACAATTTGAGTTTTGACGCAATTAAAAAAGACCTCAAGAATTTTTAAAACCTTTGAGATCTTAAAAAGATAAAAATGACTATTTTAAGAACAAATTCAGAAAACCAAGACTTCGTTCTTTTGATACAGCACTTAGATTCGTATCTAAAAATTACGGATGGAGACGAACACGCTTTTTATAATCAGTTTAATAATATTGATGTCATTAAAAATGTGGTTGTAGTGTATGCTGATAAAAAACCAGTTGGTTGTGGAGCAATTAAAAAGTTTGATAAAAACACTGTAGAAGTAAAAAGAATGTTTGTTTCTTCGTATTTTAGAAACCAAGGATTCGCGCAAAAAGTATTGCAGGAATTAGAAATTTGGGCAAAAGAATTAGGCTATAAAAAATGTGTTTTAGAAACAGGAAAAAGACAACTTGAAGCCGTGAAATTTTATCACAAATGTGGCTATCATGTACTATCGAATTACGGCCAATACAAAGAAATGGAAAATAGTATTTGTTTTGAAAAAAAGATATAAATGAATTATAGTTATTGGGAATTAAAAGAGTGGTTTACAAACATCGATTTTACAATTGTTGGTAGTGGAATTGTGGGTTTAAATTGCGCTTTAGAATTGAAGAAAAACGATCCAAAAGCTAAAATTTTAATTCTTGAAAAGGGAATGTTACCACAAGGTGCGAGCACTAAAAATGCAGGTTTTGCTTGTTTTGGAAGTTTGTCAGAAATTATTGATGATTTAAATTCTCATACTAAAGAAGAGGTTTTTAATTTGGTAAATCAACGCTGGAAAGGAGTGCAATTATTGCGTACAAATTTAGGAGATGAGAACATCGATTTTCAACAAAACAAAGGCTTTGAATTATGCAAAGACCAAGCTTTTTTTGAGGAATGTATTTCTCAAAAAGAGGAAATTAATCAGCGTTTAAAACCTATTTTTAAAGCAGACGTTTTTTCTATTTCTGATAATAATTTTAGTTTTCAAAAAGTACATCAGCAATACATTGTAAATAATTTTGAAGGTCAGATTGATACCGGTAAAATGGCGGCTGAATTGTTATTGAAAGTCCAAAAGTTGGGTGTTAAAATAGTAAATAATATTTCTGTGGATGGTTTTGTCGAAACAGGAAATCAGATAGAAGTAAAAACGGATAAAATAACTTTTAAAACAACTAAACTATTTATCGCTACAAATGGTTTTGCGTCTCAGCTTTTACAAGAAAATGTGCAACCTGCAAGAGCGCAAGTTTTGATTACAAAACCCATTAAAAATTTACACATAAAAGGAACTTTTCATTTAGACAAAGGCTATTATTATTTTAGAAATATTGATAATAGAATTTTGTTTGGAGGCGGCAGAAATCTCGATTTTAGAACGGAAGAAACTACAGAATTTGGTGAAACAGCAATCATTCAAAATGAATTAGAAAAAATATTAAAAGAAACTATTTTACCAAATACTAATTTTGAAATTGAACACAGATGGAGCGGAATTATGGGTGTGGGGAATCAGAAAAAAGCAATTGTAAAACAAGTTTCTGAAAACGTTTTTTGCGGAGTTCGTTTAGGCGGAATGGGAATTGCAATTGGCAGTTTGGTTGGTAAAGAATTAGCGGAATTATTAAAATAAATGGAAAAAATTATTGAAACTAAAAATCAAATAAAGGGTAAATTCGCTGCTGATATTATTATAATTGGTGGCGGTTTGGCAGGTTTGTGTAATGCGATTCACTTGTCTAAATTTGGTAAAAAAGTAGTATTGATTGAGAAAAATGAATATCCAAAACACAAAGTTTGTGGCGAGTATATTTCGAATGAAGTGTTGCCTTATTTAGAGTTTTTGGATATCAACCCTTTTGATTTCGGCGCTGTAAAAATTGATAATTTTCAACTTTCAACAACTAAAAATAACTTGATTTCAGCCAAATTACCTTTGGGCGGGTTTGGTATTTCTCGGTACACTTTAGATTTGGAATTATCAAAAAAAGCAATAAAAAATGGTGTAAAAATTTTACAAGATTCTGTTGTAAATGTTGATTTTTCAGAAGAATTATTTCACGTTGAAACAAAAGAAAACAATACTTTTACTTCAAAAATTGCTATTGGGGCTTTTGGAAAACGTTCTTTATTAGATGTAAAAATGGATCGTGATTTTATTCAAAAAAAATCACCTTATTTAGGTGTAAAAATTCATGTAAAAGGAAATTTTCAGCAAGATTTAGTAGCGCTTCATAATTTTAAAGGAGGGTATTGTGGTGTTTCTAAAGTAGAAAATAACGCGATTAATTTGTGTTATATCACTAATTATTCCGCCTTTAAAAAGTATAAAAACATCGATGATTTTCAGGAAAATGTTGTTTTCAAAAATCAATTTTTAAAAGAAATTTTTAAGAATACAGAACCAATATTTGACAAACCACTTTCTATCAGTCAGATTTCTTTTGAAACTAAAAATCCGATTGAAAATCACATGATTATGTGTGGCGATTCTGCCGGCATGATTCATCCACTTTGTGGCAACGGAATGAGTATGGCAATTCAATCTGCACAAATAGCATCTAAATTGATTCTAAATTATTACAAAGGTGTTAATTCTTCAAGAAGTGAGCTCGAAAAGCAGTACCTTAGACAGTGGAATAAGCAATTTAAATGGAGGTTAAAAGCAGGTCATTTTATTGCAATGTTATTTAGAAAAAATACAATTGCTAATTTATTGTTGCAGGTTTTAAGAAGAGCCCCTTTTATAATTCCTATGATTATTAAACAAACGCACGGTAAACCGATGAAATTATAATGGAGTTTTTTATCAGCACTAAAAATAGAACTGACAAAGAAGAATTGATGGACGATTTTTCTATTGGTGGCGAATTGTTAAGAGATACTTTAGATAAATTAGAAAACATAAATCGTTGGTTAGGAGGTAATAAGTTAGCCGTAAACGGATTAAAAACGATTTTAATAGATAGCTCAAAAGAACAAGAAATCACAATTATAGATATTGGTTGTGGTCACGGAGATATTTTGCGAGATGTTGCCAAGTTTGGCAGAAAAAATGGGTATCAATTTAAGTTGATTGGTATTGATGCAAATCCTACTGCGATCGAATATGCGAATGAATTATCTATAGAATATCCAGAATTGAGTTTTGAAACCCAAGATATTTTTTCGGATGAATTTAAAAACAGAACCTTTGATGTTGTTTTAGCAACTTTATTTTTACACCATTTTAAACAGCCAGCGTTGGTTTCCTTTTTAAATAATACTTTAAAACAAACTAAAATAGGGATTGTTGTAAACGATTTACACAGAAATAAATTAGCGTATTATTTATTTATGTTGCTATCTATTTTTATCAAAAATAGAATGATTATTGAAGACGGATTAACTTCTGTTTTAAGAGGATTTAAAAGAAAAGATTTAATAGAACTGTCAGAAAAAATAAATGTAAAACCATTGATTTCTTGGAAATGGGCATTTCGATATTTATGGATTCTAAAGAGTTCAAAGTTTTAAGTTTAAGGTATAAAGTTAAAATAAATTAAAGCAATGTACGGTTTAATAACCATTGAAAATCAGTAAAATCCGTGTCAAAAAAGATATAATAAAATTCCGAGAATCTCTGCAAGAAAGCTTTGTGAATCTCTGCGTAACAAAAAATTATGAAAGTAAAAATAACAGCGGTTGCAAAGCAACTCCCAAAATATTACAGAGAAACAAAGGATATCATTCCATTTGTACAACTATGGATGCAAGATCAAGACACTCGTTTTCAACGAAAAGTAACCAAGCTTTTTGAAGGCGCTGGCGTTGATAGGCGGTACTCAATTATGGATCCTGAGGAAGTTTTTACAGCTACTTCTTTTGAAGATAAAAACAATATTTATGCAAGAGAAGTTGTGCAGTTGGCAGAACAATCGCTAAAAAAATCATTAGAAAAAGCAAATTTAAAAGCAACAGATTTAGACTACATTATTACCGTAAGTTGCACCGGAATTATGATTCCTTCAATGGATGCGTATTTGATAAATTCTCTAGGAATGAAGAAAGATATTGTACGTTTGCCAGTTACAGAAATGGGCTGTGCCGCAGGAGTCTCGGGCATTATTTACGCTAAGAATTTTTTAAAATCAAATCCTAATAAAAGAGCGGCAGTAGTTGCCGTTGAAGCGCCAACAGCAACATTTCAATTAGAAGATTATTCGATGGCAAATATTGTAAGCGCTGCTATTTTTGGTGATGGCGCATCCGCAGTAATTTTGTCTTCTTGTGAAGAAGATAAAGGTCCGGAAATAATTGACGAAGCCATGTATCATTTTTATGATGCAACGCATATGATGGGTTTTAATTTGGTAAATTCTGGGTTACAAATGATTTTGGATAAGGAAGTTCCGCAGAAAATATCAGATCATTTTCCGGCAATTGTACATCCATTTTTAGAACGAAATAATTTAACGATTGAAGATGTAAATCACTTGATTTTTCATCCGGGAGGAAAAAAAATTGTACAAACTGTAGAGGCTTTATTTGGTGTTTTAGGTAAAAACATAGACGATACAAAAGAGGTTTTAAGATTGTATGGCAATATGTCTAGCGCAACCGTTTTATATGTTTTAGAACGCTTTATGGATCGAAATCCTGCAAAAGGCGAACGCGGTTTAATGCTGAGTTTTGGTCCTGGTTTTTCTGCACAAAGAATTTTGTTAGAGTGGTAATTTTAGATGTAAACCTTAATGTTACACTTAGTTTGTCGAAGTGAAATAAATAAAGAATGAGAGAGTTTCAAGATAAAAATTATTGGGCAATTATTTTAGGAGGTTCTAGCGGATTAGGTTTGGCAACAGCAAAAAAGTTGGCGAAGCACGGCATGAATATTTGTGTTGTTCATAGAAATTCGAGAGCCCAAATTCAAGAAATTGAAAAACATTTTGATGAAATTAGGGAAGAAAATATAGCATTTACTTCTTTTAATGTAGACGCTTTGAATTCAGAAAAAAGAGAAAATGTTTTATCGGAAATAAAAGAGAAATTAGGCTTAAATGGCAAAGTGAAAACCTTGGTGCATTCTATTGCAAAAGGCAATTTAAAACCGATGATTTCTGATAATCTTCAAAGATTACAAAACGACGATTTTCAAATCACAATCAATGCAATGGCAATTAGTCTGTATGATTGGTTTCAGGCAATTTTTGATAAAAAATTATTTGCTGATGACGCAAGAATTATCGGTTTTACAAGTGAAGGAAACACAAAACCTTGGAAAAATTACGCAGCAGTTTCTGCGGCAAAAGTTACCTTAGAAGCAATCTCCAGAAACATTGCTTTAGAGTTTGCGCCCTTGGGAATTAGATCAAATTGTATTCAGGCTGGCGTTACAAATACCGCTTCTTTGAATATGATTCCAGATAGTGAAAGTATCAAAAATCATACTTTAAAAAGAAATCCGTTTGGTAAATTAACTATTCCGGAAGATGTGGCAAACGTGGTTTATTTATTGAATAAAGATGAAGCTTCGTGGATTAACGGAACGATTATTAAAGTTGATGGTGGCGAAAGTTTAAATTAGAATGGATACAAAAAATATCATACAATATTTACCCTATAGCAAACCTTTTTTGTTTGTGGATGAACTTTTAGAAGTTTCAGAAAATGGCGTTTCAGGCACATATACATTTAGTGAAAGTGAGTTTTTTTACAAAGGTCATTTTAAAGAAAATCCAATAACGCCAGGTGTGATTTTAACGGAAACGATGGCGCAAATTGGCTTGGTTTGTTTGGGTATTTATTTGTTAAAAGAGGATATTTCATCAAAAAAAAAACCTCAAATAGCCTTAACTTCCAATCAAGTCGATTTCTTTTTACCTGTGTATCCGAATGAAAAAGTAAGAGTTGTTTCAGAAAAAGAATATTTTAGATTTAACAAATTAAAATGTGCTGTAAAAATGTACAATATAAAGGGCGAATTGGTCTGTAGAGGAACTATTTCTGGAATGATTATCGCTAAATAAAAATTGTCAGTTCGAGTGATTCCGCTTTTGGGCGGGATTGTATCGAGAACAGATTAAAACGTATTAAAATTTGAAAAACAGAGTCGTAATTACAGGTTTAGGGGTTGTCGCACCAAACGGAGTAGGCCTAGAAGCGTTTACAAAAGCCCTAAAAACAGGAACATCAGGAATTACTTTTCATCAAGAATTACAAGACAAAGGTTTTTCTTGCTGTATTGGCGGAATTCCAGAAGTTTCCGAAGAAAAAAAGTTAGCATATTTAACACCTTTGCAACTCAGAGGGTTTAATAGTACCTCTATTTTATATGGTTGCATGGCAGGAATTGACGCTTGGAAAGATGCTGGTTTTTCTGTGGATGAAAACTCAAATTTAGACTACGATTCAGGTTTAATTTTCGGAACAGGAACTTCAGGAATTGAGAAATTTAGAGAATCCATTTACTTGATTGATGAACAAAAGGTAAGACGATTAGGAAGTACTTCTGTAGTGCAAACGATGGCAAGCGGAATTTCTGCATATTTAGGTGGAATTTTAGGTTTTGGTAATCAAGTAACGACAAATTCATCTGCTTGTACAACTGGTACAGAAGCACTTTTAGTAGGTTTTGAACGCATTAAAAACGGGAAAGCAAAACGAATGTTAGTGGGTAGTTCTAGCGATAGTAGTTTATATACTTGGGGTGGTTTTGATGCGATGCGAGTAATGACTTATAAACACAATGAAACACCAGAAAAAGGTTCTAGACCGATGAGCGAAACAGCATCAGGATTTGTACCTGGAAGTGGATCAGGGGCCTTGGTTTTAGAATCTTTAGAGAGTGCTTTAGCAAGAAACGCAACCATTTATGCAGAGGTTTTGGGAGGGAATGTCAATTCTGGCGGACAAAGAAATAGCGGAACATTAACTGCACCCAATCCAGAAGCAGTTCAAAAATGCATTACAGATGCATTGCTAGATTCAGAAATTGTAGCATCAGAAATTGATGTAATAAACGGACATTTAACAGCCACATCAAAAGATGGTTTAGAAATAGAAAACTGGACGAATGCTTTACAGAGAAAAGGAGCTGATTTTCCTTATATAAACTCCTTAAAATCTATGGTTGGGCATTGTTTGGCTGCAGCTGGTGCGATAGAATCTGTAGCTTCTGTGTTGCAAATTAAAGAACAGTTTGTTTTTCCGAATATTAATTGTGAAGACATTCATCCAGAAATAGTAGCATTGATTTCTTCGGATAAAATTCCGACTAAAATGATTGAAAAAAATATAAATATTGTAGCAAAAGCAAGTTTTGGTTTTGGTGATGTAAATGCATGTGTTATCTTTAAAAAATATATTCAATAAAATGACAAAAGAAGAATTAATTATAAAGTTAAAAGTGATTGTAAAACCATACATCCAAGATGAGGAAGCTTTTAAAAACTTAACGGAAGAAACAGATTTTATCAATGATTTAAAAATAAATTCTGCCAATTTAGTAGATGTTATTTTAGATGTAGAAGATGAGTTTAACATAGAAATTGACAACGATTCTATGGAGAAAATGCTTTCTGTAAAAGCAGCGATGCAAATTATTGAAGAAAAATTATCAGCATAATGATTGGTAATGATATTGTTGATTTAGAGGTAGCGAAAACCCAAAGTAATTGGCAGCGAAAAGGATTTTTAGAAAAACAATTTACAGCGGAAGAACAAAAAATTATTTTAAATTCAGAAAATCCTTTTTTGCAAGTTTGGTTGTTCTGGACTATGAAAGAAGCTGCTTATAAATGCTTTGTGCAAGAGTTTCAAAAACGTTTTTTCGCACCTAAAAAATTTAGGTGTAAAATATTTTCTGAATCAGAGGGGATAGTAGAAGTAGAAAATTCTTTTTATTACATAAAATACGTAATATCAGAAAACTATATCCACAGTTTTGCTGTAAAAAATAAAATAAGTAAAATGGTTTCAGAGTCTTTTTTTATAGAAAAAAAAGCTTTTCAAACCAAAACTACAAACCAGCAAATGTTGTCTTATTTTGCTGAAGATGTTGTTGTTCAAAAAAATGAATTTCAAGTTCCATTTTTATATCAGCAAGAAATAAAATTACCAGTTGCTGTTTCAACTTCTCATCATGGAAATTATGGTGGATTTGCTTTTTTAAATACCTAATGAATATCAAACAAGAACTTTTTAAACAATGTGAAGCGTTTGTAAATAAACGTGCACAAACGGTTGAGGAAATTATTTCATCCAACCAAAAAGCATTGCATTCTGAAACTAAGAGTTCTGCTGGAGATAAACACGAAACTGGCAGAGCGATGTTGCAATTAGAAATGGAAAAAGCGAGTCAGCAATTTGCTGGAATTCAAGAAATGAAAGAAATTTTATCAAAAATTAATACTACTAAAACTTTAAAAATTGCTCATTTAGGAAGCGTCATTTTTACAGATACAACCAATTACTTTTTAAGTATTTCTGCAGGTAAGCTAACATTTGGTGGAGATGATTTTTTTGCGATTTCCGTATCCTCTCCAATTGGGAAACTATTACTAGGAAGCAATGAAAATAAAGAGTTTTCTTTTAACGAAAATAAAATAAAAATTAAACAGATTCTATAAAAGAAAGTGCGATAGTTTCTCCCTTTTGTAACGCTACAGGATTGTTAAAAAATATATTTTGATTTTCAAATTCTGCTTCAATCAGCCAATAGGAACCTTTAAAATAAGTGTTCAAAACTATTGCAGGCAAGTTAGATTTTTCTACGACTTTTATGTGGTGAGGATATAATAAAACATTTTTACCATGAATAGTAATTTCATTTACATCGTCAAACAAAGCAGCAACATATTTTTCTTTTGGGTTTTTATAAATCTCTTTTGGCGCATCTTTTACTAGAATTTTATTATTTCTAATTACAATTAATTGATCAGCAAAAGAAAGTGCATCATTTTTATCGTGCGTAGCAACAATACAAGCTATGTTTTTTTCTTTTAAATAGGTAAATAAATTTCTTCTAAGAGCGTTTTTTTTAAAGTTGTCTATTTGGCTAAAAGGTTCATCTAGCAACAGTAATTCTGGCTCATTCGCTAAAGCTCGTGCAATGGCAACGCGTTGTTTTTGACCACCACTTAAATTTTTAACTTTTGTGTTGGCAAAAGGTTTCATTTCAATCACGTCCAATAATTCTTGTGTACGTTTTTCACTTTCTTCAGGATAAAAGCGCGACAAGAATTTTTTAATATTTTCAGATACAGAGGTGTATGGCATTAAATCAAAATCTTGCGCAACATATTTAAAAAAATCCATTCCCGGAACTAAATGAAATTTAGGTCCTAAAACCTTATTTTCCTTCCAAAAAATTGTTCCATTTTTTAAGTTAACTAAACCATAAATGGCTTTTAAAAGGGTAGATTTTCCACAACCACTTTCACCCATTACACAAAGGTGTTCCCCTTCATTTAAAGTGAAGTTAAAACTGTTTAAAACAATTTTCTTTTTAGAATATCCAAAAGTAATGTTGTTTACTTGCAGCATACAGTTTTATAAAAATCGATTATACCAGCTATTTTCTATGCTAATTTCCCAAAAATTTTCTAGATCTTCTTTGTTGTTTATCAAGTTATCAAAAATGATTGTTTTTCCTGTTACAGCCTTGTTTTTAACTAGCTTTTTGAAGTCTTTTAGTTCTTTATATTGTACAAATTCGCCTTGTTTAAAGCAAGCATTCATTTTGTCTAAAAGTTCAATTTTGTACGTTTCTTGAAGTTCTAAAATAAAGGAAACAGAAGCATCAATATCGGCATTTGTTACGGTAGTTTCAGAAACATCAGCCACAAAAATGATAAATCTATGGTATAAAAATTGATAAGAGGCTTTAAAATTTTCGTCATCAGCTTTCCAGTTTTCTACGAATGTTTTAATTTTTTGTTCAACTTCTTCAATTTCCGTTGGATAAAATTTTCTACTTGAAGGATAAACCCAAACTTTAGCATCTTCTGAAATTGTATTATAATCTACAAACATAACTTATATTTTATCCTGCAAATATACGCAAAGAAAAACCGCAAACTTAAAATTCAAATTTGCAGTTTTTACAAAGTATCCTCTAAAAGTTTAAGATGTATCCTTTTAATTTTTTTGCAATAATTTTATAAAGTCGTCCTGTGTACTTTTACCTTTGTCTTTGTTATACCAAACTTGCAAATCTTCTTTTAATTGAGCATCTAAAACACCGTGTTTGGTTTTGTAATCCGCAACCATTTTTGTGGCTACGGCTGGCCTAGGACCCCAAGTATCTAATAGATTGTTATCTTTATCTAAGGCGATTAATTTTGGAATTGCTCTTCCTCCGTTTGTTAAAAATAAATCCATTAAATCTAGGTTTTCATCGCGCAAAACTATTTTTAATGTAATGTTATCATTTAAATCTGCCATTTTATTGATTACAGGTAAATTTTGAGCGGCATCACCACACCAACCTTCTGTAAGCACTAACCACGTTGTTGGCTCCTTTATTTTTTGAATTTCTGCAGTAGTTTCATCAGAAATTTTAATGGTTTTGTCTAGTCGCTTCATTCTTGTTGAATTCAACAAACTGTAATTTGTTAGATCTTCGGATTGATTGGGTCCTGTTGATTTATGTTCAGCTAATAGTTTTTTAACGAGGTCTATATATTCTTGATAAGAAATGCTGTTTTTTAGATTGTTTTCTAAGGTATTTTTCATAATTGATAAAACTTAAATTCCAAACTTTAGACGCTTAAATGTGTCGAAACTTACACTATTTTATTGTTTCATATACTTTAACAAAAGATAAATATAAAAATGCTTATTTTTACAGATCAATTCTTAAAATTTGAAAAATAGTTTATTCTTTTTGGTTTTTGTTATTTTCTTTTCTTGTGATAAAAAGAAAGTGGAGCTAGTGCAAAAGCAAGAAATAAAATCACTCTTACGTGTGGTTAAAAATTATAATGTTGCAGAAAAAGTGAATCCACTTTTTATAAAAGATATAGAAGATTGGGAGGAATTAAAAGCGGTTGATAACTTTTTATCAAGGTTTAAAAAAGCATCACCAAACGAAATCTTAAGCAATGCTTTAGAATTAAAAGAACTAGTGAAATCTTTAAAAGATGGCATAAAAGCGCCATTATTTGAGAATGCTTCTTTTAATACAAGAGTAAATATTTTACAGAATGAAACGTTGCGTTTGTCAGATATGACATTTATTCCTTCGATTAAATCCGAAGAGGTTACGATGCAAACAGATAAAATTATGAATGCATTTTCTGCTGTTAACTCTAAAGTAAATTCAATTTTATTAAAAAAAGGCTTTGAAGACGATATTGATTTAGATATCGATTATATAGGATTAGATTCTACAAAAATTGATAGTGTTTCTAGAAAATCAATCAATACTAAATTGAAGGAGAACAAAATACCCAATAAAAATTTCTTAAAGAAAGCTAAGCAGTAACTTTTATAAATGCAATATAGAAATCTTTAGATAATTTTTGTAAGGTATTAACGGAAGTTTATCTGACCAAAATGTCAAGAAACCACCTCATTTACAGTTTTATAAATCAGGTCGTTTTCAAAGCCTTTACGCATTAAAAAATCAATGAGTTTTTTCTTTCTTTTGTAAATATTAGGTTCAGAAATCACGTCGTTTCTGTTTTCTGTAATTCTATAAATCGTTTTTAAATACTTTTCTTCATCAATTTCTTTAAGCGCAGTTTTAATATTGTAAGCAGAAATATCTCTAAATTTTAACTCTCTAACAATTCGCTGTTTTCCCCAGCTTTTAATTCTGAATTTACCGCGAGCATAACTTTTAGAAAAACGTTCTTCGTTTAAAAAGTTGTCTTTCATCAAACTTAAAAGAATGAGTTCTCTAGCTTCAGGAATTAATTGAAAATCGCGCATTTTTTGCTCAACTTCTTTATGGCAACGATCTTGATACACGCAATAGTTTTCTATTTTGTGTTTTATTTCATTTACGGTGTACGATTTCTTCTTTTCAAACATTATTTCGAAAATACAAAAAGAGGATGAAATCATCACGACTTCATCCTCTTTATCTCTAAAATTAAAGTTTTTTATCCTATTTCTTGAATCTGACTTTCCATTTTGGCAGCTTGACTATCCGCTTTTAACAGTCCTTTAATTCTCATTTTAAACTTGGTAACTAAAAAGAATAAAATAGGAACTACAATTAATGTTAGAAAGGTTGCAATAAGCAAACCATAAATAACTGTTTTTGCCAGCGGCCCCCAAAAAACAACATTGTCTCCACCCATATAAATATTTGCATCAAACTCACTAAACAAGGTAAAGAAGTTAATGTTTAAACCAATTGCCAGCGGAATTAATCCTAAAATAGTAGTAATTGCAGTTAACAAAACAGGTCTTAAACGGGCTTTACCAGCTTGTACAATAGTTTCAAATAACACATCTAAAGGTAAATAATTTTCTTCGGAAACACCATCTTGCTGTTTTCTTCTGTTAATTAATAACTCGGCATAATCTAATAAAACAACCCCGTTATTTACTACAATTCCGGCCAGTGATATAATACCAACCATCGTCATCATAATAACAAAAGGAGCGCCAGAAATTACTAATCCGCCAAAAACCCCAATAAAACTTAAAAAGATTGCCAACATAATAATTCCGGGTTTAGAAACCGAGTTAAATTGGAAAATCAAAATAAAGAAAATCAATAGTAATCCAGTAAAAAAAGCACCAACTAAAAACGTCATTTGCTTATTTTGTTCTTCAATTTGACCGGTATAATCAATTTCAATTCCTTTATGTAAGTCTTTAAAATTCTTCATCGAATTCTGAATTCTAGCAACTACCGCTCCAGCATCCGTCTCTCCAGGAGAAAGCGCAGAATATACGGTTACCACTCTTTTTACATCTTTATGTTTTATGGCGCTAAAACCAGAGCTATTACTTTGAGAAGCGACTGCAGAAACGGGTATTTCTTTAATTTTACCAGAAGCTTGATCTCTAAATGTTATTTTCTGATTAAAAATAGCACTTTTATTATATCGATCCTCTTTGTTAAAACGGACGTAAATATCATAATCTTCACCGTCTTTTTTATAAATTCCTGCTTTATTTCCAAAAAGAGAAGCTCTTAATTGTTGCCCAACTTGACCTGTTGTAACGCCTAATTCACCCGCTTTTTTACGATCAACCAGAACTTGCATTCCTGGTTTCGATTTGTTAACATCTATTTTTAATTCATCAATACCAGAAATACTTTGCGTGTTTAAATAATCGCGCATTCTTTCTGCAGTAAAAATCAATTCTTCATAATCTTCTCCCGTTAATTCGATGTTAATTGGTGATCCAGCTGGTGGGCCATTTACATCTTTTTCAACAGAAATTAAAACTCCAGGATAAATACCAACCAAAGCTGCTTGTACTTTTTGTCGTAAAAGCTCGCTATCTTTTCCTTTTCTGTACTTATACTCGCGCATAGAAGCCGTGATTTTCCCTCTGTGTGGCATTTCTGCGGATGAACCTCCATCCGTTTGCGGATTTCCTGCACCTTCACCAACTTGAGAAACCGTACTCTCTACCATGTAATTATAATCGCCGACAGTATATGTATCTTGATTTAGAACTGTATATACTTTTTGTTCAATTTCCGATGTAATTTGATTTGTTTTCTCAATATCTGTTCCCTCAGGATATTCGATATACACAATTATTTGATTCGGTTTGTTGTCTGGAAAAAATTCAACTTTCGTTCTTTGTTCTTTTAAAGACCAACCAAACGCAGCAAATGCTGCTATCAGTGTCGCAAAAGTCACGGTAACTAAAATATAAGGCCTCCAACCAGTAAGTGCACTTTTTAATTGCCTTTCGTACCAATTTTCTAACCAAACTAATGTGTTTTTTTGGAAGTAATTTGCGGCTTTTCTTAAAACCAATCGATACACCCACAACATAATTGCTGTGAAAATAATTAAGGTTCCTAAAGCATTGTAAGCGCCGCCAAAAAAGAAAATCAGTAAACCTACAACACCCATAATACTTGTTAATCGTATGATGTTTTTTATAGGCATGTCTTTATCTTCTATGCTCATAAATTGAGAGACCAGCACTGAGTTGAAGAAAATTGCTACGAATAAAGAGGAACCTAAAACGATGGATAATGTAATAGGTAAAATCACCATAAATTGTCCCATAATTCCTGGCCAAAGCCCTAATGGAATAAAAGCTGCAACTGTGGTAGCTGTAGAAATGATAATAGGAAAAGCAATTTCACTAATTCCTTTTTTAGCAGCTTCTTTTCTGCTCATTCCTTCTTCATCCATTAAACGATATACATTTTCAACAACTACAATTCCGTTATCTACGAGCATCCCAAGTCCCATAATTAGCCCAAAAAGAACCATTGTGTTTAACGTGTAGCCCATTGCGCCTAATATCATTAAAGACATAAACATAGACATCGGAATTGCAAAACCCACAAAAACGGCATTTTTAAATCCGAGGAAAAACATTAGAACGATCACTACTAAAATAACTCCGAAAATAATATTATTTACCAAATCATCTACTTGACCAATGGTTTTTGGAGATTGATCGTTGGTTATGGTAACTTCTAAATCTTGGGGAAAAGTACCTGTTTTTGCATTTTTTACAAGTACACCTATTTTGTCTGCTGCAGCAACCATGTTTTCTCCAGACCTTTTTTTAACATCTAACATTACAACAGGAGCGCCGTTTTCTCTAGCGTACGTTGTTTTGTCTTTGTCTTTAAAGTTTATTTCTGCAACATCTTTTAAGTAAATAGGATTATCATTTTCTGATTTAATTACAAAATCTCCTAAATCAGATGGTTTGTCAATTTCACCAATAATTCTAATGGTTCTTCTTTGTTTGCTTGTAATAAAGTTACCCGCAGACATGGTTACATTTCCGCGATTAATAGCATTTGTAATATCATCAAAACTAACTTTTGAAGCCATCATTTTGTAAATATCTACGGCAACTTCAACCTCTTTGTCTTGCGCACCACGAATATCTACTTTTTTAATTTCTGTTAAATCTTCAATTTTGTCTTGTAAATATTCTCCGAATTCTTTTAATTTAGCAACTGGGTAATTTCCAGAAATATTAATATTTAGAATAGGAACCTCTTCGGACATGCTTAATTCAAAAACATTAGGTGTTACTTTTGCACCATTAAATGTTGGCCAATCTTCGCCCGCTGTTTCTTGATCTATTTCGTCTTTTACTTTCTGTTTTGCTTTATTCGGATCAATTTGCTCATCAAATTCTACGGTAATAATCGAGTAATCTTCTTGAGAAGTTGAGGTTATTTTTACAACATTACTTACCGACTTTAATTTATCTTCTAAAGGATTTGTAATTAGTTTCTCTATATCTTCTGCAGTGTTTCCAGGGTATACAGAACTTATATAAATTTTGGTTTCATTTATCTCGGGAAAATTTTCTCTAGGCATTGAAAAATATGCCGAAATTCCTAAATAAAGAATCAGAAACATTAAAACATAAATAGTCGTTTTATTATTTATTGCCCAAGCAGAAAGTTTAAATTCTTTCTCTATTTTTTTGGTTTTTTTAGACATCTTTTCTTCTATTTATTTATCACTTTTACAACTTGCCCGTTATTCACACTTCTAGCGCCTTCTAAAATTATTTCTGTATCTGCAGTAAGATTTTTTATTACTTCAATAAAGTCTCCTTGGGTTTTTCCTGTTTCTATAATCAATCGTTCTGCAATTGCTTCGTTGTTCTCTTTTTTGTCTTTAATTATATAGATAAACTGTTCGCCTTTTGAGTTTTCTGAGATAATACTTTGCAGAATTAAAATGGCATTTTCATTTGTGTAATCGTTTAATTTTAATTTTGCGGTTAAGTTTGGTTTTATTGTTCCTTTTAAATTTGGTACATCAATCTCTATTTTAAAAGATCGATTACTTGGGTTGATATAATTACTAACTTGTCTTATTTTAGAATTTAAAGTTTCTCCCAGAACAGGGAAACTTACTTCTACAAACTTTCCTTCTGTGATGCTGCCAATGTATGTTTCTGGAACCTCAGTTTCTATATACATATTCGAAAGATTTACAATTCTAAAAATTTCTGCTCCTTGTCCTGGTGCAACAACAGTACCTCTTTCTTTAAAAATTGCATCTATAATTCCGGCAAAAGGTGCTCTAATTGTAGATTTTGATAACTGACTCTTTAATTGATTTACAGCACTCGCTTGCGCTTCAAAGGCTGTTTGTGTTTGTAAAAACTGAATTTCAGATCCAATTTTTTGTTCCCATAATCTTTTTTGACGCTCGTAAGTGGTTTTTGCTAATTGTGCATTCGCCTCTAATTGTGCTAATTGTTGAGACATTCCGCCATCATCAATAGTCGCTAAAATTTGACCTTTGCTTACTTTATCGCCTTCTTTAACAAAAACACTTTTTAAAATACCAGGCATTTCTGGATACACTAAAATATTTTGCTTCGTTTGTACATTTCCTTGTAACTCTATAGAGTGTTTAAAAACTGCTTCTTTAATAGTTAGCGTGGTAATTAATGGCGTATTTTTATCTTTATTTAAAGCGTCTAACTTTTCATTTAACTTTTTTAAATCATTATCTAATAGCTGTAGTTTTGCATCAATTTCTAGTTTTTTTGAATTAATTTGGGTTACATCATCCGTAGCTATAATTTCATCTATAGAAATTTCCTTTTTATTTCCGCAAGCGTTTAAAATAAGTGCAGTTACTAGTAATATATATATGTTTTTCATAATAATTTTAGTTATTTAATTGGTAGGTTTAATGCGTTTTCTAATGCTGCTTTTTTAGAAATTACATCTAACATCGATTGTATGTAATTCTGTTGTTGTGTGTATAATTGATTCTGCGCTATTAATAAATCAAAACTTGAGGAAATTCCTTCAAAAAATTTGATACGTTGTTTTTTCTCTATTCTTTCTGATAAACCAAGATTTTTTTGAGCCGTATTGTAATTTTCAATGCTTAACTTATAATCGCTTTTTCCTTTTTCTGCTAATAAATTTAAACGCTGTTTGGTTTCCTCTAAACGTACATCTGCGTTTTCTAAAGCTATTTTTGCTTGAGCCGTTTTAGATTTTCTGCTAAAACTACTAAATATGGGTACATTTAAACTTACACCTAAAAGCGAAGAATCAAACCATTGCTGACTGCCGTTGAAGAATGAGAAAGAATCAGAAAAACCCTGACTCCCGTAATTCACAAATGCGCTTAAACTTGGTAACGTTTTGCTCTGTTCTAACCTCATCATTAAACGTTTTGTTTCTCTATCGTTTTCCGAAATTCTAAAATCGATATGATTACTCACATTAAAATCCTCAGAAACTAAATCAAGTTCTAAATTACTCATTACTAATGAATCTAAAGTATCTGTTAAAATTAGACCAGTATTGATAGAATTACCTAGCGATAGATTCAACATTTGATAAGCGATTTTTTTCATTCTTACCACACTATTTAGTTGATTTTTTAAACTTCCTAAGGTAATTTCTAGCTGCTCAACATCCTCTTCTTCGTTCAATCCATTTTCATAGATTTTTTTTGCATCGTTATAGTTTTTTTGAAGAATTTTAATATTACTTTCTAAAATCGCGATGCTATTTTCTGTAACTAACACATTGCCATATGCATTTATTACTGCTTCTCTAGTAAGTAATTCTGTTTTTTCTTCCGCTTGTTTAGAGATCTTTAAAAAAGTTTTAGAAGCTTGTAACCCCACTAAATAAGAACCATCAAATAATAATTGTGTTAAGGTTACAGAAGCATTAATGTTTTGCTTTGTACCAAAAACTACAGGTATAAAGCCGTCTGGCGCATTTGGACTACTTTCTCTAGTGATATCAAAAAAATCTTCAACCGTTTGAACAACCGATTCTCTATTATCAAAAGCAGCGGCGGGTAATAAAGAAACAGGTTGCTTTAAAAAATTCTGATAATCTACTTTTCCGTTAATTTGAGGTAAACCAATAGCGGTTGTTTCCCAGACCGTTTCGTTCGCAGACTTTATGTCGTTTCTAGCTGCTTTTGTATTGTAACTATTCTCTAACGCATAATTTATTGCTTGTTTTAGAGAAAGTTCCATCGTTTTTTCTTGTGCTTCTATGGATATTGTAAAAGCAAAAAAAGAAATTATGTATATATACTTCTTCATTTATAGTTGATTATTTTTTAATTGTTGTTCTAATTGTTGCAAACCTTTTTCTGTTGATATTCCTCTGATGTGATATTCTAAATAGATACTCATTAAAGTGTTCATAGAATATTTTATTAACGGAAATAATTGTGGATCTTTAATACCTAACATGCCACTAAAATAAATTCTGCTGATAAAATCGATGTCGATTGTGGTTCTAAACAATCCAGATTCGACACCTCTTTTTAAATTATCCTGAATAGTTTCTTGCATTACATGAAATTGTTTCTGTGTTAAAGTTGCATAAATTCTAGGATAATATTTTTGAAGCTGATAAAAAGGGGAAGATTTTTCATCCTTCAAATGACTCATTACAACACGTTTAATGTGAAACATTTCATCAATAGGATTCATTTTTTCTTCACAAATAGCATCAATACTGCAACAAATAGTATCAAACATATAGTCTGTAACAGCACTTACCAAGGCGGTTTTATTGTTAAAATACTTGTAAAGTGTTTTTTTAGAAACCCCTAAAGCACTAGCAATTTCATCCATAGTAACACTTTTAAAACCTAGGTTTAAGAAGAGTTCGTTCGATTTTTCTAAAATTTCATCTTTCATAATTCGAGTGCAAATATACAAACGGAAACTTTAGATACAAAAATAGTTTCCAAAGTTTTAATGTTTTTTTAACATTTAGATTAAAAAGAAGAATTTCTTTACATTATTTTTACAAAAAATTATAGGTTTGAACATTATACACTATCAGCAAGAATTCTTACAATATTTAAAATCTAAAAATTGGATACATGAGCCTAAAAACTTGTATGAACCAATAGATTACATCCTACAACTAGGAGGTAAAAGAATA
This sequence comes from Polaribacter filamentus, assembly GCF_002943715.1. Classification (GTDB taxonomy): domain Bacteria; phylum Bacteroidota; class Bacteroidia; order Flavobacteriales; family Flavobacteriaceae; genus Polaribacter; species Polaribacter filamentus. Next base: position 3,131,997 of record NZ_MQUA01000013.1, on the reverse strand, counting down.
CGTCCTGTGTTAACATTAATGGCTGCAGACATTTTTTCTTCGGATTATAAAAGAGCAATGCCAGCAGCATTGGCGGTTGAAGTTTTTCATAATTTTACGCTCATACACGACGATATTATGGATGATGCGCCTCTAAGAAGAGGTAAAGTTACCGTTCATGAAAAATGGAACATCAATACAGGCATACTTTCTGGAGACGCAATGTTAATTTTAGCGTATCAATATTTTGAAAATTATGAGCCTGTTATTTTCCAGAAATTGGCAAAGTTATTTAGTAAAACAGCTTTAGAAGTTTGTGATGGTCAGCAATTAGATGTTGACTTTGAAACTAGAGATGATGTTACTATTAACGAATATATACATATGATTTGTTTAAAAACATCCGTTTTAGTTGCTGCTGCATTAAAAATGGGTGCAATTGTTGCAGAAACAAATGAAGAAAATGCCAATTTAATTTATGATTTCGGATTAAATTTAGGTTTAGCTTTTCAGTTACAAGACGATTATTTAGACACTTTTGGAGATCCAGAAACCTTTGGGAAACAAGTTGGAGGTGATATCATCGTAAATAAAAAAACTTTTTTATATTTAAAATGTTTAGAGGTTTCTAGTGATGCAGATCAAAAGAAGTTAAAGCATTTTTACAAACGAAAATTAGACGACAATTCAATAAAAATAGCAGAAGTAACTAGAATTTTTGATTTAAATGACATTCCTGTTTTAATGAAAAACGAAATAGAAAATTATACAGAAAAAGCATTTGATACCTTAACAAAAATGGATATTACAGATGCGAATAAAGATAATTTAAAAACTTTTGGTTTATGGTTAATGAATAGAACGGTTTAATTATTCTTTAATTTTATTTGCAAATAATTTAAAATTAATAGTACATTTGCAGCCTAAATAATTGGTCCTATAGCTCAGTTGGTTAGAGCACCTGACTCATAATCAGGTGGTCCCTGGTTCGAGTCCAGGTGGGACCACAATTAAAAACCTTAGTCTATTGTTAATCAATTGATTGAGGTTTTTTTATTTAAGTATTTGTGCGGTTTATGTACGATTGTGACAAGATTTATAACTTCTATGTAAGTTCTCTAGAGATTTAAATTGTATAGTTGGGCATTTTAAAGCCATATTCCCTCTTGAGAGCGCTCGTTTGCCGTTTTAACTAATTTAAAATTTCATTACTAATATATTTTTCTAGCTTTTTACTTTCATTTTACAAATCTAATACCTTCTGTAAATTTTAATATTCCGTAATTTTAAGTCTCTAAACCTTTTGAATTTTGATTTTGATAAAAAGGAAGAAAAACTATTTTTTTATCAACTTTATTTTTTCCTTTCTTTTCTATTTTAGTGTCGATTGAGCTGCAAATCCATTTTTATTTGTAAACGATGTTTATCCTTATAGCCGTAACTTTTTCTAGATTAAAACTGGCTTTTTATAGTTCGGCCGATTGCTTATCCAGAAATTAGCATAATTCGAAAACTTTCTACTTTTTTTTGTGAAAGCACAAATTTATTTTCCATCTTTTACCAATGTGCTTTAATCTTTATATTAGATATTTCATTTTGCGCGATCTTTATGAAGTTAAGCATAAAGTTGGAAACTGTTATTTCACCTTCTTTTACAAGTGTTTTATTGTCCTTTTCATCCTTATTTGTAAATGTATTGAGGAGTGATTTCCCAAACGGAAAATATTGAGCGCAATAATAGTTCCAAACAATTGGTCTGCATGGACTTGGTCTATGCAACCTTGTTTGATTTGATCCGCATGTTACCTTGTTTGATTTTCTTAAAATTAGGAAATCTTGTATTCTTCCCTAATTTTAGTATTACATAGTTATTTCTATTTAACTGCTGAATGACGAAAATAGGCAATAGAGGGGCTTCCTCATAAAAGAAATGCAATCGTTTGTGAGATTCTTAATTTTATATTCAAGTGGAGCGTCATTATATAATAGCGCATTAAGTTATGTCCCTCATAAGTAGGTAGAATTTTTAAAAACGGTTTTAAAAAGGGGTTTTTTGCGGACATAATATTAATACGACATCACCTAATTAATGTTAACTTTTTCAGCTATTTCTTCAATACGAGCAACATTTATTCCCTTCGTGTACATATATTTTTAAGTGCATCGAATATTTTATGCGCTTTGTTTTCGTCTTTAGCTTTTTTCATTTTAACCAGATTGTTTAACCACTTGTTTAATAAGTACATAAAGAACTAACAAATAGTTATGTAATGACCTTTTAAGGTTTTTACAACTGCATTTTAAAATGATTAAATAAGCTGGCCTATAGATAGTGATATCAAACTAAAAATAGCTGAAAGGTTTAAAAAAATAAAGTATTTTTTTTATAAATACGATTAAACCAAAAAACTAGAGAATAGTAGAGTCTAGGGTATTAATTAAAATTACACCCATACAGCTGCCTTTAAAAATCCAGCATGTAAATAAAGCAATTTATTTAGATTTGGCAGCAAATTATAAACGATTTGGAGCCAGATAGTTTTAAAAATAATTATTGAAAACAGTTATTATTTACCTTCCGTATCAGCAATATTTCCTTTTTTAAACTTTGCTGTTTTAATTTCACCACCAAGCACTAATGCCGCTGAAATAATCATCAAATTTTTAATAATGTATTGTCCTTCTAGCGTAGGAAGAAGAAAATTATTCGCCTGAAAAGTTACTTCAGTAAGCACAATTAAAGGCATAAAAGTTCCTCCCATCTGCAAAAGTAAAAGTACAATTGCTATTCTTGTTGTTGCTTTAAACAAAAAGAAAACACCAATCGCAACCTCCCAAAAGCCAATAATTATTAACCAAATATCGGGTGAACCGAAAGGTAGCCATATTACCGTTGCTTTCAGTAAACCTTCCGCTGATGAGAGACCTAACGGTTTTAATAATCCAAACCAAATAAATATTACACCAAATGATAAACGAATAGCAGGTATGCTTACGTTCCTCATATTTTTTATAATTCCTCTATCTAATTTGTCAAGAATCCTTTTCATGATTTATTTTAAAGTTTTGAATTTTATAATTGGTTTTTTTTTAAAAAACTCCTCTTATAACCAATAACAAAGATATTGCTTTAATCTTATATAATTTAAAATGCACAATGGGTTAATAATTTAAAATATAAGGTTGATGTTGGTTTTAACAACTCAAAGTACATTCAAGAATTAAATAACAACATTCAAACCAACACCAATAATAATTACGATTATGAGGTGGGTATAGAAACGTTGTTTGATAAGTTCCCAAAGATAGAAATCGGCTTAAAAAGAATTATTGGTAATTTTACAGCAAGTACAAACACCTCAAAATTTGTAACTACAGAACCTTTTATAACAATAGATTATGATTTTTTAGACGGTTTCATTTTCAATTTCGATTATAGACAAAGTAATTATCAAAATAAAACAGTAGGTCAAAAAAACACCTACGAAATTGCGAACACTACCTTATCTTACAAAGGAGAAGATTCTGCTTGGAGTTATAAAATAACCGCTCAAAACTTATTGAATGCACAATTTAGACAAAGTAATAGTTTTTCAGATTTTTTAATTTCTGATAGCAAAACCTTTATTCTGCCAAGAATTGTGATGTTTAGTATTGGGTATAATTTGTAGGTTTTTAGGCTTTAGTTGTTAGGTTGTAGTCAGTTGCAAACTGTAAACTGCCACTGAACACTGCTGCTGCAAACTGCCACTGTAAACTGAACACTACACTATTTCCGTCCAAAATCTGCAGGAATTTCTCCCCAAGCTTTGGTTTCCCATTTTAAAATTGGGTTTTTAAACGTGTTTTCTTTCAGCCATTTTTCGGCTCTTTTTATCAAATCTAACAAGTCTTTATTAGAAGCATCAAAATGCATATTGGTTTTACATCGTTTCTGTTTTACCCAACTCATGGCGATTTTAGAATCAGAATAAATAGGAGTATTTTCTTTGTTTTTGCTTTTTAAAAGCGCAATGCCGTGCACTAAAGCTAAAAATTCACCAATATTATTTGTTCCTTTTTGAAAAGGTCCCATTAAAAAAAGTTGCTTTTTGTTATGAGTAAAAACACCTTTATATTCCATTTTTCCAGGATTGCCAGCACAAGCAGCATCCACAGAAATACTTTCTAGAATTGGTTTTCCAAACTTTTCTTTTTCAACGGATGTTAAGGTAACTGTTTTTGTGTTTTTGCCTTTATAATCATCGTAGCTTTTTTTGGATGCAATTTCAGCCTCCTCTAAATTGGCAAAAGATTTGTATTGTGCAGCTTCAAAACCATCAATTTGACGCTTACAAACATTCCAAGAAGTAAAAACGCCTGTTTTTCTTCCTTTCCAAACTACGTAAAACTTTTTTTTACTCATTAATTTCTAAAATTACACGCTCAATAATTCTAGGAAAATATTTTTCTTCCAGCAAATGAATCTTTCCGGCGATGGTTTCTGGCGTATCATTTTCGTTTAAAGTCGTTTTTGCCTGATAAATGATTGCTCCTTCATCATAATTTTCATTTACATAGTGAATTGTAATGCCCGTTTCTTTCTCATTATTTTCTTTTACAGCGCTGTGAACGTTCATCCCGTACATTCCTTTTCCACCATATTTTGGGAGCAATGCAGGGTGAATATTAATGATTTTTTTAGGGAAAGCTTCAATAATTTTTGTTGGAACTTTCCATAAAAAACCCGCTAAAACAACGAAATCTGCTTTCTCTTTTAACAGGTTGAAGATCGTATCTTCCTTTAAAAAATCGTTTTTATTAAATAGTAAGCAATTAACATTTAGGTTTTTACATCTTTCAAAAACCTTGCCTTGTTCATTGTTACAGAGTACTTGCGTAACTTTGGCGGTTTTAGAGTTATTAAAAAACTTTATAATATTTTCTGCGTTCGTTCCGGAACCAGAAGCAAAAACAACAATACGCCTCATAATTATATATCTAGAGTACAAAAAAAGAATAATTATTAACATTCTGGTTATTTTAATAGTAGATTAAACATTTTTATTTATCTTTAGTAATCATTTTACACGCAAAAAGTTAGTTAGAATTAATAAGATTTGTATTTTTGCGTCGATTTAAATTTTAAAAAAAACAGAATTATGTCAGACATTGCATCAAGAGTAAAAGCTATTATCGTAGACAAATTAGGCGTAGACGATAATGAAGTAACAACAGAAGCTAGCTTCACAAACGATTTAGGAGCAGATTCTTTGGATACTGTTGAGTTGATTATGGAATTCGAAAAAGAATTCGATATTCAAATTCCAGATGATCAAGCGGAAAATATTGGAACTGTTGGTCAGGCAGTTAGCTATATAGAAGCAGCAAAAAAGTAATTTTTATATGCAATTAAAACGAGCAGTAATTACTGGACTTGGCGCGTTAACGCCAATAGGAAATAATATTGAAGAGTATTGGAATAGCTTAATTAACGGAGTTAGTGGAGCAGCACCTGTAACGTATTATGATGCTGCCAAGTTCAAAACTCGTTTTGCATGTGAGTTAAAAAACTTTAATGTCACGGATTTTATCGACAGAAAAGAAGCTCGTAAAATGGATCGATTTACACAATATGCAATGGTTGCTTCGGATGAAGCGATTGCAGATTCTAAATTAGATTTAGACAAAATTAACAAATTACGCGTTGGTGTAATTTGGGGAGCAGGAATCGGTGGCTTGGAAACTTTTCAAAACGAAGTTTTAAACTTTGCAGCTGGAGATGGAACACCAAGATTTAATCCTTTCTTTATCCCAAAAATGATAGCAGACATTGCTCCTGGAAATATCTCCATTAAAAATGGATTTATGGGGCCAAATTATACAACAGTTTCTGCTTGTGCGTCATCTGCAAACGCAATGATTGATGCGCTAAATTATATACGATTAGGTTATTGTGATGTAATTGTTACTGGTGGCTCTGAAGCCGCTATAACTATTGCAGGAATGGGTGGTTTTAACGCTATGCATGCCTTATCTACAAGAAATGAAAGCCCAGAAACAGCTTCTAGACCTTTTGACGCAGAACGTGATGGTTTTGTTTTAGGAGAAGGAGCAGGTGCACTTATTTTAGAAGAATACGAACACGCGAAAGCAAGAGGTGCTAAAATCTATGCGGAAGTTATAGGTGGAGGAATGTCTTCTGATGCATATCACATGACAGCTCCTCATCCAGAAGGAATTGGTGTTATTGCAGTGATGCAAAACTGTTTAGAAAATTCTGGAATAAAAGCAGAAGATGTAGATCATATTAATACACATGGTACTTCTACTCCTTTAGGAGATGTTGCAGAACTAAAAGCAATTTCTAAAGTTTTTGGAGAGCATGCTAAGAATATCAATATAAATTCTACAAAATCTATGACAGGGCATTTATTGGGTGCTGCCGGTGCTATTGAGTCAATTGCTGTTCTTTTAGCAATGCAATATGGTATTGTGCCGCCAACAATAAATCATACAACGCTAGATGAGAATATTAATCCAGAATTAAACCTTACGCTTAATAAACCTCAAAAAAGAGATATTAAAATAGCATTGAGTAATACATTTGGTTTTGGAGGTCATAATGCTTGTGTAGCTTTTAAGAAATTAGACGAATAGTATATGAATTTTATTCGTAAAATAGTTACATCTACATCTAAAGAAGATCAAGAATTAAATAGCGAATTAAAAAAGTTACTCAATTACTCTCCAAGAAGCATTAATAATTATAAAAAAGCGTTTACCCATAGATCTTTTCAAATACAAGACAGTAAAGGAAATCCTATTAATTACGAACGTTTAGAGTTTTTAGGAGATTCTATTCTAGGCTCTGCAATAGCGGCTTATTTGTATAACAAGGTTCCAAAAGGTACAGAAGGTTATCTTACTCAAATGCGCTCTAAAATTGTAAGTAGAGAGCATTTAAACGAACTAGGAAAAGATTTAAACTTAATTCGTTTTGTTAAAAGTAATATAGATCAGGCTAATGTTGGCGATAATATTCATGGAAATATTTTTGAAGCTTTAATTGGTGCTATTTATTTAGATAAGGGATATAATTCTTGTCAAAAATTTATCTACCAAAATGTAATTGTGCCCTATGTTGATATTGCAAAACTAGAAGGCAAAATTACAAGTTATAAAGGGTTGATTATAGAGTGGTGTCAAAAACAAAAAAAGAAGTACAAATTTGATACATATGAAGACTCAGGTAATGAGACGATAAAACACTTTAGCGTTAAAATAAGTATTGATGGAGAACAAGTTGCTAAAGGCAGAGCAACCTCTAAAAAGAAAGCCGAAGAACAAGCATCAAAAAGAGTCTATTATACCCTTCAAAAGCAAATTTCTGTAGGCTAAACACGATAACGTTTTCGTTAATATCCCAAAAATATTCATAAAGTATTAGTAATTTAGCATCTTTAAGAAGAACTAAAACTAGTATTATTTATGCAAATTCATTCATTAGGTTTAGAAGATTTCTGTGAAGATGAATATTCCTTAATTGGTATTCATACAACATTAGAAGATTTTAAGTTGGCCTATTTATTGAATAAATATTTATGTACAAGTTTTTATAAATCTAGAGAAGACTTAAATTTTGAAGACTTGCAAAAAAAAGCCTCTTTTTCAATTTTTAATTATACAAGTAGTAAATATGATTTCGATTGGTTTTTAATAGCAAATAGCTCTAAAGCAGAAAATCAAAAAGAAACGAATGAACTTCTAATAACATCAGAAACAAAAACATATTTAATTCCGGAAAAGAAAAAAGTAGATTTCTTTATCAAAATTTCGGGAGATTTAGAAGATAGTTTTATGTCTGAGACACTAGACAAAATAAAAAAAATAGAGCAAGTAATAACTTCCTATTTAATAGATAAGAACACATTAAAGTCGAAAGATTTTTTAATTTTTTAGAAAATATGCCAAATCATAATAAAACCAAGATAGTTGCAACCCTAGGGCCAGCGACTGATACAAAAGAAATTTTAACAGAATTAGCCTCTAACGGAGTTAATGTTTTTAGAATTAATTTTTCTCATGCAGATTACGAAGATGTCGAGAGAAAAGTAAATATAATTAGAGAAATAAACAAAGAAAAAGGCTATAATGTAGCTATTCTTGCAGATTTACAAGGGCCTAAATTACGCGTGGGTGTAATGGAAGACGATGTAATTTTAGAAGATGGAGATACGTTTACTTTTACTACTGTAAAATGTATAGGAACTAAAGAAAAAGCATTTATGACCTATCAACGTTTTCCTAAAGACGTAAAAGTTGGGGAAGCGATTATGGTTGATGATGGTAAATTACGATTCGAAGTAATTTCTACCAATAAAGAAAATGAAGTTGTTGTAAAAGTGATTGTAGGTGGGCCTTTAAGATCTAAAAAAGGAGTAAACTTACCAAACACTGCTATTTCTTTACCTGCGTTAACCAAAAAAGACATGGAAGATGCTGTTTTTGCAATTGGTTTAGATGTAGATTGGTTTGCATTATCTTTTGTTAGAACTCCAGAAGACTTAAGAATGTTACGCGATTTGATTGCACAACACTCAGATTATAGAATTCCTATTATCGCCAAAATAGAGAAGCCGGAAGCAGTTGCAAATATTGATGCATTAATTCCTTATTGTGACGGATTAATGGTTGCTCGTGGAGATTTAGGTGTAGAAATACCAATGCAAGACGTTCCTTTAATTCAGAAAAAGTTAGTAAGACGTGCAAAAAGAGCAAGAATTCCTGTAATTATTGCAACGCAAATGATGGAAACAATGATTGATAACCCCGTGCCAACAAGAGCAGAGGTAAACGATGTTGCCAATTCTATTATGGATGGTGCAGATGCTGTAATGCTTTCTGGAGAAACATCTGTTGGTAAATTTCCGTTAAGAGTTATTCAAAAAATGTCTGAAATTATTAAAGCTGTAGAAAACTCTAAAATGATTAAAGTTCCTCAAGAACCGCCTCATATTAGAACCAATAGATTTGTTACAAAATCTATCTGTTACCACGCTGCTTTAATGGCAAACGACACAGATGCGGCAGCAATTTGTACCTTAACAAATAGTGGTTACACTGCTTTTCAAATCTCTTCTTGGAGACCAAGAACACACGTTTTAGCATTCTCTACAGACAAAAGAATTCTAGGTAAATTAAATTTACTTTGGGGAGTTAGAGCTTTTTATTACGATAAAAATCTTTCTACAGATGATACCGTTTTAGATATTAACAATATCGCTAAAGAAAAAGGTTTTGTAACTTCTGGAGACATTATTATTAATTTAGCTTCTATGCCTGTAGAGGCGAGAGGAATGGTAAATACGTTACGTGTTTCTGAAATTGACTAAAAATATATTCTTATATAAAAAAAGCGTTCTAAATTTTTTAGAACGCTTTTTTTACGCGATAAAATCTGATTATTAGAGTTTTAACTTCTTACTTATTATAAAAGTATCAGTGGTGATAAAGGGAATTGGCATTATTTCTTTAGATTTTGGGTTGATAGTGAAATTTGAATTCGTTAATAAATCATAAGAGATTTCATTTAAAATAAGGTCTAGATTTTCGTCTTTATTCAAACTGAAATAAAGTGTTAGATTTTCATTAGAATTTGACATAAAATAGATTGAAAGAGCCCCTTTTTCTGCCATATCATTTTTACCATTATTTACTACGGCATCATTTACCCTAAATTGTTGTAAAGTAACTTTGTTGTTTGCAATAAATTTGTATTTATTTAACGTTCTGTTCGGTGTAATTACCAATTCTAACAAACGCTTGTTATCGATAATAGTATCAAAATCTATTGCTATTTTTGATGAAGAAATATCTTTATAATCAGTTTTTGTATAATAGCTAAAAGGAGTATTGTATTTGCTTTTTGTGTTCTTCAGAACTTACATAATGTTCTTTTTTACTGATTTTTTTTACATGTTCTAGTGCATTGTAAACAGAGAACCCCGTTTTCGCTAATGATTCATCTTTGAGTAAAGATGGTTTTATATCAGAAAAACTCCAATAAATTACGCCTAAAATTATAAGGAGAGATATTATAGAGGATGCATTTTTCATTTGATGTAAAAGTTTGCATAAATATATGAAATAAAAAACTTTATATAAATGTGGATTCAAACAGAATTTTCTGTAGATTTAAAACAACTTAAAACAAACCTATTATGGGAATTAAAAGCTTTCAAGGAAAAAGAGATGAATCGCAAGGTAAAAATGACGAACAAATTTTGGTTTCTGACTATATGACTACAAAACTTGTTACTTTTAAAGCAGAGGACTCCTTAGATCATGTGATAAATATGCTCATTAAACATAAAATTTCTGGAGGTCCGGTTGTAAGTGATCAAAATGAGTTAATTGGTATCATTTCTGAAACAGATTGTATCAAACATATTTCTGAAAGCAAGTATTATAATATGCCTACAGATACCAATAATACTGTAGGAAAATATATGGTTAAAGATGTTGATACGATTGATAAAGATATGAATATTTTCGACGCTGCTTTTAAGTTTATTAGTTCTCACAGAAGAAGATTTCCTGTTGTTGAGAAAGGAAAATTAATAGGTCAACTAAGTCAAAAAGATGTTTTAAAAGCTGCTATTAAAGTGAAGGGAAATACCTGGAAATAAAGATTTAAAACAGGGAGCATGTTTTCTTTTTAAAATTTTTAATTACTCTCTTTTTATCAATAAAAAAATCTCGTTTTCTAGTGCTAAATATCCTTCATTATACACATAAAAATAGGCGTTTCCTGTTTTAGTGGTGTAGATGGATGTAAAAAACTGAAAATCAAAACCTTTATCATATAAATTAGTTCTGGTTACTTTTGTTTTACCGGAAGTGTTTAATTCTGATAAAATTTTATGATTTTTTCGCAGCCGATTATTAATATTTCTGATGAGGTTTTTACTGTCTTTATTTACGCTGTTATTGTAGGAATTTCTGCAATAATCAGAGCAGAATTTCTTATCGATTCTGCCCTTTACTGGATCTTCACATTCTAAGCAATTTCTTTTTTCCATAGCTATTTTTATTTTCTACACTTTAATGTCCCCCCAATTCTCTCCAGATTTTATCCTATGCAATTGCATTGTAGTTACTCCAAACTGACTTGCAATAATTCTTAATCTTGTTCTTCTATTAGGGTCTAATAATTTTTTCTTGATCACTCGAACCTTCGCTTCAGATAATTTAGCACGCGTTTTTAAACCTAATTTTTTTCTTCTTTCTGGGTTTGTCAATTGGTGCACCGTTAATTCTTTCTGATTCACCCATTTTAAATTATCGATGAAGTTATCTGTTAAATCATGGTTTTTATGAATCACAAATTTTGCGTCTTCCTTTTTTTCTAGAAATAAAAAGGCAATTGCTCTGTGTACATAAAAACTGCGCACTTTTTTTTTACTGTTGAGGTATGAAAGGGTTTCAAATTTGTTAATGATGCCGTTTTTCCACAATTTAAATTCTGCGGCTCCATTTTTCTTTTTTTGGACTCTTCCGTAATTAGATACTAGTATTTCTTCTTTTTCAAAATCGCAATCAACTAAATCAAAAGCTTTCCAGCTTTCATTTCTAAATGATTTCATATTAATGTTTTAATTTGCTCAAATATACTAATTAAACGTTTACAAACGACTACAAATAATTACAACCGAAAGTAATTGTTTTATAACCGAATAAAAATACTGTTGTGTTTCATCTTTGCAGTGTCAAAACGAATTGACAAAAAAATTATAAATAATCTAAAACCTTATCTTATGAGTACGTTAAGAAACAAAGTACAGTTAATTGGAAACTTAGGAAACAAACCAGAAATTATCACCTTAGAAAGTGGGAAAAAATTAGCAAAATTTTCTCTTGCTACGAATGAAAATTATAAAAATGCACAAGGAGAAAAAGTAACAGACACGCAATGGCACAACATTGTTGCTTGGAATAAAACTGCAGAAATTATAGAAAAATTTTTAGAAAAAGGAAATGAAGTTGCTATAGAAGGCAAACTAACTTCAAGAAGTTACGAAACCAAAGAAGGAGAAAAACGATACATTACCGAAATTGTTTGTAATGAATTGTTGATGTTGGGTGGAAAATAGTTTGAGAACTTTTTTGAACAAAAGAAGCATTGGTAATGAAACCAATGCTTTTTTTATGATCATTTTATTGAGTTAGTCATTTAATTTCTGTATATTATACCCTTTAAAACAAGAGATATGGAACAATTTGAAGGTCAAGATATACTAAACTTTATAAAAGAATTACCAAATGATGCTGCGTGTAAAGCGTATTTAGCCAAAATAAAATGGCAAGATGGATTTACTTGTATGAAATGTGGTCATACCAAAGGCTGTGAAAAAGTAGATTATAGATACCATTGTTATAACTGTCAACACGTAGAAAGCGCCACTGCAAACACCTTATTTCATAAAGTTAAATTTGGATTGCAAAAAGCCTTTTGTGTGGTTTTTGAAATGAGTACAAGTAGTAAAAGTATTTCAAGTATTCAAATGGGAAAACGTTTTAGCATTCGCCAAGGAACAGCGTGGTATTTCATGCAAAAAGTGCGTAAAGCAATGAAAAGCAGTCAAAAATATCCTTTAGAGAAATTAATCCATGTTGATGAATTTACTGTTGGAGGGAAAGAAGAAGGCAAACAAGGAAGAAGTTATGATACGAAAAAGAAAAAGGCTGTTATCGCAGTAGAATTAACAGATGGCAATAAAGTTAAAAGAGTTTATATCAGATCCATCAAAGACTATTCTGCAAAATCATTAACCCCGATATTTGAAGAGCATATAAGCACATCTGCTAAAATAGTAACTGATAAATGGAGAGGTTACCAACCTTTAAAAGAGATGTATGACATTGACCAAATATATAGTAATAATGGTGCTAATTTCAAACAATTACACATTGTGATTATGCAAGTTAAGTCATGGTTGAGAGCAATACCAACCCATGTAAGTAAATGGCATATTCAAGCATACTTTGATGAGTTTTGTTTTAGAATTAATCGCTCTCAATTTAAAACCAGCATATTTCATAAAACGATTAATAGAATGGTAGAAAGTAAACCAATATATCAAAATCAAATAAAACAGATGCTAAGCGTATAACTCAATCATTTTATTTTAAAATTATAATTATAGATGCCTCTTAAATAAATATTTTTTAACTAATTTTAGAGTAATGAACAGTTCCTTTTTTCCTCTCTTTAAAACCACTATTTTTTTGATTATGAACAAAAGAACTCTTTTTCTTTCATTGCATAATAGTCCGTATCCTTTAGTTTTTTAACTATCCATTCATTTGCTCTTACTCGAAGATGTTCTTAGGAATAGAACTAAATGCTATGAAATTGAAATTAGAGGAGAGACCAACTTTAAGTTGGTCTTTTTCTTTTGTAAAAGAGAAATAGTTTCAGGAGACTTTAATTTGTTTAATAAATACATTGAAGCTTATGTGTTTTAAAATATACAACAGTTTTCAGCAGGCGTTAATAAGGTCAATAAGTAAGAGTTTTTAATCAAAATGATTTATCAAATTATAAAAAAAGTTGATTTTTAGATGTAAAAAACTCAAAACTTTTTTTGTAACTTACAACATCAATTTAAAAATCGATTTTCTATGCTAAACTACACTTTACACATTAACGGAAAAGAGTGCTCTGTAACTGCAGATGCAGACACCCCTTTGTTGTGGGTTTTAAGAGATGAACTCAATTTAGTAGGGACAAAATTTGGTTGCGGAATAGCACAATGTGGCGCTTGTACTGTTCACATTAATGGTGTTGCAACAAGAAGTTGCCAAATGCAAGTTTCTTTTTTAGACGATGTAAAAATCACAACGATAGAAGGTTTATCCGAAGATGGTAAACATCCTGTTCAAGAGGCTTGGAAAGAGATTGATGTACCACAATGTGGCTACTGCCAAGCAGGACAAATTATGACCGCAACTGCATTTTTAGACGAAAATAAAAACCCTTCAAGAGACGAAATTAGAGCAGCAATGCATGGTAATATTTGCAGATGCGCTTCCTATAATAGAATTGAAAAGGCGGTAAAAGTTGCTGCAAAAAAAATGTCATAATTAAAAAAAATTCCTAGAAGTTTTACAAAGAGGAAACCTAAAAAATGTCTTTTCCATGAGAATGGAAATCTAAAAACTACTTAAAAATGAAATCTCAAAAAACAGATAATTTTAGCAGAAGAAATTTCTTAAAAACTTCGCTTTTAGCAAGTGGTGGGTTGTTAATTGGATTCAATTTACTTACAGCTTGCAAACCAGGGGCAATAATGCCTGTAGATATAGAAAGCTTAAACTTTAACGATTTTAACGCGTTTATTAAAATTTCTGATGATGGTTTTGTAACCATATTTTCTCCAAATCCAGAAATTGGTCAAGGTGTAAAAACATCGATGCCAATGATTATAGCAGAAGAATTAGAGGCAGATTGGAGTAAAGTAAATGTAGTACAAGGCGCGTTAGATTCTAAAAATTTTACAAGACAAGTAGCTGGCGGAAGTCAGTCTATACGTTCTAGTTGGGATGCATTTAGACAAACAGGTGCAACGGCGAAACAAATGTTGGTAAATGCAGCTGCTATAAAATGGAATGTAGATGCTTCAACTTGTAGCGTATCAAAAGGAGTTATTACAAATGTAAATGGCGATAAATTAGGATACGGAGAAGTTGTAAAAGCCGCCGCGCTATTAGAAGTACCTGAAAATATAAAATTAAAAGAAATTAAAGATTTTACGATTATTGGTCAAGAAATTGTAAACGTAGATATTGATAAAATTATTACAGGAAAACCACTTTTTGGGTTGGATTATAAAGCAGCAGGAATGCTACATGCATCGGTTTTAAGACCGCCAGCTTTTGGTCAAAAATTAGAAAGTTTTGACGACACTAAAGCCAAAGCTGTAAATGGGGTTTCTGACGTGTTTAAGTTTGGAGATAAAATTGCGGTTTTAGCAACTTCAACTTGGGCAGCCATGAAAGGAAAGAAAGCCCTTTCTGCTACTTGGATAAAAGATTCTGATTTTGAATCTACAGAAAAACACAATGAAGTTTTAACCAAAATTTTAGATGGTACTAAGTTTGAAACAAGGCGTGAAGATGGTAATATCAGTCATGCGTTTGCTACTGCTGATAAAATAATTGAGAGAACTTATCATTCGCCATTTTTACCGCACAATTGTTTAGAACCTATGAATTTTTATGCGGATGTTTCGGCAGAAAAAGTGCATTTAGTTGGGCCAATTCAAACTCCGCAATGGACGGTTAGTAGAGTTGCAGAATTATTAGAGAGAAAAGAAGAGGACGTTTTTTGCGAAATGACAAGAATGGGTGGTGGTTTTGGTAGAAGATTGTATGGAGACTTTGCTTTAGAAGCTGCAGAAATTTCTAGTTTAGCCAAAAAACCAATCAAAGTAATTTTCTCTCGAGAAGATGATATGACGGCAGGAACTTACAGACCATCTATAAAATACAGAATAAAAGCATCCATCAAAGATGGAAAAGTAACAGGATATTATTTAAAAGAAGCCGCAATTAACGGAAATATGTATGGCGCAATTCCTAACTTTTTTCCTGCGGGATGTATTCCAAATTTTAAAGTGGATACAGCAAATCATACTAGTAATATTACAACCGGTGCTTGGCGAGCACCTTACACTAACTTTTTAGCTTTTGCAGAACAAAGTTTCTTTGACGAATTAGCCTCAGAATTAAATGTAGACACGATTCAATTGCGTTTAGATTTACTTCAAAATATAAAAAATACTACGGATGAAAAAATAGAATATTCTGGAGAAAGAATGGAAGACACTATTAAACTCGTTAGAGAAAAAGCAAATTGGGGCAAAACTGAAGAAGGAGTTTTTCAAGGTTTTTCTGCATATTACAGTCATAATACACACGTTGCAGAAATTGCAGATATTGTTTTAGAGGATGGTTTTCCTGTAATTAAAAAAGTTACGGTTGCTGTAGATTGCGGCGTTGTGATAAATCCTTCAGGAGCTAGAAACCAGGTTGAAGGTGGTGTTATAGACGGAATAGGTCATGCCATGTTTGCTGATTTTTCTTTTAATGAAGGTAAACCAAATGCTCAAAATTTTGATACGTACAGATTAATTAGAATGTTAGAAACACCTAAAGTAGTCGTTCATTTTGTTGAAAACAACTTGTCGCCATCAGGTTTGGGAGAACCAGGTTTACCACCTGCAGGAGGCGCAGTTGCAAATGCAATTAATGCCGCTTTAGGAAAAAGAATATACAGCCAGCCTTTTGCAAAAGAACTTGAAAAGAATGCTGTTTTAGGATAAAGAATTGTTTTTTAAACAAAAAAAATGCCGCATTGTGCGGCATCTTTTTTGTTTAATTATAGTTGAATTTATTTTCTTCCAGATTCTATTTTTGCATCATTTACCATTTTATCATTTGGTACAATTGCAACATTTACTCTTCTGTTTTTTGCTCTTCCTTCTGCAGTAGCATTATCATATTTTGGTTGCGTTTCTCCATACCATAAAGTTTGGAATCTATTTTTAACCAAACCTTTAAACATTAAATAATCGGTAACAGATAAAGCTCTTTTTTCTGATAAAGTCGTGTTATACTCTTTTTTACCAGCACTATCTGTATGCCCAACAACTAAAATATTTGTATCAGCAAATTCTGAAAACACAGCAGCAAGTTTGTTTAAAGTTTCTTGAGACTTTGTGTTAATATTAGATTTGTTTGTGTCAAAATAAACACCGCTATTTTCATCAAAAGTAACTACAATTCCGTCATCAACTCTTTCTACTTTAGCTTCAGGGATTTCAGTTTCAATCTTTTTAGCTTGTTTGTCCATTTTGTTACCAATAAGTATACCTGCACCACCACCAACAACACTGCCAATTACAGCACCTAATTCTCCATTTCCTCCTTTGCCTACATTGTTTCCTAATATTGCGCCAATAAGTGCACCACCAGCAGTACCGATTACGGCACCTTTTTGTTTGTTATTTGCATTTTTTATTGCTTCACAGTTTGATAAACTTAACACTATTGTAAGTGCTAAAGTTGTCATTGTTATTTTAGTGATTAAATTTTTCATCTTAATTATTGTTTTGTAAAGTTCATATTAATAATAAATTGTTTTTCGTCTACATTTAAGTACTGTTTCCATTGCATTGTAGTTTCAGATAATTCTGTTAATTGCAATCTAAAGCCAGCTTTGTTTTCGTTATTTTTTGGTTTTAGTAAAAAGTCGTAATATCCAGAAGCTGCATCAATTTCTTGAACTACAAAAATAAAATCTCTTTCTCCAGATACACAATTTGTGCTATTTATGGTATACGTTCCTGTGTTGTTATTTGGTACAAACTTCCATGAACTACCTTCAAAACATTCTTTTGGAGCATCTTTAAACATAGTCACTTTATAATCACCAGTTTTACTGTAAACAATTTTATTTAAGGTCCAATTTCCTTTAATAATCTTTTCTTTTGTTCTTACATTTTTTGAGGCACCGCAAGAGAACAGTATCAATGAGAGTGCAACTACTATTAAATTTTTCATAATTTATATTTTTGTTAGACTGTAAATTAACAAATAACTACATCACAAATTTTTTATATTAATTAAATTAACTAAATTTTTCACGAGATAATTGCCTGGTTATTTTGAGGTTTTTTTGTGCATCTTATTAATATACAAATTCTTCTATTTTATTTTTATAAAACCATTAAAAATAAATTTCTTGTGCTACTCTAAAGGTATTTGCATGTGCATTTACAATAATATTTACATCTTTAGAATATCCACCGCCCATAGAGCACATCACCGGAATTTTATACTCAAAACAAGTTTGTAATACAAATCGATCACGTTCTTTACAACCCTCTATGGTTAAGGCAAGTTTGCCTAATTTATCAGTTTCAATAACATCAACACCACATAAGTAATAAATAAAGTCTGGTTTTTCTTGGTTGATGAGTTTTGGTAAGGTTTTTTCTAAGATGGATAAATATTCAGCATCTTTTGTGTTATTTTCTAGTGCAATATCTAAATCAGATTTTTCTTTTACAAACGGATAATTGCTTTTTCCGTGCATCGAAAAGGTAAAAATAGAAGCGTCATTTTGAAAAATTTCTGCGGTTCCGTTTCCTTGGTGCACATCTAAATCTACAATCAGAATTTTATGTGCCAAACTTTTGTTCTGTAAATATTTTGCAGCAATTGCCTGATCATTTAACATACAAAAAGCTTCACCACGGTTAGAAAATGCGTGATGTGTGCCACCAGCAATATTCATCGCAATTCCGTGTTTTAGCGCAAATTCAGACGCTTTCATGGTTCCGTCTGCGATGATCATTTCTCTTTCTACTAAAACTTCGGATAAAGGAAAACCAATTTTTCTCGCTGCTTTTTGTGATAAAGTAATATTTAGTAAATCAAAAAAATAATCTGAATCATGAACCGTAAAAAAATGTTTATTGTTGGGTATTTCTGGTTCAAAGAAGTTTTCTTCTACACAAGTTCCTTCGTAGAGTAATTGTTGAGGTAAAAGGTCATATTTTTCCATTGGAAAACGATGACCTTCTGGTAACTCGTGTTTATAAATAGGATGGTACGCTATTTTAAGCATGAATTTATTTTTAATCTGTAAATTTTCTAAAGATAAATTCTTTTGAAAATGACATATATTCTGTTTTTATGTAAAAATCTTTATTGAGTTATACGCTTAGCATCTGTTTTATTTGATTTTGATATATTGGTTTACTTTCTACCATTCTATTAATCGTTTTATGAAATATGCTGGTTTTAAATTGAGATCGATTAATTCTAAAACAAAACTCATCAAAGTATGCTTGAATATGCCATTTACTTACATGAGTTGGTATTGCTCTCAACCATGACTTAACTTGCATAATCACAATGTGTAATTGTTTGAAATTAGCACCATTATTACTATATATTTGGTCAATGTCATACATCTCTTTTAAAGGTTGGTAACCTCTCCATTTATCAGTTACTATTTTAGCAGATGTACTTATATGCTCTTCAAATATCGGGGTTAATGATTTTGCAGAATAGTCTTTGATGGATCTGATATAAACTCTTTTAACTTTATTGCCATCTGTTAATTCTACTGCGATAACAGCCTTTTTCTTTTTCGTATCATAACTTCTTCCTTGTTTGCCTTCTTCTTTCCCTCCAACAGTAAATTCATCAACATGGATTAATTTCTCTAAAGGATATTTTTGACTGCTTTTCATTGCTTTACGCACTTTTTGCATGAAATACCACGCTGTTCCTTGGCGAATGCTAAAACGTTTTCCCATTTGAATACTTGAAATACTTTTACTACTTGTACTCATTTCAAAAACCACACAAAAGGCTTTTTGCAATCCAAATTTAACTTTATGAAATAAGGTGTTTGCAGTGGCGCTTTCTACGTGTTGACAGTTATAACAATGGTATCTATAATCTACTTTTTCACAGCCTTTGGTATGACCACATTTCATACAAGTAAATCCATCTTGCCATTTTATTTTGGCTAAATACGCTTTACACGCAGCATCATTTGGTAATTCTTTTATAAAGTTTAGTATATCTTGACCTTCAAATTGTTCCATATCTCTTGTTTTAAAGGTTATAATATATGGAAATTAAATGACTAACTCAAAATCTTTATATTTAAAAACGGTACTTCCTTTATTATTAGACTTAAAATCTATCATTTTATCAAAAGCATTTTCTTTAATTTCTCCTTCAACGTGGTTAAAGTTCTCATCAAACAAAGATTCTATTCTGGTTGTTTTATTATTAGAAAAAGAGTTAAATGCAATTTGAGTCGGATTAAAAAATACAGTGGCAGAACCAATAGTGCCCAGTGGAATTCCGCCAAAAGGCATCATCATTCCTCCGCTTGATTTTTGAACAATATAACCGCCAATAATTACATGATATTGATTGTTCACTTTTCTTGCAGAAATGCCCGAATTCCCTTTCGAAATTCTTTTTAAAAAACGATTTGTTTTGCCTAGCTCTCTATAGGCGTCATACATTCCGCCTTCTTGAATAATTGCGGTATTTTTAAAAGTGATTTCTTCGTCTTTACTTGCTGAATATTCTTTAATTAAATTGCCAGTTTCAAAATCTAAAATTTCAACAGAAAATTGATCTTTTGTTACTGCAATTGTAAAAATATTTTTACCATTTAAATAAGAATTTGTTCTTTTTGCTTTCTCGCCTAAAGCCGGTTTATTAAACTGAAATGAATCCGCTTTATAAGTGTCTAAATCTATTTCTAAAACTTGAGTAAACATTTTATGATGATCTAGTGTAAAAAATATCGAATTTTCTCTTACAAACATTTTTGTTTCTTCAGAGGTTAATTCTATCGAATTTGGGGTGTTTTCTTCAAACTTTTTAAGATCATTTCCTGTAATTAAAAATGACAAAATATTCGTGTTTTTTCCTTTATAGTCAATAAATCTTAGAGCAGAAATATCAATATCATTTTTTATAGGAGTTCCGTATTCATCAAAAGAATAGAGATACAAATGGTTTTCTAATTTTGATCCAGAAATTAAATAAAATTGGTTTTTAGAATTGACAGTTTGTATAAACTCTTCATCTTCACCTATTGAAAACTCTTTTAATGAGGTAGCACCGTCTTTAAAAGAAAAGTTAACAAAGGCGAAATTATTTTGATTTTTATCGGTTAAAAATACACGGTATGAATCATTTTTAGAAGCACTAGAGCCAATTAAAACTTTATATTTTCTACTTTTTTCTTCGGATGTTATTTTTGCTATAACTTTAAAATTTGCATCAACTTTATACCCATAAACGTTTTTAGCATCGGCTACAAAAAAAGCGATTTCGTTGGTTTCTGTGTTTACAACCGGAATTACATCTTTAATATCAGAAGAAGAGGTTTTTAAATCGTTGTTAAACGAAAGCACTGTTTCTTGTGAAAATGTTGCAATACTAAAACTTAAAATAATTAAACTTAAAAAATTCTTTATCATATTTTCATCTTTTCTAGCTTACTTTTTGCCCGTTTTTAACGGTCTTTTCTGGCTCAACAAATGCTAATTTTCCATCAGGCGTGTCTGTCATTAAAATCATTCCGTTGCTTTCTATGCCTTTAATTTTTCTTGGCGATAAATTGATTAATACAGAAACTTGTTGACCAATAATTTCTTCTGGCGAAAAACTTTCTGCAATTCCGGATACAATCGTTCTTATATCGATACCAACATCCACTTTTAATTTTAATAATTTTTTGGTTTTAGCCACTTTTTCGGCTTCTAAAATAGTTCCAATTCTGATGTCTAGTTTTGTGAAATCTTCAAAATCAATTGTTTCTTTTTGAGGTTCTACAACTCTTTTTTCATCTTCATTTGCTTTTTTAGTCGCAATTAATTTTTCTAGTTGCGCTTCAATAGTTTCGTCCTCAATTTTAGAAAATAATAATTCTGCTTGATTTATTTGATGATTTGCAGGCAATAAAACGGCTTTTTCTGAAACGTCTTCCCAAGTTAACTTGTTAGTACGAATATTTAAAATACCTTTCAATTTATCCGAAGTAAAAGGTAAAAAAGGTTCAGAAACGACTGCTAATGAGGCAGATATTTGCAATGCAACAAATAAGATTGTTTTTACGCGTTCTTCATCAACTTTAATTACTTTCCAAGGCTCTTCATCCGCTAAATACTTGTTTCCAAGTCGGGCTAAATTCATTAATTCTTGGCTCGCTTCTCTAAAACGATATCTTTCAATCGATTTTCCAATACTATTCGGAAACTCTTTTACAGCAGCCAAAGCATCTTCATCAGCTTCTGAGAAATCTTTAGGAGAAGGCGCAACTCCGCCATAATATTTGTTGGTTAAAACGACAACTCTGTTAATGAAATTACCAAAAATGGCAACTAATTCGTTGTTGTTTTTTGCTTGAAAATCTTTCCAAGTAAAATCGTTGTCTTTACTTTCTGGCGCGTTCGCTGTTAACGTATAACGTAAAACATCTTGTTGGTTAGGGAAATCTTCTAAATATTCGTGCAACCAAACTGCCCAGTTTTTAGAGGTTGATAATTTATTTCCTTCTAAATTTAAGAATTCATTTGCAGGCACATTATCTGGTAAAATATAGTCGCCATGCGCTTTTAACATCGCAGGGAAAATAATACAGTGAAAAACAATATTGTCTTTCCCTATAAAATGAACCAGTTTCGTATCGTCTTTTTTCCAATAATCTTCCCAGTTTTTTCCTTCTCTTGCTGCCCATTCCTTGGTAGATGAAATGTAGCCAATTGGTGCATCAAACCAAACATACAACACCTTGCCTTGAGCGTCTTTTAACGGGACAGGAATTCCCCAATCTAAATCTCTAGTTACAGCTCTTGGGCGTAAACCATCTTCCACCCAGCTTTTTACTTGTCCGTACACATTTGGTTTCCAATCGTTTTTATGACCTTCTAAAATCCATTCGCGTAAAAAATCTTCATGTTTATCTAAAGGTAAAAACCAGTGTTTCGTTTCTTTTACCGTTGGTGCATTGCCTGTAATTGCAGATTTTGGATTGATTAAATCTGTTGCGTTATGACTTGTTCCGCAGCTTTCACATTGATCGCCATAACTTTCTTCAAAGCCACATTTTGGGCAAGTTCCTACCACAAAACGATCTGCTAAAAACTGATTTGCTTCTGCATCATACAATTGTGCTGAAATTTCTTCAATAAATTCGCCATCAGTATACATTTTTTTAAAAAATGCTGATGCCGTTTCATGATGAATTTTAGCGGAAGTTCTTGAGTAATTATCAAAAGAAATTCCGAAATCTTCAAAAGATTTTTTGATAATTCCGTGATATTTATCGATAATGACTTGCGGCGAAACACCTTCCTTTTTGGCTTTCATTGGTATGGCAGCACCATGTTCATCAGAACCAGAAATGTATGCAACATCGTTACCCGTTAAACGTAAATAACGCGCATAAATATCTGCAGGAACGTATACACCTGCTAAATGACCAATATGAATTGGACCATTTGTATATGGCAAAGCGGCTGTAATTGTATATCTTTTAGGAGCACTCATGTGATCTTTTGTTTTAATTTTGGACTGGTTTTTGAAGTGCAAAAGTACGGAAAAGCAATTTTTAAATCCGATAGAAAATAGATACATTTACATTGATTAGATATTTGGTTTGTTAGGCATTAGAAAATTGATTTATTTTGAATCGAAGAATATTAATTAGTACTTTATTTTTGATGATATTTTCATCAACAATTGCGCAAGAAAAGTTAGATTCTATAAAAGGAAAAGACAATCCAATTGTATTTGGCGATTTCCTTGTTGGATATTCAAATACAGGAAAAACTGCAATTACGGTTGGTTTGAATCTTAATTATCAATTAAAAAATGATTTGTACACCTTTAGAACTTCAGAAACTACGAGTATTGATAAAATAGATTGGTTTCTTTTTATTCCAATTTCTATTGTAAGTAATACAACAACGGAATATGCTTTACTATATGGGAAAAGGCATGTTGAAGACGGATTGGCGTATCACTTTTCTGGCGGAATTTCTTACAATATAAATGAAGATGTGAATGGTAAAATTAAAACAAAGGATACCTTTGCAGGATTCCCTTTAGAAATAGGAATGAGCTTTTTTAAACCAAGAAAGGAAAGATTTAGAATTTTTTACGGATTAATTCCGGTTGGTAAACCAACAAGTTTTGGAAGATCTTTTGGATTTAAATTATACGCAAACATTGCTAAAAAATCGTATGTTGGTTTAGGCTTAACATTTGGATTAGGTTGGCACAAAATATATGAGAATGAAAAATAATGTAATCCCTTTTTTATTGTTGATGACTTTTTCATCCGCATTTGCTCAAAAGAAATTTAAAACACCTCCCTATTTAAAAGTTGGCGATTCTATAGCAATTATTGCACCCGCAGGAATTTTAAAAAACAAGGAAGAAACGATTCAAAAAGCAAAAGAATTAGCAGAAAGTTGGGGATTAAAAGTTGTTTTAGGTAAAAATTTGTTTAATCAGAATAATCATTTTTCTGGTACAGATGACGAACGAACTCAGGATTTTCAAGAAGCTTTAGACAATAAAAATATCAAAGCAATTTGGGCAGCAAGAGGCGGATACGGCTCTGTTAGAATTTTAGATAAACTTGATTTTACGAAGTTTAAAAATAGTCCAAAATGGGTTATTGGCTATTCGGATATTACTGCGTTTCACACTCATATTCATACTTTAAAAGTAGAAACAATTCATGGGATGATGGGCACAAATTTAGGTGAGAAACCAGAGGATATTATTGAAACAATTTCATCATTTAAAAAGGCGCTTTTTGGCGAAGAAATTGCGTATTCAATTCCATCATCAATATATAACCGCGTTGGCATTTCGGGAAAATCTGGGCAAGTTGTGGAAGGTCAAATTATTGGTGGGAATATTTCTATTTTAGCCTCTATGTTAGGTTCTAAAAGTCAAATAAATACGGATGAAAAAATTCTTTTTATTGAAGAGATTGGAGAATATAAATATGCTGTAGATAGAATGTTACAAAGCTTAAAACGTGCTAGATATTTTACCAAAGTAAAAGCGGTGGTTGTTGGTGACATGTCAAGAATTAAAGCAAACTCAACAGAATGGGGAAGTTCTATAGAACAATTAATTTTGGATGTTTTGCCAAAAGATATCCCTGTTTTATTTAATTTTCCGGCAGGTCATGAACCAGATAATAGAGCTTTGATTTTTGGCAGTAAAGTTTTGTTAACGATTGGAACTGGCATTGAGCAGTCCACTTTAAAGTTTTTAAAGTAAATTAGTCATGAAAAATGAATACTAATAAATGGCAGAGCACAACGAACTTGGTAAAAAAGGAGAAAAATTAGCAATCGATTTCTTAATTGAAAATGACTACAAAATTTTAGAAAAAAATTACCGTTATTTAAAAGCCGAAGTAGATATTATTGCCAGAAAAAAAGATGTTTTACTAGTAGTGGAAGTTAAAACAAGAAGTTCTGATTATTTTGGAAATCCGCAAGATTTTATTACCCCCAAAAAGATAAAACTATTAGTTTCTGCAATTGATTATTATGTAGTTCAAAGAGACTTAGATGTAGAAGTTCGTTTTGATATTATTGCGATTATCCATCAAAAAAACAAGACAAAAATTGAACATTTAGAAAATGCTTTTTTTCATTTTTGATAGTTATTTAGTGTCAAAATATTCTTTTACATCCTCTATTTCATCCGGTTTCGCAATAATTTTTTTATTTTTATCTAACACAAAATAAGTTGGTGTAGAAAAAATTTGATAGGTTTTAGCAGTTTCATTCTGCCATTTATTTAAACCCAACACGTTATGCCAACCGAATAAATTGGTCTTAGAATAGTTTTCCCAAACAAAAGCATCATCTTCTAAAGCAAAAGCAATTACTTTTATACTCTTCTTGTTTTTTAAATAGGTGTGTAGCTGCGGCATTTCTCGCATGCAATGAGAACAACTTGTACTCCAAAAAGCCAAGACATATTTTTCTGCATCATTTAAAGTTGAAAGCTTTAAAGTTTTTCCGTTTTCTTTCCAAGAAAAATCTGGCGAAATTCTACCAATTTCAGTAGCAAATAAAGCTATTTTTTCTACTTTAAATTTTTGATTCTGTAAAATTTCTGGTAGTTTATTGTATTTATTTTCAAATAGATAATCTATTATTTCTAAATTTTTATAGCCTTCAAATTGCACTATTAAAAACTCAATAATATCTCTTTTATAAGCCTGATTTTTAATTTTAGAAAGTACTGTTTCTATCGATTCTTTATATAGTTTTTGTTGAGTTCTATTGTCATCAGAATAATTAATATAAAAGACGTAAGACACAATTCTATCTGTTAAAAAAGAAGAATTTAATAGGGTTTTATTAGAAAAATCTAATTTGTCAAAAAATGTATTTTTAATGTTAAAAAGATATGCATCTACAGAAGTTAGAATCTCGGCAGAATTATTTTGAACACTAGCTTTTATAATCGGAGCAATATACTTTTCTTTTGAGGTCTCTATGAATTTATTTTGAATGGTATTTACCTTTTTATAAGCATTTTTATAGGCCGTTTTTAAGTTTGATTTTGGGTTTTGAACCGCTGCAATTTGTATAGAATCTAATTTCCCCTGTGCTGTAGAAATCGCTGTTATATATTCCCTGTACAACTTATTTTCTGATGATTTTGAAAACGTAACAGATTGCTCTGGAGAATCTGGGTTAAAAGTAAATGAAATGTTTTCTTTGTTGTAAAAAAAGTCTAAAAACCCTTCACCTTCAGTTCTGTAATTAATTCTATATGCACCCGCTTTTGCTTGCGGTTTTAGTGTAAACTCAAAACGACCAACCGCTTGTTTTTTTCCATTAACCGCAATAGAATCTGTTTTTATAGTCGTGTTGCCAACAAAAACTTGCTTTGTGCCTTCGATTCTATATAAAATGACCCAATCGCTGTCTATTTTTGGGTTCATAGCACCTTTTATAAAATGTTGCGCATTTGTTATAGAGGAGATAAATAGGATAAAATAAAGAATATTTTTCATCATTTTTTTATATTTTGTTTTCTGAATTTTATGTTCAAAAAACGCATCAAATGTACTATTTATGTATCAATTTAAGTATATTGTAACGTTAAATATAAATTAATTATGAGTTGTTTTTCTGATAAAATAATATGGATAACTGGCGCTTCTTCAGGGATAGGAAAAGCTTTGGCAATAGAGTTGTCCAATCAAAATGCGAAGCTGATTTTATCATCAAGAAAAAACCAAGAGTTAGCGTTGGTTAAAAAGCTTTGTAAAAACCCCGATGATGTAAAAATAGTTTTGCTAGATTTAGAGGATTACACAAATTTACAATCAAAAGTTGATGAAGCTATTGCTGCTTTTGGCAAAATTGATATTTTGGTAAATAATGGCGGAGTCAGTCAAAGATCTTTTGTTAAAGATACTCAAATTTCTGTGGACAAACGAATTATGGATATTAATTATTTAGGAACTATAGCTTTATCGAAAGCTGTTTTACCACATTTCATTAAAAATGAAAACGGCCATTTTGTAGTAACGACAAGTATTGTTGGTAAAATAGGAACTCCTTTGCGATCAAGTTACGCAGCAAGTAAGCACGCTTTGCATGGTTTTTTTGACAGTTTACGGGCAGAACATTATCAAGATAATATTGCTGTAACATTAGTTTGTCCGGGGTTTGTAAACACAAATGTTTCTAAAAATGCGTTAACAGGAAACGGAACTCCACAACAAAAAATGGATGCTGCGACTGCTAACGGAATTGCTCCAGAACGTTTTGCTAAATTAATGGTAAAATCGATTCAAAACAAAAAAGAGGAGGTCTATATTGCCGGTGTAAAAGAGAAATTAGGGGTGTATGTAAAACGCTTCTATCCGAAGTTACTCTCAAAAATGATTCGTAAACTTAGTGTTACTTAATCTTCAAAATACTCTAAAGACTCAAAATAAGAAACAATAGCGTCTTTCATTAAAACAGTTTGTTCACCGCCTTTTAAATTTGGCAATTCTGTAAGCGTTTTAAAATGTGGCCAGCCATCCTGATCAAAAAAATCGAATTCATAATATCCGTAAGGCTCTAATAACTTGCAGATTGCAATATGCATCAGGTTTACTTTTTCGTCCTTTTTAAACTCTCTATGACCCTGCCCCAGCTCTTGCACGCCAATTAAATAGACTATTCCGTCTAAATTTAATTCCTCTCCTTCCGAAAAATCATCGGTTAGTTTTGTAACTAAATATTCCCACTTTTCTTTTAAATTACTAACTTTTGTCATAAAAACTGTTTGAAGTGCAAAGATACACTGTCCATTTTTAAATTTTAAAAATATGATGTAGATTTACAAAAACTATTTGGAATGAATACTTTCGATATCATTATTGGTGCATTGCTGCTTTTTGCTTTTGTAAGAGGTATTATGAAAGGCTTTTTTGCAGAAGTTGCTTCTTTAATGGCAATTATTGCTGGTGTGTTTGTGGCCATTCACTATGCACATTATATAGAAGTCTATTTAGGAAATACAAGCTACATAGATTGGTCTGACGAAACCAACAGAATTGTAGCATTTGTAGTTACTTTTATAACGGTAGTACTTGTGGTAATTTTGATTGGAAAAGGTTTAACCAAAATTGCAGATGTTGCTGCTTTAGGAATGTTGAATAAACTTTTAGGAGGTATTTTTGGAACCTTAAAAATAGCTTTAATTTTAAGTGTGATTTTTACTTTTTTTGGCAGCCTAAACAATACAATTCCATTTTTAGAACAAAAAACATTAGATGAATCTTTTCTTTACAGTCCTGTAAAAAAGATTGCTCCTGCTTTGTTTCCATCAATTGTAAAAGAAGATAAAGAGGGTAAAACATCAATAAAAGTAACTAAATAAAAAAAGGCTTACAGTTGCAACCCTTTAGGTTTATAAACTAGTTTGCAGTAACGTAACTTTTGCACTACTAATATGTTAAACATCACCAATTATTTTAATTTCTCCGGTATCTTCTATTTTTTTAGAATCGGACTTTTTTCTCTGATTCGTTGTTTTGTTATTCGAACATTTTTTTCAGTAGTTTTGACAACAAACTCATTATTTGAATACTTGTGTTTCCCTTTCACTTGTATTCATATAATTTAACTGTTGGCTGAATGTTTAGAGTAAACATTAATGTTTTTTAGTTTAACATGATCACAGGCTGATTTAATAACAACACAACTTTCATGTTCTAGAACAAAAACTAATTTACTTTCTGCAACTTTACAAGAATATTTGATGCTTCCTAAAATATCAGTATTTTTAAAATTACCAGCAACTCTAGCAACAAAAGCATCTCCGATTGTTTGATCAAAGATTAATGCTACAGGAACTTTAGAGTCTATACACGAAAGCACGATTGCTTTTGGGTGCTGACCATCGGTTGTCTTATAAATTAACGCTTTATGATCTATAGTATACACTTCGTTTCTTATAAAATCAGAATTACCTTCAATTAAATCTTGTAACAACGTTCATTACTGTTAATTGGTCTTGTGCTTCTTTTGTTATTGCTTTATTTCTATGTGGTATAATAAAGTATTTTTTAAGTTTAATTTTTGTCTTTTATATTTTGTTTGATCCAATTTGCACATTCATCAAAAGATTTAAAAATGTGTTCTTTTGGAATAAAATCTGGAATGATATCAATCCGTTCCATCATATATCTGGGCTGTTTTAATAAATTTACGAATAAAACTTCGATATTTTTAGTTTTTAATCCTAGTAACATATCTTCCATTGCATATAAACCAGACTGATCCATATATTGCATCCTTCCTAAACGCATAATAACCGTTTTTGCGGTATCTGGAATTTGTTCAGAAAGCGCCTGAAAATCACTTGTTGATCCAAAGAATAAGGGTCCTTTAATATGTTTAATAAAAACCTTTTCTTTTAAATTAGTAGAAAAACCTAGTTCATCTGCCCAAGCTTCTTCTTTTAAAGTTTTAATACCTGATCGTTCTGCTGTTAAATCTCCAATTTTCTTCATGAACATTAGTGATGCGATAACAAGACCAATTCCAACCGCATACACTAAATTCCAGAAAGTAGATAGAATTAAAACCACTACCATAATTAACACTTCTGAGCTTACTTTAAAAGGTCCTATTTTAATGTCTTTTGGTAAACTTGGTATTGCTTTTAATCCTTTATAATCCATCACTCCAATACCTACTGTAATTAAAATACCGGCTAAAACTGCAGCAGGAATCTTAGATGCAACAGGTCCTAAACCTAGCATAATTATTAGTAACAGAATACCAGCAATCATTCCAGAAAGCTTTGTTTTTCCACCTGCATTAATATTTACAACCGTTCTAATAGTTGCTCCTGCACCAGGAATTCCGCCAAACAAAGCAGCGAGACTATTTCCTATTCCTTGACCCACCAATTCTTTGTTGGGCTTGTGTTTTGTTTTTGTCATGTTATCTGCAACAACACTTGTTAAGAGCGAATCTATTGCTCCTAAAAGCGCTAATGTTAAAGCTGTAAAAACATAAGGAGTAAGGCTTGATAAAGTAAATCCCGAAAATATTTCCCATCTAATTTGCGGAATTCCACTAGGTATTTCTTGAATAGTTCTATACTCTAAACTAAAACCAACTGCAATTCCAGACATTACAATTAATGCAACGAGTGTACTCGGAATTTTAGTTGTTATCCGCTTGAATCCGTAGATGATAATAATAGTTCCCAGTGCTAATAAAAGCTCTAGTAAATTTATATTTTGAATCGCTCTTGGAAACGCTTTAATTGCTCCTAAAGCTCCGGAAGTTTCTTTTGCCGCTAAAGTTTGGGATTCTATCGCTATATCTTCAGTAGTTATTTTATTTCCTCTTATAGTCGTTTCTTCAAAGTTTTCTAAAACTAAAATTCCTTCGTTAGCCTCATCCTTTAATATATTTCTTAAAATAACCTCTTCTGCTTGTGGTTTAAATGTATTTACAAATTCTGTATCTTCTTTTGGATAATAACCTACAGAGGGTAAAATTTGTGTTAGTAAAATGATTACTCCAATTGCGGTCATAAAACCAGACACAACTGGATATGGAATATATCTAATATATTTTCCTAGACCTATTACCCCTAAAACAATTTGAAAAAGGCCGGCTAACAAAAACACCGTTAAAATGGCAGGTAAAGCCTTAGAAAGATCACCATCATTAGCAGCAACAATACCGGCAACTACCACCATGCTTACCGCCGTCATTGGTGCAGTCGGTCCAGAAATCTGTGTACTTGTTCCTCCAAAAAGAGCAGCAAAGAAACTGATAAAGATGGCGCCATACAAACCGGCGCTTGGTCCTAAACCAGATGAAACCCCAAATGCTAAAGCTAAAGGTAGCGCTACAATACCAGCAGTAATACCGCCAAAAGCGTCACCTTTTATATTTGAAAAAAGTTTTTTCATGTTTAGTATTTAAAAGCAGGTAAGTTAATTAATCTTTGTTCAAAAAAAAAGTTTAACATTAAAAAGTCTAAGACTATTTAATGTTACCTTTTTAAATTAGAAATTTACAAAGGTTATTATATTTAATTGGTCTCTACTTGATCTTTCAAAGAACTGGTTCATATGACCTACTTCAATCCATATTTCTGTATTTATATTATACCCAATACCAACATAAAGCCTATTTCTGTCAAAAACAGAAGTTTTTGTGTTTAAAAATATTTCGTTGTGAGCTGATAAATAATACTTGTTATTTTCCATAATATTTATTGGAATATTTAGAGATAAAAAATATCTAAAACGCATCTTGAAATTAGATTCTACAAAACGTTGTTCAAATCGATAACGATGACCTAACTTAACTTTACCAAAAGTTTGAATAGCAGTAAATTGTTGAAAAATACGATGTTGCTTTATTGTTAGAATTAGAGATGTAATTTTCTGATAAAACATATCCGTATCCTAATAGCACATTGTTTTTCTTGTTATTAAAGGTTTATACTTAACCAGTTTTTATCAATAGTTGTTCTAAGTCGCCAATTGTATTGTGGTTTCTGTATTGTACTTCGTTATGAATGCTCCATTTGGAATTTAATTTATTATTTCCAATATAAATAAGCCAATTTCCAAAATCATTGTTTTGGCTCAAAGTAATATAAGGCAGTAAAAGTATTGCTACTAACACTGTCTTTTTAATTGTATTTAATATTATATTTTTTTAAAGCTTAAATTTATCCAATAAAGGTTACTGTTCCTATATTGATATCATACATAGCACCTACAATTTTAATTTCTCCATTTTTCTCCATTTCATTGAGTATTGGAGATTCATTATGAATTCTATCAATGGTTAAAAGAATATTTTTTTCGGCAACAGCATCCACAAATTCTAAATTTTTTGAATTCCTTAAACTGAAGTCTTTAGGTTCTGTAACAGCGTTTACTGCGGGGGTAATCTTTTCAAGTAACTTAGTTAAGTTACCCATTTTGGCATTGTCACAGGCACCTTTTACTGCACCACATGCAGTGTGCCCAAGAACTACAATTAATTTAGTGCCTGCTAATTTACAAGCAAACTCCATGCTCCCTAAAATGTCTTCATTTACAAAGTTTCCTGCAATTCTTACACTAAAAATATCCCCTAAACCTTGGTCAAAAACTAATTCTGCGGATACTCTAGAATCTATACAGCTTAAAATGGTTGCAAAAGGAAATTGCCCATCACTAGTGTCGTTTACTTGCTCTAAAAGATTTCTATTGGCTTTTAGGTTGTTTTGGAACCTTTGGTTTCCTTCTTGTAAATATTGTAGTGACTTCTGAGGCGTCATTGTTGCTTGTGTTTCTCTTGTATGTGCTTTCATAAATATTGGTATTTTAAGTTGTTAAAATAAGTGAGCAATTAAGTTTGTTTATTACATCTTTAATGCTCGGGTTTATTGAGTTAGAATTGTTTTTTTCTCTGTTTACAAAAAGTAAATCAACATTGCTTTTTATTAGATAATTAGAAATGTTTTTTAAAACATTATCTCCTTTGCTAAAAATATATTCAACTGTTTTGGAGTCTTTTAAAAATGTTTCTTTATTTAAACGATCTGAATTGTTCGCAATATTAAAAGCCTTTATAGGCTTTTGGGTAGAATTTATAATGTTTTTTATCAGCTCGCCATTAGGTGTTGTATCATTAAATAAACCTAAAGAAAGTTCTTTATTTGGTTCTAAACTATGTTTATTATCAGTAATTATAATTGTTCCTTTGTGTTTTTCAAGGATAAATTGTATGATATTATCACCAAAAAAGCTTAGAACTTTAGGTTTTCTTTTCTCTAAAAAAATGATATCTGGCTTGGTTTTGTCAATATATTTAGCTATTTCGTTTTTTATATTTCCTATTGTAAAGGCGTGATTAATCGTTACATTATATTTTTTTGATATAGGACTTATTATGCTTTTTATATTTTTATCGATAGAAAAATATTCCTTATTTATAGTTCTCATTGCAGACAATTGACTTTCTTTTTCAACAACTTCTATTGGTTTTTTTGCATAGAAAAGGTTAATGTCTGCATTTAGTATTTTAGCAATACTTACACTGCTTTTTAGTATTTTACTTGTAGATTTGTTTAAATCTGAAAGTACTAATATATTATATTTATTTATTTTCATGACATTTTAACTTAAACTAATACTTGATTTTGGTCTTAATTCAAAGAACTCAATAAAACTCGAGGGGTTTTCTATAATACCTCGTTTAGAAACCAATTTGATATCAATATTTCTTTCTTTAGCTTTAAATGTAAAATCATCAAGTATTTCTATAATATCATGATCTAAGTATCTAGTTGTCATTAAGTTAATTTCTAAAAAAGTATCTCTTGGCAAACTATCTAATTCTTTTAGAATGGCTCCTTTATTAAAAAAGGTGACTTCTTCTGCAAGTGTCATTTTTATTTTATGTTTTCCATTACTTTTATCTTCAATATGGAGAAAATGAGAGTTTTGGTAACTTTTCATTAAAATAACGATGATACCTACTAAAAGTCCTAAGCCTATTCCGTATAATAAATCTATAAATACAATACCTAAAACAGTTACTGTAAAAGGAATAAATTGTTTCCAACCTAATTCGTACATTTTTTTAAATAGGGCAGGTTTTGCTAATTTATAACCAACAGTTAATAGAATTGCTGCTAAAACGGATAAAGGAATTTTATTTAATAGAGTAGGAATTAAAATAACAGAAATTAATAAAAAGAAACCGTGAATAATTGCAGACATTTTGCTTCTTCCTCCAGATTGAATGTTTGCAGAACTTCTAACAATTACTTGCGTAATTGGCAAACCACCAATAAGACCAGAGATAATATTTCCTGTTCCTTGAGCTAGTAATTCTCTATTTGTAGGTGTTACATTTTTATGCGGATCTAATTTATCTGTAGCCTCCACACATAATAAAGTTTCTAAACTTGCTACTAAAGCAATAGTAAATGCTATAACCCAAATATCTGGATTTGTAATTGCACTAAAATTAGGAAAACTAAATTGACCTATAAAAGAATCTAAATTATCTGGCACAGGAACATTTACTAAATGAGAAGCGCTAATGCCAAATTTAGAATTAGATGCGGTTACAAAAAAGTAAATAATACCCGCAACAACAGCTACTAGTGGCCCTTGTACTAATTGAAAAATTTTACCTTTTTTTGATAAAATACTACTCCAAAGTAATAAGATACCTAAACCAATAACACCTATTAAAGTAGACCCTAAACTAATGTTGTTTATAGTGTTGATAATTTCTGAAAAGGTGTTTTCACCATCTACTTGAAAGAAAGCGAAATCTCCTTCCGGATCTGCATCATAACCAAAAAAGTGAGGAATTTGTTTTAGAATTATGATAATTCCAATTCCTGTCAACATTCCTTTTATTACGGATGAAGGAAAATAATATCCAATAATTCCTGCTTTTAAAAAACCGAAAATTAATTGAATAAACCCTCCTAAGACAACAGAAACTAAAAAGTTTTCATAGCCACCTAAGGTGCCAATTGCTGTTAATACAACTGCCGCTAAACCAGCAGCGGGTCCACTGACTCCTATCTTAGAGCCACTTATACTTCCAACTAGTATTCCTCCAATAATTCCTGCAATTAACCCAGAAAAAAGAGGTGCTCCACTTGCTAATGCAATCCCTAAACATAAGGGTAATGCTACGAAAAACACTACAATACTTGCAGGTAAATCGTTTTTAATATATTTAAACATATATATATAATTTTATCTCTAAATAATTTTATTTAGAGTGTTTTAAATTTAAAAGATGATTTAACTTGTCTTAATTAACGATAGGTTATGACAGTAATTCTGGGGGTGGAGTTGTTTTTTTTGGATATTCTGAAAGGTAGTTTTTAGACTGAAAACGTACATTTTTCTTTTTTTGAATTCCAATCAATAATAAGTTACAAAAATTTTCTGTTGCATGAATTTTTATTTTTAAATCCTTAGCAGCTCCTTTTCCTTTATTCTCTTCTTCTTCTTCATTGATATCAAGAAAAAAAGCAATATCTTGAATATCATCAATCAAACTAATTACTGTAGGCGTAATCAATAGAAATGAAAATAGTAAAGTAAAAAAAAGGGCAATTATAACTTTCAATGATTTTTTTTGGTTTTTAGTAAAAATAAGAAAGGTTTTTGAAAAACGTGTTAAAAAGTGCTTAATAATTTTATATCATCAGCAATAATCCAACCAATTTTGCCATCTGCTAATTTAATCTTTTTCCAGCTATCAATTGCATCTAAAACTAAAACTTTTGTGCCTTCGTGCAAAGTAAACACTTCTTCCGAGTTAAAAGTTGGCGCATTTCTAACTTCTGTTTCTTCAGCAAAAACAATCGCTTCTTTGTTGTTTTTAGAAATTGAATACTGATTAAATGTTATTATTAAAGCTGTAATTAAAAGAATAAAACTTAGCGAACTTGTTACAAAATAGAACCGTTTTATAAAAGGAGTATCGGCAAAATAAAACAGTAAAAACAGTAAACTACCCAAAACAGAAAACACAATAATTACAATTGCCCATTGATTGTAAGAGAGTTGTTGTAGGTAATTAATATTAAATTTTTGAAATACTGTTTTTGGCAATTCTTCAATCTTATCGAGAGCTAAACGTTTTGCAAAAATTAAATTATTTTTTACATCTTCATTTAAAGGATTCTTTTTTAAAGCCTTTTCAAAGTAATAAATAGATGGCCCAACTTTATTTAATTTGTAATAAGAATTTCCTAAATTATAGTACAATTCTGATGATATTAAACCTTGAGATTCAATTTCTTTATAGCGTTCTATTGCTTTCTCAAATTTTTCGTTTTTATACAAATCATTTGCTGACGAAAACAGATCATTTGCATTTTGTGCAGCGATTGTATTTGCAATTATCAGTACTAAAAATAAGATTTTTTTCATTCGAATAAAAAATAATTACTATTTTAATATTTAATCGTTCGCTTGGTAAAGGTATGAGATTTTTTACGTACTAGGTTAATGATGGTTTAACTTACAATTGTTTATCTAATTGTACAATTACTTGTTTTGCTCTTTCAAATTCTTCCTTCATTTCTGTATTTGTAATTGGCGTATAACGCGCAAAATCCGAAGCTTTTAATACATCAATAAATTGATGTATTGTTGGCTCATCAACCTTTTTTTGTTGTAAAATCTGAGTTATATTTTCTTTGCTAATATCCGCAATTTCGATGCTTAATTTCGCTTTTAAATAATTGTGTAGCGCACGCTCTAAAGCTTCATAAAAAGCCTCTTTTTTACCCAATTGTTTTTGTGCTTCGGATAAATACTTTTTAGCCAATCTTTCTGCTTTTCGTTGTTTTCGACCAATAACATCACTATTTCGTTTTTCATTATTTTTTGCGATGACGATTCCTATTGGAATTGCAATTAAAGGCAATAATAACAATAAATAAAATAAGTTAGATTGATAAAAATCGCTACTTTCTTTAGCTTCAAAATTGCTGCTGGTTAGAATATATCTAAAATTATTTCCGGTAGAAATAACGTTTTGTTTCTGGATAGAGTTTGCGTCGCTACTAGAATTTGTTACTAATTCTTTCCCTTCTAAAACTTCAACATATAAATCATTTGTGGCAATTGTTTCGTACTTTTCTTTTGTAGGGTTAAAAAAGGAAAAAGTAGTATTTGGTATTTTATATTTGCCTTTGTATTGAGGTACAATGGTGTACACATCTGTAACAGAGCCAAAAATTCCGTCGGGCTTAACGGTTACACTTTCTTTTCTTTCTGGTTGATATTTTTCTAATTCCGCGGGAGTTTCAATCACGGGCAATTCAAATAACTTTAGATTTCCTTTTCCAGAAACAGCCACCTTAATTTGCGAAGACTCATTTGCTTTTAAATCATTTTTACTTAGAGAAACATCAAAAGAAAAAGTACCCACAGCACCTGTAAAGTTCTCTGGTTTTCCTTCTAAAGGAAGACTTTTAGGACTGATTATCTTTTTAGCAGAAGCAAATTCCTTTTTGATATTTTTTGTAATTACATTCCCAAAAAAGTCTGCTCTTCCCGAAGGAACTCCAATAACTATATCCATTTTCATAGGATCAATATTGAGATTTCCTGTTTTTGTAGGAATTAATAATGCTTTCTGAAGTACAATATACCTGTAGTTTTCATTATTGTATTTTCCGATTTTTACAGGAAAACCCTCAATTTTAATATCTTGATTCCAAAAACCATTGTATTGCGGTGCTTCCGTTACAGAAGTATCGTAAACACTTACGTTTTCGCTTACATACAATCTGTATTCTACATAAATTCCTTCGCCCACAAAAGGTTGATTTTTAGAAACCTCTGCAACTAAATGGATGTTTTGCTGCGCAATATATTCTGGATCATTTGGGTTTTCTGGAATATCAATTGGATCTAAAACAATTATTTTCATTATTTTAGAATTTAAAATGCCGCCATTATATTTTATACTTGCAGCATCAATAATAAGCTCTCCTTTTCGTTTAGGTTCAATAATATACGTGTAAGATTGTGAAAAACTTACTTTGCCGTTTATCCAAGACTGACTCACAGACTGACTCGGACCTTGAACTACTTTGAAATCTCTAAAACTTGGTGGCGTAAAATTATCTGCGCCTTGTTTGTTTATTGAAAATTCAATTCGTAAACGCTGGTTTAAGCCCAGTTTATTTTTACTAACATCTACTGATAATTCTGCATCTTGTGCAAGAATTGTAAATGATAGTAAACTTATAAAAACACATGTGTAAAGTTTCAATTGCATCGCCATCTTAAAACATCAAATTTACCAATCTTTTTCTTGTTGTACTTTTTCGCCTTTCGCTTTTTCTGCATTCATTTTCTTTTGCGTCTTTTTCTCTTCGTTATTTAAGCTTTCCAGCAATTGTTTAATTTGCTGCGGAGACATTTTTCCTTTTTGAGGTTTAGGCTTTTCATTCGGATCTTTTTTATCATCATTTTTAGGATCTGGCTTTTTATCACCTTCGCCGTCTTTATCTTTATCATCCTTTTTATCCTTATCGTCGCCGTCTTTCTTATCCTTATTTTTGTCTTTATTTTGATCGTCTTTGTCCTTTTTATCTTGATCTTTGTTATCCTTTTTATCTTTGTTTTTATCGTCTTTTTGATCTTGTTTTTCCTTCTCTAACAATTCTTGAGCAACCGCTAAATTGTAACGCGTTTCATCATCATTCGGGTTGTTTCTTAACGAGTTTTTGTAAGCATCTACCGCACCTTGAAAGTTTTTAGTTTCCATCATAGAATTACCAAGATTGTGGTAAGCCTCTGCTTTTGTAAACTTGTCTGTGGCTGTTTTTGCTGATAATTCATATTGAGGAGCAGCTTCTTTAAAATTATTATTTTGATACATGGCATTGCCTAAATTATAACTTGCTTTGTCATAATTAGCGCTGTTTTCTAATGCTTTTTTGTAAGCTACAGAAGCATCTGTATATTGTTTTTGTTGATATAATTGATTGCCATCTCTTACCATACTTCTAGCTTTTCGCTGCAATGCAATAGAATCTTTTTGGGCAAGTATTTTTGTTGATGATAAAAACATCAAGCATAAAATAAGTATGTTTTGTAATATTTTCATGGTTTATTTTTTTGCTTTTTCTTCATTAAATAAATCGACCTTTCTTAACCATTTTGTTTTCTTATCAAATAAGAAAATATCTAAGACTAAAAATAAAATTGCAATTCCTAAAAACCATTGAAATTGATCTTTATAATCAGAAAATTGCTTGGTTTCAAATTCGCTTTTTTGAGCGTTTGCAATAATATCAGAAATTTCTTTTACAGGATTTTCGGTAACATTACCGTCAATATATTGCCCGTTTGCAATTTCTGCAATTTCTTCTAAAATAGTAGGTTGACGCTTTGTAATTACAGTTTCGCCGCTATTATCTTTTTTGTAGCCAATCATAGAGCCACTGTCGCGCATTGGTATTGGGGCTCCTTTTTCTGTACCTACTCCAACGGTATAAATCTTTATACCTTTATTGGACAAATCTTGTGCCACTTGTTTGGTTTCTTCTTGATGATCTTCACCATCAGAAATAATAACTAAAAACCGATTGGTTTGTTCTTCGTCGTTGTAGTACGTTTTAGCCAATTCTAATGCTTCATTTATGGCGGTTCCTTGACTAGAAACGATATCTGGATTTGCGTTCTGCAAAAACATATTTGCAGCCGCATGATCTGTTGTTATTGGTAAAAGTGGATACGCATTACCAGCATACACAATAATACCAACTCGATCACTACCTAATTGATCTATAATTTTTGAAATGATTTGTTTTGCTTTTTCTAATCGGTTAGGCGCAATATCTTCGGCTAACATACTTTTAGAAACATCCAACGCAAAAACAACGTCTACACCTTCTCTTTTTATGGTTTTTAGCTTAGATCCCATTTTTGGGTTTACTAAAGAAATCACCAAAAAAGCAACTCCTAAAAGCAACATTATTAATTTTAAGGTTGATTTAAATGTGGATGAATTTGGGGCTAATTTTTTAAGCAATTCCGGATTAGAGAATTTACGTTGCGTTCTTTTTTTCCACCATAAAACCAACAGAAAAACAACAAGCATTGCAGGAATAATTGCTAGGAGATAAAAATAAATTGGTTCTTCTAATTTGTACATTTTATACTGTGTAATTGTTTAATCGTTTATGCGTTTAATTGTTTTTTAACTGGGACTTTCTTAAGGCATTCAACATATTCGATATTTTATAAATTCTTTCCCTTAACTTTAAATAATCATTCTCAGAAATAAATTCTAATTCTTTTGATACTATTAAATGATTTAAAACTTCCATTGTTGTACTAAATGCAATGGTTGTAAAATGTGCTTTATCTGTATTTTTAATTCTTGATGTACCCTCTGCTAAATTGGCTCCAATAGAATTTGTTGATCTTCTTATTTGACTAATTAGTCCAAATTTTTCTTTATCAGGAAAAGTAGAAGTTACTTTATAAATGTCTTTAGAAATCTAAATTGCTTCTTTTTAAACTTCTGATTTTTCAAATGAAAAAGTATACATACAATTATTGTTTTACAATTACACAATTACACGTTTTTAAATAAAACTCTTAAATAATGTGTTTCTTAATATAAATTCTAACAGTAAAAAACCAATAGCTAAAAAGACTAAGTCTCTATACATTTCTTGATAATTGTAATATTTAAATTCTTCTATTTTTGTTTTTTCGAGCTTATCAATTTCGTCATAAATTTCTTTTAAGGATGTATTGTTTGTTGCTCTAAAATATTTTCCTTGTGTTTCTTTTGCAATTTCTTTTAGCAAAGCTTCATCAATTTCTACTTGTTGCTTTCTAAAGTTTAATTGACCAGTTCTTGGGTCTTTACTCCAAGGAAAATCAGCCATTCCGTTGGTTCCTATTCCTATAGTGTAGACTTTTATACCTAATTCTTTGGCGAGTTCTGTAGCTGTTCTCGGGTCAATATTACCAGAGTTATTAACACCATCTGTCAATAAAATAATCACTTTAGATTTTGCCTTACTTTCTTTTAATCTGTTCACTCCAGAACCTAAACCCATTCCTATCGCTGTTCCGCCTTCAAGTTGTCCCCATTTTAATTCAGAGATTGTACGTTTTACAATGTTTTTATCACTAGTAATAGGTGTCTGCGTAAAACTTTCGCCTGCATAAACTACAATCCCGATTCTGTCATTTGGTCTTCTATCAACAAAATCTACAGCTACTTTTTTAAGCGCTTCTAACCTATTTGGCTTTAAATCTCTTGCCAACATACTTGCCGAAACGTCAATAGCCATTACAATATCTATACCTCTGTTTGTTTTTGTCTTTTTACTTACAGAAACATTTCTTGGTCTTGCCAATGCAACTATAATTGCCGCCAACGCTAAGATTCTTAAAAGGGATAAAACGGGTTTTAATTTCGACAAAATAGAGGTTGTTGCTTTAAAACCTTTAACACTTGGTATGGTTAAAACGGCAACATCTTTTTTGCGCATAAAGAAATACCATACGGCTAAAAGCGGAATTAAAATCAACAGCCACAAAAACTCCGGATTTAGAAATTCAAAATTATTCCAATTCATCATCTTTCTTAATTGGTTTAGGTTTTAAATTACTAATAATGTCTTGTGCATCTTTTCTGTCCTCTTCAATTTCTAACGACAAAGGTTTTGATTTGGCAAACTTTACTAAATCTGCTTCTTGCAATAATTCTTTTAGTTTTTTAATGGTTTCTTTCGATGTATTTATGGTTTGTGCTTCATTAAAATCTTTTAACATTTCTACAATTTCATCCGTAGTTTTTTCTAAAGCGGGCACTTTTAATTCGCGTTCAATATAACCACGAACAATTTCTGTTAATTCACTATAATATTCTTTAACTTTATTATTTTGCCATAATAGTTTTTCATCCAATTCATTCAATTTAAAAATAGCTTCTTCATAAGGAGGCAAAACTTTATAAGTAGGTTTATCTTCTTCAATTTTTCTTTTTCTGATAACAAACCAATAAATCCAAAAACCTATGATTGCCAAAGCTGCTAATAAAAGGTAGATATAGATTTTAAAATCATCAAACGTATACGGTTCTGCTTTGATGGTTTTTATGGGGTACTTTTTAACTTTTGTAGTATCTATTGCAACTGTAGCAACATTTATCAATAAAGAATCTGTTAAATACGCTTGATTTCTGATAAATACTTGTTGCTGCGGAATGTAATATGCACCACTATCAAAACCAGTTAAAACATACTTTTGAATAAGCATAGTATTAAGCGTATCAACCTTTACAGAATCAATAACTTCTAAGCCTTTTAAGACTAATTTTGGCAGAATAACATTGTCAATTTCATTTACAGAAATTTTTAAATTAAACTGTTCACCTATTCTAATTTGCGAAGTTTCAATTTGAGCTTTTACTTTTGGATGTTGAGCAAAAGTGATGGTTGTTATCAGTAAAAAAATATGTAAAATGTATTTTTTCATTTTTTGCTTATCTTCCTTTGTGTTTAAAATAGCCTAATAATTTTTTAATATACCCTTCATCAACTCTAGTGTTAATCGTGCCTGCGCCACTTCTTTTAAAAGTATTGATATAATAATCTGTTAAACGTAAAGCATTTGCCTTGTAATTTCTTCGGATGGTTTTTGAGGATGTATTTACCATTTGAACAGCACCCGTTTCTGAATCTAACATTTGCACCATTCCTAAATTCGGAATTTCTTCATCGTGTTTATCAAAAATTCTGATTCCTGTTAAATCGTGTTTTTTCGCAGCAATTTTTAATGTTTTTTCATAATCATCATCAATAAAATCTGATAACATAAAAACAATCGCTCTTTTTTTCATCACACTTGATAAAAATTTTAAAGCTACAGAAATATCCGTTTTTTTACTTTTTGGTCTGAATTCAATTAATTCTCTGATAATTCTTAATACGTGACTTTTTCCTTTTTTCGGCGGAATATATAACTCAATATCATCAGAAAATAAAATTAATCCTACTTTATCATTATTTTGAGTGGCAGAAAAAGCAAGAGTTGCCGCAATTTCTGTAACTGTATCTTTTTTAAATTGTGTAGCTGTTCCAAAAGATTCTGAACCAGAAATATCGACCATTAATAACATCGTTAATTCACGTTCTTCTTCAAAAACTTTTACATAAGTCTCGTTGTAACGCGCAGTAACATTCCAATCAATCGCTCTAACATCGTCACCAAATTGATATTGTCGTACTTCAGAAAAAGTCATACCACGTCCTTTAAATGAAGAATGATATTCTCCTCCAAAAATATCATTAGACAAACGTCGTGTCTTAATCTCTATTTTACGAACTTTTTTAAGTATCTCTTTAGTATCCATGGTTTCAATTGTCAGTTAACATTTATCAATTATCAGTTTTAGATTGTATGCGGATAATTGTTTATTGATAATTGATTAAGGTACTTCAACTTCATTAATAATTGCGTTAATAATGTCTACAGAAGTTACATTTTCTGCTTCCGCTTCATAGGTAATTCCTATTCTGTGGCGTAAAACATCAAAAACGACTGCTCTAACATCTTCCGGAATTACATAGCCTCTTCGTTTGATGAAAGCATAACATTTCGCAGCTTTTGCTAAGTTGATACTTCCACGAGGAGAAGCTCCAAAACTGATTAAATCCTTTAATTTAGGTAAATTATATTTTTCTGGATACCGTGTTGCAAAAATGATATCTAAAATGTATTTTTCAATTTTTTCATCCATATAAACTTCATTCACAGCTTGTCTTGCTCTTAAAATTTGTTCTACGGATATTACAGGATTCACGGTTGCATAGTCTCCAGATAAATTCTGACGCATAATGATTTGTTCATCTTGTAGTTTTGGATAATCGATAACCACTTTTAGCATAAATCT
Organism: Polaribacter filamentus; assembly: GCF_002943715.1. Classification (GTDB taxonomy): domain Bacteria; phylum Bacteroidota; class Bacteroidia; order Flavobacteriales; family Flavobacteriaceae; genus Polaribacter; species Polaribacter filamentus. The sequence goes on along the minus strand of NZ_MQUA01000013.1, from coordinate 3,088,438 downwards.
ATCAACTTGTGCCTCTGGTAAAGGATAGGTTCCTTCTTGTTCAACAGGATTTTGGGTGCCATTACTAAGAAAGGTTCGTCTAACTTAAAAGTGGTATCACCAATTGTAATTTGTCGTTCTTGCATTGCTTCTAACAACGCAGATTGCACTTTTGCAGGCGCTCTGTTTATCTCATCGGCTAATACAAAATTCGCAAAAATGGGACCTTTTTTAATAGAAAAATCATTTACTTTCATGTTGTAAATCATGGTTCCAACAACATCTGCAGGTAATAAATCTGGTGTAAATTGTACCCTACTAAAACTTGCTTGTACCGCTTTAGAAAGAGTATTAATTGCTAAAGTTTTGGCCAAACCAGGCACGCCCTCAAGCAAAATATGTCCATTACCAAGTAAACCGATTAACAAACTTTCAATCATTTGTTTTTGCCCAACAATTACTTTATTCATTTCTAAAGTAAGAATGTCTATAAAGGCACTTTCTCTTTCGATTTTTTCATTAATAGCTCTTACATCTACATCCATATATAATATTTATTAAGTATTCAATTTTTTCGACCAACAAAGCTACAATATTAACAATTTTAATCTTGTTAAATTTTGGTTAAAGATAATTGGATATTTTTTCACTATTTTTGAAAACTTTGTAATCTCTAAAATCATAAATGGAAAAATTTACAGATAAATTTATTTGGAAATCATTAAAAGAAGGAGACTTAAATGCATTTTCTGTACTTTTTGAAAGCTTTTATCCAAAATTACATAGTTATGGGTTAAAAATTTCAAAAGATGTTACCATTACAGAAGATTCTTTGCAAGATTTTTTCTTGTATGTTTATGAGCACAGAGAAAGTTTAAGTGATTTAGAAACTATTGCTCCTTATCTTTTTACATCTTACAGACGTTTTTTATTGAAGATGATGAAAAAAAACGCAAAATTAAAATATAGCGATTATTCTGATGAAACTATAGTAGACCTTAAATTTACACCAGAAGAATTATTAACAAATCAAGAAACAGAGAGGTTTAAGAATGAAAATCTTTCAGAGTTATTAAACAAGTTGCCAAAAAGACAAAAAGAAGCTATTTATTTAAAATACTATAGCGGCTTAAAAGCGAAAGAAATTTCAGAAATTATGGGTGTAAATTATCAAAGCGTATTAAATACACTTCATAAGGCAATAAAGAGTTTAAAAGAAGAAGTGGCCATTATAAAATTATTTAATTAGGCTTTAACATATAATTAAGAGTATAAAAAAATAAAAATACCCTTATATAATTACATTGATATAATTAAAATGAGTAAGAAAAAATATAATACCATTAATGATTTTTTAGAAGACGCATCTTTTGAAAATTGGGCATTACAAAATAATGGTACAGACATAAATTTTTGGGAATTTTGGATTGCAAATAATCCTGATAAGGAAGAAATAGTGAACAAAGCGAAAGACCTTATTTTGGGTTTTTCTTTTGATAAAAAGTTTGTTAATAAAGAAAAAGTTGCACTTGAATGGAAAAAATTAGAAGCTAAAATTCAAGCAAAAAAAATAGCGCCAAAAAGAAAAGTTCGTTTTTTAAGACAATTTAGTGCTGCAGCATCCATTCTTTTATTAATTTCTTTAAGTTTTTATTTCACAAATAGTGATGATAAGGTTACTCATAAAACAGATTTTGGTGAAATCCTAAATATAAAATTACAAGATGGTAGTGACGTTACTCTAAACTCAAACTCTAGTTTATCGTATTATAAAAATGAAAGCAGAAAAGTTTGGCTTACTGGTGAAGCTTTTTTTCAAGTTGATAAAAAAGTAGTAACTAATGCAAAATTTTGGGTTTTAACAGATGACTTGTCTTTAGAAGTTTACGGTACTTCATTTAACGTGAATACCAAAAAGAAAAAAACAGACGTATACTTAGAAGAAGGTAATATTTGGTTAAAATTTAAAAATGGTGATGATAAAAAAATGATTCCTGGTGGTTATATTTCTTATTCATCAAAGAAAAATAAAATTTTAGAAGACAAAAATATTTTAAACCCAATCATAAAAACTTCTTGGAAAAACGGTTCTTTATTATTTGAAAACCTATCTTTGGAAAAAGCAATGGAAAAAATAGAGGAAAACTATGGTTATTCTATCGTTTTTAAAGATGAGAAAAGTAAAAACACTTTGATAACAGGAGCGGTACCTAGCAAAAATATCGATATCTGTATAAAAGCCATTGAAAAATCAGTTGATGTAATTATAATAAAAAAAGGTGATAGCTTAATTATCAGGAAGAAATAGGTGTAACTTTAAATGGGTGAATGGTTAGAAAATTAGTATTCATAAAACTTATATTAATTGTTTTTGTAACTTTTACTTTTCAAACAACAAGTGCACAAGAGCACGAAAAAAACACAATTCCTTTAGCTAGATTATTAGACGAAATTAGTAATAAGTATAAAATATTCTTCACGTACAATGCTAATTTACTTAACAATAAGTACATTCAAGAAAAAGGCTTTGCAAACTTAACTTTAAAAGAATCTATTTCTTTATTAAAAAAACTTACTCCTTTTCTATTTGATGATTTAGGAAATAACTATTATGTTATTTACACAAAAAAGGGCTTAGATGAAAATAAATTTCTTTCGAAAGTAAAAACTATCTACTCTAATGATTTTTTTGTTGACAGTACCTTTAATAGAAATAACGTAATTGTTCGTGGAATCGTTTTAAGTTCAGACAATATGCCGCTTAGTGGTGCCACTTTGCAAGAAAAGGAATCTTTAGGAGGAACAACTACAAACTTAGACGGAACTTTTGAATTTGAAATTCAAAAAGAAAATAATATTGAAATTAGTTTTTTAGGACACAATTCTAAAACATTAAAACTCAAACCAGGTCTTTTTAATACAATTATTTTATTGGCTGGTCAAGAATTGAAAGAAGTGCAAGTTGTGGGCTCTAGAAATAAAAATAGAGTGGCAAATGATACACCAGTAGCTATAGATTTTATAGATATAGAAATAACATCAACAAAAAGCAGCCAAATAGAAATAAATCAATTTTTGCAATATGCAATACCTTCATTTAATGCAACCAAACAATCTGGCGCAGATGGTGCAGACCATATAGACCCTGCAACAATTAGGGGTTTAGGACCTGATCAAACCTTAGTTTTAATTAATGGTAAAAGAAGGCATCAGGCGTCTTTAATTAACTTATACGGAACGAGAGGAAGAGGAAATTCTGGCACCGATTTAAATGCAATTCCTATTTCTGCTATAAAAAGAATAGAATTGTTAAGAGATGGCGCTTCTGCGCAATACGGTTCTGATGCAATTGCAGGTGTTTTAAATATTGTTTTGAACGATACGGATAATGAATTAAATGTAACTTCTACGCTAGGTTTTAATAATGCGGATAGCAATGCTACTTTTCCGAATAGAGTCGATGGTTTTACCTATAAGTTAGGATTAAATTATGGTACAAAAATTAGCAAAGGAGGTTTTATAAATTTTACTGCCGAAGCATTATCTGCAGATAACACAATAAGACCAGCAACTGCAGCAAGAGAAAAATTTGGACAAGCTGCCGTAAAAAATGTAAGCATCTTTGTAAATTCTGAAATCACTATTTATAGAAATACAAAAGTATATTTCAATGGAGGTTTTAATTACAAAGATACAGAGGCTTTTGCTTTTACCAGAAACCTTGACAGTGAACGAAATGTTCTTGATATCTATCCAAAAGGATTTAACCCCTTGATTACGTCAAATATTTTAGATAATTCAGTGTCATTTGGAATGCTTACAAGTTTTAAAGAATGGAATGTGGATGTTAGTAATACTTTTGGAAGAAATAATTTTCATTACTTTATTCAAAATACATTAAACGCTACACTAGAAGAAAACTCTCCAACAGAGTTTGATGCTGGAGGTCATCAATTAATACAAAACACAACCAATATCGATTTTTCTAAATATTTTTTAGCAAAAACGTATGGGTTTAATATTGCTTTGGGTTTAGAATATAGATTAGATAAATACAAAATATTTTCTGGAGAAGAAGGGTCTTATGCTTCCTACGATATTAATGGGGATTTAGTAAGTTCGCAAACTCCACTGTCAGAATATAAAAGGTATAATGGCGAAATTAGACCCGGTGGCTCGCAAGGTTTTCCCGGCTATTCTCCAGAAAACGAAGTGGATAGAAATAGATCAAACTCTGGTGTTTATTTAGATACGGAAATAGATTTTTCTAAAAAATTTATGATTGGCGCCGCTCTGCGCTATGAGTATTATAGTGATTTCGGAAGCACTTTGAATTATAAATTTGCATCTAGATATAAAATTACTCAAAAATTTAATTTAAGAGGGTCTTTTAGTACCGGTTTTAGGGCTCCTTCTTTGGCGCAAAGTTATTACAATTTAACATTCACAAATTTTATTGGAAACACCCCGTCAGAATCACTTTTAATAGCAAATAATAGTCCAATTGCTCGAAGATTTGATATTGATAGGTTAACTGAAGAAAAAGCTGTAAATTATAGTTTGGGGTTTACCGCTAAATTAAGTCCAACTTTTAACGTTACGATTGATGGGTATTATGTATTTATTGAAGATAGAATTATTTTAAGCGGTAATTTTGATGCCTCAAATTTAGGTTTAGGCATAGATAATGTTCAATTTTTTGCAAATGGTGTAGATACAGAAACTACGGGTGTAGATTTGGTTTTAAATTGGAAGAGGAAAATGAAGAACAGTGAATTATCATTGGATGTTTCTGGTAATATTAATCATATGATTATTACAGATATTAAAAATAAAATGTTAGATAAAGAAACTTTTTTCGGCGAAAGAGATCAACAATTTTTATTAGCATCTGCTCCTAAAAGTAAATTTAATCTTGGTGTTAATTACCAATACAAAAAACTAAAAACATCTTTAAATTTTACGAGATTTAGTGAAATAAAATTAATTGATTGGCAAATAGCTCAAGATGTATCTAATTTCAATAATTCTGAAACTGAAAGGTTAAAGTCTGCAACAGATATTTATAAACCAAAAATAACAACAGATTTACACTTTAGTTATCAATTAAATAATACAATTAACGTACAATTAGGAGCTAATAACTTGTTAAATATTTACCCAACCAAACAAAATACTTTTACTGATAGTGGTGGTTTGTGGGATGCTACACAAATGGGAACAAATGGCTCGTTTTACTATACAAAATTGAATTTAAAACTTTAATCTAAAAGAATTCTGCGAGTCCGTGCATTAATATTTTTGTTGAAATAATTACTCCTATAGAATTTACTGTAAACACACTGTCTTTCAGGAGTTTAAAAATAACAATTATCTTTTTATTATTTTTTTAAAAAATAAGTCAATTTTTAAGGGTATATTTTTCGTTTTACTGTCTTATATAATAAAGGGGTGTGTGCTTTTTAATGCAAATAACTCTAAGAGTGCATACCCTTAAGACTACTGGTCAAGAGAGGGTTTTCAAAACAGTTGGTTTTCATCAAACCAAAAATATAGTTTTTTTCCCTTGATATCTATATGGCGCTGCTTACCCGAGCTCGTTTCTTTAAGACAAAGACCTACTGCGCACATTTATTAACTAAAAATTTATTTATTTATGAGACAAAAATATTTATTAAAACTATGTACCGTGGCTATGACGTTCCTAATACCTCTTGGTTTCATGGCACAAACAATTAAAGGAAAAATTACAGACTCTTCTGGGGGTACTTTACCTTACATGAATGTAGTTGAAAAAGGAACTAAAAATGGAACTGTCACAGATGATAATGGAGAATTCTCTATTACAGTTAAAAGTTTACCAACTATAATTACTGTTTCTTCAATGGGTTTTGCAACAAAATCTGTAAAAGTAGCGAATAGCGATTACTTAACAATTGTTGTTCAAGAAGACAACGCGTTAAATGAAATTATTTTAGTTGGTAGTAGAGGGAAACCAAGAACTGCTTTTGATTCTCCAGTACCAATTGACAACATTAAAATATCTGAATTAACACAAACAGGTCAGGGAGTTTTAGATCAGCAATTAATGTTTAAAGTACCTTCTTATAATTCTACGCAGCAACCTGTATCGGATGCTGGGGCTCATTTTAGTCCGGCAGATCTTAGAGGTTTATTTCCGAGTAGAACACTTGTTTTAGTAAACGGAAAAAGAAAGAACGCGAGTGCATTGGTATATAGTTATGTAACTCCTGGACGAGGTGAAGTTGGTGTAGATATGAAATCTGTTCCTTCAGCAGCATTAGAGCGCGTTGAGATTTTAAGAGATGGCGCAGCTGCTCAATATGGTTCAGATGCGGTAGCTGGTGTTATCAATTTAGTCCTAAAAAAATCAATGGATCCATTTGTAAATACAAGTTATAGTGTAACTAGTGAGGGTGATGGAGAACAATATCAACTAGAAACAGGTTTTGGAGTTAATATTAGAGATAAAGGTTATGCAAATTTCACTTTTAATTATTTTGATGCAAAACGCACACAACGTGCAGGAACTGTTACAAGTGTAGAAGATGAAGCGGGATATTGGGGCGTTACAGATGCAACTGATTTTAACACAACCGATTTAACTGCTTTTCTGGATAAAAACCCAAGTGCAGGTTTTCAAGTTGGTACGCCGGATATGACAATTACGAATTTTTCATATAATATGGGATATACATTAGATGAAGAAACAGAAACTGAAGTATATTCTTTTGGAACATTAACAAACAGAAGTGGCGCTGCACCACAATTTGCAAGAGTTCCTTATTGGGTAGGTGGTTTTCAACAAATATATCCTGGACAAGATTTTTTCTTAGCAGAAATGGCTCCTCAAATTGTAGATAATACCCTAGCAATAGGAATAAAAACTGTTTATAATGGATGGAATTTTGATTTGAGCTCAACTACGGGTAAAAATAGAATTGATTATTATATTAATAATTCTTTTAACCAATCATATGGTGCAAGTAGTCCATCAGATTTTTATAATGGGGCTCATCAGTTTAGTCATGTTGTTAATAATTTAGATGTGGTTAGAACTTTTGAAGGAGACGACGATAGATCTATTTCTGTAGCTTTTGGCGCAGAACATAGAACAGAACGTTTTTTAACTGAAGAAGGCGAATTGGCTTCTTATAATGATGCTACTCCAAATATAGCGGATAGAACAGGTTCTGAATCTTTTGGTGGTTTTAAGCCAGAGAATGCATCTGATGATTATAGAAGTAATATAGGAATCTACACAGATATAAGTGCAGATCTTTCGGAGTCTTTTTTAGTTGGAGGAGCGTTGCGTTTTGAAAATTATTCAGATTTTGGGTCTAACGTAAGTTGGAAATTAAATTCAAGATGGAAAACTGATAATGATAAGCTAGCAGTAAGAGGATCTGTAAGTAGTGGTTTTAGAGCGCCGTCATTACACCAAATGTTTTATACAGCTATCACAACTACTTTAACTGCAAACGGAATTCAACAAAACGGAATTCTTAACAACTCTGATCCAGCGCTTAGAGCATTGGGTATTCCTGAATTAAACCCTGAAACCTCTAACAGCATTGGTGCTGGTATTTCTTATCGAATTACTAGAAAACTTGGTTTTACTTTAGATCTTTATCAGATAGATGTTAATGATAGAATTGCACTTTCTGGTCAAGTAACGCCAACCGGGGACCCTTCAAGTCCTATAGATCAAACTTTAGATGCTGTTAATGTAGGGGCCGCAGGGTTTTTCTTAAATGCAATTGATACTAGGACTAAAGGTATTGATTTAGTATTTAGTTATGATAATATTAAATTAGGTGATGGTATATTAAGTGGTAGCATTGCTGCCAACTTTAATAAGACAGAAGTAACAGGGTTTAATTATCCAAAATTTATAGAAGATAATAATTTACAAAATGCAATTTTTTCTAGAGAAGATATTTCTAGAGTTGAGTCTTGGAGACCAAGACAAAAAATTATTGCTTCTGCAAATTATAGAATTGACAAGCTTACAGCAGGTTTATCTTTTATGAATTATGGATCGGTAACGTATAGACACGCTTCTGATGCTTCTAACGATGCAACTTTTGGGGGTAAAACTTTAACCGATATAAACGTTAGTTATGAATTAACAGATAAACTAAACCTTACAGTAGGGGTTAACAATTTATTTAATGTGTATCCAGATACTTTTGCTGATGCATATAGTAAAACTGGTGGTGTACCTAACGATAGAAATTTAGATTTTGTAGGTAGATTTAAATACCCTTGGCAAACAACTCAATTTGGTATTGATGGTACAAGAATATTTACAAAATTAGCATTCTCGTTCTAAAATATTTCGAACTGGTAAACCAATACCAGTATGATTGGTTTATTTAGATTAATAAAAAGTGCCACTCGAAAGAGTGGCACTTTTTTATTTATAAGAAAATAAGTAGAAAGCATTCAATTTTATTTTGTAAGCGAAAGTACCTTTCTTGTGCAGGAGTCAAAGTAAAATTTATCGGAAATAGTATATCAAGTAGGCACTAACACTCACAAACGAATGGGAATTATTTTTTACCTTTAAATAACTTATTAAATATGTACCCAACTAAACAAAATAATTTTACTGATAGTGTTGGTTTATGAGATGCTACACAAATGGGAGCAAACGGCTCATTTTAGTATACAAAATGGAATTTAAAACTATAACTATTAAACATTTAATTGGTTTTTGTTGTTTTCTTTGAAAAAAAAGTAAATTTTTAGGGTATCCTTTTTGTTTTTCTGTCTTATATAATAAATCGGTTCTCTCTTTTTACTGAAGTAAGGCCTAATTAAACACATTTATTAACTAATAATGGCTAAGTTCTAAAAAGCATATTGTTTATAGCTATTTCTTTGAATTGTATCCAGACTTGATTAGAAGCTAATGCAATACTAGCAAGTGTTGCCATTTTATTGGTCTTATTCTTTATTTTTTCTAGTACCAAAAACCAGTTTAAATAATTTTGCAGATATTTAGTTGCTACACCATTAAAGGATTCCATAAATTTCCTCAATCTCATATCCATATTATTCACATTCTGAACATGATATATTTTATCAACTGTTTTCTGTCCTTTTGATGCGTTGAACTTCTTATGAATAATTGTATTAGATTTTGCAAAGGCAGCATAACTTCTATGACTGTCACTGCAAAGTACTGTTGCTTTATCGAGCTTACCTTGATACACCTTGTTTAGGTCTTTTTTACTAATTCGTCCTGTTGTAACCACTTCAAAATCCTTATTTCCAGAACGATCGCAGGTAGCAATTACGGCTACTTTTTCATTAGATATACCTGCTTTGCTAGCTTTTTCTCCTCGTTTCTTAGGTTTTCTTTCTAAAGTACGATTCCCTTTTTCTGAAATTGGAAAAAACAAATCATCACTCTCTACAATACCTTCAAATTCGGATACTGAAACGCTAGAAAATGAGGTTAATAATTTATGACGCCAATCAAATGAGGTCTGAATTGAGATTCCTGTTTCCTTTGCACTTTTTCTAATACTATAGCCCGATAGTAAACAATAAAGATACTTGTTAATCTTGTCTTTCTTTTTTAATGCAAACCAAAATTTCCCTGTCGTTTCACTAAAGTTTTTACCACAACCATTACACAAATAGCGTTGTACGCCTTTTAATGTACCGTTTGCACGTATGCGTTCGCTTTTACAATGAGGACAAGTAACTGCTTTTCGTTCTTTATCTTCTTCTAAATGTGAACCCGATGTTGATAAAGACAGTAAAGAGTTTACAATATCTTGTTGGATAATTAAGCTACTGCTCAAAAAATAATCTCTAAAATCAGATGGTATCATAAATGTTCTTTTTTGCTAAGATAACACATATTTAATTTAGAACTTAGCCAAAATTTATTATTTGAATTATTAAAATGCTGCTTTTTTTAAAGCAGCATTTTTTTTATCTTTATTTTAAAAATATCACAGATATGCAAAGCTTGTATTCTAACGGATTTGAAAAAATTTATGATGAAATGTATCAAACATTTATAGATTATAAAGAGGAGTTTACTTTTTATAGTGCTATTTTAAAGCAACATCAAAAGAACCAAGTTTTAGAAATTGGTTGTGGTTCGGGCAACTTAGCAAATATTTTTATTGATAACAAGTATGTGTATAGTGGTTTAGATTATAGTTTAGACATGATTAACCTTTGCAAATCTAAAAATCCTGAAAACAATTTTATTTTAGGTGATATGACAAATTTTTCATTAAAAAATAAAACTGAAAGTATTTTAATTACTGGCAGAACTTCTAGCTATTTATTATCAAACAAAGACATTTCTGGCTGTTTAAAATCGATTCATCAAAATTTAAAACCAAACGGATTGTTGTGTTTTGATTTTATAGATGCTAGCCGATTTTTTAAAGAAATAAAAGGTGGTCAAGAGGTGAAACACACGGCTGCCTTTCATCAGAAAAAATACGAAAGAATAAGTTTTTTTAATACCAATACATCCGAAAATTTAATGTTTATTTGGGATGCAAAATATTATGAAATAAACGCAAATAAAACAAAACTAATTGCAAAAGATTCATCCGAAGTTAGAGCTTTTACCAAAAATGAGTGGGAATTATTTTTACATATAAATAACTTGAGTTATACGCTTAGCGTCTGTTTTATTTGATTTTGATATATTGGTTTACTTTCTACCATTCTATTAATCGTTTTATGAAATATGCTGGTTTTAAATTGAGATCGATTAATTCTAAAACAAAACTCATCAAAGTATGCTTGAATATGCCATTTACTTACATGGGTTGGTATTGCTCTCAACCATGACTTAACTTGCATAATCACAATGTGTAATTGTTTGAAATTAGCACCATTATTACTATATATTTGGTCAATGTCATACATCTCTTTTAAAGGTTGGTAACCTCTCCATTTATCAGTTACTATTTTAGCAGATGTACTTATATGCTCTTCAAATATCGGGGTTAATGATTTTGCAGAATAGTCTTTGATGGATCTGATATAAACTCTTTTAACTTTATTGCCATCTGTTAATTCTACTGCGATAACAGCCTTTTTCTTTTTCGTATCATAACTTCTTCCTTGTTTGCCTTCTTCTTTCCCTCCAACAGTAAATTCATCAACATGGATTAATTTCTCTAAAGGATATTTTTGACTGCTTTTCATTGCTTTACGCACTTTTTGCATGAAATACCACGCTGTTCCTTGGCGAATGCTAAAACGTTTTCCCATTTGAATACTTGAAATACTTTTACTACTTGTACTCATTTCAAAAACCACACAAAAGGCTTTTTGCAATCCAAATTTAACTTTATGAAATAAGGTGTTTGCAGTGGCGCTTTCTACGTGTTGACAGTTATAACAATGGTATCTATAATCTACTTTTTCACAGCCTTTGGTATGACCACATTTCATACAAGTAAATCCATCTTGCCATTTTATTTTGGCTAAATACGCTTTACACGCAGCATCATTTGGTAATTCTTTTATAAAGTTTAGTATATCTTGACCTTCAAATTGTTCCATATCTCTTGTTTTAAAGGTTATAATATACGGAAATTAAATGACTAACTCAATAAATAACTTTAAATTGGTGGAATTTATAGACAGGAAAAGTTATGCTTTTGATACGTATGTTGTAGTTGCTAAAAAAATATAATAATGATACAATACACAAAAGCGCAATCTAATAACGAGTTAGAGCAAATTTTAGAACTTCAGAAAAATAATTTATTCGAAAACTTATCTGAAGAAGAAAAAAAAGAACATGGTTTTGTAACCATCAAACATACGTTCGAAATCTTAAAAGCCATGAATGATGTTTGTCCGCATACAATAGCTAAATTTGAAGACAAGGTTGTTGGTTTTGCGCTGTCTATGACCAAAGATTTTGCTGAAGATATTGAAGTTTTAAAACCAATGTTTTATGAAATTTCTAAACTAGTTTCTGATGAAAAATACATTGTGATGGGGCAAATTTCTATTGATAAAGATTTTAGAAAGCAAGGCGTCTTTAAAGGACTGTACGAATTTATGAAAACAGTTATTTGTTTAAACACCTTCGATGCTATAATCACAGAAATAGATATTAAGAACGAACGCTCACTTAATGCGCATGAATCTGTTGGTTTTAAGGTTTTAAAAGATTTCAAAGCGGGTGATAAAAACTGGAGAATCGTTTTATTGAAAATATAATTTAATAACCAATATGTTAATATTTTCACAATATTACTTGCTATATTTAATTAATAGAGCAATCTTTGTTAGGTTCTAATTTAAATAGATATTTATAAACCAAAAATAACAACAGATTTACTCTTTAGTTATCAATTAAATACTATAATTAATTTACAATTAGGAGCGAATAACTTTTTAAATATTTACCTAACTAAACAAAATAATTTTACTGATAGTATTGGTTTATGGGATGCTACACAAATGGGAGAAAATGGCTAGTTTTACTATATAAAATAGAATTTAAAACTACAATTATTAAACACTTAATTCTTTTTTGTTGTTTTCTTTAAAAAAAATGCAAATTTTTAGGGTATTTTTTTTGTTTTTCTGTCTTATATAATAAATCGGTTCTCTCTTTTTACTTAAGTAATACCAATTTAGTTAATAAATGCCGCATTAAATGCATTTAGAAAATGATGATTTCCAGTTATAGATTTAATCGTTTCACTATCCATTTTCGTGACGGTTTAAGACCGTTGCAAAAAGCGAACTTAATTATTTTTACTTTTTAGAGTTCCCTTTTTTTTAGCTAAAACATCGATTATGCTATTTTTTTTCTATTTTAAGTGAGTAAATGCCTTTTTTAGGCTTCATTTTTCCTTAATTTTTACAATTAGACGCAAATATCCCTGGACTTCGATATAAATTGTAGCATATTGCCTCCATCAAATTTTGTGTATGCATTTTTTTCATCCCTCTATATCTTGCAATTCCACCTTTAAACCATAATTTTATTCCTCCAAAAGTACGTTCTACTTTAAACCTTGTTTTTCCTATTAATTTATTGAATCTAGTTTCCCATTTTGTTAACGGTTTATTTTTTACCGCCTTTTTAAGGATATGATTCTTTAAATTACGCTTCTTTAAAATCGCAACATTTTTCTTTGATTGGTACCCTTTATCAGCCTTTAGAGGGATGCCTTTTGGTAATGCTACATTTACAGTTTCTAGAACTTCCTCCAAATTTGCAATCTCATTTTTGCTGGCAGTTGTGGTTAGTACTCCTAGAACAAGTCCTTCGTTATCCGTTACATGATGCTTTTTAAACCCAAAATGGTACTTTCCTCTTTTCTTTAACCAAGTACCCTCTTTATCGACACTATCTGGATATTCTTTGTGTACTTCTACTTGGTCTGCACAGCGGTCTTCGGTTACCTTAAAATTTGTTTTTCCTTTTGGTCTAAGTGGCGTATCTATTACACTAGCGTCTATTATTAAACCTGTTTTTACAATGATATTATGTGCTTCTAGCTGTTTGTTTATGGAGGTAAATAATTTTTCGAAGGTTTGTGTTTTGGTTAATGCGGTTCTAAACCTACTTAAAGTACTATGATCTGGAGCAACCTGTTCAATGGTCATCCCACAAAAATAACTAAAGGAAAGACTGTCATTTATTCGGTCTTCAACTTCATAATCGCTTAAACCATACCAACTTTGTAAAAGACACATTTTAAAAAGTAATGTCCCATCATAAGAAGGCTTGCCAGTGGCACTTTTTCCTTTTAAATAATCATTATTTATTAGGATAGAGATCGTATCCCAATCGATAAGGGTGTTTATTTGGGTGAAAAATGTCTTTTTAATTTTTCTTGCTCGTAAATCGCAAATGCTATCGGCTAAAGTTGGTTGTTTTTGTATTTTCATACACTAAATTTACAACTTAATATACTTACAATCAAATATTTAACATAAATAATTACGTGTTATTTTTGTGCTTTTTATTAGGTACTTCCTTGCAACGGTCTTGGTTTTATGTAGCCATTCTTTAAGGTTTTCCATTTTTTCAAAGCGTTGATTTTTAAATCTATTTTTAATGTATTGCCAAACTTGTTCACAAGGATTTAACTCTGGATTATAAGGGGGGATTCTTAATAAATGAATATTTTCAGGTATTTCGATATTCTTTGTTGAATGAAAACCTGCGTTATCGATCACCACAATTTTATATTCCTTAGGCTTATATAAAGAGAATTCTTTAAGATAGGCTTCGAATATTTTAGTATCAACACCATTAATTTCCCATACAAAACAATCTCCATTGATTGGGGAATAACTTCCATATAGATAAGTTGTTTTGAAAATATGCTGATAAGTAACTATTGGTTTGACTCCATTAGCTGTTAAATATTTTCCTAAATGATTCATCATTCCAAATCTAGCTTCGTCTTGAAAATATAGATTTACCTCTTTGTATTTATTTTTATTTAGACTTAATCTAATGTTGTTTAGCGCATTAGGTAGTTTTTAAAAAGGCTTTTTCAGCCTCTACATTTTTTTTGTAATGAGATTTTCGCGGGCTTTTAAGTTTTGTTTTAAAATGTTGCTTTAAATACTCTCGAATACGTTGATATTTTATCTCAATCCCATAGGTTTCATTTACCCATATTTGCGCATCCCAATATCCTAAAAAAGGGTTGAGAGGGTCATTAACTCTTTGCGATAAACCTAAATGAATTTCAGAAGTAATAATTTTTGATTGTTTATTTTTTGGCTTATCACTAATCATTTGATCAATTCCAAATAATCTATAGGTTTCTATCCATCTTTCTAATGTTCTGATGTGAACTCCTACAGAAGCTGACACTTCTTGTCGAGTTTTAAACTTTTTTGTCTTTATATAAATTAAAGATTTTACTCGCTTTTCCCCTTTTAATGTTGTTTGCTTTGACACTAGTTCTTTAAGCTCAATTAGTGATTCTGAAATATCTAAACTTGCTATTCTTCCCATAACGTAATATAATGAAAATATACGGCATTAAAAAACTATTTTGATATTAATCCGATACTTTTAAAAATTGCTAGTGTTAACAAGGGGTGCAAAGGGAATAAAAAAAGGGACAAATCAAAAAAAAATGATTTGTCCCGGTTGGTACTGAAGGCGGGACTTGAACCCGCACGGCCATTACTGACCACTGGATTTTAAGTCCAGCGTGTCTACCAATTCCACCACTTCAGCGTTGGTATTTTGAATAGAGCGAAAGACGGGATTTGAACCCGCGACCCCCACCTTGGCAAGGTGATGCTCTACCCCTGAGCTACTTTCGCAGTCTTTATGTTAATGAACTTAAGCGTAACGCTTAGTTTGCTTTTTTTAGTTACTTTAAAACTAACTTAATTAAATATTTAATATTCTAATTGAAAATTAACATCCTTCCTATTAAGAGCGGTGCAAATATAACAAGTTTTGACTATCTGACAAATAAATTTTGATTTTTTTATCAATGTTTTAGCTCTTTTTGAAAATCATTTTCAACTACAGATTCCATATTTTTACAAGTAGCTAATTTTTAATATTTTAAATGCGTAAGTTTAAAACGTGTTTTAAAGATTTTTTAGAATATTAATTTTCACTAGCAAACCATTCTGCAAAACTTGTATCTGTTTCTGATAGTTTTATAGAATGTAATTTGATATTACTCGGCAATCTACTTTTTATTTTTTGAGCAAAATCTATCACCATCATTTCACTAGTTGGTTGGTAATCAACTAAAATAACATGATGATCTCTGTCTTTCAACTCTTTTGCCAATTCTATATGTGGTGTATTTTGATTAAAGACAGTTGCGTGATCAAATAAATCTACAATTTCTTCTTTTACAATTTTTTTTAAATCGCCAAAATCAATCACCATTCCAAACTTTACATTGTTGCTGTCCGTAATCGGTTTTCCAGAAACAGTTACAGAGAGTTTGTAAGAATGTCCATGAACGTTTTTACACTTTCCGTCATAACCATATAATGCGTGTCCAGTTTCAAATTTAAACTGTTTTGTAATTCTAATTGTGCTCATTATCTTCTTCTTCTATATTTGTTATAAAAATAAACAATAACCAATCCTATTGCTAAAACTAGAAATAAATAATCTCCTCCCATTTTGTAATTTTATATTGTTAATCTATTATGAAATCCTTTAAAACGTCAGCAATTTTTCGATTGTCTGACAATTGCGGAATCTTATTTTGCCCTCCAAATTTACCAATAGATTTCATATATTCATGAAAACCACCTTTTTTAACTTTTCTAATGATTAAAGGTCGTAAAACTTTACCCGTAATTAGGTCTAAATAATAAATGTTTTGTACCTGCATAGAAGCATCAATTTTTGACGCAAATTCTTCCAAGTTTTCTGGTTCATTTTCAAATTCTATAAACCATTCATGATAGGGCAAACCCTTTGCTGGATTTACTTGCGGCGCAACTGTAAACTCGCTAATATTTATTTTTGTATCAGAAATCGAATCGTTCAATGCTTTTTCAACTTCTTTACCAATAACGTGTTCGCCAAAGGCGGATATAAAATGTTTAATTCTACCTGTAACTTTAATTCTATAAGGTTTTGTTGATGTAAATTCTACAGTATCTCCAATGTTATACCCCCAAAGTCCGGCGGTTGTGTTTAAAATGATCACGTAATTCACGCCAATTTTTATATCTTTTAAAGAAATTCTGGTAGGATTCTCATCAAAAAAGTCAGTAGACGGAATAAACTCATAGAAAATTCCCGAGTTTAATTGCAATAACATTCCTTTTTCTGTTTGACTATCTTGATACGCAATAAATCCTTCGGATGCAGGATACAATTCTATATAAGCTATTTTTTTACCTATTAAACTTTCAAATTTATTCTTATAAGGTTCAAAGTTTACACCACCATAAATAAAGAAGTTAAAATTAGGGAATAATTCTGAAACCGATTTTCCTGTTTTTTCAATTAATTTTTCAAAATACATTTGTACCCAAGATGGTATGCCGCTAATCACAGTCATATTCTCATTAATTGTTTCTTCTACAATTGCATTTACCTTTGTGTCCCAATCTTCAATACAATTGGTCTCCCAACTTGGTAATCTGTTTTTTAATAAATATTGAGGAACATAATGTGCCACAATACCGCTTAACCTGCCTAATTTAACACCATTTTTATCACTTAAAACAGGGCTTCCTTGTAAAAAGATCATTTTACCGTCAACAAAGCTAGCATCTTTTTTTTCTAGGATATAAAATAATAAAGCATTTCTTGCAGCTTTAATATGAGTTGGCATCGATTCTTTTGTAATAGGAATGTATTTTGCGCCCGAGGTTGTGCCTGAAGTTTTGGCAAAATAGAGCGGTTTTCCTATCCATAGAACATCAGATTCACCAGCTACAATTCTATCCACATAAGATCGTAAACCTTCGTAATCAGAAACTTTTACACGATTTTTAAAATCATCATAAGTAACAATATTTTTAAAATCGTGGTCTTTGCCAAAAGCAGTATTTTTAGCTTTGCTGATTAGATTTTTAAAAACTTTATCTTGAGTTTTATGCGGATTGTTTGCCCAATTAAAAACTCTTTTTGTTGCAATTTTAGCAAACGGAATTGCAAATACAGATTTTATGCTCATAATTAAAAGTCGATCAAATTTGTAGGATTGATAGCGTAACCGCCACTCCAAAGTTCAAAATGTAAATGTGGCCCAGTTGAAAACTCTCCTGTAGATCCAACGCTAGCAATTACCTCTCCAGATTTCACAAGATTTCCTTGCTCTTTTAGCAGATTTCCATTGTGTTTATAAACAGAAATATAATCATAAGCATGCTTTAAAATAATTACATAACCCGTTTCTGTGGTCCAGCCAGAAAAAATAACAGTTCCGTCTGCAATTGCTTTAACAGCAGTGTTTTTTTTAGCAACAATGTCTACAGCTAAATGATTTTTTTTAATATCAAAACCTTGAGAAATTGTACCTGTTAAAGGCGGGAAAAAAACAATTTTTACATTTGTTAATGCATTATTTTGAATAGGGAAACGATCTTCGATATCTATTTTTTCTCTAAAAATAGAATCCTCTTTAGAGGCGTTTAATAAACTATCTTGTATGCTAATTCTCTCTAATAACTGCAGAGAATCTAACACTTCTACTCTAATTTCTCCTGTTAAAATAGGCTGTAATGCTTTTGTAAAATTTTGTAAAATGGTTAATCTTTTCTTTAAAGAATCTGTCTGAATTGCTAATTTGGTCGCTTTTATTTTTAATTCTGTAGATGAGTACCCAGGAATATACTGCTTTACAGGTGTAAATGTGATGAAAAAAGTGGTGACTAAAATTAATAAAAAAGAAAGAACACCACCTAAAACAAAGACGTTTAACAAAGATAATCGTAAAGAAAAACGTTCTTCAAAAGTACCTTCATTTAAAACAACCAACCTATATTTATTGGTTAGTTTTTGTTGTAATTTACCTTTTTTTTCTTTTGTTTTCCCACAAAATGGCGTTTTTATTGAAATTTAGATACAACGTAAAAGTAGCGAAACTATTTTTTATAAAAATTCATTTCATCAATGTATTCCCAAACCTCTTTGGTTAATAACGGTTTTACGTTCTTTTTATTTTTAATTCCCTTTCTTATCATTGTAGACGAAATTTGCACAATCGGCGCATCAACTAAATGAATTTTTTGATTATTTTTAAACTGATGCTCAATAACTCCTTCTGCAATTCTTGGATAGACATAAATGTGATGATGCTCTAAAATCGTTTCATAATTCTTCCATTTATGAAAACTTTTTAAATTGTCTTCGCCCATAATTAAACAAAATTGATTATTTGGATAATTTTCTGAAATATGTGCTAATGTAAAAACGGTATAATTTGGTTGTGGTAGTTTAAACTCAACATCAGAAGGTTTTATTTTATTATAACTTTCTGTTGCTTTATAAACAAGTTCAAATCGATGGTGATTTTCTAATAAAGAACTTTTCTTTTTAAACGGATTATGAGGCGTCACAATCATCCAAATTTCATCTAAATCAGAATGTTCAACCATATGATTTGCAATGATTAAATGGCCAATATGAATTGGGTTAAATGTGCCAAAGTATAATCCTATTTTACTCATGTTATTAAGTTTGAAGTAGGGAGTTTGAAGCCTGAAGAAGAAATTTTATTTAAACTTCCTTTAAATTTGATATCTTCAGATTTCAGTCTATTTTTATTTATTTAAAAAATCAGCAACCAACTCTTCAGCTTCTTTTAAAGCAACTTCTAATTCGTAGTTTTTGATAATTTTATCAAATTGCGGTGCAGTTGCTAATTCTACAGAAGCTTTTGCAATGCGCATATTAATTTTTTCTTCACTTTCTGTTTTACGCTTTTTTAAACGTATTTTTAATTCATCTACACTAGGTGGTTTTACAAAAACTGACAGCGTTTCATCTGGAAATTTCTTTTTAATTCGCAAACCTCCCACAACATCAATATCAAAAATAACGTGTTTTTTTAGTGCCCAAATACGTTCAATTTCACTATTTAAAGTTCCGTAAAAACTATCTCTGTACACTTCTTCCCATTCTAAAAAGTCATCACTTTTAATATGGTTTTTAAACTCTTTTAGAGATATAAAATAGTAATCAATTCCATTTTCTTCAAAACCTCTTGGATCTCTTGAGGTTGCTGATATTGAGAACTCTAAATTAAGTTTCTCCTGCTTTAATAAGTGGCGAACGATGGTTGTTTTACCAGATCCAGAAGGGGCAGAAAACACAATTAATTTTCCTTTAAAATCTTTACTCATAATTTTGTTTTTACGTTTCCAAGGGATGTATCCTTGAGCGCAGTCTAAAGGTTATTTTTGAATGCGCAGTAAACTTCAGCTTTAAGCTTCATTTATAGCACATTTAAAATTTGTTCTTTAATTTGTTCTAGCTCGTTTTTCATTTGAATTACTGCTTTTTGCATTGGTGCAAAATTTGCTTTAGAACCTGTTGTATTTATTTCTCGTCCCATTTCTTGCACAATAAAACCTAGTTTCTTGCCATTAGAATCTTCTGTTTCTAAGGTTTGTAAAAAGTATTCTAAATGATTTGCCAAACGTACTTTTTCTTCATTAATATCTAGTTTTTCTAGATAATAAATCAACTCTTGCTCAAAACGATTTTGATCTGTTTCTACTTTTAAATCGTCAATAGCTTTTTGTAAACGCGCTTTTACGTTTTCAATTCTATCTGCATCAAAAGAATATACTTCTTCTAAATATTTTTTAATGTTGGTAATTCGTTCTCTAAAATCGATTTCTAAAGAAGCAGCTTCGTCAATTCTATATTGTACAATTTCTTTGATGGCTACATCTATATTTTTGTTGATGAGATTCCACTCGTTTTCATCTAATTCTTCACGTTCTGTATTTAATGCATCTGGCATTCTAATTGCCATTTTTAGCAATTCAACATCATCAGAAGCACCCGTTTGAACAACATTTCTTAATTGCTGCATGTATTGTTTTACAACGCTGTGGTTTACTTTTGTAGAAGTTTCATCCGCAGTCATTTCAACAAAAATTGAAAAATCTATTTTACCTCTAACTAGAGCATTTGCTAGTTTTTTACGAACATCCAATTCTTTTTCTTTATAGTAAGAAGGAATCCTAACGTTTAAATCTAAATTTTTGCTGTTTAGGGATTTTATTTCTATCGTTACTTTTTTGGTTGGCAGTTGCAACACAGATTTTCCGTAACCTGTCATAGATTGAATCATGCAATCGTTGTTTTAAATGAGGAGCAAATATAAGTTTTATTTTGTAGAATTTTTTACTTGTTGAGAATGCAAATAGATTAAATTATTTGGATACAAATTTTACAGATTTACACAATTTTATGGAAGCTTAATTTTATTAAAATAAATAATTAAAGCGCATTAATTCGTCTTTGATTTAATTGGTGTTTTACTTTTTACTTGTTTGGTAACTAAAAATACACCAAGAAAGATGATAATTGTTGCAGAAATTTTTACTAAATTTAAAGAATCACTTCCAACAATTAACGCGTAGATAGTTGCTATTACGGGTTGTAAATAGATAAAAACACTAACAGTTGTTGGTTTTAATTTTGTTAAACCATACAAGTTAAAAAGGTAAGTAATACAAGTTGTAAAGAGGATTACGTAACCAATATTCCAATATATTCCTGTTGGTATATCTTGCCAAGTAACGGTTGTTAACTCTTTGTAGGAAAACGGAATAACAAAAATTAATCCGAATAAATATAGCCATTTAACAAACACAATTGGATGGTATTTTGCAATTAAGTTCTTTGCCAATACCAAATATAACCCATACGAAGCTGCATTTACAAAAACTAAAAAGTTACCTAAGCTACTATTTGTGGCATTTCGATTGTTAGCACTGCCATAGGTAATTAATAAAATAGCGCCAATTAAACCAATAAAAATTCCTAAAATTCTCTGTTTCTCAATCGGTTTTTTAATAATTATACTCGAAAAAATAAGCACCATTATTGGCGAAGTAACCATAATAACAGAGGCACTTATTGGTGTTGTTAAACTTAATCCTTTAAAAAAAGCGAGCATATTTAAAGCAGTTCCAAAAAATGCAGCGAACAAGATTTTTTTATAATCACCTTTTGCTATTTTTTGTTGTTTTATGAAGAGGCCAGCAATCCAAAAAATAATTGTTGCACCAGCAACACGTAAAAAAATAAATGCATAAGGCTTTATATGTAAAGGCATTACCTCTTTTGCAATTGTATAATTAACGCCGTATATTAAGGTAGCAATAGAAACTGCAATTAATGCTACTATTCTTTTATTCATTAAGTAAATAAGCTCTAAAAATTACGGGCAAAGTTGATGATAAATTTTAAAAATTAGGTATAAAAAAGAGTTTCAATTAATTGAAACTCTTTTCACTTTGGTTATCTAACTTTTGGCTAGTCCACCAAAGGTGGAATCCTTATAATGTACTAAAAATAGTATTTCTTCAGTTTACTAATTAACAATACTTTTTAAGAAGCATTTTTAATTTAAATTCAGATTTTTTGTTACCTGCAAGATACAAATTTTATAATACTATATTTGTTGTCATAATTTATTAAAATGGAGATACACTATATTGGCGAATCAAATTCAGTTTTAAACACTTTTATAGCCGAAATAAGAGACAAAAACATTCAAAAAGATTCCTTACGTTTTAGAAGAAATATAGAAAGAATTGGAGAAATTTTAGGTTATGAACTAAGTAAAAGCCTATCGTATTTAAATGTTTCTATTGAGACACCTATGGCTAAAAAGAATGTACAATTACCTAATAATAATTTAGTTTTATGTTCCATTCTTAGAGCCGGTTTACCTTTGCATCAAGGGCTTTTAAACTATTTTGATAAAGCAGAAAATGCTTTTATTTCTGCATTTAGACATCATCCATATAATGATGACGAGTTTAAAATTGTGGTAGAATATTTTGCATCACCAGAAATAGAAAATAAAACGTTGTTATTAGCGGACCCTATGCTAGCAACTGGGCAATCTTTAGTTGCTGTTTATGAAGCTATAAAAAAACACGGAACCCCAAAAGAGTTGCATATAATTGTTGTGATTGCCGCGAAAGAAGGTGTTGAATTTATAGAAAAACATTTTCCAGAAAATACACATTTATGGGTTGCTGCTATAGATGATGAACTGGATAGTAAAGGGTATATTATTCCTGGTTTAGGTGATGCAGGAGATTTGGCTTTTGGTAAAAAATTATAGAAAAAACAGAAGTAAATACTACCTAGTAAAAAGCCATATAAAATTAAATTCTTCACATTTTTTTCTTTATTAATTGAATTCCGTTTGTAATAATTACGGAAGCAGGAAATAGTATAAAAAGAACTTCTGAGCCGTTTTTAGCTGGTAATAGCGCTAAAAAAAGAAGTACGATAAAAAAGTTTGTTATTAGTAAGCTCCAACTTCTTCTAAACGTATTACTAACGCCTATCGTTTCTAAAGATTTAAAAATAATAGAGAAGAGTGAAGCTATAAACACGCACAGAAAAAACCAAATAAATTTTGTTTTGGTGTAAAGTTCAAGGTCAAAATTGATATTAAAATCAAAAAGTTTAGTGAATTCCTCAGTCTTATCAAACCAAAAATAGTAAGTAAAATAAATAAACAACGGTGTTATAAAGCCTATAATAGGTGTAAAAAGTGTATGCAGTGTTATTTTTTGGTGTAAAGAGATACCAGTAAAAATTAATATAAAAAATAAAATAGAAATGGGTTCTAAAAGAAACAAGGTTCCTAGCCAAAACCCACTATCAAACAACTTTTGAATCACCTTTTTAGACGAACGTAAACTATATAATTTCCGTAAGATAAATAGGTAAATTGTTACTAAAATCAGGGTCTTGTAAGTACCCAATTCTGGCAAAATACAGATTACAAAAAGGGTGAAAATAAAGTACGCATACGAATTATCAAAAGTTAATTTATTCTTGTTAAGTATAAAGTTGAAAAAGAAAAAAACGCTTAGAAAAAGTAACAGTAAAACAAAGCTTTTCAGCAATTTATCCGCAGAAAAATCAGTATTAAAAAAAGCAGAAATAACAACTATTAAATAACAGATTAGAAAAAAAACAAGTATGCCTATAAAATTAATAGGTTTAGATTTGTTTAAAAAATTGGCTAGCATTGTTTCTTTTGTTATTTTTGCAACGTAAAGATAATTAAGTTATGATAGCAAGCAATATTTTTAAGTGGATTGGTAGTTTATTTACTGATGTTTTTTTTCTTCCTTTTAACTGGCTGCGCACTGAGGTTGCCTCAGCCGACTTTGGATGGTGGATTTCTAATGCAGTAAACTGGACGTTTTTAATTGTTTTATTATTTTTATTTAAATACTGGATGAGTGAATCTCGTCGTTTTGTAAAAGAAGGAACAGAAGACAAGGCTTAAATTTATAGATTGGGAAGTAAAAACAAACTAAAGCGTTTCGAAGAAAACGAAACGTTTAAAAATGTCATTCAACCTACTAGAGAAGAAGTTGTTACTAACTTTTCTTTAAAAGGAAAATGGCATTCTTTTTTTAAAAATGACAATCCTATTGTTGTTGAATTAGGCTGCGGTAAAGGTGAATACACTATTGCCTTGGCTAGAAAAAATCCGAATAAAAACTTTATAGGAATTGATATAAAAGGGGCTCGTTTTTGGCGAGGAGCAAAAGTTGCTATTGAAGAAAACCTCGATAATGTTGCTTTTGTAAGAACTCAAATTGAGTTGGTCGATTTTATTTTTGCTGAAAATGAAATTTCAGAAATCTGGATTACTTTTCCAGATCCACAAATAAAGTTTCAGCGCACCAAACATAGAATGACAAATGCTACTTTCTTAAAAAAATACCATCATATTTTAAACGAAAACGGAATTATGAATCTTAAAACAGATTCAGAATTTATGCATGGTTACACTTTAGGTTTATTGCATGGCGGAGGTCATGAGGTTTTATATGCAAATCATACCGTTTATAAAAATGATGGCGCACCAAAAGAAGTTACAGAAACGCAAACTTTCTACGAAAACCAATATTTAGAAGTTGGGAAACCTATTACTTATATTAAGTTTAGATTAAAATATTAGTACGTAATTGCGAAACTAGATAAAGTTGAAGCAATTTTTTTTTACTGATGTTTCAATGATTATTTTTTCAAGTTTTGAGGAAGCTCATTTTATAATTTTAAACGCTTCTTTTTTAATAGAACTCAGTGAATCTCTTACTTTCTCTTTAAAAACTCGTGTAAAAGCTATTTCATAAAAGTTTATATCTTCACTTCATGAAAGAATCTGACAATTTTTTTGATAAAGTATACCAAGTTGCACGCTTAATTCCCTATGGTCGCGTTACAAGTTATGGCGCAATTGGTGTTTATTTAGGTGCAGCAAAATCTGCTAGAATGGTTGGTTGGGCCATGAATAAATCGCATAATTTAGAAGATGTTCCTGCGCACAGAGTGGTCAATAGAAAAGGATTATTAACAGGGAAACACCATTTTGATGGCACAAATTTAATGCAACAATTGCTAGAAAACGAAGGTATCGAGGTTATAGATAATCAAATTCAAGATTTAGAAAAAGTGTTTTGGAATCCTATAGAAGAACTATAGAAAAGTTTCATTAAATTTATCCCCTTTCCAATTAGTTATAGCTTTTTTTAGTAATTGCTCTAAAGAAGTTTTTGTTTTAGGCACTTTTTTAATCATAATTACAAAAATTGGCATCATTTTAATTCGTAAAATTCGTCTCTATAATTTCCATTTATCAACAAATAAATAATCACAATATAATCACTTTAATTTCTTAATACTAAGGCGTATCTTTGTAATCAAGATTAAATAAAAATAAGACGTGAGTTTTACAAAGCAAGATATATATAAAGCATTAGAAACTATTACTGCGCCTGGCGAAGGAAAAAGCTTAATAGAAAACAATAATGTTACAAATGTGGTCACTTTTGGCGATGAAGTAATTGTTGATGTAACCATCAGCAACCCTACTTTACAAGCAAAGAAGAAAATTGAGTCAGAAATTTCGAAAGTAATTAAGATTGCTGTTGGAGAAAAAATTGAGGTAAAAATCAATGTAAAAGTTGAAAAGCCAGAACCAAAAGAAACTCCAAACCAGATTAAAGGAAAAGCAATTCCTAATATCAAAAACATCATTGCAATTGCATCAGGTAAAGGGGGTGTTGGTAAATCTACCATTACATCAAATGTTGCAATTTCATTAGCTAAAATGGGTTTCAGTGTGGGTGTTTTAGATGCAGATGTGTACGGACCATCACAACATATTATGTTTGATGTAGAAAAAGCAAGACCACTTTCAGTAAAAGTTGATGGTCGTTCAAAAATGCAACCTGTAGAAAATTACGGCGTAAAATTATTGTCTTTAGGATTTTTTACAAATCCTGATGAAGCTGTAATTTGGAGAGGTCCAATGGCGTCAAAAGCATTAAATCAATTAATTTTTGATGGTGATTGGGGCGAATTAGATTTTCTTTTAATCGATTTACCTCCAGGAACAGGTGATGTGCATTTATCAATTGTACAAGCTTTACCAATTAATGGCGCAGTTGTAGTTTCAACACCGCAAAATATTGCACTAGCAGATGCAAAAAAAGGAGTTGCTATGTTTCAACAAGAAAGTATTAATGTGCCCGTTTTAGGAATTATCGAAAACATGGCCTATTTTACACCAGAAGAATTGCCAAATAACAAGTATTATATCTTTGGTAAAGACGGTGCGAAAAACTTGGCAATAGATATTAAAACTAAATTTTTAGGCGAAATTCCGTTAGTACAAAGTATTAGAGAATCAGGAGATGTTGGGCATCCAGTAGCTTTGCAGGAAGGGACTGTTTTAGAAAAATCATTTACGGATATTACCAAAGAAATCGTTTCAGAATTATTAAAAAGAAATTCAAATTTA
Source organism: Polaribacter filamentus (assembly GCF_002943715.1). GTDB lineage: Bacteria > Bacteroidota > Bacteroidia > Flavobacteriales > Flavobacteriaceae > Polaribacter > Polaribacter filamentus. The sequence goes on along the minus strand of NZ_MQUA01000013.1, from coordinate 3,061,937 downwards.
CCACCAACAGAAGTTGTGAGAATTACAACAATGAGTGGTTGTAGTTCAGTAAAAAAATAAGCACATGACAGCACAAGAAACAATAGATAATGTAGAAAAAGCATTAGATGAAATCCGTCCTTTTTTAATGAGTGATGGTGGCAATATCAAGCTGCTTTCTATAGAAGATTCTGTTGTAAAAGTCCAATTACAAGGCGCTTGCACAGGTTGTTCTGTAAATCAAATGACTTTAAAAAACGGAGTTGAAGCAACTATAAAAAAATATGTGCCTCAAATTCAGGAAGTTATTAATGTTGCTTAACTGATAAAAACAAGTTTTTAAACGTTTAGAAAAATAGAGTTTTGGGCATTCCTAAAAAGGTCGGGCTTTACATTATGTCTTTTTTTTTAAAAAGAAACAAAAAAGTTAATAATATCAATAGTTATTCGAAAGGTTTCGATCCCTAATGCGATCCTCAATAAAAAAAATAGAGTAACGTCATTGCGAGGTACGAAGCAATCTGCTTATTTATGTAAAGATTGCTTCGTACCTCGCAATTACGAAGTAAAAGAAAATAGAAATGATTACAACAGATATATTAATTATAGGTGCAGGACCAACAGGCTTATTTACCGTTTTTGAAGCGGGTTTGTTAAAATTACGTTGTCATTTAATTGATGCTTTACCACAAGCTGGCGGTCAATGTTCAGAAATTTATCCAAAGAAACCAATTTATGATATTCCTGCATATCCAGAAATTTTAGCGGGTGACTTAACAGATAAATTACTAGAGCAGTGCAAACAGTTCGAACCAGGTTTTACACTGGGCGAACGCGCAGAAACGATCGATAAACAAGAAGATGGCTCTTTTATAGTAACAACAAATAAAGGAACAAAACATCAGGCAAAAATTGTTGCAATTGCTGGTGGTTTAGGAAGTTTTGAACCTAGAAAACCGCCAATTCCTAATATTATAGATTTTGAAGATAAAGGGGTAGAATATATTATTCGTGATCCAGAATTTTATAGAAATAAAAAAGTAGTGATTTCTGGTGGAGGAGATTCTGCTTTAGATTGGTCAATTTTTTTAACCAATATTGCGTCATCAGTAACTTTAATTCACAGAAGAAACGAATTTAGAGGCGCTTTAGATTCAGTTGATAAAGTACAAGAATTAAAAGACGCGGGTAAAATCACCATGATTACGCCTGCAGAAGTAAAAGGAATTGTTGGTACTGGCAAAGTAACAGGAGTTTCTGTGGTGCAAGAAGGTGGTGAGGAATTTACTATTGAAACAGATCATTTTATTCCGCTTTTTGGATTGTCTCCAAAATTAGGTCCAATTGCAAATTGGGGTTTAGAAATCGAGAAAAATGCTATTAAAGTAGATAACGCTTTAGATTATCAAACCAATATCCCAGGAATTTATGCAATTGGTGATGTAAACACATATCCGGGGAAATTGAAATTAATTTTATGCGGATTTCACGAAGCTACATTAATGTGCCAAAGTGCTTTTAAACGTATTTTTCCTGATAAAAAGTATGTAATGAAATACACAACCGTAGGGGGGTCGATGGTTTTGACGGCACAAGAAAAGAAGCTCCAAAAGCTGTGATTAAAAAGATTGAGTAAGCTGTATCGTCTCGTTATTGATCGTTTACGAAGCAATCCGTTTATGTAATTACTTTTTTTGGATAAAAACTAGAATTTCCAAAGCTTTAAACTGTTTTCATTTTAGTCCTTATGAATTTGGTTTAGGTTTATTTGGCTTACTTTTTTTTGGTTTAGGTTCATTGATAGTTGTTTCAATTTTTCTGTTATACTACAATAAAATCCCAAAAAGAAATAATTCAGTAAGCGAATTAACCAATCCAATATATCAAAAAAAAGATATTTTACTACAATTAAGTAGCAACGATGCTAATTTATAAGTTTGCAAAGTTCCATATTAACCTTTGTTAAAGCTTTAGTGTTTGTCTTTATTGCCTTTGTGGTTTTCATTCCGGTTGATCAACTTTTTGGAGTTGCAAATTCTATTTACTAGGATTTTTAAAAATATACTTTCCTTTTTGTACCTTTGTTAATGTCACTAAATCGATTGAGATGTATTTAGACTTATTAACACATTTAAAATTCTTAATAAAACGCAATCCTGAATGAGGGTCTAATGTATCAATCTTTCAATTTAAAAATGTAATAATTGCGCGCTCAGAAATGCATTGTTATATTGTTTTATTAACTCATTAATACATTAAAAAAAATGCCTTTTTATCATCAATTAGGGATAATCCCACCAAAAAGACACACACAATTTCGTAAAAAAGACGGAACGTTATATTACGAACAATTGTTCGGTACCATTGGTTTTGACGGAATGTCTACCAATTCATATCATGAATACAGACCTACAATGGTTAAGAAAATTGGAAAGCAATACTCTGTAAAACCAAAAATTGCCAAAGCCAATAACATTCAATCTTACAGGTTTCGTGGATTTCAAGTTCCGCAAGAAGACGATTATTTAGAAAGTAGAAAAATCGTTTTAACAAATTCAGATTGTAACATCATTTTAGCGGCGCCAAAAAAATCGACTACAGATTATTTCTATAAAAATACAGATGCAGATGAGGTGATTTTTATTCATAAAGGAAGCGGGAAACTAAGAACACATCTTGGAAACATCGATTTTAAATATGGAGATTATCTCGTAATTCCGCGTGGCATTATTTACAAACTAGATTTTGATGATGAGAATAATAGACTTTTCATTGTAGAGTCCTATTCACCAGTCTACACGCCAAAACGCTATAGAAATTATTTCGGACAATTACTAGAGCATTCTCCTTTTTGCGAGCGAGATATCCGAAGACCATATGAATTAGAAACAAATTACGAATTAGGAGATTTCTTAATCAAAGTAAAAAAACAAGGCGAAATTACAGAAATGACATACGCGTCGCATCCTTTTGATGTGGTTGGTTATGACGGTTATAATTATCCGTATGCATTTTCAATTCACGATTTTGAACCAATAACAGGTCGTATTCATCAACCGCCACCAGTGCACCAAACCTTTGAAACCAATGCGCTTGTAATTTGCAGTTTTGTGCCACGTATGTATGACTATCACCCAGACTCAATTCCTGCACCTTACAGTCACAGTAACATCGATTCAGATGAGGTATTGTACTATGTAGATGGCGATTTTATGAGCAGAAATGACATCGATCAAGGTCATATCTCTTTACATCCGTCAGGTATTCCTCATGGACCGCACCCAGGAACTGCAGAAAAGAGTATCGGAAAAACAAAAACAGAAGAATTGGCCGTGATGGTAGATACTTTTAAACCCTTGCAGGTTACAGAAGAAGCAATGAAAATTGCCGATGAAGAATATTATAAATCTTGGTTAGAGTAAAATAATTATTAGAAGCTATTTCCTGCTTTCCTCTATATCTTTTTGTGAAAAACAAAAAGTATGCCGATGCAATCAGGGCTAAACTTGTTTAAAAAACATAGCTTTAATTAAATAACTCATTTATAAACACAAAGACGACATAGGTTTTTAAAACCTGTGTCATCTATAAAACATAAAGATGGCAAAAGAAATAAAATTAGGAGACTACGATTTAGAAAAAATATTCGAAGGAGCACAAGATTTCCTTCCATTACTGGGAACAGATTACGTAGAATTCTACGTTGGTAACGCAAAACAAGCTGCACACTTTTATAAAACAGCATTTGGTTTTCAATCGCATGCGTATAAAGGGTTAGAAACAGGCTCTAAAGATTCTGTGAGTTATGTGCTAACGCAAGATAAAATTAAAATTATTTTAACAACCCCGTTAAATAGCAAATCACCAATAAACGACCATATTGTGCAACATGGTGATGGTGTAAAAGTGGTAGCACTTTGGGTTGAAGATGCAAGACAAGCTTACAAAGAAACTACATCAAGAGGTGCAAAATCGTACATGGAACCAACTGTTGAAAAAGACGAATTTGGTGAAGTTGTAAGAGCAGGAATCTATACATACGGAGAAACGGTGCACATGTTTGTAGAGCGTAAAAACTATACAGGAACATTTTTGCCAGGATTTGTAAAATGGGAATCAGAGTATAATCCGCCAAGTTCAGGTTTAAAATACATAGATCACATGGTTGGTAATGTGGGTTGGAACCAAATGAATACTTGGGTAAAATTTTATGAAGATGTTATGGGTTTTGTAAACTTTTTATCTTTTGATGATAAGCAAATTCATACAGAATATTCTGCATTAATGAGTAAAGTAATGTCTAACGGAAACGGGAGAATTAAGTTTCCAATTAATGAGCCAGCAAAAGGAAAAAAACGTTCTCAAATTGAAGAGTATTTAGACTTTTATGAAGGTGCAGGTGTACAGCATATTGCAATGGCTTCCGATGATATTATAAAAACAGTTTCGCAATTAAAAGCAAACGGAATAGAGTTTTTGTCAACGCCACCGGAAGCATATTACAGAGCAGTTCCTGGAAGATTAGAAACTTTTAGTCACGAATTGAAAGAAGATATCGAAAAATTAAAAGGCTTAGGAATTATGATAGATGCCGATGAAGAAGGGTATTTATTGCAAATTTTCACAAAACCATTAGAAGACAGACCAACGTTATTTTTTGAAATTATACAAAGAATGGGTGCAAAAGGTTTTGGGGCAGGAAACTTTAAAGCATTGTTTGAATCTATAGAGAGAGAGCAAGCTAAAAGAGGAACGTTGTAAAAAGAGAAAAGACAAAATTAGAGCCAAGAAACAAGACAGATTTGATGAACTGAGTTATTTCAATTTTTATTTTAAATTGCACTAAATTTCAAGAATCAAAATCCATCTTGTTTCTTGGCTCAAAGTCATCTTGAATCTAAAAACTAAAATGAACAAAGACGAAATATTAAAAGCAATAGAAGAAAAGTACGATAAATTAGGTGTTCCTGTAGATGCAATGTTAGAAGGTTTGCTCTGGAGTACACCAATTACGTATTGGGATTATATTCAAACAGACGCGCTTTTAGGTTTGCAAATTCCGAGAACAACACAGCCAGATGAAATGGTTTTTATCATGTATCATCAAGTAAATGAGTTGTTATTTAAAATGATTTTATGGGAAATTGATCAAGTTGCAAAAACCGAAGAGGTTTCTGCTGATAAATTTTCAATGCATTTAGGCAGAATCAGTAGGTATTTTGATATGCTTTGCAGTTCTTTTGATGTGATGGCTGACGGAATGGAAAAAGAGCAATATTTAAAATTTAGAAATACATTAACGCCCGCAAGCGGATTTCAAAGTGCACAATACCGTAAAATTGAATTTGCATCCACAGAATTAATTAATTTAATTGATGCACGTTTTAGAGCAGATATTGATAGAAATTCGTCATTTAAAAACGCATACAATCATTTGTATTGGCAAGCTGCAGGTAAAAATTATACAACAGGACAAAAATCGACTTTATTAAATCTTTTTGAGAAAAAATATTTAGGGGATTTTATCGATTTCATGGAAGATTATAATGACATTAATCTTTCAAAAAAGTTTAAACAATTACCAAAAGACGTTCAAGAAAATAAAGAACTAATAAAAGCAATGCGTCATTATGATTATACCGTAAATGTAAAGTGGGTAATGGCTCATTACAATGCCGCTGGCAAATATTTAGGAGGAAAAGACAAAGATTTAGAAGCAACAGGCGGCAGTAGTTGGCGTAAATATATGCACCCAAAATACCAACGAAGAATTTTCTATCCATTTTTATGGAGTGAAGAAGAATTGAAAAATTGGGGAACATTCTAAAAATCATAAAGTTGTATTAAAAAGTCGTTTACAAATTATTTTAAACGATTTTTTTTGTTTTTGGAACGGTAATTGTCATTCCTTTTTTATAAGTTTGAATCTTTTATGAAAAAATATATCCTATTAGTTTTTATCTTACTTTTTTTGACAACTACTTTCAGTCAAGAAAAACCCGTTGCTTTTAAAAGTGGAGAATGGTTGCGTTATAAAATGAGTTACAGTGGTTTTATACGCGCAGGAACAGCAGTTTTAGAAGTTAGTGAGAAAGAATATAATGGTAAAAAAGTTTTTTATTCTAAAGGTACAGGTTGGACTTCTGGTATGATAAAATGGTTTTTTGAAGTAGATGACCTATACGAATCGTATTTTGACCAAGCAGATGTAAAACCATATCTTTTTAAAAGAAAGATTGATGAAGGTGGTTATAAAAAACATAGAATAACTTCTTTTAATCACGAAGCTAAAAAAGCATATATTCAAGATTTTACATTGCAAAAAGATACTTCAGTAGCTTTCACAAATGTGCAAGACATGCTTTCTTCTTTCTATTTTTTAAGAAATACAGGCACAAAAGATTTAAAAATTGGGGATGAAATAAAACTAGATTTGTTTTTAGATGCTCAAATATACCCTTTTAAACTTCGCTTTTTAGGAAGAGAAGTTTTAAAAACCAACTTCGGGAGAGTGAATACTTTAGTTTTTAGACCCCTGGTTCAATCCGGTAGAATTTTTAAAGAACAAGAGAGTGTAACACTTTGGATAACGGATGATGCAAATAAAATTCCAATAAAAATGGCAGCTTCTTTAAGAGTAGGTTCTTTAAGAGCAGAGTTGGAGGGCTATAGAGGTTTGGCAAATCCTTTTCAAAGTTTTTAGAAAAGTTTAACAAAATCGCGGCATCAAGTTGTACTTTTTAGATTGAAAATAAATCAATTTTATTTGTACTTTTGAAAATTATCCAAAAAAAGTATAAAATTTTTGAAAAAAATAGCCATTTTATTAGCTGTCATTTTATGTTTCTCTTCTTGTAAAAAAGAAAAACATAAACCTGCAGTTAAGATTGAAGTACAACCTAAGCCAGAAATTAAATTTGGTTATAAATTAGATGATTACAAAGTGATACATGACACCATTAAAAATGGGGAAAGTTTTGGTCAAATTTTAGACAGACATCATGTTTACTATCCAAAGATAAATCAAATTGCAACTTCAATTACAGGGATTTTTGACGTTAGAAGAGTAAGAGCAGGTAAGCCTTATATGATTCTAGCCAGCAAAGATTCTACAGAAAAAGCCCAAATTTTCATTTATAAACACGATAAAATAAATGCAACAGTTGTAGATTTTAAAGGCTCTTCAATTACCGCTAAACGTTTTAAAAAACCAATTAAGGTCGTAGAAAAAGAAGTAACGGGAATTATAAATTCTAGTCTTTCTGAAACTATGGACGGTTTAGGGTTAAAACCAAATTTAACATGGACAATTGCAGATATTTACGCTTGGACTTTAGATTTTTATGCACTTCAAAAAGGAGATTCTTTTAAACTTGTTTATGAAGAAAAGTTTATAGATGACAGCATTTTCGCGGGTTATGGAAATGTAAAATCAGCAGTTTTTAATCACAAAGGGAAAAATTTATTTGCTTTTAGATTTATTGCAGATTCTATAAAAGGAATCCCAGAATTTTACGATCAAGCGGGTAATATGTTGCGCAGTCAGTTTCTAAAAGCGCCAATCAAATTTCAATATAGAATTTCCTCAAGATATAATTTAACAAGAAGAATTGCGTATTATGGAAACAAAATTAGACCTCATAAAGGTACTGATTTTGCTGCAAATATTAATACGCCAATTATCGCAACCGCTAGCGGAACGGTTGTCGAATCTGAAAGAAGAGGCGGTAATGGTAATTATGTAAAAATTAAACATAACAGCACGTATTCCACGCAGTATTTGCATATGAGTAAAAGAAAAGTAAATAAAGGAAATTACGTAAAACAAGGAGCTGTTATTGGTTGGGTAGGAATGACCGGGAATACTGGAGGCCCCCATGTTTGTTATCGTTTTTGGAAATTTGGCAAACAAGTAGATCCTTTAAGAGAAAAATTACCATCCGCAGAACCTTTGGCAGAGAATATTAAGCCTGAGTATTACAAGTTTATTAAACCTTTAAAATATCAATTAGAAAACAAACAAGTTCCAGTAAAAAAACTTCAAATACTTACTGAAACAATTGCAAAAAAATAAAAAATGGCTTTAAAAAATAGTAATCCAACTACAACACAATCTTGGAAAGAATTAACAAATCATTTTAAAGATATTCAAAACATCAATATTAAAGATTTAAGTAAAGAAGAGCACAGAAAAGAAGATTTTTCTATCGAATTTGGTGATTTATTAGTTGATTTTTCTAAAAACAGAATCACAAAAAAAACGATTCATTTATTAGTAGAATTAGCTAAAGAAGTAGGATTAAAAGAAGCAATTGAGAGTCAGTTTACTGGTGATAAAATTAATGTAACGGAAGACAGGGCCGTAATGCATACTGCTTTAAGAAGTACTTCTGATGTTCCTGTTTTGGTGGAAGGGAAAAACATAAAACCACAAATACAAACCGCTTTAAGAAAGATAAAAAGCTTTAGTAATAAAGTGATTTCTGGAAAGTGGAAAGGATATACAGGTAAATCAATTACTGATATTGTAAATATTGGAATTGGTGGTTCGGACCTTGGGCCAGATATGATTGTAGAATCTTTACAGTTTTATAAAAATCAATTGACAACGCATTTTGTTTCTAATATTGATGGAGATCATGTTTCTGAAATTATCAAGAAATTAAACCCAGAAACTACCCTGTTTGTAATTGTTTCTAAAACATTTACAACCCAAGAAACCATCACAAATGCAGAAACTTTAAAAAATTGGTTTTTAAAATCGGCAACTATTTTTGATATTCCAAAACATTTTGTGGCAGTTTCTTCCAATTTACAAGCGGTAGATAATTTCGGAATTGACAAAAGCAATGTTTTCCCTATGTGGGATTGGGTTGGAGGTCGTTTTTCTTTATGGTCTGCAGTTGGTTTATCAATCAGTTTGTCTGTTGGTTTTAATAATTATAAAGCACTTTTAGAAGGGGCTGAAGAAATGGATATTCATTACAGAAATGAAGATTTCGATAAAAATATTCCTGTTATTTTGGCGCTTATCAGCATTTGGTACAATAATTTTTACTTAGCAGAAACCGAAGCTGTTTTACCTTATTCTCAGTATTTAAAGAAACTTCCAGATTATTTGCAACAGGCAATTATGGAAAGTAACGGAAAAGGAGTTGATAGAAACGGAGATAAAGTTGATTATCAAACAGGAACTATTGTTTGGGGAAGTACCGGTACAAATATGCAGCATGCTTTTATGCAATTAGTGCATCAAGGTACAAAGTTAATTCCTGCAGACTTTATTGGTTACAAGCAATCATTGTATGGTTTAACAGATCATCACAAGAAATTAATGGCAAATTATTACGGACAAATGGAAGCTTTAGCTTTTGGTAAAAGTAAAGAAGAAGTTCATTTAGAATTAAAGTTTTCTGGTGATGAAGCTAAAATAAATCAATTGTTACCTTTCAAAGTTTTTGAAGGTAATAGACCAAGCAACGCTATTCTTTTTGATAAATTAACACCTAGATCTTTAGGTAAGCTAGTAGCGTTATACGAGCACAAAATATATACCCAAGGTATTTTATGGAACATCTATAGTTTTGACCAATTTGGTGTTGAATTAGGGAAGGAATTAGCTAAAAATTTGTTGAATAAACAATAAAACGGTATTCATTATACAATTAATTAATATTTTAACTTTTATATGTCTTTGAATTAACATATATAAATGTATTTAAGTATTTCATTTTAAATCAATTAAGATTTAATACACCCCTTTTCATTGTCTTAATTTATTGTTAAAAATTAACATTAAATTAACATTAAAAACCGAAAAAAGATAGAATTTTGCAAAAAAATAAATAACCGCAAAATTTAACAATGAAAAAATAACAAAATTTTTACTAACATTTGTTGCGATTCTATTCGCTTCAGTATCGATTGCGCAAATTACTTCATCTAGTATGAATGGAAGAGTTACAGATGATGCAGGGCCTATAATGGGAGCCTCAGTATTAGCAACACACACCCCGTCAGGTACAACTTACGGTACTACAACAAATATGGAAGGGCGTTATAATTTGCCCGGTATGCGAGTAGGTGGTCCTTACAGTATAAAAGTATCTTATCTTGGTTATGGAGAAAACGTTACTTTTAATATTATGATCAATTTAGGAGCATCTTATGTTCATAATATAGTTTTAACTGAGGAAAATGTTTCTTTAGATGAAATACTTATTTCTTCAAAAAGATCAAAGTTTTCAGCAGATAAAACAGGTGCAACAACAAATATTTCTAACGCAGATTTAGCAATTATGCCAACTGTAAGCAGAAGTATTACTGATATCGCTCGTCTTTCGCCATACGCAAATGGTATGAGTATTGCTGGTGGTGATGGTCGTTCAACCAACTTTACAGTTGATGGTGCTAACTTTAACAATAATTTTGGATTAAGTTCTAGTTTACCTGGTGGTGGAAGTCCTATTTCAATAGATGCTATTGAAGAAATTCAAGTTGTAATTGCTCCTTTTGATGTTCGTCAAACGAACTTCATCGGCGGAGGTATCAATGCAATTACCAAATCTGGAACTAATAAATTTAAAGGTTCTGCATATACTTATTTTAACAATCAAGATATGCGAGGTAACAGAGTTGGTGACGTTGATTTTGGAGTTAGACCGGAAGAATCTTCAACAACTTATGGTATGACTTTTGGAGGGCCAATTATTAAAGATAAATTGTTCTTTTTTGTAAATTTAGAAGCTATAGATAAGCCAGGTCAAGTTGTTCTTTGGAGAGCTTCTGAAGACGGTGTTGCCAATTTAGATTTATTGCAGTCTAGAGCAAGCACAGCGGATATGGACAGAGTTAGAAACCACCTAAAAGATAACTATGGCTATGAAACAGGTTCTTATTCAGATTTTCCTGGAGATGAAACTAACAGAAAACTTTTAGTTCGTTTAGATTGGAACATCAATGATGCACACAAATTAAGTATGCGTTATAATTATACCAAAAACCAGGGATGGAACCCTACGAATGGAAACTCAACTGATGCAGGTGTCCGTAACAGAAATATGAATCGTATTTCAGAAAATTCTATGGCTTTTTCTAATTCTATTTATTCCACAGACAATATTGTGAATACAGTATCCTTCGATTTGAATAGTAGATTTTCTGATAAATTATCAAATCAGTTCCTTGCTACGTATTCTCAAATTAAAGACGCACGTGGTTCTGAATCTTCACCATTTCCGTTTATAGATATTATGAATGGAGTAACACCAGCAGGCGGTCAAATTGTAGAACCTTACATATCTGCAGGTTATGAATTATTTACATGGAACAACGCTGTAAACAACAACACCTTAACAGTTTTTAATAATTTAACGTATTATGCAGATAATCATAAAATTGTTGCAGGTGTAAGTTTCGAGCGTCAATTTGCGAACAATTCATATATGCGTAATGGAAGAGGTTATTACAGATACGCTAGTATAGATGATTTTTTGAACCAAGCTGCACCAAGAGATTTTGCATTAACGTATGGTTATGATGGTGAGGTAAACCCTACTGCAGAAGTTGCTTTTAATCAGTTAGGAATATATGCTCAAGATGATTGGGATATAAATAAAAACTTTAAATTATCTTATGGTATTCGTGCCGATTATTTAAGATATGACGATAATATTCTTACAAATAATTCAATTTTAGACCTTGATTTTGGAGGTACTAGCATTGATACAGGTGTATGGCCAGAAGCCAATGTTTTATTTTCGCCAAGAGTTGGTTTTGCTTGGGATATTAATGGAGACAAGACAATGAAATTACGTGGTGGAACAGGTGTTTTTACAGGAAGGTTGCCACTAGTGTTTTTTACAAATATGCCAACAAACTCTGGTATGGTGCAGGGTAGTTATGCTGCAGTTACTAGATATAATGCAGATGGTTCTGTAAGATCTGCAGATCCTGCTTTAGCAGGTTTAGCAGGCCCTATAATTACGAACACAGATGAAATGATTCAACGTTTAGGATTGCCTAACACAATTACTCCAGAAGATGGTGTTTTGCCAAGGGATATAAATAGTGTAGATCCTAATTTTAAAATGCCACAAGTATGGAAAACTTCTTTAGCTTTAGATTATGAAGTTCCAGTTGATTTCCCTCTTTTTGTTACAGTTGAAGGAATTGCTACAAGAAATATTAATGGTGTAATGCTTAAAAATCTTAATTTAGAACAACCAGATGCCACTTGGGAACGCTTTTCTGGACCAGACAATAGATATATTTACCCAAGCTCAGCTGATATAGAATACACATCTAGAGACGCTTTTGCTCTTTCTAATAATAGTGAAGGTTGGGGAGCAATTGGTAATATAACCGTAAATGCAGAGCCAATAAAAGATTTAAAATTAATGGCTGCATATACCTATACTGAATCACAAGAACTTTCTGGGATGCCAGGAAGTAGTGCGCGTTCTGCATACAATGGTCTTATTTCAATTAATGGTCCACATTTACCTAATCTAGAACGTTCACAGTTTGTGGTGCCAAGCAAAGTAATTGCATCTGCTTCTTACAAAATTCCATGGGCAACTGATAAATTTAAATCGTCTACTTTAGTGAACGTATTTTATTCTGGTTCTAATGCATATACTTATGGCTATACGTATTCTAATGATATGAATAATGATGGTATTTTTACAGACTTAATTTATATTCCTTCAGGAAGAGGTGATATTAATTTTATATCTCAAGCAGACGAAGATGCTTTCTTTAATTTTATGGAACAAGACAGTTACTTAAAAGCAAATAAAGGTAGTTATGCAGGAGCTAATGCAGCTGTTGCACCTTGGGTTCATAATTTCGACTTAAGAATATTACGTGAATACTATATTAAAGTAGGTGAAACTAATAATACTTTACAATTTAGTTTTGACATCATGAACGTTGGTAATCTTTTAAACTCAACTTGGGGTGTTACTCAAAGTAATAGAGTGTCAAATAATGGACAAATTTTAAAATATGAGGGTGTAGATACTACGAATAACGAGCCTACTTTTTCTTTCACAAAAATTGGTGGTGAGTATATAAATGAAACATTTGATTATGATTTTAACTTTAATCAGGCTTGGAGATTGCAAGTAGGAGTTAAGTATTCTTTCTAAACATAGATTTTCTTAATTTTGAAAAGAAAATACAAGTTGATTTGTTTTGACGAACTAACTTTAAACAAAAATTCTATTTAGAAATAGAAATTTTCTCTAAAACCACCTCAATTGAGGTGGTTTTTTTTTTACAAAAATTAGTAATTTAACAAATTATTAATTTTATGTTAATAAAATTTTTGATGTTTAACATTTGGATAATTTTCTAAAAAGCATTTTTTTTTTACAATTAATTATCTTAATTTCGCATTAATATTTAACATTTAGTTAACATATCACGTCTGTAAAAGAAACATTTTTACAGAAATTTAAATAACACATAATTTAGACAATGAAAAATTTTAAAAACTTATTATTTATAGCTTTGTTTTTTGCAACAGCTACAGTTTTAGGACAAACTAAAATTTCAGGTATTATCGTTGATGAAACAAATCAACCTTTACCCGGAGCAAGTGTTTTAGAAAAAGGAACTAAAAACGGAACAACTACTGATTTTGATGGTAATTTTACATTATCGGCAAAATCTAACTCTGGTGTTCTTGTTATTTCGTTTATTGGTTACACTAGAAAAGAAGTTGTTTTTTCTTCTTCAAAAACGAACATTGGTTCTATTAAATTAGTTGAAGACCAAGGCTCTTTAAATGAAATAGTTGTAACAGCTACTTCGTTTGCAATTGATAGAAAAACGCCAGTGGCTGTTTCTACAATAAGAGCTGCAGATATTGTAGTAAAATTAGGAACTCAAGAATTCCCAGAAATTTTAAAATCAACTCCTGGTGTTTATGCAACTAAAACAGGCGGTGGTTATGGAGATTCTAGAATTAACTTAAGAGGATTTGGTTCAGAAAATGTTGCGGTTATGATTAACGGAGTTCCTGTTAATGATATGGAAAACGGATCAGTATATTGGTCTAACTGGGCTGGTTTATCAGATGTAACATCTGCAATGCAGGTTCAAAGAGGTTTAGGAGCTTCAAAAGTTGCTGTGCCTTCAATTGGAGGAACTATCAATATTATCTCTAAATCTTCTGATGCAGAAAAAGGGGGTAACATAAAAATGAGTACTGGTAATAATGGGTATCAAAAATATGGAATGACTTTATCTACTGGATTATTAGATAACGGCCTTGCAATTACTGCATCGGCTGCTAAAATTTCTGGTGATGGTTACGTAGATGGACTTCAATTTAGTGGTGTAAATTATTTTTTGAATGTATCTAAAGTTTTTAACGATGATCATCAGTTATCTTTTAATGTAATTGGCGCTCAACAAACTCACGGACAAAGATTTAATACAAGAACTATTGCTCAAAATAGAGCAACTGAACAAGGAGGTAAAAGATTTAATCCAGATTGGGGTTATAGAGATGGTCAAGTAGAAAACATTTCTTACAACTTTTATCACAAACCACAAATATCTTTAAATCATGATTGGACAATTTCTGATAGAACTTTCGTAACAACAGCATTGTACGCTTCTTTTGGTAATGGTGGAGGAAGAAGAACTCAAGGTTCTGGAAAATTTACTAATAATGATTACAGACTTGGAGATATAGATCAGCCAATTGATTTTGATAGAATTGTACAAGAAAATAAAGACAAAGGAGCTTTAGGTTCTACGGATGTTTTTGCAGCGTCAAATAATTCTCACGAATGGTATGGAGTTTTATCAACTTTAAAAACAGATTTATCCGAGAATTTAAAATTATCTGTAGGGTTAGATGGAAGATATTATGTAGGAGATCATTATTATGAAATTACAGACTTACTTGGAGGACAATATTATTTAAACCCAAATAAGAACGACAATAACTTTAATGAAGCTTTACAAGTAGGAGATCGTTTTAATAGAGATTATGAAGGTAGAGTTTTAACAACTGGAACATTTTCTCAATTAGAATATTCAGTAGACGACTTATCTGTTTTCTTATCTTCTTCTATTTCAAATACTAGATACGGTAGATCTAGTTTCTTAGATGATGCTACAAATGTGAACGGACAAGTATCTGATAACATAAACTTTTTAGGTTATGGTACTAAAGGTGGAGCAAATTATAATTTAGATGATAATCATAATGTTTTTGCGAACATAGGATATTTTTCTAGAGCGCCTTTTTTAACAGGTGGTGTATTTCTTGGTAATGGAGAAAACGTAGATCCTAATGAAGACGCTACTAATGAAAAGATTTTTAGTGCAGAAATTGGATACGGATTTAGAAGCGAAAAGTT
The DNA here is from genome assembly GCF_002943715.1 of Polaribacter filamentus. GTDB lineage: Bacteria > Bacteroidota > Bacteroidia > Flavobacteriales > Flavobacteriaceae > Polaribacter > Polaribacter filamentus. Next base: position 3,046,578 of record NZ_MQUA01000013.1, on the reverse strand, counting down.
TAATGCAAATGTAAATATTTACAGAACTTCTTGGTTAGATAAATCTATTTCACCTGCAATTTTAGACCCTAATAATGTTGGTCAATTCTTAAATACAAATATAACAGGACTGGATGCTTTACATCAAGGTATAGAAATTGATTTTGTATATCAATTAACTGATAAATTAAATATTACTGGAATGGCATCTTTAGGAGATTGGGAATGGAAAAGTGACGTAAAGGCGGATGTATTTCTTGATTCAGGAGTATTATATAGAGAAATTACTGTAAACGCTGATGGTTTAAAGGTTAATGACGCAGCTCAAACAACTTATGCTTTCGGTTTAAATTATAAAGCTTTAGATAAAACATCTGTTTTCTTAGATTACAACTATGCTGGAGACTTATATGCAAATATCGATTTTAGTCGAGGAACAGAAGATGGTTTAAATACATGGAAAATGCCTGCATATCACTTATTTGATTTAGGTTTCAATCATGGATTTATTATTGGTGAATTAGACGCATTAGTTACTGGTAATATGAACAACATTTTTGATGTTGAATATATATCTGATGCTTTTGATAATGCAGATACACACTCAGCTCAAGATGCAGGAGTATATTATGGAGCTGGTAGAACATTTAGTTTAGGATTAACAGTTAACTTTTAAAAAATATAAATTATGAAAAAATTTTTATTATTATTATCAGTTTTTACGATGGTTTTCACTTCTTGTGACCCATTAGAAGACATCAACGCAGAAGTTGATGCAAAGGCAAACCCGATTGTTGGAGATGTGATTTTTACAATGTCAGATGAGGATTATGAGGCTATAGACGTAACTTTTGGTAATTTCTCTTCAGATGCAGATGCTAAAGAAATGATACCTAAATTATTAAAAAGTAAATATCCTGTTTGGGGTAATAAATCTTCTGCAACGGTAACTTTTAAATTATATAACAAAAAAATGATGAAAAAAGTTTAGTTATTTATACAGCTAAGTCTTCAGATTATACAGATGCAGGTTTAAAATACACAACTATTTCCAGTGATGCTCAAATGACACAATTATTAAACTATTTGTATCCTTCAGCAGCAAACAGGGTGCTAGTTTCTTTAACGTATGATAAATACGATAGTGGGGTTACTTTAAGAGGTGTAGAAGATGGTTTTATTTACTCTAATGGTGCTTGGGAGAAATCTATGGGAATTACTTTAGCTGAATATGCAGCAATGGGAGAGTCTAGAGCTCAGTTTTCTTCGAAGGATGAAGCATTAGTTAAAATTCCAGTATTTTTAAAGAATAAATTTGCTTACGAAGCACCAGTTGCTGGAAATATTCAAGGTGTAATGTATAAACTTTACGTTACAGATACTCAGGATGTTGATGGTGATGGAAGTGTAACAGACAAAACAGTATATAGTTATGTTGTATTTTACATTTACGACGGTATGAATTGGATAAAGTATGAGAATACAATTAATGAAACTATTCAGTTTGGTCATGACGGTACAAGTTGGGTTCCAGACAATACAATTAAATACACTTTAATTAGAAAAGATGATTATGCTTATATGGCATCTCAACTAACGGGTGCTGAATATACAGGACTTGTTGGTAACCTTGCTACCTATGGTGATTTTGATTATAACTGGACTAAAACGCAAATTTATTTTGCTTTAGCATTATTTTTAGAACATCTTGATCCTAATGCAGCAGAAGGTCAAAAATATACTTTAACGTATGTTATTTATGATAATGGTGAGAATGATTATCAAACAAGTTTTATAAAAACAGGCGGAGTTTGGGTTGTTAATTAATTCAAATTAAAAATTTTGCTAAAAACCACCTCAATTGAGGTGGTTTTTTTTTATATAAAATTAGTAACTTTACACCCTTAAAAATTAACAACATTATTATGAAAGATATTCATTCTTATTGGGCTTATTTAGTCTTGGCAATTTTAATTTTTGCTGTCGTAAATGCTATTATAGGGTTTACACAAAAAAAACAGTTTACAGACAAAGATGTGCGCATTGGTTTATTTACATTAATTGTAGCTCACATTCAATTATTAATTGGGTTGGTTTGGTATTTTATGTCCCCTTGGTTCGAAATGCTAAAAACAGATGCAGCATCAGTAATGAAAGACAAAGCAGCACGGTTATTAGCAATAGAACACCCTATAATAATGATTTTAGCAATTGTATTTATAACAATTGGTTGGTCTAAACACAAGAAAAAAACAGAAGACGCTGCAAAATTTAAAACATTCGCAATCTTCTACGGAATCGCTTTGTTATTAATATTGTCTAAAATCCCTTGGAGTAACTGGTTTTAAGTATGAAAATTATAAGCTATATCTTATCATCAATTTTTGCATTGGTTTTTATTTGTTTCTAATTATTTTTCATCCTTTACAGTGGATTGGTTTGAAGGTTTTTGGCTATAAAGGACATAAATTTGTAGTAGATTACATGAATTTGGTTTTAACAAAATCATTATTAATCCTGGGCACGCCAGTATCTATAGAAAACAAGCAGAAATTACCCGATAACACAACGCTAATTTTTGTTTCTAATCATCAAGGTATGTTTGATATTCCTCCAATTATTTGGGCGTTTAGAAAGTACCATCCAAAGTTTGTTTCTAAAATTGAATTAGGAAAAGGAATACCAAGTATTTCATTTAATTTAAGACATGGTGGAGCCGCTCTGATTAATAGAAAGGACCCAAAACAAGCAATTACCGCTTTAGGTAATTTTGCAAAAAAGATACATAAAAATAAGTGGTCTGCAGTTATTTTTCCTGAAGGAACAAGAAGTAGAGATGGCAAATCAAAGGCTTTTGCAATAAACGGATTAAAAGTGCTTACAAAATATAATAAAGAAGGATTTGTTGTACCTTTAACAATTAACAATTCTTGGAAAGTTTTCAAGTATGGAAAATTTCCTTTAGGCGTTTTTAGTCCGATTACGATTACCACACATGCACCAATAAAAATCGATTCTTTACCTTTTGATGAGTTATTAGCACAAACAGAAAAAGTTATAAAAGAACACCTAAAATGATACAATTATGTCAATAAAGAATATCAGAATGGAAGTAATGCAAACACTAGAAAAGAATGTTGATAGTTTTGTAGATGAATTTTTAATTCCAGCAGAAAAAATTTGGCAACCAACAGATTTTTTACCAAACTCCCAAAAAGACACCTTTATTTCTGAAGTAGAAGAAATTAGAGAACTGTCTAAAGAATTACACGACGATTTTTGGGTTGTTTTAGTTGGGGATACAATTACCGAAGAAGCTTTACCAACCTATGAATCTTGGTTGTTAGACATCGACGGCATTTCTCAACAACCAGATAATGGTTGGGCAAGATGGATAAGAGCTTGGACATCCGAAGAAAATAGACATGGTGATGTGTTAAACAAATACTTGTATTTATCAGGACGTGTAAATATGCGTGAAGTAGAAATTTCTACGCAGCATTTAATTGCTGATGGTTTTGATATCGGTACAGCAACAGACCCTTATAAAAACTTTATATATACAAGTTTTCAAGAATTAGCAACGTATGTTTCGCACAATAATGTAGCAAAAATTGCGAAACAAAAAGGACACAAATCATTAGCCAAAATGTCTAAAATTATTGCGGGAGACGAAATGCGTCATCACCAAGCATATTCTCATTTTGTAAAAGAGATTTTTAAGATAGACCCGTCAGAAATGATGTTGGCGTTTCAACATATGATGAAACATAAAATTGTTATGCCTGCCTTGCATTTAAGAGAATCTTTTGGTGCAAAAGGAAGTTTATTTGATAATTTTTCTACGGTTGCGCAAAGAATAGGAGTGTATACTGGTTTCGATTATGTAGATATTCTAAAAAAATTGACGGTAAGTTGGGAAATAGATAAAATAAAAAACCTTACACCAGAAGCAGAAAAAGCAAGAGATTATTTAATGAAACTGCCAGAAAGAATGCAGCGAATTACAGAAAGAATTGTTGTTCCCAATACAAAGTTTGAGTTTAAATGGATGATACCAGCTTAAAGTAATTTCTATTATAAGTCAAATTTTAAATTTTTTTAAACCCTTTTAGATAGCAAAATCTTGAAGGGTTTTTTATAGATATTTTTTAATCAAAAGGTAAGACCGTTGCAAGGAAGTACCTAATAAAAAGCACAAAAATAACACGTTATTATTTATGTTAAATATATGATTGTAAGTATATTAATCTGTAAATTTAGTGTATGAAAATACAAAAACAACCAACTTTAGCCGATAGCATTTGCGATTTACGAGCAAGAAAAATTAAAAAGACATTTTTCACCCAAATAAACACCCTTATCGATTGGGATACGATCTCTATCCTAATAAATAATGATTATTTAAAAGGAAAAAGTGCCACTGGCAAGCCTTCTTATGATGGGACATTACTTTTTAAAATGTGTCTTTTACAAAGTTGGTATGGTTTAAGCGATTATGAAGTTGAAGACCGAATAAATGACAGTCTTTCCTTTAGTTATTTTTGTGGGATGACCATTGAACAGGTTGCTCCAGATCATAGTACTTTAAGTAGGTTTAGAACCGCATTAACCAAAACACAAACCTTCGAAAAATTATTTACCTCCATAAACAAACAGCTAGATGCACATAATATCATTGTAAAAACAGGTTTAATAATAGACGCTAGTGTAATAGATACGCCACTTAGACCAAAAGGAAAAACAAATTTTAAGGTAACCGAAGACCGCTGTGCAGACCAAGTAGAAGTACACAAAGAATATCCAGATAGTGTCGATAAAGAGGGTACTTGGTTAAAGAAAAGAGGAAAGTACCATTTTGGGTTTAAAAAGCATCATGTAACGGATAACGAAGGACTCGTTCTAGGAGTACTAACCACAACTGCGAGCAAAAATGAGATTGCAAATTTGGAGGAAGTTCTAGAAACTGTAAATGTGGTATTACCAAAAGACATCCCTCTAAAGGCAGATAAAGGGTACCAATCAAAGAAAAATGTTGCGATTTTAAAGAAGCGTAATTTAAAGAATCATATCCTTAAAAAGGCGGTAAAAAATAAACCGTTAACAAAATGGGAAACTAGATTCAATAAATTAATAGGAAAAACAAGGTTTAAAGTAGAACGTACTTTTGGAGGAATAAAATTATGGTTTAAAGGTGGAATTGCAAGATATAGAGGGATGAAAAAAATGCATACACAAAATTTGATGGAGGCAATGTGCTACAATTTATATCGAAGTCCAGGGATATTTGCGTCTAATTGTAAAAATTAAGGAAAAATGAAGCCTAAAAAAGGCATTTACTCACTTAAAATAGAAAAAAAATAGCATAATCGATGTTGTAGCTAAAAAAAAGGGAACTCTAAAAAGTAAAATTAATTAAGTTCGCTTTTTGCAACGGTCTTAAGGTGTAAGGATTTAAATCAATTTCAAATAAACAAACAGCATCTTTTTTATAATGTTCGGGTAAACTATTGGTATTTTTTAAATTAAACATCCCAAGAAAATCAAAACCTGCATTTTTATAATATTCAATTAATTTGATGTTTTTGCCTAAAGTATCTAACCGTACAAACTTAATTCCCTTTTCAAAAGCCAATTCTTTAGCCCATTCCACAATGGTATGAACAAAATTATTTCCTCTAAACTTAGGGTTCGTTGCAATTCTATGAATATAAATAGCTGGATCCTTATTTTTTTCTTCCCAAATTTGAGCATCACTAAAAGTAATTGCCCAAATACAAGCAACTTGGTTTTCTATTATTAATTTAAATTGTCTGTTTTCTGCAATTTCAGTGATTACCAATTCTCTTTTAAAATCAGGCCAAACAATCACATTTTCTTTCGTTTTCTGATATTCCGCAGCTAATTTATAAAGTTCAAATACGGTATCAATATCTGCAATCGTTATATTCTTAATTTCCATTATTTATTACTAAATATTAATATGAAACGAATCCATATCATTTAAAAAACCGAGCGTTTCTCTTACTTTAGCTTGATTTTTTTTATTGATAATGGCACTAATAATTCCTACCTCATTTTTAGCCAAACTAGAAAGTTCCTCGCCTAAATAATCAATTGCTAAAGAATTTCCAGAATACTCGTAATTACTAGCATCTTTTCCGGTTCTATTCACACCAACAACGTAGCTCATATTTTCTATGGCACGCGCTTTTAAAAGTGTTTCCCAAGCTTTTATTCTTGTAATCGGCCAATTTGCCATAAAGATTAAAAGATCGCAATTTTCGGTATTCCTAGCCCAAACAGGAAAGCGCAAGTCATAACAAATTAAAGGGCAAATTCTCCATCCTTTATACGTAACAATTAACTTTTCTTTGCCAGAAGTGTACACTTTATGTTCACCAGCCAAAGTAAAAGAATGTCTTTTATTATAAGTTTCAATTTTTCCTGACGGATGCACAAAAATTAATCTATTGTAATAATTTTCACCATCACTAATTACCAAACTTCCAGTTATGGCGATTTGCTTTTCTGTTGCTATTTTTAGCATCCAAGAAACGGAAATTCCGTCCATTTTTTCAGCCACTTTTTCAGGGTTCATCGTAAAACCGGTGGTAAACATCTCTGGCAAAACAATTAAATCGGTGTTTTCTGGTAAACTGTTTATTTTTTCTTCAAAAAAAGTTAAATTCTTCTTCGGATTTTCCCAAAATAAATCTGCCTGAACCCCAACAATACGTAATTTGTTCTTCATTAAAATAAATTTAAAGATTACAGAGCTATAAATGTAAGTTTTTGTAATTTAGGAATCAAAAAAAAAGCCATGCAATCTTTTATTTCTGAAACGTTAGATGATATTTTACAAACCACAAAATCGTTTGAAAATGTTGTTTTTGTATTGCCATCTCAAAGAGCAAAAGTATTTGTAAAACAAACGTTTAAAGATAAAATTGCTGTTGGTTTTTTGCCAGAAATGCTAAACATAGAGCAGTTTATTCATCAAATATCTGGCGTGCAAAAGGCAGATAACATTCAGTTATTATTTCATTTTTATACCATTTACAAAAGCGTTGAGAAGAATCCTGATTCTTTTGATATATTTTCTACCTGGGCATTGACCGTTTTACAAGATTTTAATGAAATTGATCAGCATTTAATAAATACCAAAGAGATTTTTATTTATTTAAGAGATATTGAACGTTTGCGAAAATGGTCTGTAAAAGGTACTTTTAAGGAAACGGAATTGATAAAAGACCACTATTCCTTTTTAGAGAAACTAAACAGCTATTACACTGCTTTTTATCAGTTTTTATTGGATGAAAATATAGGATATCAGGGTTTAATGTACCGAGAAGCTTCTAAAAAAGTAGCTATCTTTTTAGAGAAAAACACCGATAAAAAATTCTTTTTTATTGGATTTAATGCCCTTAATAAAGCAGAGGAGTTATTGTTTCAGAAAGTTTTAGAACACGGAAATTCAGAAATTTATTGGGATATTGATGAAGCCTTTTTTAATTCCAATCACCAGGCTGGTAAATTTATCCGGAAATATAAAAAAGAGTGGAAGTATTATGAGAAAAACAAACTAAAATCTTTAGGAAATACATTTTCAGCGCCAAAAAAAATACAAGTTATTGGTGCTGCAAAAAACAATACTCAGATAAAATATATTGGTGAAATCTTAGAGGAACATCCTGGTTTTAAAAATACAGCGCTAGTTTTAGCAGATGAAACGTTGTTGCCAATTACGCTAAATTCGTTGCCTAAAAACATCAATGCAATTAATATTACAATGGGGTATCCTTTAAAAGATATTCCAACAACAAGTTTATTGTTTTCTATTTTTCAGTTATTCGTTTCTCAAGAAAAATTACAAAAAAGTATCATAAATGAGTATTATTATAAAGATGTAATTCGGTTTTTTAAGCACCAATCTATTTATGGGTTGATTTCTAATATTGATAATTTTACAGCAGAAATTGCAAAAGAGAATCAGACTTTTATTAGTGAAAACCTACTTGAGAAGTTTTTAGAAAATCAGACTTCAGAGGTAAAGAGGGTACTTTTAAATCTTTTTAAAACTTTCGATTCCGTATCAAATTTTATGGAGAGAATTTTAGATTTAATCAATCTTTTAAAAGAGGATGTAAATGATTTAGAAAAGGAATATTTGTTTCGTTTTTACACCGTTTTTACGCAGTTAAAAACGTTGCAAAATGAGTTTGAATATTTTACAGATTTAAAAACATTATCGCTCTTTTTTAGACAATTAATAGGTTCAGAAAGTTTGTCGTTTCAAGGAGAACCGCTAAAAGGATTGCAGTTAATGGGTATGTTAGAAACGCGTGTTCTAGATTTTGAAAACATCATTTTAGCATCTGCAAACGAAGGAGTTTTACCAGCAAGTAGTCAGCAAAATTCTTTTATTCCTTTTGATGTAAAAGTCGAATTTGGTTTGCCAACCTACAGAGAAAAAGATGCTATTTTTGCGTATCACTTTTTCCGATTAATTCAAAGAGCAAAAAACGTTTTTATACTCTACAACACAGAACATGATGTTTTTGGAAGTGGTGAAAAAAGTAGGTTCGTAACACAATTAGAAATGATGAGAGCAGATATTGTTCATAAAATTGTTTCTCCAAAAGTGGTTGCTCAAAAAACGGAATTGAAAGAAATTACCAAAAATGAGTTGGTCTTTGAACGCTTAAAAGAATTGGCAACGCAAGGCTTTTCTCCTTCCTCTTTAACTAATTATTTATACAATCCTATTGCTTTTTACAAACAGAAAATTTTACGAATAAAGGAATTTGATGACGTAGAAGAAACCGTTGCTTACAATACGTTAGGAACCGTTGTACATGAAACGTTAGATGAATTGTATAAACCTTTTATTGGTCAATTTTTAACTGCCGATGACATTTTTGGAATGGAAAAAATAGCCAATGATTTGGTGGTAAAACATTTTAAAATTCAATTTAAAAATGGCGATTTATCCACTGGTAAAAATCGTTTAATTTTTGAAGTAGCAAACAGATTTGTTACTAATTTCTTAACCCAAGAAAAGTTATTGCTAAAGGATAAAAAAAATCAGTTAAAAATTATCGCTACAGAAGAAAACTTATCCGCAGAAATAGAAATTGACGGAATTGATTTCCCTATTAAAATACATGGAAATGTAGATAGAGTTGATGAGTTAAACGGCGAAATTAGAATTATCGATTATAAATCTGGGATGGTGCAAAGCTCAGAATTAAAAGTGCTAGACTTTGAGCAATTACGAGCTAAAGAACAGTATAAAGCAATTCAGGTTTTATTATATGGCTTTTTATTTACAAAAAGTAAAAATTTCGACAACTCTAAAAACTTAAAAGCCGGAATATTTTCTTTTAAAAATTTAAATCAAGGGTTTTTAAGCATTAACTTTTCATCAAATTATAGAACTCCAGATTGTACAATTACCGAAGAAAAGTTACAAGAATTTTTAGTGGAAATAAAAGAATATATCAAAGAAATTTACAACCCTGCAATTGGTTTTATTGAGCCGCCAGATTTGAAGTATTAATTACTTCCCTTTTAAAATCAATAAAGGTACATCTGTGTAAAACTCTTCTTTTAAAACGGTATTTTTTTCCCACAATTTTTTAAAGAAACCTCTTTTACGTCTAAAAACGCACAACATATCTGGTTGATACTTTTGAAAATGTTGCAAAACTCCTTGAAAGATTGTTGCATTTTCGGTAATTGTTAAAGAAGATTTTAGTTTTTCTAAATCTTTGTTTATAACCAAATCTTCATCCGTATAGTCAGCAGTTTTTACTTGTAATAAATTTACTTCAGCATTAAACTTCTTAGCTATAAATTGTAATGGTTTTAAAGCAGTTTTACTTTTTACAATTCCAGATTTAAATGCTATTAAAATGTTTTTAACAGGGATGTATTTATATCCATCAGGAACGGTCAAAATAGGTAATTCTGAATGTTTTACAAGTTTTCCTGCGGTTTTTCCTAAAAAAATCTCTTCTTTTATAGAGTTACTTTTTGCACCAACAATTATTAAATCTATATCCATTTCTTGATCAATAGCTTCCACACTATCGACTAAAGAACCTTTTGCAGAAATTAACTTTACAGACACATTTTTTCTATCAACAGAATTTACGATTGCTCGCAAATATAAATTTGTTTCGCGTTCAATAATAGTGTTCACGTTTATCATAACACCTGCTTTCGTTTGCACACTGTATGCTCTAAAAACAAGCACATTTGCATTTACTTCCGCAGCAAAATTAATAGCATATTGTAAAGTGTTTTGTGCACTTTCTGTAGATCCAATTGGCACTAAAATGTTTTTCATGATATAATTTTATAGACGCCAAAGTTACTCATTTTTCAGAAAGTAAAGCATCCTCAACCTTTTTAGATATGTATCTTTGTTAAAAATAATATTTTTGAAAACGAACATTAGCTTTAAGCATATTAATAAATTGGCAATTCCGGCTTTAATTGCAGGTATTGCAGAACCTTTGTTATCTATTACAGACACTGCAATTATAGGTAATATCGAGCAAAATGCTACAGAAAGTTTGGCAGCAGTTGGTATTGTTGGTGCATTTATTTCTATGTTGGTTTGGGTTTTTGGACAAATTAGAAGTGCAATTTCTTCTATAATTTCTCAATATGTTGGTGCCAATAAATTGGATGAAATAAATACGTTGCCAGCTCAAGCGATCGCAATCGTAGTTTTATGCAGTTTATTAATTTTGGCAATTTCGTATCCTTTTGCAGCAGAGATTTTTCAGTTCTACAATGCATCAGGTCCCGTTTTAGAAGCGTGTATTATTTATTTTAAAATTAGAATTTTCGGATTTCCTTTTTCACTTTTTGTATTTTCTGTTTTCGGAATTTTTAGAGGCTTGCAAAACACGTTTTATCCTATGATAATAGCTATTGCAGGCGCTTTGTTAAACATCGTTTTAGATATTGTTTTTGTATACGGAATTGAGGGATTTATTCCTGCAATGAATATTGAAGGCGCGGCTTATGCAAGTGTAATTGCACAAATTACTATGGCAATAATTGCGTTGTTTTTACTAATGAAAAAAACATCGATTTCATTAAAAATAAGGTTTCCGTTTCATGCAGAAATTCCCAATTTAACGGGAATGATTGGCAACCTTTTTATTAGAACAATAGCTTTAAATACTGCGTTATATTTTGCGACTGCTTTTGCCACAGATTATGGAAAAGAATATATTGCAGCCTATACAATTGGTCTAAATCTTTGGTTGTTAGGTGCATTTATGATTGACGGATATGCTAGCGCGGGCAATATTTTAGCAGGGAAATTATTAGGAGCAAGAGAGTATAAAACATTAATTGCGCTGAGTAACAAATTGCTGAAGTATGGTCTTTTTTTGGGCGCTATCATTGTTGGCATTTCCTTTTTATTTTACAACTATATTGGTCAAGTTTTCACAAAAGATCCGTTAGTTTTAGAACAATTTTATCATGTTTTTTGGATCGTGATTTTAACTCAACCCATAAATGCTGTCACTTTTATTTTTGACGGAATGTTTAAAGGAATGGGAGAAATGAAATATTTAAGAAACGTATTAATTCTTTCTACTGGGGTTGTTTTTATACCCACACTTTTCCTCTTTGATTGGCTAGATTATAAATTAGTTGCTATTTGGATTGCTTTTACGCTTTGGATTTTAGCAAGAGGAATTCCACTAATCATTAAATTTAGAAGTAAGTTTATACCGCTTGTTAATTCTTAATTTTGATGTTGTTATCGTTTTTTAAAAATCGTATCTTGTACAACCAAAATTACTTAAATTAAAAGAGCTATTTTTATTAATTTTGTTTTTTGGAACGCTTTTTGGTACCCATAAAAAAACTAATTTTCTTGAGAATATTTAAAAATATATCACTTAGAATACGCATATTTTTGTCCATGATTTTATTGGTGCTATTGGCATCCGTTTTAATTTTAGGAGTAACAGTTTATCAATATGATGAACAAACGAAAGATTATAATATTCAGCGTTTTGAGCGGAAGGAAGCTACAACTCAAGAAACTATTGAGTTAGAATTAACTAACAAAACCTCATATTTAGTAAATACAGAGAATTTATCAAAAATATTTCAAGAACGTATTTATGAAATTTCATCAATCAATAAATTAAATATATCCATTTTTGATTTGTTTGGAAATTTAATGGTTTCCTCTAAAACAAATGCTTTTGAAGACACCAAGATAGAACCTCTAAGTCATGTTGTTTTAAATGAATTGTCCCAAAATTCAAACCATAAAATACTAAAAAGTAGAGAAGATGACGGTGTTGGGTATCAAACTTCATACTCGTATATAAATGATCCTAAGTTTAAAAGAATTGGCATTTTGGAATTGCAATTTACCCAAGACAATTCTGAAATAGAAGACGAATTAACCGAGTTTATGTACCGATTAGGTTTGGTGTATTTACTGATGTTTATTATTGCAATTGCTTTGGCTTATTTATTATCGAGTTATATTACAAGATCCATACAAACGATTTCTGATAAAATGCAACAAACCCGTTTAAATGAACGGAATGAAAAAATAATTTTAAATGCAGCAAGTTCGGAAATTAAGATTTTAGTGGAAGCTTATAATAATATGATTGATCAACTTGAAGAAAGTGCAGTAAAATTAGCAAAAAGCGAACGAGAACAAGCTTGGCGAGAAATGGCAAAACAAGTGGCACATGAAATTAAAAATCCGCTAACGCCCATGCGTTTATCAGTGCAAAGTTTTGAGCGAAAGTTTAACCCGGAGGATAAAGATATTAGAGAAAAATTAGCAGAATACAGTAAAACATTAATTCAACAAATAGATGTAATGAGCTCTATTGCTTCTGCTTTTTCTAATTTCGCGAAAATGCCAACTCAAAAAAGAGAAAAAATTGAAGTAATTAGTGTCGTAAAATTGGCTTTAGAAATTTTTAACGAAGATTTTATTAGCTACAGTTCAAAACAGAAAGAGTTATATGCTAATTTGGATAAAACCCAATTAATTAGAATTGTAACAAATTTGATTAAAAATGCGATGCAAGCATGCGAAAATGAAGAAAAACCAATAATTGACGTTGTTGTTTTATCAGAAAAAAATAATGTGAAAATTACGGTCACCGATAATGGAAAAGGAATTCCTGAGAAAGTAAAAGAGTTAATTTTTGAGCCAAAATTTACTACAAAATCAAGTGGAATGGGGCTTGGTTTGGCAATGATTAAAAATATTATAGAAGCTTACGACGGAACAATTTCTTTTACATCTGAAGTAGGAATTGGAACCGTTTTTACGGTAATATTACCAAAAATATAAAAATAATAACCTTGTATCTTAAATTATAGATTATGAAATTTGATAACATTTTAGTAGTAAAAAACAACAAAATTGCACAAGTAACAATCAATAGACCTAATAAATTAAACGCCTTAAATAGCGCAACAATTCATGAATTAAGTGACGCTTTTGAAGACTTGGAAGATGACGAAGATGTAAACGTAATTGTACTTACAGGAAGCGGAGATAAAGCCTTTGTTGCAGGTGCAGATATTTCTGAATTCGCACATTTTTCTGTTGATGAAGGTGGAGGTTTAGCTCGAAAGGGACAGGAAATGTTGTTTAATTTGATAGAAAATTTATCAACGCCTGTAATTGCCGCAATTAATGGTTTTGCTTTGGGTGGTGGTTTAGAATTAGCAATGGCTTGTCATTTTAGAATTGCATCGGACAATGCAAAAATGGGTTTACCAGAAGTTTCGCTAGGGGTAATTCCTGGTTATGGCGGTACACAACGTTTGCCGCAATTAGTGGGAAAAGGAAAAGCAATGGAAATGATTATGACAGCAACTATGATTCCTGCTAATGAAGCTCTCAACTGTGGTTTGGTAAATCATGTTACGACTCAAGAAGAATTATTGCCATTTGCAGAAAAAATTGCTGGTAAAATTATGCGAAATTCATCTGTAGCAATTTCTGCTGCAATTAGAGCTGTAAACGCAAATTTTGAGGATGGTGTTAATGGTTTTGATATAGAAATTGAAGAGTTTGGTGAATGTTTTGGCACCAATGATTTTAAAGAAGGGACTGCTGCTTTTTTAGAAAAAAGAAAGCCTAATTTCCTAGGAGCATAAGTGGGGATTTTAAAAAATACGAATAAAAAAAACGAGCCAATTAAGGCTCGTTTTGCGTTAAATTATTAATTTAACTTAAATAATCATCTAAAACTATTCTTTAAATTTTAAATTCATTACTGTAACTTTCATCATCACAATACACAATAACTTTATAGTCTCCTTTTAATTCTTTATCCAAACGGTAAACTCGTTTTAACATAAGTTCACCTTTTAGGGTTTCAGAATAAATAACTTCATCCTTATAGAATAAAGTAATTCTTACAGGTTTTTTATCAAAATTCACTTTAGAAATTAAAACCAAGTTTTCTTTATTTCTGATAACTGGTTTAAAAATTATTTTTTCAGAATCTTTAATAAAAGACACATTATTGTCTTTAATCAAAAGAGATTTAATAACAATTTTAAATTCTTTATGTAATTCAATGGTGTACACTCCGTTATTTAAAGGTGATAAATCAAAAAATTTGATTAATTCTCCTTGGCTAGAAACAGTTTCAGAATGAAGTTGAAATCCATTTTTGTCTTTAACAGATAATAGCTGTCCTTTTTTAACATCCTTAAATACCACTTTTACTTTTTTGGCATCTATAGTTTTGTTAAACTCTTTTTCATTGTTTGCGTAGTTAAATAATGTTCCTAACATAAATACTACTACTAATACTCTTCTTTTAATTGTTTTCATATTATGAAGTTTTTACTAATTTATACTGCAAATTTAAGTCAGTAGTTTTGTTTAAAAAACATCATAATTGGTACATTTGTGTCTTATTTTAACTGTAAATTTAATGTTAAATCTATTTAAGGTTAAAATAACACATAATTAAGATAATTTTATATAGATAATCATTTTGTTCTTTTGTATTTTTGCAGAATATATGATACAGACAAAACCTACTCTCGAAAAGATAACTCCAAATTTTGGTAGTTCTTTGTTAGTTAAAAAACATGAAGAGTTTTTAAAAACGAATGTTCCTTTTTGGCATTTTCATCCAGAAATAGAATTGGTGTATGTTAATAAAGGAAAAGGGAAACGACATATAGGCAATCATATTAGTTACTTTAATAATAGTCAATTAGTTTTAATAGGCTCCAATTTACCACATGTTGGTTATATAGATCGCTTAACTACAAATGGTTCTGAAACTTTAATACAATTTAAGCCAGATTTTTTAGGAAGCGAATTTTTTAAGATTCCAGAAATGATTGCGGTGGAAGCACTCTTTGAACGGGCAAAAAAAGGAATTCGATTTAATATTGAAATTAAGCAAAGAATAGGAGCTAAAATTGAGGCCTTGGTAGCATTAGATGGTGTTCAGAGAATTACCTCTTTTTTAGAAATATTAAATGATTTAGCAACTACAGACGATTATACCTTGTTAAATGCTAATGGATTTGCTTTTGAAACCATACCGCAAGACAGTAATAAAATAGAAGTTATATACAATCACATTAATGAACATTTTAGAGAGCATATAAGTTTAGATGAAATTTCTAGTTTGGTTAGTATGACTGTTCCTGCTTTTTGTAGATATTTTAAGAAATCTACAGGAAAAACATTTACAAAATTGGTAAATGAATATAGAGTGGTGCATGCAACTAAATTATTAGCGGAAAGTAATTTAACGATTACGGATGTAAGTTTTGAATGCGGATTTAATAATTTTTCTCATTTTAACAAACTATTTAAAAACTTTACAGGTAAAAGTGCTTCAAAATATAGGAGTGAAATGAAAAATTTAATTCAGTAAAAACAGATGAAAAGTAAAATAGATAAAGCAATTGAATACTATATTTTTAAAAGTGAAGAAATTATAAATTTTATAAACTCTAATTCTAATTTAACTGTTGAGCAAATAATTGAAAAAGGGGAAGAGTTAGCAGTTTTAGAATCTAAAATTACCGCCCTAGAAGTAGCCAAAGTAAGTTAGAGTTTACTTTACAGGTAATTAGAATCAAGTCTTGGTTTCGGTTTCTAAAAGCGAAGCGGTTTGGTGTCTTTTATCTAATGAAAGAGGAATTTAAAAAGGAAAATTATTGTTCACCATTCCATTCATTATAAAACTGTTGCAGATATGTTTCCATAAAAGTGTGTCTTTCTAATGCAATTTTTTTTCCAGTTTTGGTATTCATTTTATCCTTTAAAAGCAACAATTTTTCATAAAAATGATTAATAGTTGGCGCATCAGATTTTTTATATTGCTCTTTTGTCATCTCTAAATTTGGTAAAATTTCAGGATCGTACAAACTCCTGTTTTTAAAGCCTCCATAATTAAAACAACGCGCAATACCAATAGCACCAATTGCATCTAACCGGTCTGCATCTTGCACAACTTCTAATTCTTTTGAAGTAAATTTTTTACCCGTTTTAGATAATGAGTTTTTAAAAGAAATATATTTTATAATATTAATTACATGGGTAATTGTTTTGGGATCAACGTTCTCTTTTTTAAGAAATTCAGCAGCTATTTTAGGCCCAATAGTTTCATCGCCATTATGAAATTTTGGATCTGCAATATCATGTAATAAAGCCCCTAAAGAAACTGTAAAAATATCTACTTTTTCATCCTTAGATATTAAAATAGTATTTTTAAAAACGCGTTCAATATGAAACCAATCATGTCCGCCTTCTGCATTCTTTAATTCGGTTTTAACAAACTCGATCGTGTTTTGAATAATTTTTTCTTGATTCATATTATTTTCTTGTAGCAAGTTCTTTATTAATGTTTTTTATTTCAAAAAGCATTACAAATAACATTGGAGCAAAAAATAAAGGTAAAAATGTTTTAAAAGAAAGTCCATTTTCTATGGTGGAAAAGACTGCAAAAATAACCATTAAAAAAAGCAGAACTCCTTGAATAATTAATATTGTTTTTTGTTTCTTCAATTTTTTAGAAAGTTCTTCTTTTGAATACGTTGATAATAGTGATGCCATGTTTTCGGGTTTCTTAAAAATAATAAATCCACGTGTAAAAACGTGGATTTATTGTTGTTTCTTGATTCTAAAGAATGGTACTATAAAAAATATTAACAGTGCTCGTTATAAGCCGCAGCAAGATTTTGTGCAATCATTTGCGCAGATCTACCTTCTATATGATGGCGCTCTAACATATGCACTAAACTGCCATCTTTAAACAATGCAATTGCGGGTGATGACGCCGGAAAAGGAATCATAAATTCTCTTGCTTTTTGAGTAGATTCTTTTTCTACGCCAGCAAAAACAGTTGTTAAGTTTGTAGGCACTTTATCTGCACCTAAAGAAGCAATTGCTCCTGGTCTTGCAGTACCGGCTGCACAACCGCAGACAGAGTTTACCATTACTAAAGTTGTTCCTTTTTTTGCTATGGCTTGCTCTACTTCTTCACTCGTATATAATGCTTTAAAACCTGCGTTGATTAATTCATCGCGCATTGGTTTTACTAATTCTTCTGGATACATAATTATTAATTTTGGAATACAAAGATAAAAATAAATTAAGCAAATTGCAAGCTGAAAAATTAATTGTTATACAATAGTCACATCAATAAAATTGATATTTTATTTTAAAACACTCCTATTTTCTTATATTTGGGGTTAATTTTTTATAAATTTTATGGGTAGTTTTACAAAATGGTTAGGTGCAGGTTTAGGTTTTACGCTTGGAGGCCCAATAGGAGCAGCAATTGGTTTTGCAGTTGGTAGCTTTGTTGACGGGTTTTCTGAAGAAGATTTAAATGGTGAGCAAAAAGAATATCAAAGAAGAGTTGGTCAAAACAGCGAAAATTTAAACACAAATTCTGGAGATTTTGAAATGAGTCTTTTGGTGTTGGCATCGATCGTTATAAAATCTGATGGAAAAGTAGATCAAAGAGAATTAGACTTTGTTCGAAGCCAATTTGTGAAAATGTATGGCAAAGAAAGAGCAAATAGCGCTTTTAAACTTTTTAAAGGAATTATAAAAAAAGAAGTTTCTGCGCGTCAAGTTTGTATGCAAATTAGAGCGCACATGCCGCATTCTTCCCGTTTACAATTGCTGCATTTTTTATTCGGTATCGCTAAAGCGGATGGAGCTGTACTTCCATCAGAAATAGAAGAAATTAAAAAAATTGCAGGCTATTTATACATCAATCAAAATGATTTTGAGTCGATTAAAGCGATGTTTTATGATGAATCTGATGCAGCGTACAAAATTTTAGAGGTTACAAAAGAGGCTACAAGTGATGAAGTTAAAAAAGCATACCGTGTAATGGCTAAAAAATACCATCCAGATAAACTACAAAATTTAGGGCCAGAGCACATAAACGGAGCGCAAGAAAAATTTCAAAGTATACAGTCTGCGTATGAAAAAATAAAAAATGAACGTGGAATGTAAATAGCCTTTTAAGGCTTAAAATAACTGAGAACTAAAGTTGAGACTTCAATTTTCTATAACTTTTAGCCTTTTCAACTTTGCTAGTTTCAACTGTCTTAAATTCCTAGAAATTCAGTAATTTCGCAATCTTATTAGAAAAGATAGAAAATGAGCGCGAAATTTCCTGAGTATAAAGGTCTTGACTTACCAAAAGTAGCAGAAGAAATTCTAAACTATTGGCAAGAGAATAACATATTTGAAAAAAGTGTAACCACAAGAGAAGGTGCAGAGCCTTATGTTTTTTTTGAAGGACCTCCTTCAGCAAACGGACTTCCCGGAGTTCACCATGTTTTAGCGCGCGCTATTAAAGATATTTTTCCACGTTATAAAACCATGAAAGGGTACCAAGTAAAGCGAAAAGCTGGTTGGGATACGCATGGTTTACCAATAGAATTAGGGGTAGAAAAAGAATTAGGAATTACCAAAGAAGATATTGGTACAGATAAAATTTCTGTAGAAGATTACAACGCAGCGTGTAGAAAAGCAGTAATGCGGTACACGGATATTTGGAACGATTTAACCCAG
The DNA here is from genome assembly GCF_002943715.1 of Polaribacter filamentus. Lineage (GTDB taxonomy): Bacteria > Bacteroidota > Bacteroidia > Flavobacteriales > Flavobacteriaceae > Polaribacter > Polaribacter filamentus. The sequence goes on along the minus strand of NZ_MQUA01000013.1, from coordinate 3,027,503 downwards.
AAAATGGGTTATTGGGTAGATATGGAAGATCCGTATATTACTTATGAGCCAAAATACATGGAGACTGTTTGGTGGCTTTTGAAAGAAATTTATAACAAAAAATTAATTTACAAGGGGTATACAATTCAGCCATATTCACCAAAAGCAGGTACGGGTTTAAGTTCGCACGAATTAAATCAGCCAGGAACGTATCAAGATGTAACCGATACAACGGTTGTGGCACAGTTTAAAGCGATAGAAAAAACACTTCCAGCCTTTTTGCAAAATGAAGGAACTATTTATTTCATCGCTTGGACAACAACTCCTTGGACTTTGCCATCTAACACTGCATTAACGGTTGGCCCTAAAATAGAATATGTTTTAGTAGATACGTTTAATCAATATACATTTGAACCAATAAAAGTAATTTTAGCTAAAAAGTTAGTTGGAAAACAATTTGGAGGTAAAAACAGTTTTCAAGTTGAAACTTCAGAGGCATTAAGTTCTTACAATTCGGGGGATAAGAAAATCCCTTTTTATGTAATTAAAGAATTTATTGGTAAAGATTTAGTGAATAGTAAGTACGAGCAATTATTAGATTATTGTCTTCCAAACGACAATCCACAGGATGCTTTTAGAGTAATTGCTGGTGATTTTGTAACGACAGAAGACGGAACAGGAATTGTACACACGGCGCCAACTTTTGGGGCAGATGATGCAATTGTTGCAAAACAAGCGGTGCCAGAAATTCCGCCAATGTTGGTAATAGACGAGAATGATAATTTAGTTCCGTTGGTTAATTTACAAGGAAAATTTAGATCAGAAGTAAACGATCCTATTTACGGTTTTGCAGGAGAATATGTAAAATCAGAATATTTAGATGAAGCTGATTTTGAAGTAGAATTAAAAAATCAGCAAAAAAATTTAACGGAGGTTTTAAAAAATCAAGATAAATATTTATCTGTTGATGAAAGACTTGGGTTAAAACTTAAAAATGAAAACAAGGCTTTTAAAGTCGAAAAATACAAGCACAGTTACCCAAACTGTTGGCGAACTGATAAACCTATTTTATATTATCCGTTAGATTCTTGGTTTATTAAAGTTACGGATGTAAAAGATAGAATGCACGCCTTAAACAAAACCATTAACTGGAAACCTGAATCTACAGGAACTGGACGTTTTGGAAATTGGTTGGCAAATGCAAACGATTGGAACTTATCGCGATCTAGATATTGGGGAATTCCGTTACCTATCTGGAGAACAGAAGACGGTAAAGAAGAAATTTGTGTGGGTTCTGTTAAAGAATTGAAGCAAGAAATGGCAAAAGCGGTAGAAGCTGGAGTTTTAGCAAAAGATATTTTTGAAGACTTTGAGGTTGGAAATATGTCTGAAGAAAACTATGCGAAAATAGATTTACATAAAAATATTGTTGATAAAATTGTGTTAGTTTCGCCATCAGGACAACCAATGAATCGTGAAAACGATTTAATTGATGTTTGGTTCGATTCGGGCTCTATGCCTTATGCACAATGGCATTACCCGTTTGAAAACAAACAAAAAATTGACGAAAATGAATCTTTTCCTGCAGATTTTATTGCAGAAGGCGTAGATCAAACAAGAGGTTGGTTTTATACTTTGCACGCAATTGCAACGATGGTTTTTGATTCTGTTGCCTACAAAAACGTAGTTTCTAACGGGTTGGTTTTAGACAAAAACGGACATAAAATGTCTAAACGTTTAGGAAATGCAACAGATCCGTTTACAACATTAGCAACGTATGGAGCAGATGCAACACGTTGGTATATGATTTCAAACGCAAACCCTTGGGATAATTTAAAATTTGATTTAGACGGAATTGAAGAAGTAAAACGTAAGTTTTTCGGAACTTTATATAATACGTATTCGTTCTTTACTTTATATACAAATATTGACGGTTTTGCTTATGAAGAAGCAGATATTCCGTTAGAAAAAAGACCAGAAATAGACCGTTGGATTTTATCAGAATTACACACTTTAATTAATAAAGTAGATAAATTCTATGAAGAATATGAACCTACGAGAGCTGCGAGAGCAATATCAGATTTTACACAAGATTATTTAAGTAACTGGTATGTACGTTTAAGTAGAAGACGTTTTTGGAAAGGAGATTATCAAACAGATAAAATTTCTGCGTATCAAACATTATATACCTGTATGATTACGATTGCAAAATTAGGTTCGCCAATTGCACCTTTCTTTATGGACAGATTGTATCAAGATTTAAATTCTGTAACTGGTAAAGAAATATCAGAAAGTATTCATTTATCAGATTTTCCTGTTTTTGATGAACGCTTTGTTGATAAATCTTTAGAACGTAAAATGGAAAGTGCACAAACCATCTCTTCTTTGGTACTTTCATTAAGAGCGAAAGAAAAGATAAAAGTGCGTCAGCCATTGCAAAAAATTATGATTCCGGTTGATAATGCGCAACAAAAGGAAGAGATTTTAGCAGTTGCTAACCTTATTAAACACGAAGTTAATATTAAAGAAATTCAATTATTAGAAGATGCTTCAGATATCTTAATCAAACAAATTAAGCCTAATTTTAAAACATTAGGCCCAAAATTTGGTAAAGATATGCGTTCGATAGCAGCAGCAGTTGGTACTTTCTCAAAAGAAGATATTAACAAAATTGAAAAAATTGGTAACATTATTCTTGACATTAATGGAAAAAATATTACTTTGGATCTCTCAGATGTAGAGATATCATCCAAAGATATAGAAGGTTGGTTAGTTGCAAACGAAGGTGCGTTAACAGTGGCTTTAGATGTCACGATAACAGAAGATTTACGCAAAGAAGGTGTGGCAAGAGAATTGGTAAATAGAATTCAGAATGCACGTAAAGACAACGGTTTAGAAGTAACAGATAAGATTAAATTAACAATCTTAAACAATCAAAACTTACAACAATCTATTACGGATAATAAAGACTATATTATGAGTGAAACATTAACCAAAGAATTGGTTTTTGTTGATGAATTAAAAGATGGTATAGAAATAGAATTTGATACCATAATAAGTAAAATATTAATTGAAAAAGCCTAAGAAAATGTCAGATGTTAAATTAAAATACTCGGAATTAGATCTACAAGAGTTTAAAGAAATTATAAATAAGAAAATTGCTAGAGCAAAAGAAGATTTAGATTTGTTAGAACGCGCTTACAAAAACAATTCAGATAATGGTACAGATGATACATCGCCATCATTTAAATCTTTTGATGAAGGTTCAGAGGTAATGAACAAAGAATCAAATGTGCAGTTAGCAATTAGACAAGAAAAGTTTATAAGAGACTTAAAAAACGCGTTAATTCGTATAGAAAACAAAACGTATGGAGTTTGCAGAGTTACTGGTAAATTAATACAAAAAGAACGCTTAAAGTTAGTGCCTCATGCTACTTTAAGTATTGATGCAAAAAGAGCTCAGTAAAAACAGTTCAACTAAAATTTATAAAGCTTTCTTAACCGGAAGCTTTTTTTTTTATGAAAAAAATAATTTTATTATCCCTTTTAATCTTTTCAACGGTACTTTTTTCTCAGAAAAAAGTTATAAAAAAGTTTGAAACTAATTTACAAGAAATTGAAATATCAACGATTGGGTTAGACGATTTTGTGCTTGAAAATTCAACTTCAGATTTTATTGAAATCACCTTGTTTGCAGAAAACCCTAATGAACAACATATTCTTTTAAATACGGGAAACAATGTTGTTCAGATTGCATTTATAATTGAAGAATTACAAACCAAAGAAACAATTTTCAGAAAATTTATTACCAAAAGACTACAAAGAGCATCCGCCGTTATAAAAATTCCTAAAGGGAAAAAAGCAACTATTTTTGGAGAAAATATTAATATCGAATCTAAAAGTTATGAAGGGAATTTAGCTATTTTTATTGATGAGGGAATTTTAAAGTTCAATGAAGTTATGGCAGAAACGGCTATAAAACTATATGAAGGAAGTATTTATGCAACACTTAAAAACGCAAAAATTGAGGTAACTTCTAAGCTTGGAAAAATACAAATTAATGATATTTTGTATGAAAAAATATATCAAAATAAATCAGAAAAAAACCAGAAAACCTTTACGGTAACAAGCTTAAAAGCTAATATTTATTTAACTACCCAAAAAACACAATAATAGTCTTATTTTTGTGAGCACAAATTCTATAAAAATGTCTAAAAAGAACATCGCAATTCTTACTATTTTATTTACAATTATTTTAGATCAAGTTATTAAAATATATATAAAAACAAACTTTGTTTTAGGCGAAGAAGTGGTGGTTTTCGATTGGTTTAAAATCCATTTTGTAGAAAACAACGGAATGGCAATGGGTTTTGAGTTTGGCGGAAAAGCAGGAAAACTTTTTTTAACTGTTTTTAGATTGGTTGCAGTATCAGCAATTATGTATTGGTTAATTGGCAACATAAAAACGAAAGTGCACAATGCAGTGATTATTGCTATTTCGTTAATTTTTTCTGGTGCCGTTGGTAACATTATAGATTCTGTTTTTTACGGAGCAATTTTTGACGATTCTACCAATAAAGTGGCAACGCTTTTTGCAGATCAACCTTACGGAAGTATTTTTCACGGTAAAGTGGTAGACATGTTTTATTTTCCTATTTGGAGTGGAGATTTACCAAGCTGGATTCCTTTTATTGGAGGTGAACCATATACTTTTTTCCAATATATTTTTAATCCTGCGGATGCCTATATTAGTGTAGGTGTAGCATTACTTTTTATTTTTAGCAAACAAGCTTTTCCAAAGGAAGAGAAGAAAGTACAGGAGTAAAGACCGTTGCAAGGAAGTACCTAATAAAAAGCACAAAAATAACACGTTATTATTTATGTTAAATATATGATTGTAAGTATATTAATCTGTAAATTTAGTGTATGAAAATACAAAAACAACCAACTTTAGCCGATAGCATTTGCGATTTACGAGCAAGAAAAATTAAAAAGACATTTTTCACCCAAATAAACACCCTTATCGATTGGGATACGATCTCTATCCTAATAAATAATGATTATTTAAAAGGAAAAAGTGCCACTGGCAAGCCTTCTTATGATGGGACATTACTTTTTAAAATGTGTCTTTTACAAAGTTGGTATGGTTTAAGCGATTATGAAGTTGAAGACCGAATAAATGACAGTCTTTCCTTTAGTTATTTTTGTGGGATGACCATTGAACAGGTTGCTCCAGATCATAGTACTTTAAGTAGGTTTAGAACCGCATTAACCAAAACACAAACCTTCGAAAAATTATTTACCTCCATAAACAAACAGCTAGATGCACATAATATCATTGTAAAAACAGGTTTAATAATAGACGCTAGTGTAATAGATACGCCACTTAGACCAAAAGGAAAAACAAATTTTAAGGTAACCGAAGACCGCTGTGCAGACCAAGTAGAAGTACACAAAGAATATCCAGATAGTGTCGATAAAGAGGGTACTTGGTTAAAGAAAAGAGGAAAGTACCATTTTGGGTTTAAAAAGCATCATGTAACGGATAACGAAGGACTCGTTCTAGGAGTACTAACCACAACTGCGAGCAAAAATGAGATTGCAAATTTGGAGGAAGTTCTAGAAACTGTAAATGTGGTATTACCAAAAGACATCCCTCTAAAGGCAGATAAAGGGTACCAATCAAAGAAAAATGTTGCGATTTTAAAGAAGCGTAATTTAAAGAATCATATCCTTAAAAAGGCGGTAAAAAATAAACCGTTAACAAAATGGGAAACTAGATTCAATAAATTAATAGGAAAAACAAGGTTTAAAGTAGAACGTACTTTTGGAGGAATAAAATTATGGTTTAAAGGTGGAATTGCAAGATACAGAGGGATGAAAAAAATGCATACACAAAATTTGATGGAGGCAATGTGCTATAATTTATATCGAAGTCCAGGGATATTTGCGTCTAATTGTAAAAATTAAGGAAAAATGAAGCCTAAAAAAGGCATTTACTCACTTAAAATAGAAAAAAAATAGCATAATCGATGTTGTAGCTAAAAAAAAAGGGAACTCTAAAAAGTAAAAATAATTAAGTTCGCTTTTTGCAACGGTCTTGAGTAGTTTTAAATGAGAACTTAAAAGAGTTTTCCCAGCGTTTATCTAAGAAAAAATAAGACCTAAATTCATGAATCCTACTGGTTTTAAATAATCCGAATAGGGTTTTATTTATTTCTTAAAATCTGTGGAATCCTTGTCAAAACTAAATATTTAGTGTTTTAATTTCCCCTAACGTTTTAAATCAAAAAAGGTTTTTTAAAATTCGTATTTCAAGAGATATTCTCGTTTTTTTTATTGGTTTTTTTACCGCCGAATTTTGGTATGAAAAGAAAGAGAAAAATCATAAAAAGGAAGAAATACAGGTAGTTGTAAACACTATTAAAAATATGAGGAAGCTATTTGTATCTAAGTTACTTCTTTGAAGTTTATAATTATTCGGATTCTAAAAAATATTTTTACGACTATGTTTATTCTGGTAAAAAAGGTATTATTATGCTAAATGCAACCGTTGAGGTTGGTTATGACTTGTCTAAATTAGAGATTCAAATAGATTCTTTACAGAAAAAAATTTACAGCAATAAAATACCAGATGAAGAAATTACGATTTCACCAGATGTAAAATATTTTGATTTACAACAAAGTCAGTTTAATGTTTTTTCTAAATAAGATAAATCAAAAAAGTATTGAAAAAATCAACAAACCCTTGAGCTCACGTATTTAAAAACTACTACAAAAACTCGTTTTTTCGAAGAGATGTCTAAAATTTATCAATTATCAGCTGTTTACGGTTGGCAAGTTGTTGATAATGCAAACTTAAAGTTTTATCAGAATTTGATCAAAGAATAGGCTAATTTATACTTGTAAAAGTATTATTTTTGAAGATGCCTGCATCTTTAGAACTTCAAGTACAAACTTTGCCAAATGAACCTGGAGTGTATCAATATTTTGATAAAGATGATGTAATTATCTACATTGGTAAAGCCAAAAATTTAAAAAAAAGAGTTGCTTCTTACTTCAATAAAAACCATGAAAATGGCAAGACTAGAGTTCTTGTAAAAAAGATTGTAAACATAAAGCACATTGTTGTAAATACAGAAACAGATGCACTTTTATTAGAAAACAATTTAATTAAAAAGTACAAACCAAAGTACAATGTTTTATTAAAAGACGATAAAAGTTATCCTTGGATTTGTATCAAAAAAGAGCGTTTTCCGAGATTATTTATGACTAGAAGGGTTATCAAGGATGGTTCAGAATATTTTGGTCCTTATACTTCTGTAAAAACGGTAAGAGTTTTGTTAGACTTGATAAAAGAACTCTATCCTTTAAGAACTTGTAGTTTTGATTTAAGCCAAAAAAACATTAATGAAGGCAAATATAAGGTCTGTTTAGAATATCATTTAAAAAACTGCAGGGGTGCTTGTGAAGGCCTAGAAACTGAAGCTAATTATAATGATTCTATCAAAGAAATTAGAAATATTATTAAAGGAAATTTTAAAGAAAGTTTAGATAAATTTCAAGAAATGATGTTGAGGTTTGCTGAAAAAATGGAGTTTGAAGAGGCGCAAAAGATTAAAGAAAAACTTAATTTATTAGGCAATTATCAATCAAAATCAACCATTATAAATCCATCAATAAATAATGTAGATGTTTTTTCTATTATTTCTGATGAGACGCACGGATATGCAAATTTTTTAAAGATTTCAAACGGATCGATTATTCAGTCTCACACCGCAGAAATTAAGAAAAAATTAGACGAAACAGATAAAGAATTGTTAGAGTTGTTTATTGTAGAAATCAGGCAGCGTTTCAACTCCCAATCGCCAGAAATTTATGCTCCTTTTAAAGTAAATGTGGGCGAAAGCGTAAAAGTTACCATTCCGATATTAGGAGATAAAAAACGCATTGTAGAATTATCAGAAAGGAATGCAAAATACTACAGACAAGAGCAATTTAAGCAGATTAAAATTGTTGATCCAGACAGACATGTAAAAAGAATTATGGCGCAAATGAAAAAGGATTTACGCCTTTCTGTAGAACCAAGACATATAGAATGTTTTGACAACTCAAACATTCAAGGTACAAACCCTGTAGCGGCTTGCGTCGTTTTTAAAGATGGGAAACCAAGCAAAAAAGACTACAGGCATTACAATATAAAAACGGTTGTAGGCCCAGATGATTTTGCTTCTATGGAAGAAGTGGTGTATAGAAGATACAAACGTTTGTTAGCCGAAGAAGAACCTTTACCGCAGTTAATTATTGTGGATGGAGGAAAAGGACAATTATCATCCGCTTTAAAAAGTTTAGAGATCTTAGGTTTGCGCGGTAAAATTGCCATCATCGGAATTGCAAAGCGTTTGGAAGAAATTTATTATCCAGAAGATCCTATTCCTTTATATTTGGATAAAAAGTCTGAAACTTTAAAAATCACACAGTATTTAAGAAACGAAGCGCATCGATTTGGAATTACTTTTCATAGAAATAAACGTAGTAAAAGTGCCATAAAATCTGAATTAGAGCAAATTCCTGATATTGGTGCACAGACTATTACAACTTTATTGCGTAAATTTAAATCGGCAAAACGTGTAAAAGAGGCTTCTTTTGAAGATTTAATTGAAGCAATTGGCAATGCGAGAGCAACCAAAGTACACGAATATTATCATCCTAAAAAAGAATGAAAAAATTTATAGCGACCTTTTTTTTACTGATTTCTATCGTTTTTTATAGTCAAGAAAAACAACCAAAAATAGGGTTGGTTTTAAGTGGTGGTGGCGCAAAAGGTTTTGCGCATGTTGGTGTTTTAAAAGAAATAGACAAAGCAGGAATAAGATTAGATTATGTTGGTGGCACTAGTATGGGCGCCATTATTGGTGGTTTATATGCTGCTGGCTATTCTGCAGACCAAATAGAAAATATTATAAAAGAAACCGATTTCTTATCGCTTGTAACAGACCAATTACCAAGAAATTCAGAAACTTTTTTTGAGAAAGAATATGGCGAAAACACCATGATCACTTTACCTGTAAAAAGAGGTGTTATAGGTTTGCCGAAGGCAATCTCTAAAGGACAAAATGTGCTTAATTTATTGTTGGAATTATTTGATTCTTTAGATGGTAATCAAGATTTTTCTAAATTACCTATTCCGTTTTTTTGTATTGCAACAGATGTGGAAACTGGCGGACAAGTTTTGCTAGAAAAAGGTTCTTTGCCTTTGGCATTAAGAGCAAGTGGCTCATTTCCAACATTGTTAAATCCGGTTGCTTTAAATGGTAAATTATTGGTTGATGGGGGTATTGCTAATAATTTTCCTGCAAGCATCATGAAATCTAAAGGAATCGATATTCTTATTGGGGTGGATGTAGAAGGTGAGTTGCAAAAAAAAGATAAGCTTAACTCAGCTTTAGCTATTATGAATCAGATAATGAGTTATCAGATGTATAATAAAACAAAAAAAGAGAAAGAAAAAATTGACATTTATATACATCCTGATATTTCTAATTTTAGTGTGGTAGATTTTGATAAAAAGGATGAAATTCTAAAAATAGGAATTGATGAAGCAGTAAAATATACCGAAGTTTTTAAGGAATTAGCAGCAAAACAAAAAATAAAAAGAAATAGAACAGTGCTAAAATTAAACAATGAAAAGTTGTTAGTTTCTAGCATTGCTATTGATGGTGCAAAAGATTATACCAGAGCTTTTGTTCTTGGAAAATTAAAATTAAAAGAAGGAGATAGCCTTACTAGAAGAGAGATGACAAAAAAGATTTATTTGTTATCAGCAACAAAAAATTATGATCGAATCGAATATAATTTGAGTAAAAAGATAGATCAATCCTATTTGTTAAGTTTTTATTTGAAAGAAACGAGTGAAAATGCAAGTTTAAAATTGGGTGTTCATTATGATTTTTTATACAAATCTAGCGTATTGGTAAATTATAGTCAAAAACATTTATTCGTAGATAACGATAAGCTTTCTTTAGATATGATTCTAGGAGATAATTTAAGATACAATTTAAATTATTTTGTTGACAACGGTTTTTATATCAGTTACGGTTTTAGGTCTAGATATAATCATTTTAGCTCAAACTCAAAGTTTAACCCAATACTTTCGGCGTTTCCAAACGTTACTAATATCAATTTAAAATATACCGATTTAACCAATCAATTTTTTGTACAAACTACTTTTGACAGAAAATTTGCTTTAGGTTTAGGAGCAGAATATAAATATATAAAAGCAACAACGCCTACCATAACGTTAAATGGTCAAGCAACTATTATTGATAAAAGTAATTATTTTAACACTTTCGGTTATCTAAAGTTAGATACATACGATAAAAACTATTTTCCTACAAAGGGATATTTTGCTGATTTAAATTTTAAATGGTATTTGGCTTCTTCAGATTATAATGAGGATTTTCAAAGTTTTGGGCAAGCAAAAGGAACAATAGGTTTTGCCAAAACATTTTGGGATAAATTAACCTTTCAAATGACCAGTGAAGCAGGTTTTACATTAAAGAACCCGGAGTCTGAAGTTTTTGATTTTTATTTGGGTGGTTATAACCAAAATTACATAAATACCTTTGTTTCTTTTTATGGGTATGATTTTGCAGAACTTTCTGATAACACTTTTTTAAAGTCTGAGTTTAATTTTAGATATGCGATGGCAGAAGACCATTACGCTATTTTTATTGCAAATTACGGAAGGTTAGATGAGAATGTTTTTAGGGACGTACAGCTATTTGAAAACATTAAATCTGGCTATGCTGTGGGTTATAGTTACAATAGTTTAATTGGTCCTTTAGAAATTAAATACAGTTGGTCGCCAGATATCAATCAAAATTTTTGGTTGTTTAATTTGGGCTTTTGGTTCTAATTAAAAAAACCATGAAAAGCTTCATGGTTTTTTTAATTATGAGATAAAACAGTTACTTTTTCATCTGTTTGGTACTTAAATAAAACTCCTCATAAGTTTGTAATAAACTTATCAAAGCACTTATTAAATCTTTCGTTTCGAGTAAAACACTAAAATATAACGTTGTGTTTTTAGGACTTGTTTCATCAGTTCTAATTCTTGCAACTTGGTTCTCTATAGATAAAGAAACACTTTTTAATAATTGATTCTTTTCTTTTAGAAGGGTATTAAGATCATCGAAATTTCTGCTTTCAAAAACCTCAGCTTCTTTTGTTAATAATTCAGATAACTCAATATCAATTTCTTTTAAATCTTTTAGTTGTCCTTTCTTGAGATTTTTATGATTGTTGTTAACGTGTTTAAAACTCGCTCTAGAAATATAACTAATAGACTGTGCAACATCTTGTAAATAACCTAAAACCATTATGTAAAATCTACTAGCTTGTACAGAAGTATCGTCTAAAGATTTAATAAAATAGAAAACGCCATCTTTTAAATTATCTATTTCATTATTTAATTTTTCTACGTGTTTGTCTGTTTTACGTAACTTGTTTAGATCATGATTTGTCAAGTCATCTACAACATTTGTATATAATTTATTTACACGATTTATTACTTCGGATATATGATCTGCACTTTCTTCAATTACACCGTTAATTGTAATTAATTCTTCTCTTTCTATATATTGCTGTTTTTTACTTCTTTAGATTTATTTCTAAGGATTAAAGTATTTCTACCCATTAAAATAGCAACTACTGCTAATAAAATAGGAATCATAACCATATCCCAACTAATTAGATAGGCAACCAAAGCGGCAGCAAAGAAAGCTACTATTGCGGTTAAAAACCATCCGCCAATTACGTTAATTACACCTGCAACTCTATAAACAGCACTTTCACGACCCCAAGCCCTGTCTGCTAAAGAGGTACCCATAGCCACCATAAAAGTTACATATGTTGTAGACAAAGGTAATTTCATAGAAGTGGCCACAGAAATTAAAATTCCGGCAACAATTAAGTTTACGGATGCTCTGATCATATCAAAAGCAGGCAATTCAAATTTTCTGTCTTTTGGTAATTTTATAACAGGTTTTTGAAATTTAGAATCTATAAAATCTAATGTAGATTGTGGAACGAGATAACTAATACCAGTATTAATAGACATGGCAGCTCTTACAATAATTCTTGACAATCCATTGGGTTGAAATTTTTCATGACCATCTCCTTGACGAGATAAATCAATACCGGTTTTTATTACATTCTGTGCTTTACTAGAAGTCCATAACGTAATAACCATAATGGTACCAGCCAGTAATAATAACCAAACATTAGATGGTACTTTTTCTGCTAAAATACCCATAGAAAAAGAATCTGCTGCAACACCAGATACAGCCCAAGCTTCATAAGAGTTCCAAGCAGCTATTGGTACACCAACAAAGTTCACTAAATCGTTTCCAGAAAAAGCCATTGCTAAAGAGAATGTACCAATTCCTATAATTAATTTTAAGATATTAATTTTAAAAAATTGAATCAATATTTGAGAAATAACAGACCAAGCAACAAAACTTCCTGATATAATAACAAAAGTATTTCCTTCTATTAAATGACTCACATCTTCGTAGAAAGGAGTTCCTTTTATACCTTTAATGATAATAAAATAGGTAATTGCAGTAATTGCAAAACCGCCAAAAAGGGCGCTTATATAAGTGGCTCTTTTTTCGAAATTGAACGTGTAAATTAATCTTGACACAAATTGAACCAGGGCTCCGACAGAAAAGGCTACAACTACAGAGAGTAGAATTCCGTTAATAATTTCCGTAGCTTTTTCATGGTTGATGTAGCTCCAAATATCTGAAATTGAATGAGAATCATTTGCAGAAATTTTAAGTAATGAAATACATACTGCAGCACCTAATAATTCAAATACAATAGAAACCGTAGTTGATGTTGGCATTCCAAGCGAATTAAAGATATCTAATAAAAGGATATCAGTTATCATTACAGCCATAAAAATGATCATAATGTCTTGAAACATAAACATGTTAGGGTTGAAAATTCCTTTACGAGCAACTTCCATCATACCGCTAGAAGTAACTGCGCCAAAGAATACACCTAAACTAGCAATAATCATAATTTTTTTTACAGGTATTGCCTTAGAGCCAATTGCTGAATTTAAGAAATTTACAGCATCATTACTAACTCCTACAACTAAATCTACTACAGCTAAAATAGCTAAAGCAACAAGCATTAAAATATATGGATCTCCCATTTTTATCAATAATTTTAGATTTGCAAAGGTACAAACACAAAAAATTGTGAATGTTAGGTTTATGTTATGTTAATATGTGTTAAAAATGGATATCTACTTATAATCGATACAATAAATGATTTGTACTGAAACTAATATCGGTATAATTTGCTTCTGTTTGAACTTTTAAACTATGGCCAGCAATATATTTAGAAAAACCTAAAGTATACTGGTTTTCTCTACTTTTTTTTATCCGAAGAAACGTTTGTACATCGGGCAGAGATTTCTAGTGTTTTAAAAACTAAATATCCAGTTTGTAAATTTAAGCCAATACCAACTTGAGCTTCATCTCGTGTTAAAGTTCCATCAGAATTTTTTGGTAAATAATTCTTTACGTCTCTATTTTGAATATTCTGCTATAAAAGAATAAGGCTAAGTTCTAAATTAAATATGTGTTATCTTAGCAAAAAAGAACATTTATGATACCATCTGATTTTAGAGATTATTTTTTGAGCAGTAGCTTAATTATCCAACAAGATATTGTAAACTCTTTACTGTCTTTATCAACATCGGGTTCACATTTAGAAGAAGATAAAGAACGAAAAGCAGTTACTTGTCCTCATTGTAAAAGCGAACGCATACGTGCAAACGGTACATTAAAAGGCGTACAACGCTATTTGTGTAATGGTTGTGGTAAAAACTTTAGTGAAACGACAGGGAAATTTTGGTTTGCATTAAAAAAGAAAGACAAGATTAACAAGTATCTTTATTGTTTACTATCGGGCTATAGTATTAGAAAAAGTGCAAAGGAAACAGGAATCTCAATTCAGACCTCATTTGATTGGCGTCATAAATTATTAACCTCATTTTCTAGCGTGTCAGTATCCGAATTTGAAGGTATTGTAGAGAGTGATGATTTGTTTTTTCCAATTTCAGAAAAAGGGAATCGTACTTTAGAAAGAAAACCTAAGAAACGAGGAGAAAAAGCTAGCAAAGCAGGTATATCTAATGAAAAAGTAGCCGTAATTGCTACCTGCGATCGTTCTGGGAATAAGGATTTTGAAGTGGTTACAACAGGACGAATTAGTAAAAAAGACCTAAACAAGGTGTATCAAGGTAAGCTAGATAAAGCAACAGTACTTTGCAGTGACAGTCACAGAAGTTATGCTGCCTTTGCAAAATCTAATACAATTATTCATAAGAAGTTCAACGCATCAAAAGGACAGAAAACAGTTGATAAAATATATCATGTTCAGAATGTGAATAATATGGATATGAGATTGAGGAAATTTATGGAATCCTTTAATGGTGTAGCAACTAAATATCTGCAAAATTATTTAAACTGGTTTTTGGTACTAGAAAAAATAAAGAATAAGACCAATAAAATGGCAACACTTGCTAGTATTGCATTAGCTTCTAATCAAGTCTGGATACAATTCAAAGAAATAGCTATAAACAATATGCTTTTTGGAACTTAGCCAAGAATAATCATTATGTTTATGCATTGCATCAACAAAAAGGGTAGCGATATTTGTGGAATAAAAACCAGTATCTTTTAACATATAATCACCTGAATTACTTCTTGTTTTGGGTGCGTTATTATTAAAATCGTATGCAAGGCCAATAGATAATTTTGTTTCTTTTTCAAAGTTTAAATTGCCTCCTTTATAATCTCCATTATTTTTAAAAAGACCAAAAGGAAATAATTCAATTCTGTTTGTATATAAATGATCGCTAATATTTCTACCTTCACCTCGAGCAATAGAAAAAATTTCTTTTACTAAAAATATATCTGTAAAATTAAATTAATGTATTAATTGCACAGCTATATCTCTATCGATAGTAAATCCGCTATTTAATAAAGAACGATCTACTTGTTGCAAGTTTGCAGAGGAAATTACACGTTCTTTATTACCTGGTAGTTTCGTCTGTACAAACCATAATACAAAGTTTCCAGAGAAATTCCATTTTAAAACAGCGTCTAAAATATATATTGGAGAGCTACTTGTGAAGATAGAACCACCAGATTGATCTCTGTTCGACAACCCTAATTCTTCTTTATAGTTTAATTTTGGTGAAAGCGCAAAACCATCAAATTTTAACCGGAATTTTCTAATTAACATAGAACTAAATACAAGGGATAGAAAGTTCGTTTTCTAAGTCCCAACAAGAAGTTACAAGGGTTTTGAGCCTTAAATCAACTCGCATAGACCAAGAGCTGCCTTGACCAACTAAATTAATAGTCCTTTTTCAAATTCAGCAGCATTCGTTTCTTTTACATTTGTGCTTAAAAACGCAATTATACAAGCTAAGAGTATTACATTTTGTAGCATTTTAGATTTCATAACTATTAGCTTTTCTCACTTCAAATAACTAACAATAATATGAATTTAAACTATTAAAAAATTATAAAAGTGCCTTGGCCATAGGTAGAAAATCATATAAAATAGTTGACAAAAACTAATATGTTATTGTGATATGTAATCTTAAATATTACCGTAAAGACTCGACCTTACAGTGATTTATATATTTGTTTAAAATTAAAAAACTGTTAACAATTTTAACTTTCTTAACCTTAATTTAACGTTTCTATAATGCAAACATAATTTAGAAATAACATAGAGTTTACAAAGTAGATAGACTTTTGCAGAAGTAATTAAATGAAAAAAATGAAAAAAATTTTATGTATTATTTTGTTAATTTGGGGTCAGTTTATAAACGCTCAAGACAAAGGCACATTAAAAGGATTGCTAACAGATAAAGAAACAAATAATGAATCTTTACCTTTTGTAAATGTTCTTATAAAAGGAACTACTACAGGTACAACTACAGATTTTGATGGTAACTATTCCATTAAAGTTCCTGCAGGAAATTATATTGTAGTTTTTAGTTTTTTAGGATACAAGGCCGTTGAGAAATCATTTGCTATAACAGCTGGAGAAACAGTTGTAATCAATCAATTATTATCTGCAGAAGAAGGAGTTGCTTTAGATGACATTGTCATAACTACAACGTCAAGTAAAGAATCTGCAACTGCTTTAATTCTAGAGCAAAAGAAAGCAGTATCGATTAAAACAACAATTGGTGCGCAAGAATTAGCTATAAAAGGAGTTTCTGATGCAGAAGGTGCAGTTACAAAAACAGCAGGGGTTTCTAAAGGTTCTAAAAATGTTATTGTTAGAGGTTTGGGTGATAGATATAATTCTACTACATTAAATGGATTGCCATTGCCATCCGAAGATCCTGAGTATAAAAATATTTCCTTAGACTTTTTTGATACAGGTATTATAAAAAATATTGAAGTTAATAAAGTTTTTACATCAGATTTAAGTGGTGATGTTGGTGGGGCAAATATCAATATTTCATCAAAAGAATTGGTAAAAAGAAGCATGTTAAATTTAAGTGTTTCTGCTGGGGCTAATACGCAAACAGTTTCTAAAGACTTTTTAACAATTGATGGTCCAAATAAATTTGGCACTCAGAATATAGGTATTCCTGTAAATGATTTAACGAAATATAGTTTCAATAATTCATGGAAACCAGAAAGTCAAAATTTTCAATTAAATAACAGTTTTTCTTTCTCTGGAGGAAAAAAATATGATATTAATGACGATACCTTTAGCTTTTTTATCGTTGGTGGTTTTGATGGAAGTTATAATTATGTTGATGGTAACATTAAACAAACAACAAGTTCTGGAGAGGTTTTTCAAGACCAAGACTTTACAAAATATGATTATACAGTTTCTCAAATGATCATGGCGAACTTAAATTATAAGTTTGAAGGCGGTCATAATATTGCATACAATCATTTATTTATACATAACAACAAACAATCTGTTGGCGATTACTTCGGATTTAACAATCCTGAGCAAGATGGAGATTTAGAGTTTCAAAGAAGACAACAAACGAATAATAATGAATTGTATGTAAATCAATTAATTGCAAATTTTAAATTTTCTGATAGATTAAATTTCGAAACAAAAGGTTCTTTAAATTTTATTAGAGGAAACGAGCCAGACAGAAGAACGAACAAATATCTTTTAAGAGACGATTACTACAGTCCACAAACAAGTTCTGCAGGAGAAAATGAGCGTTACTTTGCAAAGTTAGAAGAGAATGATTATGCAGCTAATGGTAAATTTTCTTACAAATTAAAAGAAGATGAAGATATTAGCGTTTTAGAATTTGGTGGAGATTACAGATATACAGAACGCTTGTTTTCTGCAACAATTTTTAACCACGATTTTTCTAGCCGAGTTGCTATTGATTTAGATAATCCGGATGCAATTTTTAATCAAAATTCTATAGACAATTCTATTTTCGAATTAGAAACGGGTAGAGGTAGTGCAAACAATCCAAACGCATTTATACCTTTTACGTATAGAGGAAAAAGACAAATATATGGTGCTTTTGGTAATTTAGTGTATCAATTTAGTGATAATTTTATTGCTTCTTTTGGCGCTAGATTTGAAAAAATTCAACAATTAGTTACTTACAATACCAATATAGCACAATCTGCTGTTGATGGCGCATCTAACTTAGATAGAACGTATGTTTTACCAAGTTTTAATTTAAAATATAATTTTAACGAAAATAGCATTGTTAGAGTTGCAGGAAGCCAATCGTATACGTTTCCCCAGTTTAAAGAAACTGCACCCTTTAAATATCAAGATATTAGTTTTTCATCGCAAGGAAATCCAGATTTAAAACCATCAGATAATTATAATTTAGATGCTAAATATGAGTATTATTTCTCATCATCAGAATTAATTACAGTTACCGGTTTCTATAAATTTATAAAAGATCCAATTGCTCGAAGTGAAATTCCTTCAGGAGGTAACACACTTACGTATTTAAATGTTGGAAATGATGCAAGTGTATATGGTTTAGAAATTGAAGCTAGAAAAAGTATCTATAAAATAGAAGAAAAAGATTTAGAGATTATGGCAGGTTTAAATACGTCGTTATTGGTTTCTAATATTAATTTAGACAGTAATTCTGTTGCTCAGTTTACAAACTCAACCAGTAATTTAGAGGGGGCAACGCCATTTTTATTAAATGCAGATATTTCTATCAACAAAAAATTTGAAGACAATACGTTTATCTCTTCATTAGTCTTTAATTATTTCAGCGAGAGAGTTTATTCTATTGGTACAAGAGGTTTTGAAAATGTTTTAGAAAAAGGAATACCAACGCTAGATGTGGTTTCCTCGTATGAATTCAATAAACATTATAGTATTAAATTAAAAGCGATAAACTTAGTAAACCCTGATTTTCAAATATCAAGAGCAGGTTTTAACGGAGGGGATTCTGTAGTGTTAAGAAATTATAAAAAAGGTGTTAACTTAAGTATAGGATTCTCATATAATTTCTAGGTTTTAATCAATTTTAATAACAATTCTTTAATATTTATTTAAAGTAAAATAAACCTTGTTAGCGCAACTTTGTAGGTTATAATTAAACTAAACAATTTAAACAAAAGAATAAGAAGAAATGAAAAAAACAATTTTATCAATCGTAACAATTGCCTCATTAGTATTTACAGGATGTTCTTTAAGTGAAGATGATAACACGCCAGTTGATGGAGGAGTTATTACAGCTCAAAATTTAGCAGGAAACTTAACATCAGACTTAACTATAAAATCTGGAATTGCTCATAATTTAACAGGAGCTCTTTTAGTAAAAGACGGCGCAACCTTAACAATAGAGGCCGGTACAACTATCAATGCTTTAGCGGGTGGTACAGATGTTTATATTTTGGTAGAAAAAGGTGGTAAATTAATTGCGGACGGCACAGCTGCAAATCCTATTAAATTTACTTCTAGTGTTACTAGTCCAAAAGCTGGTGACTGGGGAGGTATTATTTTAAATGGGAATGCACCTTTAAGTCGTCAATCTGGTTCAGATAGTAATGCTGCAACAGAAATTAAGAACTCAATTCTATTTGGCGGTTCAGATGCTGCGGATAACTCAGGTATTTTAAATTATGTTATTTTAGAATATACAGGAGCAAGAATTGACGACGAGGCAGAACACAATGGTTTAACCTTAAATGGTGTTGGTTCTGGTACAACAATTTCCAACATTGCTATTTTTAATGGAGATGATGATGCTATCGAATTCTTTGGAGGTACCGTAAATGCAACAAATATTCTAGTAGTAAATGCTAAAGACGATATGTTCGATTTTACCCAAGGTTATGCGGGTACTTGTACTAACCTATATGGTGTTAGAGAAAATGGTTATACAGCTGTAACTTCAGACCCAAGGGGAATTGAAGCTGATGGTAATTTAGATGGTAATTCTCCTTCGGATATCAACCAAGCTAAATTCACAATTAATGGTGTAACAATTATTAATAATGCTGATGGTGTAGAAATGTCTGACGGAATTAAAATCAGAAGAGGTGCTATTGCTACAATTACAAATGCTTATTTAGTTTTGGGTTCTGGCGCAAAATTTGGAGATGTAATTGATTTACAAGATTCTAAATCTGATGCAGATGATGCCACTAAAATAACTGCTGTTGCTAGTATTGCAAATGGTTTGGATATTACGGATGTAAAAAACACAGTAAGTGGTGGAGCAACAATTACTTTGACAACTGGTACAACTGGTGGTGCAGATAAATCTGTATTTGCTTGGACAGGATATTCGTTCTAAAGTATTAGAAACTTATTTAATAAAAAAAGCAGACTTTTTAAAGTCTGCTTTTTTGTGTTTATTTTAACTTAGTTTTTTTTATCAGCGCAACAATCCATTTTACAATCCTCTTTACAAGGTGTTTTTTTTGCTTTCATTTCGCAGCTATCTTTGCAAGCATCAGAGCAAACATGTCCTTTTACAGTTTTATCAACTTTGTTTGAAGATTCTGAAGCTTTGTATAGTTCACCTCCAGCAATACCGCTTACAAAAGCAATTAAATCTTCTTTGGATGTTTTATTTGCATCAAACTCAATGTTTGCATGCTGTCTGTAAAAATAACTTTAGCACCTAAAACACCTTCTTTTTTAGATAATTTAGATTGAATAGTTTTTGCACAACCAATTTCGGAAGTCATTCCAGAAATAGCTAAAGCAACTTGTGTTTTTTCACTGGCAAATCTACTTTTGCTAATTATTTTTTTGCAATAAGTTTAATTAAAAGTAATACTAACCCCTAAAGAAAATAATATTCCTGGTGAAAAACTTCTAAATAAACCACTTTTTTCATCATTCCAAACATAGTTACTTTCTCTTTTGTCTTGTAAAATATTATTAGCTTTTAATGTTATTTTCTTACTGATACTCTCTCCATTAAATACTTTTGAAGCAGAAAAATCAAGGTTGTGAAATGGTTCTGAATAGATATCAGGAATACCACCAAAACCAACAAATTCTAAAGTTGGTCCTTGAACATTATAAAAAACACCTACTTCCAATTCTTTTTCGCTTTCATTTACTACTAAACCAGCATTAATCATATAAGGTGATTGACCTTGAAGCTCTCTTTCTCTGCTAATCACTTGACCAGGATCTGCTAAAATAACTCTACTGTCATATTCAATATCACTCATTGTTTGTTTGGCGCTAATGAAAGAAGCATTTGTATTAACATTAAATGTTAAATTATTAATAACAAATAGATTTTTTCTTAATTCAAATTCTATACCTCTAACGGTTGCTTTTTCGTTATTAATTGCTGTAAAATCATTTGGAGTGTCATCACTCACAACAGAAATTTCAATTGGGTCTTTAAAATTTTTAGAAAAAAGACTAAAAGCAAACATTTCACTTTTGTTTCCAAATATTTCATATCTTAAATCTATATTATCAATATATGAAGATTTTATATCTGGATTACCAAGGAAAAAGGTTTCTGTAACAGGGTCAATTAGATATGCTGAAGAAGCCTCTCTAAAAGTTGGTCTTGCAGTTGTTTTATAATAAGAAGCTCTAATGTTACTTTTTTCATTTGGCGAAATAATTAGGTTTAAGTTTGAAAATAAATCTTTATCATCTAAAAATAATTCATTTTCAAATTTTGTTCCCAATAAATTTTCACCTGTATATCTAAGTTGATATGTTTCAAATCTAACTCCAATAACAGCTTTAATCATTTCTGAAAATTTTAATTCAGATGAAAAATAGAAAGCATCATTTTTTGATTCAGAATTATAGACATTTGTTCTTTCGAAACCTCCTTTAATATATGAACCAGTAGTTGTTTGAAATAAATTTGGAGATTGTACCCAGATATTTTCATCAGCAAGAATTGCATTTGGGTCACCACCTAAAACTTGGCTATTTCCATTATAAAATATGTCAAATCTTTTAGAGCTGAAATCACGTTCTTTGCCAATGTAAGAAGCTCCTGCACTAATTTTGCCACTAAAAATATTGGTTTCAAATGGGATTTCTAAATCTACTTTGGCCACGGTGCTTTTTTCATCCAAATCTCTCCATAATCTTGATGGAGATGCAATTGCATTTGGACTTATTTGATAGAAAGTAACATCTTCATCTGTTTCAAAAATGGTTCTTCTAAAATCTTTATCATTCAATGTTGATGATGATTTCGCAAATTTCCAGTTTACAGTAAATAGGTTGTCACCAATGTTATGTTTTCCATAAATAGGAATACTTCTAAGGTTTCTTTGTGTATAGGTTATTACACTTCCTTCTCCCCAGTAAGGGTTTTCAATAAATGTTTGACGTTTAAGGTTAGAAGCATTAGATTCTCCATTTTGTAAATCTATAAAGTTAATTGCAATTTTGTTTTTACTGTCTTTAAAGGTTACTCCTAATAATGTACTTAAATAGGTGTTTTTTGTTCCTAAAATACTATTCTGAATTAGGTCATTTTGAGTTCCATCTGTTGGCGTTCTAAAAACAGTTGCTCTATAAAAGTCATCATAAAAAGTAGTTTCTGATTTATAACTTATTGCAGCAAGATAGCCAATAGATGATTCTCCATCTTTTTTGAATTTATATCCATTTGAGGCAGAAAAGCCAAAACTATAATTTAAATCACTCCTTTCTTGAATAGGAGCCATATTTTTATTTAGTTTTTTAGTATTTTCAGTTAAAATAGCTGCTTCGTCTGCAGGTACTAATGGAAGTGGTAATGCAGGAGGTAAGTCAAGAGTTGGATCAATTAGTAAATTTCTAGAACCATCATCTTTGCCTCGCCAGTCTGTGCTGCTTTTTACGTCTGCCAAAAAATTACTATTAAAGTGCATATCTGGGTTATATCCTGTGCTAACATTCAAATTGTATTCAGGATTAAACGAAAAATCTTTTAGGTTAATATCAACTGTACCACCCGTAAAATCAGCACCAATTTCAGAAGACGCAGATTTTTTTACAATAATATTTTCTATTAAGTTTGTTGGAAAAATATCCATAGGAATTGTGTTTCTATCTGGATCTAAACCTGGCAACTCCATTCCATTAAGTGTGGTTTTTGAATAACGGTCACCCAATCCACGAACATATACAAATTTACCACCTTGAACTGATATACCTGGAACTCTTTTAATTGCACTTGCAACATCACTATCACCAGCTTTTTTAATTGCTTGAATTGATAAACCATCAACTAAGTTAATAGATCTCTTTTGAAGATTTAAAACTGAAGCTTCTGAATTCTTTTTGGAGGTTGTTTTTATAATGACTGCATCTAATTGATTGGATTCAGCTTTAAGAGTTACTTGAATAAACGTTTCTTTGTTTGATTTAACAAGAACATCACTCATTTCTATGGTTGCATAGCCAACAAAAGAGAATACTAGTGTATAAGTTCCGGGTTGAACTTTTATTTGGAATTTACCATCAATATCTGTATTTGCACCGTTTGTTGTACCTTTTACTAAAATACTGGCAAATGGTAAAGACTCGTTAAACTCACCATCCATAACAACACCTGTTATAGATTGAGAAAAAGTACTAATACTAAATAATAGAAGTAAAGTTAAAATATATTTCATAATTATAAATTATTTATTTAAGATATAAGGAGACAAAAGTATTATTATTCAGGATATTGAACGTTAAATTAACGTAAACAAAAAAGAGCTTTAGTTAACTAAAGCTCTTTAAATTAAATGATTAAATTATATTAAAATATAATTAATTTTTAATTACTCTTTTAACCTCTCTTGTAGAATCAGAAGTAACTTCAAGAATGTATACTCCTTTAGCTAATTCAGAAACGTTAATTGAATTTGAATTTTTGTTTTGTTTTACTAGTTGACCAGTAATGTTGTATAATTTTAAAGCTTCAACTTTAATTTGTCCAGAAACATTTAGGTTATTGCTAAATGGATTAGGATAAACAGAAAACTCAGTTTTAACGATATTTTCTTCAACACTTAAAGTACCCTTACCACTTGTAAAATAAGCTGTCCAAGGATAGAAATGTTCTTCTGTAGATCCACTTCCTGGAGCTTGCGCAGAAAGAATTTCAGCATGATCACTTGTTAATGAAGTTGAAATAGAAGCAAGAGTATTTGTAGTCACAAAATCTAGGTTAGAAAAAGTAAGTGTTCCATTCCCAAAAGTAGTAGCATCAATGCCTTCAATTTTATTTCCAGCCTTAAATCCTTTAAATACAATATTATTGTTAGCGCCCATAGCAGAAGCTTTCCAATGACCATAAGTATCAGATTGAGCAACGTTTGCATTACCAATAGCCGTTACACCAATAATTGTGTAAGAACCAGTAACCACAGGATTAGAAGTTGATTCTGTACCATCTATTTCAAATACATTATCTCCAATTTCACCCATTGCAACATAAGCGTTTGTAATGGTACCAGAATAAGCTTGATCTAAATCAATAGCATCATCAGTTGAGTTGTAAACTAATATCTTATCAACATTAACATTACCTCCAAATATTTCAATACCATCATCAGCATTAGAAATAATTTCAATGTTTTCAATAACAGTTCCATTACCAACACCACCAAGTGTAAGTCCGTTTATTTCATCACCATTAGCAATTGTAGCGCCTCCATGACGAACAGATACATATTTTAAAGAGCCTGAATTATCATCTGTAGCAGAACCACCATAGTTTGTCCAAGTTTGGCCAGCAGCAATACCTTCAATATTTGCAGTGTTATTAGCACCTGCGCCAATTACGTTGTTACCTAAAACAATAACTCCTCCCCAAAGACCACCTAAATCTAAGTTATGATTTGGAGCTACATAAGTGCCAGAAGCAACATTTGCAGAAGTAAGTGCATCATATTCAGTAGTGAATATAATTGGTAAAGCAGCAGTTCCGTTAGCAATAATTTTACCACCTTTAGCTACAACTAAGGCAGATGCATCAACAGGATCTGATTTAAAAACAGCTTTAATAACGGTTCCTGGTTGAATAGTTAATGTTACACCAGCATTAACAACAACTTTTCCATTTAAAGTTTCATCTCCAGACCAAGTAGTATTTGTCGTTAACATAGTAACTTGGCTGAAAGCCAAAGTACTTGCAAAAAGAACACAAAAAAGTAAGATTTTTTTCATAATAAAAATTATTTATTGTTTATTTAAGCCACAAAAGTAATTTAGAATTCATTTCTTTGGGTTAACTGATTATTAAGTATTTATAAGGTATGTTAATATTTTGTAAATTATTAAATATACCATGAATTCGACAATATGATTATGGAGATAGAGATAAAAAAATAATTATTTAACAATTTTTTTTAAATGGTTTTAGCTTAGTTCTAAACAATAAAAAAGCCGCCTCAACTTTAGAATTGAGGCGGCTTCTTTTTTAATTTTTTATTTTAATCTAACTTTTTTTATCAGCGCAACAATCCATTTTACAATCCTCTTTACAAGGTGTTTTTTTTGCTTTCATTTCGCAGCTATCTTTGCAAGCATCAGAACAAATATGTGCTTTGTTAGAAGTTTTAACTTTGTTGAAAGATTCTGAAGCTTTGTATAGTTCGCCTCCAGCAATACCGCTTACAAAAGCAATTAAATCTTCTTTGGATGTTTTATTTGCATCAAACTCAATGTTTGCGATGCTGTCTGTAAAAATAACTTTAGCACCTAAAACACCTTCTTTTTTAGATAATTTAGATTGAATGGTTTTTGCACAACCAATTTCGCAAGTCATTCCGGAAATAGCTAAAGAAACATTTTCTTTTTTCACTTCTTCGGGTGCTTCATTTTTGCATCCAGTTAAAATAAAACAAGCAATTGCAATCGAGAATATGATTTTTTGAACTTTCATTGGATAAATTTTATAGGTTTTTACTAATTTTTTAATCGTTTACAATCCTTTTTAAGGGGTATCAGATATTATGATTGATATATTAAACAAATTTATCAACAATAAAGCATGTATTTAAATAATTAGTAGACTTTTGTGCAAAATTTAATCAAACTTATGAATATTCAACAAAAAAAGTGGTTGTATTTGGTCTTACTTTCATTAGTTTGGGGAAGTTCTTTTATTCTGATGAAAAAAGCGTTAATTGGGTTAACTCCAGTTCAATTAGGTGCTTTGCGTATTTTAATTGCTGGTTTATTTCTTTTGATGATTGGTTTTAAGAGTTTAAAAGAGATCAAGAAAAAACATTATAAACACATTCTTTCTACAGCACTTTTGGGTACTTTTTTTCCTGTATTTGCATTTGCATTTGCTGTTTCTGGAATCGATAGTTCTATTACTTCTATTTTAAATTCCTTAACGCCATTTAATACATTTATTGTTGGTGTCTTAGTTTTTGGGTTTTCGTTTAAAAAGCAACAATTTATAGGGATCTTTATTGGCTTAATTGGTACCGTTTTATTGATTTTAAAAGGTTCAGATTTAAACCCGAATCAAAATTATTGGTTTTCAATATTAGTTGTAATTGCTTCTGTTGGATACGCTTTTAATGTAAATATTGTAAAGAAACATTTATCAGATATTAGTGCATTAAGTATTGTGGCTGGTAATTTTTTGTTGTTAGTAATTCCGGCTTTTATAGTTTTGCTTTTTACAGATTTTTTTAGCACTTTCGAATATACAGAAACCAAAATGAATGCACTAGGTTATCTTGCCATTTTAGCAGTTTTAGGAACCGGCGTGGCAAAAGTATTTTATAATAAAATGGTGCATTTAGCATCGCCAATATTTGCATCATCCGTAACTTATTTAATTCCTATTGTTGCTGTTTTTTGGGGAATTTTAGATGGCGAAAAACTTGATTTAATTCAGTTTTTTGCAGGTGTAATTATTTTATTTGGTGTGTATTTGGTAAATAAAAAAAAGTAGTTTTAAGAAATAGTTCTCAAATAAAAAGAGCCAAAACTGAATGTTTTGACTCTTTTTAAAATAGTATTTAAAGAATTTTATTTAAAATCAGCATCTGTAACACCTTCATTTACTTTTATTTCTTGAATTTCGAAATTCAATTCCATTGGTCCCATCTTTTGAATTATAGAATATGGAAATTTAACTCCGTTTACTTCTTTGTAATCAGAAAAGAGAGTAGGAATCTTTACATCTGCTCCGTCTGGACCTTTGGTAACTTTTATAGATTTTACTTTTAAACCCGTTTCCATATCGTAGAAAACCTCATTGTCTTTGTGTTTTAAAACAATAGTATTTCTACCATCAATAGGTTCAATTCTTAACAATGTGCCAGATTTATAATTTAAATCACTAATAATAGCATTACCTTCTTTTGCTTCTTCTAAATCATCACCTTCCATATCTGTGCGCTGACCTCTGCTTTCAGAATAGCCTTTTTCGCCATCAAAAATAGATTTTTGCATCACATTGCCCATTACAGCTATTTCTTGCGATATTTTATTAGGTGCAGAAGATTTGCTTGTCATTACTAAAGGAGTACCCTGAATTGTTGCATTTGCAACCATCATAGTTGTTTTTATTGCCATTACTTTATCTTCACCACCAATAGCAGTTATGTACTTGTCAATTACATTTGCAGCCGTCATACCCTCTGGAATTGGTAACGTCATTGCTGGTTTTTCTGTAGGATTACCATATGTATCAAAATATTTAATAACGTAATCTGTGTTTTCCAGGTTTTTAAGAACATCAATTCCTTTTCCTGTTATAATAATTTTAGCTTTATCTCCTCTAAAATATTTTATTGCAGCATTTTGGACATCATCTAAAGTGACTGCTTTAATATTTTTAATGTAATTTGCATAGAAGTCTTTTGGTAAATTATAGCGTTCTATATTTAAAGCAAAATTAGCAACAGTTCTAGGTTTTTGTACATCCATTACAAAGCCACCAATGTATTCTTCTTTAGAATTCTTTAATTCTTCTGACGTTACTTTTTCATATCTAATTCTGTTAATCTCTTTTTGAATTTCTACTACAGAACTGTCTGTAACCACGTTTCTAACACTTGCAGTTGCTCTAAAAGTACCAGCATATTTATCTTGTCTTAGGCTAGCATAAGAACCGTAAGTATAACCTTTATCTTCACGTAAATTCATAAATAAACGTGCAGTACCCCCACCACCAAGAATATTACTTGCCATTAATGCTGCATAATAATCTTTATCACCTAAAGTTAAGTCTACATTATTAATTACAGCAATTTCTGATTGTACCGCGTTTTGCATATCAATAAAATTAATTTCTGTAGTTGCTACACTTTCAGTTCCTGGTATTGTATATAAAGGAATTTCTCCTTTTTTCCAATTAGAAAATATACTTTTTACTAACTTTTCTATTTCTTTTGTATCAATGTCACCTTCTATAACCAAATATGCATTGTTTGGTTTAAAGTAGCTATTGTAGTTGTTTTTAACATCCTCTAAGGTAATTTTGTTTACACTTTCTTTTGATGTAAATTCTCCAAAAGGGTGATTTTTGCCATACGTTAATACATTTTCTACACGTCTAGCAGCAGAAGTAACATTTTTTTCATTAGATTTTAAACCGTCTAAAGTAATTTGTACTTCTTTATCAAATTCTTCTTGCGTAAATTGAGAGTTTTTAACGCCATCTGCCATTAATCCTAAAATTTCTGGAAAGTATTTTTTTAATGAAGATGCATAAGCGCCTGAACTAAAAAAGGATACATTGGCTCCTAGAAAATCTACTTTTTCATTAAATTCATCTTTACTGATGTTTGTAGTTCCGCGACCTAATAAGCTTCCCATCATGCTAGAAACTCCAGCAATTTCGCCTTCAAAATAAGGTTTATTATCAATAGTTAAACTAGCAGATGCTCTTGGTAGTTTATTGTTTTCTACCATAATTACCTTTAAACCATTGGTTAATGTAAAGGTGTTTGGGGTGCCCAATTTAATTTCAGGATCTGGTCCTGGTTTTGGCATTTTGCTTCTATCTATCTGCGCATTTATAGAAACAGATACTAGAAAAAATGCTAGTAATGATAAAATTTTTGTTTTCATAATTTGTGTCTTATTTTAAGAAATTAATCAATGATTGTAGCTATATTATTTTTTTCTGGTAAATATTCTAAAATTAATCGCTGATTAGGATTCAAATATTTCTTTGCAACGGCCTGAATATCTTCTCTTGTAATTGATCTGTAAATATCAATTTCTGTATTGATTAAATTTGTATCTCCGAACAACACATTGTAGCGAGCTAAAGAGTTTGCAATACCTTCTACACTAGAATTGGAGTTTACAAAATTATTTTCAAATTGATTTTGCAATTTTTGATAATCTCTTTCTGAAATTAATTCCGTTTGCATTTTTGTAATTTCTTCATCAATTTCTTTAACAATATCCTCTAATTTAGTTTCACCTTGTGGTAAACCAAATAAGATATAGGTACCATAATCTTCTTGACTAGCATTAATTGCACCTGCTTGCAAAGCCATTTTTTTCTCATCAACTAATTTTTTGTACAAAACAGAACTTTTTCCAGCACTTAAGTATGATGAAATCATATCTAAAATTCTTGAATCTCTTGTCTTCATAGACGGCGTTCTATATGCGGCCATAATTGCAGGAATTTGAATGTTGGGGTCGTATCCTTTAGCATTTATTGTTTCTGTAATTGGATCTTCCATAGGGAAATCTTTACTTATTTCTGAACCTTTTGGAATCGGTCCAAAATAATCTTGAATCATTTTTTTTGCAGAAGCTATATCAATATCACCAGCAACAACCAAAGTTGCGTTATTTGGCACGTAAAACTTTTTGTTAAATGCCAAAAACTCCTCTAAAGTAGCTGCATCTAAATCTTCCATTTTACCAATAGTTGTGCCTTTATAAGGATGGTTTTTAAAAATATTTTCTTTTACATATTCTAAAAAACGAGAATAAGGCTGATTGTCTACTCGCAATCTTTTCTCTTCTTTTACAACTTCATTTTGGGTGTCAACGCCATCTTGCCCAATAATTGGGTGCAATAAACGTTCAGATTCCATCCATAAACCTAGCTCTAATTTATTAGACGGAAAAATTTCATAATAATAAGTTCTGTCGTCTGTAGTATTGGCATTATTTCTTCCACCATTAGAAGAAACCATTTTAAACCATTCGCCTTTTTTAATGTTTTCTGTTCCTTCAAACAATAAATGCTCAAAAAAATGTGCCATTCCTGTTCTTCCTGGTTGCTCATCTTTAGCACCTACATGATACATTACAGAGGTTACAACTACGGGAGCAGAAGTATCTTTGTGTAAAATAACGTGCATTCCGTTATCCAAATTGTACTCTTCAAACTCTACCTTTTGTGCATTTGTAGAAAATACAAATAGCATAGCGGAAGCAAGAGATAAAATATTTTTCTTCATCGATTTTTATTTAGTTAATAATTATGTTTTAAATTGGACGCAAAGTCTACTAATTTGTTGCAATATTCGGATAAAGTAGAAATGGGTTTCTTCAAAAATAATAAATTAATAATTAAATCAGCTTTAAAAAGCGTACTAAATGAGGGTTTTTCTGATAAAATTATTTTATCCTAAAACAAATTGGTGAATATTAAAAAATATGTATATTTGCATCCGCATTTTCAGCATTGACAATGCGTTAATTAAGTATAAATACGCAAAACAAAAAGTATGTACGCAATCGTAGAGATAGCAGGGCAGCAGTTTAAAGTAGCAAAAGACCAAAAAGTATACGTACACCGTTTACAAGGAGAGGCAGGATCAAAAGTAACTTTTGATAACGTTCTTTTACTTGACAACGCTGGTAATGTAACAATTGGCGCCCCAGCTATAGAAGGAGCTTCTGTAACAGCTCAAATTTTAAGTCACTTAAAAGGTGATAAAGTAATCGTTTTCAAAAAGAAAAGAAGAAAAGGTTTCAAAAAGAAAAACGGACACAGACAGTATTTAAGCGAGATTCAAATTGAATCTATTGCTGCTACTGGTGGAAAAAAATCAGAAAAAAAAGAAGCTGCGCCTAAAAAAGAAGCTACTCCTAAAGCTGATGTAAAAGAAGAAGCTGCAACAGATTATAGTTCTATGACTGTGGCAGAATTAAAAGATGCTGCTAAAGGAAAAGGTATCTCTGGATATACTTCTTTAAAGAAAGCTGAATTAATTGAAGCTTTAACTAAATAAAAAATTCAATTTTAAAACCATAACATCATGGCACATAAAAAAGGAGTAGGTAGTTCGAAAAATGGTAGAGAATCAGAATCGAAACGTCTAGGAGTAAAAATATTTGGAGGTCAAGCAGCAATTGCTGGGAACATCCTTGTTCGTCAAAGAGGAACAACACATAATCCAGGAGAAAATGTTTACATGGGTAAAGATCATACTTTACATGCAAAAGTAGACGGAGTTGTTGAGTTCAGAAAGAAAAGAAACGACAAATCTTATGTATCTATAACTCCATTTGAAGCTTAAGAAATTAAGATTTTAAAAGTTATTTTAAACACTCAAACAATTAATTGTTTGAGTGTTTTTGTTTTTTAGTACTGAGTCCTAAAATTGAGAAACTTCTCAAAAATAGGGTGTTAAAAAAGTAGCGCTTTTATCTTACAAAAGAAATTAGATTCTGCTGCTGTTTTTTGAGACAGGTAAAAAAGAGTAACAACATATAAATTTTAAGTAAAATTAAAAATAGAGAATCAATAACTTATCTTTAATATGATTAGGTCATAGAAGCTTTTGGTCAAAGGCAGTCAATCAATTATTTGTTGTTTTATAATTTTTCTAGGAATGAAAAAAAGGATAACTTTTTTTTATGCTCGTTAATATAAGTAGGAAACTAACTTCTATTTTGTATTTTTACCTCAATGAATTTTCTGTACAACATACTTGTTTTTAAAGCAGCGATAGTGCTTCCAATACTAGCTTTTTTTAGTAAAAAATTAAAGCTTTTTGTTGATGGAAGGAAAGAAACTTTTTTTAAAATTGCAGCATTAAAAAACGATAATACAATTTGGATTCATGCGGCTTCTTTGGGTGAATTTGAGCAAGCAATACCAATTATAGAAGCATTAAAAAAAGACTATAATCAGTATAAAATTTTAGTAACTTTTTTTTCACCTTCGGGATATGAAATCCGTAAAAATTTTAATTTAGCAGATGTCGTTTGTTACATGCCCCTAGATAGCAAGGCAAATGCAAGAAATTTTATAGAAATTGTGAATCCAACTTTGGCGATTTTTATAAAATATGAATTTTGGCCCAACTTTTTAAACGAATTAAAAAAGAAAGAGATTCCAACAGTTTTAGTTTCTGGAATTTTAAGAAAAGATCAAATTTTTTTTAAGTTTTATGGCGGATTTATGCGAAAATCTTTACAAGCGTTTCATCACTTTTTTGTACAAAACCAAACCTCAAAAGAATTATTAAAATCTATTAATTTTGAAAATGTAACGATTTCTGGTGACACACGTTTTGATAGAGTTTCTAAAATTCTAGATCAAGATAATTCACTTACTTTTATTAATGAATTTAAAAACAATCAATACACAATTGTCGCGGGAAGTACTTGGAAAGAAGATGAGGAATTATTGGTGAATTACATTAATAATAGTATTTTAGAGAATCAAAAGATTATTATAGCGCCGCACAATATTAAGCAAGAAGCAATAACAGCGTTACAAAAATCCATCAATAAGAAAACAGTTTTATATTCAGCAAAAGCAGATGAAAAGTTAGCTGAGTATCAGGTTTTTATTATTGATACCATTGGGATTTTAACCAAAATTTATGCGGTTGCTGATATAGCCTATGTTGGTGGAGGTTTAAAAACGGGTTTGCATAATATTTTAGAGCCAGCAACTTTTGGGATTCCGGTGGTAATCGGTGATAAATACAGTAAATTTCAAGAAGCTGCAGATTTAGTAAATTTAAAAGGATGTATTTCTATCAGCAATCAAAAAGAATTTTCTAGTATTTTTGATAAACTAAATACGGATGAAAGTTATAGAAAATCAACAGGAAATATTAATAAAAAATACATTCAAGAACATCTTGGAGCCACAAAAAAGATTAGGAATTACTTAAAAGATAAGTTATAAATTAATGTTAGGTTTAGGGCAGTCGAAACCTCAAAATAATAAAAAAGCATGGATTTTATATTTCAACCTTGGGCCTGGTATATTGGCGGACCACTAATAGCAATATCGCTATTATTATATTTTTACTTTGGTCAAAATTTTGGTGCTTCCACAAATTTTGAAACTATGTGTACCATTTTTGGAGCAGATAAAGTATCGGATTATTTTAAAAAGGACTGGAAAGAACAAAAATTTGCATTATTTTTTGTTGTTGGATTAATTATTGGCGGATTTATTGCTGCCAATTATTTAATTCTAAATCAAGCAATAGATTTGAGTCCGAAAACGGTTCAAGAACTCACAGATTTAGGATTTGCAAATGTGGGTAGTCAATATTTTCCTGATGAAATATTTAGTATGGACGCTGTTTTGTCTTTAAAAGGATTTTTAATTCTTTTAGTATCAGGAGTGCTTATCGGTTTTGGAACGCGTTATGCGGGCGGTTGTACTTCTGGCCATGCAATTACTGGTTTAAGTAGTTTACAATTGCCATCTTTATTAGCAGTAATTGGCTTTTTTATTGGTGGAATAATTGCTACGTGGTTTATAATTCCAATACTTTTTTAAGGAAAAGAGCATCCATCAAAAAAAGTCTTGAATGAGATCAAATTGAGAATAAAAAATATAAGTATTAAAGTAGATAAATAATAAAAAAGAACAATGGCTAACTGAGCCTGTCAAAGTTCTTTTGTCAAAGTGTAAAAATATATAAATGAAAAATATTAAATTTTTAATCTTAGGGATTTTTTTCGCAATTGTGCTAAGTAAATCGCAAGCTATTTCTTGGTATCGCTTTTATGAAATGTTCAAATTTCAATCTTTTCATATGTTTGGAATTATTGGAGGAGCAGTTGTAATCTCTATGATTTTTATGCAATTGTTTAAACACGGAAAAATAAAAGATATTAACGGGAATAAAATTGTTCCGAAACCTAAAAAAGAAGGTTTTATAAGAACTATTTTAGGAGGTACTTTTTTTGGTTTAGGTTGGGGAATTTCAGGAGCTTGTGCAGCACCAATTTTTGTAATTCTTGGGTTTAAATTAATTCCGGCACTTATTTTATTAGCGGGTGCACTTTTAGGAGCGTTCATTTATGGAATCTTGAGTAAAAAATTACCCAATTAAAGTGATTATTATTATATCTCAATTATTTAAAAAAAGCTAATTTAGCATACCAAATGAGCAAATTAACAGACAGTTTTGGAAGAAAAATGGAATATGTAAGATTGGCGGTTACAGATCGTTGTAATCTGCGTTGCCAATATTGCATGCCTGCTCACGGAATTGACATTGTGCCAAGACAGGAATTACTCAGTTTTAAAGAAATGTATCGATTGGTGCGCGTTTTAACTGAATTAGGCGTTAAAAAAGTTCGTTTAACAGGTGGTGAACCTTTTGTGCGTAAAGATTTTATTGGTTTTTTAGAAATGTTATCTTACAATGATTTGTTGGATGAAATTAATATTACCACTAACGGAGCGTTGATTTCTCATCATATTTCAACAATTGAAAAGCTTAAAAAAGTAAAAAAAATAAATCTTAGTATTGATAGTTTAGATAGAGAAAAGTTCGCGAAAATTACAAGAAGAGATGTTTTTCCTGAAGTTTACAAAACCTTTGAATTGCTTGAAAAAAGTAGTTTAGATTTAAAATTGAATGTAGTGGTGCAATCTGGTTTTAATACGGATGAAATTGTCGATTTTGTAAGATTGACGAAGGATAAAAATGTTGCAGTCAGGTTTATTGAAGAAATGCCTTTTAATGGAAAAGGACAGCGAGAAATGAAAGAAAATTGGACGTTCAAAAAGATTTTAAACGAGATAAAAACCGAGTTTGATGTTACTGAAGTTCAATCTGAAAAATCATCCACTTCTAGAAATTATTCGATTGAAAATCATTTAGGAACTGTTGGAATTATTCCTGCGTTTACAAGAACAATTTGTAACGATTGCAATCGAATTAGAATTACATCCATCGGAACTTTTAAAAATTGTTTGTTTGACGATGGTGTTTTTAATCTAAGAGATTTTATCAGAAGTGGCGCATCTAACGAAGATTTAAAAGAACTCTTTTTATCGTTAGTAAAAGAAAAGCCAGAAAACGGTTTTATTGCAGAAGCAAATCGAAAAGATGGTGGTGCTTCTGAAAGTATGAGTACAATTGGTGGTTAGAAGAGAGCTCATCTTAATCTTCCCAAAGGGAAGAAACACTGTTGTGTTAAGTAATATCTAAAAATTAGTTTGTCATTCCTGAGTAGTTAGGAATCATAAGTGTGAAAGGATGAAGAAGGAAACTATTTTAAATTATTTAAATCAAATTAAGTCTAATGTCATTTTTACATTGGTAGTTATGATATTAAGCTTTAGTATAGGACAATTACCAGACCTCCCAAATAGTATAGGTTTTGGAGGATTTATTCCTATGTTTACTCCGCCATTTATAGCTATTCTTACTTTAGTTATTTATTTTTTTTCAAGAATATTTATTTTGAAATGGAATTGGATTATTACGATAATTGGAGCAATTTATAATTTACACGAGGCTTTTGATTGGTATTTTTATTATAAAAATTACAAATGATTTCAGTAAAAGAAGCAAAAAATATCGTTTTAAATTCAACTCAAGATTTTGGAGTTGAAGAGATTCCGTTTATAAAATCTGTAGGTAGAATTTTAAAAGAAAAGATTTTTGCAGATAGAGATTTCCCGCCTTTTAATAGAGTTTCTATGGATGGAATTGCAATTGATTTTCAATCATTTAAAAACGGACAAAGAGGTTTTAAGATAGAAGGAATTCAAGCTGCAGGAAGTGAGCAAATTACGCTTCAAAATTCCAATAATTGTATAGAAGTGATGACTGGAGCAGTTTTGCCAAATAATACAAATTCGGTAGTTAGATACGAAGATGTAACTATTGAAAACGGAATGGCAATCCTAAATATTGATGCGATTAATAATGCCCAGAACATTCACGTTAAAGGGAAAGATGGAGGAATTGGCGATTTATTAATTGAAGAAAACACAATTATTTCTGCCGCAGAAATTGGAGTGTTAGCAACGGTTGGAAAATCGTATGTAAAAGTTGCAAAACAACCAAAAGTAATGATTGTTTCTACGGGCGATGAATTGGTTGGAGTTGATGAAATTCCGCTAGAACATCAAATAAGAAGAAGCAATGTGTTCACTTTAGTTTCTTTGCTAGAAAGGTTACATATTCCTTCAGAAACTGCACATATTACGGATGATAAATCAGTTTTAAAAGCTAAAATAGAAAGCTATTTACAAGAATACGATGTATTGCTTTTTAGCGGTGCAGTAAGTAAAGGTAAATTTGATTTTTTACCAGAAGTTTTAGACGAATTAGGTGTTGAAAAGCTATTTCATACAGTTACACAAAGGCCAGGAAAACCTTTTTGGTTTGGACAAAAATTTTTTCCAAGTAAAAATGATGAGAATTCAGATAAATATACAGTTGACAAATATCAAATGAACACAATTGTATTCGGTTTTCCAGGAAATCCGATTTCTACTTTTGTAAATTGTTTAGCGTATTTTTATCCTTGGTATTACAAATCAGTGGGAGTAGAAGTTGAAGAGGAAACTGTAATTTTAGGAGGAGATGTTTCGTTTAAACCTAACTTAACCTATTTTTTACAAGTAAAATTAGAAAGAGAAAACGGGCTTTTAACTGCGTTTCCAATTTCTGGAAATGGTTCTGGCGATTTAGCAAGTTTAGTGAAAACAGATGCATTCATTCAATTACCAAGTGATAAAACGGAGTTTAAAAAAGGAGAGGTTTATCCGATAATTAGATATAGGTAATTGAAAAAAAACATCTCGATACAATTTTGCGAAAAGCAAAATCACTCGTTGTGACAGTATGTGTTTTAGAATGGATAAAACGTTTTGTCAGTTCGAGTGATTTTTCTGACAGAGGAAGAAAAATTGTATCGAGAACACATTATCAAGCACATTTTAAAAGTTCAAAAATGAAAATCTATTATGTTTATATTCTAAAATGTTCAGATAAAACGTATTATACAGGTTTTACATCAAATTTAGAACAACGTTTTTTTGAACATCAAGAAGGGAAACACATAGAAAGTTACACATATAAAAGAAGACCTTTAGAATTGGTTTTTTATTTCGAATTTTCAGAGGTAGGGTTTGCAATTGATACTGAAAAACAAATAAAAAAATGGTCAAAAATTAAAAAGGAAGCTTTAATTAATAATGAGTATGAAAAACTCCCTAATTTAGCAAAGAAGAAGTTTAAATGATTAAAACTTCTCGATACAAAATTCCTAAAAAAAAGAATTTCACTCGAAGTGACAGAATGTGAGCAGTTAAACACAATAAATAGAAGATATTGTAAATTCGAGTTAATTTTGAAATACGAAAAATTTGTAGCAAGAACTAAATTAGATTATGAGTGAATTCAGCCACATAAACAAAAATAATAACCCTAAAATGGTAAATGTTTCTGATAAGGAAATTACCAAAAGAACAGCTATTGCAAAGGCAACCATGTTTTTAGGAAAAGAGGTAATTGCCCATTTTACAAATGATGAGCTAATGACCAAAAAAGGGCCTGTTTTTCAAACAGCAATAATTGCAGGAATTCAGGGTGTTAAAAAGACATCAGAATTAATACCAATGTGTCATCCATTATTAATTAATGGAGTTGATATTGATATCAAAATCATCGACTTAGAAAATATAGAAGTGCTTTGCCAAGTAACAATTGAAGGAAAAACGGGTGTAGAGATGGAAGCTTTAACTGGTGCAAATATTACGTGTTTAACTATTTATGACATGTGTAAAAGTATCAGTCAAAAAATGGTGATTAAAAAAGTGAAATTGGTAGAAAAAACAGGCGGAAAATCGGATATTAAAAATGGCTAATCACAAAAAACATACCAATTTAGAAAGACGAAACAATGACAATTTTGCTCCGAATGAAATCGCTATTTTAGGCACAAATTGTGGAATTATTTCTGATTTAGTTCATAAAGTTTCTCAAGAATTATCAAAATATAAATTGGCTTATTTTGATGCTTCCCACGCCAAGGATGTGAAAGAAAATAAAGTAGCTGAATTTACTTTTCATCACGAAGGAAATTTACAAATCACAACTTCTGGCAACGTAAATAAGTTTCAGCAACGGTTAGATTTCGCTCAGTTTGACTATCTTTTTATCAATGGAAATCATTATCAAGGAGCAAAACAAATCTTAATTTTAGACGAAGCTAAAGAAGCTTCCGTTTTAAAAAGATTAGAGCAGTTGGATCGCATTCAGTTTGTAATAAAATTGACAAAAGACACTGAATATTTTGATTTTTTAGTTGAAAAATATCCGCAGATAAAAAATAGTACTTGTTATACAATTGATGAAGTTGATAAAATTACAAATCATATTCACAATCTCATTCAGGAGAAAATTGCACCCATAAAAGGGTTGGTTTTAGTAGGCGGAAAAAGCACGAGAATGGGACAAGATAAATCTGAATTGAATTATTTTGGTAAACCTCAAAAGGAATTCGCCAAAGAATTATTAGAAAATAATAACTTAGAAACGTATTATTCTGTTCATGCTTTATCAGAAAAAGAAGACGAAATTTCCGATAAATTTTTGAATTTAGGCCCTTTTGGCGGCATCTGTTCGGCATTTCAAAAAGATCCAAATTCAGCTTGGTTTGTGCTGGCTACAGATGTTCCTTTTATAAATGACGACATTATACAATTAGTTTTAAAACATAGAAACACGAGTAAAGTTGCCACAGCAATTAAAGGAAAAAACAAGGAGTTTGTAGAGCCTTTAATTACGATTTACGAACCGAAAGCATATCCTATTTTGTTGCAATATTTAGCGCAAGGATATTCTTGTCCTAGAAAAGTTTTAATAAATTCTGATGTTGAAATTGTAGAAATTGACGATGATTTTATCAGAAATATAAATACTTTAGAAGAGTTTGAGGTGGCTAAAAAGGAGATTAATAATGATTAACAAAAATCAGTTTTTTAAACGTCAAATAATTTTATCAGAAATTGGTGAAGTTGGGCAGCAAAAGCTACAAAACGCATCTGTTTTGATTGTTGGTTGTGGAGGTTTAGGAGGTTTAATTGCTGTTTATTTAGCTTCAAGTGGAGTTGGGAAAATCCATTTAATAGATTTTGATACCGTTGATATAACCAATTTACATCGACAAGTTTTCTTTTCTTTAGAGGATGTTGGGAAACCGAAAGCTGAAGTTTTGTCAGAATTTATAAAAAAAAGAGCACCGTTTACAGAAGTTAATTTCACCAACAAACCAATTACAAAGGAAAATGTTTTTGAGCTGATTTCTGAAGTTGATATTGTTGTTGATGGCACAGATTCGCTACCAACAAAATACTTATTAAATGACGCTTGTGTCATCAAAAATAAATCGTTGGTGTATGGGTCTTTGTATAAGTTTGATGGGTATGTCGCTACATTTAACGTGCTGCAAAAAGACGGAACTACTTCATCAAATTTAAGAGATGCTTTTCCAGAAATGGCAACAGATATTCCCAATTGTTCAGCAGCAGGAACTTTAAATTCTATTGTTGGCATGATTGCAACACAGCAAGTAAATGAGGTTTTAAAATTGATTACAGGAATTGGAAAACCATTAACAAACGAATTATTGATTTATAATTCGCTTCAAAATACGCAGCTAAAAATGAAGTTAAAACCAACCATTTTAAAAGAAAAAATCGCTAAAATATTTAAGATTCAAAGGTATATAGATGTGGCTTGCACTTCTCAAAATCCCGATTGGCAAATAGCTCCCAGAGAATTAAAATCTAAATTAGGGGATGATAACTTAGAAATTATTGCAGTTTTAACTGATTTAAAATTGCCTTTTGAAGTGCAACAGACCATTCATATTAATAAATTTGATGCTGACAAAATTACAATTGACAGCAATAAAACCTATGTAATGGTTTGTCAAAGAGGACTTAACAGTTATAGGGCTACAGAGAAAATGAAAAAGAAATATCCAGATTTAAAAGTCTTAAGTTTAACAGGTGGAATTTCGAACTATAATTAATCTGATTTGATGAAAAATCCTTTAGAGTTTTACGTTCAGCAAAAAACTGAATTAGAAAAAGAGGCGGCTGCTTTAAAAAGAAAATCTCTGAATTTAAGTATCTTAAGGTTTATCGTTTTTTTGGTGACTTGTGGATTGGTATATTTTACTTTCGGTAGCTATTCAGAAGTTATTA
This sequence comes from Polaribacter filamentus, assembly GCF_002943715.1. Taxonomy (GTDB): domain Bacteria; phylum Bacteroidota; class Bacteroidia; order Flavobacteriales; family Flavobacteriaceae; genus Polaribacter; species Polaribacter filamentus. The sequence continues at coordinate 2,987,599 of NZ_MQUA01000013.1, read as the reverse complement.
TTGTTGCTTCTTTAGGTTTTTTCTGTTTTCTTTTTTGGTGTTAAAATACCATAATTTAAAAAGAAAAAAAGAGGTTGTTGAAGCTAAAATACATATTAATAAAACAGAAATTAAGGTTTTAGATAAGGATTTTTATCAGCTAAAAACGGGAGAAGAGTTTGTAAATCCGGCCCATTTTTATAGTAATGATATAGACTTGTTTGGCAAAGGTTCTTTCTTTCAATATCTAAATAGAACCGCCACAATTGACGGACAGACAGTTTTAGCAAATACATTAACAGAGAATAAAATAACTGCTATTTTAGAGAAACAAAATGCATTAAAAGAGCTTTCTGAGAAAGTAATTTGGAGACAGCATTTTTCTGCTTTAGCAAGTTTAGTGGTGGTTAAAAACACTTCAAAATCTATTGTAAATTGGATTTCAAATTATATTTTGGTCTTGCCTAAATATTTAATTAAAATTCAAATTGGTTTCTCATTAATTTCTTTGGCTTTAATTGGGTTTCTTTCATTCGGATTTATTTCATTTTCCTATCTAATTATTTGGTTTTTTGTTGGGCTGTTTATAACAAGTAAATATGGAAAAAAAACACTTCAAATTTATACGGAAATAGATAAGATTAGTGACACTTTTAGACAATATCATAAATTGTTAGATGAGATAGAAAACGAAGAATTTACTTCAGAAATATTAAAAGAGAAAAAAGGAATTATTAAATCAGAAGAAAAAAAAGCGTCTTCAATTGTTCAAGAATTTTCTAAAATTTTAAACACTTTTGATCAACGGAATAATGATGTTATTGCGATACTAGGAAATGGTTTGTTTTTGTTTGAAATTTACAATGCTTGTGCAGTAGAAAAATGGATTTTTAAGTATCAACATTCGGTTAAAGATTGGTTTGAAGTGGTTGCCTTTTTTGATGCTCAGAATTCATTAGCAAACTTTAATTTTAATCACCCAAAATTTGTATTTCCAGAGATTTCTAAGAAAAAAGAAATTATAAAATCGGCGAAGTTAGGACACCCTTTGTTAAAAGCTGATAAAAGAATTGATAATAATTTTAGTATTGAAGATGAGCAGTTTCTTATAATTACAGGTGCAAATATGGCCGGGAAAAGTACGTTTTTAAGAACGGTTTCCTTATCGATTGTCATGGCAAATTGTGGGTTAACCGTTTGTGCAGAAAGTTTTCAATATTCCCCAGTAAAATTGATAACAAGTATGAGAACATCAGATTCTTTAACTGATGATGCGTCATATTTTTATTCAGAATTAAAGCGCTTAAAGTTTATTGTTGATGAAATTAAAGAAGAAAAATACTTTATTATTCTAGATGAAATTTTAAAAGGAACGAACAGTAAAGACAAAGCGATTGGTTCTAAAAAGTTTGTAGAAAAATTAACGAAATCGAAATCAACTGGAATTATTGCAACGCATGATGTTAGTTTGTGTGAGTTAGAAGAAGAGTTTTCAGGCATCAAAAATTATTATTTTGATGCAGAAATAATTAAGGACGAGTTGTATTTTGATTATACTTTAAAAAATGGTGTTTGTAAAAATATGAATGCTTCCTTTTTATTAAAGAAAATGGAGATTGTTTAGAGATTTTTTTTAGAGAAAAGATACTAGAGACAAGAATAAAGAATCAAGATAGAAAAAACAGAGGATTATCTAGAAATAAGCTATAATTCATCAGAATTAGGAACCACACTTTTCATTAAGAATATCTTCAATGTACTCTTCTTTCGTATATTTATATTGAGCGCATTTCAAATAGAAGGGTAGGCCGGGTTATCTTTTCCATTCCAAAGTTTCGATTAAACGTAAAATATCTTCTTTTATATAAGAAACAGCAGGTAAAATAGAATCGTAGTTGGGTTTTACATAAAAATACAAGGAACCTTTAATAAAGTTATTTGTACTATCTGTAACATGAAATTGAAGTTGAGATGCTGCGTTTCCAGTAATTTCATACAAACTTCCAAACACTCTCCTTTTAGGATTTACAAAGTCTTTTGGTATAATTTGTTCTGCTTTTACAGCGTGTTTAAAAACTAGTTTTTCTGCTTCTGCTAGGAGTTCATTTAAATTATTTTCTACAGGTCTGTAAGTAATATCTATGGATGCTTTTAAATTTGGATAGTTAATTTTTAACCAATTGTTTTTATCATCAACAAGTGTTGTGTTTTTTAGCACTTCAAAAGAATAAGGTCTTTCTAAAGAAAGCTTTGTGTATTCTTTTTTAGGGTATTCTAAACTTAGATATGCTTTTGGTTTTGGTAAAATATTTGTGTTACAAGAAATAAAAATTAGTGAAATTAGTATAAAAAGAATCTTACTCATTTCTAGTTGCTTTTACTTGTTTAATACGTTTTTTGTCTGCTGCTTCAATAGTAAACGTATAATTCTTAAAGTTTATTCTCTCACCTTTTTTGGGAAATTTACCAGAGATCTCTAAAATAAATCCGGCAATAGTTTCACTTTCGCCTTTTTCTTGTTCAAAAATTTCTTCGTCTTCATCATCTAAAACTCTACAAAAATCTTTAATACTTGTTTTTCCTTCAAAAATGTAATTATTTTCATCAATTTTAGAGTATGCTAAATCTTCATCATCAAACTCATCATTAATATCACCCACAATTTCTTCGATAACGTCCTCTAGTGTAACTAATCCGCTTGTGCCTCCATATTCATCAACAACAATTGCTAAATGGTTTTTACGTGATCTAAAGTTGTCTAGCAAGTCATCTAGCTTCTTGTTTTCTGGCACAAAAAAAGCTTCTCGAACTAAACTTTGCCATTTAAAATCTTTTTTATTTAAATGTGCTAGTAAATCTTTTGCATATAAAACGCCTATAATATTGTCTATATTTTCTTTGTAAACTGGATTTCTAGAATACCCGTTTTCTAGAATTTTATTTAAAACACTTTCATAAGTTTCGGTATCAGAAAGTGCAAAAAGATCTATTCTAGGTTTCATTATTTGCACAGTTTCTGTATTCCCAAAATTCACAATTCCTTGTAAAATTTTTTGTTCATCTTTATTTGTAGCCCCTTCAGATGTTAACTCTAAAGCTTGCGATAAAGTTTCTACAGAGAAATAAGTATTTTTACTACCTAATTTTTTTTCAATATATTTTGTTAAAGAAATTAAAGGCATGCTAAAAGGTGTTAGCAAAACATTTATTACAAATATAAATTTAGCCATTTTTTTCGAAAACGGAAGTGCATTTCTAGAGGCATATACTTTAGGTAAAACCTCTCCAAATAAGAGAATTAAGAAAGTGACTAAAATAACTTCGATTAAAAAACGAACAGGAACTAAAAAATAATGCAGGTTTAGTTCATAGTTGAAATCGCCAAAAATTGTGTCTGCAATTGAGGCAAATATCAATACAATTAAAATGTTGATAAAGTTATTTGTAATTAAAATTGTTGCTAATAATTTTCTAGGTCTTTCTAGTAACTTTACAATAATATTTTCTTCTTTTCCGTCGTTAGAAAGTTCGTTTAAATCTGTTTGAGAAAGGGAAAAAAAGGCAACTTCTGTTCCGGATATTAACGCAGAACTTGTTAACAATGCAATTAAAACAATAAAGTTAATTGCGATTAAAAAATTAATTGAAGTTAAAAACAGAAATATAGGTTCAGGATCTGGGTCCAAGTTTTAAAGTTTTTTAAATTAAAATGGTAAGTCGTCTTTTTCTTCTGGCGCAACAGGTTTTACTTTTGCAGAAGCTTGTTTATTTTGTTGTGGATTATTTTCGGTCTCAAGACTCTTTTTTGTTGTTAAAAAAGTCATTTCATTTACATGAATTTCTGTTGAATAGCGTTTAACGCCATCTTGCTCCCATTGTTTATTTTTAAGTTTTCCCTCAACATACACTTTATCGCCCTTAGATAGATATTTTTCGCAAAGTTCTGCTAATTTATTTCGAACAACAATATTATGCCAATCAGTATTTGTAACTTTCTCTCCTGTTTGTTTACTTGTGTAATTTTCGCTAGTAGCAATAGGAAATCTTCCAATAGAATTGCCTCCATCAAAATAATGCATTTTTACATCATCGCCTAAATTACCAATTAAAATTACCTTGTTTACGGTGCTCGCCATCGCGTTTTTATTTACAGTTCAAATGTACTAAAAATATCAATTACTTTTAGACTCAAATTCCTCTATAAAATTCGCAATTAAAACAGGAACTGGATACTTTTTAATGTCTTTCCATTTTGTTTTTGCTTTGGATAAACTTGCTGTTTCTACAACCCAGAATTGAGTATGTAGATGCTGATGAGATAATTTATGAATAATTTCTTTTTCGTTGAAAAGAGAAATGGTGGTTTCATCAGGAAATAAATTGATAAATTTTTCTGATGAAACAATCTCATCTTTGTCAATGTTCGTATCGCTTTCTATTAATGGAAATTGATACAATCCTTGCCAAATTCCTTTTCCTTTTCTTTCTGACAAAATGGTTTTATTGTCATCCGTTTTTATCACTAAAAAATTAAAATAGCGATTTCTTACTTTAACTTTCTTGTCTTTTACAGGTAATTCTTTGGTTAATTTTCTTTCTAAAGCTACACAACTATCCGCAAACGGACAAGTTTCACAGAGGGGATTCTGAGGTTTGCAATGAAGTGCGCCAAAATCCATCAAGGCTTGATTGTACGTTCCAGGTTTTGATTCATCAAGCAAGGTTTGTGCTAAAATTTTAAATTCCTTTATTCCTGCGGATGAATTTATAGCCGTTTTAATGCCAAAATATCTTGATAAAACTCTGTAAACGTTTCCGTCTACAACAGCAGTTGGCTCATCAAAACATATAGAAGCAATTGCAGAAGCGGTGTAGTCTCCAATTCCTTTTAGCTTAATTATTTCTTTATACGTTGATGGAAATTCGCCATTTAGCTCATTTGCAATTTGTTTTGCTGTAAAATGGAGGTTTCTTGCACGGGAATAATAACCTAATCCTTGCCACATTTTTAACACGGTGCTTTCATCCGCTTTTGCGAGGTCAAAAACTGACGGAAACTGCGCTGTAAATTTGAGATAATAAGACATACCTTGGGCAACTCTTGTTTGTTGCAGCATAATTTCACTAAGCCAAATAAAATATGGATTCTTAGTTTTGCGCCAGGGCAATTCCCTGTTGTTTTGTAACTGCCAGTAAATTAAAGTATTAGAAAATTTCATCAATAAAAAATAGAATTGCAATATTACATTTAAAAATTAAGATAAAATTAAGTCGATATCTTCTTGGAATTGATTAATTATCATATATTTGCATCCGCATTTTTGAAAGTAATTTAACAAAAAAATAGTAAAAATAGAATCATGACGAAAGCAGATATCGTATCAAAAATTTCAGACAAATCTGGTATAGAAAAGACAGATGTTTTAGCAACTGTTGAAGCATTTATGACTGAAGTAAAGGGTGCATTAGAAAATGGTGATAACGTTTATTTAAGAGGTTTTGGTAGTTTTATAATTAAAACTAGAGCAGAAAAAACAGGTAGAAATATTTCAAAGAATACTACTATCAAAATTCCGGCTCACAATATTCCAGCTTTTAAACCCGCTAAGACTTTTACAGAAGGAGTAAAAAATAAAGTAGCGGTAAAGTAACACAATATTAATCTAAACCCAAAGGGTTTAAAAAACATCTGAACATTATGCCAAGTGGTAAAAAAAGAAAGAGAGCAAAAATCTCTACACACAAAAGAAAGAAAAGAGCTAGAGCAAATAGACACAAGAAAAAGTAAGCACTCGCTTACTTTTTCGTTTGTTGTTTAGCGAAAAAAACAAAAAGTTCATTGACATCGAGGTTTAATAAACCTCACTGGTATTGCAAATACCTGACAATAGTAAACCATCTACACAATGAAGTGTAGTGTTAAAACCAGTTCAGAATGAAAACAGAATTAATAATTCGTTCAAATTCATCTGATATTGATTTTGCCTTATTAAGAGATGGAAAACTTATTGAATTGAATAATGAAACAACTGGAAACAAATTTTCTGTTGGCGATATTTTTTTAGCCAAAATAGGAAAAGTGTTAACAGGTTTAAATGCAGCCTTTGTAAATGTAGGTTACCCAAAAGATGGGTTTTTACATTATCATGATTTAGGCGCGCAAGTAAACTCATTAAATTCGTTCCTTAAGAAAGTAAGCACAGGTAAGTACAAAGAATTCACTTTAAAAAATTTCCGCAAGGAAGAAGACATTAACAAAGACGGTAGTATTAACAATGCATTAAAAACAGGACAAAACCTATTAGTGCAAATTGTAAAAGAACCAATTTCTACAAAAGGGCCAAGATTAAGCTCTGAGCTTTCTATAGCTGGTAGATTTTTGGTTTTAGTTCCTTTTTCTAACAGAGTTTCTGTATCACAAAAAATAGAAGATCCAGAAGAAAAAGAACGTTTAAAAAGACTAGCAAAAAGCATAAAACCAAAAGGTTTTGGCGTTATCTTAAGAACTGTTGCAGAAGGTAAAAAAGTAGCAGAGTTAGATAAAGATTTGCAAAACTCATTAGAACGTTGGAAAACTATGTGTAAAAGTATACCAAATACGAACACACCAACTAAAATATTAAGTGAGTTAAATAGAGCATCTTCTATTTTAAGAGATGTTATGAATGAAACTTTTACAAACATAGTAACTAATGACGAAACTTTGAAAGTAGAAATTAAAGAATACTTGCAAGAAATTTATCCTGAAAAGGAAAAAATTGTAAAGTTGCACAAGTCCGAAACTCCAATTTTTGAAAAATATGGAATAGAGAGACAAATTAAAACTTCGTTTGGAAAAACAGTTTCTATGAGTAAAGGTGCGTATCTAGTTATAGAACACACAGAAGCTTTGCACGTTATTGATGTTAATAGCGGAAATCGTTCTAATAAAGCTGGCTCTCAAGAAGAGACTGCATTAGAAGTAAATTTAATTGCAGCAGCAGAAGTAGCACGCCAATTGCAATTGCGTGACATGGGAGGCATCATTGTAGTTGATTTTATTGATATGCATAAAGTAGAAAACAGAAATAAACTGTTTCAATATTTAAAAGAACAAATGTCTTTTGATAGAACAAAACACAAAATATTACCTCCAAGTAAATTTGGATTGGTACAAATTACAAGACAAAGGGTAAGACCGGAGTTAAGTATAAAAACTACCGAAACCGACCCAAATATAAATGGACAAGTAGAAGCTCCAATAGTTTTATTAGATAAAATAGAATCAGATTTAGAGAAATTTATTTTAAATTCTAGTAATAAATCAACCAATAAAAAGATACAATTACACATTCATCCTTTTATTGCTTCCTATTTAACAAAAGGAGTAAATTCAATTCGTTTTAAATGGTATTTAAAACACAAAAAGTGGATTACAATTGTACCTAGAGATGCTTACACATACTTACATTATAAATTTCAATCTTCTAAAGAGTAATTTATAATAGAACTAAGGCAATAATTTTTATCAAAAAACCCCGCAACTTAAAAGTTGCGGGGTTTTGTGCTTTATAAAGTTTTTTAAATTGATTTTATAAAGTCTAATTATATAAATTTAATTTCCAATTAATCACCTAAATATCGGTCTTAGCTTGTCGAAGATTACTTTTCCTTAATTAAATACAGATAAACCGGGTAATGATCTGAATATCCGCCAGTATAAACGCCATTTGAAAAACTTCGAAAAGGATATCCTTTGTATTGCCCTTTTTTAATTGTTAAAAAGCGTTTGTTAAAAATCATCGCTTTAAACATTTTATAGGTAGAATAGTCTTTTTCGCCTTTGTCTAGCAACGGTTCAGAAATTAATATCTGATCAAACAAATTAATATTATCTCTATAACTCAAAGTGTTAAAACCTCTTTTAAACATATCCTCATAAGGATTGTAAATATCCGTTTCACCAACTTCATTTTTCTTGCTTTTCGTTTTTAAAACTTCTTTAAAACTAGTATTTGTTGGGTCGTCATTAAAATCGCCCATGCTAAAAATCTTTGCTTTTGGGTCTTTTTCTCTAATTTGAGCAATAATTTTTGTGTTTTGATACGCAGCTTTCTCTCGCAAAGAACTGCTTTTTGCTTCACCACCGCTTCTAGAAGGCCAATGATTTACAATAAGATGTATCAATTCGTTATCCAAATAACCAGAAACTAACAATTGATCTCTCGTATAGACTTTAAAATTGTCTTTGTAAATATTCGGATTAAAAGCTTCGTGAAATACAGGTTTAAAATATTTTTTCTGATATAGTAGGGCTACGTCAATTCCGCGTTTGTCTGGGGAATCGTAATGAATAATACCGTAGTCTTTTTTTATTAAATATTTAGATTTCACTAAATCTTCTAAAACACTAAGATTTTCAATCTCAGAAACGCCAATAATCGCAGGACTTGTATTTGACCTATCAGCTCCAATTTGTGCAATTGTACTGCTAAGTTTGTCTATTTTATCCCAATAAACTTCAGATCTATTTGCTTTTAGTTCCATAATAGGACTTGCCTCATCGTTTATAGTAACATCATTTATGGTGTCAAATAAATTTTCTAAGTTGTAAAAAGCAATGGTTCTAATGTGGTATTTTTTCTCTTTACTTTGAGAAAAAATAGCTGAAACTATTAAAAAGGAGAAGGTAATAAATAGGTATAATTTTTTCATAGCATGTAATTTTTGAGTCAAATTCAGAAAATGAAAATAACTTCTAGAGTTTTAGAATGTTATTTAAAATCTGCAATTACTGAAACCCGTTAAGTTTTATCAGTTCTTGTTTCTAAATTTATGAAAAATTTTTATGAAAAAATTTATTCTAACACAATTACTGCTTTTATTTTTCCTTCAGGCAATCGTTGCGCAAAATATTATAAAGGGAATTATTGTAGAAAGTGAATCAGAAAAACTACTTCAAAATGTTTTGATACGCATTGTAAATACAAATTTAGTCCAATCTACAGCGATAGATGGTGCATTTACACTTAAAAAAGTACGAAACGGTCGCTATATTTTAGAGGTGAAATTAGTTGGTTATGAAACTCAAAATTTTCCAATAGAACTTTCTGGAGCGACAATAGATTTAGGCGTAATCATGCTATACAGGGATATAATTGAAGAACAAGATTTAAGTTTGATAACGATTACTGATGATGAGTTAAACGACGATGCAAGCGCTGCAGATAATATTTCTGGTCTTTTACAAGCTTCAAAAGATATCTTTTTAAGAACTGCGGCTTTTGAGTTTAGTTCTTCCTTTTTTAGAATTAAAGGGTTAGATTCTGGAAACGGTAAAGTTTTAATTAACGGAATTGAAATGAATAAAATCTACGACGGTAGAGCCCAGTGGAGTAATTGGGGAGGATTAAATGATGTTCTAAGAAATCAAGAATTTAGCAATGGTTTATCCCCTTCCTTCTTTACTTTTGGAGGTGTTTTGGGGTCTGCAAACATGAATACAAGAGCATCTAAACAAAGACCAGGAACAAGAATTTCTTATTCTTCATCGAACAGAAGTTATGAGCACAGGGCAATGGCAACCCATACTTCAGGTATTTCTAAAAAGGGTTGGTCTATGACTTTTTCTGGAAGTAGAAGAGCCGGTAATGAGGGTTTTAATGACGGTACTTCTTACAATGCATATTCGCTATTTGCATCCGTAGAAAAGAAAATTAATGATAATCACAGTATTCATTTTACAGGAATTTTCACGCCCAATCGTAGAGGTAAATCATCGCCTAATACCCAAGAAGTTTATGACTTAAAAGGAATTGAATACAATGAATATTGGGGAATTTGAATGGAAAGAAACTAAATTCTAGGATAAAAGAGGTGGTTGAACCCATTTTAATGCTGAATTATTATTGGGATATCTCAGAAAATACAACTTTACAAACAAACATATCTTATCAGTTTGGTAAAATAGGAAATAGTCGTTTGGATTTTAATGCAGGAGCAAATCCAAGTCCTACATATTACCAAACATTACCAAGTTACTTTTTAAGAAATAATGATTTAGCGGGTGCATACGCTGCTCAAGAAAATTTTGTGAATAATGGGCAATTGGATTGGAACCGTATTTTTGATGCAAATACAACAAATGCAGCGATTGGTTTAAATAATGCATATGTTTTGTATGAAGACAGAAATGAAGACAAACAAGTAACTTTAAATACCATCTTTAATTCGAATATAAATTCGAATATTTCTATAAACGGGAAATTAGAATACAAGCGTTTGCATTCTCAAAACTTTGCAGAAGTTCTCGATTTATTAGGCGGAAGCGGTTATTTGGATATCAATAATTTTGCAGATTCAGAAGCACAGATGCAAAATGATGCGTTCAACCCTAATAGAGTGGTTGGTGTTGGCGATAAATTTAGATATAATTTTAAGTTACTTTCAGATTTGATGAATGCCTTTTTACAGGCGCAGTTTAAATACAATAAAATAGATTTTTATGCGGCGGTAAATGTTTCTCAAATAACAAATCAAAGAGAGGGTTTATATAAAAATGGGCGTTTTGAGAATAGTTCTTTTGGTAAATCAGAGAAGTTAAATTTTACAACTTACGGGGTAAAAGCAGGTGCAACTTATAAACTTAATGGCCGTAATTTAATTAATGCAAATGTTGCTTATTTAACACAAGCGCCAATTATTAGAAACTCTTTTTCTAACTCCAGAGAAAATAATAATATTGTTGATAATTTACAAAGCGAAAAGGTGTTTTCTACGGATGCAAGTTACATTTTTAGAGGTTCGATAATTACTTCTAGGCTTACTGGTTATTACACATCCATAAAAGATGCGACAGAAATTTCTTTTTATTTTGCCGATGGAGTTGGCGGTGATAATACCGCTTTTGTTCAGGAAATATTATCAGGCATAGAAAAGAAACATTTTGGATTGGAATTGGGTTTGGAAGCGCAAGTTACATCCACCATAAAACTAAAAGGAGCAGCTGCCGTTGGTAGTTTTACCTATGCTAATAATCCTGATTTATACCTTACTTCCGATGTTACGAATGATGGAATTTTTGATGAAAATGGTCGCTCCGGAAATTATACATCCAACTTAAAAAATTACAAAATTGCTGCTGGTCCGCATACGGCATATTCCATCGGTTTTGAATATCGAGACCCCAATTATTGGTGGATTGGAGCAACGGCAAACTTCTTCAGCAATACTTTTGTAGATATTGCCCCCTTAACAAGATCCAGTAATTTTTACACAGATGCAGATGGTTTAACCTTTCCAAATTATGATGTAGACTTGGCAAGAGTGTTATTACAACAAGAAAAATTTGATAATTATAAAGTTATAAATCTCGTTGGCGGTAAATCTTGGAAAATATCAGGGTATTATATTAGTGTATTTGCAACCGTAAATAATTTATTGAATACTGAGTATAAATCTGGCGGATTTGAGCAAGGTAGAAACGCAAATTACAACGAATTAAGGAGAGATAAAGCCTTAGGGAAACCTGTTTTTGGAAATAAATATTGGTACGGCAGGGGTACAACCTATTTTCTAAATGCAAACATTAGTTTTTAAAAATAAATAAATTGATATGAAAAGAAATCAAACAATTACCGTGCTACTTGCTTTTAGCGCGAGTATCTTTTTTACCGCTTGCGTAGAAGATAGCAATTTTACAGTACCTCAAAATTTAGGAGTTGAAGAAAACCTAAAATTAGATGCGCTATTAGATAGTATTCAGAATAATCAACTTGAATTAAAATCGATAAAAGATTTAAAAAGTTTATATATTTCAGGAAATGACCCTGTAAAAATAGTTTCTGATATTGTTGTAAAAGGATATGTAATTTCTTCGGATGCAAAAGGAAATTATTTCAGGGAGTTTTATATGCAAGATTCACCAGAAAACCCAACAGCAGGTCTTAAAGTCGCTATTAATTTAACGAATAGCTATAACAAATTTAACTTTGGAAGAGAGGTGTATATTCGGCTTAAAAATCTGTATGTTGGAGAAACAAATTCTGGTGACGGTGTAATTTCTATTGGTGGAAAATTAAAATTGACAGATACCAGAGAAATTGAAAGTATCACTCAAAATCAGATGGAAAATCATTTATTTAGATCCATCATAACTGAGGAAATTGTTTCTAAAGTTGTCACTTTAGGAGCGTTGGATGACGCTGCTAACATCGGAACTTTTGTAAGTATAGAAAATGCTTTTTTTTCTTCGGATTTAAAAGGAAAAGCATTTGTAGATCCTACCGAAGATTTTGATACAAAACGTAAAATTGAAACCTGTCAAGGTCCTGCATTTGTGTCGTCATTTGTAGAAACAAGTTCTTTCGCTAGTTTTGCAAATAATGGTTTACCAGAAGGTGGCGGAACAATTAACGCCGTTGTTTCTAGAGATTTTGGAGGAGATTTTACAGTTTTAGTTTTAAATTCTGCGGATGATGTTACTATGACTGGTGAAAGGTGCACGCCATCAGTAATAGAAGATTTTTCTACACTATTATTATACCAAGATTTTGAAGCGACTTCTGGAGAAATTAGAATACCAAACTGGACAAATTATATTGAGGCAGGTTCTAAAAAATGGAGATCTTATATGGATGCAAACTCTTTGAGCAGAGCGGCAAACGTTGGTTCTTTTCGATCTAGTGACGATCATACAATTTCTTGGTTAATTACCGCAGGAATAAACTTAGATACAACTCTAGAAGAATATTTATCCTTTGAAACATCTACTTCTTTTGCAGATGGAAGTACTTTAGAAGTTTTTATTTCCGAAAACTGGGACGGAACAGAAGCAACTATTACAAACGCAAATTGGACTGCTTTACCAGCAAGAATAGCCTCGAATAACGATGATTTTAATAGTTTTAAAAACTCGGCATTTATCAATTTATCGGCCTATTCAGGTACCGTTTATATTGCTTTTAAATATTTAGGAAATGGCAATGAAAACTTTGATGGAACGTATGAATTAGATAATATCACTATTATTGCAAAATAATATTCTCATCAAATGAAAAAAATTGAACACATTGGTATTGCGGTAAAAGATCTTGAAGTTTCAAATAAATTGTTTGGATCCTTATTTGGTGAAAAACACTATAAAGAAGAAGAAGTTATATCCGAAGGCGTAAAAACTTCCTTTTTTAAAAGTGGGCCTAATAAAATTGAATTGCTTCAAGCTACAAGTCCAGATAGTCCAATTGCTAAGTTTTTAGAACAAAAGGGAGAAGGAATTCACCATATCGCTTTTGCTGTAGATGATATAAAATCAGAAATAAAAAGACTGCAAGGCGAGGGTTTTATTGTTTTAAATGAAATTCCTAAAAAAGGAGCAGACAATAAGTTAGTCGCTTTTTTGCATCCGAAAACTACTAATGGTGTTTTAATAGAATTATGTCAGGAAATAGAAGATACCAATTAGATTTTATAATGTTTAACTAACATACGTTAAAATACTGCAAACAGTTACTGCCAACTGATTACTAATTATTATCTTGCACCGATTTTAAAAGCAAAAAATAATGTTATCTAAGTTTGATTCTTATCATAAAAGACGTTTACAATCTTCTTACATTTCTGTTGTAATTAGCATTGCTTTGGTGCTTTTTATGGTAGGTTTTTTAGGTTTGATACTTTTAAAATCTACAAAAGTTGCAAATCACGTTAAAGAAAAAGTAGCAATTACACTCTTTATAAAGGATAAAGTAACTCAGAAACAGATAGAAACTTTTAGAGAATCTCTTTTAGAAGAAGAGTTTACTAAAAATGCAGTTTATACAAGTAAAGAGGAGGCAGCAGAAAAATACAGCGAAGAAATTGGCGAGGATTTCTTGGAGTTTTTGGGTGAAAATCCGCTTAAAAACGGAATTGATATTTACCTAAAGGCAGATTATGTAACTCCAGAAAAAATGCAAGAATTAGAAACTCGTTTTCTTGAAAATGCATTTGTTGCTGATGTTTCGTATGATAAACCGTTAATTAATTTATTAACCAAGAATATTAAAAGAGTCAGTTTTTGGTTATTAGTTTTTAGTGGATTCTTTGGTTTAGTAGCCATGTTTTTAATCAATAGTTCTATAAGATTGTCTATTTATTCTAAACGTTTTAATATCAAAACCATGCAAATGGTTGGCGCAACAAAAAGTTTTATTAGAAAACCATTTATTTTACGAAGTATAAAATTAGGTTTTTTGGTGCTTTTTTAGCATTAATTGGCTTGGCGTTTGTAGTATATTATGTAGATAAATACATACCAAGTTTAGAGCTTTTAAAAGATTATCTTACTTTAGGATATTTGGTAGGTGGTATATTTTTAACAGCATTTATAATTACTTGGTTTAGTACCTTTTTTGCTACACAGCGTTTTTTAAATTTACAAACAGACGAACTTCATTATTAAAATTATGCAACAAGAAAACATACAAGAAAAAGAATTTTTATTTGGTAAAAGAAATTATATCATTATGCTAGTTGGCATTATTTTTATTGCTTTAGGATTTATTTTTATGGCCGGTGGAGGTAGTGATAATCCAGAGGTTTTTAATGAAGAGATATATAATTGGCAAAGAATTCGTTTAGCGCCAACTTTAGTAATAATAGGATTGGCAATTGAATTTTATGCAATTTTTGCGAAACCAAAAAAATAAATTGTGAATCTTTTAGAAGCAATCATTTTAGCGGTAATTGAAGGAGTTACGGAATATTTACCAGTTTCATCTACCGGACATATGATTATTGCATCGTCTTTTATGCGCATTGCCGCAGATGATTTCACAAAACTTTTTACGATAGTAATTCAATTAGGCGCAATTTTATCGGTGGTAGTTTTATACTGGAAACGATTTTTTCAAAGTTTCGATTTTTATTTTAAATTATTGGTTGCATTTGTACCTGCAGTGGTTTTAGGCTTGCTTTTAAATGATGTTATTGATAGCTTATTAGAAAGTCCGATTACAGTTGCAATTTCTTTGATAATAGGAGGTTTTACCCTTTTAAAAGTGGATGATTGGTTTAAAGCAAATGAAGAATTTGATAAAGAAAATCCAACTGCGCACACAGAAATAAGTTATTCAACGGCTCTTAAAATCGGTTTCTTTCAGTGCTTAGCGATGGTTCCAGGAACTTCTAGAAGTGGTGCAAGTATTGTTGGTGGTATGACACAAAAAATCAATAGAAAAACTGCTGCGGAATTTTCTTTCTTTTTAGCAGTTCCAACAATGTTCGGGGCTACTGCCAAAAAGGGTTATGATTATTATAAAGCTGGATTCGAGCTTTCATCAAACCAAATTAATTACCTAATAATTGGTAATATTATTGCTTTTCTAGTCGCATTAATTGCAATTAAATCTTTTGTTGATTACTTGAGTAAAAAAGGATTTAAAATGTTTGGGTATTATAGAATAATATTAGGAATTGCCTTGTTAGTTATTCACTTTTTCATTTATAAATTAACTATTTAACTTTTATTGATGACTGAAGATGATTTTAAAAATGGTCAAGTTTTATTGATTGATAAACCTTTAAATTGGACTTCTTTTCAGGTTGTTAATAAACTTCGTTGGGAAATAAGACAGCGCTTTAATATCAAAAAAATTAAAGTTGGTCATGCAGGTACTTTAGATCCTTTAGCAACTGGTTTGTTAATTATTTGCACAGGTAAGCAAACTAAAGAAATTGATATTTATCAAGGCCAGATTAAAGAATATACAGGCACAATTACTTTAGGCGCAACTACACCAAGCTATGATTTAGAAACAGAAATCGACAAAACTTTTTCAATTGAGCATATTTCTGAAGAGTTATTAAAAGAAACTACAAAACAATTCATTGGCGAAATTCAGCAAAAACCACCCATTTTTTCAGCAATTAAAAAAGATGGAAAACGGTTGTATGAATTAGCAAGAAAGGGAGAAACTACAGAAATTAAAGCTAGAACTGTAACGGTATCAGAATTTGAAATTACAAACATTAATTTACCAAAAGTAGATTTTAAAGTAATTTGTAGCAAAGGCACCTACATCCGTTCTTTAGCTTTTGATTTTGGAATTGCGTTAAATTCGGGCGCACATTTATCAGCCCTAAGAAGAACAAAAATTGGAGAGTTTTCTGTTGATAAAGGCCTTTCGGTTGATGAATTTATTGAAAACTTAAAAGTAGATTGATTTTTCTCATACAATTTCTTGCTAAGCCTTAATCGTTAACATCGGTTTTAAAGCTTTTTTTGATAATTTTTTAGTAACACTTGCCGAAAATAAATGAGACAATCCGCTTCTGTCATTTGTACTTAAGGCAATTAAATCGGCATTTATATCTCTAGAGAAATTTAAGATTCCGTTTTCAATAGAAACGTCATTATAAATGTTAATAGCGTGCTTTGGAAGTTGAAAATCCTTTATAAATTCTTGTATTTTTACTTTAGCATCGCGCGTACTTTCAAAATTTGAAGGCGTATTTACTTTTAGTAGCTGTATTTTGCTGTTAAATTGATTTGCAAAATCAAGAAATTTTCTAAAAACTTCTTTTTTATCTTCATTTTTAAAACTTGACGCAAAAACTAAATTTTTCATTTTAAATTTTTTACTGTCCTTTTTCACAACGATAACTGGCCTTGTAGAAGTTCTTACTACTTTTTCTGTGTTAGAACCAATAAGTATTTCTTCAAAATCGGAATGCCCTTTAGAGCCCATAATTATAAGATCTGCATCAATTTTATCTGCATATTTTAGTATGCCTTGATGCGGGTTTTGAAATCGGATAGAGTGATGGACCTCTGTTGTTTCTAGAAAAAATTTATTTTTAAATTCAATAATTTTTTCTTTCACTTTTCTTAGGTATAGCATGCTTTCTGGTATGCTAAAGTTGCTTCCTGCACCCATATCTATGATACCTGTTGGTAAGTCTATCATGTGTAAGAGATAAACTGTACTACCTAATTTTTCGGAAAATTTTGCTGCCATTTTCGATGCGTATTCAGATTTTTTAGAAAAATCTATTGGGACTAAAATTTTTTTCATCTTGTTTAAATTTAAATTAGAAAATCATGATTTTAAAGGTATTAAAAATATTTGAATGTAACTCTATTTGGTAAATCATAAACATTTAGTATATTTGCACCGAAAATCATAATAAATGACGAAATGAAGGGGACTAAAAGTCCCCTCTTTTTATACTTTATTTTAAGGTTTATATGGATCAGAAACAGATAAAAGATTTAATTGACGAGGCTTTAGCACTAAATGAATCATTGTATTTAGTAGAGGTATCAATTTCTACAAACAACAAAATTCAGATTGTGATTGACGGCGATAATGGAGTTCCTTTAAGCGAATGCATTAGAATTAGTAGAACTGTTGATAGTAGTTTAGATAGAGAAACAGAAGATTTTTCGCTAGAAGTTTCAACACCAGACATTGCGCATCCGTTAAAATTAAAGAGACAGTATATTAAAAATATCAACAGAATACTAAAAGTAAAAACTGCTGATGAAGAAATTGAAGGGACTTTACAAGAAGCAGACGATGAAAAAATTGTTTTAACTTGGAAAGCAAGAGAAGCAAAAGCACTAGGTAAAGGTAAAGTTACAGTTCAAAAAACAGTAACTATAGAGTACAATGATATTAAAGAAGCAAGGGTAAAAATTTTATTTTAAGAAAAAATTTAATGGAAAATATAGCATTAATTGATTCGTTTTCAGAATTTAAAGATAATAAGAGCATAGACAGAGTAACATTGATGTCTATTTTAGAAGAAGTATTTAGAGCCGCTTTAAAGCGTAAGTTTGGTTCTGATGATAATTTTGATATTATTATTAACCCTGATAAAGGAGACTTAGAAATTTGGAGAAATAGAGTTGTTGTTGCAGATGGTTTTTCTGAAGATGACAATGAAGAAATAGAATTAGCGGAAGCAAGATTGATTGAGCCAGATTTCGAAATTGGCGAAGACGTTTCTGAAGAAGTAAAATTAATAGATCTAGGTAGAAGAGCAATTTTGGCTCTACGTCAAAATTTAATTTCAAAAATTTACGAACACGATAGTACAAATATCTTTAAACATTTTAAAGATTTAGAAGGAGAGTTGTATACTGCAGAAGTGCATCATATTCGTCATAATGCTATTATTTTATTAGATGACGATGGTAACGAGATTGTATTGCCTAAAAGTGAGCAAATTCGTTCAGACTTCTTTAGAAAAGGAGATTCTGTAAGAGGTGTGATAAAAACGGTTGAATTAAGAGGTAATAAGCCAGCTATTATACTATCTAGAACGTCACCAGCATTTTTAAATAAATTATTTGAACAAGAAATTCCAGAAGTTTTCGATGGTTTAATTACGGTTGAAGGAGTTGCTAGAATTCCGGGTGAGAAAGCAAAAGTTGCTGTAGATTCTTACGATGATCGAATAGATCCTGTTGGAGCTTGTGTTGGTGTTAAGGGATCAAGAATACATGGTATTGTTCGTGAATTGGGTAATGAAAACATAGATGTTATTAACTATACTAAAAACGAACAATTATATATTTCTAGAGCGTTGAGTCCTGCAAAAGTGACATCAATGGAAATAGAAATGTATGATGAACCTAGAAATGGTAAAAAAGGACGTGTAAGTGTTCTTTTAAAGCCAGAAGAAGTTTCTAAAGCAATTGGTAGAGGTGGTGTAAACATACGTTTAGCAAGTGAGTTAACAGGTTATGAAATAGACGTTCAAAGAGAAGGTTTAGAAGAAGAAGATGTAGAGCTAACAGAGTTTGTTGACGAGATTGAAGATTGGGTTATTACAGAGTTTAAAAAGATTGGTTTAGATACAGCAAGAAGTGTATTAGACGCTAGTGTAGAAGAGCTTGTAAAAAGAACCGATTTAGAGGAAGAAACTATATTGGATGTTCAGAGAATCTTGAAAGAAGAGTTCGAAGAATAATCAGTTATAATAAAATTAAAGTAAAAAGCATATTTTTACAGAATTAAAGGCTAAAAAATAATATATGTCTGAAGGCAAAACAATGAGGCTTAATAAAGTTTTAAGAGAATTAAACATTTCTCTTGATAGAGCAGTAGAATATTTAGCAAAGAATGGTCATGAAATAGATTCAAGGCCAACTACTAAAATTTCTAGTGATGTCTATCAAGTTTTACAAGATGGCTTTGAAAAAGATGCAAACAAGAAAGCTGCATCTAAAGAAGTTGGTGAAGAAAAACGTAAAGAGAAAGAGGCAATTCGTTTAGAAGTTGAAGCTAAATTAGAAAAGAAGAGAGCAGAAGAAGCTAAGAAGGAAGATGTTTTAAGGGCCAAAGCAGATAAATTAGAATTTAAAACTGTTGGTAAAATTGATATCGACAATTTAGGTAATAAACCTGCTGATCAAATTGAAAAAGTACAAGAAGCTCCAAAGGAATCAGAAGTTCCAAAAGGACAAGAAGCAGAAAAAGCACAAAAAACTGAAGTGGTACAAAAAGCAGAAATTGTGCGTGAAGTTAAAGAAGTAAAACAAGAACTTAAAAAAGTTGTTGTAGAGCAAAAAAAAGAAGAAGTTGTAGCTGAAAAGCCAGTTATTAAAAAAACTGTTTCTGAAATAGAAAAAGAAGCGTCTAAAGTTGATTCTAAAAGTGACTCTAAGAAGGATTCTTCTAAAAAAGAAGATAAACCAGAAGAGGTAACGGCAGAAAATGCTGAGGCAATTAAAACTCAATATAAAAAATTAGATGGCCCTAACTTTACTGGTAAGAAAATTGATTTAAAACAATTTGAAAGACCTAAAAAGAAAAAACCTGAAGTTAAGAGAGATGCGAATGCAGATGCGAAAAAGAAACGTAAACGTATAAGCAAGCCCGTAACTACAACTGCAACTGGGGCTAGGACGGTTCCTGCTAAAAGAGATGCGCCAGGCGCTCCTAGAACAGGTGGTGTTGGTAGGCCAGGAGGATTTAGAGGAAAACCAAGTCCTAGAACTCCGATTAAAAAAGAAGAACCAACAGAGGCAGATATTCAAAAACAAGTAAGAGAAACATTAGAGAAGCTTCAAGGAAAATCTTCTAGAGGTAAAGGTGCTAAATATCGCAGAAATAAAAGAGATGCGCATAGAGAGCATACTGAAGCTGAGCTGGAAGCACAGGCATTGGGTACTAAAATCTTAAAAGTAACAGAGTTTGTTACTGTAAGTGAAGTTGCTACAATGATGGATGTTCCTGTAACTCAAATTATTTCTTCATGTATGATGTTAGGAATGATGGTAACAATGAATCAGCGTTTAGACGCAGAAACGTTGGTTATTGTTGCGGAAGAATTTAATCATAAGGTAGAATTTGTTGGTGCAGAGGTAGAAGAGTCTATTGAAGAAGTACAAGATAAACCATCAGATTTAGTAAGTCGTGGACCAATTATAACCGTAATGGGTCACGTAGATCATGGTAAAACATCGCTATTAGATTATATTAGAAAAGCAAATGTTATAGAAGGAGAAAGTGGTGGAATTACGCAACATATTGGAGCTTATTCAGTAAATGTAGGTGATCAAAAAATTGCATTTTTAGATACTCCTGGTCACGAAGCCTTTACGGCAATGCGTGCACGTGGAGCACAAGTAACAGATTTAGTAATTATTGTAGTTGCAGCAGATGATGATGTAATGCCACAAACAAAAGAGGCAATTTCTCATGCGCAAGCGGCTGGAGTTCCTATTATATTTGCAATAAATAAGATTGATAAGCCAAATGCGAATCCAGATAACGTAAAAACACAGTTATCTGCAATGAATCTTTTAATTGAAGAGTGGGGAGGAAGCATACAATCTCAAGACATATCAGCAAAAACAGGTGAAGGTGTTGAGGCATTATTAGAAAAAGTATTGTTAGAAGCAGAAGTTTTAGAGCTAAAGGCAAATCCTAATAAAAATGCAATAGGTACTGTTGTAGAAGCACAATTAGATAAAGGTAGAGGATATGTTACTACTATTCTAGTGCAAGCCGGAACTCTTAATGTTGGTGATTACTTACTAGCAGGAAAACATAGTGGTAAAATAAAAGCTATGTTTGATGATAAAGGTAATAAAATGAAAAATGCTGGACCATCAATGCCAGTATCAATATTAGGTTTAGACGGTGCGCCACAAGCTGGTGATAAATTTAACGTATTTGATGACGAAAGAGAAGCGAAACAAATTGCATCTAAACGTTCTCAATTACAACGTGAGCAATCTGTAAGAACTCAGAAAACACTTACACTTGCAGAGATTGGACGTAGAATTGCACTTGGAGATTTCAAAGAATTAAATATTATTCTTAAAGGAGATGTTGATGGTTCTGTCGAAGCTTTAACAGATTCTTTCCAAAAATTATCGACAGAAGAAATTCAAGTTAATATTTTACATAGAGGAGTAGGTGCTATTACAGAAAGTGACGTTTTACTGGCAACAGCATCAGATGCTATTATCGTTGGATTTAACGTTCGTCCTCAAGGAAATGCAAGAATGATTGCAGATAGAGAAGAGGTAGATATTAGAACGTATTCAATTATTTACGATGCAATCAATGACTTAAAAGACGCCATGGAAGGAATGTTATCTCCAGAAATGAAAGAAGAGGTTAGTGGTAATGTAGAGATTAGAGAGGTTTATAAAATTTCTAAAGTTGGAAATATTGCAGGTTGTATGGTGATGTCCGGTAAAATATTTAGAGATTCTAAGATTAGAATTATTAGAGACGGAATTGTTGTTCACGACGGAGTATTGTCATCTTTAAAACGATTTAAAGACGATGTTAAAGAGGTTGCCAAAGGTTATGATTGTGGTTTACAACTTAAAAACTACAATGACGTTTTTGAAGGTGATATCATAGAAGCATATAAAGAAATAGCAGTTAAAAAGAAGTTGAAATAAACATACTTTTAGATCATAAAAAAAGCGCCAAAATTAATTTAATTTTGGCGCTTTTAATTTGTATACTTTTTAACTTTATTTACCTAAAGGGATTATAATCAATCCAGAAAATTTTTCTGAAAAACTAACCATTGCCTTATCGGCCTCCAATCTTGTTTTGTAATTTCCTACTTGAACTTTCCAGTAAGGTTGCTCATAATCAAGTTTTGTGTACACATTAGGGAAATTAACTTTAAACTTATTCTGAATACCTCTCGCTTTTGTTTCATCACCATAAAAAATCTGGACTCTAAATCCGTAGCCAAACTTACCATTAAAAGCTCTTTTCTTTGCGATTAAATTTTTTATTTGTGTACTGCTATTTGTGTTGTTTTGAGCAGAAATAGAATGATTACCAGCTATTAATAGAAATAAAAAAGCCGCTAAATAACATTTGTTTTTCATTGTAAAATTATTCATACAAAAGTAACGTGTTAGAATAGAATAAATTTCACAAATACGTTATTTAGAATTAGTATAAATTATTATTTATCATTCTTTTCCTTTTTAAAAATTTAGCAATATGTAGTACTTTTGTCAGAGAGTTCAAAAACGTTTTTTGAGCTGTTTATACACAATACTAAAAATAGTTTGTAAATATGAAAAGTGTAGAATTGCACAATAGACTAGCAGTAATACTTCGTATAAGTTTTACGGTTCTTTTACTTTTTACTTTTAGCATATCTTCGTTTTCTCAGGAAATGGATGAAGCGCGTCAAAAAGAAGGAAAGAGTTTATTTAAATCTTTATGTGCTTCTTGCCATAAATTAGATAAAAAACTTATAGGACCTGCTTTAGGTGGGGTAGAATCTCGCAGAGAGAATGATTGGTTAATAGCTTGGATTAAGAACAATGCAGAATTTAGAGCTTCGGGTAATGCCGATGCAATTGCGATTTATAAAGAGTACAACGGCTCTAACATGTCTGCTTTTCCTCAGTTGTCAGATCAAAATATTAATGATATTTTATATTATACAACTGTTGGTGAAATTAGTAAGCCGGATGTAGTAGAAGTTGGCACTGCCGCAACAGGTGGTTCTTCCTCAAGTGCTCCAGATTGGTTAATCTATATTTTAGCGGCAGCTATTATCGTAGCTTTTTTAATGATAGCGAACTTGGTAAAACAAGTAAGTGAGTTAAAGGGAAACACAAAGACTGAGTCGAAATCAAATTTTAAAAGAGATTTACAAGAACTTTGGGTTGGTGTAAAAAATAATACCTTCTTAAAAGCGCTAGCAGTCGTCTTTTTAATATTAATGGGTATCTATGTCTTTTTTGGCACATTATATAAAGTAGGCGTAGATCAGGGTTATCAGCCAATCCAGCCAATTGTTTTTTCTCATAAAATTCACTCTGGTGATAATAAAATTGATTGTCAATATTGTCACTCATCAGCAAAACATAGTAAGCATTCAGGTATTCCTTCCGTAAATGTTTGTATGAACTGTCATAAAAACATTGCTGAAGTTGCAGAAACAACTGTTGTTGAATTAGAAGACGGAGTTGTTTTAGGAAAGGCAGAGCTTGATAAAGAAATAGCAAAAGTTTACAAAGCTGCAGGTTGGGATGTAGAGGCTTTAGAATATACAGGTATAGAGAAACCAATTAAATGGGTTCGTATTCATAATTTACCAGATTTTGTATATTTTAATCACTCACAACACGTAACGGTGCAAGGTCTTAAATGTCAAACATGTCATGGGCCTGTTGAAGAAATGGAAGAGATGTATCAATACTCACCATTAACAATGGGTTGGTGTATAGATTGTCATAGAGAAACAGACGTAGATTTAAAAGGAAATGAATATTATGCTAAAATTCACAAACAATTAGCAGAAAAGTACGGTGTAGAAAAAGTTACGGCTGCACAGCTAGGTGGATTAGAGTGTGGTAAATGTCACTATTAATCAAAAGAAGAAAGATAGTTTCATGTTCTTTATAAAATGAACAAAAAACTAACAACTAATAACTAAATATAAATGGCTTCAAACAAAAAATACTGGAAAAGTGTTGAGGAACTAAAAGATAGTTCTATTGTTGAAACGTTGAGCAAAAACGAGTTTGTACAAGATATTTCTACAGATGTGTTTTTAGGGGATAAAGAAACTTTAGAAAATTCTTCTACCTCACGTAGAGATTTCTTAAAATATGTGGGTTTCACTACAGCTGCAGCTTCATTAGCAGCTTGTGAAGGTCCTGTAATAAAATCGATTCCTTATGTTGTAAAACCAAATGATATTATTGCTGGTGTTGCGGATTGGTATGCGACTTCTATGGCAGATGGGTATGATTTTGCAAACGTTTTGGTGAAAACTCGCGAAGGCCGTCCTATTCAAATAATGCCGAATAAAGACGCAAACGGAACAACAAGTGCACGAGTACAAGCTTCTATTTTATCTTTATATGATGAAAAATTACGTTTAAAAGAACCAATAAAAGGAGGGGAAGCAATTTCTTGGGCAGATGCTGATAAAGAAATTGGAGCAAAATTAAACGATTTAAAAGAAGCAAATAAACCTGTAGTTTTATTAACAGGAACAATGGCAAGTCCTTCTATATCTAAAATTGTAGAAGAATTTAGCGTTGTATATCCAAATGTAAGACATATTGTTTATGATGCGGTTTCAGAATCTGGTGCTGCAGATGCAATGTTGGCAATGTACGGTAAACGGACATTACCAAACTATCGTTTAGAAAATGCGAAAACAATTGTTTCTTTTGGTGCAGATTTCCTTGGAGATTTTCACGGAGGATTTGAAAAAGCATTTGTTAACGGTAGAAAGCCAGAAACTGGTAAGATGTCTTACCACGTGCAGTTCGAAAGCAATATGTCTTTAACAGGAGCAAATTCTGATAAAAGAATCGTTGTAAAACCTTCGGATCAAGTTTTTGCGTTGTTGAATTTATATAATGCAGTTACGGGACAGAATATTTCATCAAAAGCAACTGCGGTAGATGGTGATATTAAAAAATTAGCATTAGAATTAATAAAATCTGGTTCTAAAGGGGTTGTTTTAACAGGATTGAATGACAAAAATGCACAGTTAATAGCGTTTGCAATTAACAAAGCAATTGGCAGTGAAATTATGGACACTGTAAATACTTTAAATATTCGTCAAGGAAATGATGCAGAAGTTGCTCAATTTGTTGCAGATATGAAAGCAGGTAAAATTGCTGGATTAATTTCTTACAATATAGACCCTGTTTATACTTTATCGAATTCATCTGATTTTTCTGAGGGATTAAAAAATTAGAATTATCAGTAGCATTGTCAACTGAAAATAATGAAACGGTAAATGCGTCTAATTTTGCATTACCAACACCACATTTTTTAGAATCTTGGGGAGATACTCAGTTTGATTCTTTAACTTATGGTTTAATGCAACCAACTATTCAGCCATTATTTAAAACACGTCAAGTGCAAGATACGTTATTAACTTGGTCTGGAAATACAACTAAATATTATGATTATTTAAAAGCTTTTGCTTCTTCAACTATTTTAGGAGAAAGTTCTTGGAACACAGCTTTGCACAATGGATTTTATAGTATAGAAGTTGTTGAAACTGCAGAAGTTTCAGGAAATTTAGAAGCTTCACTAGTAATTTCTGATGTTGCAAATCAGTTGTCAAGCTCAGCAAAAAAAGCATCAGGTTTTGAATTAAATTTATATACAAAAACTGGTTTAGGAGATGGTAAGCAAGCAAACAATCCTTGGTTACAAGAATTCCCTGATCCAATTACAAGAACTTCTTGGGACAACTACTTAACAATGTCTATGGCAGATGCTAGGGAGTTAGGTTTTACAAACCCTATAAAAGATAATGGTGCGATTGATGGTGATTATGCTAAAATATCTGTTAACGGAAAAGAAATTACTGTTCCTGTATTAGTTCAACCAGGACAAGCTAAGGGTTCGGTTGGTTTGGCTTTAGGTTTTGGAAAAACTTTTGGTTTAAAAGAAGAAATGCAAGTTGGTGTTAATGCATATCCTTTATACAATGGTGCTAATAACATTCAATACAATGTTAAAATAGATAAAGTTTCAGGAACGCATCAGTTTGCTTGTACACAAGTTCAAAAAACAATTGCGGGCCGACACGATATTTTAAAAGTAGCATCCTTAAAAGAGTATAATACTGTTGCGCCTAAAGACCATGATCTTGGTTGGAATAAACCAGCTTATGTATCTTACGATCACAAAGAAGTTGAGGCGAAAACAATAGATTTATGGGATGAACACAATAGAGAAATTGGTCATCACTTTAATTTATCAATAGATTTAACATCTTGTACAGGTTGTGGCGCGTGTGTGGTGGCATGTCACGCAGAAAATAATGTGCCAGTTGTAGGTAAAAACGAAGTAAGAGTTGGTAGAGATATGCACTGGTTGCGTATTGATAGGTACTATTCTTCGCAAGTTGAAACTAGAGAGGATGCTAAAGAATTAGGTTTAGGTATCGCTGATACTTATAAAGCTTTAGAAACTGAGGCAGAAAATCCTGAAGTTACTTTTCAACCTATGATGTGTCAGCACTGTAATCATGCTCCTTGTGAGACTGTTTGTCCAGTTGCTGCAACAACACACGGTCGTCAAGGTCAGAATCAAATGACATATAACAGATGTATTGGTACAAGATATTGTGCAAACAACTGTCCTTATAGAGTTCGTCGTTTTAATTGGTTTAGTTATTCAGACAACAACGAATTCGATTTCAACATGAACAATGAATACGGTAAAATGGTTTTAAACCCAGATGTTGTGGTTCGTTCTAGAGGAGTTATGGAAAAATGTTCTATGTGTATTCAAATGACACAAGCAACAATTTTAAAAGCTAAAAAAGAAGGAAGAGCGGTCGATACAGATGAGTTTGAAACAGCTTGTTCATCAGCATGCACAACAGGGGCTATGGTCTTTGGAGATGTAAATAATAAAGAGGATAAAGTGGCTGCATTAGCAGAAGATAAGAGAACTTATAACGTGTTAGATTATTTACAGACGAAACCGAATGTAATCTATCAAGTAAAAGTTAAGAATACAAACCAAGCGTAATTAAAATTTAAGATATAAAAATATGTCTCATTACGAAGCACCCATAAGGGAACCTTTAGTATTAGGTGATAAAAGTTATCACGATATTACCGAAGACATTGCTAAACCTATAGAAGGTGCTGCAAATAAAAACTGGTACATCGCATTTTATATTTCTTTAGTAGCAATGCTATGGGGATTTGGTTGTATTTTTTACACAGTAGGAACTGGTATTGGAGTTTGGGGATTAAACAAGAACATAGGTTGGGCTTGGGATATTACAAACTTTGTATGGTGGGTTGGTATTGGTCACGCAGGAACATTAATTTCTGCAGTACTTTTATTGTTCCGTCAAAAATGGAGAATGGCAATTAACCGTTCTGCAGAAGCAATGACAATTTTTGCCGTTTTTCAAGCAGGATTGTTTCCAATCATTCATATGGGTCGTCCATGGAATGCATATTGGGTTTTGCCAATTCCGAATCAGTTTGGATCGTTGTGGGTAAACTTTAACTCTCCATTACTGTGGGATGTTTTTGCAATATCCACCTATTTATCGGTATCACTAGTTTTCTGGTGGACCGGTTTATTACCAGATTTCGCAATGATTAGAGATAGAGCTGTGAAGCCTTTTCAAAAGAAAATATATTCTTTGTTATCTTTCGGATGGTCTGGTAGAGCTAAAGATTGGCAACGTTTCGAAGAAGTTTCTTTGGTATTAGCTGGTTTAGCAACACCTTTAGTACTTTCTGTACATACAATTGTATCTATGGATTTTGCTACCTCTATTAACCCAGGTTGGCACTCAACAATTTTCCCTCCATACTTCGTTGCTGGAGCAATCTTTTCAGGATTTGCGATGGTACAAACGTTGTTAGGGATTATGAGAAAAGTTACAAACTTAGAAGATTATATTACACGTATGCATATTGAATATATGAATATTGTAATTATCTTAACTGGTGGAATTGTAGCTGTAGCATATGCAACAGAATTTTTTATTGCTTGGTATACTGGATCACCATATGAAAACTATACATATTTATCTGTAGGTGCTGCAACAGGACCTTATGCATGGGCTTTTTGGTCATTGATTACATTCAATATTATCACTCCACAATTATTATGGTTCAAAAAAATTAGAAGAAGTTTTATTTGGACGTTTATTATATCAATTGCTATAAATATTGGTATGTGGTTTGAACGTTTTGATATTATTGCAATTGTATTAAGTAAAGGTCATTTACCTTCAACTTGGTGGCGTTTTGAGCCAACTTTTGTTGATGTTGGGATCTTTATTGGAACTATAGGATTTTTCTTTGTGTTATTCTTATTGTACGCAAGAACATTCCCTGTGATCGCGCAAGCGGAAGTGAAAACGATTTTGAAATCTTCTGGAGAATTTTACAAGAAGAGAAGCGAACAAGGTATACCAACAAAACCAGCTATTAATTTAGCAGGTTCAGAAGGTACATCTGATAAAAATAATAAAGAATAATTATGGAATCATCAAAAGTTATTCACGCGTTTTATACTGATGACGAAGTTTTAATGGACGCAGTAAAAGCTGTGAAAGCAGAACATCATCACATAGAGGAAGTATTTTGTCCTTTTCCAGTTCATGGATTAGACAAAGCACTGGGATTAGCGCCAACGAGATTGGCAATTACTGCTTTTTTCTACGGAATTACAGGTTTGTCATTTTCAATTTGGATGACGAACTATATGATGATTCAAGATTGGCCGCAAGATATTGGAGGTAAACCCAGTTTCTCATGGTTAGAAAATATGCCAGCATTTGTGCCAATTATGTTTGAGTTAACAGTGTTTTTTGCAGCCCATCTAATGGTAATTACCTTTTATATGAGAAGTAGAATTTGGCCATTTAAAGAAGCAGAAAATCCAGATCCAAGAACTACAGATGATCATTTTTTAATGGAAATACCTGTGCACGATAACAACGAAGCTGAATTAACTGCTTTATTATCAAAAACAGGGGCTGTAGAAATTAATATAGTAGACAAGCATTAATATATAGATGATGAAAAATTTTAAATTAATTATCGCCTTAATAGTTTTTGCAAGTTTTATTTCTTGTAATAACAAAAGAACACCACAACTGCAATACATGCCAGATATGTATATATCTGTGCCTTATGATACAGATGGAGAGAACGGATTAAGGGGAGATCCAGTTAATTCTAAGCCAGTTGCAGGTTCTATTCCTAGAGGAGGACATCCTGCTTATGATATACCTGATACGAATGAAGGATATGAAAAAGCAAAAACTGAATTAAAGAATCCTTATGAGGTTTCTGAAGAAAATTTAGAAAACGGAAAAGCAATGTACACGATTTACTGTATATCTTGTCACGGAGCTAAAGGAGATGGAAATGGTTACTTATCCGAAGCAGAGAAATTTGTTGGGATTCCTAATTATAAAGACAGAGATATTACAGATGGAAGTATTTATCATGTTTTAATGCATGGTAAGAACTTAATGGGTTCTCACTCATCTCAATTAACATATAAAGAACGTTGGCAAATTGTACAATACGTAGAAGTATTGCGCACAGATTTGTTAAAATAGAGTATAAAAAGATAGAATACGAAAAATATGTATCAATTCTCAGGTAAATTAAAAACATTCTCAATTGCCCTAATTTTATTAGGAGCATTAGGGATTGCATTCAGTTTTTATACTGCACCAAAATCAATTGAAGACGCTAAAGAAATTATGGCGTCACAAACTTCACATGATGGTGGTCATGCAATTTCTAATGAAGAAGTTAAAAAGGACATTCATACAACTGAAGTGAAAGGGGATTCTATTTCTCACGGTGAAATGGAAAATCATGCTGAAGAAGTTCATCAAGAGGCAACAAAAGAAGTACATGCTGCAGCAGATGTGCATGGTGAAAATCATGATGACGAACATGCAGAACATTTGTATCATCAGTTAAAAAACAAACCTTGGTCAGCTTTATACGTATCCTTGTTTTTCTTTTTGGGAATCTCTTTATTAGTGTTGGCATTTTATGCTTCTCAAAGAGTAGCTCAATCCGCATGGTCTGTTGTTCTTTTTAGAGTAATGGAAGCAATAACTGCTAATTTAGTGCCAACATCAATTATTATGTTGTTGGTTATTTTGTCAGCTTCGGTATTACACATAAATCATATGTTTCCTTGGATGGCAGACGGTGTTTTTGATCCTTCAAGTCCAAACTATGATCCAATTATAGATGGTAAATCTTGGTGGATGAATACTCCAGGTTGGACTATTAGAAGTATTGTCTACTTAGCAATTTGGAATGGGTACAGATGGTTCATCCGCAGAAATTCTATCAAAGAGGATACTGCAAATGACGGACTTAAAACCTATAAATTAAATTATAATGTATCCGTAGGATTCATTTTCTTATTCATGATAACAGAATCTATGATGTCTTGGGATTGGATTATGGGATTAGATCCTCACTGGTTCTCTACATTATTTGGATGGTATGTTTTATCGGGTTTATTGGTAAGTGCGATAACAGTAATTGCATTTGTAACAATATATTTACGTTCTAAAGGTGCTTTACCAGGTGTTAATGATAGTCACATTCATGATTTAGCAAAATTCATGTTTGGTTTCTCTATATTTTGGACGTATTTATGGTTCTCTCAATTTATGTTAATCTGGTATGCAGATATCCCAGAAGAAACTACTTATTTTGTAATGAGATTTAACGAATACAAGTTGCCATTTTTAGCAATGGTAGTTATGAATTTCGCTTTTCCAATATTATTATTATTAAATAGTGATTATAAGAGTATTCCTTGGTTTATCGTAATTGGAGGAGTCGTTATTTTAGGAGGACATTATATAGATGTTTTTATAATGGTGATGCCAGCTACAGTTGGGTCTCAGTGGTTTTTTGGAATCGCAGAAATTAGTGCACTACTCTTCTTTTTAGGTATTTTTATCTACACAGTATTTAGTGCATTTGCAAAGGCGAATCCAATACCAAAAGGAAATCCTTTCTTAAAAGAAAGTGAATATTTTCACTATTATAATATTGAACATAGAGGTGAAGGATCAGGAGATCACCACTAATAAACAAAGAAATTAAACAAATAAAGAAAAGATAAATATATGTTAGCTCTATTTTATATTTTTATAGGTGTGGCAATAGGTGTAAGTTTTTGGCAGATTACTAGAATCATGAATTTTAGAGGTGTCATTGCTACAGATGAAGATAACACAAAGCAAGGTAGAAACGCACTGTTGTTTATGGCATTTTTCTACGCAATGATGATTTACTGTTTAATCTACATGAATGTGATATTGTTGCCGGAATCTGCTTCAATAGAAGGCGAGCACGATGATAACTTATTTAATATTACGTTTATATTGATAGGGATTGTGCAGTTTGCAATGCAATTTTTAATTTTCTATTTTACTTACAAATACAAGGGAAGTAAAGACAGAAAAGCCAAATTTTATGCAGATAGTCATATGTTAGAATTAATATGGACAGTTACTCCGGCTATTGTTCTAGTGGTTTTAATTGGATATGGATTATGGCAGTGGAATAATATCATGGATTTATCTGGTGATGACGACGCTATTGTTATAGAAGTGTATTCTCAACAGTTTAGATGGGAAGCACGTTATGCAGGTGAAGACAATACGCTTGGACGTGGAAATGTGAATTTTATTCAGGGAATTAATTCTATGGGTGTGGATATGTCTGATAAAAATGCGCAAGATGATAAGCAAGTAACAGAGTTGTATTTGCCTAAAGGAAGAAAGATTCATTTCAAATTCCGTTCTCAAGACGTCTTACACTCAGCCTACATGCCTCACTTTAGAGCACAAATGAATTGTGTTCCTGGAATGGTTACAGAATTTGGGTTCACTCCTAAGTTTACTACCGATGAGATGAGACAGCAGTCTGAAGTCATTGAAAAAACAGCAGGAATTAATAAAATTAGAAAGGCTAAAGGGGAGGATATTTATGAGTTCAACTATTTGTTATTATGTAATAAAATTTGTGGAGCTTCTCATTACAGTATGCAAATGAAAATTACAGTTGTAGAGCAAGATGAATACGACAAGTGGATTTCAGAGCAGCCTACTTTAGCAACAGTTATTCAATAATTATAATTTAAAAGATACAATACAAATAATAAGATTATGTCAGAACATCATCATAAAGAAACATTTGTAACAAAATATATTTTTACCCAAGATCATAAAATGATTTCTAAGCAATTCTTGGTTACAGGAATGTTTATGGGAATTATTGCGGTATTCATGTCTATGTTATTCCGTTTACAGTTAGCTTGGCCAGATAAATCGTTTACAATTATTGAAGCGTTTTTAGGACCTCATCAAACAGATGGGATAATGAATCCTGATTTCTATCTTGCATTAGTTACGATACATGGTACTATTATGGTATTCTTTGTACTAACAGCAGGTTTAAGTGGAACTTTTTCTAATTTATTAATCCCATTGCAAATTGGAGCTAGAGATATGGCTTCTGGGTTTTTAAATATGGTATCCTACTGGTTATTCTTTGTGTCGAGTGTAATTATGCTTATTTCACTATTTGTTGAAGCAGGACCAGCATCCGCAGGATGGACAATTTATCCACCTTTAAGTGCATTGCCACAAGCAATTCCAGGTTCTGGGGCAGGTATGACTTTATGGTTAGTATCTATGGCTATCTTCGTTGCCTCCTCTTTAATTGGTGCATTAAATTACATTGTAACCGTTTTTAACTTAAGAACGAAAGGAATGAAAATGACGAGATTGCCATTAACTATTTGGGCATTCTTTATCACTGCAATTATTGGTGTAGTCTCATTTCCTGTATTATTATCAGCTGCTTTATTACTGATTTTTGATAGAAGTTTTGGTACATCATTTTACTTATCAGATATTTTTATTTCTGGAGAAGTATTGCATTATCAAGGTGGATCTCCAGTTTTGTTTGAGCACTTATTTTGGTTTTTAGGTCACCCGGAAGTATATATTGTATTATTACCAGCTTTGGGTATTACCTCAGAAATTATATCAACAAATTCTAGAAAACCAATTTTTGGATATAGAGCGATGGTAATGTCTATTATGGCAATTGCATTTTTATCTACAATTGTATGGGGTCATCACATGTTTATTTCGGGGATGAATCCTTTCTTAGGATCTGTGTTTACGTTTACAACGTTATTGATTGCGATTCCATCAGCGGTAAAAGCATTTAACTATATCACCACGTTATGGAAGGGTAACTTGCAATTAAATCCTGCAATGTTATTTTCAATAGGATTGGTTTCTACGTTTGTAACAGGTGGATTAACAGGATTAGTTTTAGGGGATTCTGCTTTAGATATTGCAATTCATGATACGTATTTTGTTGTAGCGCATTTCCATTTAGTAATGGGTGTTTCGGCAATTTTCGGAATGTACGCAGGTATTTATCATTGGTTCCCAAAAATGTATGGTAGAATGATGAATAAAACATTGGGGTATTGGCATTTCTGGATTACTATTATTTGTGCTTATGGTGTTTTCTGGCCAATGCATTTTATTGGATTAGCGGGTTTACCAAGAAGATATTATTCGAATACAGCATTTCCAATGTTCGATGATTTAGCAGATATTAATAAAGTGATTACCATTTTTGCTTTAGTTGGTGGTATTGGTCAAATCATATTTATTGCAAACTTTTTCATCTCTATGTATAGAGGAGAAAAAGCAACTCAGAATCCCTGGAAATCAAATACGTTAGAATGGACTACTCCTGTAGAACATATTCATGGAAACTGGCCAGGTAAATTACCAGAAGTTCATAGATGGGCTTATGATTACAGCAAACGTGTGGATCCAAATGATGATGACAGTGATTATTTGCACGGTCAAGATTACGTATTGCAAACTACTCCTTTATTAGAAGATGAAGAACAATCTTAATAAAATATAAAATCTATTAAAAAACCTTTCCGACTCGGAAAGGTTTTTTCGTTATGTAACAAAAGGTGCATGTGACCTGATTCAAAATCTCTTATATTTGTAGTTATGAACGAAAACTTAAATCCTGAAAATGACAATTTATCAAATGAAGATTTAGATGTAGAAAAAAAATTACGTCCACTTTCATTTGATGATTTTACAGGTCAAGATCAAGCATTAGATAATTTAAAAATATTTGTTGAGGCAGCCAATCAACGAGGTGAAGCTCTAGATCACACATTGTTTCATGGACCTCCAGGACTTGGGAAAACTACGTTGGCTCATATTTTAGCAAACGAATTGCAAGTTGGCATAAAGGTTACTTCGGGTCCTGTTTTAGACAAACCAGGAGATTTAGCAGGTTTGCTTACAAACTTGGACGAACGCGATGTCTTATTTATTGACGAAATCCATAGATTAAGTCCTATTGTAGAAGAGTATTTATACTCAGCAATGGAAGACTACAAAATTGATATTATGATTGAATCTGGCCCAAATGCCAGAACAGTTCAAATTAATTTAGAACCTTTTACGTTAATCGGTGCGACAACTCGTTCAGGATTGTTAACAGCTCCAATGCGTGCACGTTTCGGAATTAGCTGTAGATTGCAATACTACTCAACCGAACT
The DNA here is from genome assembly GCF_002943715.1 of Polaribacter filamentus. Lineage (GTDB taxonomy): Bacteria > Bacteroidota > Bacteroidia > Flavobacteriales > Flavobacteriaceae > Polaribacter > Polaribacter filamentus. Next base: position 2,953,031 of record NZ_MQUA01000013.1, on the reverse strand, counting down.
GCTAACAACAATTATAGAAAGAAGTTCAGATATTTTGGGAGTTCCTATTTCTATGGAAGCTGCCATAGAAATAGCAGGAAGGAGCAGAGGAACACCAAGAATTGCAAATGCTTTGTTGCGCAGAGTGAGAGATTTTGCGCAAATAAAAGGTAATGGAACCATTAACATGGAAATTGCAAAATATGCTTTAAAAGCATTAAATGTAGATGCTTTTGGTCTGGATGAAATGGATAATAAAATTCTAGCAACAATTATAGATAAATTTAAAGGGGGTCCTGTAGGAATAAGCACAATTGCAACGGCGGTTTCAGAAAATACAGAAACAATTGAAGAAGTGTACGAGCCATTTTTAATTCAGCAAGGTTTTATTATGAGAACACCAAGAGGTAGAGAGGTTACTGAATTAGCTTACAAACATTTAGGAAGAACAAAACCAAGAAGTCAAGCAGAGTTATTTTAGGTTATAGATATAAGTCTCAATAGAAGAGACAAGAAATGAAGGAGAAGATATGTGTACCTAGAACTTTAGGGAATGGGAAGAATTAGTAATAAATTGCTCTAATTAACAATGTTCTTTCACTTTGATAACGTTAGAATATACTTATGAATATAAAAAAATAATACCAATTTTAGAATGGTTACCCAACTACAATAAATCCCTTTTTAAAGGGGATTTAGTTGCGGGGTTGACTGTTGGTATTATTTTAATTCCGCAAGGAATAGCGTACGCTTTAATTGCAGGTTTGCCTCCAATCTATGGCTTGTATTGTGCGTTAGTTCCCCAAGTTATGTATGCTATTTTTGGTTCCTCAAGGCAAGTAGCCATAGGACCCGTAGCAATGGATTCCTTAATTGTTGCGACCGGTGTTTCTGCTTTAGCGTTGGCGGGTTCAAATAGTTATATTTCTATTGCAATTTTGTTGGGTTTAATGGTGGGAACTATTCAGTTTATAATGGGAATCTTTAGTTTAGGTTTTATCGTAAACTTTCTCTCAAAACCAGTAATTACAGGTTTTACATCTGCGGTTGCATTAATCATTGGACTCAATCAATTTAGAAATTTATTGGGTGTAGATTTTATTCAAAGTGATCAAATTCAGTTTATTGTAGAGGATATTTGGCTGCAAGTAGCTACTTTTAATAAGCATACATCAATAATTGGGCTGATATCCGTAATTATAATTATTGTTTTTAGAAAAATTAACAAAAAAATACCAAATGCATTAATTGTTGTAATTCTTGGTATATTAAGTATGAAATACTTTGGAAAAAGTTTTTCTGATGTATCTATTGTAAAAGAAATACCATCAGGTTTGCCTGTTTTCGGTATTCCAGAATTCGATATAGATCAAATTAGAGAACTGTTGCCAATTGCATTAACGTTAGTGATGGTAGGTTATCTAGAGACGATTTCTATAGGTAAATCTTTGGAGGCAAAACAAGATGAATACAGAATAAGACCCAATCAGGAATTAATTGCTTTAGGTTTAAGTAATATGGTGGGTTCTTTATTTAAGGCTTACCCTTCTGCATCGAGTTTTTCTCGCTCTGCAATTAATCAAGAAAGTGGCGCAAAAACAGGAATGGCGGCATTAATTTCTGTGGCAATGGTTGTAATTACACTACTATTTTTAACACCATTATTTTATCATTTGCCTAAAACTGTATTAGCGGCAATTATTATAGTTGCTGTTTTTGGCTTGATAAATTTTAAGGAAGCTGCTTTTTTATGGAGGGCGAATAATTTGGATTTTTGGTTAATGTTATCCACCTTTTTAGCAACTTTATTACTAGGTATTGAATATGGCATTGCAGTTGGAGTAGGTTTATCCTTAATTGTTTTAATATTTAGAACTTCAAGACCGTATGTTACTGAATTAGGTAAAGTGCCAAACTCGAATTTTTATAGAAATAAAAATCGATTTGAAGAAGTAATTATAGAAGATGATATCTTGATTTTTAGATTTGATGCTCAGATATTTTATGCAAATTCTAGTTATTTTAGAGATAATTTAGACCAAATGGCAGACAGAAAAGGAAAGGCATTAAAATTGATTGTATTAGATGCAGAGAGTATTAATAGAGTAGATAGTACGGGCGTAGAAATGTTAAAAGAACGCATTAAGTATTATCAGAAAAAAGATATTATTTTTTATTTTGCAGGTGTTAAAGGACCTGTTAGAGATGATTTTTTTAGAAGCGGAATTTTACAAATCATAGATATTAATCACTTTTTTATGAGAGTAAATGATGCTGTAAAATATTATAAAACGGGTGATAGAAAACACCAAGAAAAGTATGCTAAATATATACATCAAGCATATAGGTAATTAGAAATGAAAGTGATAAATATCATTTAAAAATTAAGTTTTCAAAGGTATCTTTGAAAATCAACTATATTAAAGAGTATGATAATAGAACAAATTTATACGGGCTGTTTAGCGCAAGGTGCTTATTATGTAGAGAGTAATGGTGAAGTTGCAATTATTGACCCATTAAGAGAAGTGCAAGATTATATAGACAAAGCAACTAAAAATAAAGCAAAAGTAAAATATATTTTCGAAACGCATTTTCATGCGGATTTTGTAAGTGGTCATGTTACTTTATCCGAAAAAACTGGGGCAAAAATTGTGTTTGGTCCAACTGCAAAAACAGCTTTTGAGGCAATCATAGCAAAAGATAATCAGGTTTTTAAAGTAGGCGATATTACAATTACTGTTTTGCACACTCCAGGTCATACCATGGAAAGTTCCTGTTATTTATTGAAAGATAAAGACGGAAAAGATCATGCGCTTTTTAGTGGAGATACGCTGTTTCTAGGTGATGTTGGTAGACCCGATTTAGCTCAAAAAGGAGACGTTACAGAAAAAGATTTAGCAGGTTTTCTGTTTGATAGTTTACGTAATAAGGTAATGACGTTGGCAGATGAAGTTATTGTATACCCCGCACACGGAGCAGGTTCTGCTTGTGGTAAAAATTTGAGCAAAGAAACTGTAGGTACAATTGGTAACCAAAAAGAAACCAATTATGCTTTAAGAGCAAATATGACTAAAGATGAGTTTGTGAAAGAAGTTACAGATGGTTTATTGCCTCCTCCTGCCTATTTTCCTTTAAATGTAAAACTAAATAAAGAAGGATATAAAAATATAGATGAAGTTATCGAAAATAGTGCAAAACCTTTGTCTGTCGAGGGGTTTGAAATTCACGCAAATGAAACTGATGCATTAATTTTAGATGTTCGCCATCAATCAGAATTTATAAAAGGCTTTATACCACAATCTATTTTTGTTGGTTTAGGCGGTACTTTTGCGCCTTGGGTTGGCGCATTGATTAAAGATATTAAACAACCTATTTTGTTAGTAACGCCAGAAGGTGAAGAAAAAGGTACTATTATACGTTTGTCTAGAGTTGGTTTTGATAATGTGTTAGGGTATTTAGAAGGTAGTTTTGACTCTTGGAAAAAAGCAGGTAAGGAAATTGATACCATAACTTCTGTTTCTGCGGATGTTTTATCAAAGAAAATAAATGAAAATGCAGTAGTTTTTGATGTTAGAAAACCAGGAGAATATGAAAGCGAACATCTTAAAATTGCAGAAAATACACCGTTAGACTTTTTAAATAATCATATTTCTGAATTCCCTAAAAAAGGAGATTTTTATGTGCATTGTGCAGGAGGTTATCGTTCTGTAATTGCTGCTTCTATTTTGAAAGCACGCGGATTTCATAATCTTATTGATGTTGATGGCGGTTATGACGCTATTAAAAATACAACCATCGAGAGAACAGCGGCAGTTTGTCCGTCAACCTTAAAATAAATAAAATGAAAAATATATTCAGCTTTTTACTGATAAGTTTCTTTTTTATCAATTGCAATTCACAACAAGAAATAAAATCTATTTCAACATCAGAATTAAAAGTGTTGTTAGAAAAAGAAAATGTACAATTATTAGACGTTAGAACACCGGAAGAAATTGAACTAGGGTTTATAAAAACAGCAAAATTTTCGAATTTTTTTGACACTGATTTTTACACAAAAGCAACAACGCAGTTAGATAAAAATATGCCGGTTTATTTATATTGCAGAAGCGGAAATAGGAGTAGTAAATCCGCAAAAATATTGCAAGAAAAAGGATATCAAGTCTACAGTGTTTTGGGCGGATATAACCAGTGGAAACAAGAAAATTAAAAAAATTACAACAATATATATTCAAATAGAAAATTTAAAGTGTGCTGGTTGTGCCGCAATGATTAAAAAAGGATTATTAAGTTTAGAAAACATAGGTGGAGTTGGTATTGATATTGAAAAATCTATAGTTCCTTTTACATCAATAAAAGATAATTCGGCAGAGGTAAAAGAAAAATTATCAAAACAAGCTATTCAGAAGTTAGCAAGTAAAAAACTCTTTTACATAATATTTAAAGCCCCAAGAATAAACTTGGAGTTTTAAATAAGTATATTTTTAAGTCTTGTCAATTTATGGATAAAGATTTTTTATCCTAAATAAGATTTTAAAAGATGCGTTCTAGACTTAGATTTTAAATTTCTAATTGCTTTTTCTTTTACTTGGCGAACTCTTTCTCTAGATAAATCAAATATTTCTCCGATTTCAGATAAACTATGGGCGGAAGGTAGGTTTATGCCATAAAACATTTTTATTACATTTGCCTCTTTGTAAGATAATGTTTCTAAAGCTCTATCTATTTCTATCGTTAGAGATTGTTTGATTAAATTTTTGTCTGGTCTTGGAGATTCATCAGACTGTATTACGTTGTATAAGTTAGAATCCTCGCCTTCTCTAAACGGAGCGTCCATAGAAACATGTCTTCCAGAGTTTTTTAAAGCTTGTTCTACCGAAGTTTCCGTCATGTCTAACTGTTTTGCAATTTCTTTATGAGTTGGCATACGCTGTTCATTTTGTTCTAATCGAGCATATATTTTTCGTATTTTATTGATACTTCCAATTTTATTTAAAGGCAAACGCACAATTCTTGATTGTTCAGCTAAAGCTTGCATTATAGCTTGACGAATCCACCAAACGGCGTATGAAATAAATTTAAAACCTCTAGTTTCATCAAAACGTTTTGCAGCTTTTACCAAACCTAAATTACCTTCATTTATTAAATCAGATAATTTTAATCCTTGGCCTTGATACTGTTTAGCCACAGAAACAACAAATCTTAAATTTGCTTGTACAAGTTTGTTTAACGCTTTATCATCACCTTTTTTTATTTTCAAAGCTAATTCTACTTCTTCATCAGCGGTAATAAGTCCAATTTTACTAATTTCTTGAAAATATTTCTCTAAAGACTTTGAATCACGGTTGGTAACTTGTTTAACAATTTTAAGTTGTCTCATATATTATATTGATTTTTTTTGAAGTTAATTTTAAATAAATAAGTTGCAATCATCACTTTTTTTAACTTCTCCATAATAAGTAACTCTTTGCGTATGGATTGTTTTAAACGGAATGCCTAAAAAATATTTTTTGATGTACGTAACTCTTGAGTTTAGCATTCCCATTGCAGAAGAATAGTATTTTTGATATTTAATTTTTCTTTTAATGTGAAATATTTTCATAAGTATGTTTTAAAAAGTGTGAACCACTTTTTAATTAAGAATTTAGTATTGAAATGTGTGTAATTTCTTAAAAAAAATGTGAAACGGAAAAACTAGAAAGCAGTAGGAATAAGTTTACCAAAATGATTTTTAAAAATGAAAAAATCAAAATTATAAACGAAGAGGTTTCTTTTATTTTAAGTACAATAGTTTTTCGTGAATCACGAAGATACGAAAAAACGAGCGATTTTCAACAGAAAACGCTCGTTTTGTTTGTTTTTAGATCATTTTTAATCAATTATGATTAAAAAATGGTTTTTCTCTAAAATCTTAAGGTAACTCCAATTAAGAAGTTCCTTGTAGCTTGCGGATAATATCCTGCACCATCTAAAGTGGTTATTGTATTTGGGTCAGACCAATTGTCATCATACGTGTAATAGTAACCTCTGTCTACATATTCTGCATTAAAAATGTTATTTATCAGCGCAGAAAACACCACAGATTTAAAAATTTTAGTTGTTTTTAGTTCGTAAACCATATTTATATCAGAAGTAAAATAGCTATCTAAAACATCGTTGTTAGAAATTATACTACTAAAATTACTCATCAATTGTTGGCCAACATATTTTGATAAAAATGAAAGCTGTAAATTTTCTATTGGTTGATAGGTGAAAATAGCACCAATAATTACATCAGGAGAAAAAGAAATGTCTGTGTTTCCTATACTTTCTGGTTCTTCAACGCCATCTCTAGTAATAAAAAAGTCTCTGTTTTTATTGTTGCTAAAAGCTGCATTTGGTTTTATAGAAAATTGATCAGACAATTTAATATCGGCATCAATTTCTAAACCCAATCTATAACTACTTCCAGATGTAGCTCTTACTGGTTGGCCAACATCATCTAAAGCGCCTGTTAAAACTAACTGATTTTTATAATCCATATAGTAGATATTCGTGTTTAATTTGATGTTTTCATTTTTTAAACGCCAACCAAATTCTAAATCGTTTAAGGTTTCTGGTTGCGTAATTCCGCCTTCAAAATCATTTCTATTAGGTTCTCTATTAGCCACGGCAAAAGAGGTGTAAAGATTATTGCTTTCATTGATTTTGTATGTAAATCCAAACTTAGGGTTAAAGAAATTAAAGTTTGCATCCACATTAATAGGAACAATATCATTTGTAATTCCTGCGGTTTGATAACTAACAAATCTTCCTTGTATATCTGCATATCCAGACAATTTATCGGTAATACTAAAAGTTGCTTTTGCAAAGATTGAAAAGTCGGTTTTTTTAGCATCAGAAAAATAATAACGGTCTCTAATACTTGCATTTGGCGCTAAATTTTCTCCCCAAATTACTTCGCCAAAATGATCTCCCGTATAATGAGAGTAAGAAGCTCCTGTTATAAAATTAACTTTATCAGTTTTATAATTCGTATTGAAATTTACTACATAAAAATCATTGTCTAACCAACGTCTTACAATTACATCAGTTCCATCTTCAATTAAATTACCATAATCTGCGGCATCTCTTTCTGATTTAAATTGCTCAAAGAATCCCGATCCTTTGGTGTAGTTTAAAGCAACATTTGTAGACCAATTTTCGCTAATTTTCTCATTCCAATGCAATTGATAATGATTCTGATTGTAATCATCTACTTCATTATCGTAGGTATATGGATTTTGTCTTCGGTCTTCCCTTAGTTGCTCAGCGGTTAAGCCTTCCCAAGCTTGGTACGTTTTCTCTTTTCCACCAAAAGTGATGGCTTTTATCAACGTATTTTTATCCGAATAACTTCCTTGTAAATAGTACGATTTTAAATCAGCAAAAGCTCTATCTACATAACCGTCAGAATAAATATTAGACAAACGACCCGCAATTTCTATGTGATCATCAATCTTTCCGGTACTAAATTTAACGGTGTGTTTTCGTGTATTAAAAGAACCAAAAGAATTAGAAATTTCTCCAAAAGACTCTTCGGAAACAGCATCCGTTAAAATGTTTAAACTCGCGCCAAAAGCTCCAGAACCGTTTGTTGATGTTCCTACGCCACGCTGCAATTGCAAGTTTTCTGTAGAAGAAGCAAAATCGCCTAAATTCACCCAAAAAGTTCCATGACTTTCTGAATCGTTATAAGGAATTCCGTTTACGGTTACATTAATTCGCTCGCTATTAGAACCACGCACGCTCATGTATGTATAGCCAACTCCTGCGCCAGCATCGGATGACGAAACAACAGAAGGCATGTAGTTTAGTAAAATAGGAATATCTTGACCTAAATTACGTTTGGCAATTTCCTTTTTGGATACGTTAGAAAATGTAACCGGAACATCTGCATTTACACGAACTGCAGAAACCAATACTTCTTCTAAAACTGTTGAATCTGGTACTAAAGTAAATTTGATTTCATCGTTTTTGATGAAAGAAATTTCTTTAGAAACTGTTTTGTAACCAATAAATGAAATTTGAATTGTGTACTTCCCTTTTGGAAGATTTAGATTGAACTTTCCATCAAAATCTGTGGAAGTTCCTTGTTTAGATTCTTTTACCAAAATAGTTGTTCCTGGTAAAGATTCATTGTTTTCATCTACTACTTTTCCTTTAAGTGTAAATGTCTGGGCGTTTACAAGTATACTTGTAAACAAGAATAAAAAAAAGATGTTTTTTTTCATTTTAAAAAATTTTAAAACGAATAAAAAGAGGTAATTATTCTTGTGATTAATATTGAATAATTTGTGTGTAATTACGAAGAGTTTACAACGTAGTAATCTCATCAAAATAAAGATTATTTCAGTTAAACTTTGTAATTACTTTGCAATAAATTCCTAAACAGCATTACCTGTTCTAGGTTCAATGGGTATGATCTCAGCCGTATAAAAAGTTTTGATTTTTTAATTTTGAATGATTAGTTACTAATAACTATCAACTAAAAACGTACAACTCTAATTTAGCACCCCTTTATGAGAACATTGCAAAATTAAGTTGGAATTTTTTAATAGGAAACAAAAAAGTGATTTTTTATTCTAATCTAATTTTGGTTTTTTTCTCAAGGCCTTTTTTACTGAAGTTCTTTGTTTGTTTTCAGCTTTTCTTTTGATGGAAGTTTTACTAGGTTTTGTAAGTCTTCTTTTTTTAGGGCGAATTAAATTTGTTTTAATCAAGCTTAAAAAACGCTTGATAGCAAGGTCTTTATTTCGATGTTGAGAACGCGTTTCTTCACAAAAAAGAATCAATACATTTTCTTTGGTTAATTTGGATGAAAGTTTGGTTTTTAAAAGCTCTTTTTGTGCATCAGAAAGGGAAATGGAGTTTTCTAAATCGAACGTTAATTCAATTTTAGAGGATGTTTTATTTACATGTTGCCCACCAGCACCAGAACTTCTTATGGCTTTAAAATTGAGTTCTTTTTGGATGTTTTCTGAATTCATTTTTTTTGGAAAGGCAATAGAATAATGTTGAAAGAAAATAGATGTATGTCTGTTTTATACTTCTTTTAATTAATACTGATAAGAATTATAAAGTTACTTAAATTTTGATAAAAAATAGGCATATTTAAATTAACAACGAATCTGAGAATGAACTTAGATTTTCTTTATCTGCAATAATTTTATCAATAGCTTTTGTTGCATTTTTTAATCGAGTTTCTTTATCGCCTTTTAATAAAATATAATTACGATTGTGTTTCTTTAGAGCGTTTTCAAAAGCGGTAAACATTTCTAAACGTAAACCGGGTCTATCTCGTAAATCATCTTCTTCCCAAGGTGTGTCTATGTATGTTAATAAATACAAATCATATTGATTTTTTTTAGCAGCTTTGTCTAAATTTTCATCCACAAAACCACCGTAATATTCTTCTGAATAGACTTTTGTTTCTAGCAAATCAGTATCACAAATCAAGACTTTATCGGCTTTTTTGGCCAATTTGTTTTCTAGTTTTATTTGGCCAAATGCAATTTCAATCAAATCTTCTGCTTCACAAGTTTTACGTTCGTTATTCCATTTTTTTTGCAGGTAATCTCTTGCAAATTCTGGCGCCCAAACCGTATTGTAATAACGTGCTAATTGTTTTGAAAGTGTTGTTTTTCCTGTAGATTCTGGACCAAATAAAACAACTTTTACGATGTTAATTGGGTCTTGTCTAAGCTTCTTTTCCATGCTAAATAACCAAATATTGCTATAAATGTAAATCCTAAATATTGAAAACTTGTAAAAGTAAATCCTTTATAAAAATATAAAGGTACAGAAATGATGTTTCCTGCGATCCAAAATAACCAATTTTCTATTTTACGTTTTGCCATTAACCACATGCCCACAAAGAAAATTGCAGTTGTAATGGTATCTGCATACGCAACCCATGAGGTCCATCTGTCAAAATAATTATAAACGATAAACACAAAAAGAAGCGTTGCGAAAAAGATGTAAATGGATGTTTTTTTCTCTTTTGGAGTGGTTCTTGAAATCGGAGTTACATGCGTTTCATCAACTTTACGAGTCCAGATATACCAACCATAAACACTCATAATAAAGTAATATCCGTTAATCATCATATCACCTAAAAGTTCCCATTTTAAAAGAAGATATACAAAAATGGAGGTGCTAATCATACCGGTTGGAAATACCCAAATTTTATTTTGTTTAGAATACCAAACGGATAAAAAACCAAAAATTACGGCAATAATTTCTAAAGTAGTTTCTGTGGTTGAATAGGTTTTATATTGACCAAAAAAGAAATCAAAAATTTCTGTCATTTTATTCTATAGAGATTTATAAAAAGTCAAAAGTAAGAAGTTCATTTTAATTTTGATGTTTTTTTTACCACAATAGAAACATAGTTTAGTTAGAAAAACGGTGTAGCGTGAATAATGAGATTACTTTTAGCGTCGAAAAGACAAGTTTTATAAGACGGTTAATCTTAAATTTTAAACCTTGAACTTTTAAAAAGCGAACACACACGTAAATCCTTCAAACTCTAAAAACTGGATGTTATAAGAAGTTAATTTCCCGTCAAAACGGATTTCACCAGTAGTTTTTTGATCCTCAAAATTAAAATCATTTATATAAATATGATGTAAAAAAAGCAATTTTTTCTTTCCGTATATTTTATACAAACTCTCCTTTGCGCCCCAAACAATAGTTAGTTTACTTATTAAAGCATCAACATTTGCAATGGTTTTGTATTCCTCAATTGGCGTAAATTTGTGCGCAATTTTTAAGATTTTTTCACGCTGTTTTTCAACGTCAATTCCTACAGGACTTTTATCAGAAAAAATAATGGCAGTAAATGTAAAAGAATGTGTGATGGAAATATGCCTTCCGTTGGTTAAATGAGGTTTTCCAAAATCATCATAATTTATATCAGTATCCGTTAAATTAATTTCCTTTAGCAAATGTCGTATGCTTAAAAAGCCTTTTTGATGCAAATTAGACTTCATAGAATTTAATCTAGTTTTACTGTTTTCGGATAAACTAATTCCTTTGTGTAAATCCTCGATAGATTCTTCTATCTTCCAAATTAGGACTTTAGTCGTTTTGCCAATCGTTAATGTTTTGTAAAGAGCCATAGTTTTTAAAATGGTTGTTGTAACTTTGTAATCGAAAAAAATAGATTTAAATATACAAAATATGAGCACAAAAACCGCTACTTATATCCCTTTTAAAGTGAAAGATATTTCTTTGGCCGATTGGGGAAGAAAAGAAATGAATTTGGCAGAAGCAGAAATGCCAGGATTAATGGCTTTGAGAGAAGAATTTAAAGACAGTCAACCTTTAAAAGGCGCTAGAATCGCAGGTTGTTTGCACATGACGATTCAAACTGCCGTTTTAATAGAAACTTTACAAGCTTTAGGAGCAGAAGTTACTTGGAGTTCTTGTAATATTTTTTCTACACAAGATCAAGCTGCTGCTGCAATTGCTGCTGCAGGAACTGAAGTGTATGCTTGGAAAGATATGACCGAAGAAGAATTTGATTGGTGTATAGAACAGACGTTGTTTTTTGGTGAAGACAAAAAACCATTAAACTTAATCTTAGATGATGGCGGAGATTTAACAAATATGGTTTTAGATCGTTATCCAGAATTAGCTGCAGGAATCAATGGTTTATCAGAAGAAACTACAACGGGAGTTCATAGATTGTATGACAGAGTTAAAGCAGGAACTTTGCCAATGCCAGCAATTAACGTAAACGATTCTGTTACAAAATCTAAGTTTGATAATAAATATGGTTGTAGAGAATCTGCAGTAGATGCAATTCGTAGAGCAACCGATATTATGTTAGCTGGTAAACGTGTAACTGTTTGTGGTTACGGTGATGTTGGTAAGGGAACAGCAGCTTCTTTTAAAGGTGCAGGTTCTATTGTAACTGTTACAGAAATCGATCCTATTTGTGCTTTACAAGCTGCAATGGACGGTTTTGAAGTAAAAAGATTAGAAACTGTTATTGCAAATTCTGATATTATTATTACAACTACAGGTAACAAAGATATTATTCAAGGTCATCATTTCGAAGCAATGAAAGACAAAGTGATTGTTGCTAATATTGGGCATTTCGATAATGAAATCGACATGGCTTGGTTAAACAAAAACTACGGTCATACAAAAGACACTATCAAACCTCAAGTTGATAAATATGTTATTGACGGCAAAGATATTATTCTTTTGGCAGAAGGACGTTTAGTAAACTTAGGTTGTGCAACTGGTCATCCAAGTTTTGTAATGTCTAATTCATTTACAAATCAAACGTTGGCGCAAATAGAATTGTGGACAAACAGAGATGCTTATGAAAATTTAGTGTATATGTTACCAAAACATTTAGATGAAAAAGTAGCGTTTTTACACTTAGCAAAAATAGGAGTAGAGCTTACAGAGTTGCGTTCAGATCAAGCATCATATATTGGTGTAACTGTAGACGGGCCATTTAAGCCAGAACATTATAGATACTAAAAATGGTTAATAGTTTTTAGTTGCTAGTTAATGGTTTCTAAAAATTTGAACTATCTGTCATTGCGAGGAAGTAATGACTTGGCAATCTCATTCTTAGATTGTAAAATATATAAAAACCCTTGCATTAATTTGTAAGGGTTTTTTCTTTTTGGGCGTTTTAACAGGCTTTCACTACTCGCTTTTTTGTTTAAAAAAACAAAAAGAGCTCAAACAGCCCGTTCAATCCTTAACGCAGATTCTCGTATTTATAAAATTATATTATTTTGATTAAAAAATTATCAATAAAGTTCCTAAGACTTTTGCTAATTTAGCGCGGAAATTAATCAATCTAAAATGCACATAGCCAAAAAAATAGGACTTCTTCTAGGGCCCATATTGTTTTTTATTGTCGTAAATCTTCCGTTCTTTTTGATATCAGAAAAAGGAGACGCTGTAATAGCAGTTGCACTTTGGATGGTAATTTGGTGGATTACAGAAACCGTAAATATCGCTGTTACTGCCTTGTTGCCATTAATTTTATTTCCGCTTTTAAAAGTCATGGAAATTGATGCTGTTGGCGCAAATTATGGAAGTCCGATTATATTCTTATTCTTTGGTGGTTTTATATTGGCTTTGGCTTTAGAAAAAGTAAACCTGCATAAAAGAATTGCTTTAAATATTGTAAAATTTACAGGCACAACGCCTAATAAAGTAGTGTTGGGTTTTATGATTGCAACTGGTTTTATGAGTATGTGGATAAGCAATACGGCAGCTACAGTGGTAATGTTGCCAATTGCAATATCCGTTATAAAACTATTAATAGACGATAAAGACGGCTTTACAAAAGGCGATAAAAATTTTGCGTTGAGTATTATGTTAGGTATCGCTTTTGCTGCAAATGCTGGCGGAATTGCCACCGTTATTGGAACACCACCAAACTCGGTTTTAATCGGACTTTTAGAAAATCAATATAATATTCAAATTTCTTTTTTAACTTGGATGAGTTTTGGTTTACCGTTTTCAATAATTATGATTGTTGCAGTCTATTTTGTATTGGTAAAATTGATGTTTCCAAGTAAAGGCATTTTGTTTTCAGCATCAGCAAATTTAATTACGGATGAAGTAGTGAAACTTGGTAAAATATCCAAGGAGGAAAAAAGAGTTTTATTAATTTTTGGAATTACTGTTTTTTTATGGGTTACGAGAACCATTATTAACAATATTTTTCCTAATTTAAAATTATCAGATACTATTATCAGTTTAATTGGTGCAGTTTCTTTATTTGCAATTCCTATGAATTTTCATAAAAGAAATTTTATCTTAAAATGGAAAGACACAGAAAAATTAGCATGGGGAATTCTACTGCTTTTTGGAGGTGGTTTAGCACTCGCAAATGCAATGGATTCTAGTGGTTTGGTTGCTTTAATTACAGATTCAATTGCTGCTGGAAATCTTAATGTTTTAGTAACCGTTTCTTTGTTAATTATCTTAATGTTATTTATGACCGAATTAATGAGCAACGTTGCTTTAATTTCTGTTTTAGCTCCTGTTGTGGCAGGTATTGCAATTGGTTTAAATATTCCTATTTTAAATTTATTAATTCCGGTTACAATGGCAAGCAGTTGTGCATTTATGCTGCCAATGGCAACGCCACCAAACGCAATTGTTTTTGCAAGTGGTTATGTAAAAGTGAATCAAATGGTAAAAGCAGGAATTGTTTTAAACCTAATTGCTGTAGGCTTATTAATTTTGTATTATCAGTTTGTGATTCCGTTGTTTTTTTAACCCAACCAACCATCTCTATCCAAACTTCTATATTGAATTGCTTCTGCAATATGATCTGGAGAAATGTCTGTAGTATTTGCTAAATCAGCAATCGTTCTAGAAACTTTTAAAATTCGGTCATACGCTCTGGCTGAAAGGTTTAATTTTTCCATCGCTGTTTTTAAAAGTGATAAACTTTCTGGTGATAATTTACAGTATTTCCGAATTTGTTTTACACTCATTTGCGCATTATAATGTACGTTTTCAAAATCTTTAAATCTTTCGGATTGTCTTTCTCTTGAGGCTGTTACTCGTTTTCTAATTTCTACGGATGATTCTCCTTTTCGTTCCTCTGTTAGTTTTTCAAACGGAACAGGAGTAACCTCTATATGGATATCAATTCTGTCTAACAAAGGTCCAGAAATCTTACTTAAATATCGTTGCATTTCTTGAGGTGAAGAAGTCATTGGCGAACTCGGATCATTAAAATATCCAGACGGACTGGGATTCATGCTTGCCACCAACATAAAACTACAAGGATAGGTTACCGTAAATTTAGCTCTAGAAATAGTAACATCTCGGTCTTCTAAAGGTTGACGCATAACTTCTAAAACCGATCTTTTAAATTCTGGTAATTCGTCTAAAAATAGAACACCATTATGAGAAAGTGAGATTTCTCCTGGTTGTGGATATTGGCCTCCACCAACCAAAGCAACATCAGAAATTGTATGATGTGGACTTCTAAAAGGTCTTTGAAATAGCAATCCATTATTTTTTGTTTTACCAACTACAGAATGAATTTTTGTGGTTTCTAATGCTTCCTGCAGCGTCATTGGGGGTAAAATGGATGGTAATCTTTTTGCTAACATTGTTTTTCCAGAACCTGGAGGACCAATTAAAATGATATTATGTCCGCCAGCTGCAGCAATTTCCATACAACGTTTTATAGATTCTTGTCCTTTTACATCCGAAAAATCAAACTCAGGAAAATCGATGTTTTTATAAAATTCTGCTCTTGTATCAACAATTGTAGATTCAATTATTTTATCACCATTAAAATGATTGATAACTTCCATGATATTTTCTACTCCTAAAACTTCTAAATCATCTACAATTGCAGCTTCTTTAGCATTGTCTTTTGGTAAAATAAAATATTTATAACCTTCTTCGCGCGCTTTTATTGCAATAGGTAGGGCTCCTCTTATAGGCTGTAAACTTCCATCCAAAGAAAGCTCGCCCATAATAATATATTCATCAATATTGGTAGATTTTATTTGGTTGGATGCAGTAAGAATTCCCATTGCCAAAGTTAAATCATAAGCAGCGCCTTCTTTTCTAATATCGGCAGGTGCCATATTGATAATTATTTTTTTTCCAGGAAGTTTAAAGTTGTTGTTGTTTAAAGCAGCAGAAATCCGATATGAACTTTCACTAACAGCTTTGTCTGGCAAACCAACTAAATGGTAACCAATTCCTTTATCTATATTAACTTCAACAGTAATTGTGGCGGCTTCAATACCAAAAACGGCAGAACCATAAACTTTGACTAGCATTTTTTTTCTTTGCTTAAAGATAGAAAAATAAAGAGAAATGTAAACTATCGTTTCATAATTTTATTAAACTGATAAAAGAAACGCTGAATTAAACGTAAATCTTCTGTTACAATATCTGCTGTTCCACGCATTTCTTGTTTGAACTCTATTTCTTTATTATAAGAGGTTATTAATTTTTCAGGAAGTGAAACGTCAATGGTGTAAAAACCATCTGTGGTTGAAATTTCAGAAATATGATTTACAGTTCCTTTTAAAACCCCAAATTCATAATCTGGATAATTTTGAAGCTTGATATTTACGATTTGTCCGATTTTTACTTTTCCTAAATTTTGCGCAGGCGTTTTCAATTTGGCAATAAAAGCAGCATTTTCATTCGGAATAATTGTAAAAACTAAAGCACCTTGATTTACTGTTTGATTCTGACTCCAATAATTTAAAAAAGAAACTTTTCCATTTATTTTAGCACTTAACACATACCGCATTTCCCAATCTTTAATACTTTTTTTCAGTTGATTAAAAGACTGAATTACGTTTTTAAGCAATGTCATTTCTTCTCTAATACGAGATATTTCTGTTCCTTTTGAGGTTCTTTTACTATTAGAAATAGCTTCTCTTACTTGAGAAATAGCAGCAGTCATATTTTTATAATTGCGTTCTGCCCTTAAGTATTCTATTTGCTTGGTTTCATATTCTTTTTTTGAAATTACTCCTTTGTTGAATAGCGATTTACTTCTTTCTAAATCTTTTTGGTTGAATTCTAATTCTCTTTTATGTAATATTTTTTGAGATTGAATATTGTTTAACCTTCTCGTTAATTCTGATGTAGTAATTTTATTTGCAATGGCTTCGTTAGAAAATGGATCTAATTCTTTATTTAAAAGATAGTTGATATAATTATTCTCAAAAATAGCAAAGTTAGTTTCAATAGCTCCTAAAAATAAAATTGGAAGTTTGTTGATTGGAAAAATAAAAGATGTTTTTTGCACTTTAATGGTATCAACAATTGATTTTAAAAAGAATACATCTGAATAATTAGCTGTATTTTCTATAATTGCGAGTGACTCACCTTCAATGACATTCTGTGCATCTTTTACAAATAGGGTATCAATTTTCCCTGTAACTCTAGCAAATTCTTTTTGTGGCGGAATTTCAGTTGTAATAATTGCTTCTGAAGTAATAATATCTGGATATTTAACAAGCCAAGACAATGCTAAAAGCATTACAATTAAAAACAAGAATAGCGTATTTCCCCAACGAATCATCCAATTGGGTACT
The DNA here is from genome assembly GCF_002943715.1 of Polaribacter filamentus. GTDB lineage: Bacteria > Bacteroidota > Bacteroidia > Flavobacteriales > Flavobacteriaceae > Polaribacter > Polaribacter filamentus. The sequence continues at coordinate 2,935,965 of NZ_MQUA01000013.1, read as the reverse complement.
TTCGTTAGAATCTCTTGGACTTCTTCACTTCTTAATTCTATGTCTTTTAAATTAGTGTTCATTTTTTAAATTAGGAATTAGGAATTACGGATTTTGAATTACGAATTTCAAATTATGAATTACGCGCTTTTGTTGTTTTTTGTATTGAACCAATAATGCGAAGTAATTCCTCACATTTTTCAATAAGCATAATGCTTTCTTCCTTAGAAATATAAGCACTGTCTCTTAATAATCGTAACCAATAATGTGTTTCTCTTGCTTCTTTATAGGATATCGATAATTTGTGGAGAAAATCTTTGGTGCTTTGTCCGCCAATAGCCTCTTCAATATTAGCGCCTATAGAGGTGCCGCTTCTTAAAATTTGTTTAGAAAGTATATACTCATTTTTATTTTTAGATAAATTCTGAAAAAGTTTTATGCATAACAAAGCAAACTCATAACTCTTTATTTGTACAATATTGTCTTTCTTCATCTATTCTCTTTTTGATTCCCAATTCGTAATTCGTAATTCTCAATTCGTAATTATCATTTAGCTTCCTAATTCTAGTTGATTTTTCACCAAATGATAATAACTTCCTTTTTCTTTAATTAAAGATTGGTGATTACCAACTTCTACAATTTTTCCTTTGTCTAACACTACAATCTGATCTGCGTTTTTAACAGTACTTAATCGATGCGCAATTACTACAACTGTCTTATCTTCAAAAAAGGTGTTCAATTTTTCCATAATTACTTTTTCATTATTCGCATCTAAAGCAGAAGTGGCTTCATCAAAAAATAAATATTTTGGGTTTTTATAGACTGCTCTTGCAATTAATAAACGTTGTTTTTGCCCAGTACTTAAGCCAACGCCTTCCATTCCTATTTTAGTATTATAAGACAGCGGTAAACTTTCTATAAACTCTTTTATGTTGGCAACATCTACTGCGTGTGCTAATTTCTTTTTATCTACATAATCTACACCCACAGCAATGTTATTGGCAATGGTATCACTAAAAATATAGCCTTCTTGCATCACTACGCCACATTGGCTTCTCCATGTTTTTTGAGAAACACTTTTTAAATCATAGTTTCCTAATAGAATACCTCCAGAATTAGGGTCATAGAATTTTAACAGCAATTTCATTAAAGTGGTTTTGCCGCTTCCGCTTGTGCCCACAATTGCGGTAATTTTATTTGCAGGAATTTCTAAATCTAACTCCTTTAACACCATTTGATCTGAACCAATATATCTGTAGGATACTTTATTTAGATGTATCGTTGAATTTTTCGGTATTTCAGAAATACGCTCCTTATTTTCAGGCTCCTCGTCTTCTTTTTCATGTATTTCTGATAAACGTTCTAAAGAAATTTTAGCATCTTGTAGTTCTCTTACAAAGCCTATTAATTGAGCGATAGGAGAGTTTAGCTGCCCAACAATGTAGGTAATGGCTAGCATCATTCCTAGCGTAATTTCTCCATCTATCACTAATTTTGCAGCTAGTACGGTTATTAAAATGTTTTTAAGTTCATTAATAAAGCCTGAACCTACATTTTGGTATTGTTCCAAAGCCAATCCTTCCATAGAAATTTTAAATAGCCTTGCTTGCAAATATTCCCAAGACCAGCGTTTTTGCTTTTCTGCATTGTGCAGTTTTATTTCTTGCATACCGTTGATCAACTCAATTACTTTAGATTGCTCTTGGCTGACTTGAGAAAATTGTTTGTAATCTAAATCTCTACGTTTTTTTAAAAAGAGGGTTATCCATAAAAAGTATAAAACACTTCCTACTAAAAAGATGGCAAATATTTGCCAATTGTAATAGGCGAGCACAAAACTAAATATAATTAGATTCATCATAGAAAATAGAACGTTTAATGACGAAGTAGTTAAAATACGTTCTATACGTTTATGGTCATTAATACGTTGTAAGATGTCTCCTGTCATTCTGGTATCAAAAAAAGCAATCGGTAAATTCATTAATTTGATAAAAAAATCTGAAACCAAAGAAATATTAATACGTGTGCTTAAATGCAAAAGAATCCAACCTCGTATAATTTCTACTGCTGTTTTTCCTAAAAATAATGCTAACTGTGCGAAAAGTATTAAATAGATAAAATGAATATCTTGATTCTTTATACCTACATCTACAATACTCTGCGTTAAAAATGGAAAAATAAGCTGTAATAAACTTCCAGCCAGCAAGCCAATAATTATTTGTGCAAGAAATCTTTTGTACCGAAATAAATATTTGAATAAAAAAGAAAAGCCTAATGATTTTTCCGCTCCCTTTCCTTCGGAAAGAGTTGGGGATAGTAAAAATTTTGGTGTAGGTTCTACTAATAAAGCAACACCTTCTTCTGTATTTTCATTGGCATTGTTTCCTATCCAATGTTTTATAAATGCTGTTTGATTGTATTTTAGCAAACCATGTGCGGGGTCACTTATATGAAAAACAGTTTCCTTTTTATACTTATTAAAAGAGTTTTTGTTTCCTAATTCGTAATTCGTAATTCTTTTCTCGTAATTCGTAATTCTTTTCTCGTAATTCTTTTTTCGTAATTTAGTATTCGTAATTTTATACAGCACCACATAATGGTTTTTATTCCAATGTAAAATACAAGGCAATGGGGCTTCTAGTAATTTCTCTAAAGATATTTTAACTCCTAAACTTCGAAAACCTAGTTTTTCAGCAGCGTCACTTAATCCTAACAAACTACTGCCTGCTCTTGTAGTCTCTGTAAGTTTTCTTAATTCTTGAATAGCAATAGTCTTACCAAAATGTTTGGTAATTATTTTTAAACAAGTAGGGCCACAATCTTTTTGGTCTGATTGTTTGTAGTGTGGGGGTTTTTTCAATTGCTATTCTATATTAATTTGTTTAGAAATAATCAAATTGTTATTATTATCTTTTATCACTAACTGATATAAACCAATTGGTAACTGAAATTTATTGTTATTAAATTTAAGAATTTTGTATAGTATAGGAATACTACTTGAACCCGTTGTGCATTATAAATAGTTAAAAAAAGTTATTCATTTGACTATTAAAAGTCGTATATTTAATTGACAATCAATCGATTAAATACGATGAATAACTTTAGAGCAAATTACGATAAAATTTTAGAAGTCTTAGCCACAATTACAGAAAAGGAACAATTTTTACGTCAAAACAGGAAACCAAAACTAAAAGACATTGAATTAATCGCTATGAATTTAACAGCAGAATATATGGGTATAGACAGTGAATGTCAGTTGTTTCGGGATATTCCAGAATATTTGTTTGCTAAAATAGAGCGATCAGTTTACAATAAACGGAAGCGAAAATTATTTTTTGCCATTGAATTTATAAGAACTCAACTCTCCAATAAGTTCACGGAGTTTGAAAACTATTATGTAGTAGATAGTATGCCTTTGGAGATTGTAAAACTCTCAAGAAGCGGGAGAAGTAAAGTTTGTAAAGAGTACTTTTATTCAGCCCCAAATAGAGGTTATTGTGCTAGTCAAAACATGCATTATTATGGCTATAAAATACATGCTGTTTGTTCTATTGATGGCGTGTTTAAAAGTTTTGATATTAGCAAAGCTTCTGTACATGATATTCATTATTTAAAAGACATTAAAAATCAGTTTAATAACTGTGTGGTTTTAGGGGACAAAGGATACCTAAGTGCTGACTATCAGTTAGATTTATTTGAGAGTAAACAAATTAAATTAGAAGTTCCAATGCGTAAAAATCAACAGAATAAGACCGTTGCAAGGAAGTACCTAATAAAAAGCACAAAAATAACACGTTATTATTTATGTTAAATATATGATTGTAAGTATATTAATCTGTAAATTTAGTGTATGAAAATACAAAAACAACCAACTTTAGCCGATAGCATTTGCGATTTACGAGCAAGAAAAATTAAAAAGACATTTTTCACCCAAATAAACACCCTTATCGATTGGGATACGATCTCTATCCTAATAAATAATGATTATTTAAAAGGAAAAAGTGCCACTGGCAAGCCTTCTTATGATGGGACATTACTTTTTAAAATGTGTCTTTTACAAAGTTGGTATGGTTTAAGCGATTATGAAGTTGAAGACCGAATAAATGACAGTCTTTCCTTTAGTTATTTTTGTGGGATGACCATTGAACAGGTTGCTCCAGATCATAGTACTTTAAGTAGGTTTAGAACCGCATTAACCAAAACACAAACCTTCGAAAAATTATTTACCTCCATAAACAAACAGCTAGATGCACATAATATCATTGTAAAAACAGGTTTAATAATAGACGCTAGTGTAATAGATACGCCACTTAGACCAAAAGGAAAAACAAATTTTAAGGTAACCGAAGACCGCTGTGCAGACCAAGTAGAAGTACACAAAGAATATCCAGATAGTGTCGATAAAGAGGGTACTTGGTTAAAGAAAAGAGGAAAGTACCATTTTGGGTTTAAAAAGCATCATGTAACGGATAACGAAGGACTCGTTCTAGGAGTACTAACCACAACTGCCAGCAAAAATGAGATTGCAAATTTGGAGGAAGTTCTAGAAACTGTAAATGTGGTATTACCAAAAGACATCCCTCTAAAGGCAGATAAAGGGTACCAATCAAAGAAAAATGTTGCGATTTTAAAGAAGCGTAATTTAAAGAATCATATCCTTAAAAAGGCGGTAAAAAATAAACCGTTAACAAAATGGGAAACTAGATTCAATAAATTAATAGGAAAAACAAGGTTTAAAGTAGAACGTACTTTTGGAGGAATAAAATTATGGTTTAAAGGTGGAATTGCAAGATACAGAGGGATGAAAAAAATGCATACACAAAATTTGATGGAGGCAATGTGCTATAATTTATATCGAAGTCCAGGGATATTTGCGTCTAATTGTAAAAATTAAGGAAAAATGAAGCCTAAAAAAGGCATTTACTCACTTAAAATAGAAAAAAAATAGCATAATCGATGTTGTAGCTAAAAAAAAAGGGAACTCTAAAAAGTAAAAATAATTAAGTTCGCTTTTTGCAACGGTCTTAGAATTACAAAAAACAAACGTATATTTTTAGGAAGAAAAGAAAACGAATTGAGACCTTGTTTTCTCAACTTTGTGACCAGTTTAAAATACGGAATAATTATGCGAAAACTTTTGAAGGTTTTAAGACAAGAATTCTCTCAAAATTAACAGCATTAACTATCATTCAATACATTAACAAATTTGTCTTTAACAGGAATATAAACAATTTAAAAGTCAATATTGTTTAAATGCACAACGGGTTACTTGATCTATATTTTAAGTATTCTTCCTTAAAATAGAATGAAACTAATATTTCTTGGTTTTTATATTTTTCTAATTTAATATCCTTTAAATTGAATTGCTTTAAGTTTTCTTTATTGTAAACCTTTTCTAATTGGGGGCTTATGTTATTAACTATGAAAAAATCAACATTTGAGTTTACTTTTTTAATGTCTTTTAATAAAGAGGATTTTATAAATGTTATTTCATTCAATGAGTTACTAACAAGTTCAACTTGGTCAATGGTCAAGGGATTTATCCCTGTTAAGTTTTGGAAGTATTCCGCCATTCTTTTTTTCTTGAGGTCTTTTTCTAAAATATGGTCTATTCCCGTATAAACAAATACTTTTGCATTTGGATCTTTGTCGATAATAGATTTTATATTTTCAGCTTGTGTCTTTTCTCTGTTTTCTGTGTCAAAACTATCATAACCAACAATTTTATAATTCAATTTTATAGCTTCTCTTAAGAAAATAGCAAAATAAGGTTCTCTAGTATAGTACCCTGAAGATTTAATTGGGAATTTATTTACATTAAGTAAAGAATCTTTTTTTTCATCTAAAGCTTCTACAGCTAGGTAGTTAAATCCATTTTCTTTTAATTTTTCTAATAATTTCAATGCCAGTATTCTATGTTTTGGATGCCAATGCATTTCATTTAACATAACAACTTTTTTATCTTTAGAAATACTCTTTAATTCATTTAAAAAATCATTTTCAGTGGTAATTATTTTATTACTAATAGATAAAGAATCTATTTTTTTATCTAAATATTTTTTTTATTAAACTCAAGTTTTTGAATTAAATTAATGTATTTATAATACGTTGGGTCTTTAGATAAAATAGTAGTTAAATATTGAAATTTCATCCAATCATTTTTTCTACTTTTCTTTATTGGTGCATTATTAAATTTATTCTTGACATATAAAAAATTATCTTCATTTTTATAATTGTTGAATATTTTAGAGTAATTTAATTCATTTTCTAAAGAACTATTAAATTTAATAGAATTTATTATAGTTTTACCATCTTTCAATATAGTTTGATTTGATTTAGTTAAAGATTTTAAATATAAAAAGATTGTTTTTTCTTTTTCTGTTTTTTTATATAACACATGTTTGTTAATTGTATCATTCAATACTAAAACACCATTACTAAAATCAATATTAGATTCGTTTTCTTCAATCTTGTAGAATAATAAAACTTCATATTCCTCTGTAAAAGAAATAGCTTTTCCAGAAATTAATAGTTTATTAAAGCCAATTTTTTTAATATTCTTTTTTAATATTCTTTTTAGAAATCTTATTGTATTTTATATCACCAAAAAAAGTTGCACTTATATTTAATGTATCATTATAATAGTTAACCCATTAAAATAATTATATTTTATATATTCTGAACTGGTAGAACAAGAAGATATTATAAAAACACAAACTAATATCAATAGACTACTTTTAATCCCATTTAGCTTCTTTTGGGTTATACTTACAAAGTGTTTCATGGAAATATTTATTATTTTCTATTAATGGAATTCTATTATCTGGGCAAAGGTATCTAAATTCACAATTTTTACATTCTTCAATGTTTTCTTTTGTTATGTTCCAGAATTTTGGATGTGTTTTTATTTTTAAAATTTAGCATAAGTTCTATTTTTTCATTACCAGTAAATTTAGAAATGCTTTTGGTAATTCCATTAAAATCACAGGGAAATTCTTGAAAATTATCTTCAAATATCTGTTCTTTTTCATTCCAAATAGGAACGTTAACTTTTTTTGTACAAATATCTTCTTCCGAACAACTATAGAATAAAGGTATAGTTAATATTAGAAAAAAATAATATTTTGTAAAGTCATTTAAATTCATTTTTTTTAGGATGTTTAGATGTTAACTTAAAAATTGTTTTATTACTCATTATTAAATCCACAATTTTGAGTTAATTCAAAATTGTGGATTTAAAACACATACTGTTTAAAATAAAATATATTTATAAATAAATATTTAATACTACTGAAAACCTAATAATGGGTTCATTATCGCTTATTGTAGAATTCCATGAAGTAGAAATTCCTGTTTCTAACGAAGAGAAACTATATAAGAAATCTACAGCAATTTCGGGTCTTACAATACCTAAATAAAATTTACTTAAATTATAAATAGTAGAGTTAGAAACCAAATTATTCTCATTTATTTTTTCTTTATAAATTAGAGTTATATCTTTTGTTTTATTCTCAAAGAAAGGAATATATATACCAGCTCTTATTAGAAGGTTGTTTTTATTTATAACATCATAAAATCCACTAATTCTGAATAATTGAATACCTGTTTTAGATACAAATTTCTTTCTTTCTAAACCAGCAAGGCTTAAAGAAAGACTTACAGGATTTATTTCAGCATATGCATTAAAGTTATAATAATCTAACCCTAAAAAAAAGTGAGTACCTATTCTTCGTTGAAAAGAAATATTATAATCTGAATAAGTATTATTAAATATATTTGAACTAGGTTTAGATTGGTTAAATATAAGGCTATTATTATCTTCTAATAAAAGTGTACTAAATAAGTTTTTTTAATACTTATAATGTTTTTTAACTTTTCTTCTTTATTTTGTTGAGAGTAAATATTACTGACTAAAAGAAAAAATAAAATGGCTGTTTTTGTTTTCATAATTTAATAACTTAATTTAAATTTAAATCTACCATCTGAAGAATAATAAAGTTTATTATTCTGATTTATGATTTCAATATCAGTACCTATTTGATCATCTGTATTCTCATTTGCTAGAAGTACTTGATTAAGAAGATTTACACCAGCAAGTGCTAAAGATGTCTTAATATTTGTTTCCAAGTTAATGTAATTGTTAGCACTAGTGTTAAAATAAAAATTAGTATTTACTTTTAATTGATTAAAAGCAGCCATAAACGTATCTCTATCATTAGCATTTACCATTGAATTATAAATAGTCCTAACAGAGGGTTCTACTATGTTTTGTGGTGTTATATTTAAATTATTTAAAAAGACCGTTTTGAAATCTACAAAATTAATTTTTGTATTTCGAGTCTCATTTAATAGCCATCCTACCCAACCCCAATATTTATCTTCTTCAATTATTCTCATTGAATATACAGTTGTTTTAGGATTTGACCAGTTACCAATATCAAATGGTGTGAAATCTACAAAAGGTGCCGTTTGTTTATTGTTGTCAATAGAATAAAAATTCCACCAACTCTGACGCATATAGCCCCCATCTATAAGTGCTGTGCTAGTCTCAACGTCAAGGTCAGTAATTGGGTTTATACTAACCATACTTCTTTTAATGTACCCTGATTTAGTAAAAATAAATCTTACTTCGGCATCACCCTTACCCCAAGGTTCATAGAAACGTTTGGCTGACATGGAAATAAATCTAGAGTAAGTTACTTTCATCTCACCTGAAGTATTCGTTCCGCCACCAGTGCTTCCACCTTCACCATTATCCTCTTCAATATATCGAAATTTTGCAGAATAGGTTTTGTTTTTAACAGAAAAAGAAACATCATTCGATTCCTTTATTTCATGAATTCTTTCATTTTCTCCAATTACAAAAATTGGATTTTCGATGTTTATAGGAGGGTTTTGAGCATCTATTTTAATTTCTTTTCCATTAAAAAAGCCTATTAATTCATTTACTTCAGTGTCTTTTTGACCAACAGGGAAATAAAATACATAGGGTTTTAAATTATCTATTGTTTTGTCATAAGGCTTGTATACATAAATATTTAAATATGGATTACTTAGTTCATCTATATCAACATCTTTTTCTAAATTATTTAACGACTCCTTTTTCAATATTTTTTTATCTTTATTGTAAATAAAATTGTTATCTCCATCATACTTTTTGGCTAAGTTCTAAAAAGCATATTGTTTATAGCTATTTCTTTGAATTGTATCCAGACTTGATTAGAAGCTAATGCAATACTAGCAAGTGTTGCCATTTTATTGGTCTTATTCTTTATTTTTTCTAGTACCAAAAACCAGTTTAAATAATTTTGCAGATATTTAGTTGCTACACCATTAAAGGATTCCATAAATTTCCTCAATCTCATATCCATATTATTCACATTCTGAACATGATATATTTTATCAACTGTTTTCTGTCCTTTTGATGCGTTGAACTTCTTATGAATAATTGTATTAGATTTTGCAAAGGCAGCATAACTTCTATGACTGTCACTGCAAAGTACTGTTGCTTTATCGAGCTTACCTTGATACACCTTGTTTAGGTCTTTTTTACTAATTCGTCCTGTTGTAACCACTTCAAAATCCTTATTTCCAGAACGATCGCAGGTAGCAATTACGGCTACTTTTTCATTAGATATACCTGCTTTGCTAGCTTTTTCTCCTCGTTTCTTAGGTTTTCTTTCTAAAGTACGATTCCCTTTTTCTGAAATTGGAAAAAACAAATCATCACTCTCTACAATACCTTCAAATTCGGATACTGAAACGCTAGAAAATGAGGTTAATAATTTATGACGCCAATCAAATGAGGTCTGAATTGAGATTCCTGTTTCCTTTGCACTTTTTCTAATACTATAGCCCGATAGTAAACAATAAAGATACTTGTTAATCTTGTCTTTCTTTTTTAATGCAAACCAAAATTTCCCTGTCGTTTCACTAAAGTTTTTACCACAACCATTACACAAATAGCGTTGTACGCCTTTTAATGTACCGTTTGCACGTATGCGTTCGCTTTTACAATGAGGACAAGTAACTGCTTTTCGTTCTTTATCTTCTTCTAAATGTGAACCCGATGTTGATAAAGACAGTAAAGAGTTTACAATATCTTGTTGGATAATTAAGCTACTGCTCAAAAAATAATCTCTAAAATCAGATGGTATCATAAATGTTCTTTTTTGCTAAGATAACACATATTTAATTTAGAACTTAGCCTACTTTTTTAATGCGGTCGTAGATATTTTCTCAAAAACATCAGAGTCTTTTGATTTTGATAAATTTTCTGCTATTTTTCTTAAATTATAGTTTCTGACAATATCAGATTCTTTTAATAATTTAAAAGCACTTTTTTCAATATCCTCTCCTAAATTTGGTTCATTTTCACAAGAAAAAAAGGAACAAAGGAGTGACAAAAATAAAATTTTCTTAAAGTAATTCATACTGCGTTTTTTATGATTAATGTTATAATTTCTAAAATTTATTTTAGGTCACTCAAAGTTATATGACCATTTTTGCGCAAAAATATTTTTAATATTGTTTTTCTTTTTTATAGCACTTCCCAATCGATAAATTCTGACACAATTAAAGCAAGACGCTATTTATAAATATAGAGTCTATACGTGAAATCTGCCTGTACTTTTTCCCATCTAATTTCATTCTAAAATTTTTATCCTAAAATTATTTCTAAAATAGATAAGACTACTAGTATTATTGTTTTTATCATCTGACATGCTGTTTATTAATGTTATAATTTTCTACAATTTATTTTAGGGCACTCATAGCCATATGAGCATTTTAGAAATACTTGTTTATCTATGGTTTGCTGTTAATTGAATTACTCCCTTACTCTTTTAGTAAAATAAAGTAAGGGAATTGTAATTCTCTCTTTTTCATAGAACTTCCCAATCGATAAATTCTGATACAAACAAACGCAAGAAAATTGATGATTACAAACAAAGGTTGTTGATATTTATAAATTTCAGGTAGTATTATTTTATATAAATATCTGAAAATAAGTAAATTAAAACTATAATTAATTTTTTCTAATTTATGTGTCTTTGTTGGATTAAATAATGAGATTTGCTGAAAAAAACGTCTAAAACATATCAATTATTTAATAATTTCTGTTTAAGAACACCATTGTTTCTAATTCAATTTTATAAAAAAAAACAGGAAACTACTTCAAGAAAATAGCTAAAATAAATCCTGTTTTTAGAGAAGCTGTCTTTCTTGCATCACCAGAGTTACAACCTCAAATTATTAGATGAGAGAAAGGAGATTTTTTATTTAAAATGATAAGAAATTTTATTTTTTAGGCTGATAATCTGGGTGTCCTGTTTGCCATAAAAAGAATGATAAGACATCTACTAACTCTTCATTTTTTTTATTTACTGAAGCATCAAATCCATGACCACCTTCAAAATCAACAGAAAGTAAAACAGGTTTTTCCGAAACAGTTGCTTCTTGCATTCTTGCAGCAAACTTAGCAGGTTGCCAAGCAGGTACTCTAGCATCATTCATTCCTGCTGTAAGATAAACTGCTGGGTATTTTACACCCTTTTTTATATGTTGAAAAGCATCCATTTCTAATAATGCTTTAAATTCGACAGCATCTTTAAATGTTCCAAATTCTTTGGTATTATTCGCTCCATTATAACCTGTTTCTGATCGTAAAGCATTAAGCATGCCTACTCTAATAAAGGCAGCTGCATATAAATCTGGACGCTCTGTAATAGCTCTTCCAATTAAAATACCTCCAGCACTACCACTCCAAATAGCTGTTTTTTTAGGAGACGAGTATTTTTTATCAAGAAGGTACTCAGTACAGGCTATAAAATCTTTCCATGTATTTGATTTTGTAGTTTTATAACCTCCCTTATGCCATTTATTTCCTTTCTCACCGCCACCACGAACATGTGCTGATGCATAAATACCTCCTTCATTTAGCCAATGCAACATGTATTTATCCAAGTAAGGAACATCAGATATCCCATAAGCACCATAACCAGTCATTAACAATCTGTTTGCGCTATTAAATTTTAAGCCTTTTTTATACATAATAGATAATGGGACTTTAATTCCATCATGTGAAGTAACTTCTATTTCTTCTATAGTAATATCGTTTAATTCATTGAATTCAACTATTTCTCCTAAATTTTCTTCTGTAAATAGCGTTGTTTTATCGTTATAGTGATAACGTTCTTCATTATTTGTCCAACCTTCAATTTCTATCCATAAATCCTTTGATTTACTGTTTTTGGAAGTAAGATTTATCGATCCAGATGGTTTTGGTATAGAGATGTTTTGTTCTTTGTTTTCTTTAAAATGATAGAGCTTTGCTTCAACACCATTTTTAGTTTTTACATAAAAAAGTCCATTTTTTGTCAATGTAAAATCTGTGATAACTGCATTTTTATCTTCCTCAACTATAATTTCAGGGTTTTCAAAATTTAAATTTGCTAATGCAGTTTTACATATTTTATAATTTGATGCATTTTTTGCAGTTTTATAGAACAAACTGTCGTTAGCAATAGAAAATTGTTTTATTTGATGTTTTTTTTAAATAATGGTTTCCATTGTATCTTTTTGTTGGTAATACTATTAACAGGAGCGTAATAATAATCCTTAAAGCCTATGCCGCCCACTTTTGCTATCAAATATTTATCTGTTTGATTCCAAAAATAAATAATACAAAAATCCTTAGACTTTAAATCTAATTCAGGGTTATTCGTTTTTGAAAAAAGTGTTTTACTATTTTTAGGACTGTCTCCTAATTTATAAATAACACTAGCTGTGTTTAAAATATAATTTTTAGAGTTCTTGTCTATTTCTGGAATATGTGTATAAATTAAACCAGAGTTATCTGGTAACCAATGAATACCTCCAATACCAGAAGGCCAACAATTTTTTATAACTTCAGAAGATCTAGTTTTACTTGGAATATCTAAAATAATGATTTCTGAAATTTCTTTATCTTGAGAAGTAATGCTTATTGCAATTTTTTTTCCGTCCCAACTAGGTTGAATATAATTTATGGAGTACTTTTCTTTTGTGTTTGGAGCATATGCTTTAGGATCAAATAGTTCAATTTCCTTTCCTTTAAAACCTGCCCTTTTATATAGTATTGCTGTGTTACTGGTTACTTCTTTTTTAAATAAAAATGTGTGTTATTATCAGTAATTTTTAATAAAGAAAAAGTAGCTGTGTTTTTTTTGTCCAAACTAGAGATCTTATATAATAATATTTTTCTATTAGAGATTGAATTAAGAGCTTCTTTAGTTTGTGTCTCTTGCTCTTTCACCCAATTTAAAAATATAGAATCTTTAAGGTTCTCCATATATCGATAAGAATCATACACCTTTTGATTATGATATTCAGTAGTAATTGCCATTTTTGGGGCTAAATTTGATTTAGACATTTCTTTTTTTTTACAACTAATTATAAAGAGAAGAAAACATGTACTGATAATAAAGTTAAATTTCATTTGTTTTGGTATGAGATAAACTCACCAAATATAATTTTAAAATATATTTGGTGAATAAAATAATAATTACTTTTTACCTTTCTGAGTGTTTACAGTATCATCATCACATAGACCATTACCCCCTACTATTTTTTGAAGATTTTTAATTTTTGCGATTTGAAATTTCTTAAAACTTAATTTCTCTTTTTGTTCTTGTTGTTTTTTCATAATAATTTTAAATTTTAAAGTGAGCCACTAAAGTAACTAAGAAATCCTGCAATCTCTTCATTAAGTTATTGAAATTTATAAATTTCAATAACTTAATGAAGGTTTTAATCAACTAGTTTTCAGTAGGTTTGTTGTTTATTTGCTTTATAAAATATGTAATGGAAATACCCGTTTGTTTTTGAAATGCTGTTGAAAATGATTGGGCTTTATTAAAGCCAACATCTTCTGCAATCGCTTGAACTGTATAGTTTCTAATAGTTTTATCAGTTGTTAATTTTTCTATTGCATATTCAATTCTTATCTTATTTAGATAGTTAGAAAAATTAACTTGCTTTGAACTATTTATTATTTTAGATAAATAAGTACTATTGGTTTTTAACTCTTTTGCTAATGAATTTAAAGTATAATCATTTTTTATAAACTTATTAGATTTTTCAAAAATGAGTAGCTTATTTAAAACATCTTTTACTAGTTCTTCTGATAATTCAGTAGTAGTAATTTCTATTAAATCAGTATTTTTATTGTTGGACAGCTTTTTCTTACTATCAAACCCAAGCATTAAATCATTGAATCGTTTCTTATTTTTTTTATTTTTCTTAAAAAAATAAAAAGCTATGAATAAAAATAAAGAAGTTATAATAACCAAAATAAAAATACTTATTTTCTTAAAAGAGTTGCTTTTATCCAATTCTGATATGAGGCGTTCCTTTTCAGAAAGAAGGAGTGGTATTTCGTATTTATTAACTATTTTTTTTCTTAAATGATTATGCTTCATTCTAATAATATTATCTAGAGTTAATAAGTTCTCTATTACTTTTAGATATTTTTCTTTTTTGTTATTTTCTTTATAGTATTTTAAAAGTAATTCATAAGAATCTTTAGCTTGAAAGATGATTTCTGGATGTACTTTAAATAGTGAGTCATTTTTTTTTAAATATTCAATTGCCTTAGCTTGTTGCTTCTTTCCAAGAAAGGATTTATATAAATATAAATTGCAAACAGCAATATTTGTTTTATCGTTTTTGAATAATTTAGAACTCTTAAATAAACTATCAATAGCAGAATTGTAGCTTTTTTTTAAATTCTTAGTGATTCCATATGATAATAAAAATTAGGATATAAATATCTTATATTATTTTTTCTACTTTGTATTAGCCCTTTTTTATTAATAATTTCTGCGGAGTCTAATAATTTGTTTCTATTATATGAGTCCGCTAAGGCAAGCAAAGACTTTAGGTACTGTTTTTGATATTTTATTTGTTTCTCTTTATTATTAAAAAACAATAAATTTTCTCTAAATACTTTTAACGACTCCTCATGTTCATTAATACAATTTTTAAGCAATCCTATATAATGGTTGACGCATAGTCGTCCATATTTATTTTTAGAAACTTTATAATATTTATGTGCCCTTAAATAATTTTCAAAAGCTTCTGAATAGTTAGCTAAATAATATAATTGGATACCTTTTTGTAAGTAGCCTTTTGCTGGATAATCACTACCCTTTTTATTTATATTTAAAGCCAATATACTATCAGCATATTTCACTCCTAAAGTATTATGCTTATTTAACTCCGATAAAAAATAATATCCATCAGCTATTTTAATAGATTTTTTTTCTCTTTTCGCTTTTAATAAAAAAGCTTGTGCAGACTGTCTTTTTATAGAATCAAATAAAGACTTCACATAATGGTCTTTTAAAACTTCAAAACTTAATTTAGATAGCGAGTCTATTTGGTTATTTTGAGCCTTAATAGCTTGTGTAATTATTAAAAGAAGAAGAAAAAAGAAAGAATATTTTTTTAAAAAATCATTTTCAAGAATTGTTTTTAGTTAATTCAAAATTATAATATCGATATAGGTTGTCATAACATACCAATTCATGTAAACGTTGTTTATCTCTAAATAATCTGTTTACCATCATGTGTATATAACTAGATAATAGATCGTTTAGATTTATGTTCTGTTGTAATTCTTTTTTCAGTATAATTTTTTTACTATTTTTATTTGCTCTTTTTTAGTGTTTAATAAATTGATTAAAGGCTGGTATTCATTATGACTTTGCATTTCCATAAACTCAATAATTTCTTTTTTTAAGCCATTGTATTTTTTATAAAGCTGCTTGCTTAAACTTTTATTTGAATTAAATTCAGCTTTAAAAGCTTCTAAGTTTTCTTTTACAAAAAGAAGTTTATCCTCAATAGTAAAATCAAAAACTTGAAAAATAGTATGTATAGAACGTAATGCAAACATAAAAAGCAGGGTGTCATCTTCAATTAACTCTAATGCTTTAATGCATAGATCACTATCATGAAAAAATAAACTTTCAGCTTCTTCTATCGTATTTTCGCCATATCGTTCTATCTCTCTATTGTAGGTGTCTGTTTGTATTTTCCATATCAGATCATTTTCTACATAATTGGATACTGCTTTTTTAATGTTATCAATAATTATTCCAAGTTTGTCTATATCATTGCAATGAAAACGAATGCGCAAATGAGGATTTGGGTCTGTATATCTAATAAAAAACCATTGATCTATAATTTTTTTTTCTAGTAACCTTTCAGTAAGTGGTTTTATACAATCAACTAAAACCATATCGGCAGTTCTTTTACCACAATAAAGTTTATAGTACAACCATTCATCTCCTAATATAAAGGTGCGTTTTATTATAGATGTGTCTGGTTTCATTTTTCTTGATTATATAATGTAATAATACATTCGTTTGTAAACCGTTCACTTTTCCTATTTACAATAGTATCTTCTGTAAATAAAAATTCTTCTAGTACGCATTGTTTCTTGTTTTTAATGGAAGCTAATAACAATTGTATGCTATAAAAATGTTCTAAATCTATTAACAAGGCATTGTCACCCTCTACCAATTGAACATATTTTGGGACTTGAAAAAGCTTTCGCCATTTTTCGATAGCAGACAACAATAATACTTCATTATCATAATGAGCCATCAATGCTTTAATTTCTAACGTTCTTAAATGCCATTTAGCTTTTGATAAAATGGTTTCTTTATAAACTACTCTTGGTAAAAACGGATGGTCATCCGCTAATCTAGGCCATGAAAACCCCAGGTATGTTTTTTTATTTTGCGATTGTAAATCACATAAAAAATGATAAATAGGTAACGCTTTAGATTCATAATTATGTGCATTCGTAAGTCTTGGTAGTATTTCTTTGTTTAGTCTTTTCGATGTAAGAATAATTCTGTTATTTTGTATGGAGACCCATAGATCATTAATTGTAATTTGCTGAGATAAAGGCAGTGTAGATTTTGCCAAATAAGGAATCTCATACTCTCTTAAATGGGGTCTCTTTAAAACATTACCAGTTCTTGCTTCTGGAAGATGTGCAATTTCTGCTATTATTTTGTCTGGTTGCATTTGTTGCTCCAGATTGGTAATTTGTTTTAGATGTTCTAATAATTGGGCATCTCCATAAGAGAATCTCGCTAACAAGTTTCCCGCATTAGCACTTAATCCATTTACTACAAGACGTTCCTGATAATCAATTTTTAAAACTTCTGTAAATGCAGATAAAGTATCTGGAACATGCTTCCAGTCTAACTCAATATGCTCTAAATCGGTATCTTTAAATTCTATTATAAATTGATTGTTTTTTTCAGTATCTAATAATTTTTTATAAATAATGGTATCAATTTCATTCCAAACAATGGTCTCTTCTGTGTTCACTTTATTTGGAGGAAGTATATCTTCTAAAAAAGGAGTAGTATCTGAAACGGCTTGATGTTGAATATAGCCAATACCCAATTCTATATCTAAAACGTGTACCAGTGGCATTTCTCTAGTTTCATAACGTTCTAAAAATGCTTTTTTGAATTGTTCTAGCTTTTTATTAGGGGTTAAAGGAGATAATTTATTTAGCAAAGGGAGTACCTTTTTAAGAGTATACCCATGTTTAATCGCTAGCGTATTCGTACTGGTTTTGACAAATAGATCTGTTTGGAATACATATTTTTCTTCAAACGGAATGCCCAATTCTTTCATTGAAGTGAAACAATTATGATAGGGAATTGAAGTGTTTCCTATTTTTTTATCGATAACCGTTAAATGATTTTGCAATAATTTTAAAGGCGAATTACTTTGTTTTGTGTTTTTTAATGAACCAATCTTTTTAATGAGTAAATTAAGGGAATCACTTCCTGTTACATTTAATTCTAACTCACTTACCAGTATTTGATTTTCTATTAATGACTCTATAAATTCATTGGCATCTTCAATAGAGACATCATCTGCTATAATTTCATTTGCTAGTTGATGAATTGTTTTACCTTTTTTAGCTTCTTTAAGTACTTTCTCTATGTAAGGGGTATTTTCAACAGCTTCTATACTGTAAGACCTTTTTGCTCTTTCTAACTGATATTCTATAGTACGATATTGATTTGCAACTTTATATAATGTTGAGTTCGGAAAAAATAACAATTGCTTTTTAAGCATCGGATTCGTTAAAAAATGATTATAAAGAGATGCTATGTAATTGGTATCATATTTGGTTATTCGTTTATAGTGCTCAATAGCTTTTAACTCAATTTGGGAAGTTTTATTAAAGTTACCAGTAGAAACCCCTGCAAATAATCCAAAAGGTGTACATCTTGTAGCTGTTCTAATAGCATATTTTAAAAGTGTATAATCCAATTCTCCTTTTTTTGAAATGGAAACCATGCTTTCTTTAAAAGAGGTGCATAATTCTTGATGCAAATATGGAGAGGCTAAAAAAACAGCTTCTTTAAAAACCTCATTTTCCCATATATTTTTTAATAGTTCAAACCTGTTTTTTTCTGCGCTAAAAATATTTTTACAAAAATTTATGGGCAAAGCAGGAGTTCTCAAACAATAATTTTCTAAAAAATAGTATGGATTTTTAGATTTTTTCATAGAATAAATTAGGGATTCATCCTCCAAAGGTACTTATTTTTAGATACCCACTTAAACTAATGAAAATCATTTGGTTACAATTATTTTATGTCATTGAAATTTATAAATTTAAAGCATAGATTTATAAATATCAACTTCCTTTGTTTGTATACTATAAGTTTATCTTGTTTGTTTGTAGAAGAATTTAAAGTGGGAAAATGCTATGAAAAAGAAAGTTTTCACTGACAGTTCTTTATTGAAAATATTTGTTGTGCAACAAATAGGCGGAAACCGAAAAGCCTTAAAAAGAGTAAGTGAAATAATAAACTTTAATAATTATGAAAAATTTAAATAGTTATAAAAATTATCAATTAGCGCCTAAATTAAAACAAACTGTTTTTGGAGGAAATGCCGATGATGGAATAACAAACGGAAACTGCACGCCAGATCCTCTTGGTGATGCTATTAGAAACGGTTTAGGTTTATAAGATATTATTGGCGGAAACCGAAAAGCCTTTATCAAATAGAGTAGGTAAACTAAATATTTTATATTATGAAAAATGATTTTTTAAAAGAAATGTCTATTGAAGACTTAGAAGCAAGAAATGAATTTACAGCTGCTGCAGATTGTGAAATTAATTTCGAAATCAACATTTGTCCCCAGTAGTAAAACATTTGATTCCTATCCTAAAACTTAGGATAGGGATTAATTAAAACTAAAATTATGAAAATAAATTTTTTAAAAGAGATGTCTATTGAAGACATAGAATAGAGAAATGAGTTTACATTTTCTTGTATGGATGGGTATATTGATGCATCTATAATTATTTGTCCCTAGAAGAATAGAGATGTAAAAAATTAATGCGAAAACTGAAAAGCATTTATCAAATAGAGTAGGTAACTAAATATTTTATATTATGAAAAACGATTTTCTAAAAGAAATGTCCATTGAAGAGTTAGAAGAAAGAAATGAATTTACAACTCTTTCGGAAAGCAACCCTTGCATAGAGGTTGGAGTAACTATTAAGTTTTGCTAAACTTAATTTCTAACAAATTTTTTTAACAATAAGGTGAATTAATTATGAGAGAGAAAAACATTGGTTATTTGAAGTTGAAATTTTTAATAATAATAAAATGGATTTTCTTTCTTTTAATGATAAAACGTTTGTTATTGATGAGAACACAAGTAAAATAGTTAATACTTTAAAAAACAATAATTTTAACTTTGAAAAGTCTTTAAACTACTTGAACAGTAATTATTATAATAACTTATCAAGAATTGAATTAGATGCTTACTTAAATAATCTGTTTGAAAGCACTCTAAAAAAACCCAAGTCAAATAAATTAAATAAGATTCTTATACTAGGAAATCCCTCAAAATTTAATTGGTATAATCCTTTAACAAAACTATTCTCATTTAACAATAGTCTAAACTATTTAATAATTGGAGTTATTTTTTTAATAAATATTTTAGCTCTTAATTATATACAAAATGCCGATGCAACTATTATGAATGTTTCAATGCTCACCAATAATATCTTTTACTTTGTTGGGTTAATAGCACTTTTATTTTGGCACGAGCTAGGTCATATCGTTGCTGCAAAAAAGCATAAATTAAAAATAAAAGAAATAGGAATTGGTATCTCATTTATTTTTCCAGTTTTATATGTTGATTTAAACAATATATGGATACTCCCTAAAGAAAAAAGAACACTTATTAATCTTGGTGGTATTTACTTTCAACTTCTATTTAGTTTAATATTAATAATGCTTTTCGAAATTTTCAGTTTTAAAGTGTTTGTAGATCTTTTTTCATTAAATTTTTCTATTATATTAATTAATATGATACCGATCTTTAAGTTTGATGGTTATTGGTTACTAAGTGATGCAACGGGAATACTAAATCTTTCAAATAAATCAAATAAATCAATAAAATCCTTCTCAACCTTCAATTTTAAAGACTTAAAAAAAGAAAAACCTTTAGTTTTAATTTACTCGATGTGCAGGTTGTTATTCTATAGTTATTTATTCTACTTATTAATTAAGATGACCAAGTATTTATATTTCAATCTTTCTATTGAATTGATTAAAAACATACTAACATCCAGATATTTTACAATTATTATTTCACTATTAACTTTAAAATTTTTATTAAATTATGGAAAACGAATTTTTAAAAAAGAAGATGGAGTTATATAACTCAATATTTAATTCTTCGGAAAAAGGAAAGAAAAATATGATGTATTCTTTTAGCCTTTTTGCTGCTAACGTTAAGTGTTTCTCAAATCAAATATATACCTATTCCGAGCTAGAAAAGGCTTGCAAAAATGTATTGTACTACCAAAATTTAGCGAGTCTGGAACAATACTATCGATCAAACCTTTTAAATTCGAATATAATAAATACTGGGAAAATTGATTTTGAGGATATATTAAAAAACAATAAAACTCCAATATTTGCGACTTTTCACATGGGTTCCTACAGGTTGTTAAACTCATTCTTGTATGAAAAAGGGTTTAAAAGCGTTTTAATTGTTAGAGGAAAAGTTTTTGAAGAACAATTTGAAAATATTTTTAATGAAGTAAAGCCAATATTAAAAAGAAAAAAAGAATCTGATATAATAATTTTAGATGCAAATGATAGAAAATCAATATTTAAAATTAAACAACTGGTCGCTAGAGGATACTGTTTAACAGTATATCTTGACGGAAACACAGGGGTTAATGATGAAAAAGGTGTACAAACAAAAAATCATTTGAAAATTCCATTTTTAAATAGCAATATGTATATTCGAAAGGGAATAGGGCAATTGGCATATTTATTGAAATTAGACATCATACCTGTTATGTCTTATAGAGATGTAAATGAAAAAAATAATATCGAATTTTTGCCTAAAATATTATTTAACGCCTATAATAACAAAGATTATATTGAAAAATCACTTCTTATATGTTATAAGTATTTAGAGAATTATCTAGTAACATATCCTTGGCAATGGGAATGCTGGATGTATATTCATAGCTGGATAAATAGAGATGCAAACATGCGAGAAAAAAGCGTTAAAAACATATTGAATATAAATCAATACCTTCCTTTTTATATAGGTGAAAAAGAATACCTTACCAATTTAGAAACATATAAAATTCTACCATTAAAAAAGAAGAGTATTAATGCATTACAAAACGGCGAATTATCTTTTTTTTCTAAAACAGAAATAAAAGAATTAAAAAACAAATTAGTTTTAATTTAATTTTTGGAATTGTTTTTGATAATAAATGTGAAATTAACATATTAGTTAGGCTTATAATTATCCTAAATAAATAAATAAAATATATTTACAGTATGAAAATAGAATTTAAAAAGATAATATTATTGGTTTTATTCATTAGTTACACCAATATGTATACACAAGAAAAAATAGCCGGAAAAGTGTTTGATAGAAGTACCAATACACCCTTAAGTTATGTTAATATAGGTGTTTTCTCTAAAGACTTAGGTACAGTTTCTAACGGTGCTGGAGATTTTAACTTAGAAATAGAAAACTTAAAAGACTCCATCACTTTTTCAATGATTGGATTTAAAACAAGAAAAATTCCTGTCGCATATTTTAATCTAAAAGACACAATATATCTAGATGAAGAGAGTATAGAACTAGAAGAAATATTTATAAGTAACAAAAAAGGGAAATCAAAAATATTGGGTAACAAAAAACCTAAATTATTTTTTGCATCTATTTCATTTAAAAAAATTGAGGCTGGTAATGAACTTGGTATAAAGATAAAAGTAAAGAAAAATACTGACGTTAATAAATTTAACTTATTATTAGTAAAAAATGATTATCCTAATTTGAAGTTAAGACTTAATTTTTATAATTTAAAAGACAACAAACCTTACGAGAGGATTAATTCAGAAAATATTATCTTCGAAACTAGTATTGAAAAAGGGGTTCTATCGATAGACTTAACAGATTATAACATCACATTAAAGGAGGATTTTTTTGTTTCAATAGAGTCTTTAAACAAGTTAGATGATGAAAACAAACAAATTATAGTAGCTGGTAGAGTTTTAGGAAAATCTTATGGTAGAAAAACAAGCCAAGGTAGTTGGACCAAAATTAAAATTGGTTTTTGTTTATCTTTAGATGTTTTACAATATTAAATTGTACTTAACATATATTAGATCTAAAAATGCAAATCGAATATTTTAAAAAATAGATAAAGTATGCTGTAGATAATGGAGCTAAAGTAATCAATATGAGTTTTGTTAAAGAATTTTCCTTGCATAGTAATTGGGTAAATGATGCATTTAAATATGCAGAAAAAAACAATGTTATAATTATTGCTGCCGCTGGAAATGAAGCTGAAAATTTAAATTTGGTGAGTACTAGGTTTCCAAATGATATGTTGAATAATGGTGAAGAAATTACAGATAATTTTATTTCTGTAGGATCTATTTCAAATTCATTAAATAAAAAAATACTATCATACTTCTCTAATTATGGGAATAATTATGTAGACCTTTTTGCTCCTGGAAATGATATTTATACAGCACTTCCAAATAATAAACATAATTTTAATGGCGGTACTTCCTTAGCTTCCGCAATTACTTCAGGCGTAGCGGCTTTATTATATTCTTATTACCCAAATTTAACAGCATCCCAAGTAAAACATATTCTAATGGATTCTGGTTTAGAATACACAATAGAAGTAAGTACGCCAACCAAAGAAGACAAAAATAAAACTACGCCGTTTAACCAATTATCTAAATCTGGGAAAGTTTTAAATGCTTATAATGCTTTAATTATGGCAGATAGTATTTCATCTAGAAATTAGATTTTTTAAGCAGAATTCCTACTCGCATTAATATTACCAAACAAAGATCGCATTACCATTTTTTCATAAATCTCAATTTCTTTTTCGTTTCCTTCCGTTTTTTGAAGTTCTTGAATTCTTTTTAAAGCAAATTGCTGTATTGTTAATAATGGTAAAACAATATTCTCTCTAATTGCTATCGATGCTTTTCCTACAGGATGGTTTTCCATCAATTCGGTATGACCTGCAAGTTTTAACAACAAACGTTTTGTAGTGAGGTATTCTTCATGAATTAAATTCCAGAATTCACCATAAACAGGATCATCTGCCATATATGCAGTTAGTCCAAAGAACGATTTTGTTAAACTCATCATACTATTTTCTAGCAACGTTTTAAAGAAATCTGATGCATTGTAAAAATCAACAACTTCATAAAATCTACCCGCTTCTTCATATTTTTTTAATGCAGCTCCTACGCCATAAAAGCCAGGAACATTTTGTTTTAACTGACTCCAGCTGCCAACAAAAGGAATTGCTCTTAAAGAAGCGAAATCTAAAGTATCCGAAGTTGAGCGTTTACTCGGTCTACTACCAATATTAGTTTTTGCATAATATTTTAACGTACTCATTTTTTCTAAATACGGTAAAAACTGTGGATGATTTTTAAAGTCCACATACGTTTTGTAGCTTGTTTTAGCTAAATCTTCAATAATTGTTCTGTGAGAATCATTTAATTGATCTTTGGTAAACATTTCGTTTTTAATTCCAGAACTTAACAACTGTTCTAAATTGTATTGCGAAGAATCTAACGTTCCAAAATTAGAGCTTATGGTCTGTCCTTGAATTGTTAACTGAATCTCTTTGTCCTCAATTGTTGGACCTAAAGAAGCATAAAATTTATGTGTTTTTCCGCCTCCTCTTGCAGGTGGTCCTCCGCGTCCATCGAAGAAAATTACATCAATATCAAATTCTCTAGAGATTTTGGTTAAAGCTTCTTTCGCTTTAAAAATACCCCAATTTGCCATCAAATATCCACCATCTTTTGTTCCATCAGAAAAACCTAACATAATAGTTTGCTTGTTTTTTCTTTTTGATAAATGATATCTGTAGGTATTATTTGTATATAATGTGCGCATTACAGCACTTGAATTTTCTAAATCATCTACGGTTTCAAAAAGCGGAATTACATCAACCGGTAATTCGTTTTCAAAGCCGCATAAATTTAACATTGCAAAGGTTTGCATTACATTTAATGCACTTTGATTATTACTGATAATATATCTGTTTGCACCGCGTTCGCCATTTCTTTGTTGAATGGTTTTTAGTGCATAAATAGATTCAATTGTTTTTACGGACATTTCATCAGATAAAATAGTAGGATCAATACTTCCTTTTACTAAGGATAATACATTGATTTGCTCATCAGCAGATAAATGATGATAATTTTTAGGGAACGTAGTGTCTCCAGTTGCAATTAAATCGGTTACAATTTGTGTAAACGCATCATGATGCACTCTACTATCTTGTCTAATATCTAGCGTTGCAAAATGGAAACCAAAAATTCTAACTTTGTTTATAAAGTCATTTAACTCTTCTACAAATAAAGATTGGTGTTTGTTAATTACTATTTCTCTTGCAGCATGTAATTCTTCTAAAAGAATTTTTTGAGAAAAATTAACTTTTGCATAACTTCTTACAACGTGTTTGTACAAACGTTTTTCAATTCTTGCTAAAATTTCATGAACACCATCAAAAGTAAAACGTCTTTTTAAACGTCTTACATCTCTATAATAATTTCTTAAAATTGTTTGACGTAATCTTTCTGCAACATCTAATGTAATTTGTGTAGTTACAAACGGATTTCCATCTCTATCTCCTCCAGGCCAAAAACCAAGATCTATAATCTCGTTGTTCATAGTGCCACCATCGTACACATTCTCTTGAATATAGTTGTATATTTTACTCACTGAATGATAAAATACATTTTCTAAATACCAAATTAAACTTACAGCTTCGTCAAAAGGTGTAGGTTTTTCTTTTTTGTAAAAAGGAGTTTTACCTAATTGTGCTAATAATTTTTTGATGAGTAATAAATCATTATTTTGAATTGCTTTATCTAAATCTGTAATAATACCTAAAACAGTACCAGGATAAAACTGTGTTGGATGTGCAGTTAAAACAACACGCACTTTAAAATCTTCTAAATGTTTTTTTAACTCTTCTTTTTTGTCATTTAAAAATGCAGTTTCTTTAGAATTACTAAGTGTTCCAATTCCATCCATATTATGTACAATAGGAAAAGCGGCATCTTCAACAGCATCAAATAAAACTACTTGACGTTCTATATATTGAATAAATTGAAAGAGTAGATCTTTTTTACCGTCTTCTGTG
The DNA here is from genome assembly GCF_002943715.1 of Polaribacter filamentus. GTDB lineage: Bacteria > Bacteroidota > Bacteroidia > Flavobacteriales > Flavobacteriaceae > Polaribacter > Polaribacter filamentus. Next base: position 2,910,214 of record NZ_MQUA01000013.1, on the reverse strand, counting down.
GGGTTTTCTAGATATTTCTGATAAAACTGCTCTACAATTTCTGTTGGATTCAATCCTTGTTTAAAACCTTTTTCACAAATTTTATGAAAAAGAGGTAATAAAACTCCTGTATTATCGATGGTGTCAAAAGGAAGTGTGATAAAAATACTGTTGTAAATTTGATATTTAGACAGCACATTATCGTTAAATCTTGTAATTTTTGGTAATCCATACATTTCTTCTAAAATTTATTTCGTGAATTTACAAAAAAGCAAAAATAAAGAACCTAGGTTTTTACGAATAATCACTTATTTAATTACGAAAACGATATAAATTTTGAGAGATTTTTTATAAATATATAAATTTTGATGAAGTCTTTTGTTTCTGTTGGTTTTTAAACATATTTATTGCTGTAAATTTGCCGGCGCACATTGTAAATTCCAACGAGTTGGATCGTTTTTTAGCAAAAAACCTTTTAATAAATTTTTATCTTGATATCTTTTGTAATCATCATAAATAAATGCAGTTGGTGTTTTACCTAAATCGTTAAAATCGACAGAAAACCTATTTAAATCTATATCAATACCATCAACTATAACAAAACTTAAATTGACTAATTTTAGCTTTTTATTTATTGCAGAGAAACTATTTTTACTATTTAAAAAATTAGAAAAGGTATAAATACTCGCCGGTTTTTTTGATAAATTCTTATCGCTATTTTGCCCATTTATTGAAATACTAAAAAGGAAAATTAGTGCAAGAAATAGGTAGTTTGTTTTCATGATGCTAGTTGTTTTTGTTAATTCTAGAACTTGAATAATTATAGGATTATTTTTTATTAAAATTTTTCAAGCCTTCTTGTAACCAATCATAGTAAGTGTCTCTATCTGTGTATTGCTGTGAAGAATTTAATACCTCTAAATCCGGACTCAACAAAACATAAAAAGGCTGTGATGCGTTCTTGAAATTAATTACCTGAAAAGTAGACCATTTATCACCCACTGTTTCAATCCTTTTAACCTTTCCGTTTTTCTTTAAAAAATCGAATTGTTGTGCTATTGCCAATTCTTTTTCGTTATCATCAATGTATAAAGAAATCAAAATATAATCTTCTTTTAAAAGTTGATAAATATCTGGTTCACTCCATACATTTTCTTCCATTTTTCTGCAGTTTACGCAAGCCCAACCTGTAAAATCTAACAAAATTGGCTTGTTGGTTTCTTTCGCAGCAGCAAGGCCTTCTTCGAAATCATCATAACAATTTAAGCCTAAAGGGCACGCTGTTTCCTGCTCGTAAATACTGTAAAATTGTGGAGGTGGAAAACCGCTTAATAAACTTAAATTCCAAGTAGGGTTTTTCATAACTCCGGGAGAAATATATATAATAAAAAAGATAACTAGTACCCCAAAAGAACCTCTAGAAAACGATAGTTTTTTGATTGGAGAATCATGCGGAAACTTAATTTTCGCAAATAAATACAAGGCTAATCCTATAAAAATCACAATCCAAATTCCTATAAAAACTTCTCGTTTTAGCAAATCCCAATGTGCAACTAAATCTGCATTTGATAAAAATTTAAACGCCAAAGCCAACTCTAAAAAGCCTAAAACAACTTTTGTTGTATTTAACCATCCGCCAGATTTTGGCAAAGAATTTAACCAACTAGGAAACAATGCAAACAATGCAAAAGGAAGTGCTAGAGCTAGCCCAAAACCAGTCATTCCTGCGGTTAATTGTGTTGCGCCGCCATCCGAAGTTAAAGATCCTGCAAGTAAAGAGCCTAAAATAGGACCGGTACAAGAAAATGAAACAATTGCTAAGGTTAAAGCCATAAAGAAAATACCAATAATTCCGCCAACAGAAGAAGCTGAATCCATTTTATTCCCCCAAGAACTTGGTAATGTTATTTCGTAAAATCCGAAGAATGAGAATGCAAAAAAAACTAAGACCGCAAAAAAGAAGCTATTTAACCAAACATTTGTGGAGATTGTGTTTAAAATTTCAGGATCTAAATTGTCTAAAAAGTGAAAAGGAAGACTCAATAAAATATAAATAAGTACAATAAAAAAACCGTATAAAATGGCATTGAAAACCCCTTTCTTTTTGTTTGCTGATTGTTTTGTAAAAAACGAAACCGTTAAAGGAATCATAGGGAAGACGCAAGGTGTTAATAATGCTAGCAATCCGCCAATAAAACCTAATAAAAAGATGCTAAACAAACCATTTGAAGTATCGGAATTTGTAGTTGTAGAATTCTTTAAAAGTGAGGTGTTTTTTAAATCTAATTGTAATTTTTTGGTTAGATTTTGGCTTTTTTCATCAATAGAAATTACTTCATTTACAGCTTCTCCTGCTAAGGAAATAGTGAAATTTTCATCAATATTTATACAGGCAGTTTCACAAACCTGACCAAAGAAATTTAGTTTTATTTGTGTAATTTCTTTGTTTGTAAGTTGAATTCTTTGCGTAATAATTGCTTTTTCTTTGAAAACAATTTCTTCTTTTTGCCAAACATCAGAATATTTTGCAAAAGTATCTTTTTCAGTTGCTTTGCCAACTAATTCGTAACCAGTTTCGTTTGCTTGAATCGTTATTTCTAGCGGCAGCGAAGCTTCATCAGGATTGTATTGTGAGTATAAATACCATCCTTTAAAAAGTGTCGCACTAAAAACAATATCATATTCAGTTTCTGATATTTTTTGAACAGAAGATTCTAATTTTATTGGTTCATCAGTTGTTTGACTAAAAAGATAAACGGATGAAAATAAAAGAAAGATTAAAAAGAATTGCTTCATAAAACTGGGCTAATTTGTGTTATTATATTTTTAATTCGTTAAATAATTCTATTAATTTTTCACTAGAAGGTCTTGGCGCATTTGCAGAAACAATGTTTCCTTGCGGATCTAATAAAACAAAACGAGGAATTCCTTTAATTAAGTAATCTTCAATAAATTGAGAATCCCAATTATTGTCTGCAAATAATTGTATACCGCCTAATTCTTTATCAACAATCATTTTTTTCCATTTGTCATGATCTGCTTTTTTATCAATAGAAATGCTTACAAACTCAATGTTTTTATCATGATATAATTTCTCTGTCTTTTTTAAAGAAGGAATTTCGCCAATACAAGGTCCGCACCAAGTTGCCCAAATATCCATATAAACAAACGTACCTTTTAAATCGTCTAGAGAAGTTGTGCTACCATCATTATTTTCATAGTCTGTAAATTTTGGTGAAGCATTCCCTTTCGTTAACTTTTTTAGATTAGTGTAAATTTCTGCTATTTTTTTATTATTGTTTTGGTTTGTAGATGCTTTATTGAACAATGCATAATAATCTTCTAAATTGTCTGTATAAGTTATTCCATATTGCGCGTCATTAAATAGTAATGTATTTCTAATTATATCACTTTTAATAGTAGATAAGGTTTTTAAGTATGCCAAATCATTTTTTATAGAATCAGTTTTCTCTAAATTTGCAGATTTGTTTCTATAGTTATCCATTACTAAACTTCTATAATTACTAGAGAACAAATAATCATTTTCATTTTCAAAAGAAAGATTTTTTAATTTGCTTTTAATTTTATTGGAAGCTTTAAAGTCTTCTTTTTTTGCATAATAACGATGATAATTTTCGTAGTTAGAAATTGAAGCTAAATATTCATAATTAATATTTGAAGTTTCATTTTTTATGAAATCTTTTGGCAAGTCATTCGCATTGTATAAAAAATCTTCTTGCGCTTTTTTAACTTTTAAAACACGATTTATAAAGTCGTCTTCGTTAAGAGAGTATAACGCTGTATTTTTAAGTTTGAATTTTTTATTATTTATTTTTTCTCTAATAAATATCTACTAATAGCACTATTTTTTCCTGTAAAAACTAAAGTAGAATCAAGTTTATTTGTATCATATGTAAAGTTTAATTTATCTCCTTCTATCAAATAAAGACTTAAAGTATTATTTTTTTGTACTAAAAGGAATTCATTTCCATTATTTATTTTAATTGTATCTGTAAATTGACCATTTTCTAAAGTTATTTCTTTTTTATCACTAGAATCATAACTATTGTAAAGTGTAATTTTAGATGAAGATGCATTATCAATTTTACCAGATATAATTGCATAATCTACTTTGACTTCTTGCTTACAAGAGAAAACTATTAGTGTAATAAAAAATAAAGATAATTTTTTCATACTGTGTTTTTTAAGTTGGTTTTAGGCTAATCTTTAAATTATTGTCATTCACAAAACGTCTATCTTGTCTATGATTTAGCACCCAAATAATTTCATTTTCATTGTTACAAAGTAGCCAAGTATTTTCTTTTTCAAAAAGCGATAATTTCTCATCTTTAAAATATTTGCTTAACTTCTTTTTTCCTTGCATTCCCAGCGGATAAAGATAGTCGCCATTTTGCCGTTTTCTTACAATTAACGGGTATTTTAATAAATTTTTATCAACGTAAATGATTTGTTTATTTTCTATGGATTTTTGCTGAACAACTTCAAAATTTAAATGAATAGGATGTGTAATTTCTGTTTGATTTTCAGTAATTAAAAACTTTTCGTTTTCATTCGGAATTGCATGCTCAGAAAGTAATAAAAACGCTCTGTCTTTTAATAATCTGTGTGTTTTAGAAAAAATTTGTTTTCCAGATTGTGCAGAAAGTAAGTTGTAAACATCATTCCACTCTGTAAAAGTGTAGTTTTTTAATAATTGATATAAATACGCTTTCGGATTTGAAAGTTGATTGATTTTTTCAATATTAATTTTTAAAATATCATTTTTAGAGTTGATAACTTCTGCTGAAATATCAGCAATTCTGTCTTCAATAATTTGTTTGCTTTCTTGTAAATTTTCTATGGTTTTTGCAAAGGTTTCTAATAAATTAGGATTGATTTCCTTTAAAAGAGGAAGCACCGTATGTCTAATTTTATTTCTGATATATTTTGTGGTTGCGTTACTCGCATCTTCTCGCCAATTAATCGTATTTATTTTTGCGTATGCTAAAATTTCTTCTCTGGAAAACGCTAAAAGTGGACGAATAATATTTCCGTTAATTTTTGGGATTCCTGTAAATCCGTCTAAACCAGAACCACGAGTTAAATTGATTAAGAACGTTTCTAAATTATCATCTGCATGATGTGCCGTTAACACATAATCAAAACCGTGTTTTTTAATGATTGCTTGAAACCAATTATAACGCAATTCTCTTGCGGCAATTTGTGTAGAAAATTTGTTCTTTGATGCAAATTTTTCTGTATCAAATTTTATGGTAAAAATCTGATTAGACGATTTTTGTGATAATAATTTCACAAATTCTTCATCTAAATCACTTTCTTTTTCGCGAAGTTGAAAATTGCAATGCGCTAAAGAAATATCGAAATTTAATTCAGAGAAAAGATGTGTTAAAACAACAGAATCCACTCCGCCAGAAATGGCTATTAATAGTTTTTTATCCTTTAAAAAAGGAAAATTAATATTGATATGTTCTTTAAATTTTTGAAGCATTTACGCCTCAAAAATACGGAAATTAAAGTTGAGAATTCAACCAGTTTACAACATCTTGTAGCATTTCTTCTTTGCACAAATCGTTTTGTAATTCATGATAACCATCTTTGTACAATTTTAACATTGCATTTTTCGATTTATTAGCAAATTCTTCACTTCCTGTATAATCGATGATTTTGTCATCAGTTCCATGTAAAATAAGCATTTGAGTATTTAATTTCTCTGCGTTTTCAATTGCCCATTTCCCTGAATCAATAAAAGTTAAAGAAAAATTGGGACTAATTTTATCATGCACTAAAGGATCATTAATATATTTTTCAACTTCAGCTTTATCACGGGAAATATCATTTGCATCTAATTCATTTCCCATCGTTAAAGAAGGTGCTATTTTTTGCAACAATTTACCAACAGCTAATTTTATTGCTGGTGGTTGAAAAGCCAGTTTTAAAAACGGACTTGTTGCTATAACTCCTTTTAAATCATTTTTTATTCTTAGTACATAATTAACAACAACATTTCCACCCATAGAATGCCCGTAGAAGAAAATAGGCTTGTTTGGGAATAACTCTTTTGCCTTATTAATTGTTGAAGTTACGCTTTCTAAAACTGCTTCAAAACCCGGATTATGACCACGTTTTCCAGAAGTTTTTCCATGACCAAACTGATCAAAGGCTACTACAGAAAAATCATTTTCGGTTAGTTTTTTTGCCACATGAGTGTAGCGTCCAGAGTGTTCGCCCATTCCGTGTACTAATACAACAACCGCTTTTGTGTTTTTTGCTTCCCAAACCTGGCCATAAAATTCGGTGTTATAAATATTGAAGTTGAATTCTTTGTGTGTCATAAAAATATTTTCTACAAAAGTAAATAAATATACTTTGTAAAGTTTACGTACATTTATCGTATAAATAACAAAGAAATGGCACAAAATAAAAAAAGGAAAGAAGTGACTTTAGATGCTAATACAATAGAATTATTAGAGTTACAAGCAAAAAGAGAGGGTAGGAAGTTGAAAAATTATATGGAGTACATTTTAAGCGAAAAAGCAAACGATTTTCAGCTTACAGATGCTTATAAAGAAATGATGGATAAGACATTGGATGATTTTGATAAAGGAAATATTAATTTTACCAATTGGGATACTTTAAAGGGTAAAATTAATGTTATTTAAAATTGAAATTTCTGAAGAAGCAGAAAATCAAATATTTGAAGCTTATTTTTATTACTCTGAAATAAGTGAATCATTGGGTAAAAGTTTTAATACTGAGCTTATTAATACTATTGATTATCTGAGAGAAAAACCAGGATATTTTCAAAGTAGATATAATGGAGTTAGAATTGTATTGACAACAAAGTTTCCATATTCAGTTCATTATGTTATTAAAAATGAAACTGTTTTTGTGCTAAAAATATTACATCAAAAACAATTCTATAAATAAAAGCTAAAAATCAAGCACTTTTATTTTTCTTCAACCAAACTCTAATCTCTTTTCTTAAAGAAACTTCTGGTTTTGGTAACGGAATGGTATTCCCAAATTTTTTGCTTCTGTTAAATTTAGAAAAATTTATTTTTAGTTGTTTCCATTCTTCTGGATACGTGTCTAAAAACGCATTGAACATCGTTTGTTCTGTTTTCTTCTCTTTTAAATTATCAAAAATTTGTTGAAATTTTTCTTTTAGTATCATGCTGTAAATATAAGTAAACTCACTATAATTTTGAAAGTAGATTTTTTTACTCTTTCTTAAAATGCTGAGCTTGTTAATCGTTTGTTATTGCTATTATTTAGAATTCAGCAGCACATATTTCATCGCTTTGGCCTTTAACAAACATTCTTCATATTCTTTTTCAGGAATAGATTTTGCCGTAATTGCGCTACCAACGGAATAAGAAATATACTTTTTTTCTTCATTATAAAGGATACTTCTAATAATTACATTAAAATCAAAATCGCCATTTGGTGAAAAATAACCAACCGAGCCAGAATACAATCCGCGTTTGGTTTCTTCAAGGTTTTCAATAATTTTCATAGCAGAAAATTTTGGAGCGCCTGTCATACTTCCCATTGGGAAAGTGCTTTTAAGAACGGCTACAGGGTGTATGTTTTCTTCAATTTCCGAAACCACAGTAGAAATCATTTGATGCACTTGTTTAAAAGTATACACTTTGCATAATTCCTCTACTTTTACGCTTCCTTTTTTTGCTGATTTTGATAAATCGTTTCTTACCAAATCTACAATCATTACATTTTCTGATCGTTCTTTGGTATCTCTCGATAAATCGGATGCAATTTGAGCATCATCAATTTCACTTCGTAAACGTTTTGCAGTTCCTTTTATAGGTTGAGAAATAATTTTAGTTCCTTCTTTTTTGATATATCTTTCTGGGGAAGCTGATAAAGCGTATTGATGCTCAATTTTTAAAAAAGTAGCAAAGGGCGGCGTAGAAATTTTGTTTAAATGATTGTAAACTTCAATCGGATTTATCGTGCTATTTTCTGCATAAAACTCTTGGCAAAAATTAGCTTCATAAATATCACCTCTTTTAATATGTTCTAAAACTTTGGTTACTTTTTGATAGTATTCATCTTTATGAATCCGAAGTTTTATTTTGATGTCATTTTCAGATCTTTGGATTTCTGGGTTTTTAGATTTTTGAATTTCTTCAAAATCAAACTCCATTTCGTCGTCAACCATTTTTAAATAGTGAAACTCAACTGAATTATCTTTGATGAAAAACAGTTTTTGAGGCTGAAAAAAGTACAAATCAGCAAAGTCTAATCCGTCAAAATTATTTGAAGTAAGATCCTCAACATCATTTTTTACATCATAAGAAATATACCCAAAAATATAATCTTTGGTAATTGTTTGATATTCTTTTAATTTCTCAAAAGCATTAAAATAATCTGTTTTGATTGATGTAAATTCTTCAACCGCCAAAGCAGTATCAAAACTAGCATATTGCTGTTTGTAATTGTTAGAATCTAGCCAAATTGCAGTTTCGAATTGTTGCGCCCAAAACAATAAATTGTGTTTAAATTCTTGTCTATTATCAACAGAAAAAGTGCGAATTGTTCTTTGCATATTCTTTATAAAAATACTTGACAGTTTTCTAAATAAAAAAGACCTCACAGGTTCTTAAAACCCGTGAGGTCTAGTATACTATAAATAAGTTTACGCATTCAATGGTTTCCCGTCCCAAGCAGCTTTTGCAGCTTCTTTAACAGCCTCAGAATATGTTGGATGACCATGACAAATTCTTGCTAAATCTTCCGCAGAAGCTCTAAACTCCATGGCAACTGCAGCTTCCATAATTAAATCTGCAACACGTGCACCAACCATGTGAACGCCTAAAATTTCATCTGTATTTTTATCAGCTAAAACTTTTACAAAACCATCAATATCACCACTAGCTCTAGATCTACCTAATGCACGCATAGAAAATTTACCAGCTTTGTACTCTATTTTAGCTTCTTTTAATTCCTCTTCAGTTTTACCAACTGCAGCAGCTTCTGGCCAAGTATATACAATACCCGGAATTAAATTATAATTAATATGTGGTTTTTCGCCAGCTAAATATTCTGCAACAACAACTCCTTCTTCCTCTGCTTTGTGCGCTAACATTGCGCCTTTAACAACATCACCAATTGCATAAATATTTTTAATATTTGTTTGTAAGTGATCATTTACATCAATTCGCCCTCTTTCTGTAACCTTAACGCCCGCTTTTTCTAATCCTAAACCTTCTGTGTAAGGCTTTCTTCCAACGGCAACTAAGCAATAATCACCAGAAAATTCAATTTCTCTGTCTTTTTTATCCGTAGCTTTAACAACAATAGTATCTCCATCTCTTTGCACAGAGGTTACTTTGTGGCTTGTAGCAAATTTAATTCCTTGTTTTTTAAATACCTTTTGTAATTCTTTAGAAACATCCGCATCCATTCCTGGAACGATTTTATCCATATATTCAACTACAGTAACTTCTGCGCCCAAACGGCAATAAACAGAGCCTAATTCTAACCCAATTACACCGCCACCAATTACAATTAAATGTTTTGGTACTTCAGGTAATTTTAAAGCTTCGGTTGAGGTAATGATGCGTTCTTTATCAATTGAAATAAAAGGCAAGGTTGCTGGTTTTGAACCAGTTGCAATAATAATATTTGTCCCTTCAATTACTTCTGATGAACCATCATTTTTAGAAACTTTTATGTGAGTTGCGTCTTCAAAAGAACCTAAACCTTCAAAAACAGCAATATCATTTTTATCCATTAAATATTTGATTCCGCCAGTAGTAGTTTCTACAACATTGGCTTTTCTTTCTATCATTTTTGTAAAATCAAAAGATGGTTTTTGAATAGAAATTCCGTGTTCTTCAAAATGATGAACAGCATCGTAATAATGATGAGAGGAATCTAATAAAGCTTTAGATGGAATGCATCCAACATTTGAACAAGTTCCTCCTAAAGTAGCATATTTTTCAATAATTGCTACTTTTTTCCCTAATTGTGATGCTCTAATTGCTGCAATATATCCTCCAGGACCAGAACCAATAACAATAATGTCGTATTTCATGGTAAGTTAAATTTAAGGCACAAAAATACGCATATTTTTAGAGATTCAAAGAAGAATTTGTTAGATTTACTGTCAAATTAAATCTAAAAATGTAACCAATGAAAATTCTTAAAAAAATAGCAATCGTTTTATTAGTAGCACTTGTAATTGCACAGTTTTTTGGGCCAGAAAAAAATGAAGGAGATATAACGTCTGTGGCTACTTTTTTGGCAGAAACAAATCCGCCAGAGAATGTGCGTAAAATATTGTCAGAAAGTTGCTTTGACTGTCATTCTAGTAGTACAAAATACCCTTGGTATAATAATATAACTCCCGTAAATTATTGGCTAAATGACCATGTGAAAGACGGAAAAAAACATTTAAATTTTTCTGATTGGAGTACTTATTCTTTAAAAAAGAAAGAACATAAAATGGATGAATTGTATGAAGAAGTTGAGAAAGGAGAAATGCCTTTAAATTCTTATACTTGGACACATTCTGAAGCGAATTTAACGCAAGAACAAATAGCAGAAATGGTTTCTTGGGGTAAAAGTGTACAAGCAGATTATAAGCAACAAATGAACGCTCAATAATTGACGATACAACAAGTTTTAATTATTGGAACTGTTTGGGTAGAACCTAATTCTTCTGCTGCAGGAAGCAGAATGCAACAACTTATAGAGCTGTTTTTAAAACAAAATTATAAAGTTACTTTTGCGTCTGCTTCTCAAAAAAATGAAAAGGCAATTTCTTTAAATTTTTTAGGAGCTGAGGAGGTTTCAATTGAATTGAACAACATTTCTTTTGATGATTTTGTAAAAAAATTGAATCCAACAATGGTTGTTTTTGATCGTTTTATGATGGAAGAACAATTTGGATGGCGAGTAGCTCAAAATTGCCCAAATGCAATTCGTATTTTAGATACAGAAGATCTACATTTTTTGCGCAAAACTAGACATCAACAATTAAAAAAAGGAGCGGAGTTTACAACAGAAGCATTGTTAATATCGGATGATGCAAAAAGAGAAATAGCTTCCATTTTAAGATGTGATGTGTCTTTAATAATTTCAACTTACGAAATGGAGTTATTAAAATCAGTCTTTAAGATTGATGAACATATTCTCTATTATTTGCCTTTTTTATTAGATAAAATTGATGAACAACAAATTGAAAATTGGAAATCTTTTGAAGAAAGAAAGCATTTTGTGTTTATTGGTAATTTCTTTCACAAGCCAAATGTTGATGCCGTTTTAACCTTAAAAAATGAAATTTGGAGTAAAATTAGAACAGTTCTTTCTCAAGCGGAAATCCATATTTATGGAGCGTATGCAAATCAGCAAATACATCAATTACACAATAAAAAAGAAGGGTTTATTATCAAAGGTTTTGCAGAAAATGCAAAAGAAGTTGTTGAAAAAGCTAAAGTGGTTTTAGCACCTTTGCGTTTTGGAGCAGGAATTAAAGGCAAATTAACGGAAGCGATGATTTGTGGAGCACCAAGTATTACAACCTCAATTGGAGCGGAAGGAATGCACAACTTTTTGCCATGGAATGGCTTTATTGAAGATGATTTTTCTGCTTTTTCAACAAGGGCAATTCAATTATTTTCGGATGAAAAAATTTGGAAAAATGTTCAAAAAAATGGAGTTCAAATCATCAATCAGATATATGATAAAGAGAAACTCGAGCAACCTTTTATCAATCAACTAAATGAAATTCAGGATAATTTAGAGATGCATAGAACTCAGAATTTTTTAGGAAGTTTGTTGCAACATCAAACTTTACAAGCCACGAAGTATATGAGTAAATGGATAGAAAGTAAAAATAGTTAATAGTTTTTAGTAACAGCATTCAGTTGCAGTTTGCAGCACTCAACTGACTGCGAACTGCGACTATAAACTGAATACTATAATAACCCAGCTCTTTTTAACAAAGCATCTGGTTTTGGTTCTTTGCCTCTAAAGCGTATATATAAATCCATTGGTTTTTCTGTTCCTCCTTTAGAAAGTACATTTTCCTTGAATTTAGTAGCTACTTCTTTGTTGAAAATTCCTTTTTCTAAGAAATATTCAAAAGCATCCGCATCTAAAACTTCTGCCCATTTATACGAATAATATCCAGCAGAATACCCTCCTTGAAAAATATGAGAAAAAGAAGTACTTATGCAATTTTCTGCAACTTCAGGATATAAAGTTGTATCCGCAAAAGCATTATTTTCAAATTCTTTAACAGAAGAAATTTTTTCTGGAGATTCGCTACCATGCCATTTCATATCTAATAAACCAAAACTAAGCTGTCTTAATGTTTGCATCCCTTCATGAAAACTTGCAGATTCTTTAATTTTCTCAACATATTTCATCGGTATAACTTCACCAGTTTCATAATGTTTTGCAAACAATTCTAATGCTTCTTTTTCGTAACACCAGTTCTCTAAAATTTGACTTGGTAATTCAACAAAATCCCAAGAAACAGATGTTCCAGATAAACTATTATAGGTCGTGTTTGCTAACATTCCATGCAGTGCGTGACCTAATTCGTGAAACAATGTGGTAACTTCATTAAAAGTTAATAAAGAAGGTTTTGTTGCTGTTGGTTTTGTGAAATTACAAACGATAGAAACATGAGGTCTTTCATTAACGCCGTTTTTAATTTGTTGCGGTTTGTAGGATGTCATCCAAGCGCCATTTCTCTTTCCTTTCCTCGGATGAAAATCAGCGTAAAAAACTGCAATAAAGTTATTATTAGAATCAGTAACATTATATGTTTTTACATCTTGATGATATTTGTCGATGTTAAAAATTTCTTCGAAATGCAAATCATACAAACGTTTTGAAATTTCAAGAGCACCATTAATTACGTTTTCTAATTTAAAGTATGGTTTCAAAATTTCTTGATCTAAATCAAACAATTCTTTCTTCAATTTTTCTGAATAATAAGCTCCATCCCATTTTTGAAGCTGATCGATATTGTCTAATTTTTTGGCATAAGATTCTAAATTAGTAAACTCTTTTATAGCTGCAGGTTTTGCTTTTTCTAATAAGTTATTAGAAAATTCAATTACTGTTTCTGGAGTTTCCGCCATTCTTTCTTCCAAAACAAAATGTGCATGAGTCTTATAACCTAATAAATTTGCTCTTTCATTGCGAAGATTTACAATATCTAAAACAACTTTTTCATTGTTGAATTCATTGTCTTGAAACCCCTTTTTACCAGCTGCAATTGCTAATTTTTTTCGCAATTCTCTATTGTCTGCGTAGGTTAAAAAAGGAATGTAACTTGGGTGATCTAACGTAAAAATCCAACCTTCTTTTTCTTTAGATTTTGCAACCTCTCTAGCCGATTCTTTTTCGCTTTCTGGTAAACCAGCAAGGTCCTTTTCATCGGTTATGTGCATTTCAAAAGCTTGAGTTTCTGCCAATACATTTTCCCCGAATTTTAAAGAAAGTTTAGAAAGTTGTGCATCAATTTTACGAAGTGCTGTTTTATCTGCTTCCTTTAAATTAGCACCATTTCTTGCAAAACCTTTGTATTGTTTCTCCAACAACATTTGTTGTTCTGGACTTAATGGTAACGTTTCTTTTGAGTCAAAAACAGCCTTTACCTTTTTAAATAATGCGGTATTTAAAGTAATATCGTTGCTTAATTCGCTTAACCAAGGAGAGATTTCTTGCGCAATTTTCTGAATTTCATCATTCGTCTCAGCAGCGTTTAAGTTGAAAAAGATACTCGTTATTTTATTTAGTTTTTCGCCTGTAAAATCTAAAGCTACTGTTGTGTTTTTAAAAGTAGGAGTATCGGTATTATTTACAATTTCATCAATTTCTGATTTTGTAATTTCAATTGCTTTTTTGATTGCAGGTTTGTAATCTGAATTAGAAATTTTAGAAAATGGTGCTGTATTAAAATCTTGTAAAAGTGGATTCATTTAGTCGTATTTGTTCTGTCAGGTCGAGCGCAGTTGAGACATTAATGTAACCTCTCAAGAACTACGTCCGTACTTTCAATTAAAAAATATGTTGATTTCAGTAATGCTCGATCGGATATTGTTATTTTTTTACCCGTTCAGAAGCTTGTTCAACTTTTAGTTTTAAACCTTCTTTGTAGGCAATAATTTTATCTAGTACACATTTATCCGAAGTACCAATAATTTGTGCTGCTAAAATTCCTGCATTTTTTGCGCCGTCTAATGCAACGGTTGCCACAGGAACACCTCCGGGCATTTGTAAAATTGATAAAACAGAATCCCAACCATCGATCGAATTTCTGCTTTTTACTGGGACTCCGATTATTGGCAACGGACTCATGCTTGCCACCATTCCTGGTAAATGAGCAGCTCCGCCTGCACCTGCAATAATTACTTTGATTCCGCGTAAATGCGCATTTTTAGAATACTCAAATAATTTTTCTGGAGTTCTGTGAGCAGACACAATATCTACTTCAAACGGAATATCAAAACCTTCTAAAATATCTATTGCTTCTTGCATGATTGGAAGATCAGAATCACTTCCCATTATTATTCCTACCATATTTTTTTAATTATCAATTATCAATTATCAATTATCAGTTATCAATTATCAGTTATCATTGATAACTGATAATTGTTTAATGTTAATTGTTTTTACTTATAACTCTAATCGTTTCTTTAACTTGCTGTGCTATTTTTCTAGCTTTATCAATATCTTTATCTACAATAGTTACATGACCCATTTTTCTGAACGGACGAGTTTCTTTCTTACCATAAATGTGAGGAGTAACGCCATCAATTTTTAAAATTTCTTCTATATTCTGATAAATTACATCACCAGAAAATCCTTCTTCGCCAACTAAATTTACCATAATTCCGGCAACTTTACTTTCTGTATTTCCTAAAGGAAGGTTTAAAATAGATCGTAAATGTTGTTCAAATTGATTGGTATAACTTGCTTCAATTGAATAATGCCCAGAATTATGTGGTCTTGGAGCAACTTCATTTACCAAAATATCATTGGTTTCTGTTTGAAACATTTCTACGGCTAATAAACCAACAAAATCTAAATCATTCACAACTTTTAAAGCCAATGCTTGTGCTTTGTTTGCAACAGATTCTTCAATTCTTGCCGGACAAATTACATATTCTACTTGGTTTGCTTCTGGATGAAATTCCATTTCAACAACGGGATATGTTTTGGTTTCACCATCAGCATTTCTTGCAACAATAACTGCTAATTCGTTTTTAAACGGAATTAATTGTTCCGTGATACACTCAACATTTGGTAAAGATTCTAAGTCAGAAAAACTGCTAACAATCTTTACGCCGTTGCCATCATAGCCAAAACGAGCGGCTTTCCAAACAAAAGGAAAACTAATAATGCTATTTTCTAAACCGTGATGCAACTCTTCTAAATAAGCAAAATGAGAAAAAGCTGCAGTCGGAATTTGATGATCAATGTAAAAATGTTTTTGTCTGGCTTTACTTTGGATGATGCGTAAATCTTTAGGTTTTGGATAAATCGTTAATCCTTCTGCTTGTAACTTATCTAAAGCATCAATATTTACGTTTTCTATTTCAATTGTTAAAATGTCTACGGTCTTACCAAAGTTGTAGACAGCATCAAAATCTAACAAATCTCCAACTTCAAAATGATTGCAAATTTGTGCACAAGGTGCATTTAGATTGCCATCTAAAATTGAAGTATGAATATCAAATTTTTGAGTTTCGGTAAGAAGCATTCTTCCTAATTGGCCTCCGCCTAAAATGCCTAGTTTAAAATCAGAAGAAAAATAATTTTTCAAGTTTATTGTTGTTGTGTTTAAGCAAAAATAAGCATCTATTTTTAGGTATGCTAAAAATTACTGATTCTAATTACTGATCCGTTTTTTGTAACTCTATATTCTATTGCAGGACACTGAAAGCCATCGGTTCGTGGAGCTCCGCCAAAATCTACACTGTATTTACTTTTATCGCAAGTACATTGTAAAAGTCTATTTTCAAAAGTCATAGCAGCAGCACAATCACTACTTGGGCAAAGTCTATCGAAAGCAGCAAATTCTCTTCCGTTTTTATTGAATATTAAAATGCCTTTACTTCCCCCAGAAAGTAGTGCAAATCCTCCAGGAGTTTGTGCATTTATCATTTCTGGGTTGTTTAAATCGGTAACAAGATTTAAAGGCAAAGATTGTATGCAGTTTCCTAAATTGGTTGTGTCAGAGCAATTTAAAAACAAACAAATGCTTAACAAAAAGACTATTTTTTTTAACATATTTAGATTTCAGTTTTTATAAAAACGATTGCAAGTTACAAATATTTTGTACATTTGTAATCTAATCTCATTCCTGTGAAGGCAATGGGATTTTTAAATTATAGAAATTATGAGTGATATATCTTATTATTCTCCAGAAGGATTGAAAAAGTTAAAAGACGAATTGCTAAAATTAGAGCAAGTTGAGCGTCCGAGAGTAACACAAGAAATTGCGGATGCAAGAGACAAAGGCGATTTAAGTGAAAATGCAGAATATCATGCTGCAAAAGAAGAGCAATCTCATTTAGAGTTTAAAATTGCCAAATTAAAAAATGTAATATCGAATGCACGTATTATAGATGAAAGTCAGTTAGATACTTCTAAAATATTAATTCATTCTATTGTGAAAATTAAAAATACTGCCAACGGAATGGAGTTTAGCTACACACTAGTTGCTGATTCTGAAACCGATGTTAGAAACGGAAAACTGTCAGTAAACTCGCCAATTGGTAAAGGTCTATTAGGAAATGAAGTTGGAGATGTTGCAGAAATTCAAGTTCCAAACGGAATTATGAAATTCGAAATTATAGAGATTTCTAGAAAATAAAAGACGCAAGAAATACATTTAAGAATATAAATTCGGGTTTTGGCAATGCCAAAACCCGAATTCTTTTTTATATTTACAAATAACCAACAACTAAGATGAGCATATTTACAAAAATAATTACTGGCGAAATACCAAGTTACAAAGTAGCAGAGGATGCTAATTTTATTGCTTTTTTAGACATCAATCCAAATGCTAAAGGACATACTTTGGTGGTTCCTAAAAAGGAAGTAAATAAGATTTTTGATTTATCAAAAGAGGAGTATACACAATTAATGGATTTCTCATATAGAGTTGCAAAAGCATTAGAAAAAACAGTGGTTTGTAAACGAATAGGAATGAGCATAATTGGTTTAGAAGTGCCTCATGTGCACGTCCATTTAATCCCTTTAAACGCAATGGCGGATATACAGTTTGCTCAAAAAGTAAAATTAACAAATGTTGAATTTATTAGTTTGGCCAAAAGCATTTCTGATAATTTTGAGTAATTATGAAAGATTGATTCAAAGTTGCATTAGGATGGGGTGTTTGGATGTTTTTGGCAATGGTATTTGTTTGGCCATTAATTGATGGAGAAGAAATTACACTAAAAACAGTCATTATAAAATGTATCTACTGGATTATAGAGGGCTCGTATTTGAATATTTATCCGCTAAATACAAAATAGCAAAAACTAAATTTAAAAAGTAATCTCTTTGTCATTTCTGATGATGTAGGAAAGAGTAAAAATTAAACGTTATCTAGTAAAATCTGAAAAGTAGTTCCTTTGTCGATTTCAGATTTTTTTACGAATATTTTTCCATTATGATAATCCTCTACAATTCTTTTTGAGAGCGATAAGCCTAAACCCCAACCACGTTTTTTTGTTGTAAATCCTGGTTTAAATATTTGCTTAAACATTTTTTTAGGCATTCCTTTTCCTGTATCAGAAATATTAATTTTTACTTTTTTATCAAAGCTTTCAATTTGCAACGTTAATTCGCCTTTTTTTAACATGGCATCAATAGCATTTTTGATGAGGTTTTCTATTACCCAACCAAATAATTCTGCGTTTAATTTTGTTTGAATATCTTCATCCGAAGAAGAAAATGAAAACGAAATTTGTTTAGAACTTCTAGACTCTAAATAATCGAAAGCTTGCTTTGTAATTGCTACAATGTTTTCTTTTTTTAACTCCGGAACGGATCCAATCTTTGAAAAACGATTGGCAATTGCGTTTAATCTGTGAACATCTTTTTCGATTTCATTTATATATGTTTCATCAACTTTTTTTATTTTTAAAATAGCAATCCACCCTAATAAAGACGACAAAGGTGTGCCAATTTGGTGGGCTGTCTCTTTTGCCATTCCTGTCCAAAGTTTATTGGTTTCAGCAGCTTTATTAGAACTGTAAAACAAATAAATTACGGCTAAGAAAAGTACTAAAATCAGCAAAAAAGCAAGCGGATAATAGGTTAGTTTATCTAATAAATCGGAATCCCGATAATAGATGTAATCAGTTTTCCCTAAATATTCAACCAAAATAGGTTGGTTTTGGCTTTTCATAATCGCCAGTTGTTTTTTTAAATATTCAGGATCTTTTTCTTTAATCGTATCCAAGTTATTAGAGCCTTTAATATTGCCATCAGCATCCACTAAAATAAAAGGAATGTCTTTGGTTCTGCTGATAATTTTCAAGGGCAATTCAGAAATATTTTCGTCTAATTCTTCAATACTTACTGTTCTTAATTCTTTAATTGCTTCGCCATGAATTTCCATTTTTGCTCTTTCAGCTTTTTTAAATTTCTGAAAAAAAGTATAGGTATTCCAAAGAATTAAAGAGACAATTAAAAACGAAACAAGAATTGTAAATCGCTTAAAAAAAAGTGTTTTTGAGTAAATTTTCATCAAAACAAATATAAAGGTTTCTTCTTTATAACTCATTTCAAGATTTGATAGTATCTTTACCTACCTAAAAATTTTACAGATGCTCACTATAGACCCAAAAGAAATAGCTACAGGCAAATTACATGGTTATTTATTAGGTGCAATTGCGCCAAGACCAATTGCGTTTGCAAGCACAATTGATTCAAATGGAAACCCTAATTTATCGCCGTTTAGCTTTTTTAATGTGTTTGGCTCTAATCCGCCAATTTTAATTTTTTCTCCTGCACGAAGAGTTCGGGATAATACCACAAAAGATACTTTAGAGAATGCTTTAGAAACGAAAGAAGTGGTTATAAATGTGGTAAATTATGCCATTGTACAGCAAATGTCTTTGAGTAGTACAGAATATCCCAAGGGTGTAAATGAGTTTGATAAAGCAGGTTTTACAATGTTGCCTTCGGATGAAATTAAACCATTTAGAGTGGCAGAATCTCCTGTGCAATTTGAGTGCAAAGTTAAAGATGTAATTTTCACAGGTGATGAAGGCGGAGCAGGAAATTTAATTGTTTGTGAAGTTGTAAAAATTCATATTTCGGAAGATGTTTTAGCGGATGATGGTAGCATTGATCAACATAAAATAGATTTAGTAGCAAGGGCAGGGGGTAGTTATTACACTAGAGCAAGAGATGGTTTTTTCGAAATTCCGAAACCAGTTTCTACTTTAGGAATTGGCGTTGATGCAATTCCAGTAGAAATTAGAAATAGTTTAGTTCTAACAGGTAATGATTTAGGAATGTTGGGGAATGTTGATCAACTACCTAAATTAGAAACTGTTAATAACTTTGGCAAAGATCATTCCCAATTTATTGGGATAGAAATAACAAAAAAACATACATTTGCGAAAGAGTATTTAAGTAAAAATGATGTAGAAAGTGCTTGGAAAGTACTTTTATTAAAATAAAAATTATGGAAGTTATTGGTAAAGTAAAATTAGTAGGAGAAGTTCAAACTTTTGGAACAGGCGGTTTTAAAAAAAGAGAACTAGTGGTAACTACGGATGAGCAATATCCGCAAATGATAATGATTGAGTTTGTACAGGATAAAACTGACTTGTTAAACAGTTATAAAGTTGGGCAAGATGTAAAAGTGTCTATTAATTTACGTGGTAGAGAATGGATAAATCCAGAAGGTGTTGCAAAATATTTTAATGCAATTCAAGGCTGGAGAATCGAAAGCTTAGCTCAAGGATCGTCATCACAAGCTGGGCCTCCGGTAGATAAATTTGAGGCTGCTTCTAGCGTATCTGATGAAGAACCAGATGATTTACCTTTTTAGTAGCTGCATTAGAATACTAGAAAGTTAACTTTCTAGATAAAAATAAAAAGAGCGAATTCTTAATTGAATTCGCTCTTTTTGTATAAAATTTATTCTTTTGCCTCTTGTCTCTTTTCTCTTTGCTCTAGATTTTTTTCTTTTTTTCTGGCATTGGTCCGCGCAAATGAATCACTAATCCATTTAAAAAATTGCGTAAAATCTGGTCACCACATTCTACGTATTTATCATGATCTTCATTTCTAAATAAGGCGCCTAATTCTCCTTTACTAACTTTAAAATCTACCAAAGCACAAATTTCTACAATATCTGTATCTCTTAATTTGTGTGCTACTCTTAATTTTTTTAAAATATCATTATTCGTTAATCCCATAGTACAAATGTAAGTTTTTTAACTGACTACACTAAAAATTGCCCATGCATAAATTGCAAATCTACCAAATCTAAATAAACCAAAAAGCACAACACTTTTAAAAGGATATTTTATCATTCCGGCTGCAAGGCACGCAATTGAAAAAGGGAGTGGTAATAAAGCCCCGGCTAAAATTAAAATCCCACCCCATTTTCGAGTATTTTTTAGGTTTTTCTCCATTTTAACTTCTAAGTATTCTTTAATAGCTTTTATCTTTAAGGCTGTTTTACCTAAGAAATAGGATATTAATCCTCCGCTATAAGAAAGTGTTGCTAAAAGCGCTAAATTTAAAATTGGTTGATCTGTTTTTTTAGACCAAGCAATAAATATTTCTGGCGGAATTAATCCCAATACTGTTTCAGAAATAAAAAAAGTTATCAAAATACCTAATCTCGAAAAAGTTTCTGTAAAATGATGCAAGCCATCATTAATATTATATACATATTTGTTGAATAAGAAAATTACTAGAACAACACCAATTATTGGCAGTATTGCTTTCTTTAAATTATTTCCAACAAATTTATAAAAGCCGGTTCTTGCATAATAATTATGAATCAAGTTCGCTTTTTCTTTTTTTGTTTTTATTCTTCTTTTTCTTTGAAACTTTCGCATTGTATGAGTTTTAATTAAATTAAAACGTACTGCAAAAATAAGGACAAAATATTTATAAACATTGGGAATAAATAACATTAACGCTTTTTTAAAGAATTTATTAAATTAGCGGTAAAATGAATCTAAAGTATGATTTGGCTCACAAAAGAACTTACTTTTCCTGATTATAAGTATGCAACCAAAGAGGGCATTATCGCTTTGGGTGGAGATTTATCTTGGGAAAGATTATTATATGCGTATAAAAACGGAATTTTTCCCTGGTTTTCTGAGGATGATCCTATTGTTTGGTATTGTCCAATTAAAAGAATGGTATTGTTTCCTGATGAATTAAAAGTGTCAAAATCAATGCGAAAAATCATCAATAAAAATGAGTTTATAATTACCGAAAACAAGGTGTTTGAAGCCGTTATTTATAATTGCAAAAATATTGACAGGAAGGACGGTTTAGGTACTTGGATTACTGATGATATGCAACAAGCTTACATAAATTTACATAATAAAGGAATTGCAAAATCAATTGAAGTTTGGTTCGATGATAAGTTGGTTGGGGGTTTATATGGATTAGAGATTAATGGTATTTTTTGCGGAGAAAGTATGTTTAGCCATATATCAAACGCATCAAAAATTGCATTTATTTATTTGGCAAATAGTACTCATTATAAGCTCATAGATTGTCAAGTTTACAACAATCATTTAGCTAGCTTAGGAGCTAGAGAAATAGAGAGAGATTTGTTTTTAGAGATTTTAAAAGAAGAATAGTTTTTATTCTTAAAAACAAAAAACCTCGCAAATTTGCGAGGTTTATAATAAGTATAGAATGGATTATTATCCTAAAGCAACTCTTTTAAAAGTACTTACTTCAACATTACCATACGTTTTTACATATTGTGCAACATTTTTCTTATCATCCTTAATAAAAGTTTGATCTAAAAGACATTGTTCCATATCTAAGGTTGTATTATCAGCAATAAATCTTTCGATTTTACCAGGTAAAATTTTATCCCAAATTTTTTCAGGTTTACCTTCTGCAGTTAATTCAGCTTTTGCGTCATTTTCAGCTTGCGCTAAAACAGCCTCATTTAATTGAGACATAGAAATGTATTTAGGAACATTTTTTAAAGTTTTTCCTAATCTACCTAGCTCAATATTATCTTTTTCAATAACAGCAATTCTAGCTTCAGTTTCTGCAGCTACAAAAGCAGGGTCGAAATCTTTATAAGATAATGTTGTTGCGCCCATAGAAGCAACTTGCATTGCAACATCTTTAGAAAGTTCTTCAGCGTTATCTACAGCAGCAGATAAGCCAACCAAAGCAGCAATTTTACCTATGTGAGTGTATGCACCAACATAAGCAGCTTCTACTCTTTCAAAAGCAGTGATTTCTAATTTTTCACCAATAACACCAGTTTGTTCAACTAATTTATCAGCAACAGTCATACCTCCAAAATTTGCAGCTAAGAAAGATTCTTTACTGTCATGATTTAAAGCGATGTCAGCAAATTGACCACCTAAAGCTACAAAAGAATCGTTTTTTCCAACAAAGTCAGTTTCACAAGCTAAAACGATTGCTACACCAGCGGTGTTAGCATCGTTAATTCTTGTTACGGCAACGCCTTCTGTAGAATCTCTATCAGCTCTTTTTGCAGCAATTTTTTGACCTTTTTTACGTAAAACATCAATTGCTTTATCAAAGTCGTTACCAGCTTCAACTAATGCCTTTTTACAGTCCATCATTCCAGCGCCAGTAGCTTCTCTTAAATTTTTAACATCAGCAGCACTAACTTTTACTGTTTCCATGTTACTTTATATTTTAAAGATTATAATTTATTTTGTTTATTCAGTTTCTTCCGATTCAGTTTCAGTAACTTCAGCTTTAGCTTTTACTTTTTTAGGAGCCGCTTTATCTGCTTTTACTTTTACTTTGTCTTCTTTACCGTCTTTATCTTTATCAGATTTTCTTTCGGATAAACCTTCTGCAATTGCATTAGTAATAAAAGTTAATACTTTATCTACAGATTTAGAAGCATCATCGTTTGCTGGTATAACAAAATCTACTAATCTTGGATCAGAGTTTGTATCAACCATTGCAAAAATTGGAATGTTTAAATTTCTAGCTTCAGCTACCGCAATGTGCTCTTTTTTGATATCAATTATAAATAAAGCGCCTGGTAAACGAGTCATATCAGAAATAGAACCTAAATTCTTTTCTAATTTTTCTCTTTGACGATTAATTTGTAATTTTTCTCTTTTAGATAATGCATCAAAAGAACCATCTTGTTTCATTCTATCAATATGAGCCATTTTTTTAACAGCTTTTCTAATAGTAACAAAGTTGGTTAACATACCACCTGGCCATCTTTCTGTGATGTAAGGCATGTTTACTGCTTTTGCTTTTTCTGCAACGATATCTTTTGCTTGTTTTTTAGTTGCAACAAATAAAATTTTACGTCCAGAGTTTGCAATTTTTTTTAAAGCTTCTGAAGATTCTTCTATTTTAGCAGCTGTTTTATACAAATCGATGATGTGTACACCATTTCTTTCTGTATAAATATAAGGAGCCATGTTTGGGTTCCATTTTCTAGTTAAGTGTCCAAAATGAACACCACTGTCTAGTAATTCTTGAATGTTTATGTTTGCCATTTTTTAAATGTGTTTACTTTCTGTTATTAAATCAATATATAAGTAGTCTTTTATGAGTCTTATATATTTAGATACTAAACTGTTAATAATAATTTATAACAGTCTCTTAGTATAAAATTTTCCTTAATATATGTTGAAAATAAATTCAGCATATATTGTAGTAAAATATTAACGTTTAGAGAACTGGAATTTCTTACGTGCTTTTTTCTGACCAAATTTCTTACGTTCAACCATTCTAGGATCACGCGTTAATAAACCTTCTGGTTTTAAAATAAGTCTGTGCTCTGGGTCTATAGAAACTAGTGCTCTTGTAATTGCCAAACGAATTGCTTCTGCTTGACCAGTTACACCACCACCATAAACATTTACTTTAATATCGTAAGATACTAAGTTTTCTGTTAGCATTAAAGGTTGTTGCACTTTATACTGTAAAGTTGAAGTTGTAAAATAGTTTTTAAAGTCTTTTTTATTAACTATGATAGTTCCTGTTCCTTCTGAAAGATAAATACGAGCAACAGCTGTTTTTCTTCTACCGATTTTGTGTACTATATCCATTATATATAATCGTTAAGGTTAATAGCTTTAGGTTCTTGACCTGCATGTTTGTGCTCTGTACCTGCATATACATACAAGTTTCTGAACAAAGCGCTACCTAAAGTGTTTTTTGGTAACATTCCTTTTACTGCTTTTTCGATAAGTCTTGTAGGATCTTTAGCGAACATTTCTGTAGCAGTTAACGATCTTTGTCCTCCTGGATAACCTGTGTGACGAATGTAAGATTTGTCAGTCCATTTTTTACCAGTTAGATTAATTTTTTCTGCGTTGATGATAACCACGTTATCTCCACAATCTACGTGAGGAGTAAAATTTGGTTTGTATTTACCTCTAATTAGCTTTGCTATTTTAGAAGCTAGACGACCCAACGTTTGCCCGTCCGCATCAACTAAAACCCACTCCTTGTTTACGGTAGCGCTGTTTGCTGATACTGTTTTGTAACTTAATGTGTTCATAATTACACTATTAGTTTTTGTCTTATTAATAATAAATTAACTTTTCCTTAAAAAAGGAGTGCAAATGTACTACTATTTATTTGATTGACAAATAGTGCTTTACAATAATTTAAGAAAAAACTAAAAAGCAAAAAGACTGCTATAAGCAGTCTTTTTAAATACTTAATTAAATTTTATTCCCAGCCTCCACCTAGCGATTTGTAGATGGCAACATTTGCTATAAATTGGTCTTTTTTGGTTTCAACCATTTCTATTTTTGAGTCTAGAGCTTCTCTTTGTGTCAGTAATACCTCAGTATATTCTGCTCTGGCAGATTTAAAAAGTAAAATAGAAAGGTCAATAGATTCTTTTAATGCGTGCACTTGTTTTTGCTTTAAATCATAACTTTTCTTTAAATTACTACTATTAGAAAGCTGATTTTCAACTTCAATAAAAGCATATAAAA
Organism: Polaribacter filamentus; assembly: GCF_002943715.1. GTDB lineage: Bacteria > Bacteroidota > Bacteroidia > Flavobacteriales > Flavobacteriaceae > Polaribacter > Polaribacter filamentus. The sequence goes on along the minus strand of NZ_MQUA01000013.1, from coordinate 2,885,036 downwards.
TGGTTTTTTCATATTCATAAATTGCTTGTAATTGTTGACTATTTGCATTGTTATATGCTGCTTTAATGGCGTTTTTATTAATTAAAGGACCAACAATATCGTCAATTAAACTAAATATGAAAGATTCTGGTGTGCTGGTTAAAAATTGTGGTTTAAAAGCTTGTAAACCTAATCCTGCTTTTATCTCAAAAGAAGGATAGAAATTAGCTTTGGCAATTTTAGTATTCAATTTAGCAGCAGAAAGTTCAAATTCAGCTCGTTTAATATCTGGACGATTTTCTAACAATTGAGACGGAATTCCTGAGTGAAGAAATGCGATTTTCTCTTCAATAAAATTATCAGAATTTCTTTTAATGTTTTGAGGATAACGCCCAATTAAAAAGTTCAGCTTATTTTCAGTTTCAACTATTTTTTGTTCAATTTCATATTGACTGCTTTGGTTTTTATATACCTCTGCATCAAATCTTCTTACCGCTAATTCAGTTACTCTTGCAGCTTCTTTTTGCAATTTCATCATTTTTAAGGCATTTTGCTGAATTTCTAAATTTTGATTAATAATGTTTAACTGATTGTCTAAAGCCATCAATTCATAATAAGAACTTGCAATTTCAGAAACCAAATTGGTCACCATAAAATTTTTCCCTTCAATGGAAGATAAATATTCTAAAACCGCTGCTTTTTTACCATTTCTTAATTTTCCCCAAACGTCAAGTTCCCAAGAAGCAGAAAGTCCTAAAGAATAATTTGCTAACGGTTCAGGAAAATGCTCGCCATCAATGGTAAGTTGCTCTTCAACAGAACCATTTCTGGTGTGTTTGCCAACTTTTTCAAGATCTGCGCTTGCATAATAATTCACAAAAGGCAAGTATTCTCCTTTTCTGGTTTTAATTTCATTTTTAGACATTTCAATTTGCTGTAACATAATACGTAACTCTTGATTGTTTTTTAAAGCAGTATCAATTAATGAAATTAAATTTTCATCAGAAAAAAAGTCTTTCCATTTTATTTTTGCAGTATTTAGGGTATCTAAAGATTCATTTTTAAAAGTAACAGGAACATTTTTGTTTTCTTGTATGATTCCTTTTTGAGTTGGAGCACAAGAATAAAATGTAATTACTGAAATGCTCACTACAAAAAATATTCTTTTAAATATTTTATTTTGATTGATGCTATTTTTCATCTTTTTTTCTTTTAGTAAGATTTTTTAAACGTTTTTTAAGTTCGCTAATTTTAGAAGCATTTTCTTTACTTAAATGCTCGCTTTCAGACATTCTCATCATTTCTTCTGAAATAGGCTCGCTAGCTTCGTCTTTAATAAGATTTTTTCCTTCTGACATTTTAGCAAAAATGTAATACAAACCAGGGATGACAAGAACTCCGAAAATGGTACCAATAAGCATGCCTCCCATAGCAGAGCCTCCAATTGTTCTGTTGCCAATTGCACCTGCTCCAGTTGCAAAAACCAATGGAATCAATCCTGCAATAAAGGCAAAAGAAGTCATTAATATAGGTCTAAATCTAGCTTTAGAGCCTTCAATAGCCGCTTCCAAAACGGTAGCTCCTTGCCTTTGTTTTTGCACAGCAAACTCTACAATTAATACCGCATTTTTCCCTAATAGACCTACCAGCATAATAATTCCAATTTGTGCATATACATCGTTTGCTAATCCCATTATTTTTAAGAGAGCAAAAGATCCATAAATGCCCACAGGAAGCGAGAGAATTACAGCAAGAGGCAATAAAAAACTTTCATATTGTGCCGCTAAAACTAAGTATACGAATATTAAAACAATTATAAAAATAAGTACAGATTCATTGCCTCTGTTTGCTTCATCAAATGATAATCCTTCCCAAGCAATATCATAGCCTTTTGGTAATTCTTTTGCTGCGACTTCTTTGATGGCTTTTATGGCATCATCACTCGTGAAATTTTTTGAAGGCAATCCCCTTATTGATGCTGAATTGTATAAATTATATCGTGTAATTTCATTTGGACCTAATTTTTTTTCGACACTCATAAATGCAGAATAAGGCACCATTTCACCGGTTTCATTTTTTACAAACAATTTTTCTAAATCTGATGGTAAACGTCTGTATTCAGGAGCTGCTTGAGTATATACTTTAAAGAATCTTCCAAAACGAATAAATCCTTGCTCGTACGTACTACCAATTAAAATATTGAGATTTTCCATAGCTTTTCCAATGGAAACGCCTTTTTGCATCGCTATTTTATTATTGATTTTTAACTCATATTGAGGGTAATTTGCCGAAAAGAAGGTAAATAAACCAGAAAGTTCTTCGCGTTTTGACAAAGCATCCATAAAATCATTATTTATTTTTTCAAATTGATGATAATCAGTAGCGTTTGTTTTATCTAATAAACGAAGTGCAAATCCTCCTGAAGAACCAAATCCAGGCACTGCTGGCGGCTCAAAATATTCTATTATAGCGCCTAAATTTTTGGTTTTTTCTTCCAATTCTTCCATTATTTCATGAACTGAATGACTTCGCTTAGACCAAGGTTGTAAGTTAATTAAACAGGTACCAGCGTTTGAACCACGTCCTTCTGTCATGATTTCGTAACCAGCTAAAGACGAAACAGATTCAACACCCTCAGTTTCTTCACAAATTTTTTGAAGTTTTTCAGCAACATCATTGGTGCGCTCTAAGGTTGCTCCTGGAGGTGTTTGAATAATTGCATAAATCATTCCTTGATCTTCATTTGGAATAAAACCTGCAGGTAACACTTTGTTTGTAAAAAAAATACCTGCACAAAAAATGACTAAAATCCCAAAAGTTACAATTCTTCTAGCAACAATTTTGTTTAATAAGATGATGTATTTTCCTGTAAGTTTTTCAAAACCATTGTTAAACCAGCTGATAAATTTATCAACTAAAGACTTTTTCTTAGGTTTGCCATGATTGTTTTTTAGCATCATTGCACACAAAACTGGAGTCAACGTAAGTGCTACAATTGCTGATATGATAATAGAACCAGCCATTGTAATGGAAAACTGACGATAAAAAACCCCAACAGGACCTGTCATAAATGAAATAGGGATAAAAACCGAAACCATTACCAATGTAATTGCTACAATGGCTCCGCCAATTTCTCCTAAAACAGCATACGAAGCTTGGTAAGGTGTTACGTTTTCTTCTTCCATTTTAACATGGACAGCTTCTACCACAACAATGGCATTATCAACTACAATACCAATTGCCAATACTAGTGCAAAAAGGGTGATTAAGTTAATGGACAACCCAAATAGTTGCATCACAAAAAAAGCTCCAATAAGCGAAACAGGAACCGCAATAATTGGAATTAACGTAGAGCGCCAATCACCTAAAAACAAGAAAACAACAATAGCAACTAAAATAAATGCATCTCTTAATGTGTGCAAAACTTGCTCAATTGAAGCATCTAAAAAGTTAGATACATCATAACTAATTTGAAAATCAATATTTGGAGGTAAATCAACTTTTAGCTCATCTAATTTTGCTTTTACCTCTTTTATAACATCACTACCATTGCTTCCAAAGGTTTGTTTTAATACAATTGAAGCAGATGGTTTCCCATCAAGATTTGAATAAATATCAAAAAATTCACTGCCTAATTTTACATCTGCAATTTCTTTAAGTTTGATAATTTCACCTTCTTTATTTGCGCGAATAATAATATCTTCATATTGTTCAGGTTCATTATACCTGTCTTGATAGGTTAATACATACTCTAATGATTGTGATGTTATTCCTGAGCTTTGCCCCAAACGGCCTGGTCTTGCCAAAACACTTTGTTCTTGCATAGCTTCTAAAACTTCTTCTGCTGAAATATTATAGGCACGCATACGATCTGGTTTTAACCAAACTCTCATGGCATACTTACGACTTCCTAAAATTTGTGCACTTGCAATACCATTTATACGTTGTATTTCTGGAATAACCTTGGTGTACGCATAATTATAAAGAAATTTTTCATCATTATTTTTATCTGAACTAGACAGGTTCACATACATTAACATACTTGGCTGAACAGGAGTAATGATAACGCCTTCACGTTGAACCAATTCTGGTAACAAAGGCATTACTTGGTCAACACGCGTTTTTACTCGAACTACAGCTTCATTTGGATCCACACCAGGTTCGAAAATAATTCTAATAGTTGCTTCTCCAGCACTAGTTGCATCCGAAGCTATATAACGCATATCTTGCACGCCATTTATAGCGGTTTCTAGGGGATTAACGTTGAATTCACTAACACCTCAGCACTTGAACCAGGATATGCAATAAATATATTTACAGTAGTTGGCGCAATTTGGGGAAATTGTGAAATAGGCAATTGTTTAATTGCAAGACTACCAATAAAAACTATAATAACCGAAATAACAATTGCTAGAACGGGTCTTTTTATAAATTTACTAAACATGTTTTTTAGATTTTAGAGTTGTTATTCTGCATATAGATTTAAGCTTGATAAGACCGATTCTGGAGCAACATATTCTGTATGAATTTTTTCTTTATTTTTTACCATTCTTATCCCATCAAGCAATATTTTATCGCCTTCAGAAAGTCCTTTTTTAACAAGGTATAAGTGGGGTAATTCTGCTTCAATAATAATTTCTCTTTGAACAACTGTATTGTTTTTATCAATCACAAAAACATATTTTTTGTCAAGAATATCAAAAGTTGTTTTTTGAGGGATGATGATTGCGTCTTTATAAGGAACTTTCATTAAAATACTGCCTGTTTCACCGTGTCTTAAAACACCTTCAGGATTTGGGAATGTTGCTCTAAATGCAATGTTTCCAGTTTCGTTATTAAATTCACCTTCAATGATTTCAACAATTCCTTTTTGATTAAAGGCTTTGTTATTTGCCATTAAAAGCGTTACGGCTTTTTTAGTGTTTTTATCATTACTCATTATGTAGTCTAAATATTCAGATTCAGGCACATTAAAATACACCCACATTTTACTATTATCAGATAGGGTTGTTAATAATTCACCTTCATCTAAAAGACTACCTTGTCTTACATGGAGATGGTTCATAATTCCACTAAAAGGCGCTTTTATATCTGTAAAACTCAAGTGAGTTTCTGCCAAGGAAACCTCAGCAAGTGCTTTTTCATAAGTTGCTTTTGCTTTTGCTAATTCGTTTTTTGACACTACATTCCCTTCTTCTAAAAGTTTGGTATTTTGGTATTCAATTTTAGCAATTTTAGCTTCAGCAGTGGCTTTTTGTAAATCTGCTTTGTAAATATTTGGCATAATTTTAAACATTTTTTGCCCTTGTTTTACAATTTGTCCTTCATCTACAAAAACAGTTTTCAAATATCCTCTTTCAATAGCTCTTAGCTCAATGTGTTGAATGGAATGAATTTGACTCACATAATCTTTTGTAATTGAAGTATCTTTTTTAATAGGATTTGTAACTAAAAATTTTATAATTTCTTCTTTATGTTCTTTTTTTGTGTCGCAACTTGTAAGGATTGATAGAGTTATTAAGCTGACGAATAGGAGATTATTTCTCATAATATAATTTTATTAGAAAATATTTTTAAATGTGAGTAAATAAGAGAATTGACCCGTTTTTGGGAATCAATTTCTTTGTTTGAATTTTGTTAATTAAAATGTAATCAATTAGAAAGGTTAAATAAAAATCTAACCAATTTTAAAGAAGTATCAAATGATAAAAACCTCAAATATAACGTGTAGTCGTAAAGAGTTTTTGTTGAGGTAATTTTTAAAGCGTTGTCTATTTCCTTTGGGTATGTATAACCAATCTCTATATGAATATGATTGAGAAATAAATGAAATAGAATCTTTGTGTTTTGGATGTTTTTGACTAAAAACTTCTTCTTCATTCTCTTCAGTATTTTCAATATTTATATTTTCAGAAAATTGAAGTTTTTTACCTTCTTTTTGATAAGGACTGTAAAAAGGTTGAATGAAATCTTGAGAGGAATGAACTAATGCTTCAGTAAAATGAGTAGAAAATATAAATGACTTATTGTTATTGTTCGCATTCAGGTTTGTTAAAACCAGCAATAAAGTAATAAATACAAATAAATGCTTCTTAAACATCGTGCTCAATTTCGGTGGGCAAAAGTATACTAATCCAACAACACTAGCAATATGATATTGTATATAATTTTTAAAACAGAAAATTTTTACGAATCTTGATTTTTTTTACACGTGTAATTTCATTATTGCAATATTTTTTAATTTGTTTTTATTGTTTTCAAAAAAACATTTTTGTAAAAAGTTTTTTTATGACAATTGCAAGATGTTACGAAAGGGAAATATTCAAATAAATTAACATAATGTTATGAAATTAGGGAGGTACATTTGCCTTCCAGTTTAAAGCAATTCTAACGCTTTTTTTAATTCAAACAAATTTTAACATGAAATTTGCCTTCAGCTTCTTTTTAGTCTTTCTTTTTTTATCAACATCAACTTTTTCGCAAGAAGTTTTAGAAAATAAAGTTCCAAAAAGGATTTATACAACTAAAAAACTAACAAAAACACCAATTATTGATGGTGATGTTTTTGATGAAGCTTGGAATGTAGTTGAATGGTCATCAGATTTTACTGAAAAAGATCCAGATGAGGGAACTCCTCCAGCATTTCAAACCTTATTTAAGGTCATTTATGACTCAAAATATTTATATATAGCAATTAGAGCCTTAGATGATCAACCTAGTTTAATTCAACAAAGATTAAGCAGAAGAGATGGTTTTGTAGGTGACAGAGTAAATGTAAGTATTGATAGTTATCACGATAAACGAACTGCTTTTGTTTTTACCACAACAGCAGCAGGAGTAAAAGGCGAGGAAATTGTCACGCAGAATGGCCAAAATTGGGATGATAGCTGGAACCCTATTTGGTATACAGATGCGAAGGTCGATGATAAAGGATGGACTGCCGAAATGAAGATTCCCTTTAGCCAATTACGATTTGGGAATGCTAAGGAACAAATTTGGGGATTTAATATTAATCGCACTATTTTTAGATTGCAAGAAAAATCGCTTTGGCAAAGAATCCCAAACTCTCAATCTGGTTCAATAAGCGAAGCTGGTGAGTTGCATGGTCTAATAGATTTGGTTCCTCAAAAGCAATTAGAAATTCAGCCTTTTACTGTTTTACAGTATGATCGTTATCCGGCTGAAGCTGGCAATCCTTTTAGAGATGGAAGCGATTTTAAAATAAATGGAGGTTTAGATGCAAAAATTGGAATTACAAACGATTTAACTTTAGACCTTACAATTAACCCAGATTTTGGACAAGTAGAAGCGGACCCTGGTGCAATTGCATTAGATGGATTTCAAATATTTTTTAAAGAACAGCGTCCGTTTTTTGTTGAAAATAAAAACATCTTCGATTTTGAATTTGCTAACGGAAGAGATAATCTTTTTTACAGCAGAAGAATTGGTAGAAATCCGCACAGAAGAGCCAATTTATCAACAGGCGAATATTCAAAAGAACCCATAAATTCAACAATTTTAGGCGCAGCAAAATTCTCTGGAAAAACTCAAAATGGTTGGTCTATTGGTCTTTTAGAGAGTGTAACTTCAAATGAATATACAGAAATAAGGGAAGTAAATGGAAAAACTAGAAAAGAAATTGTAGAACCTTTAACCAACTTTATAGTAACAAGAGCTCAAAAAGATTTTAATAAAAGAAACTCTTTTATTGGCGGAATTTTTACAGCTACTAACAGAAATTTAGATGGTAATTTTTCAGAATTACATAAAGCTGCTTATACAGGTGGGTTAGATTTTCAACATAACTGGAAAAATAGAGAATTTTATTTTCAAGGAAATGTAATTTTGAGTCATGTATTAGGTAGTAAAGAAGCTATTACAGAAACTCAACAAACTTTACGTCATAATTTTGGCAGAGTTGATGCGGGTCATGTAAGCATAGACCCCAATAAAACTTCATTAACTGGTACTGGGGGAAGAATTGAAATAGGGAAACAAGGAGGAGGAAATTGGCGTTATGATGGTGGTTTTATTTGGAGATCTCCAGAATTAGAGTTAAACGACGTTGGTTTTTTACGTCAAACAGATGAAATGATTCAGTTTTTTAATTTAAAATATTTATGGCAGGTTCCAACTGAAATATATAGAGATATTGATTTGAGTTTGGAACAAAATTCAACCTATGATTTTGATGGGAATCATAATAGCTCTGAGTATAAATTAGAGGGTAAAGTAAATTGGATAAATAATTGGTGGACAGAATTAGGTTTTGGCCATAAACCTGTTAATTATGAAAACGCTTATCTTAGAGGTGGTCCACGCTGGCGTTCTCCAGAAAGGAACTATGTCTACTTCTATTTTGGTTCTGATAAAAGTAAAAAAATGAGTTTCACACTTGGTTATGTTGATAGTAAAACAAAAGAAAGTGTAAGAGATTTTAAGAAATATATTTTTAGAATGGATTATCAACCATTTGATGCGCTTAGTGTATCTCTAAATACTGAATTTGAAAAAGTAATAGACAAATCTCAATATGTTGATGAAGCAGATTATAATTCTGTAAAACGGTATGTTTTAGGAACAATTGATAATCAAAGTTTATCGACAACTTTACGCTTAAACTATAGCTTAAACCCAAATTTTTCTATTCAACTTTATGGTCAACCATATATTTCTAGAGGAAGATATTCTGATTTTAAGGTTGTAAATAATTCAACAGCATCAAGTTTTAATGAAAGAGTTTCTATGTATAATCAAAATGAAATATCCTTAACGAATGATATCTATAATGTTGATGTAAATTTAGATGGAAATATAGATTATACTTTTAACAAACAAGATTTTTCTTTTGTACAATTGCGTGCAAATTTAGTTGCAAGATGGGAATATATTCCCGGCTCAGAGCTGTTTTTTGTTTGGGCCAGAGGAGGTGTTACTTTTGATGATCCAAGAACTTCTTTAACAAATAGTTTAAGAAATCAAATTACAAGTAACAAACTAGAAGACACTTTTTTAATAAAAGCTACTTATAGATTTGTGAAATAATTAGGTTTAAAAATTCTAATCTATCACCTTTATTGAACTCGCAATAAATCGCCCGTTTTTAATATTTCCTGAAATTTCGCCTTTTCTGATTACCTCACAAAAACCGGTATGCTCCTCATGTGCATCGCCAAAATCATCAATACCAAAACCATCAACAAAATAAGCTTTGTCATCAATTTGAATAGCCAAACTACATCCATTTTCCGAATCTAATCCAAATTGACATTGTCCACAAGAGACTTCTGCATTTTGTTTGATTTCATTTTTGTTTCCACAAGAAGCTAAAATCAATAAACTTAAAACGATTATTTTTTTCATGATGTGCTGTTTTTAAAATTAATATTTATTTTGTAGACAAAATTGCATTTCTGAAAATAGAGACAATCTGTTATAAGTTTTATTATCTGGATGCTAATTCACTTTTAATTCTTTTCATCAGCATAAACTGCAAAGGAAGTATGCCACCGCAGGAAATACCAACTACAAATAATGCGACGGAAGTTCCAGTATCTTCTTTCGTTACCATTCCATAAATAGCCATTGATAACAATAAAGTGATGACAGAAATTAAAGCAATTGTAATCATTTTTATTGCTCTTAAACTCGCCTTTAATTGACCTGTTGTCTTATTTTTAAAACCGTCGTCTTTCATATTTTCTTTTTATTCACAAAAGTGCAAACTGCCAACTTATTTCCCATCCCAAGAATCGCGCAATCCAACAGTTTTGTTAAATACTAAATTGGTGGTAGTAGAATCATTATCAATATTAAAATATCCCAAACGTTGAAACTGAAAACGTTCGCCAATTTTTGCAGATTGCAAACTTGGTTCTACAAATGCAGTAATGATTTCTAAAGAATTAGGATTGATAAACTCCATATAATCTTTGTCTTTATGTGAATCTGGCGCTTCGTCTAAAAACAATCTATCATAAGCTCTTACTTCTGCTTTTATAGCGTGTTTTACAGAAACCCAGTGCAAAGTGCCTTTTACTTTTCGTTTGCTTTCTTCGGTGTCCATTCCAGATTTTGTTAACGGATCATACGTGCAGTAAATCACCGTAATTTCTCCGTTTTCATCTTTGTCACAACTAGTTGCTTTAATGAAATAAGCATTTTTTAAACGAACTTCTCCACCTAATTTTAATCTAAAGAACTTTTTATTAGCTTGCTCTTTAAAATCTTCACGTTCTATATAGATTTCTCTAGAAAAAGGAACTTCTCTGCTTCCAAAACCATCTTCATAATCATTATACTCAGCGGTTAAAAACTCTTCTTTTCCTTCAGGATAATTGGTGATTACCACTTTTACAGGATCTAAAACGGCCATTACTCTGTGTGCAGTTTTGTTTAAATCCTCACGAATTTTAAACTCTAAAAGCGCCACATCAATACTATTTTCACGTTTAGATACTCCAACAGTTTCTATAAAGTTTTTAATAGATTCGGGTGTATAACCGCGTCTTCGTAAACCAGAAATAGTTGGCATTCTCGGGTCGTCCCAGCCAGAAACAATTCCGTTTTCTACCAAAGTTAACAATTTACGTTTGCTCATAATTGTGTAACTCAAATTCAAACGAGAAAATTCACGTTGTTTTGGCACAAAAGGATATTCAGCTTTACTATAATCGTGCACATTATCTTTAAACCAGTCGTATAATTCTCTGTGAGGTTTAAACTCTAAAGAACACAAAGAATGCGAAATTTGTTCAATATAATCACTTTCACCATGCGTCCAGTCGTACATTGGGTAAATGCACCAATCGTTGCCAGTTCTGTGATGCGTTTTAAACATTACCCGATACATTAAAGGATCACGCAATAACATATTTGGCGAGCTCATATCAATCTTTGCTCGCAACGTATGTTCCCCTTCTTTAAACTTTCCATCTTTCATCCCTTGAAATAATTCTAGGTTTTCATCCACAGAACGATTTCTAAAAGGACTGTTTGATCCAGCTTCGGTTGGCGTTCCTTTTTGAGCACGCATGTCTTCCGAAGATTGAGAATCTACATACGCTTTTCCGTCTTTGATCATCAAAATTGCCCAATCGAACAATTGCTGAAAATAGTCTGAAGAATAACATTCATTTGCCCAAGAATAGCCAAGCCAAGAAATATCATTCTTAATGGCATCTACATATTCTTGTTCTTCTTTTGCAGGGTTTGTATCATCAAAACGCAAGTTTACAGGCGCATTATATTTTAAACCCAAACCAAAACTAATTCCAATTGCTTTTGTATGACCAATGTGCAAATATCCATTTGGTTCTGGTGGAAAACGAAAACGTAAATTCTCTTTTGGCATTCCGTTTGCCAAATCCTCTTCAATAATTTGCTCTAAAAAATTGAGCGATTTCTTCTCTTCAGACATCATTTTATACGAAAAAATTAAGGTGCAAAATTACATATTTTTATGCAGTCACCTTCTTCAATTTGTAACAAATTCGTAAATTAACCATCTAATAACCAAACACCATAAACTATGAGCGATCAAATACGAAACTACACCTGTCCAAAATGCGAGAATAAAACCTACAAAGTTGGAGAATTAAGAGCAACAGGAGGATTTTTCTCAAAAATCTTCGATATTCAAAATCAAAAATATACGAGTGTAACTTGCAAACGTTGCACATACACAGAGTTTTATAAGACTAAGACAAGCGGAATTAGCAATGTTTTTGATTTTTTCACCTAATAATTTTGGTTTTTAGCGATATTTCATCCGTAAGGGTCCGTCGCGAAATAAAGTGTATAAAATATGCGAAGTAATTTTGTTGTTTTTAAAGGCACAAAATGTGATAATAGCAGTAGTTACTTGAATATTTTGTAACAAAGAAAAATAGCAAAAGAACAAGTATAGATGTATAGGTTATTTCGTGACAGACCCTAAGTAAAGAAGTTACTATTTAATTTGGGCGTTCCCTTGCAGGTCGTGCTTTCCGTTCTATCTTTTTAGTTTTTTTTTCTTCGCTCAAAAAAAACAACTAAAAAGGATGCCACTGCAATCACTAACGCGGACATTCTTGTCAGTTAAAGTTTTCTAAAATGGAATTTAATAATTGTTTTTTATCGTATTTTTGCAGTATATGAAAGACGATGCTAAAAAACCAGATTTGGTTGTTTTTAACGAAGAAACGCAAAAATACGATGCTGCTTTAAAACCTTACGGAACATCCGCAAGTTCACCCGTAATAAAGCCAACAAATACAGCTACTTGGACGGCAGATGGTGTACGACGTGTAAATAAAATACTCAAAGGTAAGTTTGACGAAGTAAAAAAAGAGTACGAATTATTGATGGAAAATTTCAATATAATGACATGTTATACAATGCTAAATTTGGTTTTGAACCAATTATAGGCGAAACATATCATTTGTATGTAAATAAAAAAGAAGAATTATTTTTATCAATTATAGAACCTAATCAATGGGATTTAGAGCACAAAGGATCGTTTAGATTAAACTCTGATAAAATGTGGGAAAAGGTTGAGAATAGTATAAATGAAGAAGACTAAATGGGCATTATACAAGTAAATAATATAAAACTCTATGCAAACCATGGATGTCTAGAGGAAGAAGAGAAAATAGGATCAGAATATAGGGTTGATGTCGAAGTAAAAGCCAATTTAAGAAAATCTTCAAAAACCGATGATTTGACGGATACAGTAGATTATGTCCATTTAAATCATATTGTAAAGGAAGAAATGGCAATTCGTTCTAAACTGCTAGAAGAAGTGGCACAAAGAATTTTAAATCGTTTTTTCAAAGAATTAAAAATGGTTCAAAAAGCAACAGTTTCTGTGGCAAAAATAAATCCACCAATTGGCGGAAACGTAGAAGAAGTTGTTATAATTCTAACAAAAAAACGATAAAAGCAAAAAACACTTGCAATAGTTGTAAATTTGCGTAAATTTGCAATCCTTAAAACAGCGTCTAAAGTATTAGAATATTGTTTTAAAATTTAAAAGGTGTCTTGGCCGAGTGGCTAGGCAATGGTTTGCAAAACCATCTACAGCGGTTCGAATCCGCTAGACACCTCAAAAATAAAAACCCTAATTTATATTAAATTAGGGTTTTTATTTTTACCCACTTTTTTGAACACATCATTTGAAAGTCTCTTTTTTGTCTATTTCGTCGAGGGCTCTTATATTCTGTAATAACCTGATAAACCTTTAGATTTTTCTTAACAAAAAAACATCTTTTTTTTCTTCATCTTTGTAAATATCAAAATCTATTTGAGTTTGATGCTTTCAAACATTGTTAATTGATTATTTTTATAGATAATTATGAATGATTTAAATTTTTAAGATGAAGATATATCGTATAGAAACAGGTAATTTTAAATTAGATGGGGGTGCAATGTTTGGAGTTGTACCAAAATCAATTTGGCAAAAAACGAACCCTGCAGATTCTAACAACTTGATAGAAATGAGTATGCGTTGCTTGCTTGTTGAAGATGGAAATCGGTTAATTTTAGTAGACACTGGTTTGGGCGAAAAACAATCCGATAAATTCTTTAGTTTTTATTATTTATTTGGTGGTTTTTCTTTGGATGCTTCGCTTGCCAAACTTGGTTTTCATAGAGATGATATTACAGATGTTTTTTTAACACATTTGCATTTTGATCATTGCGGAGGTGTTATCCAAAGAGATAAAAATGATATGCTTATTCCGGCTTTTAAAAACGCAAAAGTTTGGTCTAATGATAACCATTGGAAATGGGCAACGGAACCAAATCCAAGAGAAAAAGCCTCGTTTTTAAAAGAGAATATAAATCCTATAAAAGAAAACGGACAATTAAATTTTATCCATAGAAACGCAAAAGATCAAGTTGGTTTTGATGTTTTGTTTATGGATGGTCATACAGAAAAACAAATGTTGCCAAAAATAGAATATCAAGATAAAACCTTGGTTTTTGTGGCAGATTTGTTGCCTACAATTGGGCATATTCCGTTGCCTTATGTAATGGGTTATGACACAAGACCTTTGTTAACGATCAACGAAAAAGCTGCTTTTTTAAAGGAAGCTGCAGATAATAACTACTACCTTTTTTTAGAACATGATGCAAACAACGAAATTTGTACTGTAAAACACACAGAAAAAGGGGTGCGATTAAATGAAACTTATAAATTTACGGATATATTTAATTAAATAGAATGAAAAGTACAAAACAAATTTTATATACTGCTTTAGCAGTTTTGGCATTTACAGGGTGTAAATCCATTGCAAATATTTCTGTTCCTACAGGATCCACAGTCGCTATTTCTGCAACCGCAAAACAAATGCCATTAACAGATGATGAAAGTCAAAATTGGCAGCATCTAGACTTACTAAAAGATTCGATTCCGGGAATGAGCGTAGAGAAAGCATACGCTTTTTTAACAGGAAAAAAGGGGACAATTGTTGTTGTTGGTGTCATCGATTCTGGAACCGATTTAACACATGAGGATTTAACTACAAATGCCTGGATTAACCCAAAAGAAATTGCAGGAAACGGGATTGATGACGATAAAAATGGTTTTATTGACGACATCAATGGATGGAACTTTTTGGGATCAATTTATATAGAGAATTCTGAGTTGAGTCGTATTATTGCAAATCCGTCAATTGTAGATGCAGCAACAGCAGAAAGAGCAAAAACTGCTTTTGATATCAAGGTTAAGGAAGCAGAAATGAATAAAGAAAGATATGGCCAAATGTTAGCTGCGGTTTCAAACGCAGATAAAACCATAAAAACGCATTTAAATAAAACAGCGTATACAAAAGAAGATGTTTTAGCAATTACATCAACAGAAGAAACCATTGCACAAAGTGCAGCAGTTGCTGGCCAGATGTATAGTTTTGGATTAAGTTCTTTGCAACAAGCGATTGATGAACTTACAGGTCTTGTAGAAACTGCGGATGGTTTGTTAAGTGCTACTGCAACTCAAAATAATTACAGAACTGTTTTAGGTGATAATGAAAACACCATGGAAATTACTATCTATGGTGATAATAAAGTAGGTAATACCATAAAATCTGAAGCTCACGGTTCTCATGTTTCTGGTATTATTGGTGCAGTTAGAAACAATGAAGTGGGTATGAACGGAGTTGCAAATAATGTAAAAATTATGGCAGTAAGAGCAGTTCCTGACGGCGATGAGTATGATAAAGATGTTGCATTAGCAATTCGTTATGCAGTTGATAATGGCGCAAAAGTCTTAAACACAAGTTTTGGCAAAGGGTATTCGCCTAAGAAAGAATGGGTTTGGGATGCCATTAAATATGCAGCTTCTAAAGATGTTTTAATTGTAAATGCAGCAGGAAATGATGGTAAAAATATTGATGAAGAACTAACTTTCCCTAACGATTCTAAAGATTTAAAAACTGAAATTTCAGACAATGTAATTACAATCGGCGCAATGAGCGAATATTACAACGAAAACTTACCAGCCAATTTCTCTAATTACGGAAAAATAAATGTTGATGTTTTTGCGCCAGGAGTTCAAATTTATTCTACAACTCCAGAAAATGAATATCAGAAATTTAGCGGAACTTCAATGGCTGCTCCTTCAACAGCAGGCGTTGCAGCGTTAGTCCGTTCTTATTATCCAAAGTTAACAGCAAGTCAAGTAAAACATATTTTAATGAATTCTGGAACCTTAATTACTTTTGATGTTATTAAGCCAGGTTCACAAAGTAGAGAAAATCCGACAGGAGAAAAAGTTCCGTTTACAGATTTATCAGTTTCTGGTAGAGTTGTAAATGCTTACAATGCTTTATTAATGGCAGACAAAATGGTAAACGGTAAATAATCAATTTAAAAAATAATCAATTATGAAATTTTTTTATCAATAATTTTTGCTTTTATGGTCCTTGTTTCTTGCAGTGAAACAAAAAAACTAACCTACATGCAAAGTGATTCAAATGTAATACCAGCGTATTGGCAGCAACATGTAGCTTACACTATGGATATTGACATGGATGCAAACAACTATCAATATAAAGGAAAACAAAAGTTAGTCTACACAAATAATTCACCAGATGAATTAACTAAAGTTTTTTATCATTTGTATTTTAACGCCTTTCAACCAGGTTCTCAAATGGATGTTCGCTCTTTAAATATTGCAGATCCAGATGGAAGAGTTGGAGATAGAATTAGTAAATTAAAGCCAAATGAAATTGGGTACATAAAAGTGAATACATTAAAACAAAACGGCGCAGCGGTTACTTTTGAAACTGTAGGTACAATTTTAGAAGTTACTTTAAATAAACCAATTAAATCTGGCGAAAGCGTAACTTTTAATATGGATTTTGATGCGCAAGTGCCTGTTCAAATTCGTAGATCGGGAAGAAACAGTAAAGAAGATGTGGCATTTTCTATGGCGCAATGGTACCCAAAAATGGCAGAATATGATTTTCAAGGATGGCAAACGCCACCTTACATTGCAAGAGAATTTCAGGGAGTTTGGGGAGATTTTGATGTAACACTTCATATTGATAAAAGTTTCGTTGTTGGTGGAACAGGATATTTGCAAAATCCGCAAGAAATTGGACATGGCTATGAAGATAAAAACAAGGAATTAAATTTGCCAAAAGGCGATAAATTAACTTGGCACTTTAAAGCACCTAGAGTTCATGATTTTGTGTGGGCTGCAGATCCAGCGTATATTCATGACATTTTTAAAATGAAAAATGGCATTGATTTACATTTCTATTACAAGAAAACGTTAGATGAGAAATATTTAAAATACTGGAAAGACTTGCAACCAAAAACAGCTGAGTTAATGACATATTTTAGTGAACATGTTGGGCAATATCCATACAAACAATACTCTGTAATACAAGGTGGAGATGGTGGAATGGAATATGCAATGGCTACTTTAATTACTGGTCAAAGAAGTTATGGTAGTTTATTTGGTGTAACTGCGCATGAAATGGCACATACTTGGTTTCAATTTTTGTTAGCCACCAACGAAAGTTTTCATCCTTGGATGGATGAAGGTTTTACTTCTTATATTTCTAATAAGGCAGAGAATGAAATTTTAGAAGAAGGTAAAGAAAATCCACATTCAGGTTCTTATAAAGGTTATAAAAATATCGTAAATAGAGGTTATGAAGAATCATTAGCTACTCATGCAGACAGATACAATACAAATTGGGCATATAGCACAGCTAGTTATTCTAAAGGAAATATTTTCTTATCGCAATTAGAATACGTAATTGGGGCAGAAAATGTTGCAAAAGGAATTAAAAAATATTTTATTGATTTTAGCTTTAAACATCCAACGCCAAATGATATAAAACGTACCATGGAGAAAGTTTCTGGTATTGATTTAGGTTGGTATTTAAATGAATGGACTCAAACTACCCATACCATAGATTATGGTATAAAATCGGTTGAAGAAAATGAAATCACCCTAGAAAGAATAGGGCAAATGCCAATGCCAATTGATGTAGAAGTTACTTATACTGATGGTACAAAACAAAGCTATAACATTCCTTTAGAAATGATGAGAGGCAGCAAACCAACAACTGCAATAGTTCTAAAAGATTGGGGTTGGGCATACCCAACATATTCATTTAACGCTGTAAAAACAGTGAAATCGGTAGCGATTGATACGTCTAAATTAATGGCAGACGTAGATGATGATAACAATGTTTTTGAAATAAAGTAAAAAGACTCTAAAATACAGATAAGACCTTTCAGATAGTATAATTTGAAAGGTTTTTTTATTGAATAAATTGATTAATTCTTTCATTTGGGATGAATCCTTTTAAGATTAGAAAAACACCACAAACGACTAAAATAATGCCCATAATTCTTTTTATTCTGTAGGTTAAAATAGGTGTCATCTTATTTTTTAGCTGTTTTGCTAAAAATATTTTACCTAAATCAGTTACAAAATACGTTAAAATAATTACTGCAAAATAACTAAATATTGCATTCTGATTCATATTTAACGTGGGGCCAATTAATAAAACAGTTCCCAGCCAGAAAGCTAAAACGCCAATATTTATAAAGTTTAAAAAGTATCCTTTTAAGAATAATTTTAAATAGTTGTTTTTGATACTAGGAACTTCAATGTCTTTTACAGAGGCTAAACTTTCTTTTTTACTTTCTTTATCAAGGTACGTAATTAAACCGTAAATAATCATCACCAAACCACCAATAAAAAACAATCTTGGATCGTCTTTAATTTTTTCTAGCAAGGATCTGCTGCCATAATACGCAATTAAAATAAAAGAAATATCACCTAAAACAACACCTAAATCAAAAGTAATTGCAGCTTTAGCACCTTTTAAAATACTAGTTTGAATGAGCATAAAAAAAACGGGGCCAATCATAAAAGCCATGAAAAACCCAATAAGAATAGCGTTTTTGAAATCGTAAATATCCATTGGCTAAAAATACTATTTTTTAATTAAAGGATAAAAAGAAAGGATGGAAAAACCATCCTTTCTTATTGAAATGTATTTTTAGAAACTGTTTGTAAATTTGTTTAAAACCTAGATCAAACAATTTCCCAATTCAAGAATTAAACGGTTTTAAACGTCATCAAAATCAATTGTTATTTTTGATGTTGTTGGATATGCTTGACAGGTTAAAATTAAACCTTCTTCAACTTCACTATCCGTTAAAATAGAATTCTTAACCATCACTGCTTTTCCTTCTGTAACTTTACCTAAACAAGAACTGCAAACTCCGCCTTGACAAGAGTATGGTGCATCCAAATCATTACGCAAACTAGCAGCTAAAATACTGTCTGTTTGCTGCATTGTAAATGTCGTTTCTTCATCATCTAAAAGAACTGTAATTTCTGTGGTTCCTTCTTTAATTGCTGATGTTGCATCTTCGTCTACAGAAACTATAAACAATTCGGAATGAATATTTTCTTTGTCTATTTTGTGATTTTTTAACGTTTTAGAAACTTCTTGAATCATTTCTTCTGGGCCGCATAAAAAAGCAGCGTCAAAAGTAGTTTCCTTGTACATGTTTTTTACAAAATAGGTGGTCACATTTTCGTCAATTCTACCTCTTAAAACATTTTTTACATTTTCTCTACTTAAAATATAATGCAATTTAAATCTGTCAGAAAAAGATTCTTTAAGCGTATTTAA
This sequence comes from Polaribacter filamentus, assembly GCF_002943715.1. Lineage (GTDB taxonomy): Bacteria > Bacteroidota > Bacteroidia > Flavobacteriales > Flavobacteriaceae > Polaribacter > Polaribacter filamentus. The sequence continues at coordinate 2,865,909 of NZ_MQUA01000013.1, read as the reverse complement.
TTGCGTGTAAAAAATAGTATCCGCAATAGATTTATTACCATAAATTAAGGTAAAATTTGATGTTGGTTCATTTTCTAAAACAGATTTCACCATTGATAAAATTGGTGTAATTCCCGAGCCAGCAGCAAAAGCTATATAGTTTTTGTTCGTTTCTGGGTTGAGTAAAAAGCGTCCTTCCGGAATCGAAATTTCAATTTCATCACCAACTTTAAAATGAGAATTTGCGTAAAAAGAAAAAACTCCTTTTTCAACTGCTTTAATAGCGACTCTAAGTTCGCCACTTTGTGGAGTGGAACAAATAGAGTAGGCTCTTCTAACTTCATCTCCTCTAATTTCTTGTTGTATTGTTATATATTGCCCCGAAATAAAATTAAATTCTGATTTTAAATGTGGAGGTATGTTAAACAAAACAGAAATCGCACTTGCGGTTTCTTGTTTTACTTCTTGTATCTTTACTTTGTAAAATGTTGCCATTAAGAATGTTTTACACCAAATTATTTTCTATTAAATATTCGGCTATTTGAACTGTGTTGGTTGCTGCTCCTTTTCGCAAGTTATCAGCAACAATCCACAAATTTAAGGTATTTTCTTGAGATTCATCCCTTCTTATTCTACCAACAAAAACTTCATCTTTATTATGCGCATTTATTGGCATCGGATAAATGTTGTTTGCTAAATCATCTTGCACAATAATTCCCGGAGTTTCGTTTAATATTTTACGAACTTCTGTAATCTCAAAATCACTATGAAACTGAACATTTACAGATTCAGAATGTCCACCAGCAGTAGGGATTCTAACCGCAGTTGCAGTTACAGAAAAAGAGTCATCACGTAAAATTTTCTTAGGTTCTTTTACCAATTTCATTTCCTCTTTTGTGTATCCGTTTTCTAAAAAAACATCACAATGCGGAATTGCATTTCTTCCTATTTTATAATGATACGCCATTTCGCCAATTATACCAGCTTCTTCATTTTCTAATTGTTGAACCGCTTTTACACCAGTTCCCGAAACAGATTGATAGGTAGAAATTACCACACGTTTCATTTTATATTTTTTGTGCAAAGGCGCTAAAGCCATCACTAACTGAATCGTTGAACAATTAGGATTCGCAATAATTTTATCATCCGCAGTTAACACATCACCATTAATTTCTGGAACCACCAATTTTTTAGTAGGATCCATTCTCCAAGCCGAAGAATTGTCAATAACCGTTGTGCCAACTTCCGCAAATTTTGGCGCCCATTCTAAAGAAGTATCACCTCCAGCAGAAAATAAAGCTATATCTGGCTTCATCTTTACAGCATCTTCTAAAGTTACAATGGTATATTCTTTCCCTTTATAGGTCAATTTTTTACCAGCAGATCTCTCAGATGCAACAGGTATTAATTCTGTTATCGGTAAATTACGTTCTTCTAATACTTTTAACATTACTGTGCCTACCATTCCGGTTGCACCAACTACAGCTATTTTCATTATAAATGTATTTAAAGTGCAAAGATGCTAAAAAAAGAACCGAAATAAATTACTTAAGATGTTATAAATAAGTCAAAGTTTAAAATTTCAGCAATTTTTTTTTTGATGTTTAGAATTAAACTTTTTTGAAGCTATTTCCTGCTTTCCGCACTCGCTTTTTTTGCTGAAAAAGCAAAAAATAGCTCAAACAAATGCTTCAATCAGGGCTAGACTTGTTTACTAGCTTTTCGTTTTTGCCTGCAATTATCAGAAAAATCTGTTAAATCTGAGTCAAAAAAACTAACTTTGCAATCAATAAAACAAATCGTTAAACCTAATTAGTATAGCATGCAACTGTACAATAAGTTAAGCGCTATAGAACGCGCTGCATTAATTGATGAAGCAGGTAAAGACCGCATCACCATTTCTTTTTATCAATATTACAAGATAGAAAACCCACAATTATTTAGAAACAAGTTGTTCTTAGAATGGAATCCATTGGATGTTTTAGGAAGAATTTACGTTTCTTACGAAGGCATCAATGCGCAGCTTTCTGTTCCTTCCGAAAATTTTTACGCATTAAAAAATCAATTAGATACCATTTCTTTTCTAAAAGATATTCGTTTAAATGTAGCTATAGAACACGATAACAAGTCGTTTTTAAAACTCAAAGTAAAAGTTAGAGACAAAATTGTTGCGGATGGTTTACATGATGAAACTTTTGATGTTACCAACAAAGGCGTTCATTTAAATGCCAAAGAATTTAATGAAATGTTAGCAAATCCTGATACTATTTGTGTGGATATGCGAAATCATTATGAAAGTGAAATTGGTCATTTTTACGGTGCAATTACGCCTGATGTTGATACTTTTCGTGATTCTTTAGCTATTATTGAGGAAGATTTAAAAAATAACAAAGAAGATAAAAATTTATTGATGTATTGTACTGGCGGAATTCGTTGCGAAAAAGCATCTGCATACTACAAGCACAAAGGTTTTAAAAATGTTTTTCAATTAGAGGGCGGAATTATAGAATACACGCGTCAAGTAAACGAAGAAGGTGTAGAAAATAAATTTATTGGTAAGAATTTTGTGTTCGATCATAGAAGAGCAGAAAAAATTACAGAAGATGTGCTTTCTAATTGTCATCAATGTGGAAAACCTTGTAATACACATACCAATTGCGCAAACGAAGGCTGTCATTTATTATTTATTCAATGTGATGGATGTTCCGAAAAAATGGAAAACACCTGTTCTACAGCTTGTCAAGAAATTATTCATCTAACTTATGATGAACAAAAAGAACTTCGCAAAGGAAAATACGCAAGTAATAAAATCTTTAAAAAAGGACGTAGTGAAGTTTTGAAGTTTAAGAAATAGCACTTTCATATAATATTTTAAAGACCTCAATTTTGAGTTTTTTTTTGTCAAAAATTTAAGTTTTGCCTCTCAATAAGATTTCATATATTTACTGATTAGACTTTATGAGATTGTGTTTTTATATCAATCTGATAATCAATTATTAATCCAAATAGTGGTTCGTTTTATGGTGTTCGTTTCTAGTAGCAGGTTACTAAAAACTATCAACCAACAACTAACAACTAATAATATATAATTACATGGCATGTGGAAGTTGTGGTACAACAGAAAATGGAGTACCAAAAGGTTGCAAGAGTAATGGTAATTGTGGTACAGGAACTTGTGGAAGTGGTAGTGAAAAACTAGCTGTTTTTGACTGGCTTTCTAACATGACCTTACCCAGTGGAGAAAAGCGTTTTAATATTTATGAAGTCCGTTTTAAAAACGGAAGAAAACATTTCTTTAAAAATACAGAGAATTTAACCATTTCTATGGGTGATGTTGTTGCTGTAGAAAGTTCTCCCGGTCATGATATTGGTATTGTTTCTTTAGGCGGAGAGCTGGTTAGGGTGCAAATGAAAAAGCGCAATATTACTGAAGATCATGAAGATGTTAAGAAGATTTACAGAAAAGCCTCTCAAAAAGACATCGATATTTGGCAAGCGTCCAGAGATAAGGAGGAAGAAACCCAAAGACGGGGAAGAGAAATTCTTGGAAGATTAGGTTTGCAAATGAAACTTTCTGATGTAGAATATCAGGGAGACGGAAACAAAGCTACTTTTTATTATACGGCAGAAACAAGAGTAGATTTTAGACAATTAATTAGAGATTTAGCAAGTGCATTTTCTATTCGTGTAGAAATGAAACAAGTTGGTGCAAGACAAGAAGCCGCAAGATTAGGTGGTATTGGTTCTTGTGGTAGAGAATTATGCTGTTCTACTTGGTTAACAGATTTTAGAAAAGTGTCAACATCTGCAGCACGTTATCAACAATTGTCATTAAATCCTTTAAAATTAGCAGGACAATGTGGTAAGCTTAAATGCTGTTTAAACTATGAATTAGATAGCTATTTAGATGCTTTAAAGTCGTTTCCAAAACAAGAATTGGTTTTAAAAACCGAAAAAGGAGAGGCTGTTTTTATTAAGATGGATATCTTTAAAAAACACTTGTGGTACACGTATAAAGAAGAGCGTTTTAAATGGTTTAGATTAACGTTAGATCAGGTTCAAGAAATTATTGAATTAAATAAAAAGAACGAGAAATCTATTTCGTTAGAAGAATACGAATCTGAAATAGAAATTCCTAAAACGGTCAATTTTGAAGATGCAGTTGGTCAAGATAGTTTAACACGTTTTGATGAGCCAAAAGCAAGTAAGCGCAGAAAAAATAATAGGAATAAAAAACCAGTTGTAGCCGCAGTAAATTCACAACGAGAAAACACGAACAAACCGCAGCAAAACAGAAATCCAAATCCGAATAGGAAACCAAGACCAGCTTCTTCGGACGCAAATGCTGTTCAAGATGTGGTTAAAAAGAAACCACAGAAAAGAAAACCTAGACCTGTTGCAGAGGATGCAAATACAACAAAAGATAGTGTACAAAAGAATCCTCAGCCTAGAAAGCCAATACCCGCTGTAAAACCAAAAGGTGAAGTAAAATTAAAAACCGAAGTAAATCCGAAGGTGGCAGATTCGTCAAATCAGCCAAATCAACCAATAGGAGAAGGTGCTAGTGCAAATAAACCAAGAAGAAACAATAGAAATAGAAAAAATAATAAACCTAAAAATGGAGAGAATCCCCAAGAAAAATAGAAGTTTTGGGTTTTTAATTCTGCTTCTTTTCTTTGTTTCTTGTAATGATAAAATTGAGTTTACCCAATATAAATCAGTACCAGGATCTTCTTGGCAAGCCAATAAAAACATTTCTTTTGAGTTTACTGTAGAAGATACAATTTCACCAAAAGATTTGTTTATTAATATTAGAAATAATTATGAATATCCTTTTAGTAATTTGTATGTGATTACAGAATTAAATTTCCCTAATGGAAACAAAATTGTAGATACTTTGCAATATGAAATGACCGATGAAACGGGTAAATTTTTAGGAAAAGGATTTGCAGAAATTAAGGAAAATAAATTATTTTATAAAGAGCAAAAAGTGTTTCCTACGTCAGGAAAATATCTACTAAACATACGTCATGCAATGCGTAAAAACGGAGAAGTCAAAGTAATTCCGTTTTTAGAAGGTGTGCAAGATGTTGGTTTAAGTATCGAAAAAATAAAAGGAGATGAGTAAAAAAGAAACAATAAATTTTAAAAAGTACCTACTATGGTTTTGGGGTATAATATTTGGCGGATTTACAATTATCATATTTATCTTTTTGTTTGCATCTTGGGGCTATTTAGGGGAGCTACCAACATTTAAAGACTTAGAAAGTCCGGAATCAAATCTTGCAACAGAAGTAATTTCTTCAGATGGTGTTACCATTGGTAAATATGCAAAAGAAAACAGAACCCCTGTAAAGTTTAATGAGTTGCCAGATAATTTAGTGAATGCACTAATTGCAACAGAAGATGAACGTTTTTACGAACATTCTGGAATAGATTTTAGAGGCTTAACAAGAGCAGTTTTAAAGCCAGGAAGTGGCGGTGCGAGTACCATAACGCAGCAGTTGGCAAGAATGTTATTTACTGGCGAAAAATCTAGAAATAAAGTTAAAAGAGTACTTGAAAAAGTAAAAGAATGGGTGGTAGCCACAAAATTAGAAAGCCAATATACAAAGCAAGAAATTATTGCAATGTATTTAAATAAATATGACTTTTTAAATCAGGCAGTTGGTATTCGTTCTGCAGCCAGAATTTACTTTGGTAAAGAACCGATAGCTTTAAAGTTAAATGAATCTGCAATGTTGGTTGGGATGCTAAAAAACTCATCTTATTTTAATCCTTTACGAAGAGCAGAGTTGGTGAAACAAAGAAGAAATGTTGTTTTATTGCAGCTGTCTAAAAATGATTTTATTACTGAAGGAGAGAAAGTTAAGCTTCAGCAATTGTCTTTAGGTCTTAATTATACGCCCGAAAGGCATGATGTTGGTTTAGCGACTTACTTTAGAGCACATTTGCAAAAAATGATGCGAACTTGGGTGCAAGAAAATCCAAAACCAAATGGCGAGCAGTATGATATTTTTAGTGATGGATTAAAAATTTTTGTAACCATAGATTCAAGAATGCAAAAATATGCAGAAGAAGCTGTAAGTGAGCATATGGCTAATTTACAGAAGCACTTTTTTGAGGAACAAAAAAGAAATAAGACAGCACCTTTTTATGATTTAGATGCTGACGAAATTGAAAGAAGTTTTGAAAGAGCTAAAAAGAGTTCAGAAAGATATAGACGTTTAAGAGTAGTAGGGAAATCATCCAAAGAAATAGATAAAATTTTCAATACAAAAACAGAAATGAGCGTTTTCTCTTGGAAAGGAGATAAGGATACAATTATGTCTCCTATGGATTCTATAAAATATTATAAGTTCTTTTTACGTTCAGGATTATTATCAATAGAACCACAAACAGGTCATATAAAAGCGTGGGTTGGTGGTATTGATAATAAACATTTTAAATACGATGCGGTAGCCCAACAAAAAAGACAAGTAGGCTCTACTTTTAAGCCATTTGTATACGCAACAGCAATAAATCAATTAAGAATGTCTCCTTGTGATGAGTTGCCAAATACTCCGTATACAATTCCAAAAGGAAAATATGGAATTCCGCAAGATTGGATGCCAGAAAATTCCAATGGAAAATATGGAGGAATGATTACTTTAAAGGATGCATTAGCAACTTCTGTGAACGTAATTTCTGCAAATTTAATAGACAAAGTTACACCAGAAAATGTTGTGCGTTTAGCAAAAGCGGCAGGTATTGAAACAGAAATTCCGGCAAATCCATCACTAGCACTTGGTGCTGTGGAATTATCATTATTAGAAATGGTAAGCGCTTACAGCACATTTGCCAATAAAGGTTTGCGCGTTAGACCTATGATTATTACAAGAATCGAAGATAAAAACGGAACAGTATTAAAGGATTTTACGCCACAAACTCAAGAAGTTTTAAGTGAAGAATCGGCATATGTAATTTTAGAATTATTAAAAGGGGTAACAGAATCTGGATCTGGTATAAGATTGCGATCAACGTACACTTCAGGTGGAACGGCTGTTACAGGTTTTCCTTATTTATTTACAAATCCTATTGCGGGTAAAACAGGTACAACTCAAAATCAATCTGATGGTTGGTTTATGGGGATTGTGCCAAATTTAACAACGGGTGTTTGGACGGGTGGTGAAGATAGAGCGGTGCATTTTGCAGGTATTTCAAAAGGTCAAGGAGCAACAATGGCACTGCCAACTTGGGCTTTATTTATGAAAAAATGTTATGAAGATAAAACTTTAAAAATAAGTAAAGAAGATTTTATAAGACCAGAAGAACTAACTATTAATTTAGATTGTGCAGGAAAATCGGAAGAGGAAAAGAATACAAATACTGGTGGGGACACCAATTTTTAAAGGATATAGACTTAGATTAGTATTGCATAAACTACTTATAAAATATTAAAATATGATAAACAAAAAAGTAAACAATGTTCAAGAAGCTTTAGTAGGTGTGAAAAACGGAATGACTTTTATGTTAGGAGGTTTTGGTTTGTGTGGTATACCTGAAAATGCAATTTCTGAATTGGTAAAATTAGATGTTAGAGAGGTTACTTGTATTTCTAACAATGCTGGTGTTGATGATTTTGGTTTGGGTTTATTGCTGCAAAATAAGCAAATTAAAAAGATGGTTTCCTCTTACGTTGGTGAAAACGATGAATTTGAGCGCCAAATGTTATCAGGAGAATTAGAAGTAGAGTTAACGCCACAAGGAACTTTAGCAGAAAAATGTAGAGCTGCTCAAGCGGGGTTTCCTGCATTCTACACCCCTGCAGGATACGGAACAGAAGTTGCGGAAGGAAAAGAAACGAGAGAGTTTGACGGGAAAATGTACGTGTTAGAGCAGGCATTTAAAGCAGATTTCGCTTTTATAAAAGCTTGGAAAGGCGATGCTGCTGGGAACTTAGTTTTTAAAGGAACATCAAGAAATTTTAATCCGAATATGTGTGGCGCTGCAACAATTACTGTTGCAGAAGTAGAAGAACTAGTTCCCGTTGGTGAGTTAGACCCTAACAATGTTCATGTTCCAGGAATATTTGTACAGCGCATTTTCCAGGGTAAAAATTACGAGAAAAGAATTGAACAACGAACAGTTCGTGTTTAACTTGAAAATGCTTTAGTTTGGTAATTTGATAATCTGAGGAATGATAAAAAAGGTTATTTTAGATTTTATCTTCAGATTTTCATTAAAAGAATTACTTATTCTGAGTTCGTTAGAAGTAATAACAGATTCGCGATCTCTTCTCAGGTTTTTAGAAGTAGAGCTTCTATTGGGGCAAATAATAGAGAAGCAAAAAATGCAGAGAGTAAAATAGATTTTATTCAAAAATTTAAAATTGCAGCAAAAGAAAATGACGAAATAGAATACTGGTTATAACTTTATGAAACATCAGAGTTTTGCCCAGATCTAGATGAAAAAATGTTTAATTATTTAACGGTAATTATTAAGATTCTAAATAAAATTATTTCAACTTTTAAAGGTTAATTATCAAATCTATTAATTATCAAGTTAATATTATGTTAGACAAAAACGGTATTGCAAAACGAATTGCACAAGAAATTCAAGATGGTTTTTACGTAAACTTAGGAATCGGAATTCCGACTTTGGTTGCAAATTACGTTAGAAATGATATTGAAGTAGAATTTCAATCAGAAAACGGAGTACTTGGAATGGGACCTTTTCCGTTTGAAGGAGAAGAAGATGCAGATGTTATAAATGCCGGTAAGCAAACGATTACCACAATGCCAGGTGCCAGTTTTTTTGATTCTTCAATGAGTTTTGCGATGATTCGTGGCAAACATGTGCATTTAACAATTCTTGGTGCCATGGAGGTTTCAGAAAATGGCGATATTGCCAACTGGAAAATTCCAGGGAAAATGGTAAAAGGAATGGGTGGTGCTATGGATTTAGTGGCATCCGCAGAAAATATTATTGTTGCCATGATGCACACCAATAAAGCAGGTGAATCTAAAATTTTAAAACGATGTTCATTGCCTTTAACAGGGGTTAGTTGTGTAACCAAAGTGGTTACGAATTTAGCAGTTTTAGAGGTTAAAAATAATGAGTTCCATTTATTAGAGAGAGCTCCTGGGGTTTCTGTAGAAGAGATTAAAAATACAACAGAAGGTACTTTAATTGTAAATGGAGAAATACCAGAAATGGTGCTATCTTAAATTTTTTTGCTAAAAGAAAGAAACGTTACTTTATGAATAAAAAGCGATAAGATGAAACTATTTAAACAAATATATTGGTTAATCAATCCATTATTAATAGTTGTTTTTATGCTGATAACTGAAAATTTTTTCGAAATTGATGAAATAGTAATTAGTACTTCAATAGCAGTAATATTAGCTTATATTTTGTCACCAAGAGTAAAAGTTGTAGAAAAACAGCATGGAGCAGAAGAACAAATAAAATGGCTGCTTTTCAAAAAAGTATTCATTAATAAAATTTAACGAGCGAACTAAAATAAGAGTATTTCTTCCTTCTGGGAAGAAGTAAAGACAGGCCTTCATGAAAATAATATCATACAACGTAAACGGAATTAGAGCAGCCTTGAAAAAAGGTTTTATTGATTGGTTACAAGCTGCAAATCCAGATGTAATTTGCATACAAGAAACCAAAGCTCATAAAGAACAATTAGAGCTTTCTGAATTTGAAAATGCGGGCTATCCTTATCATTATTGGTTCTCAGCACAGAAAAAGGGGTACTCTTCAGTAGCTATTTTTTGTAAAGAAAAACCAAATCATGTTGAATATGGAACAGGAATTGAATCTATGGATTTTGAAGGTAGAAATTTACGTGTAGATTTTGACGAAGTTTCTGTGATGAGTTTGTATTTACCTTCGGGAACAAATTTAGAAAGATTAGATTATAAGTTCAACTATATGGATGAATTTCAAGAATACATCCATAATTTAAAGCAAGAAATTCCGAATTTAGTTATCTGTGGAGACTATAATATTTGCCACGAGGAAATAGACATTCACAACCCGAAAATGAAAGGAGTTTCTGGGTTTTTACCCGAAGAGAGAACTTGGATGGGCGCTTTTATCCATAACGGATTTATAGATAGTTTCAGGTATGTGAATCCGGATGCACAAGAATATTCTTGGTGGAGTTATAGAGCAAATTCTAGAGCTAATAATAAAGGTTGGCGTTTAGATTATGCTATGGTTTCTAGTCCTTTGAAGGATAAAATTTCTAGAGCTTATATTTTATCAGAAGCCAAACATTCAGATCATTGCCCAATAGTATTAGAATTAGATATATAATTTATGAAAATTTTTTTATTTCTGCTACTTTTTAGCCTTTCTATTTTTTCTCAAAAAGAAAAAAACAGTACAGTAAAGGTCAAAATTGATACTTTATCATTAGTTAAATCTGAAACCAAAAAAATTATTGAGCCAGATTTGTTTTCTAGCGAGGATTTAATAACGATGGATAGCTTGTTGGTTGATGAAAAATTTAATTCTGCATTAGTAGATAGTTTGGAATATGTTATTGATGATAAGGATATTATAGGCACTACTGCATCAATTTTAACGACAGATTTATTAAAGCAACGCTTATTAATTTTAAACCAGAAAACGCCTTTTAATTTAGCCTATAATCCGGGTTTAGAAAAAGTAATTAATAGTTATTTGTCATCCCGAAGAAAGTATTTTCCTCAGTTGTTAGCGAGAGCAAAGTATTACTTTCCGATTTTTGAGCAATATTTAGATGAGTATGATATTCCTTTAGAAATGAAGTACTTAGCGATTGTGGAATCGGCATTGCATCCTCAAATAAAATCAAGAGCAGGTGCGACTGGTTTATGGCAATTTATGTATGGCACAGGAAAACAGTTTGATTTAAATGTAAGTTCTTATGTTGATGAACGTCAAGATCCTGTAAAATCAACAATTGCAGCTTGTCAATATTTAAGTCAGTTATACAAGATTTTTGGCGATTGGGATTTAGCATTGGCAGCTTATAATTCTGGACCAGGAAACGTTTCAAAAGCGATACAAAGATCTGGAGGCAATAAGAATTATTGGAATATAAGACCTTATTTACCAAGAGAAACAGCAAGTTATGTTCCTGCGTTTTATGCTACTATGTATATTTTTGAATATGCAGAAGAACATGATATATATTCAGAACTACCTCAGTTTTTTAACTTTGAAACAGATACAATTCGGGTAAAAAGAACAATTGGTTTTGATCATATTACAGAAATACTAAAAGTAGAAGAAAACGTAATTTCTTTTCTAAACCCTGTTTATAAATTAGATATAATTCCTTTTATAAAAGATCATAATTATGCGTTAAGGTTACCAAAAGATAAAATTATTGAATTTTTAGAAAAAGAAAAAGAAATTTATGCATTAGCTGAAGCTGATGAAGCTTCAAGAGAAAAACCTATGCCTAAGTATTTTGAAATGGATAATAGTATTCGTTACAGAGTGAAAAATGGTGATTTTTTAGGGAAAATTGCAGAAAAATTTAGTGTGAGAGTAAGCGATATTAAACGATGGAACACGTTAAAAAACAGTCATTTAAGAATAGGTCAAAGGCTTACTATTTTTTCAAGGAAGGCCTCTGCAGCACAAATAGAAACAACAAGTAAAAAAAAGACATCGGCAACAGGAAAAGACGACTATGAAGTGTATATTGTGAAAGAAGGTGACTCACTTTGGACTATTTCTAAAAAATTTAAAAATGTTTCTATTGAAGAAATTAAAAAGTGGAACAATATTTGGAGTGCTAAGAGTTTAAAAACCGGAACTAAACTAAAAATTTATAAAAGCTAAACCCATGAAAAAAATATTTTCTATTCTAGTAATCACTATTTTGTTATCCTCTTGTGTAGGTAATGACAAGGTTATATTAAAAGAATCTATTGGTAAATTAAATAAAGTGATGGTGGTTGCTAAAATTAGCGATTGGACAGGTGATGTGGGTAAAGAAGTGCGTAATTCTTTTGGAGAATTAATAGTGGGTTTACCACAACCAGAGCCTATTTTAGATGTTTCTCAAGTTGCGCCAAGTGGATTTAGCTCTATGATGAAAGCGAGCAGAAATATTTTAATTATTTCAGAAAGTAATAACGAAGGTTTTTCTGTAAAAAACAATATATATGCGCAACCACAGACGGTTGTTTACGTTCAAGCAAAAGATGATGCCGGTATTATAAAACTCTTACAGAAATACAAAAAAGAAATTAAAAGTATTTTTTTAGAAGCGGATGTAAAATTTACGCAAAGTATCTTCGAAAAAGACAAACAGGATAATACGCATTATAAAACACTTCAAAATTTAGGCATTTCTTTAACCATACCTACGAAGTTTAATATTGTAGATGATACAGGAGAATTTCTGTGGTTAAGAAATCATTTAACAAGCGGAATTGCAAAAACAGGTAGCAATAATATTTTAGTATATTCAATTCCTTTGACTGATGAAAGTAAAGTTGCAGATAATATTGTTGCGGTTAGAGATAGTATTGGAGAAAAATATATTCCTGGTACGGATGCAGAAACACAACACATGATTACAGAAGAAGCCTATACGCCTTTTACTTTTGATGCTGTTATTGATGGAAAAAAAGCGTATGAAACTCGTGGAAAATGGGAGGTAAAAAATGATTTTATGGCTGGGCCTTTTCTAAATTATACTATAATTGATAAAAAAAACAATAGATTAATTATTTTTGAAGGATTTACATACGCACCATCCGTAAACAAAAGAGCTTTTCTTTTTGAATTGGAAGCCATTGCAAAATCGATGAAGATTAAATAGTGGAATTTAAAATATAAATATAGAAAGTCTAAAACGTTAAATTTTAGACTTTTTTTTATGTCCTATTTACAGTCAAAAGCTTATTTCCTATATTTGAAAATCAATCAATAAACAATTTTAATTATGGAAATGAATTTTTATATCTTTTTTTTAGCGGCTTTAGTTCCGTTAGTTATTGGTTTTGTTTGGTACGGTCCTTTATTTGGGAACGCTTGGATGAAAGAATTAGGATTCACTAAAGAATCTTTAGCAAACAAAAACATAGTATTAACTTTAATTTTGAGTTACGTGTTTAGTTTATTTCTAGCAATTTTTTTGTTACCTGCAACCATACATCAAATGGGTGTGTATTCCACTTTAGCAGGAGAACCAGGTTTTGCAGAAAGTACAGGAGAAGCATTTACGTATTTCCAAGATTTCTTATCAAATTATGGTGATCGTTTTAGAACTTTTAAACATGGCGCACTTCATGGAGTATTATCAGGGTTGTTTTTAGCCATGCCAGTAATTGCAATCATCGCAATGTTTGAGAGAAAGAGCGTAAAATATGTGGCGATTAATGCTGGATATTGGATTGTAACGCTAGCAATTATGGGTGGTTTAATTTGTCAATTCGGAATGTAGTTTTATATTTAAAAATAAAGAATGCCGCTTTTAACGGCATTCTTGATAAACTTATAATTTGTATTAATACCCAATTTTTGCTCTAACTCTTTTTAAAACTTCATTTGCTACAATTGTAGCTTTTTCTGCTCCAATTTTAAGTGCATCATCAATTTCATTTTTGTTTTCCATAAAATGAGTATATCGTTCTCTAACTGTGGTGAATTTCTCTACAATTAATTCATAGAGTGCTTGTTTTGCATGACCATACCCATAATTTCCACCTTCATAATTTGCTCTCATTACAACAATTTGTGCATCCGAAGCTAGTAATTTATAAAGCGCAAATACATTATCTATATCAGGGTTTTTAGGGGCTTCTAAAGGAGTACTATCCGTTTTAATCGCCATTATTTGTTTTCTTAGTTTTTTATCCGTCAAGAAAATATTAATGATATTATTTCTAGATTTACTCATTTTTCCACCATCAGTTCCAGGAACTAATTCTGTGTGTTCTTGTATTTTTGCATCAGGAGCAACTAAAGTTTCGCCAACAATGTTATTAAATCTGTTTGCTACATCACGCGCCATTTCTAAATGTTGTAATTGATCTTTACCAACAGGTACAATTTCTGCATCATATAATAAAATATCGGCTGCCATTAACATTGGATATGAAAATAAACCCGAATTCACATCTTCTAATCGATCTGCTTTATCTTTAAAACTATGTGCTAATGTTAACCGTTGATACGGAAAAAAACAGCTTAAATACCAAGTTAATTCTGTTACTTGAGGAATATCACTTTGTCTGTAAAAAACAGTTTTATTGATGTCCAAACCGCAAGCTAGCCAAGTAGCAGCAGTACTATACGTATTTTCTCTTAATTGCTTTCCGTCTTTAATTTGAGTTAAAGAATGCATATCAGCAATAAATAAAAAAGCTTCATTTTTAGGATCATTTGCCATTTTTATGGCGGGTAAAATAGCCCCTAATAAATTTCCTAAATGTGGTGTTCCGGTACTTTGTACTCCAGTTAAAATTCTAGACATTAAATTGTGTGTTTTGAGATCTATTTGCACAAGAGTCATATAATTAAACGCTCTGCGAGCACAAAAATAAGGTTTTGTTTAAGAAAATCAATAAACAAAAGAATATTCCTATTTTAGCTCTTTGTTACAAATAATAATTAACCTTTAATAATTTGTGTGAAGTATCTAAAAATACCTTTTCTTTTAATTTGGCGAATTTGGTTTTACACTTTAATGATTGTAACGATTTTAGTTTTGTCTCCTTTTATGTTGTTGTTCTCTTTTAAAGAAGAACAGTATCATCTCTTTTGGAAAGTTGCCAGAATTCTGTCTAAAGTTTTAGTGTACGGAATGGGTTTTCGTCTAAAAGAACAAAATGATCAAATTACGGAAATTGATAAAAGTTATATGTTTTGTCCAAATCATGCCTCATTAATGGATGCTTTTGTGTTAATTGCCTTAAGTAAAAACCCAATAGTTTTTGTTGGGAAACATGAGTTGATTAAAATACCTGTTTTTGGTTTTTTTTACAAGAAAGTTGTAATTGTGGTAGATAGAAGCTGTTCTGAAAGTAGAAAAAGAGTATATGAATTGGCTAAGAAAAGATTGCATAACGGTACAAGTATGGCTATTTTTCCTGAAGGATTAGTACCTACAGAAAACATTGTTTTAGCGCCGTTTAAAAATGGTGCTTTTAGTTTGGCTATTGAATTTGAAATACCAATAGTTCCGCAGGTTTATTACGATTGTAAACGATTATTTTCTTGGGATTTTTTTAAAGGAAGTCCAGGTATTTTTAGAATTCATCAGCATGCATTTATAGAAACTAAAGGGTTGACATTGCAAGATATGGAGAAACTGAAACAGCAAGTTTTTAACATCATTGAAGACGATTTATTGAGTGATAAAAAATATATGAACGATACAAATAGACCAAATAATGAGCGAGAGTTTAAATCACCGTTATAGTACTACAGAAGAGAAATTAAATGTGCTTTCTCATGGTTTAGGATTGGTTTTAAGTGTCATTGCTTTTCCTTTTTTAATACTTAAATCGATAGAATTTACAGGTTTTTGGGAACCAATAAGTTTTATTATTTACGGTTTAAGTTTAATTATTTTATATGCAGCTTCTACTTTTTATCACGCAGCAAAAACTCCAAAGAAAAGAAGAAGACTAAATATTTTTGATCATTCTGCAATTTATGTCCTAATCGCGGGTAGTTATTCTCCGTTTTGTTTAGTTGGCTTAAATTCTAATTTAGGCTGGTATATGTTTTTATTTGTGTGGCTTTTTGCTTTAACGGGTGTTATTTTAAAACTCTTTTTTACTGGCAGATTTGATAAAGTTTCTACAGCAATGTATTTGTTAATGGGTTGGCAAGTGTTATTCTTTATTAAACCCTTAATGCAAAGTTTAACACCGGAAGGCTTGCAGTTTTTAATTGTTGGAGGTGTTTTTTATTCTATCGGTGCTATTCTGTACTCCATAAAAAAGATACCTTATAATCACTTTATTTTTCATGTTTTTGTTTTGTTAGGAAGTCTCAGTCATTTTATAGCGATCTATAATCTTTAAAAATTACCATTTTTTAAAAGGATTTTTGCTTAAACTTGAGTTGTAATATTTTATATTCCCTGTAACTTCTTTGCCTAACCAAGAGGGTTTTTTAAATTGCTCGTTTTCAGAATTTAATTCGATTTCTGCAACAATTAACCCTTGGTTATCGCTGTAAAACTCATCAACCTCAAAAATATGATGTTCACTTTTTACATAAAACCGTGTTTTATCAATAATTGAAGGTTCGCACAATAAAAGTAGTTGTTCGGCTTCTAAAATATCAATTTCTTTTTCCCATTCAAAACGTGTTGTACCTGTTGTATTCGATTTTCCTTTAATTGTTATAAAACCTTTATCATCTGCAATTCGAATTCGTACGGTTCTATTTTTATCAGAATTTAAATACCCTTGTTTTAGCAGTTTTTTCTGATAAGCTTCTGTTTTAAAATCTTCATTTTCCACTAAAAATTTTCTTTCAATTTCTAAACTCATAAACTCTTTTTATTTTCGTACACACCAAATATAAAATCAGAATTATTTTTTTCAAATATTCATCTTCCAATTTAAAAAGATTATCCAAAATTTTCTCTTTTTCATCATTTAATTCATAAAAGTGATGTGATATATCTCTCAGGGCACTCATTAATAGATTTCCCCCATAAGGTTTTTCTAGAATTGTATTATAATTTTTATGGATTGAAAGCATTATACTCCCAGAATCAATGCATTCGGAAGGATCTGCTATAATCATTCTTAATATACCAACTCCTCTGTATTTATTTTTATAAAATTTACTTCTAAATCTTGTTCTAAATTTTTTTGGAATTATAGCAATTGCATCATTTATTGCATTAATTTGATTCCTAGGGAATTGGTGTCTTGTGGTGCCAACAAATTCATTAATTATTAATAGTCCGTCTGGTTTTAAACTATGTTTCATTTTACCTGATAAAAAATATTCAATATTATCAAAATGATGTAAAGAAGATTTAAAAAATATGATATCAAAATCATTCTCTTTAAAATCAAAAATGTCAATGTTCTTTGCAATAAATTTGATATTTGTAATGTTTTTTCTTTTGCACTTTTAGCAGCAATTTTTAATAGATTATCCGCAATATCCACACAAACAATTTCTTTAAAAATAGTGTTATGTTCTGCTAATTCTATTTCTCGATTACTGATACCAGAACCTAAAGAAAGGAGTCTTAATCCAGATTTATCCTTTAGAAAATCTTGAGTTAGAAAATCTATATAGTTTTGATCTTTTTTTCCTGTAATTAAAAGATTCCAACGTTCTAAAACTTTAGGGATTGACCAAAAATTTGAAGAAATAAAAGAAGTATTATCAAAAGCACTTTTTGTCCTTTTTTCGTTATTAAAATTAAATTTTGAAAATAAAAAACTACTTCCTCTTTGTCTTATTTTGAAATATGTATCTATAAAATCGTCTAACGTAATTAGCTTCATTGTTTATATTTTTCTTGTAAAGAACAAATTTTTATTCTTCACAAGTATTAAAAATCTGTAAATAAATATAAAAATACATTTTTTTAAATTTAGTTTGTTTCAAAATTAGTATTAATAATTTTATAAAAAACTATCTTAGTATTTCTAAATGATTTATAATTTGTACTAATATCAGTATTAGTGAGTTTTGTTTTAATTAATAAATATCTTTGGGAATTAAAATTAAAATAATGAAGAAACTTTTATCAATATACATCTTGTTTTTCTTTGTAATTACAAACGCTCAAATAAATTACAGCAATTCTTGGGAAGATTTCTACTCATATAATAATGTAAAAGATTTTGTAAAAGTGGATGCTATTATTTACGCTTTGGTGGATAATGCTATTTTTACTTTTGATGAAACTACGTTAGAAATTAAAAAACTTTCGTCAATTCAAGGTTTATCGGGTGAAACCACTTCCTCAATTCATTATAATGCTACTTTTAAAAGATTGATTATTGGCTATCAAAACGGATTAATTGAAGTAATTGATGAGAATGAAAGTGTTACAATTTCATCAGATATTATAAATTTTAATCAAACAGGTGAAAAAAGCATCAATCATATTTCTGAATCTGGAAACACATTATACCTTTCTACACCTTTTGCAATTGTGGAATATGACATAGAAAAGCTAGAATTTGGAGATACTTTTTTTATAGGAAACAGTTCAACATCTTTAATTATAAATAAAACAGTCATTTCTGATGGAAAAATTTATGCGGTTACAGAAGATGGAATTTTTAATGCAACTTTAACTAGCAAACTTTTAATTGATTTTAAGAATTGGCAACAACAATTTATAGGTCGTAATTTTAACGACATTTCACTTTTTAATAATAAATTATATGTTTCAGAAGGCTCTAAATTGTTTCAATTCAACAATGGTATATTAACGCTAGTAAGAGATTTCTTTGAACGAATAATTGGCTTAAAATCTTCGAGTACTAATTTAACAATTGCTTTAAATAAAAAAGCGATCGTTTTAGATTTAAGTCAAAATGAACTTGCTGAATTTACTTCAAACCTAGAATTCGATTTTACATTATTAAATGCTTTTTATGAGAATAACACTATCTATTTAGCGACCAAAGAATTCGGAATTTTAAAAACCAGTTTTGCTCAAATCAATACGTATCAAGAAATTCATCCGGAAGGTCCTTTATCAAATGATGTTTTTTCAATAGCAGTAAAAGATAATAATCTTTGGGTTGTATATGGTGGTTATGACGGAGTTTATGGACCTATGCAAAAAAAACAGGGGTTTAGTCATTTTGATGGAGAAAATTGGATAAACACAAAATTCAATCCAGCATTTCCTGTTACTGATTTAAATTATATTTCTATTGATCCTGCTGCAGAATACAAAGTATATATAAGTTCTTTTGGAGACACAGGCGCTATTAATAGTGTTTCTACAGGTGGTTTATTAGTCGTAGAAAATGATGAAATTAAAACGTTTTATAATCATTTAAATAGTCCTTTGCAAGATATAGAACCTTTATTACCAAATAGAGTTACTTTAAGAATTAGTGCATCGGCTTTTGATAGTCAAGGTAATTTATGGGTTACTAATATTGGTGTATCAAATGAGTTGAAAAAGTTTTCGGCTTCTGGCCAATGGTCTAGCTATGATATGTCATCCGTAAAAACAAGCAGCGCTTTTGGTCTAAGTGAAATGGCTATAGATAGATCAAATAGTATTTGGTATGGTTCAAGAAGAAATGGCGTTTTTGTGTTCAATGAAAATGGCAATAGAAAAAGAGCATTAACTGCAACACCAAATCTTGGGAATTTGCCAGATACAGATGTGTTAACAGTAGCTGTAGATAAAAGTAATAGAGTTTGGTTGGGTACAAGATCTGGCATGGTTGTCTACAGAAATGCTGCTGGTGTTTTTGATGCAGATATTTTAAATGCTGAACCTGTTATTATTGAAGAAAACGGAGTAGGAGAGCGCTTGTTGGGAGATCAAAGAATTAATACAATAACGGTTGATGGTGCCGACAATAAATGGTTTGGAACGGATAGTGGTGGTGTTTTATACACAAACCCATCAGGACAAAAAACTTTAGCAAACTTTAGCAAAGTAAATTCTCCTTTACCGTCTAACAAAATTTTAAAAATTAGAACAGATACCTCAAACGGAAAAGTATATTTTGCTACAGAAAAAGGCATTGTTGCATATAATAGTAAAGTTGCAACTTTTGGTGAGGTTTTAGGTGATGTTTACTCATACCCAAATCCTGCGTTAAAAAATCATGAAGTCATAACGATCGATGGTAGAAATGGAACCCATTTACCAAAAGGAACAAATGTAAAAATACTTGATGTTGCAGGTAATTTAGTTTATGAAACCAATGTTGTAGAAGGGCAAGAATTGCAAGGTGGTAAAGTAGTTTGGAACAAAAAGAACTTAGCGGGTAAAAAAGTGGCATCGGGTATTTATGTTGTCCTTTTAGTAAATGATGATGCTTCGGAAACAACAACAACTAAAATAGCGATTGTAAATTAATGGCAGTTGTAACTACGAACGCCATTGTTTTAAGTTCACTAAAATATGGTGATACCAGCTTAATTGTAAAATGCTACACACAAGAAGAAGGTGTTAAAACCTATTTAATAAGAGGTGTTTTAAAACCAAAAAAATCCGGATTAAAAGCGGCATACTTTCAGCCTTTAACGCAACTAAGAATTGTAGCCAATCATAACTCAAAAAATACTTTAAATTCTATAAAGGAATTGCAAGTAATACATCCGTATAAAACATTTCATACAGATATTGTAAAACAATCAGTAGTGCTTTTTTTATCAGAAGTTCTGTCTAATTCAATTCAAGAGGAAGAGCAGAATTTAGCGCTTTACGAATATTTAGAAACGGCTTTTATCTGGTTAGATGTGCATGACAGAGTTGCAAATTTTCATTTATTATTCTTACTGAATTTAAGTGGGTTTTTAGGTTTTTACCCTGATACATCAGATAAAAACAAAAAAGGATTTGATTTGCTAGAAGGTATTTTTTCTGATAACATTCATGAAAAAAATGTGATTTCAAAGAACGATTTTTATCAATTTAAAAAGCTGTTAGGCATAATTTTTGATACACTAGAAAATGTTATTTATAGCAAAGAGGAAAGGCAGCTTGTTTTAAAAGTAATCATACAGTATTTTAAATTACATTTAGACAGTTTTAGAAACCCAAAATCTTTACAAGTCTTAGAAACCGTTTTTAGTTGATGATGAAGTTTACCGTTTTAGTATTTGTTGTTTTTTTTAGCAGTGTAACCTTTGCTCAAAAAATAAAAGTTTTAGATAAAAAAACCGGAAAAAAAGTAAACAATGTTACTATTTATAATTTCGACGCAACCATTAGTTTAACCACAGGTTCTGACGGTTTAGCTGATGTTTCTTCATTTAAAGACGATGAAATAATTCTGATTTCTCATTTGTCTTATTCGATGATTAGTATAAAAAAATCAAATTTAGAAAAGCAAAATTTTATTATTTATTTAACCAAACAGTCAGAACAATTAGATGAAGTTGTAATTTCTGTTTTTAAGAAAGAAGAAAAAACGAAAAGAATTGCAGAGCAAATTGCTGTACTTTCATCCAAAGATATTCAAAAAATTTCTGCTCAAACTTCTGCGGATTTATTAGCAACGATTCCTGGAATTAAAGTTCAAAAATCGCAATTTGGGGGAGGAAGCCCTGTAATTCGAGGAATGGAATCGAACAGAGTTTTGTTGGTGGTTGACGGCGTTAGAATGAATAATGCTATTTATAGAAAAGGACATTTGCAAAGTTCAATTACCATTGCTCCAAATTTATTAGATAAAACCGAAGTAGTTTTTGGACCGTCATCTGTAATTTATGGTTCAGATGCTTTAGGTGGTGTAATTCATTATTATACAAAAACACCTAAATTATCTGAAGAAGATAAAGTTTCCAGTCAATTATTTTCAAGATTTTCAACCGTAAATCAAGAAATTACAACCAATGTTTCGGCAGAATTAAGTTTTAGTAATTGGGCGTCTTTTACAAGTGTTTCGTATTCAGATTTTGGCGATTTGAAAGCGGGTGAAAATAGAAATCACGGATTTGCTGATTGGGGAAAAGTGTTTTACTATTCAGAAAATGTAAACGGAAATTACGAGGAAAACCCTACGAAGAACGAAAACCCAAATTTTTTAAGAAATACAGGTTATAATCAAACGGATGTGTTGCAAAAGTTCTTTGTTCCATTGTCTAAAAATACCGATTTAAAAATTAATTTACAATATTCAACATCTTCAGATATACAAAGATTTGATCGGTTAACAGAGTTAAAAGATTTAACGGATGTATCGTCTTTAAAGTTTGCAGAATGGTATTATGGGCCTCAAAAAAGATTGTTAATTTCATCGCAATTAGACATCAATCCTTATAAAAATTGGTTAGAAAGAGGTACCATAACTATTGCTTATCAAAACCTTCAAGAAAGTAGAATTCAAAGAAAATTCGGGAGTTTAGATCGTTCTTACAGAGAGGAGAAGGTAGATGTTTTTAGTGTAAATGGAGATTTTTCTGTGCCTTTAACAGATGATGATAGAAGAACATTATCTTATGGTTTTGAGTTTGCTTATAATGATGTTTCTTCTAATTCTTATGGTAAAACTTTGAATATTTCAAACGGAGAAATTAATGGTTTTTCGAATGATTTTAAGGTGCAATCTCGCTACCCTGACGGTGGAAGTGAGTACTTAAGTTCTGCATTTTATATCGATTACAGGCAAGATATTAATCCGAAATCAACTTTAAATTCAGGAATTAGATTTACGAATACAAATTTACATGCAACTTGGGTAGATCAAACGTTTATACAACTTCCAGAAACAGAAATTAGCTCAAATAACTCTGCGGTAACAGCAACTTTAGGCTACGTTTACAAGCCTGCTAGAAATTGGCAATTAAATAGTGTTTTGTCTTCTGGGTTTCGTTCCCCAAATATTGATGACGTTGGTCGAGTTCGTGAAAAAAGTGGGGACGTAACTGTACCAAATATCGATGTAAAACCAGAGTTTGCCTATAATGCAGAGGTTGGGATTCAGAAATATTTTAATAATAGAAAATTCCGTTTAGGAGCAAATATTTTTTATACATTATTAGACAATTACATCATTAGAGATCATTTTACCCTCAATGGAAGTGATCAAGTTTTATTTGATGGCGAATATGGCAATGCAGTTGCCAATCAGAATAGAGGAAATGCTTTTATTACAGGATATACAATTAGTTATTTAGGAAAAATTTCTAATAGTTTTAACACATCAGGATTCATCACTTATACAAAGGGAAGAACCTATGATACGAGAGAACCGATGTCTTCCATTCCGCCTTTATTTGGTCAGTTTGAGGTTAATTATATAAAGGATAAAATAGAAGTTGGTGCCGCTTTAAGGTTTAATAGTAAGAAAGATATTGCAGATTTTAATTTTACTGAGGGAATTGACAATCACGATTTAACTCCGGTTGTTGATGCCAATGCAAACAATGATGAGGACATTTATTCTGGTACGCCAAGTTGGGTTACTTTAGGCATAAATGGGCGTTATTCCGTAACTGAAAACTTTTCAGTACTAGCAAGATTAGATAATATTTTTGACGAACATTACATCGAATTTGCTTCAGGAGTTTCATCTCCAGGAAGAAATTTATCGCTTTCTTTTGTGGCTAATTTTTAAACTATTTTTTCCTGTCACCTTCTTCGGTAAAATTATCAGATAAAGATTTTTCTGTTTTTATAACACTTACAAGAAGTGATAACATAACTAAAATCATAGGCTGCCAAGTTAATTCTTGCACAGAAATAGAGGCTAAAATTAGAGCAGCTAAAAAGGAAATACCTGCGTAAATAAGAAAATTTTTGTTAAATGTGCTGTTAGCGAAGCTCCAAATATCTTCATTTAGCATTGCTTTGAAAGTTCTGTAACCATATATTTTGTTGATTTTTTTTGGCGGAAATTTCCAAAAAATAATACTCAATAAAAATAATAAACCATTTGTGGTTAAAACGTATGTAACTGGATTCATCTATTCTAAGTTTTTTAATTTTGCTACTGCTACTGCTACTGCTACTGCTACTGCTGCTTACTATTTCTTCGGTCTCATTAAACCTTCTTGCGCAAAAGAAGCAATTAATTTACCTTTTCTTGTATAAATATTACCTTTACTTAAACCTCTTGCTCCAAAAGTATTTGGGGATTCGGCAGAAAACAACATCCAATCATTAAACTCAAAATCTCTAAAAAACCACATAGAATGGTCTAAACTTGCCGTTTGTGTATTGCCAAAATTATGTTCTTTTGCATTTGGGTTAAAGGCCGCGTTTAGTATATTATAATCCGAAATATAGGTTAATATTTGATGTTTTAAACGCAAATCCATTTTAGGGATATCGCCTTTTAATTTAAACCAAATCTCTTCTTTAGCCGGTAAGTTTTCTGGTTCTAAAGGATTAGGAACTCGAACAGGTTTGAAATCTATTGGACGCTCAATACTTAAAAAATGCTTGATTCGTTTTGGTAAAAAATCTCCAAATTGAGCAACCATATCTTCCCAGCTTACTAATTCTTCTGGTTGTTTTATGTTGCTTCTCATTGCTGTTTGATGCTCAAAACCATCTTCTTTTTTGTGAAAAGAAGCAGACAAAATAAATATAGTTTTATCATTTTGTTTCGCGGTTACTCTTCTAGTGGAAAAACTACCACCATCTCTAATTTCTTCAACATGGTAGTTTATAGGAATCGTTAAATCGCCCGCTTCTAGAAAGTAAGAATGCAATGAATGTAAAAAACGATTCTCCGAAATTGTTCTATATGCCGCGTTTACAGCCTGCGCTAAAACCTGACCTCCAAAAACATTAGGACTACCAATTGTAACACTATCCCCAGAAAAGGTATTGTTATTAATTTTTTTTAAATTTAAAAGATCTATAAGCTCTTTGCTATTCTTCATTGGGATTGTTTGCGTTTTTAAATGGAAATTTTTGATGAAAAGGCGTAGGTTGTATACGTTGCAAAAATAGCTTTAAAATTCTGTTTGTGATGCTTTTTTTGTGACGAAAATACATGGTTAAATCTCTTGGTTCTGCACCAACTGAACTTTTAATTTCGCTGGCAGTTCTGCCAAAATTGATGGTTTTTAATCTTTTACTGATGGCAATTTCGATATAATCGTATAACATTCTTTGGTAAATTGCATACTCTCTATTTAGTTCGTAGTCAATACCAACAAAATGTGCATCTAAAGAATTTTGATTGATAACCCCGGATATAAAACCAACGATTTTATGGTTTAACCAATAGGTTTTTAAAATATAGTTTTCGCCAAACTTTTCTTTGAGGTTTGTATAGGTTTCCAAATTAAAATTGCCCAAATTAAAATCGGCATTCGAAGCTACTTTTTTATACAAAGCAGTCATTTCTGGCAATTGATTTACTAGGTCTTCTTTGGTTACTTCTTCAATTGTTATAGCGGCACTTTGCTTATGCGCTTTGCGTGCTTTTACTCTAAATTTGGTTTTCATTGATGCTAAATAATCATCAAAATTTTGCCAATTTTCATCCAAAGTTAAAACCATATTTGGTTCTACAGAAAAAGGATGGTAATTAAAGTCTTTCAATTCATCGGTAATTAAAAGCGATTCGTTTATAAAATCCTTTAATAGAAAAGCATCAATTTTTAGTTTTTTATCAGCATTTGAAAAATGTAAAATTGCTTTCGCTAATTTTTTAATTAGGAGTTTTTTATCTTGCTTTTGTTTGATAAAAATTCCATGTTCCCCGCTAACAAAGGTATTACCGCAAATTAATAATTTTAGCGGTTTTTTATCTGGAATGATATGAAACTTTCTTCCTATATTTTTTAATTTTCGTATTAAAATTTCAATATCATTTTTGATGGTATCGATATAAAAATCAACAATTTGAATGGAAGCAAACGCGATTGGTTTTTTATCCTTATCAATTAAAATAATGTAAGAAAAAATGATGTCAGGATGATTTTCTTCAATCGCTTTTAAAAAACTTCGATGAAAATAAACGTTACTTTCACAATCAAGATTGCGCCAGATTTCATCAGAAATTTTATCAACTGAAGAAAAGAATAATGCGCTATTTGTATTTGAGCAGAAATTCAATATTTATTTATAAGAGTGTTAAATTTTCTAAAATGATTGTTTTCTATATGATCAGCTTTTTTGTTTTTTCATTAAATTTTGACAGACAAAAATCAAGAAACATTCAAATTATTTTAAAGTTATAAAGATGATGAAAAAAACCGATTTTAGAAATTTTAGTTTTCAATAGAAGTATTTTTTTTTATATGTTCTGCCGTACCATAATAATATGCCAGTAACGGGTAAACTTGCAGATAGTAAACTAGCAATAAAAGCGATAATTTTTCCGACAATTCCTCCAGTTGTATCAATATAAATGTCATAATTCATCCTTACTATTTCATCCAGAATTATAGCCTTTTCGTACTTGCTATAAATAGCTTCAGTTTCTATTTCTTATAAGAAGTTTTGATTAAAAAAACGAAAATCAGCATCATAAAACAACCGTTTTCTTTAAGAAATTTCTACATAAATACTTTGTGCTTTTGTTTCTGGGTAATGAAGCTCAAAACTAATTGCATTCGGATTTTCTTTTTGTAATCTTGGAAGTAATTTTATAAGAATACGAGTTGTTAATTTTATAATTTAAAAACAGAAAAGGATAAATTACTTAAATTCACCTCTAGTTTCTTGGATCAACGGCACAATAATGATTGGTGTGCTTGTTTGGTGGTTATTGGTTTAGTTGTAGCTGTTTTTCTTTTGATGAATAGCTATAAACTTAAGAATTAATTGTGTACTTCAATCTAATTTAGATTCACTTTATTATTAGACTTTCTTTGCTTAATTTTATCGAAATCATTCTAATAATACCCGTTGTGCATTTAAACAATATTGACTTTTAAATTGTTTATATTCCTATTAAAAACAAATTTGTTAATGTATTGAATGATAGTTAGTGCTGTTAATTTTGAGAGAATTCTTGTCTTAAAACCTTCAAAAGTTTTCGCATAATTATTCCGTATTTTAAACTGGTCACAAAGTTGAGAAAACAAGGTCTCAATTCGTTTTCTTTTCTTCCTAAAAATATACGTTTGTTTTTTGTAATTCTGTTGATTTTTACGCATTGGAACTTCTAATTTAATTTGTTTACTCTCAAATAAATCTAACTGATAGTCAGCACTTAGGTATCCTTTGTCCCCTAAAACCACACAGTTATTAAACTGATTTTTAATGTCTTTTAAATAATGAATATCATGTACAGAAGCTTTGCTAATATCAAAACTTTTAAACACGCCATCAATAGAACAAACAGCATGTATTTTATAGCCATAATAATGCATGTTTTGACTAGCACAATAACCTCTATTTGGGGCTGAATAAAAGTACTCTTTACAAACTTTACTTCTCCCGCTTCTTGAGAGTTTTACAATCTCCAAAGGCATACTATCTACTACATAATAGTTTTCAAACTCCGTGAACTTATTGGAGAGTTGAGTTCTTATAAATTCAATGGCAAAAAATAATTTTCGCTTCCGTTTATTGTAAACTGATCGCTCTATTTTAGCAAACAAATATTCTGGAATATCCCGAAACAACTGACATTCACTGTCTATACCCATATATTCTGCTGTTAAATTCATAGCGATTAATTCAATGTCTTTTAGTTTTGGTTTCCTGTTTTGACGTAAAAATTGTTCCTTTTCTGTAATTGTGGCTAAGACTTCTAAAATTTTATCGTAATTTGCTCTAAAGTTATTCATCGTATTTAATCGATTGATTGTCAATTAAATATACGACTTTTAATAGTCAAATGAATAACTTTTTTTAACTATTTATAATGCACAACGGGTTAATAATAAAACACGCTTAATGAATCAGTTTAATGTTAATTTTGGATATTTATTTGAAGACGCCCTTATCGACGAAATAAAACAAATAGGTGTTTACAAAGAGTTTGTTGCTGATACAACAATAATTGAAATAGGAGATTATATCAAAACAATGCCATTATTACTTAACGGAGCCATCAAGATTTTACGAGAAGATGAAAATGGTGATGAATTGGTGTTGTATTATTTAGAAAAAGGAGATACTTGTGCCATGACACTTTCTTGTTGCATTAGGCAAACTAAAAGTAAAATTAGAGCTTTAGCAGAGACAGATGTAGAAATACTTTTGTTGCCAAAAGAAAAAATGGCAGAATGGTTAAGCGCTTATAAAACCTGGCAATCTTATATTTTGCAAAGTTATCATAATAGAATGGATGAACTTTTAGATGCGGTAGATACGATTGCTCTTTTAAAAATGGATGAACGCCTTTTTAAATATCTAAAAGACAAAGCAATGGTTACCCGTAGTGATGTTTTACAATTAACCCACAAACAAATTTCGGAGGATTTACATACTTCTAGAGTCGTTATTTCTAAGCTTCTAAAAAAGCTTGAAAATGAAAGTAAAATTCAGCTTTTTAGAAATAGTATTAAAGTTTTAGAATTGTAACATAAGTATCCGTATATTAATTAAATACATCTTATTTTTGTAAAAAGAAAGATGAAAACAGTTACTCTTTTAATTGTATTTGATTTCTTATCTAGTTGTAAAGATGCTCAAAAGCCATTTTATGATGCAAAAAAAACAGTTTTAAACGCGCAAGATTATACAGGTAAAAAGTTAATGCAAAAGAACTGTTATGTTTGTCACAGTCCTACTACAACTTAATAAAATATTCTTAGACATGAGCAAATTTTTAGAAATCATACAGCAAGATAAACCAGTATTAGTAGATTTTTTTGCTGAATGGTGCGGACCTTGTAAAATGATGAGTCCGATTTTAAAAGAAGTAAAAGATGTTCTTGGTGATAAAGTGTCAATTATTAAAATTGATGTTGATAAAAACCAACCGTTGGCAGCTAAATATCAAGTTAGAGGTGTACCAACTTTAATTTTGTATAAGTCAGGCAAACAAGTTTGGAAACAATCTGGAGTTGTCCAAAAAAAGGATTTAGTTTCAATTATAAATAGTTTTAGTTAATTTCAGTCAAAAATCACTTGTATTTTTACAGTTGATTCTTTTATTAATTTAGTTGTACATGATAGATTTAACCGAGGATTTTTGGGATAATAAGTACAAGGGCAATAAAATTGGATGGGATTTGGGTGAAATTTCGCCGCCATTAAAAACCTATTTTGATCAATTATCTAACAAAGAAGTAAAAATTCTAATTCCTGGTGGAGGTAATTCTCACGAAGCAGAATATCTTTTTAATAAAGGTTTTACAAATGTTTACGTTGTAGATATTTCTAAAACAGCGATTGAAAATATTAAAAAAAGAGTTCCTGCTTTTCCAACAAATCAATTAATACAAGCCAATTTTTTTGATTTAGAAATGCAGTTTGATTTAATTATAGAGCAAACTTTTTTCTGTGCAATCAATCCTAATTTGCGAGCAACATATGCCTCAAAAATAAATGATTTATTAACTGAAAAAGGAAAGTTGGTTGGGTTGCTTTTTGATGCAAAACTAAATGAGGATCATCCACCTTTTGGTGGAAATAGAAAAGAATATATTCCTTATTTCGAAACTTATTTTACACTAGATGTTTTTACAAAATGTTATAACTCGTTTCATAATAGACAAGAAATGGAGTTGTTTGTAAAGCTTGTAAAGAAATAAATAGAATATTTTAATCCAGGCCTCAAAGGTTTTTAAAACCTTTGAGGTCTGGATTTTAAAAGCTAAAAAGTATACTGTGAAAAGCAGAGAAATTGCGGCCAAGTTTTGTAATTGGTGTTTTTCCAAAGTCTGCTTGGTTTGTAAACGAAAAGTTTAAATGACTGTTATACCTAGTGTTAAAAACATTTAAAACAGCCAATCCTAAAGTTACATTTTTTAGCGGTTTTCCTCCAAAACGAATATCTAAAATTTGAGACCCATTTGTTGCAGTTTCTCCAAAAATTTCAGAAATGTGATCTTTTTTATTAAGTTTTACGTTAACTAAACAAGCGCAAAAAACAGTGCTAATTACAAAGGCAGCATTGTTATTAAAAGTATCAGAAAATAATATTGCTATTAAAATTTCTGAACAAGAGTTTAACAAAGCAAAAGCAGATTATAATCAAACAAATGCGATGTTTTTACCAAATATTTCTGCAAGTTATACAGGTATTTCTAAAACAAATCCATTGATGGCTTTTGGAAGTTATGAAATATATGATAATAATGTATTTCAAGGCGATGCAAATGGTTATGTAATTGGCGCTCAATTAAGTTGGGATATTTTCAAGGATCTAAGTGTTTTGGAATGGCTCAAAAAAGTAAAGCGTAGTTTGAGGAATCTAAATTGGAGTACAATTACTTCAATTAAGTGGTGATATTTTAAATGTTACCTTTTAATACATGACTTTTATCATATTTTAAAATAGATGGAATTATTAATTTTCGACATTAAATTAATTGTTGTGAATCTATCTTTTTAATTATGTCTGCTTCTGCTTTGAGGCTCAAATTTTGAACCAGCATTTCCTAAGCTATTAAATTTCCATGTAAAACTTAACATTGCATATTGATTTAAAACAGTACTTGAAGAATCCTGAATATAATCTTCAGTAGCAACTCTTCTTGCATTTGTGTTTTGATCTAAAATATCATAAATTCTTAGGCTAATTGCGCCATTATCCTTTAAAATAGAATAACGTAAGGTAGTGTTCCAAAACCAAGCACTTCTTTGAAAGCCAGTGGCAATATTTGGATTGTAATTATAATTTACATCATTCAACCATTCAACTTTCTTAAAAAAATTGGTCGACGTTGCTACTGTTACGTCATGATTAGTGAAATTTCTATTGCTAAAACTTTCAATATCATAGGTGTTTTTACTGAAAGAGACCGTGTAAGAAGGTCTTATTGTTACTACTCCATCCCAAGAAAAGTCGAAACCAATATTCGGAGAAATAGAGGTTATTTTACTAGAATATTGTACGCCATTATTAAAGTTGATGCTTTTATTATAATCACCAAAAACTCTAAATTCTGTTTTTAAGCTTCCAAAATCTTCCCATTTTTTTGTAGAACTATAACTTCCGCCACCTCTTATATTCACAAATCCATCTGCGTTTGCATAGCTAGTTTCTCTAATTAATGTATTCGGATTAATAATTGTATTTGCAACAACATTATCATTCGTAAAAGAAATATTTCCATAAGACCAAAAACCTGTTCTACTTTGCCAATTAAAGTTAGATGCACCTAGTCGAATAGTATGTGTTTTAGAGGGCGATAAAGCAGGATTACCCGTAATGATATTTAGAGGATTTGATTCATCTCTAAAAGGTTGTAATTGAGATAAACTTGGGGTTGCGTTTCTAAAATTATAACTCAGCCTATAACGACTTGTTCTATCTTTTTGATATCGCGTACTAAAACCATACTCTAAATTATTAAATTCTCTTACTAAGTTTGTTTCAGGTCTTAAATAATCCCTGTTTTCAAGCGTTCTATTATTAAAGGCAAGTTCTGTTGACGCTGACCATTTTTCATTTTTAAATTCTAATTCTACACCCGGTCTACTTATTTTATCAGAGTATTTAAAATCGGTGCTTAAAAGGTTGCTGAAACTTGTGTAATCATTTGTAGTTTTGTCAAAATCGAATGTGCTTCTTTTACTTGTTGTTTTTGTGTTTCCAACAGTATAATCAATATCTAAATATAATTTTCTTGCTATAATTGGGAGGCGATACGTAACTTGACTAGCAAGTTCTTTAATATCTGAAATTCCGTCTGAATATTGATCTCTAATGATTTGATCTGGATTTGATCCATAAATGTTGGTTTCTGATTTCACAAAATCGTCCGTTAAAGTCTTTCTTAAATTTGCAGTTAATTCAACTCTTACAAAGGCTCCTTTGCTACCAAATTTTTTAGTTAAGTTAATTTCATTGTCAAACCTTTCTCTGTCAGAATCTGCTATTGATCCAATTTTAGAGTCATTTGTTAAGGTTTTACTATTATTTAAAGTTTCAGATTGGCTGTTAAATCTGTTGGTGTTTAAATTTCTATTCAAATCAGTTTCAATATCAATTCTAAAGGTACTATCTATTTCAATTTCAAAATCGATACTTGCATCATGACTATCACTATCGTTTAAAGAAGTATTTTCAGAACGTCTAAAGAAGCTTGTTCCGTCTGATAAAAAAGTTTCTCTATTAGAAGTAGATTTATTATCAGAAGAACTGTTTTTGTAAAAATAATCACCAGAAACTTCAAATATTTTCCCAAAGGAATTTATATAGTTTGCACCATAATTATTGGAAGTTACGATGCCTTGTCCGCCACCAAAACTTCTACTATTTCCGCCAAATTGCAATCGCTGATTTCCAAAACTAAAACCAGGAGAATTAATATTATTACCACCAGCTAAAATACCAATTCGTTCACTTTGTTTGAAACGAGTAATCATTCCTGCATATTCATTTCTGTTGTTTGTACCGGCACCTGCTGCAACTTTACCAAAATACCCTTGGTTATTTTCTTTCTTTATCGTAAGATTTATGGTTTTATTTTCACCATCAGCATCTTCACCAGAAAAAGCTTCAGCATTGGTTCTTGTATCCGTAATTTGAATTTTTTCTATAATATCTTTCGTTAAATTTCTAGTTGTAATCGTTGGATCATTCCCGAAAAAAGGTTTTCCATTTACTAATATTTTATTTACTGATTTTCCGTTTACAGTAATATTACCCTCTAAATCGACTTCTAAACCAGGTAATTTTTTAAGCAAATCTTCAACATTTGCATCTGCTTTTGTCTTAAATGATTTTACATTAAACTCTAAGGTATCTTTTTTGATCGTAATTGGTGCGCTAGATTTTATAACTACGCCGTCTAGAAGGCTCGAATTTTTTAAAAATAAAGTCTCAATATTTTGATTTTTAACATCAATAATTTTCACGTATGGTTTAAATCCGATAAAAGAAACCACTAGTTTTATTTTTGAATCTGATGTTTCTCCTGTAAGATCAAAAACACCTTTTTCGCTAGTAATAGTAAAAGAAACGATGCTACTATCTTTTATTCTTTCTAGATGAACAGTTGCAGATTGTAGCAGTTCTTGGTCATCTTCCGATTTAACGATACCATTAATTGTGAATTTTTTAGTTTGAGAAAAGGCAATTGCGCTTATAAATAAGAAGCTTATAAAAAAAATCTATGCATAATATACATGTTGGGTTTAAGAGTATAAATACTCCGCTGGGCAAATATTTAATTAATAAAGGAACATTGCCTCCCCTTTAACAGAACTTTATGAGTTTTTTAACGAAGTTAAACAGGCTTTTTTCCCGCAAATCAGGGCAGTCTGCATTAAACTAAAAATTTAGAATGAAGGTTTTTGGAGGTTGTAGAATATTAACTTTATTAATGTCTTTTTTTAAATAAAACCAGACAGTCTCTTTCTATAATAAAGTTGATCATACAATTCTAGGTATTTTAAATTCAACCAAAACTTTGAAGTAAATCGTAACAGAATTTATTTTTGATAATTTATTTTTTATTTCCGCATTAATTTTTCGAAAGCAAGAGGTAAAAGTCTTTCTAAAAATTTAGGGTATGCCTCTTTGGATGGATGCAAACCACCATTTGCAACCAAAACATGATTGTTTAATCCTTGTTTCATGATGTCTGTAATATTCAAAAAAGTAATATTTGTTTAATTTCAATAAGGTTTGGCAAAATCATTGTATTTTTTTACACCATCAGAAATAGAGGTGTTTCCGTTCCCGAAGTAAGATTTTCTAAATCTATGGCGTCTATAAGTGTTAAAGTCTACCTCTTTTATATCATCAAAATTAGGAGTGTTTATAATGGTGTAATAGACAATGATAATTTCACCATTATAAAGCTCTTCTTCGAATTCTGATATACTTCCGCAAGAGAAAAAAACAGAAATAAATAGGATTAAATTTTTTCTTCATTAAAATTTTATCACATTTTTAATGATTTAATTACAAAAAAGAATTTAAAATTATTTAAAAGCGTTCAATCCTGTTACATCAAAACCGGTAATTAGTAGATGAATATCGTGTGTACCTTCGTAGGTAATTACACTTTCTAAATTCATCATGTGACGCATAATTGAATATTCGCCGGTAATTCCCATTCCGCCTAACATCTGTCTTGCTTCTCTAGCAATATGTATTGCCATATCTACATTATTACGTTTTGCCATAGAAATTTGAGCAGAAGTAGCTTTTCCGTTATTTTTAAGAACACCTAATCTCCAAGCTAATAATTGAGCTTTTGTAATTTCGGTAATCATTTCTGCTAATTTTTTCTGTTGCAATTGAAACTGACCAATTGGTTTTCCAAACTGTTCACGTTCTTTACAATAACGCAAAGCGGTATCATAACAATCCATTGCAGCCCCAATTGCGCCCCAAGCTATTCCATAACGAGCTGAATCTAAGCATCCTAAAGGTGCTCCTAATCCAGATTTATTTGGCAATAAATTTTCTTTTGGTACTTTTACGTTATCAAAAATAAGTTCACCTGTTGATGAAGCGCGTAAAGACCATTTATTATGAGTTTCTGGTGTAGAAAAACCTTCCATTCCGCGTTCTACAATTAACCCATGAATTCTACCTTCTTCATTTTTAGCCCAAACAACCGCAACTTGTGCAAACGGTGCATTAGAAATCCACATTTTTGCGCCGTTTAAAAGATAGTGATCTCCCATATCTTTAAACTTCGTTTCCATTCCTGCAGGATTTGACCCATGATTTGGTTCTGTTAATCCAAAGCAACCCATCCATTCTCCAGAAGCTAATTTTGGTAAATATTTTTTGCGTTGCGCTTCATTACCATATGTATAAATAGGATACATTACTAAAGATGATTGTACAGAAGCTGTAGAACGAACTCCAGAATCTCCGCGCTCAATTTCTTGCATAATTAATCCGTAAGAAATTTGATCTAAACCTGCACCACCGTATTCTTCTGGAATGTAAGGTCCGAATGCACCAATTTCTGCCAAACCACCAATAATTTGTTTCGGGAATTCTGCTTTTTGAGCGTATTCTTCAATAATAGGAGAAACATCGCGTTTTACCCAATCACGGGCAGCTTCACGAATTAATTTGTGTTCTTCGGTTAATAAATCGTCTAAATTATAATAATCTGGAGCTTGAAATAAATCAGGTTTCATATAGTTTGTCTGTTTAAAATGATGGTTTTAAGAAATTACAATTTTTATAAATGTATAATTTTTAACAAATTTATTAAATATTGTTTAATTCTATAACATTTTTTAGTTAAAAATAGAAATTAATTTTTCATTAAAAATACGTAATTTTTGAAGTTCATGGATATAAACTGCTAAAAAGTTATTGATTTGATTTAAGTTTGTATTGATGAAGTTTACCTTAGGAAAGCAAGAGCGATTAAAAAGCAGAAAGTTGATAGGACGGTTGTATGCAGAAGGCAATTCTGTAAAAGCTTTTCCGTTGCGGATGATGTATTTGCAAACGTTACATACGTCTAATTTCCCTGCACAAGTTGGCGTTTCTGTAGCTAAAAGGAATTTTAAAAAAGCGCCTGATAGAAATCGGTTAAAAAGATTAATGCGTGAAACGTATCGATTGCAAAAAGGAATTGTGTACGATAATTTAGAGAATCCCTATATTTTTATGATTTCTTATATTGGGAGAGAAGAGATGCCCTATGAAGAACTCTTTTCTAAAATGAATAAATTACTAACTTTATTTATTGAAGAAGTAAAAAATAAATCAGATGAAAAAATTTAAAATAAAAAAGGGAATACTTATAACTTTGGCAGTTGGAGCGATTTTTTTGTCATTTTCATTCCAGTCTAAATTCTTTGAAATTGCTAAGCAGATAGAAATATATAATACACTTTTTAAGGAATTGAATATGTATTATGTTGATGAAATAAATCCTGCGGAATTAACCAACAGAGCCATTAAAAACACCTTAAAAGATTTAGATCCGTATACTAACTTTTACAACGAACAAGATGTAGAAGATGCAAAAATTAGAAGAGAAGGAGAATATGCAGGAATTGGAGTTGGCGTTTACTATACTAAAAACGGCATTCAAATAAGCGAGGTTTACAAAGGATATGCTGGAGATAAAGCGGGTTTAAAAGCAGGCGATATCATTACTTCTGTAGATGGCCAAGCGCTAAAAGATATGGAAAGGGAGCAACTTTCTATGTTTTTAAAAGGAACGCCGGATACAAAAATGGCAGTAGAAATTGAGCGTCAAGGAAAAATTCTTAAAAAGGAAATATTAAGAGAACAGGTTGAAATTAATCCCGTGCCTTTTTATGAAATGATTGATGCAGAAACAGGGTATATTACATTGACTCAGTTTAATGAAAAAGCATCATCCGAAGTAAAAAAGGCGTACCGAGAATTAAAGAAAAAAGGGATGACAAAATTGGTTTTTGATTTACGCTCAAACCCTGGTGGTTCTCTTCAAGAAGCTATAAATATATCAAACTTTTTTATTCCGAAAGGAAAAGTAATTGTGACCACAAAGGCGAAGATTAAAAAATGGAGCAACACCTACAAAACTACAAATGATCCTTTAGATTTAGAAATTCCGCTGGTTGTTTTAGTAAATGGGCGTTCTGCATCGGCATCCGAAATTGTAAGCGGTTCTTTGCAAGATTATGACCGAGCGGTAATTATGGGGCAACGTTCTTTTGGCAAAGGATTAGTGCAACGCTACAGAACTTTAACATACGGAACGCAATTAAAATTGACAATTTCTAAATATTATACACCAAGTGGAAGATGTATTCAGGAGTTAGATTATACAAATTGGGATGATAAAACAGGCAAAGTTCCTAAGTTTTCTGATAAAGGAATTAATGTTTTTAAAACGGAAAACGGAAGAAAGGTGTACGATGGCGGTGGTGTTTTGCCAGATATAGAAATTGAAATATCAAAAAAAACGGAAGCTACAGAAGTTTTAGTAGGCTCTAAAGCTCTTTTTAATTTTGCGATTGATTATTTTTATAAAAACCCAAAAATTGAAACCGTAGAAAAGTATCAGTTTTCAAATGCTGATTTCAAGAATTTTACAAATTATTTAGTTTTAGATACCACTTTTGTGACCAAGCAAGAACGTTTGTTTGAAACCGCATTTTTATCGATAGAAAACACAAGTATTTCTAAAGAATATCAGAAAATAAAAGAAAAATTGTTTGAAGATAAAGTTGAAGAAATATCTAAAAATCAAGATATAATTCAAGTATTGTTAGAAGAAGAAATTCTAGAGAAATATTATTACAAAGAGGGTGTTTATGAGCACCATTTAAAAAATGATTATACAATAAAAGAGGCCGTTAAGTTGCTTCAAAACCAAGATAAATACACCCAAATTTTATCAGGGAAATAATTTATATTTACACCATAAAATTACAGATGTTAGAAACTAAAAATATTGAAAGAACAAGAGCTCAGGAATCTACAAATGCCATAGAAAAATTATATATTTCTATGCGCCACTTATTTAGTAGAGGCTTTTACAAGCCCATGGGAATTTCTGGAGAAACTTTACGAAAATCACTTTTACAACTAAGACCAGAAATTTATGGATCTATTGCAGAAGATAGAGCAGAATTAAATGGATTAATATATATTATAGAAAGGCTACCAGAAGGAATTGAAGAATGCCAATTTATAAATTTAACCGCAGATGAAGGGTATAAAAACTCTCATTTTGAGGCTATAATTCCGCCAAAAAGAAGAAGAAACTGTTATCGAATAGACAAAGATCAAATGAATATTGAGATAACAAGAGGAAGATCTGAAATCTACGATATTCTTACACATTTAACTTTTTTGTTTATAGAATCGCATAAAATTCAGGCAAGAGTTTCTTTGAATGAGGGCGAAGACTTTATAAGAGAATGGAAACATTTAGAAGATATTGTTTTAAATAGAAAGGTAATATCAGAAAAAGAGAAAGAAGTTTTAATTGTTCATTTAGGGAATATTCTAGGCAGAACCTACGAAGAAGTCTCTAGAATTTACAAAGTTTTTAGTTCAGAGAAAAATCCACATAAATTTTTAATCTAATTTATTGGTTAGGTAAATTAGCAATAAAAGAAGTTTTTGAAGATAAAAAGAGAACTGTAACTTTTAGTTCTGTTTTAATTGAAGAAATTGGACATCATATTTATGGAGAAATTTGGGCAAATGAGATAAAAAGTACCTTAAAAAAACATGACCTTTTAAAAAGACCAATTCACATAATTAGTGCAAATATGCACAGTGTGTTAAATTCAATTTATGCAAAAGGTGCTTTGCCAAAAGAAGCAAAAAATCTTAAAGGCTTTGAGTTATTTCAGTTATTAAGTAATGTAGATAGCAAACCGTTACAGAAAAAAGTAAAAAATTACGCTTCCCATAATGGCTTAATTTATATAGAAGATACATCAGGAACAAATATTAATGTACAAATAATAGATACTGATAAAATAAACTTTGATGTTTCTTCGTTTACAAAAGAGCACTCTTTAAACGAACATGCTGTAATTATAGTTATGGATTACGCTTTTGGAGAGCAAGCGTATGAAACTATGGATGAATTATTGAAGCCGTATAATACTGATAATGATAAGATTTTTTTAGATGTAAAGTCGGTTTCAATTATGGGTAAAGCGGGTATCTTAGAAGGCGGAAAAGGAGATATTATGATTCCTGATGCACACATCTTTGAAGGAACAGCAGATAATTATCCGTTTAAAAACGAACTTTCTAAAGAAGATTTAGAAGGTTTTGGTGTAAAGGCGTTTGATGGATCAATGGTTTCTGTTTTAGGAACATCGTTACAAAACAAAGATCTTTTAAAGTTTTTTCACGATTCTACATGGAATGTAATTGGTCTAGAAATGGAAGGAGCACATTATCAAAAAGCAATACAATCTGCGTCTAGGATTAGAGGAAATATATCCGAAAATGTAAAAGTGCGTTATGCATATTACGCTTCTGATAATCCATTAGAAACAGGTGCTACATTGGCTTCTGGAGGCTTAGGGATGACTGGTGTTACCCCAACCTATGCAATTACACAAAGAATATTAGAGCAAATTTTTTAATACTAAATATTGATTTTTCAACCAAACTAAACAAATGTCAACAAATCAAAAGAGCAACGAAGAAGAGGTAGATTTAGGCTCTTTATTTGTAATTATTGGAAAAGGTTTTTCTAATTTTTTTAATTTTATAGGAAATATCTTTAAAAGTTTATTTCATGGTATTGTTTCTAGTTTAATTTTTTTAAAAGAAAACAGTATAAAAATAGGTATTGCAGGAGTTATTGGTTTAACTGCCGGTATCTTTTTAGAAACTACAACATCTTCTAAATATGGTTCAGATTTACTTTTAGAACCAAATTTTAAAAGTTCTAGACAATTGTACAACAACATAAATTATTACAATGACTTAGTAAAACAAAAAGATACAGCAACACTTCAAAAAACCTTTAACTTAGATAAAGAGTCCGCAGCTTCCCTAAAGAAGTTTGAAATTGTGCCTTTAAAGATTGATAGCGATCTAATTGATGCTTACAACGATTTAATATTATCTGTTGATACATTAACGATTAAGAGTTATGAGTATAAAGATTTTAAAGCTGCATTTACAGATTATGATTATAAAGTTCATAAAGTAACGGTTATTGCAGAAAAAAATAATGTTTTTGATAAATTAGATGATGTTATAATTTCATCCGTGGTTGATAATAAATATTTTAATAGATTAAAAGTTTTAACTAACGAAAATTTAGATAGAACAGATTCTTTATACCGAGAAAGCTTAACACAAATAGATTCTTTAAGACAGGTTTATATGCAAGTAATGCTTGAAGAAGCAAAAAAATTAACTACAGGCACAAGTATAGATTTAGGTGGTGAAAAAAGAACCACAAAAGAATTAGAATTGTTTGAAACCAATAGAAAAATAAATCTTGATTTGGAAAAAATTGCCAAAGAAAAATCTCAAAAATACGAAGTTATCAATGTCATCTCTAACTTTCAGCCAGTTGGTTATGAAATAAAAGGAGTAACTAAAAACAAAGGGTTTTTATTAGGTATTGTTGGTGCAGGATTTATGATTATTTTTCTTCTTTTGCTAAAAGTAAATACTTTTCTAGAAAACTACAAAAAATAAAAAAGATGCAAACAGTTCTCATAACTGGTGGAGCAGGTTTTATAGGTTCTAATTTTATTCCTTATTTTCTTGAAAAGAACCAAGAAATAAACATTGTAAATTTAGATTTATTAACATACGCCGGAGATTTATACAACTTAAAAGAAGTAGAAAATTCCGATAGGTATTTTTTTGTAAAAGGAGATATTTGTGATAGAGTTTTGTTAGAACAACTTTTTAGTAAGTATAATTTTTTAAGTGTTATCCATTTTGCAGCAGAATCTCATGTAGATAACTCAATTAAAAACCCGGATGCGTTTGTGAAAACAAATGTTTTTGGAACGTTTAATTTGATTGATGTTGCAAAGAATTATTGGATGGAAGCACCATTCAAGTTTAAAAAAGGGTTCGAAAACACTAGATTTCATCATATATCTACAGATGAGGTTTATGGATCTTTAGGAGAAACTGGTTTTTTTACAGAGTTCACTCCTTATGCCCCCAACAGCCCGTATAGTGCTTCAAAAGCATCATCAGATTTTTTAGTAAGAAGTTATTTTCATACCTATGGTTTAAATGTTGTAACGACAAACTGT
This sequence comes from Polaribacter filamentus, assembly GCF_002943715.1. GTDB lineage: Bacteria > Bacteroidota > Bacteroidia > Flavobacteriales > Flavobacteriaceae > Polaribacter > Polaribacter filamentus. Next base: position 2,825,534 of record NZ_MQUA01000013.1, on the reverse strand, counting down.
TCTAATAATTACGGCCCAAAACAACATGATGAAAAGTTGATTCCAACCATAATTAGAAAAGCAATTTCAGGAGAAAAGATTCCTATTTATGGAGACGGAAAAAACATTAGAGATTGGTTGTATGTTTTAGACCATTGCAGAGGTGTAGAGTTTGCTTATAGCTGGGGAAAAGCTGGAGAAACGTATAATATTGGTGGCAAAAACGAGCGGAATAATTTAAATATTTCAAATACGATCTGCGAAATTTTAGATCAAGAAAAACCTAAAGAAAAATCGTATAAAGAACAAATTAGTTTTGTAAAAGATAGACCAGGACATGATTTTAGATATGCTATTGATGCAACAAAAATAGAAGAAGAATTGAGCTGGGAAGCCCAAGAAAATTTTGAATCTGGAATTAGAAAAACAATTAAGTGGTATCTAGAAAAATACAATAAATAATGAAAGGAATCGTATTAGCAGGAGGATCAGGTACTAGATTACACCCATTAACATTAGCTATTAGCAAACAATTAATGCCGGTGTATGATAAACCAATGATTTATTACCCCATTTCTGTTTTGATATTGTCAGGAATAAGAGAAATATTAATTATATCTACACCTCAAGACCTACCACTTTTTGAAAGATTATTGGGTGATGGAAAAAAATATGGTTGTGATTTTCAATTTAAGGTTCAAGAAAAACCAAACGGTTTAGCAGAAGCCTTTTTAATAGGTGAGGATTTTATTGGTAAAGATAGCGTTGCGCTTATTTTAGGAGATAATATTTTTTATGGATCAGGATTGCCAAGTTTATTAAGGTCAAATAACAACCCAGATGGAGGTGTTGTATTTGCTTATCATGTTACAGATCCAGAACGTTATGGAGTTGTGGAGTTTGATGAAAATTTTAAAGCAATTTCTATTGAAGAAAAACCTTTAAAACCAAAATCTAATTTTGCCGTGCCGGGTATTTATTTTTATGATAATAGTGTAGTAGAGATAGCTAAACAGATACAACCAAGTATAAGAGGAGAGTTAGAGATAACAGATATAAATAAGACATATTTAGAAAAAGAAAAACTTCTGGTAACAGTGCTAGATAGAGGAATTGCTTGGTTAGATACAGGTACTTTTGATTCTTTAATGCAAGCCGGTCAGTTTGTGCAAGCTATTGAACAAAGACAAGGGTTAAAGATTGGCTCTTTAGAAGAGTCTGCTTATAGAGCGGGTTTTATAACCAAAAAAGAAATGATAAAAATAACAAAGCCCTTTTTAAAAAGCGGTTATTCACGTAATTTATTAAAAATTTAATGATAGTTAGAGAAACAGGATTACAAGATTGTTTTGTAATAGAACCCACAATTTTTGATGATGGGAGAGGAAGTTTTTTTGAATCATTTAATTTGCAAAAGTTTCAAGAAAAAGTAGGATTAAATATCAATTTTGTGCAAGATAATCAATCAATTTCTCAAAGAGGAGTTTTACGTGGGTTGCACTTTCAAAAAGGAGAGTTTGCCCAAGCAAAACTAGTAAGAGTAATTAAAGGAAGGGTGCTTGATGTTGTTGTAGATATTCGAAAAAACTCCGAAACATTTGGACAGACATTTTCAATAGAATTAACAGGTGAAAATAACAAACAGTTATTTGTACCAAGAGGTTTTGCACATGGTTTTTCTGTTTTAGAAGACGATACTATATTTTTTTACAAGTGCGATAATTACTATCATAAAGCATCAGAAGGTGGAATTTTGTTTAATGACAAAACTTTACAAATTGATTGGAAACTAAAAAAAGAGGAAATTTTGTTGTCTGAAAAAGATACGTTTCTAAATAGCTTAGATCACTTATAAGACAAAGGATATTTCAAAATTAATAGTGTTTTATTTTTGAAATTAATCGGATAAAAATAATTACTAAATGAAAAAAGCATACTGTTTAACGCCTGTTTACGATGATTGGGAGAGTTTTGAAGTGCTTCTCATGCACATAGAAAAGTTACAGGAAAAATATTCTAAAAAATATACATTTTCAATTGTAGTTATCAACGATGGTTCTACTAATGAGAAAAGTATAAATTCTTCAAAAATTAATATTTGTACCCTAAATCTTAAAATTAATATTGGTCATCAAAGAGCCATTGCAACAGGACTTCAATTTATTTACAACGAAGTAGACCAAAAAGATTATGTGATTGTAATGGATAGTGATGGTGAAGATAAACCCGAAGATATGATGCTCTTACTTGAAAAAGCTGAAAAGGAGCAAAATAAAAAAATTATTTTCGCACAACGAAAAAAAAGGCAAGAGTCTGTTATGTTTAAGCTGGGATATATTGTTTATAAAAAGTTATTTTATTTTTTTACAGGTCAAAAAATAAATTTCGGAAACTTTAGCATTATTCCTGAAGCACTTTTATCAAAAGTAGTGCATCAAAAAAATATTTGGAACCATTATTCTGGAGGAATAATACAGTCTAGAATTCCGTTTGATAAGATTTTATTAGACAGAGGAAAAAGATATCACGGCGTTTCAAAAATGAATTTTTATAACCTTACGATTCATGGTTTGAGTTCTATTTCTGTATATTTCGATTTTTTATCTTTAAGGATATTAAAATTTACTTCGTACGGAATATTACTTTGTTCTGTTTCAATTGCATACATATTGTCCCAAAAAATATTTACAAACAATGCAATTCCAGGATGGGCATCAAGTTTAACCCTTATTCTTGCAGGAATAATGCTTCAATTATTTACGGTAACTTTAATAGTATTATTATTGCAATTAAGCTCTAGAAAAAACATTTCAGTACCAAATTCAAAAATATATTTAGATTTTATTGAAAGCATTTGTTATGGAAAAAAGAAATAAAAAAAGTATCTAATAATATCAGTAGCTTTAATTTTATTGATGTTTCATTTATCCTATGGTTTTGAAATTATTTTACCTAGCAATATAAATTGGTTGATGACTGTTTATCATGATTGGGGACAACATTACTTAGGTTGGGCCTACTTTCAAAAAGAACCATGGCATTTGCCCATTGGTGCAATTGAGAACTACAATTTCCCAGCAGGAACCAATGTTGGTTTTACTGACTCTATTCCATTATTAGCAATATTCTTTAAAACGATTTCCTTTTTATTACCTGAAACATTTCAATATTTTGGAATTTGGTTTTTATCATGTCACTTGTTAATGGGTTATTTTACTTTCAAGGTATTTAATTTATATACAAAGAACTATTGGTTAATCGTATTGGCTGTTCTTTTAATATCTTTTAATCCGGTATTAATGTATAGAGTTATGCACCCAGCTCTTTGCGCCCAATGGCTAATTATGGCCTCAATTTATTACTACTTAGTAAAGCCTTTAAAAGAAAATGTTCAAAATATTAATAAAAAACAATTATTAATTCTTGTTTTAAGTGCTCTTATAAATCCGTATTTATTTTTGATGATTATTGGATTTTCTATTATACTACCTTTCAAAAACTATTATTTTGATAAATTGATTTCCTTAAAACAAGTTTTTTACTACATTTTTTCGGGACTTTTTATGGTGTTTGTTTGTTGGTTTTTAATTGGAATGGTTTCATTTAGTACTGCTAAAACTATGGAAGTTGAAAATAGTTATGGACTTTATGGTTTTAATTTAAATTCATTTTATAATTCTTTTGGTTGGTCTACTTTTTTTCCTACAATAAAAATATTTTCACCAAGCCAATATGAAGGTTTTTCTTATTTGGGATTAGGTTTTTTTATTATAATAATTATAGGTGTGATTTACCTGTTATACTCAATAATCAACAAGTCAGTTCAAATAAAAAAACAGTACAAATTTATTCCCTTTTTCTTGCTTTTGTTGGTGACTATTATTTTTGCAATAACAAATAAAGTAACAATCAATGATTCTTTATTATTTGAATATTATTTACCTGAGTTTATCGTTAAAATAGGAAACATATTTAGAGCTAGTGGAAGGTTTATTTGGATTTTTTATTACACTCTATTTTCGTTTTTTTTAATTGTATTTTTTAAAATAAAAATTCATAACAGAATTAAAGTGTTTTTGTTAATTGTTATTACTTTAATACAGTTTTATGATATTAAATTATTTTTAAATAAGCAGATTGTTTCAGGTAACTATGAAATTAAGCCTCTAAATGAAAAGAAATGGACTGAAATTTCTTCAAATTTTGATAAAATTATTACTTACCCTCTTTACAATAATAGTTTAGGATACAATTTAGACTATCAGGATTGGTGTTTTATTGCATTAAAAAATGACTTACCAATTACCAACGGATACGTAGCAAGAGAATCTGGTGATAAAAACGTTATTTTTCAACAAAAAATAAAAGACAAAATTAAACAAGGAGAAATTAATAGTAACGAACTTTATATCACTACATCTCAATATTTATCAGACTTTAATTCCTTAATTTACAATCAAAAAGTTCATGTCGGTTTTTTAAATGAATTTTATTATATCTACTCAAGAGATAATAAGAATATGCTTAATCATGAATTTGAAGAAATAGAATTGTATAAAGCGGATTCTTTATTCAATAAAATCAAAGAATTAAGTAAAATACAAACTATAATCAAACCAAATATTCAAGAAGATATTATTCAATATAATATTGAAAACCTCTCGTTTAGCAATAATATTTTAAGTATGCAAGGTTGGGCTTTTTTAAAAAATAATTTAGCTAAAAATGATAATTCTGTTTTTATTTCATTAACAAATAACCATAAATCCTATTTATTTAATACTATTAAAAACGAAAGACTAGATGTTGCCACTCATTTTAAGAATGAAAATATTAAAAATACTGGTTTTAAAACTGTTTGTTATACAGATAAATTAATACTAGGGATGTATTCAGTTTTAATTGGTATCGCTTCAGATGACAATATTTTATTTCAGTCAGCAAGTCAACAAATAATTGAAATTAAAAAAGAAATACAGGCAATCGTTTTAACATCACTTCCAGAAAATTCTGATAATATGAAGTATAATATTGAAGGGGTTTCTATGGATCAAAATATGATTTCAATAAATGGTTGGGCTTTTATAGTAAACAAGTCATCTGTTGATTCTAATATTAAAATTATATTAGAAGGTGAAAATATAAATTATTCAATAAATGTTTTTAACATTAATCGTCCAGACGTTACATCTCATTTCAATCAAAATATTAATTTCGATAATTCCGGTTTTAAACTAGTGATTAAAAAGAAAAATTTAACAAAGGGAATTATAAAATTGGGATATTGATTACTAATGAAAATGAAAATTCATATTTTATGAGTACCAATAAAAAATAAAAATTTAGAAGGATTCTTGTAAGTTTGGTAATAGTTTTTAAAAATTATCTGCGTTAGAATTGTAAGTAATCATAAAGAATGGCTCTTAAAAAAAATTCGGTCGACTTAAAATATTTTATTTCTGGTTCTTTTTACACAGGACTTTCAAGTGTTTCGGGCTTAATGGTGCCCTTGCTCGTGGTTCCTTATATTATTAGCAAAGTAGGCTTAGTAAATTATGGAATATCTGCGGTTGCGTTTTCAATTTCGTTTTTTTTTCTATGATTATTGATTACGGTTTTTACATCACTGGCGTCAATAAATTATCAAAAGAAGAAAACAGTACCAATGTTTCAAATATTATTACCAATATTATCTACACCAAAAGTTTTATCTTTCTTCTAATTCTTCCTGTAATTTTAGGTATTTATTTTTTTACTATTACAAAAAATCTAGAATGGGGCGTTTATCTATTTTCTTTATGCATTCCATTATCATCAATACTAAATTTAAGTTGGGCACTTCAAGGCTTGCATCAAATAAAAGCATGGAGTTTACTTACAATTCTTGGTCAGATATTTTATATAATTTTGATCTTTCTTTTTGTTGATGAACCAAATGAAGTAAAAAACATCAATCTGTTTTATGGTTTTGGTGTTTTATTGACTGGCTTTACCTCAATTTTTTATTTAAAGAAAAAATATAAATTAAAATTTAATAAAATTAATTTTAATTCAATTTTGTTGAATTAAAAGAAGGATATCATTTTTTACTTTCAAATATTGGAAACTATGTATCATTATATTTTTTAAGTCCATTATTAGGTTTTCTTATTTCTTATGAAATGGCGGGTGTGTACTCTATTATCGAAAAGATATATAATTTAGCAAGAAAGCCATTCTCAATTTACCAAACTTTTATGCTTCCAAAAATATCGCAACAAATTCAAATTGACAAAGAAATTGCCAAGAAAACTATAAAAAACACTTATTTTTTTGTCATCCTTTTTATGTTCATTGAGGTTGTTTTAATTTACTGGTTTAGAGAAGAAATTATCGAATACTTTACTTTAACAAATGTGAGTCTTTTAAAAAACTTACTAATTTTTTCTTTAATTGGTATTGTTTTGGTCATTGTAAATTGTCCAATATTCTTATATTTAACGGCTTTGGATAGAAAACAAGTTTTAATGAGAATCTCACTTACTGCTCCTGTATTTGGAATTATTTTTGGGGTTGCTTTTATTTATACATTTGGAATTACAGGATCTATATTTACAGTTATTTTTATAGAACTCTATTATACGGTAAGTTTGTTGTTAATTTACAAAAAAGATAAGTTGACGAAATAGAAAGCCGGATACACCCAATAAAAACCAATTAAAAGATATGAATTACGAAGAAAAGTCAAAAATTTATTATTCAAATATTAGACACGATCTTATTGCGTTTTTTGATGAAAGAAAATATTCAAAAGTCCTCGAAATTGGAGCGGCATATGGAGAAACTCTTTATTATTTAAAAGAAAAATCTCTTGCAGATGAAGTTATAGGAATTGATTTGTTTGAAGACCAAGAAAATAAAAACAATTACAAAAAAATTGATAAATTTATTTTTGGAAATATAAATGAAATTGACCTTTCTGCGTATAATAACTATTTTAATTTTATTTTGTTACCAGATGTGCTTGAACATATTTACGACCCTAAAAAAACATTGAGTATTGTTTTGGATTTACTAAAAGAGGATGGCGAAATTTGTGTTAGCATGCCCAATATACGTCATTATTCAGCATTTGTTAATATATTTTTAAAAGGTGATTTTAAGTATGATGAAATCGGAATTTTTGATTACACCCATGTTCGGTTTTATTGTAAAAAAAACATACAACAATTGTTAGAATCATCTAATTTCCAGGTTATTAAATCAGAGGGCTCTATTAGGAATTTTAAAGGTAAATCATTTGCTAAAACGATCAACAAGCTGACTTTTGGATTGTTTGAAGAATTTTTATCAACGCAGTATTTTTTTATGATTAAAAAGCGATAATTATCATATTTATAAAATCAGAAATAATTATCTGTGTTTCCCATTTAGACCTTCTTAAAAGTCTTAAAAGAACCAATTAAAATATACGTTTATGTCTTTACCTAAACTTTCAGTAATCATTGTAAATTATAACGGACTACCTTTTTTAAGGGATTGTTTTAATTCGTTAAAAAATCATTTAGTTGGAATCTCTTATGAAATTATTGTAGTTGATAACGATTCAAAAGATGAAAGCTGTAACTTTATAAAAACAAATTTTCCAGAAGTAAAACAAATTGAAAGTAAGATAAATTTAGGGTTTGGAAAAGCGAACAATTTAGGGGTACAAAATGCATCCAGTGAAACTATTTTGTTGCTCAACAATGATACCATTCTTCTTGATAATCTACTTCCTGCAATTGATACTTTATATTCTAAGCCAGAAAATGGAATTGTCGCAATTAATATGGTTGATGCTACTAAAAAATACATTTGTGCTGTAGGAAGATTTCCTTCTCCATTAAGATTAATAAAAATTTCATTTTTAAATGACCTAAGGAAAGAGTTTAAAGTAGGTCATTTTGACAAAATAGTATACGAAGCGGATTGGGTTTCAGGATCATTTATGTTAATGCGAACAGCAGATTATAAGGCTGTAAACGGTTTTGACTCCGATTATTTTATGTATGTTGAAGATGTTGATTTGTGTAAAAAAATGAAAAATTTAGGCAAAAACTGTATATTTCAATCAAACCTGAGCTACATTCATTTTGTTGGTTTTAATCAATCAAGAGAAATAAATTTAATTAAAGGTTATAAATTATATAGTGAGAAGCATTTTAGTTATTTAAATAGTATTTTAGCCAAAATTTGTTTGAAAATTAATTATGTCTACAAAAAAAACTTTAAAAATATTCGTTGATGGGTATCTGTTAAATAAAGAACATCAAGGTACAAAAACCTACATACGAGAGTTATATAAAGAGTTTTCAAAGCAAAATAAAGATGTATTAATTTATATTGGATGTTTTAAAGATATAGCTTTAGAAAAAGAGTTCTCAACATTTAGAAATATAAAGTTTATCTATTTCAAACAGTCAAGTAGGGTTTTAAGGATGTTTTTTGAAATTCCAAAAATTATTTCTAGTAATAAATTTCAATATGCTCATTTTCAATATGTAATTCCTTTTATAACCACAAAATCATGTAAATATATTGTAACAATTCATGATATCTTATTTAATGATTTTAAACATTATTTTTCTGTTACCTACAGATTAAAAAGAAATTTTTTATTTAGATATAGTGCAAAAAGAGCGGATTTTTTGTTAACCGTGTCAAATTATTCAAAAGATAGAATTAGGTCTTATTACAAGCTAGATACGAAAGAGATTTTAGTTACGCCAAATGGAGTTAATTTCGAATATTTTCAAGAATTCAATAAAAATAAATCAATTAAATATATTGAAGATAAATTCGGAATCAAAAATTATATACTTTATGTAAGTAGAATTGAGCCTAGAAAAAACCAACAAAGTTTGTTAAAAGCTTTTTTAGAAATTGATTCAGAAGATATTCAACTTGTTTTTATAGGAGTTAAATCAATAAAAAATAAAGAATTTGATGCTGTTTTAGATAACATGAATTCAAAATATAAAAGCAAAGTTCATGTATTGCAAAATATTTCTGACAAGGACTTATTCTTTTTTTACAAAGCTGCAAAAATATTTGCATATCCATCTTTGGCCGAAGGTTTTGGAATACCTCCCCTTGAAGCTGGAGCTTTAAAGATTCCAGTTGTTTCATCAAATAAAACATCCATGAAAGATTTTGATTTCTTTTCTCCAAATTTAATAGATATTGATAAATTTGATGCTTTTAAAAAACGTTAAAGAATGTTTTAATCGAAAAAAATGAGCTTCACTTAAATGAAGTTCAAAATGCAATTAAAAAAAGATATACTTGGAAAAAATCATCAGATATTATTACTGATATTTTGAATAATAATGTAAAATGAATCGAAAACTAAATAAGCCTCATTAAAAGGTTTATTTATTGTTGATTTTAAAATAATTTTGTAGTAAAATGAAATCTTTTTAAAAATAAATATTAATAAAACGTATTTTGCTTTAAGTTTATTCTTGTTAATTCAAATTTCAATTTTTGAAGTTCATTATGGTATTTTTCTTTTATTAATTTTTATTTGCTTCTCAAAGGTTTCTAACAATTTATTGAACATCCTTTCATACCTGCTGATTATACTTTTTATCACTGTTATTTCATCGTTTTTTCAAAAACCTACCCTCTATAATTTTATTAAAGATTTTGCCTATTTTACTAAGCCTATAGTAGCTTTAGTAGCAGGATATTTATTGGCAAAAAAAATGTATGACTTTTCAAGTTTTTTAAGGGTTTTCATATATTTAACTACTGTTATTTCAATTTATCACATTGTTTCTATTTTAACTAGTGTGGATTTTTCTTCGGCATCAGTTAGCAAAATTAGAACGATTGGTGGAATTTCTAATTTGGCTGAAGTGGTTGTTTTAACTATTATTATAAGCTCTTACAAATTTAACTTTTTAGACGTTATTGAAAACAAATTAGTAAAAAAAATAGTTTTCAGCATAGTCTTAGTGTCGTTTTTTCTATACTTTTCAAGAACAATGGTCGTTGCTTTAATTATTTTATTATTAGCTGTTTACGGATATGTAAAAATTACCTCAAAAGGACTCAAATATGGATTGCTTGTTTTTTCTAGTTTTCTGTTGTTTTATATTTATTTATTTAACGCAAATATTCAACGTGAAAAACCAGGATTAGAGTCATTTTTATATAAAATGAAAATCGCTCCTTCAGAGATATTTACACCTGTTAGGAATATTGACCCCAACAATCATGCGTATCTCTGGGATCATTGGAGGGCATATGAGGCAACATTAGCAATAGATCAAATAAACACTCCCGTAACTTTTTTTATTGGAAAAGGAGCGGGTTCTATGGTTGATTTAAAATTTAAAGTATATCTCGGAGATTCCGAAATGAGATATATCCCAGCAATTCATAATGGCTATGTAAATATTTTTTTTAAAACAGGTATCATAGGGATTGTAATTTATTTACTTTTTCTTCTAAATATTTATTTATTTGCATACAGTAAGCATTCATCTCAAAAAACAAGAACAATAAATAATTTAATTGCTGGTTTTGGTATTTATTTTATATTTTCTTCGCTAATTATTGGGGAATATATAATATTGAGGATTTTTATATGTTTATAGTTGGGGCATTACTGTTTTTTAGAAATGAAGTTGAAATTGAAATTGAAATTAATTTGGTAGAAGAATGAAAATAGGAATTATTGGCACAAGAGGTATTCCAAATCATTATGGTGGTTTTGAGCAGTTTGCAGAAAATTTGGCAACTTTTTTAGTAGAAAAGGAGTGCGAGGTTTACGTCTATAATTCTTCTAATCACCCCTATAAACAAACCGTATTTAAAGGGTAAATATTATACACTGCAATGATCCAGAAAGTAAAATGGGCACGATAGGACAGTTTGTGTATGATTTAAATTGCATTTTAGATACAAGAAAACGAAATCTAGATATTATTTTACAATTGGGGTACACGAGTAGCTCCATTTGGTCTTTATTTTTCCCTAAAAAACCATTAATTATTACTAATATGGATGGTTTAGAGTGGAAAAGAAGTAAGTATACTTATTTTGTAAGGGTTTTTTTAAAATATGCCGAAAGGTTGGGTGTAAAATATAGTGATTTTCTGATTTCAGATTCTGAAGGAATAAAAAAATACATAGATAACAAATATCAGAAAGACTCGAAGTTTATAGCATACGGCAGTGCAGTAGTTTCCGAAATTGATGAAAGTGTACTGGCTAAATATAATTTAGAAAAGTTAAATTACAATATGTTAATCGCTAGAATAGAACCAGAAAATAATATTGAAACCATATTAGACGGCGTAGTTCTAAGTGAAATAACCAGTCCTTTTTTGGTAATTGGTAATTATAATAGCAACAGTTTTGGCAATACACTAAAAGATAAATTTAAAAATCAAAAAAACATTAGATTTTTAGGTAGTATTTATAATAATAATGAATTAAACGCTTTAAGACATTGCTGTAATCTTTATTTTCACGGACATTCAGTAGGTGGTACAAATCCATCTTTATTAGAAGCTATGGGTTCTGGGAGCTTAATAATTGCACACAATAATATCTTTAATAAGGCAGTTCTTAAAGAAGATGGATTTTATTTTTACACGCCAGAGGACGTTAGTTTTTATTTAAAAAATAAAAATAAAGAAAACGAGAGTCTAAAAGTTGAAAATAATAAGTTAAAAATAAAAGACCAGTACGATATTAATAAAATAAATAACACCTATTTTACTTACTTTCATGAATGCCTTTCAAAAAATTAAAAACTACAATATTTTTGAGGTTTTACTTGCCTTAATTCTAATAACAATGCCTTTAGGGTTTGCTGTTAATAGCATTTCAATAATTTTATTTTTATTGATAACAATATATTCTGCAATAGTTAAGGGGTTTAAATTAGAATTTAATACATTAAATATATTATTTTTAGGCTTCTATATTTTATGTTTGTGCTCTTTGTTTTGGACAAATAATCTCGAAACCACTAAGGAAGGTCTTATCCGATTTTTATCCTATTTAACAATACCCCTAGCCTTTATTTTAAATAATACGAAGATTAGAAGTAACGTTGTTTTTAATGCATTTTCAAAATCATTAGTTGTGAATGGGGTTTATGCTTTAGCACTAGGTGTCTTAAAAGCTATCCAAAATAAAGATATTGGTTATTTGTTTTACCATAAATTAAGTAATAATTTAAGCAACATGAATGCAATTTACCTATCTGTATTTATGAGTTTTGGAATAGCCTATTTCTTAAATAAAAAAATAAAATCGAAACTTGATGTTTCTTGTATTATATTTTTGAGCTTGTTTTTAATCTTATTATCTTCAAAAACAATTATAACAATTACCTTATTTTTATCTTTAACTTTAATTTTTAAAAAGTTTAAATTCAAAAAGATTAGTTTACAAAACAAGGTAATTATTGTTGTTGGTTTTTTGGTTTTATCAATAGCATCTTTAAATTTTTTAAATAGATTTAAATCAGAATTTGATACCACTAAAATAGGTGAGGTTTTACATAAAAAAGATTTCGGACATGTATATCTTTGGTCAGGATTAGGTTTAAGAATTTTTCAAATTAAAGCCTTTACGGAAATTTTAGTTGAACAAAACAATTTTTTCTTAGGTTCAGGATTAAATAATTCTCAAAAGAGTTTAAATGAAAAATATTTAGAATATAATTTATATCCAGATTTTCTTAATTATAATTATCATAATCAATATGTACAAATTTTTGCTGAACTCGGTATTGTTGGTTTGGGTTTACTCTTATTAATTGCATTTTTAATTTTAAAAGATGGCATTAAACATAAAAATTATTTTTTAATATCTTTTATTATATTGATATTAGTGGTTTGTATTACAGAATCATTTTTGTGGCGACAAAGAGGAATGGTTTTTTTTATTACAATAACTTTACTATTTAATCAAAGAAAAAAATATTCTATTTGAAACAGAAAAGATCCACACTAATTAGACCTATAATAATCGTTATTGATTTATTTTTAATTAACGGTGTAATCTTAATTGTTTCAGATTATGAGTATTTAAATTCCCCCTTTTTATTATATATTATAATTTCATGGTTATTTATTGCGTATTATACAAAATTCTATAACGTATATAGATATACGCATATTACAAGGTTAGTCACATTAATAGTATCACAGTTTTTTATTTTTTCATTAGCATACCTTAGTTTTTTTAGTCTTTTTAGAGAAGGAGAGGTTATTGATAATCAGTTGGTTATCTATCTGATGATTATTTCCGCAATAATTTTTTTTAAGTTTTTTATTTTCTTTCTTCTAAAAAAATATAGATCTGAAGGTAAAAATTATAGGAATATAATTCTTTTTGGAGGTATTAATTCTGCAAGAATGCTAGAAAATTTATTTCACAATAAAAATGATTTGGGCTATAAGTTTTATGGTTTTTTTTCTGATAAATCATTTGAGTCAAAAAAATATCTTGGTTTGTTAAAAAATGGATTTAATTATGTTTTAGATAATAAAATTGATGAAATTTATTGCGATTCATCACAAATTTCTGAAATCTTTTTAATTAAAATAAGGCAATTTACAGAGAGTCATAAATTAGAATTAAGGCTAATACCAAAAAATAAAGCTATCTATAGTAAAGGTTTTATTTTAGAATATTTTGGAACTATACCTATTTTAAAACCAAAGCCACTGCCTTTTGAAAGAATTGAAACTCATCTAGTAAAAAGAATTTTCGATATTTTTTTTGCTTCAATTACGTGTTTAATTATCTTATCCTGGCTGCTTCCTATTCTTTGTGTAATTATTAAATTTGATTCAAAAGGTCCGTTATTTTTTAAACAAAAAAGAGATGGCTTAAATGGTAAACAATTTCTTTGTTACAAGTTAAGGTCAATGAAGATAAACAGTGAATCAGATAAAGTGTCAGCGTCTAAAAATGATAAGAGAATTACAAAAATTGGTTTCTTTTTAAGAAAATCTAGCTTAGATGAGTTACCTCAGTTCTTTAATGTGCTATTTGGAGACATGAGTGTAGTTGGACCAAGACCCCATATCAATATTCAGACTAAAAAGTATGAAAATGAAGTTAAAAACTATTTAGTAAGAAATTCTGTAAAACCAGGAATTACAGGATTAGCACAAATTAGTGGTTATAGAGGAGAGGTGGTAAAAAAATCTGATATAGAAAATAGAGTTCGTTTAGATATCTTTTATATAGAAAACTGGTCTTTTTTTTTAGATATTAAAATAATAGTACAAACTTTTTTAAATTTTTTAAGAAAGAAGAAAAAGCTTATTAAAATAATGAATGAAAAACTAGTATTAACATGTTCAATAGTTCTTTTCGAAGAAAGCTTATCGGATTTGCAGAAAACAATAGATTCTTTTTTGCAAATGCCATTTAATAAAAAACTTTATTTAATAGACAATACTTCAACTAGGTTTTTTGAACATGTATTTGCAGATAAAGACATAGAGTATATTGCTGTTGAAAAAAATGTTGGGTTTGGTTCCGCTCATAATAAAATTATAAATAATATTAAATTTCTTTCTAAATATCATTTAATTTTAAATCCAGATGTTTCATTTGAAGAAAAGGTTATTCCAAATTTAATTATTGAGTTAGAAAAAGATAAAAACTTGTCTATGATAGCCCCAAAAGTTTTGTTCCCTAATAAAACTCATCAATATTCATGTAGAAGATATCCTTCTTTACAAGAATTGTTGGCAAGAAGGTTTACTTTTTTAAAATCGATATTTAAAAAAGTTATTTTTAAGGGCACTTATAGGGATAGAGACTTGAATGAACCTTTCTTTGCAGAATACATTACAGGTTGTTTTCATCTTTATAAAACAGACGATTTTGTAAAACTAAAAGGTTTTGATGAACGGTATTTCTTGTATATGGAAGATGTAGATATTTGTAAAAAAATAGACATTCTAGGGAAGAAAAAACTATACTATCCAAAAGAAGAAATTATTCATGTATTGAAACAAGGTTCTTCAAAAAGTTTAAAACTATTTTTTTATCACCTTTCATCTGCCATCAAATATTTTTTAAAGTGGGGTTTTTAATTAAAAAACAAAATTGACATTCTTTATAAATTGAGTATCCAAAGAATTTAAAATATATTTGCAGACACATCAACACAACAAACATGAATGTACTTATTTTAGGTTCTGGAGGCAGAGAGCATGCTTTTACTTTAAAATTATTAGAAAGCAAGAAAATTAATCAAATTTTTGTAGCTCCAGGAAATGCAGGAACTCATAAAATAGCAACAAATTTACCTGTCAGTGTTTCTGATTTTGAAGCGATTAAAAAAGCTGTTTTAGAAAACGATATTAAAATGGTTGTTGTTGGTCCAGAAGTGCCCTTGGTAGAAGGGGTTCACGACTTCTTTTTAGCCGATAATGAGTTGAAAAATATTTCTGTAATTGGTCCTAAAAAAGATGGAGCTTTATTAGAAGGCTCAAAAGATTTCTCAAAACAGTTCATGCAAAAGCATGGAGTGCCCACAGCGCGTTATAAATCATTCACAAAGGAAAACCTAACAGAAGGTTTTACCTTCTTAGAAACATTAGAACCTCCTTTTGTTTTAAAAGCAGATGGTCTAGCGGCAGGAAAAGGTGTGTTAATTCTGAATTCTTTATCCGAAGCAAAATCCGAATTAAGAGAAATGGTTTCTAACCATAAATTTGGCGAAGCGTCATCTACAGTGGTTATCGAAGAGTTTTTAAAAGGAATAGAATTATCTGTTTTTGTGTTAACGGATGGTAAAAACTATAAAATTTTACCATCAGCAAAAGATTACAAAAGAATAGGTGAAGGAGATGCTGGTTTAAATACTGGCGGAATGGGTGCAATTTCTCCCGTTCCGTTTGCCGACGAAGCTTTTTTACAGAAAGTGGAAGAATTAGTTGTAAAACCTACAATTGCTGGTTTACAAAAAGACGGAATTGATTACAGAGGTTTTATTTTTATCGGATTGATGAATGATAATGGTAATCCTTCTGTGGTTGAATACAACGTAAGAATGGGAGATCCAGAAACGGAAGTTGTGTTGCCAAGAATTGAATCTGATTTATTTGAGTTGTTTGAAGGAGTGGCTAATCAAACTTTAAATGAAAAGTCGTTTTCTGTAAGCGATAAAATAGCAACAACGGTGATGTTGGTTTCTGGTGGATACCCAGAAACGTATGAAAAAAATAAAGAAATTATAGGTTTTGATACCGTTCATGAATCTATTGTTTTTCACGCAGGAACCACTATGAAAGAAAGTAAAGTGGTTACAAGTGGGGGCAGAGTGATGGCTGTAACTTCTTTTGGAGATACGATAGAAGAGGCTCTAGCAAAATGTTATAGAAGCATCAATCAAATCCATTTTGATAAAATGAATTATAGAAAAGATATTGGTTTTGATCTGCTATAAATTTTAAAACTATCTTGCTTTTTCAACCGTAAAAGAAAATTCTGAGCCTTTGTTGTACGTGCTTTTTAGCAAGATGTTTTGGTCATGGGCTTCAATAATATGTTTTACAATAGAAAGACCCAATCCAGAGCCACCTTGTTCTCTAGACCTACTTTGATCAACTCTATAAAAGCGTTCGAATAAGCGCGGAAGGTGTATCTTTTTAATGCCTTCGCCGTTATCTATAACTTTAACGATAAACTTTTGATTCGTATAACTTTCTGCGCCAACAATAGTTGTTCCGTTTGGTTTTCCATATTTTATAGAGTTCACAATTAGGTTGATAAGCACTTGTTCTATTTTTTCAACATCAGCTTTTACAAAAACAGGGAACTCATAAACTTTATCAAATTGAAGTGTAATATTTCTTTTTTTAGCTTTCATTTCAAACAAATCAAATACATTTTGGATGAGTTCAAGAATATTAAAAACTTCGAAATTTATCTTCATACCATCATTTTCCAATTTGGAAATCATGTCTAAATCTTTAATTACAGCTACTAATCTTTCTACACCTTTATTAGCTCTGTCTAAATACTTCATGCGTATTTGTTTGTCGTTAACGGCACCTTCCATTAAAGTTAAAATATAACCTTGTACCGTAAAAAGAGGTGTTTTTAATTCATGAGCAAGGTTTCCTAAAAAGTCTCGTCTAAAGGAATCTCTGTCGGTTAAGCTTTTAATTTCCAATCGTTTACCTTCCACGAACTTTTCCATTTTTTTAGAAAGTATTTCTATATCTGTTGTGGCACTTTCTTTTTTAAGATCCTTTACATTTAAGAATGAAATATCTTCATATATTTTTTTAAACGACTGTAAATAAAGTGTTCTGTTCTATATTGGATGATGAAAAAAGAAATTAGGAAAAAAGAAAGTATAGAAATAATAATCGTAAAAACACCAAAGTATTCGCTTATTATAAAGTAGGATATTACACCTATAATTACAGAAAGCGATGTTAAATAAACTGCAGACCAAAGAGCATATGAATATGTTTTTTTTATTTTCAAAATTTGTTTGTTAATCTGCGCCTTCTAAAACAAATTTATATCCAACTCCTTTTACCGTTTTAAAGTGGTCATCACCAATTTTTTCACGAAGTTTTCTAATGTGCACATCAATTGTTCTGCCTCCAACAACAACTTCATTTCCCCAAACGGTATCTAAAATTACTTCTCTTTTAAAAACTTTTCCCGGTTTAGAAGTTAGCAAAGAAAATAGTTCGAACTCTTTTCTTGGAAGTGCAATTTTTTTGCCTGCTTTATAAACAACATATTCATCTCTATCAATAACAATATCACCAATTTTAAAAGTTTCCTCACTTTCTGTTTCGGTTTTTAGTCTCCTTAATAAAGACTTTACCTTACTTACTAAAACTTTAGGCTTAATAGGTTTTGTAATATAATCATCTGCACCAGCTTCAAAACCTGCAACCTGAGAATAATCTTCGCCTCTTGCAGTAAAGAATGTAATAATTACATTTTCTAATGATTTAATTTTTCTAATTTTTTCGCAAGCCTCAATGCCATCCATTTCTGGCATCATGATGTCTAATAAAATTAAATGGGGGATATTTTTTTTCGCAATTTTTATAGCTTGCTGGCCATTTTCGGCAGTAAAAACTTGATATCCTTCATTCTTAAGATTATACCCAACTATTTCTAGAATGTCTGGTTCATCATCAACTAATAAAATTTTAATTTCACTTTTATTCATAATCTTTTTGAATGTTGAATATCAAAAATACAGATAATTCTAGTATAAAGTTAGGTTCTTAACAATCATTTAATCTTGGCTTTTTTAATTTACTTTTAAATAACATAGGATATTCTAAAAAAAAGGCAGTTACTTCTATTAAATTAACAATTAATTAATGGGTTGTTAATCAGTGTAAAAGTTAATTATTTGTTATATTTACAGCCAATTCAAAAATCAAATCACACATGAAAAAAAACTACATTTTTACTTTATTGATTGCACTTTGTTTAACGGCAGTTTCTTTTGGGCAAGTATCTCTTCCTCATTATGATGGGTTTGATTATACTGTAGGAGCAGATTTAGGAGCTCAAACAAATTGGGAGAATTTTAGTGGTACTGTAAATGAAATTGATGCAGTATCAGGGAGTCTTTCCTATGAAGGATTAGAATCTTCAACAGGTAATTCAGTTTATTTAGAAGGATTGTCGTATGACTCTCAAATTTTGTTTTCGGAAGTTACTTCTGGAGAAGTTTTTTCTTCATTCATTATTAAAGTTACAGATATATCTAAAATGACTGATTATACTGATGGTGGATATTTTGCTATGTTTGCTTCGGGTACAACTTCTTTTAATGCTCGTTTATGGGTACATCCTGCTACTAATCCAGTGGCAAGTACTTTTAATTTTGCAATAACTAATGGGAGCTCAGGCACAGGTTTTGGCTCTGATTATAATGTAGATGATGAAATATTAATTGTGATGAGTTATAATACAACATCAGGGGTTATGAATGCTTGGATTAATCCTTCTTCTTCAGATTTTGAAGGAAGTACAGCTCCTACTGTTACATTAACAGATACAGATGCAACTCCCAATGCAACAAATAGATTTATTTTAAGACAAGATTCTGTTGATGAAACACCAGGAATGATTATTGATGAACTTAGACTTGGAACAACTTGGGCATCAGTTACACCAGCTGCTGCTGCTGCATCCGTAAAAAACAATTCAATCGAAGGTTTTGCAACCTATCCAAACCCAATTACAAATAATAGATTTACTATTTCTAGCAATAGCAATGGTAAAAAAGAACTTGTTATTTTTAATGTTTTAGGTAAGAAAGTACTTTCATCTAGTTTTTCTGGAGTAAAATCTACTATTGATGTGTCTGCTATTTCTGCGGGAATCTATATTTTAAAAGTTACAGAAGCGGGTAAAACAGCTTCTAAAAAGTTAGTAATTAGATAATATCTTACATTATTACATAAGTATTCTTATTTTAAAAGCTCCAAATTAATTTTTGGAGCTTTTTTATTTAGTATCTTTATCTTGGAAAAGAAAAATAATTTGCTATGAATCTTACCTACAACATAAACGATATCCTTTTTTTAGATATAGAAACGGTGCCTCAAGAAGAAAATTGGAGTTTACTTTCTAAAAGTACTCAAGAACTTTTTGAAAAAAAAACACAGTACCAAAGAAAAGATGAATATACTGCTGCACAGTTTTATGAACGTGCGGGGATTTGGGCAGAATTCGGAAAAATAATATGTATTTCCGTTGGCTATTTTGTGGACATAAAGGAAGTGAAGCAATTTAGAATTACCTCTTTTTTTGGAGATAACGAACACCAACTTTTAACTGATTTTAAAGTGTTGTTAGATAAACATTTCGCTAAAAAAGCGAATGTTTTATGTGCGCATAATGGTAAAGAATTCGATTTTCCTTTTATAGCTAGAAGAATGATTGTGCATCAAATAGAATTGCCTAAAAAACTAAATTTATTTGGTAAAAAACCATGGGAAATTCCGCATTTAGACACGCTAGAGCTATGGAAATTTGGTGATTACAAACATTATACATCACTAAAGTTATTAACTTCTATTTTAGGAGTTCCCTCGCCAAAAGATGATATTGATGGTAGTGAAGTTGCAGGTGTTTATTACAAAGAAAAAAATATTGATAGAATTGTTACCTATTGCGAAAAAGACACCATTGCCGTTGCACAAATTTTATTACGTTTTAATAATGAAGCCTTATTAAAGGACGAAAATATTATTCGAGTTTAGTTGAAAACAATTGTATTATGAGAATTGTATGGAATCAAAACGCTTTAGATAGTTTAGATAAAAATATAAATCATCTTAAAAAGAATTGGTCGACAGATGTACTTGTAAATTTTTTAGATATTGTAGATGAAAAGGTTGAGCTTTTAAAAACTTACCCTGAAATGGGAATAATTTGTGAATTCAAACCAATAT
Source organism: Polaribacter filamentus (assembly GCF_002943715.1). Classification (GTDB taxonomy): domain Bacteria; phylum Bacteroidota; class Bacteroidia; order Flavobacteriales; family Flavobacteriaceae; genus Polaribacter; species Polaribacter filamentus. The sequence continues at coordinate 2,805,096 of NZ_MQUA01000013.1, read as the reverse complement.
TTCGTCAATTGGTCATTACAAAACACATTACACTATTTTACGAAGTAGAAACTGATGAAATTTATTTACATTTATTTTGGTTAAATTTCAGCGATTCATTAGAATTACAAATGCTTCTTTCGTAACATTTTCATTGCTTCACTGTGTTCTATTATCCTACCTGCTTTTTTATCTGCATTAGATTTTTCTAACTCCATTATCAAAGCTTCACTAGGAAATAAGATTTTTGAAATTGTAAAAACCTCATTCGCGGTAAATGTTTTAGTTTTTAATTTTCGGTAAAAAACTTGTTTTGACATTCCTAAATTTTGGTAAATAAAACTTATCTTAAAAGGCGAACTGTCTAAATAGTCTTTTAATTCATCTAAAAAAGTATTATATTTTGATACTATTTGTAGCATATTTTAGTATATTTTTGTGTTGTTATTAACAAATATAGTAAATATATTTAATACAATTAATTTAAAATATGCGATTTTTATTAGAGTTAAATAGAGGTTTTAATCTTCCTGTTTCATAGAAAGTTCAAACCAGCGCTCTTCTTTTTGTTCAATTGTAGTGATAATTTCTTGTAACTCTTCAGATTTTTTTGCAATATCATCAGGCTCAATCTCTACATTTAAAAATTGGTTCTCGATGGATGCTTTCCTTTTTTGAAGTCTTTCAATTTCTACTTCTAAAGCACCAAATTCCCTTTTTTCATTAAAAGTTAAGGTACTTTTGGTTGCTTTCTTTTCGGTTTTTTCAACGACTATTTCTACAGGTTTCTCATCTATTGTTTCAACAGGATCAGAACTATCATATGCTCTAAAATCAGAATAATTTCCAGGAAAATTTTCTACAATTCCTTCGCCTCTAAAAACGAATAAAGCATCTACAATTTTATCCATAAAGTATCGGTCATGCGATACTACTAATAAGTTTCCAGGATAATCTAATAAGAAATTTTCTAAGACGTTTAGGGTTACAACATCTAAATCGTTTGTTGGCTCATCTAAAATTAGAAAGTTAGGATTCTGAATTAAAACGGCACATAAATAAAGGCGTTTCTGCTCTCCACCAGAAAGTTTTTCAACAAAATCATATTGTTTCTTTTTATCAAACAAAAAGCGCTCTAAAAGTTGTGAAGCAGAAATTTTTCTTCCTTTTGTTAAAGGGATAAATTCACCAAATTCTTTAACAACTTCAATTACTTTTTGACCTTCTTTTATGTTGATTCCAGATTGTGTGTAATACCCGAATTTAACAGTTTCTCCAACTACAACTTTACCTCCATCAACTTCGTTTTGTTGTGTAATAATATTTAAGAAAGACGATTTTCCCGTTCCGTTTTTACCAATAATTCCTATACGTTCGCCACGTTTAAAAATATAATCAAATCCGTCTAAAATCTTTTTATCACCATAAGATTTGTACAATTTATGAAGCTCTAAAACTTTGCTTCCTAAACGTTCCATATTTATTTCTAGTTGAACTTTATGGTCTAGTCGTCGTTGACTAGCTTTTTCTTTTATCTGATAAAAATCATCAATTCTAGATTTAGATTTAGTAGTTCTCGCTTTTGGCTGTCTGCGCATCCAATCTAATTCCTTTTTAAAAAGGTTTTTAGCTTTGTCAGTAGTAACTTGTTCTAGTTGAATTCTTTCTTCTCTTTTCTCTAAATAATACGAATAATTACCTTTGTATTTATAGATTTTACCTTCATCTAATTCTAAAATTTCATTACAAACACGTTCTAAGAAATAACGGTCGTGGGTAACCATAAAAAGGGTTATTTTCTCCTTAGCAAAAAAGGATTCTAGCCACTCAATCATTTCTAAATCTAAATGATTGGTTGGTTCATCCAAAATTAAAAAATCGGGCTTACTAATTAAAACAATAGCTAACGACAAACGCTTTTTTTGCCCTCCAGAAAGGGTAGATATTTTTAGCGATAAATCATCTAATTTTAATTTAGATAAAATTTGCGTGTATTGCGTTTCAAAATCCCATGCATTGTATTGCTCCATTAACTCAAAAGCATTTTGATATGCTTCTGTATCATCAAGATTTTTTAATGCTTTTTCATATTTATTAATAACAGAAAGGATAATATTATCCGTAGCAAAAATAGTTTCTTCGATGGTTAAATCTGGATTTAAAACGTCATTTTGCGCTAAATAAGCAATAGAAACATCTTTTCTGGTTACAATTTGTCCAGAATCTGGCACATCCAAACCGGCAATAATATTAAGGATAGATGTTTTTCCTGTTCCGTTTTTAGCAACAAAGGCAACTTTTTGGTCTTTATTTATTCCAAAAGAAATGTCTTGAAACAAAATACGTTCACCGTAAGATTTAGAAATGTTTTCTACTGAAAGATAATTCACAAGTAATATTTTTTGCAAAGAAACAAAATCAACAGCTAATTTTAAGGATTTAAAAAAATCATTTTTTAAACCGTTATTTTACAACAATAAAGCATTGTTTTTGTTTTGAAACTATTTTTAAAATCTCTTAATTAATACTATCTTGCACGTACTTAATTGAAAAAATAGTATATGAAAATTATAGTACCAATGGCCGGAATTGGATCTCGTTTAAGACCACACACACTTACGGTACCAAAGCCTTTAACCGTTATTGCAGGCAAGCCAATTGTACAACGTTTGGTAGAAGATATTGCTTCTGTGATTGATGAAAAGATAGATGAAATTGCTTTTGTAATTGGTTCAGTTGCAAAAGGTTTTCCAAGTGATACCAAAGAAAAACTATTAAAAATAGCAAAAGAGTTAGGTGCAAAAGGGGCTGTTTATATACAGGATGAAGCTTTAGGAACGGCACATGCAATTTATATGGCCAAAGAATCTCTAAGCGGCCCTTGTGTTGTTGCCTATGCAGATACTTTATTTAAAGCAGATTTTACGTTGGATGTAAATGCGGATGGTGCAATTTGGGTAAGTAAAGTTGATAATCCAAGTGCATTTGGAGTTGTAAAGGTACAAGATGGTTTTATTACCGATTTTATAGAAAAACCAAAAGATTTTGTTTCTGATTTAGCGATTATCGGAATTTATTATTTTAAAAGTGGTGAAAAATTATTAGAAGAAATTCAATATCTAATTGATAATGATTTAAAGGAAAACAACGAATACCAATTAACAAATGTTTTAGAATCTTTAAAACTACAAGGGGCAAAATTTATTCCAGGAACTGTAAGTGCTTGGATGGATTGTGGTAAGAAAGATCCAACTGTAGATACAAATAAACAAACTTTGGGTTTTGAATATGCAGCAGGGAAAAATTTGGTTTCTTCGGATGTTGTTTTAAATAATTCAGAAATAATTCAACCCTGTTATGTTGGTAAAAATGTGGTGTTAACAGATACTAAAATTGGCCCATATGTTTCTATTGGTAAAAATAGTATTGTAGTCAATTCTACTATTGTAAACTCGTTGATACAAACTAATGTAGAAATTTTGAATGCCAACTTAAACAATGCGATGATTGGAAATTATGCAAAATACAACGCGAAATATTCTTCTGTAAGTATTGGTGATTATACCGAGTTAATGTAAGTGATTCAAAGAAAAGAGAACATAGAACACAAAAAAGACAGGCTGTTTAACTATTTTAAATTGGCTCTTTTTTCTTTTTTTATTTTTCTTTTTTCAATTGATAGTATCGCACAAGATAGTATTCCTGAAAAGGAAGATGTAACTGAAGAAACTGAATTAAAGTTTCAACAATTCTTTTTTAAAGCATTGTCAGAAAAATCGATTGGAAATTATCAAAAAGCAATTGAAAATTTAGAAAGCTGTAATCAGATTTTATCCAACGATAGTGCTGTTTTTTTTGAGTTTTCTAAAAATTATTTATTTTTAAATAATACATTTTTAGCAAAAGAATATATAGAAAGATCTTTAGCAGAACAGCCTACTAATAGATGGATGCTTTCGCATTTGGTAAAGATTTATCTAAAGGATAACAAGTATGCAGAAGCTATTAAAACGCAGCAAAAAATAGTTGCAATCAATCCGAAGGAAAGAGTCTTTTTAGCAAGATTGTACGTGTATAATGGTCAAATTAAAGAAGGAATTTCTTTAATGAATACTTTAGAAAAAGAGTATGTATTGCCCTCTTATTTGAAAAAGTTAAGAGCAAACTTAGAAAGTAAAAAAGAATATTCTGTAAAAAAAAAATCAGATGATCAAGAATCAGGCGAAGAAGATGTAGAGGAAGAAAATCCTATTAAAGAAGAAGCACTATCAGCAGATTTAAATGTTTTAATCAATCAATTTAAAACTGATAAATCATATAAAATAGTAGAAGAAATTTTAAAAAAATCTATCGAAAATTATGATGATTTATTGAGGTTTAGTGAAGAAGGAATGGCGCTTTTTCCTGCACAAGCCTATTTGTATTTTGTAAACGCCAAAGTTTTAAATGATACCAAAAATTATAAAAAGGCGTTAACCATATTACAAAGTGGTATTGATTTTGTTATCGATGATAAAATGGAAGCCGCTTTTTATTTAGAAATAGCAAAAGCCAATAAAGGTTTAGGAAATGATAAAGAAGAAATGAAATACCTGCAAAAAGCTAAAAATTTAAAAAATTAATACATGAAGTTTTTAAAATATATTTTACTTTTAATGATTGTTTTAACCTCTTGTAAAACAAAAAAAAATATGATTGATGCCAATGCAATTGCAAAAGAAATTTCTGCGAAAAAAGTAGCAAAAAAACATATTGCCGCCAATTTTGATAAAAAAACGGTAGACGCTAAATTAAAAGTAAACTTTAATAACGGCAAAATAAATCAAAGTTTAACGGTTAATTTACTAATTGAAAAAGACAAGGTTATTTGGTTAAAAGGCACTAGGTTTATAACTATTTTTAAAGCGAAGATTACCCCTACTTCAGTAAGTTATTATTCCCCTTTTGCTAAAAATTATTTTGAAGGAGATTTTTCAATGATTAAGCAATTATTGGGCGTAGAAATTAATTTCGAGCAATTACAAAATCTATTCTTAGGACAATCTTTACTTAATGTAAAAGAAGAAAATCAAGAATTACAAATTGTAAATAATAGGTATATTTTATCGCCAGAAAAACAAGCAGAATTGTTTGATATTTTCTTTACAATTAATCCTTCGCATTTTAAATTAGATGAACAATCTGTTATAAATGTTGCTAAAAACTTACGATTAGATGTAAAATATCCTTCGTATAATTTAATAAATAAAGTTGTTTTTCCGTCAGAAATTAATATAAGAGCCAATACATCAGATTCTTTTACAGATATTGATATTATTTATAAAGCGGTTGAATTTAATACCTATTTAAAAATGAGTTATGATATTCCTAATGGTTATAAACGTTTAGAATTTTAATGAATACTCGTAAATTTCACCTCCTCTTTTTGTCAGTCTTTCTGATGAATATTACTGTATTTAGTCAAACTCGATACGAGTTAGAATCTAAGCGGATAAAATATAAAACAGCAATTGCGCAGCTGAATACATTACTTTTTAATGAAAAGAAAAAAGAAAAAAATGCATTAGAAGATTTAAGAGATATCAAACTAAAAATTGATGCTAGAAACAAGCTTATCGCAACGATTAATTTAGAAGCAAAACTTTTATCAAGAGGGATTGTAACAAATCAAAGGAAAATAAACAAACTCAATAAAAAACTTACAGATTTAAAGGCGGATTATGGTGAAATGATTTTTAAATCATACAGAAGTAAATCGCAACAAAGTAGAATGATGTTTTTATTGTCTTCACAAAATTTTTATCAGGCATATAAACGATTAGAGTATATGAAACAATATACTTCTTTCAGAAAAAAACAAGGCGACGAAATTATTGTTCAAACAAATGTTATCAAAGTTTTAAAAGATTCCTTATTGTATCAGAAAAGGGTAAAAGACACTTTAATCTTATCAGAATTAAATGAAAAAAAGGAAATAGAAAAGGATAAAAGTGAACAAGAAAGTTTAATTACAGAGATAAAAAGAAAGGAAGGCAAGTATAAGAAAGAATTGCAAAATAATATAAAAGAAGATAAAAGAGTTGCCGCTAAAATTGATAAAATCATAAAAGATGAAATTGATAAAGCAAACAGGCTTGCGTTAGCAAACGCTAAAAAGAATAATGTTTCTGCGCCCGTTAAAACTTCTAAAAATGAATTTATTTTAAGTCCGGAAGCAAAAGCGCTAGCCGCCGAGTTTGAACAAAATAAAGGCAGGTTACCTTGGCCAGTTAAAGAAGGTTTGGTTGTAAGAAGGTTTGGAGAGCAGCCACACCCAACTTTTCCGGGAATTTCTATAAATGGCACAGGCTTGCACATTGTTACCAGCAAAGGAAGCAATGCTGAGGCTATTTTTAGTGGCGAAGTTTTAAATATTTTATTAGGTTCTGGAGGGACAAAAAATGTACTTATTAGACACGGTAATTATATTACTTCTTATAATAATCTAGAAAATACCACTGTTAAAAAAGGTGATAAAATTGTAACAGGACAAATAATTGGTAAAATTTTTACTGATAAAGTTACGGCAAAAACAACTTTAATTTTTGTACTTTTTAAAAACACAACACGCTTAAATCCTGCTTCTTGGATGTTATCGAGATAACTAGCTTTCTTGCGGGTAGTATTTGATATTTTTTTGTAGAATTATGGAATTCGGCACCGTTATAAATTCGTTTTTAGCCGTTTTTAGAGTGATGAAAAAAGCGCCGATATCTTTAATCTCTCCATCAATATTATAGTCTTTTTCTAGGATGGTAATTTTATCTCCAATTTTTACAGGGTAATTCACAAATAAAATGATACCTGCTGTAATATTTGATAAAATAGACCATTGTGCAAAAAAGGCAATTCCTAAAATGGTTAAAAAAGAAGAAATATAAATTAATAATTGTTTTTCATCAACACCCCAAATAAAAGCAGTGATCACAATTAAAGTTATGTAAATAAGTATGCTTATTACTTTATTTGTTAGTAAAATTCTTGCTTTTTGAAAACCAAATTTTAATTGAATTTTACCAAGCGATTTTGTAATTAATAAACGCAGTATAAATGCTAGAATAAAAACAATAAAAGATTCTATAATTTTATATTGATTTAAAAGTTCCATTTTTTATATTATTAATTAAATAAAGCCTTTAAAGCTGTTGCTTCACTTGGATTTAATTTACCTGCTAAAATTAAGCTTAATTGTTTACGTCTTAAAGCGCCTTCAAAACGTTCTATTTCTAAAGGGGTTTCTGGGTTAATTTGGGGTATAGCAACCGGTTTACCTATTTCATCTACTGCAACAAAAGTATAAATACCTTCATTTACCTTTGTTCTTTGTCCAGATTGTCTGTCTTCTATCCAAACGTCTACATAAATTTCCATTGACGATTTAAACGCTCTCGAAACTTTAGCTTCTATAGTTAATACACTTCCTACGGGTACAGATTTATTAAAGGCAACATGATTTACAGAGGCTGTAACCACAATTCTATTAGAATGACGCCTTGCAGCAATACTACAAGCTCTGTCCATTCTTGCTAATAATTCTCCACCAAAAAGATTGTCTAAATAATTAGTGTCTCCAGGTAAAACTAAATCCGTTAGAACTGTTAATGATTCTTTAGGTGTTTTTGCTTCCATATAAAAATTTCTGCAAAGATAGGTATAGCGCCTAAATAATAGTTACTTTTTCACTAATAACCAGGCGTCTGCAGAAACACTTTTTTGTATTCTATACAAACTATTAATTGCGTCATTTCTGTCTGTAAAACTTTCAAAAGAAACCTCTGTTAATCCCCATTTATTAACACCAATAATTTTGGAATTATACCCTAGTTCTTTAAGTTGAGTTACTTTCTTGTCTGCATTTTCGGTAAACTGAAAAGCACCAGCTACCACATGAAAAGGTTTTAAAATTTCTATTTCTTTAACGACATTTAATTCTATCGTTGGCAACGGATTTGCTATTACAAAAGTAGCAGATTGAATTTTTTTCTCAAGTGCCTTTTCTTGATTCGCTAAAATTGATTGTTTTTCGTTTTGTTGATATAGGTTATTACCAACGAAGCTTAAGGTTAATAAAATAGCTGCAGTCGCCGCATACTTTATAAATGTAGGAATCCCTTTTTTATCCTCTGTATTTTGAACAGGAATTAAAGTTTTTACTTGTTCTTGATATCTTTTTATAGATACGGGTTCAATAGGCGATAAACCAAAAGATGCCGTTAAATAATTAACGGTTTTATTTGGCTCAAAAATAATTTGCCCTCTTTCATTTAGTACTAAAACACCAACAGAACCAATTTGTAAAGGTATTGTTTGTATTTCGTTTTTCCATTCAATAACAGCTAAATCGATGACTTTAGAGGCTTTTTCAAAAGAAATATTTTCTGATGTAGCAATGTAATTAGCCAATAAACCGTCATTTTCTTTTAGATGACTATTAAAAGTAATCTGTTTTTTTGGTGGATATAAGGTATTAGAGGCCTCATCTATTTTTGCACTAATTTTATTGGTAACAAAACCTCCAAAATTTGGAATAATAATACAATTGTATCTATATAATAAGTCGTTTATGTAGTTGGCTATATTCATATTAACAAATATAGAAGTTTTGATGTTTTGTAAAACGGATTCTCGTAAATTTTATTAACAATTATGTTATATATTAGTACTCAAATTGTTAAATATTGAAAGAAGAAAAATTACTTGCAATTCTAAGATTGCAAAGAAGCAGAGCTATTGGCGATATTTTAGCTAAAAAGCTCATTGTTAAGGTGGGAGACGTTGAACAAATTTTTAAAGAAAAATCAACTAGTTTATTAAATATTAACGGCATAGGAAGTCATGCAATAACTCATTTATTTGATAAGAAAAATATAGAGCTTGCAGAACAAGAACTTGCGTACATCCAAAAAAACAAAATAGGATATACTTATTTTTTAGAGGATGAGTATCCTAAAAATCTTCTTAATTGTATAGATAGCCCCATATTATTATTCAAAGACGGAAATATCAACTTAAAAAATGATAAAATTATTTCGATTGTTGGTACAAGAAATATGAGTTCTTATGGACGGGATTTTTGCAATAAACTGATAGAAGATATAGCAGAGTTTACTCCTATAATTGTGAGTGGTTTTGCATACGGCGTCGATATTTGTGCGCATAAAGCGGCTGTAAAAAATAAGTTGCAAACTATTGCAGTTTTGGCACACGGTTTTGAGCAAATTTATCCAAAAGTGCATAAAAAATATATTAATGAAGTAAATGAAAATGGGGGTTTTTTAACCGAGTTTTGGCATGAAGAGGATCCTTTAAGAGAAAATTTTTTAAAGAGAAATAGAATCGTTGCAGGTATTTCTAAAGCAACAATTGTTATAGAAAGTGCAGAAAAAGGAGGTTCTTTAGTTACTGCGGATATAGCCAATTCTTATAACAGAGATGTGTTTGCTTTGCCAGGAAGAGCAACAGATATTTATAGTAAAGGATGTAATAATTTAATAAAAAGTAACCAAGCAAATTTGCTCACATCATCAAATGATATTATAAAAATGCTGAATTGGGATTTATCAGAAAAACCAAAAAAATCAATTCAAAAACAATTATTTATCGAGTTAAATGCGAGCGAACAAATTATTTATGAGTATCTCCTAAAAGACGGAAAGCAATTACTAGACATTATTGCTATAGATTGTAATATTCCGCTATTTCAATTGTCATCAACTTTATTACAAATGGAATTAAAAGGAATTATAAATCCTTTACCAGGTAAAATGTTCGAAATAATCTAAACAAAATCCTTACTTTTGAGGAAATTCAGCAGAGAAGATGGTGGTAAATAAAAAATTGATGTCCAAGAAAAAGCCCACATTTCCAGTAAATGAAATGCTTCATGAGTATCTAAAGAAATACAACAGAAATATAGGCACTTCTCTTTATTATGACGATTTATTACGTTTTCAAGGCTCAATTATTGTCTATGATAAGAATGACGAAGACACCCTTTGGGTACGAACCTATTATTCTCAGTATGATAGAGAAGAGATCGATCGAAATTTAAAGGAAATTTACGCAAGGTTGCATTCAGACGGTAATTTAGAGAGTATTCCCTTTTTAACGGTGGATGCTATTGATTATTGTACGTTTGGGAATTCAAAACCATTTAGAATAAAAATCAGAAATATTTTAAATGATAACTTTACGTATTTCTATGTAAAAAAGGCCGATGCGTCTCGTATTTACGGTTTGGAGTTAGAGCATATTTTGTCGCCACATAATATGAACTTTTTAGTTTATAAAGATACGTTAATAGAAGAGCACATTGCAGGGATTCCTGGAGACGATTTTATTAGAGATATTTTACCAAAATGTACAGAGCTAGAAAAAGCTCAAATCGCCAAAGAGTTTGTGAAATTCAAGGAACGTTGCTTAATACGCTTGCTCGGCGATATGCGTTCTTACAATTACGTAATTACCCCAATACATGATTTTGACCAGATTATATATAAAATTAGAGCCATAGATTTCGACCAGCAATCTTTTGAAGGAAACTTAAAAGTGTACAACTTGCAGTTTATGAAAGAGAACTTTAAAATGATAGAAATGGTGGGTAAAAAATTACAAAACGATTCTATCCGACAATATAAAATAGAAGAACGTTCTTTTATGGCCAAAAGAATGATAACAGCACCAAGAAGAACTACACGTTTAATAAAATGTATGAAAGCAGACACGATTTCTTTTCCTGAAAATGTGGACCTTTTAAAAAAACAATTAGTAAAATATGTTGGTGATGTTAAGTTTAAAGATTGCAAAAATATGGGTGAAATTTTAGAAGCTATTTTAGCTTTTGTAAAACGTAATTACCTAAATATTAGTAATAAAGACTTGTTTTGATTCGCAGTGTATTTTTGTACTTCTTTATCCTTCTTGTAAAAACAGAAACCTTAATTTTAAAATAAATACTTTTTGAAGCTATTTCCTGCTTTCGCTACTCGCTTCACGCCCAGAAGCGAGAGAGCTCAAACAGGCCGATCAATCAGGGCTAAGCCTATTTACCAGATTTTAGTTATTTCTTACTTCGAATGCTTTCAATAACAACCGTCAACAAAATTAAACTTCCCCCAATAAAAGTATTGAAACTAGGAATTTCATTTACAAATATAAAGGCTATTATAATTCCGAAAATAGGTTGAACACTGCTTATAATACTTGCTGTAGCCACAGAGAAATGTTTCAAGGAATGTACCATCATCGTATGGCCAATTGCTGTAGTTAGTAATGCAACTAATACTAAAAGAGGCAACTGACTTTCAAAATTCGAAAAATCGCTAAAAAATAAAACAGGAATTAATAACACAGAGACGATGATCATTTGATGCAACATTAACATGCTGCCATTGTACTTTTTCACATGTTTTTTTAAAGTAAGATTTCTAAGAGAATAACAGAAAGCAGATGAAATTCCGAATAGAATTCCTTTTAAATGATCATTTTCTAGAGATAAATCGGGTACAAGAATATACATACCAGTTAACACTAAAACAGCAAGAAAAATATGAATAGGATTTAACTTTTGCTTTGTAAAAAGAGGTTCCAGTAAAGCTGTAATTACAGGAAAAGTAAATAAAGAAAGCATTCCTAAAGCTACGTTAGATAATTTTAAAGCAATAAAATAGGTAATCCAATGTGCACCCATAAAAACACCGCTGACTACAAAAGAACAAAAATCTTTTTTAGACTTTATCTTTAAGTCTACCTTTTTAATCCTGCAAAAAATATAAATAAAAACAGTGGCAAAACTAGCTCTGCAAAGGATAATAACTTCTGTTGGCAAAGCAATATATTTTCCTAAAACTCCAGAAGTACTTATAAAAAGAGTTGCTAATAGTAAAAGTAATAAATTATTATTGTGTGAGTTTTCCATTAAATTTTATTTCTTTTTTTTCTGATAAGAAAAGCAATAATTATATAAATAAATCCGGGAATTCCAATCCAAACAATTTCACTGCGAATAACTTGAACACCTTGTTCACTAAAAAATCGAAAAATCCCTATCGGTGAAACTTTTATAGGTGTAAAAGGGAAAAAATAACGAGTATTATCAAAGGGAGAAAAAAAGGCGACTCCATATCCACCATTTGTCAAAGCATCCAAAATTGAGTGAGAAGCTCCACTTAAAAAGAAAAAAAATAGTAAAAAAATTCCTTTTTTACTAAAAAATTGTTTCCTGTAAAAAATAGCGGTCATTAAAGCACTAAACAACAATGCAAAAAGAAACGAATGAGAGAATCCTCTATGTCCCCAAAAGCTGCTGTAAGGAACTTCAAATAGAAAGCCAATGATATCTGCATCTGGAATTATAGCACAAACAATTGCAATTAAAATTAATTTCCAAGTTCGCTGGTTTCTAGAAAAACTTTTTCCTAAAGCGATAGCGATAAATGCATGCCCAAATAGTGAAGCCATTCTATATTTTTTGCAAAATTTCTAATGCTATTTTTACAGTATCAATTTTAATGAAAGTAATCAGTAAACGCAATCCGTTATTTGTTTCTTTCTCTTTCATCACACAGTTTTTACCGTTTTGCTGCACATATTTTAGCATTTTTGAAAAAGCTTCTGTATGATAAAATTCACTTTGCTGGTTCGCAACAAAGTAGCCCATCATTCTTTTTTGCTTAAGAATTACTTTCTCTAAACCTAATCCTTTTGCGATCCATTTAATACGAACTGAATTTAGTAAATCTTCAACTTGTTTTGGAATTTTTCCAAAACGATCTATAATTTCAGTTTCAAAAATTTGTAGTTCTTCTTCTGTTTCTAAATTCGATAATTTGCTATACAAACTCAATCTTTCTGTGATAGAATTGATATAATTATCAGGAAATAAGATTTCGAAATCAGTATCAATAGTCACCTCTTTTACATATTCTTTTGGTTTTAAAGTATCGGTTGGATACAATTCTTTAAATTCATTTTCTTTCAATTCCTCAATAGCTTCTTGTAATATTTTTTGATAGGTGTCAAACCCAATATCGTTGATAAACCCGCTTTGCTCGCCACCTAATAAATCTCCTGCACCACGAATTTCTAAATCTTTCATGGCAATGCTAATTCCGCTTCCTAAATCAGAAAATAAAACCAACGCTTCGATGCGTTTTCGTGCATCATCGGTCATCATATGAAAAGGCGGAGTTATGAAATAGCAGAACGCTTTTTTGTTAGAACGACCAACTCTACCGCGCATTTGGTGTAAATCAGACAATCCAAAATTATTTGCATTATTAATGAAGATTGTGTTAGCATTTGGTACATCTAATCCACTTTCAACAATAGTTGTAGAAACCAAAACATCAAATTCATTATTCATAAAACCAAGCATTAAACCTTCTAGTTTTTTGCCTTCCATTTGCCCATGACCAATTCCGATTTTTGCAGAAGGCACCAATCGTTGAATTAAACCAGCAACTTCTTTAATGTTTTCAATTCTATTATGAATAAAGAAAACCTGTCCTCCTCTAGAAATTTCATAAGAAATTGCATCACGAATCGTTTCTTCCGAAAAACGAATTACGTTTGTGTCGATTGGATGCCTATTTGGTGGTGGGGTTTTTATAACTGATAAATCTCTTGCGGCCATCAAACTAAATTGTAAAGTTCTTGGAATCGGAGTTGCAGTTAAAGTTAGCGTGTCAACATTTTCTTTCAGTGTTTTTAATTTATCTTTAACGGCAACACCAAACTTCTGTTCTTCATCAATAATTAATAAACCCAAATCTTTAAATTGTAATTTTTTATTGGTGAGTTGATGTGTTCCTATAATAATATCTATACTTCCGTCATTTACGCCATTAATTGCCTCCGATTTTTGTTTTGCAGTTCTAAAACGGTTTAAATAATCAATTTTGATTGGGAAATCTTTTAATCTTTCTGTAAATGTTTGGTAATGTTGAAAGGCCAAAATTGTAGTCGGAACTAAAATGGCTACTTGTTTGCCATTATCAACAGCTTTAAAAGCGGCTCTTACTGCAACTTCTGTTTTTCCAAAACCAACATCGCCACAAACCAATCGATCCATAGGTTGTTCCTTTTCCATATCATTTTTTACATCCTGCGTAGCTGTAAATTGATCTGGCGTATCTTCATACATAAAACTACCTTCTAACTCGTGCTGAATATGGGTATCTGGACCAAAAGCAAACCCTTTTTCAAGTTTTCGTTTGGCATATAACTGAATTAAATTAAACGCAATATGTTTAACTCTCGCTTTTGTTTTTTGTTTGATTTTTTTCCAAGCACCAGAACCTAATTTGTAAATTTTTGGTGCTTTGCCGTCTTTACCATTAAATTTAGAAATCTTGTGAAGCGAGTGAATACTTACATATAAAATGTCTCTTTCTCCATACACCAACTTAATGGCTTCTTGCTTTTTGCCTTGGACATCAATTTTTTGCAGACCACCAAATTTTCCAATTCCGTGATCCATGTGCGTCACATAATCGCCAATTTCAAGTTTGTTTAATTCTTGCAAAGTGATGGCTTGCTTTTTAGCGTAGCCATTTTTTAATCGGAATTTATGATAGCGTTCAAAAATCTCGTGGTCTGTATAACAAACTAATTTTTGCTCAATATCTACAAAACCCTGGTATAAAGGAAGAACCAATGTTTCATAATGCACTTCTTGGTCTGCATCATCAAAAATATCGTGAAAACGTTTAGCTTGTTGGTCATTTGCACAAAAAATATAATTGGTAAAACCTGCTTTGTGATGCTCATTTAAATCTTCAATTAACAAATTAAATTGTTTGTTAAATGCAGGTTGAGGTTTTGTTTTGAAAGCAATTTCTAATTTTTCATCAGATTTTGAGCCTCCAAAATTCACTAAAGAAAAGTCTTTTAATTGATTTTTGATAAAAGTTCCATCACAAAATAATTCTTCTGGTTTTCCGTGTTTTACTTCTTTGGAAACATCCGCAAAAGCTTCTTCTGCCTTTGTATAGAATTTATCTAGTTTTCCGGAGATTAAATCTATATTTTTAGCAAAAACAACCGTTTCTGACGAGATGTATTTTAGAAAACTTTCTCTGCTTTCTTTTAAATTTTTGTTCTCAACATTGGGCATGATAGCCATTTTTTTTAGCTTTTCTTTAGATAGTTGTGTTTCCACATCAAACGTTCTAATACTATCAATTTCATCGCCAAAAAATTCAATTCTGTAAGGTTCATCATTAGAGAAAGAAAACACATCAATAATTCCTCCCCTTACAGAGAAATCGCCAGGTTCTGTTACAAAGTCTACACGTGTAAATTTATATTCGAATAAAATTTCGTTTACAAAATCGAGAGATAAGTTCTCGCCAACAGCAACTTTTAAAGTATTCTTTTCAAGTTCTTTTTTAGTTACTACTTTTTCAAATAACGCAGTTGGATAGGTAACAATGATTGCTGGTTTTTTACGAGAATTAATTCTGTTTAAAACTTCAGAACGCAAAAGAACGTTTGCGTTGTCTGTTTCTTCTATCTGATATGGTCTTCTGTACGAACCAGGATAAAAAAGCACATTTTTTTCACCTAATAATTGTTCTAAATCATTTAAATAATAGGCAGCTTCTTCTTTATCGTTAAATATTAAAAGGTATGGTTTTTCTGATTTTTTAAAGGTCTCAGAAATCACAAAAGACAACGATGAGCCTACCAAATTCGTAATTTGAAAATGGTTTTTGTCTTGTTGAAGTGCTTTAATTAACTGCGAAACATTCGCAGATTTTTGGTATTGATTTACAATGTTCTGCTTACTCAACGTAAAATATTTTATGCAAATGTACTATGTAATTGCATAAAAAGCCAAATTGAACTTTCTTTTATTAAAGAATACAATATATTTGTTAATTAAGAAGTTGTCATTTTAACAAATCCCCATTAAGAATGAAATCAAAATTATCGATCGTTTTTTTATTTTTTTTCTTGTCCACATTGGTGATGAAAGCACAAAATAGCGAGAACAAATGGACTTTTGGTTTAAGCGCTGCTTCTGCTTTGTATTTTGAGCAAGATGGAAAAAAGGTTGGAGGTACTTTTATAAACCAAACACCTAGAGTTAGTATTTCTAGATATCTTTTTAATAATTTAACGATGGATGCATCTTTTTCTACTTCAGTTTTAGATACTCAAGAATATACTTCATTAGATGGTACGATGCGTTACGATTTTGGCGCTTCGTATGAGAATGTTGTGCCTTATGTGTTGCTAGGAGGAAGTTTTATAACTGCTGACCAGCTTACGCCTACATTAAATTTTGGAGTTGGTAACACGTTTTGGTTTTCACCTAGTTATGGTGTTAATTTTCAATTGATGTATAAATTTTCTGAAGCTAGATTTACAACTCAGTTTTCTCATTTTTATTCTTCAATTGGATTGGTTTATAGTTTTAAGCCAAGAAATATGAGCATGAGATTGTGGGATAGAAAACACTAGGTTTTAGTGGTTTCATTTCAAATACTTTTTTAAAACAATACTCATTTTATTGCTGTTGATATACCCGTTTACTTGAGCATCAATTTCAAAATCTGAATTTAAAATAGTTGTTGTTGGATAACTTATTTGTCCATTAATCGACCCTAATTCTTTTGCCAATTCATGCATTCCTGATTTAGTTCCTGATGGTTTGTAAACAAAAGTTTTTCCTAAAAACGTAATGTTGTTTTTACCTTCCGCATTTAGGTTTACAAAATAGAAATGATCGTTTAAAAAACTAATTATTCTTTCATTTTTAAACGTTTTATTTTTCATACCATAACAAATATTACACCAATCGGTATAGATAAATACGACGATTGGTTTTGGATTTTGTTGCTGTAATTTTTCCACTTCAGGAAACGTAAATATTTGCAAGTCTATATTTTTAGATTGGGCGTTTGTTGAAAAATACCCAAAGAAAAAAATAAGAAGAATAGTTTTTTTCATCTGTTAAATATCAAAAAATGGTGTAACGAATACCCGCAAAAGCTCTAATGCCTTGGTTGGATGCGTATACGTAACTTGGGTCAAAAGCGAGTTCTGGGTTCTGCTTCGTATCCACACCAACATCAAAAGGATTGCCTGCACTGTTAATACTATTTGCCGCTGGTGTAAAGTTTAAGAGATTTTTTACGCCACCATAAATTTCCCAACTATTCGAAAACTTTTTGGTGATTTGTATATTTTGGATGCTATACCAAGTTGAATATGCTGCTCTTTTATCATTTTTGCCCAATAAAGGCAATCGCATTGGGCCGTATACATTTCCTGTATAATCGAATGAAAAGCTGCTATTAAACTTGTAAGAAATACTCCAAACTCCACTAAAACTTTCGGTTAATAATTGTCTAGTTTTTATGCTGTTTTCAGTGACAGAAACATCCATTAAGGTAGCGCCAGCATTGACTGCTAAACCATTTGTGAATAAAATATCAGTATTTAAAGAAATTCCTTTAGAAATTGAAAATCCGTTTAAATTTGCATAAATTATCTTATTCGAATCTGTTTCGTAGTCTGGCAGAATCCTGTTATTAAAATAGGTGTAAAAAGTACTTGCATCTAAGGTGATAAATGCGTTTTCTGTATTAATTTTTTTTACATAATTTAAATTTGCATTCCAAGAAGTTTCCGGTTTTAATTCGCCTTTAAATTCAACTTCTCTAGCGCCTGTTAATGCTGCGTGATCTTCTGTAAAAACATTGGCAACTCTAAAGCCGTTGCCAATGCTTGCTCTAAAAATATCTGCATTATCTTTAGAATTCCATTTATAATTTATCCTTGGCGAAAAGATATTTCCATGCACACTATTGTGATCCCATCTAGTGCCCAAAAGCAGTTTATTTTGTTTGTTTAAACTGATTTCATCCTGCAAGAAAATCCCTGGTAGATGGGTTACAGAAGGCTGATTTACAACTCCATTTTCATCAATGGTTGCAAAAGTGTTGTCATCATAAAAGGTATATCTGTAAGCTAAGCCCACTAATAAATCGTGGTTTTCTTTAATTTGTTTGTTGTACACAAATTGCCCAAAACCAATTAATTGTTCTGCAGTATACATATCCGATCCGTAAAAAGAATCTTGATAATGGCCATTTGCGCTAAACTGAAAATTAATATTTTCTGATGTTGGCAATTGATACGTACCAAAAGTTTCCCAACGATTTGTATAAATACTTTCCCCGTAAATTTGATCAGATCCTCTAAATTCTTTATCCCAATCCATCTCTCCACCCCAACGATCTTCGTATACATACCTGGCTGCAATTGTAAAAACTTTGTTACTTTCTCTTTCAAAATTAATTTTATTGAAAAAGGAGATTCTATTTTGTAGTGTTAAATCTGTAAAATTGTCCTTATTATTGTCAATTCTATTCTGAAAATTAAAATGATTAACACCTAAAAGACCTTGAGTTTTTTCTGATAAATTATAGCGTAAACCTATATCTATATTTGTTTCTCCCCAAGAACTAGCAAAAGTATCTGTTGTTAACTTTGGTGAATTTGATGGTTTTTTAGTGATGATATTTATAATGCCACCAACTGCTTCAGAACCGTATAAAGTAGAAGCAGGGCCTTTAACAACTTCAACTCTTTCAATTAAAGCTTGTGGAATTCCGGTTAAACCGTAAACTGTAGAAAGTCCGCTAACAATAGGCATTCCGTCAATTAAAACAAAAGTATAAGGACCTTCTAAGCCGTTTATGTGAATATCGCCTGTATTACAAACGTTGCAATTTAATTGCGGCCGAACGCCGTTTACATTTTGCAAAGATTCAAAAATAGAAGGAGTGGGGTTTTTCTTAAAAAATGTTTGGCTATAGACTTCTACAGGCACAGGACTTGCTGTTTTTGAAACAGGTCTTAAAGTTCCGGAAATTACTATTTCATCCAAAGAATTGTCTTCGGATAAAGAAAAATTTCTAGTTAACTTTTGATTATTTCCAATTGCTATTCCTACTGATTTTGTTTGATACCCAATGCTACTAATTACCAGAATGTAGTTGCCTTTTGGAATATTTTTTAGTTCGTAAAATCCATTTTTATCCGAAGTAATGCCAATTTTAGTTTTTTTTAAATAAATATTTACAAAAGGTAAAGCTTCAGAATCGCTAGAAATCGATCCTTTAATAGAACTATTTTGAGAAAAAATAATACTTGAATTTAGTATTCCTATACATAAAATAATTTTTTTAGTTTCATTTAGTTTTACATATTTGACAAATATAAAATAATTTTTAGTCTTACCTAAAAAATGTTTTATATAAATCAAAATATTGTATCTTTGTAGTATAATTAAAGAAATGTTTAGTCAATCAGAAGAAAATTACCTAAAAACAATTTATCATTTAAGTTTAATTTCAAACAAAGGAATTACTACAAATGCGATTGCTAAAAAATTAGAAACCAAAGCTTCTTCTGTAACGGATATGGTTCAGAAATTATCAGAAAAAGAACTGATCATTTATAAAAAATACCAAGGCGTAACGTTAACTGAATTCGGAAAAAAAACAGCCGCAAACATTGTGCGAAAACACCGATTGTGGGAAGTTTTTTTGGTGGAAAAATTAAATTTTTCTTGGGATGAAGTGCACGATGTTGCAGAACAATTGGAGCATATAAAATCTCCAAAATTAATTAATCAATTAGATGCACTTTTGGGTTTCCCAACACATGATCCTCATGGAGATCCAATTCCTGATAAAGACGGGCATGTAAACATAGTTGATAAAATTCTTTTATCAACCTTAAATAAAGATGAAAGTGGTGTTTGTGTTGGAGTAAATGATTCTTCATCAGAATTTTTACGGTTTTTAGATAAGAAGAAAATTATGCTAGGAAAAAAAATTAACGTTCTAGAAAAAGAAGATTTTGATGACTCTTTATCCATAGAAATTGATGGAGAAAAACTGTCAATCTCAAAGAAAATAGCAAATAACTTATACATAAAGAAGTAAAAGAAAGATGAAAAAATATATAATTTTAATGTTCTTTATAACCATTTTTTCCTGTAAAAAAGAGGCTAAAAAGAACGGGAAATTACAAGTGGTTACTACAACAACTATGATTACCGATTTGGTAAAAAATATTGGTGGCGATAAAATAGACATACAAGGATTAATGGGAGCAGGTGTAGATCCGCATTTATACAAAGCAAGTGAAGGAGATGTGAGTAAATTCTTTAATGCAGATGTAATTGTGTATAATGGATTGCATTTAGAGGGAAAATTAGAAGATGTGTTCGAGAAAATGCGTCAACAAAATAAACAAACCATTGCAGCTTCTGATGCTCTTGATACCGCTACGTTAATCGGCTCAGAATATTTTGCATCGAATTACGATCCGCATATTTGGTTTAGTATTACCAATTGGGAAATTATTACACAGTATATTACAGATAAGTTATGTGAGCTAGATGCTGAAAATGCAGCAACTTATAAATTAAACGGATCAAACTATTTAAAAACATTGGCGTCTTTAAAAACGGTGATAACCGCACAAGTAAATTCTCTTCCAATAGAAAAGAGAATTTTAGTAACAGCGCATGATGCTTTTAATTATTTCGGAAAAGAATTTCAATTTAATGTAGTTGGCTTACAAGGCATATCTACGGCAACAGAAGCAGGCGTAAAAGACGTTCAGAGAATAGCGATTTTTATTGAAGAAAAAAATGTGAAAGCCATTTTTGTAGAAAGTTCAGTGCCAAAAAGAACTGTGGAAGCTTTGCAAGAAGCTGTAAAAGCAAAAGGTAAAGAGGTATTGATTGGAGGAACTTTATATTCTGATGCTTTAGGAAGTTTAGGATCAGCTGAGGCTACGTATGTTGGAATGTACAAACACAACGTTAAAATTATTGTTAGCTCTTTAAAATAAAACGAATGGAACCACAA
Source organism: Polaribacter filamentus (assembly GCF_002943715.1). Taxonomy (GTDB): domain Bacteria; phylum Bacteroidota; class Bacteroidia; order Flavobacteriales; family Flavobacteriaceae; genus Polaribacter; species Polaribacter filamentus. Next base: position 2,784,181 of record NZ_MQUA01000013.1, on the reverse strand, counting down.
AAAATAGCGATCGCTGTAGATGATTTAACGGTTGCATATAATTATAAACCTGTTTTATGGGATATTGATTTAGCGATTCCTGAAGGTGTTTTAATGGCAATTGTGGGTCCGAATGGTGCAGGAAAATCAACTTTGATAAAAGCTATTTTAGGAATTATTGATCCAATTGCAGGAAGTGTTTCTATTTATGGAAAACCGTACGACAAACAACGAAAATTAGTAGGCTATGTTCCTCAAAAAGGAAGTGTAGATTGGGATTTTCCAACCACAGCTATAGATGTGGTAATGATGGGAACTTACGGAAGTTTAGGTTGGATTAAAAGACCTGGCAAAAAAGAACGAAAAACAGCATTGGAGTCTTTAGAAAAAGTAGGGATGCTTTCTTTTAAAGACCGACAAATCAATCAATTATCCGGAGGGCAACAGCAACGTGTATTTTTGGCGAGAGCTTTAGCGCAAGATGCTGAAATTTATTTTATGGATGAGCCTTTTCAAGGGGTAGATGCCACAACAGAAATCACGATTATCAATATTTTAAAGGAATTAAGAAAATCAGGAAAAACAGTGGTGGTTGTGCATCATGATTTACAAACCGTGCCAGAATATTTTGATTGGGTTACGTTTTTAAATGTAAAAAAAATAGCAACAGGTCGCGTAAAAGATATCTTTAATGATGATAATTTGACAAAAACGTATGGGATAAATTATAAGGTGAGTGTACAAAAGTAGATTTTTTTAGAATGGAGACAAGAAACAAGAGATAAATTTTAGCGTTTATAAATTAAATATTTATGTTTTATAGACTAGTAGTAATTATATAAGTTATTAGCAAAAAATTAAAAACCAAAAACTAAAAACCTAAACCATCGATTTTTCAGAATACATAAAGCTCGTTTTTACAGATTACACCTTACGGACAATAACCTTAGGGACGGCAATATTGGGTGCAATTTGCGGTATGTTAGGTAGTTTTGCAGTATTAAGAAAACAAAGTTTATTGGGCGATGCTATTTCACACGCAGCTTTACCAGGAATTGCAATCGCTTTTTTAATTACAGGCACAAAAGAAACCAATGTATTATTAATTGGCGCTCTAGTAAGTGGTTTGTTAGGGGCATTTTGGATTCGGGGAATTACCAAAAGAACGCATTTAAAATCAGATACGGCATTGGGTTTAATTTTATCCATTTTCTTCGGATTTGGAATGTTATTACTAACCTATATTCAAAAGTTGCCAAATGCAAACCAATCTGGCTTGGATAAATTTTTATTCGGACAAGCAGCAACTTTGTTGGCAAGAGATGTTTGGTTTATGGCGATCGTAACTTTTATCTGTTTAGTGGTTTTGCTGTTGTTTTGGAAAGAGTTTAAAATTTTATTATTTGATGCCGATTATGCGAAGACTTTAGGCTTTAATATCCAACGAATTGATATTTTAATAACCTCATTTATTGTAGTTGCAATTGTTTTAGGTTTGCAAACTGTGGGGGTTGTATTAATGAGTGCAATGCTATTAGCGCCAGCTGCAGCCGCAAGACAATGGACGAATAGTTTAGGAGTTATGGTAGTTCTGGCGGCGTTTTTCGGAGCTACTTCTGGAGTTGTAGGTACTGCAATTAGTGCAAGTCAGAATAATTTATCAACCGGACCCGTAATTGTTTTGGTTGCAGCAGTTTTTGTGGGATTCTCTTTTATTTTTTCTCCGTCGAGAGGATTATTATTCAAACAAATCAGATTTATTCAGAATAGAAAAGATTTACAGTTACACAAAACATTAGCTTTTATGTTTGAGATTGTTGAAGGTCACGAGAATATTTCGCATCCACATGCCGTGAAAATATTAAATAATTTTCAGGGTTATACAAGAAAATCACTGGGAAAATTAGAAAGAAAAGAATATATAAATGTAGAAGGTTCCATGTGGTCTATGACGCTAAAAGGATATCATTTTGCAGCAAATTTATACAATCAACAAGGAAACGAAAATGAGTAGTGCTCAAATAGAAATACAATTAATTGCGAGTATCGTAGCTATTGCCTGTGCAATTCCGGGTACCTTTTTAGTGTTGCGAAAAATGGCGTTAATTAGCGATGCAATCAGTCATTCTATATTACCTGGTTTAGTGTTGGGTTTTTTCATCACACACGATTTAAATTCGCCGTTATTAATTGTTATGGCAGCATTATCCGGTGTAGTTACAGTTATTTTAGTTGAGTTTATTCAGAAAACTAAATTGGTAAAAGAAGATACTGCAATTGGTTTGGTTTTTCCAGTGCTCTTTAGTATTGGCGTTATTATGATTGCAAAAAACGCCAATGATGTTCATTTAGATACGGATGCCATTTTATTAGGAGAATTAGCTTTTGCTCCTTTTGATCGGTTTTTAGTTGATGGATTCGATCTAGGTCCAAAATCTCTCTGGATCATAGGAACTATTTTATTAATAACCATAGGTTTATTATTTGCTTTTTTTAAGGAATTAAAAATTAGCACGTTTGATGCCGGTTTGGCAACAGCTTTAGGTTTTTCGCCAATCATGATTCACTACGGATTAATGAGTGTTGCCTCGATAACGATTGTAGGTTCTTTTGATGCCGTTGGCGCAATTTTAGTAGTAGCCTTGATGATCGCGCCAGCAGCAACCGCCTATTTATTAACCGATAATTTAAAGAGAATGTTAGGTTTATCGGTGGTATTCGCCGTTTTTTCAGCGATTGCGGGCTATTGGTTAGCGCACTGGTTAGATGCTTCTATTTCTGGCTCTATGACTACAATTTTAGGATTTGTATTCTTAATGGTGTATTTATTCGCTCCCAAAAGAGGTTTAATTTCTGTGTTATATAGAAATAAACAACAGCAAATAGAAGTCTCATTATTAACTTTTTTATTACACTTAAATAATCATCAAGAAGTAAGTGAACGTCATATAAATCATTTGAATGAACATATTAATTGGCGACGTGTAAAATCAAAATCTGTGCTAGATTTAGCTTTAAAAAACAACATGATAATGATCGAGGAAAGTGTTATTTCTTTAACGGATAAAGGAAAGAACTTTACCGATAAAGCAATTGATTATATTATCACCAATGATCATTCTAAAATAGAATCTATAAAAGATAATTTCTTTTTATTTAGAGGATAACAAACGCTATATTTTGTATTTTGCAGTAAAAATAGTACTGTGCAACAACCATCAACCTTTCAAGTTTACAATGCTTCTGCCGGAAGTGGAAAAACATTTACACTTGTAAAAGAATATTTAAAAGTCTTATTGAATTCTGAGGATATTTTCACGTTTCAGAAAGTATTGGCAATTACTTTTACCAACAAGGCTGCTGGTGAAATGAAAGAACGCGTACTTTCTAATTTAGAAGATTTTGCGGACGGAAAAGAAAATGATTTACTCAAAATTATTCAGCAAGAAATTACGATCGATAAAGCTACAATTCAAGTTCGGAGTAAAAAGATTTTAGAGGTAATTTTACAAAATTATTCGGCTTTTTCAATTACTACGATTGATAGTTTTACGCATAAAATCATTAAAAGTTTTGCCTACGATTTAGGTTTACCGCTTAATTTTGAGGTTGAAATGGATGCAATTTCTCTTTTAAATGAAGCCGTAGATGTGTTGATTTCTAAAATAGGCACTGATAAAAAACTCACAAAATTACTAATAGATTATTCTTTAGATAAGACGGATGATGACAAATCTTGGGATATTTCTAGAGATTTAAATGAATTTGCAAAAGTACTTTTAAATGAAGATGATATTAAGCATTTTAGGGTTTTAGCGGATAAACAATTAGAAGATTTTACGAATTTAAAATCGAAACTTTTTACACATCAAAAAGATTTAAAAGTAGCTTTAAAAAATATTGGAATAGCTTGTTTAGAGTTAATTGAAAACCATGGTTTAGAGCATAAAGATTTTATGCGTGGAACGATTCCTAAATTCTTTTCAGATTTGAGTGCAGTTTCTGTGAAAATCGATTTTCTAAAACGAGGAGAAACTATTGAGAATGCGATTGAAAACAATCAATATTATTCAAAATCAACATCCGATGTTATCGCTTCATCTATTGAAAATATTGTTCCAGAAATCATCAATTTATATAAAAAAGCAAATGATATTTTTAGTCAGTTTTTAATGAATAAATTGGCCTTAAAAAATATTATTCCGTTAGCGGTTTTAAATAATATCAACCTAGAGTTAGAACAAATTAAGGAGGAGAATAACATCAGATTAAATGCAGAATTTAATCAACTAATTTCTGATAATATAAAAGAACAACCTGCGCCATTTATTTATGAAAGAATTGGGCAGCGTTTTCAGCATTATTTTATTGACGAAATGCAAGATACTTCCGTGTTGCAATGGCAAAATTTAATTCCTTTAATTGATAATACATTAGCGCAAGAAAACGGTAATTTATTGTTGGTTGGCGACGGTAAACAAGCAATTTACAGATGGCGAGGCGGAAAGGCAGAACAGTTTATAGCCCTTGGTTCTGATGCCGAAAACCCTTTCTATATTCCAAAAGAAATTAAGAATTTAGAAACTAATTTTAGAAGCTATTCTGAGGTTATTAATTTTAATAATTCTTTTTTTCAGCATACCTCAAATTTTCTTCAGAATGAATCGTATAAAACCCTCTTTTTAGAAGGAAATAAACAAGTAGAAAATAGTAAAAAAGGCGGATTTGTTTCACTTACTTTTCTGGATAAAGAGGAGGATAAGGATGCTAACAAAGTAAAATATCCGAAGAAAGTTTTAGAGAAAATTAATCAACTAAAAGATCGTTTTGCTTTAAATGAAATTTGTGTTTTAACGCGAACGAAAAAAGACGGAGTAGCAGTTGCAAATTATTTATCAGAAAACGGAGTTGATATTATTTCATCAGAAACATTACTGATACAAAACAGTATAAAAGTTTGCTTTATTATTGACGTTTTAAAGGTTTTACAAAACCCTAATGATGAAGAAACACGTTTTGAAATGCTGTATTTTTTACATCAACATTTACAAGTAGAAAAACCAAAACATGTTTTCTTTAAAGAGTTTGCAAAATCTGATAATGCAACTATTTTAGAATCCTTAAAAAATTACGGAGTTTCTTTTGAAATTTCAACGTTTCATCAATTGCCTTTTTACGAGAAGATAGAAGAAATTATTAGGGGTTTTAACTTGGTAAATTCTTCGGATGCGTATGTGCAATTTTTCTTGGATGTGGTTCTAGAACAGCAAAGAAAGTCTACAGACATTGGTGCTTTTTTAGAGTTTTGGGAAATCAAAAAAGAAAAATTAAGTATTGTTGCGCCAGAAAGTGCAAATGCGGTTCAGATTATGACGATTCATAAATCGAAAGGATTAGAATTTTCAGTGGTTATTTTTCCTTGTGATGTAGATGTTTATAGACAAATAAATCCGAAAGTTTGGTTGGATGAATTGCCAGAAAATTATGACAATTTCAAAGAATTGTTGGTCGATTTTAGTAAAAGCTTAAGCGAAGTAAATAGCAGAGGTTTAGAAATCTATAATCAGCAGAGAGAAGAGCTAGAATTAGATAATTTTAATTTGCTATATGTTGCTTTAACGAGAGCTGTAGAGCAATTGCATGTAGTTACAGAAAAGAGAATATCTATAAAAGGAGAAGAAAATACAAATTTTTATTCGGGTGTTTTTATCAATTATTTAATTCAGAATAATCGTTGGGATGAGGATGTTTTAGAATATTCTTTTGGTAATGAAATGCGAGTTAGTGAAAGAAAGCAAGAGATTTCACTAACAGAAGTGCATCAGAAATTTATTTCTACTCCGTGGCAAGAACACAACGTTGTTTTGTTAGCAAGCGCTTCAAAATTATGGAACACAGCGAAAGGAGAAGCTATTAATTTTGGAAACTTATTTCATGAAATGTTGGCGAAAATTACCATTAAAAATGACGTCGAAAAAGTGGTTGAGCAATATCAGAAGCAAGGATTCATTGATGAAATGCAATCCTTGATTATAAAAAAGACTATAAATGCGGTTGTAACGCATCCAAAACTAGAAAACTATTTTTCAAAAGATGTCATTATATACAATGAGAGAGAAATTGTAGATGTGGACAATCAAGTTATAATTCCGGATAGATTGGTTTTTACTGATAAAAATGAAGTTGTAATTATAGATTATAAGACTGGGAATCCTTCAAACGAACATCATCAGCAGTTATTAAAATACGAAAGAGTTTTAAAATCAATGAATTTTAAAATTGATAAAAAAATATTAATTTATATGAATGATGAAATTGATGTTGTTGAAGTATAATCAGAAAAAATAAACTTTGTAACTTTGTAATTCCTAAATAAATAATAAATGTACGGTAAAATTAAAGATACTTTAAATAAAGAAATTCAAGAACTAAAAGACGCAGGTTTGTATAAGTCAGAAAGAATTATAATATCGGCTCAAGATGCTGTGATTAAAATTTCTACTGGCCAAGAAGTAATTAACTTTTGCTCAAATAATTATTTAGGGTTATCAAATCATCCAGAAGTAATTCAGGCTGCAAAAGATACAATGGATACACATGGTTTTGGGGTGTCTTCTGTTCGATTTATTTGTGGTACTCAAGATATTCATAAAAGATTAGAGCAAAAGATTGCTAGTTTTTATAGAACAGAAGACACCATCTTGTACGCAGCAGCTTTTGATGCAAATGGTGGCGTTTTTGAGCCTTTATTATCCAATGAAGATGCTATAATTTCTGATAGTTTAAATCATGCTTCTATTATAGACGGAGTTCGTTTGTGCAAAGCAGCTCGTTATAGGTATAATAATAATGACATGAGTTCTTTAGAAGAGCAGTTAATTGAAGCGAATAAACAAAATCATCGTTTTAAGATTATTGTTACTGATGGTGTTTTTTCTATGGATGGTATTGTCGCGAAACTAGACGAGATTTGTAATTTAGCTGATAAATATGACGCTATGGTGATGGTTGATGAATGTCATGCAACCGGTTTTATTGGTAAAACAGGCCGTGGAACTGTCGAACTTAAAAACGTAATGGACAGAGTTGATATTGTTACCGGAACTTTAGGAAAAGCTTTAGGTGGCGCAATGGGCGGTTACACAACAGGGAAAAAAGAAATTATTGAAATTCTACGTCAACGTTCAAGACCTTATTTATTTTCAAACTCCTTAGCGCCTGCAATTGTTGGGGCTTCATTAAAGGTTTTTGATTTAATTTCTGAGGACACTTCTCTTCGTGATAAACTAGAATGGAATACAAATTACTTTAGAGCAGAAATGGAAAAAGCTGGTTTTGATTTAGTTGGGGCAGATGCAGCGATTGTTCCTGTGATGTTATATGATGCAAAGCTTTCACAGACGATGGCGAATAAATTATTAGAAGAAGGTATCTATGTAGTTGGTTTCTTTTTTCCAGTAGTTCCTAAAGAAAAAGCTAGAATTAGAGTACAGCTATCAGCTGCTCATGAAAAAATACATTTAGACAAAGCTATATCTGCATTTATCAAGATAGGAAAAGAATTGAAAGTTATTTAAAATTAATAAAAATTTGTAGTTTTATGAATATTTTGTATGTTTGTTAATAAGTTTTAAGAACTTATTTTGGTTATAATGGTAATAAATAACTTTTAATTTAAAAAATTGGATAATGAAACAATTAAAAATAGCTGTGATAGCTTTACTTATGCTTGCTTTAGGTAGTAACGTAAATGCTCAAGACGAAAACAACCCATGGGCTGTAAGTTTTGGCGTAAATACTATAGATTTTTATGCAGGATCTGATTTTGGTGATCAAATGAAAGACTTGTTAGGTAATAGTGACTGGAATGTTTTGCCGAGCATTTCTAGAATTTCTGCTGAAAAGTATCTAGAAAAAGGCTTTTCTTTGCAATTAGCAGGATCTTTGAATAAGATTTCTACCTTTAAAAGTAAAGATGATTCTGATTTTCTTTACTATTCAATCGGAGCTAATGTAAAATATGATGTAAATAATTTAATAGGAGATACTTCTCAGTATTTTGATCCGTTTGTTTATTTAGGAGGATCTTATGTTTCTGTAGATTCAGAAAGTGAAGGTATGCTTAATATAGGCCTTGGATTTAATACTTGGTTTAATGAAAACGTAGGTTTGAGTTTTCAACATGCAACGATTACTGGTTTTTCTGACCAAGTTGCAAGGCATTACCAATCTTCTTTAGGCTTAGTTATTAAATTTGGAGGAACTGGTGCTGATGGCATAAATAAAAATTTGTAATTTTATAAATATTTTGTATGTTTACCTTTGTTAATAACTTTTAAGAACTTACTTTTGCACGTAATAATAACGAACTTTTAATTTAAAAATATGATAATGAAACAATTAAAAATAGCTGTGATAGCTTTATTTATGCTTGCTTTAGGTAGTAACGTAAATGCTCAAGACCGAAACAACCCATGGGCTGTAAGTTTTGGCGTAAATACTATAGATTTTTATGGAGGAACTGATTTTGGTGATCAAGTGAAAGACTTATTAGGTAATAGTGACTGGAATGTTTTGCCTAGCATTTCTAGAATTTCTGCTGAAAAGTATCTAGAAAAAGGTTTTTCTTTGCAATTAGCAGGATCTTTGAATAAGATTTCTACCTTTAAAAGTAAAGATGATTCTGATTTTCTTTACTATTCAATCGGAGCTAATGTAAAATATGATGTAAATAATTTAATAGGAGATACTTCTCAGTATTTTGATCCGTTTGTTTATTTAGGAGGATCTTATGTTTCTGTAGATTCAGAAAGTGAAGGTATGCTTAATATAGGCCTTGGATTTAATACTTGGTTTAATGAAAACGTAGGTTTGAGTTTTCAACATGCAACGATTACTGGTTTTTCTGACCAAGTTGAAAGGCATTACCAATCTTCTTTAGGTTTAGTTATTAAATTTGGAGGAATTGATACTGATGGAGATGGAGTATATGATAAAGATGATTCGTGCCCTGAAGTTGTGGGTTTAATAGAATTTAATGGTTGTCCAGATGCGGATGGGGATGGTATAAAAGATTCTGATGACGCTTGTCCTACTGTTGCTGGTTTAGCAGATATGAACGGTTGTCCTGATGCGGATGGTGACGGAGTTGCTGATAAAGATGACATGTGTCCTAATTCTAAAGGAACAAAAGCTAATAAAGGTTGTACAGATACTGATGGTGACGGTGTTGTTGATAAAGATGATAAATGTGCTAATGTTGCAGGACCTTCTGCTAATAATGGATGTCCTTGGCCAGATACGGATAATGATGGTGTTTTAGATAAAGATGATAATTGTAAAGATGAAGCTGGACCAGCTTCTAATAAAGGTTGTCCTGAAGTACTTATAACTCCAAGTCAAATTGCTGCTTTAGCAGAATACAGTAAAGGTCTTGAATTTGCTTTTGATAGAGCAGAGGTAAACAAGTCAACAGCTGAGAAATTAGATAAAATATATGACTTAATTAGTCCCGTAAAAGATGTAATCTTTGTTATAGAAGGTTATACTGATAGTATTGGTAATGCTGGTTATAATCAATATTTATCTGAAAGAAGAGCTGTATCTGCAAAAGCATATTTAGTTGAAAAAGGTTTTGATGCTAAAAGATTAGAAACTTTAGGATTTGGAGAGAAAAATCCTCTTACAAGTAATAATACTAGAGCAGGTAGAAAAGACAATAGAAGAGTTGATGTTAAGTTAACTGAATAAGTTTTTTGATTTTACTTAAAAATAAATTAAAACTCCGCTCATCTTGAGCGGAGTTTTTTTTAGAATTTTTTTAACTAAAAAGAATTTTTAATTAAAAAATAAAGTACCTTTGCACCTTAAAAATTAAAGTGTAAATTTCACAACTAAAATGTGATTTTAATATAAATACTAATAATTTAATTAGATACAAAATGTCTACAGCTAGAGGTAAAGTTTCTCAAATAATTGGACCAGTTATTGATGTTGAATTCAATACTGAAAACAACGAACTTCCAAAAATTTACGATTCATTAGAAATTAAAAAAGCAGATGGTTCTATTTTAGTTTTAGAAGTACAACAGCACATTGGTGAAGATACTGTTAGAACAATTTCTATGGATGCTACTGATGGGTTACAAAGAGGGGCAGAAGTTATTGCTACTGGTAGTCCTATTCAAATGCCTATAGGAAATGATATCTATGGACGTTTGTTTAATGTAACTGGAGATGCAATTGATGGTTTAGGTAATTTACCAAAAGAAGGAAAAGATGGATTGCCAATTCATAGATCTGCACCTAAGTTTGAAGACTTATCTGTATCTACAGAAGTTTTATTTACAGGTATTAAAGTGATTGACTTAATTGAACCATATGCAAAAGGTGGTAAAATTGGTTTATTTGGTGGAGCAGGTGTTGGGAAAACTGTATTAATTCAAGAGTTAATTAACAATATTGCAAAAGGACATGGTGGTTTATCTGTGTTTGCAGGTGTTGGAGAAAGAACTCGTGAAGGAAATGATTTACTTCGTGAAATGTTAGAGTCAGGTATTATCAAATATGGTGATGATTTTATGCATTCTATGGAATCAGGTGGATGGGATTTATCTAAAGTGGATAAAGAAGGGATGAAAGCTTCTAAAGCTACTTTCGTTTTTGGTCAAATGAACGAACCTCCTGGAGCTCGCGCAAGAGTTGCATTGTCAGGTTTAACGATTGCGGAATACTTTAGAGATGGAGCAGGAGAAGCTCAAGGTAAAGATGTACTTTTCTTTGTTGATAATATATTTAGATTTACACAAGCTGGTTCAGAAGTGTCTGCACTTTTAGGGCGTATGCCTTCAGCAGTAGGTTATCAGCCAACATTAGCAACAGAAATGGGTGCAATGCAGGAGCGTATTACATCAACTAAAAAAGGTTCAATCACATCTGTACAAGCAGTTTATGTTCCTGCAGATGATTTAACAGATCCAGCACCAGCAACAACATTTGCGCATTTAGATGCAACAACCGTATTGTCTCGTAAAATTGCAGAATTAGGTATTTATCCTGCTGTAGATCCTTTAGATTCTACTTCAAGAATTATGTCTGCTGCTATTTTAGGGGATGAGCATTATAATACCGCAACAGCTGTAAAAGAAATTTTACAACGTTATAAAGAATTACAAGATATTATTGCAATTCTAGGAATGGAAGAATTATCTGAAGAGGATAAATTAGTAGTTCATAGAGCAAGACGTGTACAACGTTTCTTATCTCAGCCTTTTCATGTTGCTGAACAATTTACAGGTATACCAGGGGTTTTAGTTGATATTAAAGACACTATAAAAGGTTTTAATATGATCATGGATGGTGAGTTAGACAAATATCCAGAGGCAGCATTTAACTTGAGAGGATCAATTCAAGATGCAATTGATGCAGGAGAAAAAATGTTAGCTGAAGCTTAAAATTAAAAGATATGTTTTTAGAAATTGTAACACCAGAAGCTGTTTTATTTTCATCAAAAGTTGATTCTTTTTCTGTACCGGGTTTAGATGGTGAATTTCAAATGCTGAATAATCACGCACCAGTAGTTTCAATTTTAAGAGAAGGTACTGTTAAGATTCATTTGCATACTCTAGAACATTTGGAGATTGATATAATTAGCGGGAAATTAGAACCTCATATTGATGATGATAAAATCTTAACGCTGGCAATAAAATCAGGAACTTTAGAATTAAAAGATAACAAAGCTATTATTTTGGCTGATTAATAAGTTTAAATTATAAATTATAGAATCTCAAAACAGACATGTTTTGAGATTTTTTTGTTTTAAAAAATAATACAAATAAAAAAACATCTTTAAAAAGTAAAAATGTTTTTTCTTAGAAATCTTCCCAACGAAAGGAAGTATTATTTCAAATAATTCATATTTCAAAATTCGCAAATATTATGAGATTTATGATCAGGTAAAACACCCTAAATCAAGCTGGTAAAACACCTGTTTTTCTGATTTCACATATAAATATATTGTATTTTATATCGTATTTTAGTTTTAAATTAATCCAAAATTGTTACTTATGAATTCTAAAATAAGAAAATTTTGTTTACAAAGGTATCTTTAATTGTAATGATAGCGCATTTTATATTTATTGGAGGTTTAATATGGAGCAATCGAATTCAGAAGTAATAATTATAGGAATTTCTACAATTTTAATATTGTTGATTACTATAGGTATTGTGTTTCTTTTTTCAGTTTTTCAAAAAAGAAAGAACGAACTTTTAGAAGCACAAGAAAGAGCAAAAAAGGCCTTTGAAAGAGTAATAACTGAAACTCAAATAGAAATTAGAGAATAAACTTTAAGAAATAGTAGTTGGGAGGTGCATGATAATATTGGTCAATTATTAATATTGGCAAAAATTCAATTGTAGAGTGCTACTGAAGAATATATTAAAGAAGTTTCCGAAACAATAACAAGAGGTTTAACAGAGGTATGTTCTTTATCAAAGTTAATAAACCCCGAAGCTATAAATAATATTCAATTGAAAGACGCTGCTCAATTGGAAATAGATCGTTTTAACCGTTTAAATTTTTTAGACTCGAGCTTAGCTGTTTTAGGCGATGAAAAGAATATTGATAAAAAACACGGGATTATTATTTTTAGGATTTTACAACAATTCTTCTCAAAATGCAATTAAGCACTTAAAAGTATCTACTTTAAGAGTTATTTTAGATTTTAAGGGAGATACTTTAAATATTATGGCAAAATATTATGGAATAGGTTTTTCTTCGGATGCTAAAAAAGACGGAATAGGTTTGATAAATATTAAGAAAAGAAGCCAATTAATAGGTGCAGAAATTAATTTTGAGTCAGAAAAAAATAAAGGAACATCATTAGAAATACATTATAAATTATGAAATAATTTACAGCAGTTATTGTTGATGATCATACACTGTTATCGCAAGCAATTCAAACCATGTTGAACACGTTCGAAAAGTTTAATGTGTTGTACACTTAAAAAAATGGACAAGAATTATTTGATATATTTTCTGATTATGAAAATATACCACATATCGTTTTAATGGATATTAATATGCCAATTATGAATGGTTTAGAAACTACGGAATGGGTGACTAAAAATCATCCAAAAGTAAATGTAATGGCACTTTCTGCAGAAGATGAGGAGTTTACTATTTTAAAAATGTTAAAAACTTCTGCTGCTGCATATTTATAGAAAGGCACGGAAAAGCTTCTTTTAGAAAAGCCTTAATTGAAATTGCAGAAAACAGATTTTATCACACAAAAAACGTAACAAATATTTTAATGAATTCTCTTTTAGGGAATGAAGTGAAAGAAATTGATATTACCGATAAAGAACATCAATTTTTAAAACTTTCGTGTACAGAATTAACCTACAAAGAAATTGCTTATAGAATGAACTTAAGTCCCAAAACAATTGATAATTATAGAAATAGTTTGTTTTGTAAATTAAATGTAAAAAATAGAGTCCGGATGGTTACATATGCTATAAAAAATAAAATTTACACTCTCTAAAAATGTCGTAAATTTACATCATGGAAGAAACTAATAGACAAAGAAAAATTGCAGGAGTTTTGCAAAAAGATTTGGTAGATGTGTTGCAAAAAGCGGCGCAAGATGGTATGAAAGGAGTTATTATTTCTGTTTCTAAAGTACATGTTACTTCAGATTTAGGAGTTGCAAAAGTATATTTAAGCATTTTTCCATCAATCAAAAGAGATGAAATAATAAAAGGTGTTGTTTCTAATACGGTTTTAATTCGCCATGAAATGGCAAAAAGAACTAAAAATCAATTGCGTAGAATGCCGGAATTGTTATTTTTTGGTGATGATACACTCGATTATATAGAAAAAATAGATAATTCTTTAAAAGGAGGAAACGAAGATCCTATTAAAAATCCAGAAGTTTTACCAAGACGTAGAAAACAATAAATTCAAACAATTTAATTGGATTTTTCTCTATACATAGCCAAAAGATATTTATTTACCAAGACGAGTAATAATGCCATAAACATCGTTACTATCATTGCTTCATTTGGCGTAATTGTAGGCTCTTTGGCGCTTTTTATTATTCTTTCTGGTTTTTCTGGTTTGCGAACTTTTAGTTATACTTTACTTGATTCATCCGATCCAGACATTAAAATTACATCAGTAAAGGGCAAATCTTTTTTTATTACGGATGATATTAAGCAGATCATAAAAAAAAATCAATCTATAGCAGCAAGTTCTAAAGTTATCGAAGAACGTGTTTTTTTAGAATATACTGATAAAAGTGAAATTGCTTACATTAAAGGGGTTGAGGATAATTACTCAAAAATTACACAAATAGATGCTGTTTTAAGTCAAGGTATGTGGCTAGATACTGCCTATGTAAATACGGCAGTAATTGGCAGAACAATTGCAATAAAATTATCTTTAGGCGTTAGAAGTTATGGCGAGCAATTACAAATTATGGTTCCGAAACCCGGAACGGGATTTATAAACCCCACGAACGCATTTTATAAAACGGAAGTTCAAATTGTTGGTTTGTACACGGGTACAGAAGAATTTGAAAGTAAGTTTGTCTTTGTAAATTTATCTCAGGCAAAAGAGTTATTAAATTTTAAAGAAAATCAAATTACAGGGTTGGAATTAAAATTGTTTGATGCTACACAAGCATTTGCAATTTCAGAAGAACTACAAGTAAAACTTGGAGATTCTTTTAAAGTACAAACCAAAGAACAATTAAATGAAGTGTTTTACAAAGTTATAAATACTGAGAATTTTGTTTCTTACCTTATTTTTACCTTGATTGTAATCATCGCATTATTTAATGTCATTGGCGCCATTATTATGATGATTATTGATAAAAAAGATAATTTAAAAACGCTTTTCAGTCTGGGAGCAACTGTAAAAGAAATCAAAAAAATATTTGTGCTTCAAGGTTTTTTATTAACTTTTTTTGGGATGATAATAGGTTTAATAATTGGAGTAATTTTAGTTTTTCTACAGCAAAAATTCAGCTTGTTTATGATTACTCAAGATTTGGCTTATCCTATTGAGTTCAGATTCTCAAACCTATTAATTGTGATGATGACTATTATAGTTCTAGGTTTTATAGCTTCAAAGATTGCAAGTAGTAGAATATCAAAAGAGTTTATTGAAAGGTAAAATTAATGAAAAAATATTTAATTTTTATTACTTTCTTTTTTTTTGCTTCCAAAATGACTGGACAGCAAAAACAAGAATATTATAAAGAAGTAGATAAAAAGAGTGTTGAAAGTTATTATTTACGATATTTTGTTGAAGTACCAGATTATTGGTTTTCATATAAAACGGACCCTAATTTAATGGCGCATTCACCAATTGAATTTAAAGATAGCATTAATTCTAAAGATATTTTTCCTTCTGTAATTATTAGAAAAAATATTTTTAAGGGTAGAACTCTTGAAAAAAATTTAAAAGCGTTTTTGAGATTTTATAAAAATACGTACCCAAAATTTCAATATATTTTAGTAGAAGCAAATCACAAAATGTATGGAAATATTATAATATAAAATTTAGCTTAATAAAGATAAAGGGAATAGAGGTCATAATGGCAAGTGTTTTTAGTATTAAGAAAAAAAATTATATTTTCTTTTATTCAAGTTCCGATTCTAATTTTGATAGATATTTAGATGAAGCATTAAACATGGTAAATTCTTTTAAAATTATTGAAAATTGATAAAAATAAAGAGTGTTTAATATTGAGGAATAATCAGATTCCCAAACATTTCTTCTACTCCATCAAAAGCTGCAAATACATCCTTTGCATCATCAGAAGTGACCATTTTTGTTCTATATTCTTTAAAATGAGGAATTCCCTTAAAGTAATTAGTATAATGTCTTCTAGTTTCTACAACACCTAAATGTTCACCTTTCCAGTCAATTGCCATTTGTAAATGTCTTCTTGCCATTTCTGTTCTTTGAGCAATTGTAGGTTTTGGTAAATACTCTCCGGTTTCAAAAAAATGTTTTACTTCATTAAAAAACCAAGGATAGCCAATAGAAGCTCTACCAATCATAGCGCCGTCTAAACCATATGTATCGCGCATTTCCATCGCTTTTTCTGGGGTCGTAACATCGCCGTTTCCAAAAACAGGAATGTGCATTCGTTGGTTGTTTTTTACATCAGCAATTGGTTTCCAATCTGCATTGCCTTTATACATTTGTGCACGAGTTCTTCCATGAATAGAAATTGCAGCACAACCAACATCTTGCAAACGTTCGGCAACTTCTACAATTCTTATAGAATCATGATCCCAGCCCAAACGTGTTTTTACAGTAATTGGTAAATTTGTGTGTTTCACCATAGCTTCTGTGAGAGAAACCATCAAGTCGATGTCTTTTAGAATTCCTGCGCCAGCACCTTTTGAAACTACTTTTTTTACAGGGCAACCAAAGTTGATGTCAATAATATCTGGATTCGATTTTTCTACAATTTCAATAGTTTGTAGCATCGATTCTAAATTAGCGCCAAAAATCTGAATTCCTACAGGTCGTTCTTTTTCGTAAATGTCTAATTTCATGATGCTTTTTGCAGCATCTCTAATCAATCCTTCAGAAGAAATAAATTCTGTGTACACAATATCTGCGCCATTTTCTTTGCACAAAGCTCTAAACGGAGGATCTGAAACGTCTTCCATTGGTGCCAATAATAATGGAAAATCTGGTAATTCTATTTTGCCTATTTTTACCAAGGTAAATTATTTTTGTGCAAAATTAGTGTTTTTATTTGTTAGAACCCAAATTCCGTAGCATCCTAAAAATAATTCTTCAAAAGGGCCAAATTCATATCCGAAAGTAGGAGTTCTGTCAATACAAAAACTTATTATCCGCCCAAAACCTAAACCTAACAGAAAAATCATATTTGTTGGTATAGCTGTTTTTAAGTAAGGGTTTTTAAAAACACCTAATATCCAAAGAATAGAAAAGCCTACATACAAACCCATAATCGCTTTAAAGAAATTATATTTGTCAATGGTATTTTCATCAAACAGAAATAATGGAGGAGGACGTGATACAAATCTATTTATAACAGAGTGGCAAGATTAAAATGGCTTGGACTAAAGAAAAAATATTAGAGAATATAGAAGTTTTAATGCGCAGCAAATTTGAAACTCCGCAACAAGCTTTCATGTATTATGATAGTGATAAAGACGGTTTATTATCGAAAGCTGATTTTAAAAATTTATTAAAAGAAGCCAAAGTCAGTGTTATAATCAGAGGTTTGGTTGCTGAGTTTATGATGAAAAGTTTTGATCAGAATAACGATAATACCGTAAGTTGGGAAGAATTTCAAGAAGCAATTAAAGAATCAGGAATAAAAAAGTAAATAACACCCTTTTTAAATGTATTATTCTCTGTAATTTTTAATCAACTTGATTAAGTGATAGGAACTTAAAGATTAATAAAATGGGTGCAAAAGAAAATATTTTAAAAGACATTCATATTTTAATCAATCAAAAATTTAAATCGCCAGAAGAAGCATTTACTCATTTTAATAAAGACAAAGATGGTCGTTTAAACAGAGACTAAATTAAAGCGCTCTTAAAAGATGCCGGTTTTAGCGTGCTTTTAAGAGGAGTTGTTGCTGGCGAAATGATAAAAGGCTAGGATAAATCTGGAGACGATACCAATAATAAAGACCAATTTAAAGTTGCTATAGCAGAATTGGATAGCGTTTACTAATTACTCTAATTCCACAATAACTTCATTTTTTCTATTTAGCAATTCGAAGGGTGCGTTGTATCCTAAAAAGTAAAAATTGGCAGTATATTTTATCCCGTTCTTGTCTAGAGCTGCCATCAATTTTTCTTTGTAATCTTTTATTTTATCATCATTTGCCCAGCCATTAAATGTAATTGCAGCAACTTTTTTGGCAGGCATTTCTGTAAATTGGATAGCACCATTGTTTGGCTTAGGTAAAGTCTCTTTCGTGTATTTTTTTGGCACTAAGAACATCATTGTGGTTGCATCATCAATTGTCATAGCTACAGGGGATGTCATGGCTATTTTTTCATTTTTGTTATTTCCTCCAAAAATATAACCTGCTAAAATCGAAAACCCTTTGCTGGAAGTTTCTTTATAGGTGTTGTTTGAAAGCTTTACAGATGTAAAAAGCGATGCTTCATAAATTCTAATTTCGAAATCACTATAGTTTTTCACCACTTTATAAGGATACTTTTCAATATTTTTTTGACTGTTCATAAAATACAGTTGAAATATGATGAAAAGGATAGCAACTAGGCCTAAAACTATAAATAAAACTTTCATTTTCATGGTGCTTAATTAAGTACTAAAAATAGTGATTATTTAACATATATTCGCTTATTTCTTAAGGAAAAGGCATTCGTTTATAAATCTATTATTTTAATATTAATTGTGCAATATAGACTTGTTTTTCCCTTCTATAAATTTGAATATTTTGCAAAAATGTTTTATTGCTTCTGCTTTTTAATTAGCTTATATTTGCGGACATTTTAGAAATCAAATTTAACAAATGAAGAATATTAGAAACTTTTGCATTATCGCGCATATTGATCATGGTAAAAGTACGTTAGCAGATAGATTGTTAGATTTTACGGGCACTGTAACTGATCGTGAAAAAAAAGAACAGTTACTAGATAGTATGGATTTAGAGCGAGAACGTGGTATCACCATAAAATCGCATGCCATTCAAATGGATTATACGCACAATGGCGAACAATATATTTTAAACTTAATTGACACTCCAGGTCACGTAGATTTTTCTTACGAAGTTTCGCGTTCTATTGCCGCTTGTGAAGGTGCTTTATTAATTGTGGATGCAGCGCAAAGTATTCAAGCGCAGACAATTTCTAATTTATATTTGGCTTTAGAGAACGATTTAGAGATTATTCCGGTTTTAAATAAAATAGATTTACCATCAGCAAATCCTGAAGAAGTTACAGACGATATTGTCGATTTATTAGGGTGTAATCCAGAAGACGTAATTCATGCGAGTGGAAAAACAGGTTTTGGAGTTGAAAATATTTTAGAAGCAATTATTAATAAAATTCCTGCTCCAAAAGGGAATCCAGATGGACCATTGCAGGCTTTAATTTTTGATTCAGTTTACAATTCCTATAGAGGGATAGAAACTTATTTTAGAGTTTTAAACGGAGAAATTAAAAAAGGACAACAAATTAAATTCATGTCAACCGGCAAAAATTATTTTGCGGATGAAGTTGGAACGTTAAAGCTGTCTCAGGTTGTAAAGAAATCGGTAAAAACTGGTGATGTTGGTTATTTAATTACAGGTATTAAAACTGCAAAAGAAGTAAAAGTTGGTGATACAATCACAGATGCTTTAAACCCAACTACAGAGAGAATTGATGGTTTTGAAGATGTGAAACCAATGGTTTTTGCGGGTATTTATCCGGTGGACACCGAAGACTTTGAAGAATTACGTTTTTCGATGGAAAAACTACAATTAAACGATGCTTCTTTGGTTTTTGTTCCAGAAAGTTCTGCCGCTTTAGGCTTTGGATTTAGATGTGGATTCTTAGGAATGTTGCACATGGAAATTATTCAAGAACGTTTAGAACGTGAGTTTAACATGACCGTTATTACAACGGTACCAAACGTTTCTTACCACGCGTATACAAAGAAAAATCCGGAGGAAATTATTATTTTAAATAATCCAACAGATTTACCAGATCCATCAAGATTAGATAGGGTAGAAGAACCATTTATAAAAGCTTCAATTATTACAAAATCAGATTTTATTGGTCAAGTAATGAATTTGTGTATCGAAAAACGTGGACAAATTATAAATCAAACGTATTTAACAACAGAAAGAGTTGAACTTACTTTTGAAATGCCTTTGGCAGAAATTGTATTTGATTTTTACGATCGTCTAAAAACAGTTTCTAAAGGATATGCTTCTTTTGATTACCATCCAATTGGTATGAGAGAATCGAAATTAGTAAGAGTAGATATTTTATTAAATGCACAACCTGTAGATGCACTTTCTGCACTTTTACATGCCGATAACGCCTTTACAATTGGTAAAAAAATTGTAGATAAGTTAAAGCAATTAATTCCGAGACAACAGTTTGATATTCCTATTCAGGCCGCAATTGGAGCTAAGATTATTGCAAGAGAAACTACGAAAGCGTTGCGTAAAGATGTAACTGCAAAATGTTATGGAGGAGATATTTCTCGTAAACGTAAACTATTAGAAAAGCAGAAAAAAGGGAAGAAGAGAATGCGTCAAGTTGGGAATGTAGAAATTCCGCAAGAAGCATTCATGGCGATTTTAAAGTTGAATGATTAAAATTTAGAGTGTAAGAAGCTTAGGGAAGATCCAAAACTTTAAAAACATACTATTAGAAAGAAACCTTTTTTGAGAAATCAGAGAGGTTTTTTATTTGAAGCTTTTTACTGCTTTCCATTATATATTTTTTTGAAAAACAAAAAAAGGATGTCTTTTTAATCTGGGCTAAACTTGTTTTCAAACGCATTAGCAAGAACCCATCATAAGAAGTAAGTTTAGACTATTGACTGCGCAATAATGACAAACATGTTTAATTTTAATGATCCAACCATTTTCTAAAATCTGAAGTTGTATTAGAACTGGTTATTACTTTTTCTTTGTAGTTTTTGATAGAAATTAATAATCGATTTTTAAAATGACTTTCTATTTTCTCGATAAAATCGATATTTATTATTTCACTTCTATTGATTTTAAAAACTTTTTAGGGTTTAATTGTTGATGTATACTTCCTAGATTTTGTGAAATTGTATGTCGTTTTCCTATAGCATCATTTACCAAGCAGAAATCTCCAGAGGCAGCAATTAAAGTAATATCAACAGCATTTAATAACTGAATTCCTGATGCTTTTTTAATCACAAATCGTTTTTTGTAAGTTGTATATTCTTCTTGTAATGCAGATTTTAAAGCATCAATGGTTGAAGTATTTAAAGTAGTATAATCACCTTTATTAAATAAAGATTGATATTTTAAAATGGCCTTATTAAAATCGTCTTGAGAATAGGGTTTTAGAATGTATGCTATTCCGTTTGTGTTAAATGCTTGGAATAAAAACTCAGCGTGAGCAGAGCAAAAAATAATAGGCGTATCAATTTCTATTTTAGTGAATAAATCAAAAGACAAACCATCTAAGAGTTGAATATCAGACAAAATAAAATCATAAGAATTTTCTTGAAGTAACTGTTTACCGTCAACAATAGTGCGTGCCCAGTCTTGTGAGATTTTTATATCAAAAAAAGTATCTAAACACTTGGTTAGTTTTTGATATGCAGGAATTTCGTCTTCTAAAATTAATATTTTCATTTTTGTTCTTTTAAGTCATTGCAAGTTTACGAAGCAATCGTTTAGTTTAAAAAAAAACAGATTGCTGCAATTGTTCCACATTCGTAATGACGCTTAACTACTCAATTCAATTATTGGAATAAAAACTTCAAACTTTTTGTCCATATTATGTACTTGTATTTTTTCATCCGAAAGTAATTTGTAACGTGCTTTTAAGTTTTCTAAACCTGTTCCAAAAGATTCGTTTTTAGATGCTAATGTAGCTTTTGGGTTGGTAATAATTAACCATCCTTCGTTTATTAAAATAGCTGTTTTTATTACATTTTTTCCATCAGATTTATTGTGTTTTACTACATTTTCTAACAAACTTTGCAAAGCGCCTGTTGGAATGTATTTATCAACTAAAGAAATATTTTTCTCGATGACAAATTCATAATCTTCTCCAAATCTGGTTTTCATCAGAAATATATAATTTTCTGCGAATTCAATTTCGCTAGTAAGTTCCATAACTTCAGCGTCTTTTGTTTGGATTAAATACCTATATATTAAGGACAATCTATTAATATATTCTTTTGCTTTGTTAGGATTGCTATCAATTAAACTATCTAACGTATTTAAATTATTGAATAAAAAATGAGGATCTATTTGTGAACGTAATAATTTTAATTCGTTTTCTTTTTGCTGTTTTTCAGCTTCAATAATTTGTGTTTGACTTTCGTAGAATTTTTTAATTAATAAAATCCCCAAAGGAAAACTAGTCATATCAACAGCATTATACAAGCCACCAATTAAATAAGAGCCAATATTTTTAATTGAGC
Source organism: Polaribacter filamentus (assembly GCF_002943715.1). GTDB lineage: Bacteria > Bacteroidota > Bacteroidia > Flavobacteriales > Flavobacteriaceae > Polaribacter > Polaribacter filamentus. Next base: position 2,762,043 of record NZ_MQUA01000013.1, on the reverse strand, counting down.
TTAAATTTGCACCTGCAGTATATCTCCCAACAATATTATCTAAAGTTCCTATAACTGTTAGTAATATAAAGCTAGAAATAAAAAACAGAAAGTAGTTTTTTTATCAACCAAAAAACTGGGGACTATTTTTTGAATAAAAACCAAAATAATTACAATCGATAAAATGGTATCTGTTGGAAAATCAACTAAATACTCTATCAATTTATTATCTTCTTTATAGTAATCGTAACAACCTAAAATTACAGTTGTTCCATAAACGATGGCAAGAATTATCCAATCAGATTTATTTAATTTTGTGTTCATAATTTAATTTTTTTTGATAAAATAACATAGAAAATCCTATAGCAGTTAAAGCATAGCCATAAATTAATCTATGAGGAATAAACCTTCCAAAATAAATAATAAGCGTTGCTAAAATTATAATAAGAATACCTAATTTATTTATTTTTAAAAAGTTAAAACTCAAAATTAGTAATCCAAAATTTAAGATACTTGGTCCAAAAGAAATAAAAGGTTTCCAAATGGATGGCACTTTAGCAATTTGATTCGCAAATTCTTGACGAATTTCTTGTGTTGGTTGGCTCCACCAAATAAAATCTAAAACACACATACCAATTAAACAAACAATACCAATTAATGCAATTGGAGTTCCAACATAACTAAAAATTTTGTTAGGAAAATTTATCACTTGTGGAATCATAAAAACAACACCAATTAAAATAAACCAATGTGTAAAATCGATTGGTTTTAAGGAATAGACAAATTCATTTCCTTGTGCCAATAGAATTTGTGCAGCAACTTGGAGTATCAACCCTATAATAAAAAGTGTTTTATAAATCATTTTTACAAACTTAAAGATTATTTATTTTACATTTTTTAACTTCCAACTTTAACTATCATCATTTATTCTATCTTGTTCATCTCTATTGGTTTTTCTTCCAGATTTTTTCTTTCCGAATTTATCGCCAAAACTATAGGTAAAACGCAATTGAATATTTTGTCTAGAACCATTGCTCTCTACTGCTGCTGTTCCATTTCCATAATCTATAGTACCTACAAAACCTCTATTTAGCATTTTATTAAAACCAAGATTTGCTTTTAGTTTATCGTCTAAAAAAGTTTTACCGAAAGAAAAATCTAGCTCTGCAAACCAATCTACTTCAATTTGATCTTCTAAAGCACCAGTTCCATAATTTCCACTAATTTCAAAATTAATATCCCAAGGTAATTGGTAGCTTGCTTGTAAAAACCAAATTAAGTTCCATTTATTTAAATCTACGCCAAAAGATGACGATTGAAAATCGGTATTGGTAACAATAATACCTGTGTAACCATCTAAACCATCTACAAAATTTACAGGTGCAAACAACCTAAAATTCCAATTGGCATTGTTTTCTACATTTACAACTTGTTGCCTTATTTGCGCAGTTTCATTGTCTTGTTTTATCAAATCGAAAATAACATCATCAGTTTTACTATACCCAATTGTAAAAAAAGGTTGTCCTTCGTAAGTTAAATTAAATTGGTAATTATTAGTATAAGAAGGAGTTAATCTTTGGTTTCCTTGACTTGCAGAAAAAGGATCTAAAAATGTTTGAAAAGCATTTAAACTACTATAAGAAGGTCTTTGAATTCTATAGCTATAAGATAAACTTGCGCCTAAAACATCTGTCATTTTTCTGCTGATAGAAGCACTTGGAAACAATTTTTGAATTGGTCTTTTTAAAACTTCTGTAGTCAAAGAGCCATTTTCCGTAAATATTGATGTGCCATCTGTATCACTATCTTCGTAACGCAAACCTCCAGAAAAAGACCATTTACCAGCTGTAGCATTTATTTTAGAATATGCAGCAAAAATAGTTTCATCAATTAAAAACTGGCTACTTAAACTATCAATTTTTCTAAAATTTCCAGTATTATTTAAAATTTGAGATTCTAAATCGTTGTCTGTTGCTACATCTGCAAAACGAGAGCCAGCACTTATTTTAAGATTGTCTGAAAACGTTTTTGTATAATCTAAACTATAGGTTTTTATGTTGTATGTTCCATCTTGTATATATTTTCTGTCAGTAAAAGGAATTGTGCTTCCTGCAACATCATATAGTGTGTTGGTGTTGTCACTTACAAAATCGATGTACGTAAAATCAACTAACAATCTATCAGTTTCAGATTTGTATTCGTAATAAGGATTGATGCTATAATTGCTCCTTTGTCTATTAAAACTATTTTCAGAAAATAATGTATTTACTGAGTTTTCATCAGAAATAACAGTTTTACTAGAGGCAATTCTGGTAGAGTTTCTTGTGTTTAAACTTGCGCCAATTCCAATAGAATTTTTATCATTTAAATAATAATCCATACTGCCGCTAATTCTAAAATTATCAGGATCATAAGGTTCTTTAGTAACTTGGTCATAGGTTTCATTACCAACAGTTCTTAGCAAAAATAAATCTTCTCTAGAAGTTGGCTGAGAATACCCAATGCTTGTTTGCCAATTTAGTTTGTTTTTATAACTAGCAATTGAAAACCCAGAACCCCACTCAAAACCTTGGTCTTCTCCAACCCAAGTATTTGCACTTCCATGAGTGCCTAATTTTACGTTTTTCTTTAAGATAATGTTGATAATTGCTCCAGATCCAGAAGCTTCATATTCAGCACCAGGTTGTTCTACAACTTCAATTTTTGATATATTATCTGCAGGAAAATCACGTAAAAGTGTTTCTACATCCATATATTCTGTAGTTTTTCCGTTGATAAGGATTCTTACGCCTCTATTTCCAGCAATTGAAATTCCGTTATTTGTAACCAAAACTCCAGGAACTTTACGCATAACATCTTGTAGGTTTGTGTTTATCATTTCTGAATTTTCTAAATCTACGATTAGCTTTTCTGCAGTTTGCCTAATAATTGGTCGTTTGCTTTTTACAACTATTTCATTTAAAGTTTGACTTTCCTCTTTTAAAGTGATGTTATACGTTTTGTTTTCATTTAATGTGAATTCATCAATATTTTGAGTTTTAAAACCCAACATCGAAAATTGAATTTTATAGTTCCCTGCTGCTATTTTATCAAAATTAAATTCTCCTTTATCATCAGAGACAGTTCCTTTTGGATTTGCTTCCTCGCCAATTTGATACAAAACAATATTTGCGAATGGCAGAGATATGTTTTGGTCATCAACAATTTTTCCTGAAATAGCGTGTTGAGAAAAGGTCGTTAAAATTCCGAAGAATACAATAAAAATACTGGTTGTAAAAAGTTTCATTTGGTTGGTTTTTAAAAATGGCTCCTCAATTTTTTTTAAGTTGAGGTTTCTATTAGTTTGTCATTCCTGTGGAAACAAGAATCTAAAAAGAATTGCTTTTCTTTTATAACACTTCAAAAGTGGCTATTTTGTTACAAAAGAAATATCAAATTCTGATGAAGTGGGTTAAATTTCGGTTAAACCAGAATTTCTTTTCTATAAAAGTTAAGACGCTTAAAATCAAAAAAAAGTTTCCTGCATAAAAAAATGCTTCGAGAAATTCGAAGCATCTTTGAAATTATTAACGTAAAACACTAATTAAAGTACATCAATTTATAAGTTATAGTAGACACAAAAGTGCGATAAAAAAGTGTTCACGACATTTAATCTCTTCCTCCTAAAACTTGCAAACCCCAATATAAAAGCATTGCTAAAGAGCCCAAAGCAGCCACTAAATAGGTTCTAGCGGCCCATTTTAAGGCGTCTGTAGATCCTGCTAATTCTTCTTGAGAAACCATATTTTTATTTTTTAACCAAGCCAAAGCTCTGTTGCTTGCATCATATTCTACTGGTAAAGTGATAAAGCTAAAAATTGTACCTAAGGCCATAAAAACTAAACCAGCAACCGCAACCATAAAGCCAATTCCCGTTTGCCCTGAACCTGCGCCTAAAATAAGACCACCAAAAACCATCCATTGTGAAAAGTTTGAAGTAAGGCTTACAATTGGGACTAATTTTGAACGCATTGTTAGCCATTCGTATGCTTTTGCGTGTTGTACAGCGTGTCCACATTCATGGGCTGCAACAGCCGCAGAAGCAGCGTTTCTTTGGTTGAAAACAGCTTCACTTAAATTTACTGTTTTATCAGCAGGATTGTAATGATCTGTCAATCTACCAGGAGTAGAAATTACTTTTACATCATAAATACCATGATCTGCTAACATTTTTTCAGCAATTTCAGCGCCACTCATGCCGTTTCGTAACTGAATTTCAGAATATTTTTTAAATTTCTTTTTAAGTTTATTACTCACTAACCAACTTAATAAAGAGATTACACCTATTAAAATATAAAATCCTATCATAATATATACTGTTTTAAAAATTTAGTTCATTTTTGTTCTGCAAAATTATAACATAAAGTATTCCAATTTTAATTTGGATAAAAAAAATGCCAAAATGTCAAAAAAACCGAACATATTAATCGTTTATACAGGAGGAACTATCGGAATGATTAAAGATTATAAAACAAATGCATTAAAAGCGTTTGATTTTAGTCGTATTTTGGAGAAAATCCCTGAATTAGAGCAGTTAAATTGTGTCATAAAAAGTATTTCTTTTGATGTTCCTATAGATTCATCCAACATGAACACTCGATATTATAAAGATATTGCAGTCATTATTGAAACTAATTACAATGATTTTGACGGATTTGTAATTTTAACAGGTTCAGACACGATGTCTTATACTTCTTCTGCCATAAGTTTTATGATAGAAAACTTACAGAAACCAATTATTTTTACAGGATCTCAATTGCCAATTGGAGATTTAAGAACAGATGCAAAAGAAAATTTAATTACTTCTATAGAAATTGCCAGCGCCAGAAAAGACGATAAACCAATTATTTCTGAAGTTTGTTTATATTTTGAATATAAGTTATATAGAGCGAATAGAACTACAAAAATTAATGCAGAACAATTTGAAGCTTTTGCTTCTATGAATTATCCGCCTTTGGCAGTAAGCGGTGTGCATTTAAACTTTAGTGATCATTTTATTTATAAACCATCAGAAGAAAAAAAGAAATTAATTATTAGAAAAAATCTTGTAACAGATATTTTAATCTTGAAACTATTTCCGGGGATTACAGAAAAGGTTGTGAAAAGTGTTTTAAATACAAATGATTTAAAAGGAGTTATTTTAGAAACGTATGGATCTGGAAATGCGCCAGATGAAATTTGGTTTTTAAACCTATTAAAAGAAGCAATTTCTAAAAATATTAGAATTATTAATGTTACCCAATGTTCTGGTGGAAATGTAATACAAGGTCATTATGAAACCAGTATTGCATTAAAACAAATAGGAGTTGTTAGCGGAAAAGATATTACAACAGAATCTGCGGTAGCAAAATTGATGTATTTGTTAAATGAAAATCTTACGTTAGAAAACTTTACTTTTTACTTTGAAAAGTCTTTAAGAGGTGAAATTACGAATAAATGAAGCTCTTAAATTCAATCGATTTAATAAAAAAGAAACATTTCTACAATAAAAGTGCTAAAAAAACAGAAATTGAACAAAATAAATTTTTTTATGCATAACATTTTTTGTTACTTGGCAGTCTCTTATATAAAAGGGTCTAGTTTCTTAAAATTAATAAAATATTAAGAATCTTAATTTTTCTTTATTTGAGACGAAAATTATATCTTTAACCCGTTAACTATTAAAATTAATTTATAACAGAGATGAAAAAAGTAGTAAATGCCTTATCTGTAACAGGATTTATGTTTTTTGGAGCTATTCAATCAACTTTCGCTCAAGAAGCGGCAACAGAAGCAAAAACATTTCACCAAATCTTAAAGCAAAACTTTATAGACGGTGGCCCAGGATTCATGGGAATTGTATTAGTAGCATTAATCCTAGGGTTAGCTATCGCCATTGAAAGAATTATTTATTTAAACATGGCAACTACAAATACTAAAAAATTATTAGCAAGTGTAGATGACGCCCTAAGTTCAGGTGGCGTAGAAGCAGCAAAAGAGGTTTGTAGAAACACAAAAGGACCTGTTGCATCAATTTTTTACCAAGGTTTAGACAGAGTTGATGAAGGTGTAGAAGAAGCTGAAAAAGCAGTTGTTTCTTATGGAGGAGTTCAAATGGGACAATTAGAGAAAAATGTTTCTTGGATTTCTTTATTTATCGCCTTAGCACCAATGCTTGGTTTCATGGGTACTGTAATTGGTATGATTGGAGCATTTAATGATATTGCGGTTGCGAATGATATTTCTCCAGCAGTTGTTGCAGGTGGTATTAAAATTGCATTATTAACTACAGTATTTGGGCTTATTGTAGCTATTATTCTTCAAATTTTTTATAATTACATCGTTGCAAAAATCGATAGTATTGTAAATAGTATGGAGGATGCTTCTATCTCTTTGGTAGATTTATTAGTAAAGTATAAAAAATAAAACTCAATATGAAAAGTAATAAAATTTTAAATATTTTAATTGCTGCCATTGCTCTTATTGGAGGTGTTCTTTTTATAAGAGTTCTTATGGAAGATTCTGTAGCAATAGAAGAGAGTGTAGATTTACAAAATAGTTTAGTAAGTCCATTAATATCTTTCTCTTTTTGGTTATTCATAGCAGCTGTTATAGTAACAATTGGACTCGCTTTTTGGAGTTTAATTAGAAACCCAGAAAATTTAAAGAAAACTTTAGCAGGATTAGCTGTGTTGTCAGTTCTTTTGCTTGTCGCTTATTTCTTGTCTGATAGTGATGTAGTTTATGATGCAGCAGGAAAGATACAGCCAGGAGGAGAAGAAGGGTCATCAATTAATCGTTGGGTAGGAGCAGGAATATGGTATAGCATTATCTTAGGTGGTTTTGCTAGTATATTCTTTGTCTGGGATTTAATAAAAGGATTAATCAAATAATAAAAATATGGCAAGAAGAGAAAATCCAGAAATTAACGCAGGTTCTATGGCAGACATTGCTTTTCTGTTATTAATTTTCTTCTTAGTAACAACGACAATGAATGTAGATTCAGGTGTCTCTAAGAAGTTATCAGAAAAACCGCCACCAGATTATGTACCACCAATTATTAAAGAGAAAAATATATTTATAGTTCTTATCAACAGAAACAATGAGTTATTGGTTGAAGATCAAAGAATGGATATAAATGACTTGAAAGCCGCCGCTATGGACTTTATTGATAATGGTGGTGGAATTGGAAATGCAGAAGAAGATGGTACACCAGGTAAAGATTGTGACTATTGTGAAGGAGAAAGAAGTGACTCTTCATCAGATCATCCAAATAAAGCGATTATATCTGTGCAAAGCGATAGAGGTACCGAATATGGCACCTATATTAAAGTGCAGAATGAGCTTCTTAGAGCATATACAGATCTTAGAAATAGATTGTCTAAGAAACGATACAATGTCTCATATGATGAGCTAGAAGAAGCTTATGATAGTGATAAGACGAATGAAGCTTTAAAGAAAAAAGTTGAAGATATTAAAACATCATATCCTCAGATTATTTCTGATGCGGAACCAACATCTTAATTAATATTAAAATTTAATATATGTCTAAATTTAGAAAGAAGAAAAAAGGAATGCCAGCTGTAAATACTGCTGCTTTGCCGGATATCGTTTTTATGTTATTATTCTTCTTCATGGTAACAACTACTATGAGAGAGACAGATTTAAGAATTGAAAACCCAAGATTACCAAGTGCTTCTGAAGTTAAAAAATTAGAACATAAAAGTTTGGTATGTACTATTTATGTTGGTAAATCTAAAGATCCTAACAGAGATGGAGTTGGTTATAATAAAATTCAATTAAACGATAAAATTGCTTCTGCAGATCAAGTGCCTGCATTTATTATAAATGCAAGAACTAAAGTATCGGAAGCAGAAGTTCCTTTTATGACAACTTCAATCAAAGCTGATAAAGAATCTAACGTTGGTACTATTACAGATATTAGATTAAAATTAAGAGATGTTAATGCTCTTAAAATTAGTTATTCTGCATCGAAAGGCGGTGGAAATTAACTATAAAATAAAGTTTTTGAAAGAAAGGGTAGTTCTTACGAATTACCCTTTTTTTGTGCTTTGAATTTTAAAAATTGCTAGATTTAAAGTTTTAATTTTTTTCATAAAAACTATATTTTGTTGTGAATATGGAATTTTTTTAATGGTTAAAAAATGTATTTTTTAATTAAGTAAAGAAGATTTATTAACAGGTAATTATCTAAACTCTATTTGATAATAGTAGCGAATTTAGAAGGGAAAATTCTTTTTGATGCATAGTTTTATGTTTTATAGTGTTCCTTAATTTATGTAATCTGATAAATTTGCTTTGAATTCAGGATGTTTTTAAAATGGAATTACATGAAAATTTTATTTATTATGATGAGCTATTATTTTTAAAAATGATAAAACGACTATAAGTCAAACTGAATAAACAATAAAGGAGTATTTTTTATATTTTAAAGTGTGTTAAAACTTTAAGTTAAAAAGTATTTATTCTTATAAAATCGATATATTTGAGAACTTAAAATAATCTGACTTTTAATGAAGTTAATGCACTATATATTTTGTTTATTAATTTTTCTCCTTTTTTCAATAAAAAGTAATTCTCAAGAAACGTTGCCTATTTACCAAGACTATCTTTCGGATAATTTGTATTTAGTTCATCCATCTGCAGCAGGAATTGGTAATTCTAGTAAATTGCGTTTTACAGCAAGACAGCAGTGGGCGGGTATGCTAAATGCTCCAGCTTTACAAACGATGAGTTTTCATACAAGACTGGGTGAAGATTCTAATGCGGGTTACGGTTTTGTTTTATTTAATGATAAAAATGGATTTCATTCTCAAAAAGGTTTGCAAGGTTCGTATTCTTATCATTTGCCAATGAGTAACGGTGCAGTTTTTAACCAACTTTCTTTTGGGTTGGCCTTTACATTTGTGCAAAATCAATCAGATCAAAGATCCTTTACTGGAGATAGAGCAATTGCAGCAATTATAGAGAGCACAAGTTATTACAATGCGGATTTTAGTATGGCATATCATTTAAGTGGTTTTTCATCCTATTTTACAATTAAGAATTTACTGTTAACAGCTAAAAATAATTTGAATGTTCAAGAACCTTTAGATTTAAGAAATTATGTTTTCTCTACGGGATATTATTTCGGAGAAGATCTTGCTGTACAATTTGAACCTTCCGTGATGTTTCAGTTTAGGGAGGGAATAGGTGAAAGGATTGCTGATTTTAATGTTAAAGCCTATAAAAATATTTCGAAATCTCAACTATGGGCAGCACTTTCGTATAGAAGAAGTTTTGATTCTAATGCTATTGAAAATTCTCAATTTATATCTCCAATAGTTGGTTTGAATTATGAAAATTTAATGTTTTCTTATACGTATACAAACCAGATGAATGAGACAGTGTTAACAACATCAGGCTTTCATCAAATTTCTGTGGGGGTTAATTTATGGACAAAAGAACCAAGAGCAGCGGCCTGTCCTAATATTAATTCTTCGTTTGGAGGATTTTAAAATTCCTTTTCATCAATTGTTATATACATATTCTCTTTAGATAGAAGTGTTTCTAAAACGTCTTTAATTTTATTGATGTAAAATTGATTGGTTCCGTTTATTAGATCAATATTTAATAGTTTATATTTTTCTAAAATAGCTTTGGTTTGTCTTGCCACGGCTTCTCCTGAATCTATTATTTGCATTTTATCACCAACAATTTCCCGGATGTGAGGTATTAAATAAGGGTAATGGGTGCACCCCAGAACTAAGCAATCTACGTTTTCCTCTAGCATTGGTTGTAAATAAGAGGTTAACAGTTGTTTTATTTCTGCTGAATTAATTTCACCGCTTTCGATCAATTCTACTAAACCTGTACCTATTTTTTCTTTAATTACTATTTGCTGCCTAATGGTACTAGATGTTTTTTCAAATAACTCGCTAATTAGCGTACCTTTCGTTGCTAGTATCCCAATAATATTTGTTTTTGTTTTTAAGGCTGCAGGTTTAATCGCAGGTTCAATGCCAATAAAGGGAACTGTATATTTCTTTCGCAGTATTTTTATAGCATTTGTAGTGGCTGTATTGCACGCTACAACAATTAATTTACAGTTTTGTTGTAAAAGAAATTCGGTATTTTTAATGGACAAATCTATAATTTCTTGTGTACTTTTTTCTCCATAGGGAGCGTTTTTACTGTCAGAAAGATAAATAGTGCTCTCCTTCGGTAAAAGTGCCTTAATTTCTTTCCAAATTGAGGTGCCACCAATCCCAGAGTCAAAAATGCCAATAGGTAAATTATTTGATTTCATAATACTGTAAAAATAAAAAACCTACTTTAAAAAGTAGGTTTTTTATTTTAATTAATCCGTGGTTTCTTAGAAACCTAATTTTGTTTTTACAGCTCCAAAAAGATCATCTCCTTTAGAAACTAATAAACCTTTACCAAGTGAAGCATCTAAAACATATAAAATACTTTTAGCGGCTGCGACTTCTTCAATAGCTTTCTGAGCTTTTTCTATGATAGGTTCTAGGCCTTCAGCTTGTTTCTTTTGCATTTCTTGATAGGCAGTTTGTCTTAATTGCTCATATCTTGCTCTCTCTTGTTGAACTTCTTGCGCTCTAGTCTCATTTATTTCTTGAGTTTGAGTGTTTTGTTCAGCTGTATACTTCTTCATTTTGGCATCTAATTTTTTCGCCATTCCTTCAATCTCATCCTGATAAGTCTTACCAAGCTTTTCGATATCTTGTTTTAATTTTTTAGTTTGAGGCATTTCAGCTACTAGTTTTTCAAAGTCAATATGACCCGTCTTTTGTGCATTTGCAACACCACCCAAACCTAAAGTAAACACAGCAATTAATAGTAACGTTTTTAAATTTTTCATTCTTGTTTTAATTTAATTATTATTCCTTTTTTGATTTAATTATTTTCTTTTTTTCCTCTTCTTTCTTTTTCTAAGCGCTTCTTTTTCTCTCTTAATATTTTTCTTTGTTCTTCTCTTTTTTTAATCAGATCGGCTCTTTTTTCTGCAATAGCTACCTTTTTAGCTTTATTTTCTTCTACTCTTTTTTCAATAGCTTCTACTTTTTTATCTTTAGCTTCTTCCCTAATCTCAATAAGGTCTTTTTGTCTTTCAGTTAAATCTTCAGTAGGAATTTCTGACCTTTTGTTTATCTTTTCCTTTTTTTCCTCTGATAATCGAGTTCTATCTATCGAGGATAAAACAAGTTCGCTAATATCGTATTTTTTATTTGAATAGAGCATAACCAATTCACTTGATTTGTCAAATACAAAATCATATTTTTTCCTTGCAGCTATACTTTGTATTGCATTATAAACTTGGTCTTGAATAGGCTTAACTAATTGTTTTCTTACCAAAAACATGTTACCATTTGGACCAAAATATAGCGATTCTAATCTCCTTAATTCAACTTGTTTTATTTCAATTTCTTCTTCTTTCTCTTCAATTAAATCTTTCGTTAAGATTGCTTTCTCGTTGGCTAAGTCAGATTTTAAAACTTCAATATGACGTTCTTGTTTATCCAAGTTATTTTTCCATTTAGCTATCTTGGTATCTAAAGTGTTCTGGGCTTGCATATATTCTGGAACATTTTCTAGAATATATTCCATATCAATATATGCTATAATTTGACTTCTCTGCGACCAAAAATTTGTTGCTGTAAATAAAAGAACTAGTACTGTAAATATTTTTTTCATTTGTATGATGTATTAGAAAAAACCGTGCCAAAAAAACGATGACATTACAAATGTACAGTTTTTCTAGAATTGTCTTCCGATGATAAAATGTGTTTGCCAGCCAGATTTTTCAGTGAATCCTGGCAGAGGGTCGAAACCATGCGCAAAATCTATACCCAATAAACCAAATGCAGGCATAAATATTCTTACACCTACTCCTGCTGATCGTTTTATTTCAAACGGATTAAATGTTTCAAAATTGTCATAAGAATTACCACCTTCTAAGAATCCAAGAGTGTAAATAGAAGCGGAAGGAGCATCCGTTATAGAATACCTTAATTCTAATTGAAATTTATTGAAAATTGTACCCCCTTCGGCAGATGATAATCTATTGTTTTCATACCCTCTTAAACCTACAGTTTCTCTACCATCTAACTGAAACTGAGCAATACCGTCTCCACCAACAAAATATCTTTCAAAAGGATTTTGACCTAGTTCAGAATTATAGAATCCTAAATATCCCATTTCTGCATTGGTCATTAAAACTAATTTATCCGTAAAAGCAGTATACCACTTACCTTTTGCGGTAAATTTATAGTATTCTAGCCATTTATATTTTTCTTGAGTTTCTAAATTATCATAATCTTTATTACTGAATAATGAATATGGTAAAGTTGCTTTTACCGCAAAAGAGAATTCTGATCCATAAGTAGGGAAAATTAAACTTGGTCCTGCCGAATTTCTAGTAAAAGCAGCACTATAAGACAAATTATTTAAGGTACCATTATTCAAAATATTTGCACCTACTCTAAAGCCATAATTACTTAAATTAAAACTTTGGTAACTGACCGTTTGAGATAGTTGAAAATAGTCATCTGGCCAATTTAAACGCTGCCCTAAGCCTAAAGAAGCACCGATAATACCCAAACTTTGACTTTTATCTACATCGCCAGTTTGAAAATTAAATTGGTATTGATTTGAAGAATAAACAGAAAATGATAATGATTTCGGTTTTCTACCTCCTAACCAAGGTTCTGTAAAAGAAAAGCTATACGTGTTAAATGTTCTGCTTGTTTGCAAACGTAGCGCTAAGCTTTGACCATCTCCCATTGGTAGTGGTTTATATGCTTCTTTGTTAAAAATGTTTCGGATAGAAAAATTATTAAATGACAAACCCAAAGTACCAATAAAGGATCCACCACCATAACCACCTTGTAATTCAATTTGACTACCACCTTTTTCTACAACTGTAAAATCGATATCCGCAGTCTTATTTTGATAATCTGGCACTACATCTGGCGTTACATTTTGATCGAAGAAACCTAATTGACCAATTTCTCTAATAGACCTTATAATTGCACTTCTACTAAATAGGTCTCCCGGTTTTACACGTAATTCTCTGAATATTACATGATCATTAGTTTTATCATTTCCTGAAACTGTAACTTTCTTAATACGTGCTTTTTCGTCTTCTCTAATTCTAATTTCTACGGTTATAGAATCATTCTGTACCCTTGTTTCAACCGCATTTACTTGAGAGAACAAGAAACCATTGTCTTGATATAACGTAGATAAATCTTCGGATGTTGGTTTCCCATCACCTTTTACACGTTCTTTTAAAACAGCACCGTTATAAACGTCACCTTTATCTATTCTTAAAACAAGTCTTAATTGCTCATCGGTATATTCTTTATTACCAACAAATAGAATATCAGCAAATCTATATTGTCTTCCTTCTTCTAAATCAATATTTATATTAATAGTATTATCATCATTCCAAGATATTTTATCACTTAAAATACGTGCATCTCTAAAGCCTAATCTACTGTATCTATCTAAAATGCTTTCTAAATCTTCTTGATACTTTTCTTCAATATATTTTGATCCTTTCCAAAAGCGACCAAAAAACTTTCTTTTGGTATTAGACATTTCTTTTCTAAGGTTTTTGTCTAATAGTTTTTTATTACCTGTAAAAACAATGTCTTTAATTTTTATTTTAGATCCTTTATCTATGAAAACCTTCATATTAACAGTGTTAATGTCTGAAGTATCCGGTTGCACGTCTAAATTAACTTTTGCTTTTAGAAACCCTTTGTCTGTATATTTTTTTGTTATATAGTTTTTAGTGGTTACTATTAAATTATCGGTAAGCATCGCACCTGTTTTTAACTCAGCATCCTTTATAAGCTCTTTTGCTTTCGATTTTTTTATACCAACAATTTTAACCTTATTTAACTGAGGTAATTCTTGCACATCAAACTGCAGGTATACAGCATTCGAATCTATTTTTGCTAAATAAACATCTACGTTGCTAAATTGTTTGCTTTCGTATAATTTTTTTATAGCGCTTGTAAGTTTGTCTCCTGGCAATTTTATTGCCTGACCATCTCTTAAACCCGTAAAAACCTTTACAGTTTCTTCGCTAAATTTTTTTAATCCGGTAACAGTAATCCCTCCCAAAATATATTCTTTTCCTTTTTCAAAGGACATATTTTGGTTCGAAGTCGTATCTATTTTTACAATTGATAAACTGTCTTTTTCTATTTGTGCGTTTGCATTAAGATTAAAAAAAAGTGCAAAAAGCACTAGTGTTGCAGAAAATAATTTCATGTAAAATTTATTCTGTAAGTTGTTCGCTTGTTTTTCCAAATCGTCTTTCTCTATTCTGGTACTCTATGATTGCTTCATAGAAATGTTCTTGTCTAAAATCTGGCCAAAGTGTATCTGTAAAATATAATTCGGCATACGCCATTTGCCATAATAAGAAATTACTAATGCGTTGTTCTCCACTAGTTCTTATCATTAAATCAACGTTGGGCAAATTAAACGTATATAAATGGTTATTTATAGTATTTTCATCAATTTTTTCTAAATCAAGCTCTTTATTAACAACTTTTTTAGATATGTTTTTGATTGCTTTAACAATTTCCTCTCTAGAACCATAACTTAAGGCCAAAGTTAAAGTGATTCGAGTATTGCTTTTGGTTAGTTCACGAACATCTTCTAAAGTTTTTTGAGCTTTCTCTGGTAAACTTTCAATATTACCAATTGCATTCACTTTTACTTCGTTTTTTTGAAAGGTAGGTAGTTCTTTTTTGAGTGATTGTATAAGTAGTTTCATTAAAGCATCTACTTCCATTTTAGGGCGACTCCAATTTTCTGTTGAAAAAGCATAAAGAGTTATTGCTTCAACTCCTATTTCAGCAGCAGTTTCTATAGATTCTCTTACCGCGGTTAGTGCATGCTTATGACCAAAAATTCTGCTCATTCCTTTACTTTTAGCCCAACGGCCATTACCATCCATAATAATGGCAACGTGTTTTGGAACTCTTTGTAAATCAATTAGTAGTTTTTTATCCATATATTATAATCCGTTTGTGTAACAGGCTGGTCTTCCAAAAGTGTAAATTAATGAAAAACCTGTAAACATATACCAATCATTCCCTGTGCCCCCAAAATTTAGTTTTGCTATTTTCTCGTTGTTGTAATCTAAATCATCTTCAAAAGTATATCTAAATTTTGTTTCTAATGCAAAAGCAAAAGAACCAGATAATTTTGATTTAAATCCTACACCAAATGGAATTGCAAATGAGTTTTTAGAATTGTATTCATATTGATCTGGCTGTGGCTCAGAAGTTATATACTTATAGTCAAAAGCTGCGAATTCTAAAAGAATATATGGTGTCCAAGTTTTACCAGGTGTTGATAAATCATACTCGTAAAAATTATATTCTAAACCCACTGCCAATTCGTTTATTGTATTTTTAAAATTTAAGCCTCGATCTCTTCTAAAATCTGTGTCTGCATCTAAATCATTTGCTTTTATAGGCAAATAACTGTAGGTTGCTCTTAATGCCATTCTTGGGTTCTTATTGTATTTAAAAAATGCTGCGCCTCCAATTTTATTCGGATAGATATAGCTAGTTCTACCGATATCTCCAGCAAAATTAGATCCACCAACAGAGATTCCTACTTCATACATTTGCCCCAATGAAACATTAGAAAAGCTTGTTAAAATCACTAATAAAATACAGTTTTTCATCCTAAAAAATAGCGAGCAAATATAAGTATTTCAATTTGCTTTAAAAAGTTAATATTCAGTCTTTTTTGAATAACAACAATTTTGGTGTTTTATTGCAATTAGTTTGTTAAAGATTGGTCTCGTTTCTAGTATCTTCTCCCCATAATAATTTACTTCTTAAAGTTTGTAAAAAAGACTGATTGTTTGGAGTAATCGTCTTAATACTAAAGTTTGCTTTTTCTATATATACCTTTGTGTTTTTTGGTACAGAAGTGATTCTAGAATCTAACGAAATTAAAAAATCTTTTTCTCTAGAATCTATGGTTAGTTGAATGCTAGTTTCATCAGAAATCACCATAGATCTTGCATTTAAATTATGAGGAGCAATGGGTGTAATAACTAAGTTTTTGGATCCTGGCGACACTACAGGTCCGGCACAACTTAAAGAGTAACCTGTAGAGCCTGTAGGTGTTGCGATTATTAAGCCATCTGCCCAATAATTTGTTAGATATTCTTTATTTAAACAGGTTCGAACACCAATCATAGAGGTGGTGTTTTTTCTGGCAATTGTAACCTCGTTCAATGCAAAATTAAGTTCGTTAAATTCCTTTAAAACGGGCACTGTTTTTATTGAAAGTAAAGTTCTTTCTTGAATTGTGTATTCGCCTTTTAAAACTAGCTCGACACTTTCTTTTATTGCTTTTTTGTTGATAGTCGCCAAGAAACCTAATCGGCCAGTATTAATGCCTAGAATAGGAATTCCTAAGTTTCTTATATAGGTTACCGCTCTTAATATTGTGCCATCTCCACCTAAAGTAAAAATTGCATCAAAAGAGTTATTTAAATCAGAAAAATGTGAAAAGGTTGGATATTTTTTTTCTAAAACATTTCCTTCAATCAATAAATCGTAAAACTGTTTTTCAATAAAACAGCTAATATTGTGGTCTAGAAGAACATCCAGTAAAATCTGAATTTCTTTCTCTGCAGAAATTGAATAGGATTGACCGTAAATTGCAACTTTCTTCATTTTTTTTATTGATTGTCTTTGAAAAAATACTAGAATTAAATTTTAATAAAACCAACTGATGTGATTACATTTCTAGGTATTTTTGTAAATATTCAGATCTATTTTTTAAATCCTCTAAGTAAATGTCATTTTCGTGCGTAGAAATAATTTCATAATTATATCTTCTAAAAGTATGCATGATTTCATTGATTTCATTAGAAATTACTTTTAAAGTTATCTGTACAAAATCATCTTGTTTTTCAGAAATATAGATTCCTAAAATTTTGCCTCCATTTGTTTCTACAATTTGAGTAACTTCACTCATAGAATAATCATTTTCTAGTTTTTCTACAATTAAAGTTTCGCTTTCTTCATGCATAAAAGGGCTTGCCGAAAAAATTTCTATGACATCGGTCAATTCATAATAACCGATGTAATTTTTATCAGCATTTAAAACCGGAATTATCGTTGCATTATTATCCGCAAAAATCTTTATCAGTTCTAAAGCAGTTGCCTTTTCTTTAGCAAAAAAAGAGCTAAATAAATAACTATAGCTTTCTAAAACATCCTCTTTATTTTCGATAGTTTGTGCGTCATCCTCAGAAAAAGAGCCTAATAATTTATCATTTTCAACAACAGGAAAATGCGTTATTGGAAGGTTTTTAAATAGATTTTGTGCACTTTTTACACTGTCGTTTAAACGAAGTGCTGTGATATCTTTTAATATGTAATCGTTCGTGTTCATTCTTTACGAATATAGGATAAAATGATTTAATGAGTTACCTTTACAGCCTAATTTTATAAAATGACAAAGTTAAGCGTAAATATTAATAAAATTGCAACTTTACGTAATTCTAGAGGTGGTAATGTGCCTAATTTACTAAAAGTTGCTGCAGATATTGAAGAATTTGGCGCAAACGGAATTACCATTCACCCAAGACCAGATGAGCGACATATTCGGTATCAGGATGCACGGGACCTAAAACTAACGGTTAAAACCGAGTTTAATATTGAAGGGAATCCGGTGAAATCTTTTATGGATTTGGTTCTAGAAGTAAGGCCAACGCAAGTTACTTTAGTGCCAGATGCTATAAATGCAATCACGTCTAACGCTGGTTGGGACACAATTAAACATCAAGCTTTTTTGAAAGAAGTAATTGCCGAGTTTCAGAAAAACGGAATTAGAACTTCTATTTTTATTGATACGGATGCAAAGTTGATTGAAGCTGCTGCGCAAACAGGTGCAGATAGAATTGAATTGTATACAGAATATTTTGCAAGCGAGTTTGATAAAGGAAATAAAAATGCGATAAAACCTTACACGGATGCAGCAATTTTAGCTCACAAATTAGGTTTAGGAATTAATGCGGGTCATGATTTGAGCTTGGATAACATTAAATTCTTTAAAGAAAACATTCCTAATTTGGCAGAAGTTTCAATTGGTCATGCATTAATTACGGAAAGTTTGTATCTTGGATTGGAGAATGTTGTAAATATGTATTTGCATCGATTGAAGTAATATTAGTAAGCAGTTTTCAGTCTCAGTTCTCGTTAGCAGTTCTTAGCAAACCTAAGAATCTCTGTTTTTTTATCAGTGAAACGCTCTGCAATAATTATAAAAACAAAAATGTCAAAAAACCCAATATTACATTCTATTATTCAAGGAGAAGGTTTTCCGTTATTAATTTTACATGGTTATTTTGGTGCAAGCGATAACTGGAAAACATTGGGAAATCAGTTTGCTGATGATTTTCAAGTTCATTTAATTGATCAAAGAAACCACGGAAGAAGTTTTCATTCGGATGAATTTAATTATGAAGCTTTGGTGGGTGATTTGTATGACTATATTCAATATCATCAATTAGGAAAAATTTATTTAATTGGCCATTCTATGGGCGGAAAAACAGCGATGCTATTTGCTGTAACGTATCCTGATTTGGTTGATAAACTAATTATTGTTGATATTTCGCCTAAAGAATACCAGCCACATCATAACACAATTTTAGCAGGTTTAAATTCGGTTGATTTTGCAATTCATACTTCTAGAAACTTAGTTGAAGCACAATTGGCTGACTATATTCCAGAGATTGGAGTTCGTCAATTTTTGATGAAAAATTTGTATTGGAAAGAAAAAGGACAATTAGACTTTAGATTTAATTTACAATCGTTAACAGAGAATAATTTTGAAGTTGGTAAACCGTTGCCTGTAGGTTTAACTTTTAAAAACCCAGCCTTGTTTTTAAAAGGAGAGAAATCTGGTTATATTATTTTATCAGAACAAATAATTATTGACAATTACTTCTCTAACAACAAAGTTGTAGAAATTTCAAATGCGGGTCATTGGTTGCATGCAGAAAATCCGAAAGATTTTTATAAGGAAGTTTGCGTTTTTTTAAAATAGAAAAAAAGAAAGAGCTATTAAATAATTATTGACTCTTTTTTTTGGTTGAATTTTTTTAAGGATTTGTAGACCACAAAGCAGCACTTTTAAGCATTGCTCTTCTTGGTAATTTTAATCCGGCAAGAATTAATTCGGCAAAATCTTCTGGTTGTAAAACACTTTCTTCAGAATCTTTATTTGCAATTCCTAAATCTATAGACATATCCGAAGCAATTGTACTTGGTGTTAATGTGCAAACTCTAATATTATTTTTACGCACTTCTTTCATTAAAGATTCCGACATGCCAATTACTGCAAATTTTGATGCAGAATAAGCAGATGTATTTGCGTTACCAGTTAAACCAGCCGTAGAAGAAATGTTAATAATATCTCCTTCATTTTTGGCAATTAAATAAGGTAAAACTTCTTTAGTAACATAATACATGCCCATTACATTAGTTTGAATAATTTGGCTCCATTGCTCAACTTCCATATCATTAAACGTTCCGAAGGCAGCAGTTCCTGCATTATTTACCAAAATATCTACAGTCTCAAATCGTTCTATAATACTTTGTATTCCTGCTTTTACTTCTTCATAATTACCAACATCAAATACTGCATAAATAGCTTTAACGCCAAGTTTTTCTATTTCAGAAACCGTAGTTTTTAAAGTTGCTTCATTTCTGCCAGTTATGGCAACATCAATACCTTCTTTTGCAAATGCGATAGCTGTAGCCTTACCTAAACCTCTACTGCCTCCAGTTATTATTGCTTTTTTATTTTTTAAATTTTCATTTTTATATTATTTTAGTATCCGTTTTATTTGTAAAACCCCTTGTAAAGTTAAGTCGTTTATATACTATTTAAGAATTTTTGGGATGAACTTAACAGTATTTTATTATTGAAGAAATGAAATTTTTTTAAGCAGGTTGTGTTTGTGACATTGTAATGAAAAGAAATCTTTAAACTTAAACCTGTTTTACATTTACTTTAAATTCAGGCGCTTCCACGAATTGAAAAGTTACAGAAGCAAATTTAAGTTTGCCATTAGAACCTTCTGTTTTTTCTAAAATATTTATAGATAAAGCTGTTTTTGTGGCTCTTTGTTTGTTATAACTTACAACATATCGCAATGTAAGTTTAATCCAGTTATCATTAGCAATTAAAGAAACCATAGGGTCGGTTTGTGGGCGTCTTCTAATTTATATTTTTGTTGTAAAACAGCCTATTCTTCTTTAAATCGCTATTTTAAACTAGCTTCAATTTCCTTTCCCAAATTTTCTAAAATTTCGGTTTCTTTTTTATAATTACTTCCAAACTGAACAGGTGCTTTTATTTCATTCCATAAAAAAGGAAAATCGCCACTGTAATTAAAAACAAGTACTTTATCCACAAAACTGTTGGCAACTATAACAATTCGGTCCTTGTATAAATCGCAATCATCACATTGGTCAGTTTACATAATTATGGTTTTTAAAACTCCAATATCTATAACATCACCTTTAATTTAGCCTAATTGAACTCTATCTCCGGTTTTATAAAAATCTCCAAATATAAAGGTAAGCCATCCAACAAAAGAACCAATCACTTCTTTCAGGGCAAAAGAAATTCCCGTTCCTTCCAACCACAAGCGCTAATGAAAAACCGCCCAATTTATCACTAAAAGAAATTCCGATTAAAATGATTGAAAAAAAATAGCCAACAAAACTCCCAATTTTTTTGGCTTTGTATGTATTATCAATCTCACTAATTTTATTAAAAAGTTTTTTATGGTAATTTTACTATATACCAAATAACTAAAACACTTATAACAATCGTTAAAAGTTTTACTATTAGTGGGTTATCAAATAATAATTCTAGTTTTTTCATTATTTGTTTTCTTCTTTATGAATGCTTACCTTAAATCTTGGTGCTTTGTAGTTTTTATCTAAATAATTGGCAGGTATTGTAACCATATTACCATCTCTTGCAGCTCTGTAATGTGGAGATAAAATTTCGATACCAACTTCATTACAACAATCTTGTATATTTTGATGCAAATCTGAATAAATACCTGCTTGTTTATTAGGGTTTTTTGTGTAGGCATTAATTTGATAAGAAACGTAAAAATCGTCTAGACTAGTTTGCAACACAAAAGGGTTTGGGTCTTTTAACAGCAAATCTGTTCTATCTGCAGCTTTTAAAAGTGTTTCGTGCATTAATTTCCAAGGAACATCGTAACCAATTGTAATGGTTGTATGTAAAATTAAACCATCGCCATTTTCGCTTTCGTTACTATAATTAATTGTATGACTGCTCATTACAGTAGAGTTTGGAATAGATATGATTTCGTTTTTCGTAGTTTTTACACGGGTTACCAACATCGATTTTTCTATAACATCACCAAAAACTTCACCAATTTTTACACGATCGCCAATTTTAAATAAACGCATATAGGTTAACACAATACCTGCAATT
Organism: Polaribacter filamentus; assembly: GCF_002943715.1. GTDB lineage: Bacteria > Bacteroidota > Bacteroidia > Flavobacteriales > Flavobacteriaceae > Polaribacter > Polaribacter filamentus. Next base: position 2,740,488 of record NZ_MQUA01000013.1, on the reverse strand, counting down.
ATGTTAGACAAAGAACCTGCAGAACCAAAAGTAAATAAAAATCCTAGAAATACAGAAACGCCTTTAAATATTGGGGATTCACTTCCAGGTAAATAAGGAAAAATAAGCACAAACATAAAAGCATATAAAATTACTTTTAAAATTTGAAAAGTTGGGTTAGCCCAATCTGGATAAAAACCAGAAAGTTTTAAATTTTCTCTTTCAATTTCTAATTTTAAAAAACGAATTCCTTTAATTGTATAATTAAAGACTAAAAAGATTACAATAATTGTAAAAAGATTTGGTAAAAAAGCCCAAATACCATAAAGAACATTTTTAAGAGGATTTAAGAAATAGCCAAAAAGAGTTTCTGCAAAATTTTTGGTCCATGGGAAAAAACCAAAAATAATTGGTAATGCTATATAAATAAGTAATATTATAAAACCCATTTTAAAATAGTGTTAATGCTAATAATAAATTTTACTAAACTTTTTGCATCAAAAAGAGTGTAGGTTTTTATATTAAACCCATTTATTTTTTATTTTCTTGTTCAAGTATTTTGTTTGCAGACCATTTAAATAATTTAACACAATATTTTATTAAAAATAAAAAGATAACAATTATTAAAAGTGCTAAACCAATTTCTTTTAAAAGCGTTATTAAGCTCGTTTCCTTTTTATAATTTAAAACGGCATTTTCTATAATGTTTTTGTAATGTATTGCTAAATCTTCTTTAGTGGTGTTATTCCAGATAGCATCATTATCGGAAATACTTAAAATAATTTTTTCATTATCAACAATGTCTATAATTGTTTCAATTTCTATTATTTTTAGTGAGGTGTTATTAAATTTATTATTATCAGTAAGTTTTTTTATTCTTACAGAAATGGCTTCAGCTCTATCTGAAGCAGAAAAACTTCCAAGTCTACTATAAATAATAAATAAAGTGTCTTTAAAAAAACCAGTTACAGGAAACCCTTTAGCGTTCTTTTTTAAAGATGCTATTTTTTCTTTTTTATCACTAATTCTTTGGTTTTCTTGGTCTTTTAAATCTTGTAATTTCTTTAATAGTTCTTCTTTTTGTAAGTTATCAGCAGTAGTTAAGGAGTTTAATTTATCTTCTAATTCTATTTTTTTTAGAGAATCATTAATTCTTAGTTGCTCTATTTGTTTAATTTTTGTACTATAATCTTTTAATAAACTAGTGTTTATAGAATCTCTTTTCTTTAAAGAATCTTTTTTTACAATTTGTAAGCTATCTATTTTTAGATTGTTTTCTTGGGCATTAGCAGAAATACTAATAAAAAAGAATATTCCTAAAAAAGCAATTGTAATATTTTTAAAATATGACATTATAAAATAAATATTAATTCGTGGTTTGTTAATTTAAATAACTGATATAAAATAGGTTAAATTCATTTTAAATCGCAGCAAATATATATAATTAACATCAATAAATTAAATTGTAAAAACGTTAAAAAGTATTATTTTTCTTTGTTTTTATAGAAATTAATATAGCTGTTAAAAGAGATATAAAGATAAAAGTTAAAGAAATCCGTTCTGATATTTTAAGCCAATTTGCAACAATTAATTTAAAAGACACAAAAAATACGATACTTTAATAATTTATACTTTTCTATCATATTTGCTAAAAAAAAGTATTTAGATCGCAAGCCTATAATTGTAAAAATATTAGAGCTAAATATAATAAAAGGGTCTGTTGTAAATGTATAAATTGAAGGAATACTATCTAAAGCAAAAAGAATATCTCTAAACGCTATAATTATTAAACACTCAAATAAGGCAGTAAAAACATATTTACCATTTATTTTGGTTAAATATTTATCACCATCTAAAATAGTTGATATTTTAAAGAATCTTGCAACTTTTTCACCGTTTTATTTTCATTTGCTACATCTTCTTCTTTTAACATTTTAAAAGCTGTAAATAATAAAAACAATCCGAAAAAGACGGCAATACGGTTAGTTTTATCTATTAATAATAAACCAAAACTAATTAAAATGGCTCTAAAAATAATGGCTCCTAACGTTTTGGAGATTAAAGAAATATGGAGTCGGGAAAAATAGAATTAGAATTTATAGATGTGTTTTTTTTAGTTCTATTTTTGGAAAATCAAACAGAACGGCTTTTTAATATGATTTTTAAAAAAAAAATAAATGCGAAAACAAAAACGATGCGAAAATCGTCATTTAAATAACCAAAAATCAAAATAATTTATGATCTTAGTTTTTTGATAATTTTTTCTAATACTTCAGCTGAAATAGGTTTTGTTATAAAACCTTTAATCTCAGTGTATTTTTTTGATCTTTCCAAATCTATAGGGTCAATTGAAGAAGTAACCATATAGATTGCAATTTCTTTATTAATTTCGTGCTTTATCTTAGTGTATTCTTCTATAAACAGAAAGCCATCCATCACAGGCATGTTAATATCTAAAAAAATTATATCTGGCAACAAATTTGGGTTTCCTCTATTTTCCTTTATATAATTATAAGCTTCTTCACCATCAGGAAATGTTAATACATTATCAGCTAGCCCCTTTATTTCTAATATTTTTTTTACAAAAAATTTGTAAATTTCATCGTCGTCTACGATACAGATACTTTGCTTTTGGGACATATTTTATTTTTAAAATGTTACAGTAATCGTTGTTCCTTTATTAACTTCGCTATTACATGAAATAGTTCCTTTTAAAGATTCAATTTGATTTTTTATAATATACAAGCCAACTCCTTTTGAGTCTTTATGTCTGTGAAAAACTTGATTTAATCCAAATAATTTATGTCCATGTTTTTTTAAATCAATGCCAAGTCCGTTATCTGTGATTTTTAATTCTATTTTCCCTTCATTTATTGTAGTTGTCACTTCTATTTTTGGAGGTCTTTCTGGTGACGAATATTTTAAAGAATTGCTAATTAGATTAATAAATATACTTTCCAAATAAGATTCATTATATTTAATTGTATCTGTAGCTGAGAAATTTGAAGTAATCACCGCATTTAGTCTACTAATTTCTTCGGATATAATTTCTTCTGTTTTTTTTAATTTTTCACTAAAATACAAGGTTTTAATCTCTATTTTAGATTGTTTTGTCTCTTTTATTTTAATTGCTTCAATTAATGTATTTAACGTTTCAGATAAATGAGCAATTACAGTTCTAAATTTACCGAACGTAAACTCTTTTTCCTCTGTTGTTTCACAAGTATCATATAAATCTAATAGAGAATTTAAATTACTAACAGGTGCTCTTAAGTTATGTGAGGCAATTTGAGCAAAATTTGCCAATTGGTTATTTTGTTCTGTTAGTTTTGTAATGTCTACCCCAACACCTAGAATGGCAATAATATTATTATCTTTATCTTGTATAGCGCTAATACTAACTTGCATAATTAAAGAACTTCCGTCTTTTTTTATACACCTCCATTTTTTGGGGTGAACATTGTTTTCTTTAGCTATTGTAGTAAAAATATCAAAACCATTAATTTCTTTATTGTATTCTGTAGAAAACTCTTTACTTAGTTTTAAAATTTCTTCTTTATCATGAAATATAGCAGGAGTTTCTTTATTTACTAATTCTTCACTTTTATATCCTAACAATGTTTCTGCACCTTCATTAAAATAAGTAATTATACCATTTGTATCTGTTCGTATAATTGCAATAGTCCCCGAATCCAATATAGCATTCAATTCTTCATTTACTTTATTTAATTCAATTTGCGCTACTTTAACAGTATTAATGTCTTGAAAAATTCCATAAAATCGAACGCATTTATCATTTATAAATTCAGCTTGCCCAATAGCTCTAACCCAGATGTCTTTTCCTTTTGTAGTTACTATTTGTAGCTCCTCATCCCAAGGAATGTTGTTTTCAATACAATTAGCAACTACTTCTGTAATTTTATTTCTACTATAACCTTCCTTGTAAAATTTTATAGCGTTTTCTAGAGAGGGAATATAGTCGTCATCCGTATTGTGAATTTCTTTAGTTATTTTGCTCCAGAAAAGTTGTTGATTGACTAAATCTACTTCCCAGACTCCAATTCTTGCCACCGAGTTCGTTCTTAGTAAATTTTCTTCAATTCTTTTTTTTCTACTTCTTTTTTTCTACTTCTTTTTAAATTTCTTTAATTCTATGTTTAAATTAGTTAGTTCTTTGTTTTTTTAAATATTGGCCGAAACATAAAGAAGACAATGGCAAAAAGTGAAATGGATGTTAACCAGAGAAAAAAGTATTCCAGTTTTTTAAAAAAAGATAATCTATTTTCAGAAAATTTTTTGTTATACTCATTTACTATTGCATCCATTGTAATTAAAAATGGCTTCTCGTTATTTTCTACCGTTTCTAAAAATTGAGTATAAACAGCTTCATTATCAGGGTTTTCTATGAACTCACTATAAGAAGTAATGATCTTATTAAAATAGGATGTATTTTTTTTAAAAAGAATATTTATAGACTCACTATTATTAAGTAGTAGGTTTTTTTGTTTAAGGTAAACATCTGCTTTTTTAAAGCTTTCTATAGCTTTTTGCAAATTTGATATATCTTGGATGCGAGAAGGACTTCTGTTTACATCATTCAAATATAAAGTCAATTTAGTAATTTGTTGGCTGTACATTCTTTGTTTACCTGCAATATTTATCGTTTCTCCATTAGAACTTTGTTCAGAAATGGAAATACTAACAATTATCTGATTAGCAATAATTATCAGAATAAAAAAAACAAGCAGTATGTTATATTTGTTCTTTCCCAATTTTATAGGGGTCTTTTGGATTTATACTAAATTTATAACGTTTGATAAAAAAAAAAGAGACTTGCTGTGTTTTTTTGTGGAAAACGTTAGTATTCAAAATTAGAATAATTGTTTAAATAAACTATTATTTAAATAAATATTTTTGCAAAATGGTTTAAAGATGAAAAAATGGTTAAAAAAGAGGTTGTTAACTATAGCTACCTAATGTAGTTTTATAAAATTGGTATTTGTTTATTTCTAAATAGTGCAGCAGTTAAGATTAATTTTTATTACTTATTTGATATTTTAAAAATCAGAATTAAAACAATTAAAGTAAGAAACTTTATATTTGATGCGTTGTAACTTTACAACTTTACAATTACAATAAAATGAACATAGAAAACGCACAAAAACAAGTAGATGATTGGATAAAAAGTCACGGAGTACGTTATTTTAACGAATTAACGAACATGGCGCAATTAACAGAAGAAGTTGGTGAAGTTGCTAGAATTATTGCAAGACGTTATGGAGAGCAAAGTGAGAAGGAATCAGATAAAAATAAAGACTTAGGAGAAGAATTAGCAGATGTGGTTTTTGTAGTGTTGTGTTTGGCAAATCAAACCGGAATTAATTTACAAGACGCTTTCGAAAAGAAATTAGATATTAAAACAAAACGCGATCATGATCGCCATCAAAATAACCAAAAATTAAAATAATGAGCTTTATTCAAAATTTTACAGCAGGAGCAAAGATCGTTTTTGAAAGAGTACAGACCAGAATTTTCTGGCAAAACTTTGCAAAAGTTGCGATTCCCTTTTTTATAGTTGTTACGTTAATTTCATTGCTGATAAATAGCTGGGCAGAAATATTTTCAGGTGATTTTACAGCCGTAGCTGAAGCTAATTTTAATGACGGAAAATGGGAAACCTTCTTTGGTTCTAAACTATTTTTTAGTGCTTTTTATGCGTTGTATGTTACCAATAAAAAAATGAAGTAATGTATTTGTTAAGATAAGTAACACATTACATTTCGTTTTAAAAATCAACTTTTTTTTGTAGTAAACTTAATTTAACTCGAAGACACATTTCTAAAGATAGATGTCTGTTTTAGCTTGGTAAAGACCAATAAAACTTATGGTAATCAAGGTTCATTTAAACTTATTTCCAGAATAGTTGAGATAGTTTTATAGAATATTTTAATAATCTACCTATTGGCTTTTAATATTCTTTTAAAGTAAAAATCCATCGCTTTTGACGATGGGTTTTTTATGCTTGTAAAATTTTATTAACGAATTTGACTGCGTAATAAACCAGAAGCTACTTTTGTAGAATGGATATTTACATATAATGCATCATTTGTAACTTTCGTTTGGTTTTCTGCACTTAGCGTTAAACTTTTTGTGCTAATTAATTGAGCAGTATTTGTCATGTCTAAATTCAATAAAACTCCGCCATTTGCACTAGAAGCACCGTTATGAATATGACCAGCGGCAATTGCATCCGTAGGGTCTAAATCGTTTATAATAACTTTATAAAACATTTTTGCCCCTACAAGTATAATGTAAGCAGTTCCTGTTTCTGTTCTATCCATCACCATCGGTATTGAATTGGAATTATCTAAATTAATACTAAAAGATTCTCTTAACATTTTTAATTCGGTATCATTGTTATTACTGTAGCTAACCAAAAATAAACTGATATTTAGCATTAAAAATAAAGTTTTCTTCATAATTGAATTATTAAATGGTGTTGTCTACCTCTTTTTCAAGTCTTTTTTCGACTTGTTAAGGTTTTTATTATTTTGTTGAAATAAAAGTTAAACAATAAAAACATGTGCTATGGAATGTTTATCTCTGTGTTTTGGAAAATAGAGATATTTTTAAATCGAAAAAGCTGAAGTAATTTGTCTAAAGTAATTATTTAATATGATTATAGGTATTTGTTTATATAATTCAATGAAATTTATCTGTAGGTACAGATTTAGGCATAAAAATTATTTTTAAAGATTCCAGAATTAGAATTTATATGCCTTTTTAAAAGAATTACACACAAAAAATGACTCTAATCCAACTTTAAGAAGGAAAAGAATCATTTTTTAGGAATTTAAAAAATTTATCTGAGCAAACTGCTCATTTTTAAAGTTAGTCTATTTGAATCAAATCAATAGTACTTTCTTTTACTTTCTGATTCAGCTCTTTTACGCCATTGTCAAACAATGAATACAATTTCTTTAATTCAATATCAATTTCTGCAACAATTTCATTTTTAAAATCGATTGCTGGCTGGGTAGGAGCGAAGTTGCCAATACTTGTAAGTGAATTTAAATGTGCTAATTTATTATTTAAACGGATAGGGAAATTTAAAGGATCTTGCCCACTTTTAGATTTTGTTTGATACAAGGTTTCCTCAATCTTAGTCATATCTTTTAACAAAGTATCCGCAAAATCTAGCAATTCCTTGTAAGCTTCCTTGTCTTTAATCGCTTTCTTTAAAACAGCAACCTGACCTCTCACTTTTTGTACGTTTTTTAGGCCTTTATGAATCTCTGTCATTTTTGTATTGATGTCGTTTATAAAATCAAATTGCGCTTTCATTTCACTTTCAGTAGCCTCAGAAACAGGGTTTTTTAAAATAGTGAAAAGTTGTGTTTCTTTAACTCCGTTAACCGCTAATTCAACTTTGTAATTTCCTGGTAAAGCCATTAAGCCGTCTAAAGAAGCCCACCACAAAATCATTCCTTCTACTTTTTCTGCCCCAGGATGCGTCATATCCCAATTAAAAACATTGTTTCCATCTTCTATTTTTAATTCTTCTTCCCCTTTTTCTTTGTCGGGTTTTGAAGCATATTTTTTGATAAGCACATCATTCAAACCAAAGAAAGAAATAGAAATAGAATCCTTTTCATTTACTTTCTTGATAAAATAATTTACAGCTACTCCGCCTGCATGATTTGTTCCTGCAGTTCTCGATGTTCTTCCATTTCCGCCAGATAAATTATACGCATCTTTTGGCTTGTATAAAACCATTTCTTTCTTTAAAGTTGCTTCGGTTAGTTGATGTAAAGGCGTTAAATCATCAATAATCCAAAGTGAACGACCTTGCGTCGCTGCAATTAAATTATCGTCTTTAATGGCTAAATCCGTGATTGGTACAATTGGTAAATTTTGCTGAAAATTTTGCCAGTTTTCACCGTCATCAAAAGAAACATACATACCTCTTTCTGTACCAGCATATAGCAACCCTTTTCTCTTTGGATCTGCTCTTAAGGCACGCGTAAAATCTTCATCTGCAATTCCGTTTGTAATTTCTATCCAAGTTTTACCATAATTTTCTGTTTTGTAAATATATGGTCTGTAATCGCCTGTTTTATATTTTGTACCAACAATATATGCGCTACCTTTTGTAAAAGGATTTACCTCAATACAATTAATCATCATCCATTCTGGCATTTTTTTAGGAGTTACGTTATCCCAAGTTGTTCCATTATTTTTACTGATATGCACTAAGCCATCATCAGAACCCGTCCAAATTAGACCAGGTTCTAAAGCTGATTCTGTTGCGGCAAAAATAGTTCCGTAATATTCAACACCTGTATTGTCTTTTGTAATCGGACCTCCAGAAGGACCTAATGTTTTTGGGTCGTTCCTAGTTAAATCCGGACTGATAACTGTCCAAGATTGTCCTTCATTTTCAGTTGCATGCAAATGATTAGATCCTGCATATAATTTCTTTTTATTATTTGGAGAAAAGAAGATTGGAAAATTCCACTGAAAACGATATTTAAAATCTTCTGCGCCATGGCCCATTGGGTCGTCTGGCCAAACATTTATAGCTCTAGTTTCATTTGTTTTGTGATTTACTCTTGTTAAAAGAGCACCATAACTCCCTCCGTAAACAATATCATCATTTAAAGGATCTACAGCAATATGAGCACTTTCTCCACCAGCAGTTTCTTGCCAATCAGATTCTGTAATAAATCTTCCAGAAGTTCTATGAGAAATTCGAATAGTAGAATTGTCTTGTTGCGCAGCTAAAATTCGATACGGAAAGTGATTATCTGTAGTAACTCTATAAAATTGTGAAGTGGGTTGATTGTTCATTGTGCTCCAGTTTTCGCCTGCATCAAAAGAAACTTGTGCGCCACCATCATCACCAATAATCATTCTTTGATTATCCTCTGGGGCAATCCATAAATCATGATGATCTCCATGCGGCGCATTGTAAGTTTTATAGGTTTTACCACCATCCGTAGATTTGTGATAATTTACATTTAAAACATAAAAAATATCTTGGTCTTGCGTGTCTGCATAAATACGTGTGTAATACCAAGCTCTTTGACGTAATTTCCTTTCAGAATTGATCAGCGACCAAGTTTTTCCTGCATCTGTAGATTTGTAAACTCCGCCTTTTTCGTTTTCAATTAACGCCCAAACAATATCAGAATTTACGGGCGAAACGGTTACACCGCTAATTCCCCAAATGCCTTTTGGCAAACCTTTGTTTTCAGAAATATTCGTCCAAGTTTCTCCACCATCAGTACTTTTATACATTGCAGAACCTTTACCGCCAGAAGATAAGCTGTAAGGAGTTCTTCTAACGTCCCAAGTGGTAGCATATAAAATTCTTGGGTTATTAGGGTCGATAACTAAATCAATTGCGCCAGAATTTTCATCAGAAAACAAAACACGTTTCCAGTTTTCGCCGCCATCAATAGATTTATAAACACCTCTTTCTTGCGTTGGTTTGTATAAATCGCCCAAAACTGCAGCAAAAACAATATCCGCATTTTTTGGATGAATTCTCATTCTTGGAATGTGTCTTGAGTTCTTTAAGCCGATATGTTTCCACGTTTTACCTGCGTTTTCAGATTTCCAAATACCGTCTCCAGAAGAAACATTTCCACGAACTGTTTTTTCTCCCATTCCAACATAAATTACATTATTATCAGATTCAGAAACGGCAACTGCACCCACAGAACCTCCAAAATAATCATCAGAAATATTCTGCCAAGTATTCCCAGCATCCGTAGTTTTCCATACACCACCACCAGTAGCACCCATGTAAAATAAGTTAGCCTTATTAGCAACACCAGTTACAGTGGCACTTCTTCCGCCTCTAAACGGACCAATATTTCGCCATTTTACGGCACTAAAATATTCGTTAGAAACTTTGGTAGATTTTTTTTGTGCAGTAACTTTGGCATTCGCAGATAAAAAAATGCAAATTGCTAACAAAAAAATTTTTTTCATGTTGGTTCGTTGTAAGTTTGAATGTTAAAAATAAGAATTAAAATTGGGTTACAGAATGGACATATTGTTAAATGTTTTAGCGGATAAAAAAATAAACGAAAGTATTACCATTTCTGGTTCTAAGAGCGAATCGAATAGATTGCTGATTTTACAAAAACTATTTCCAGAAATTTCTATTGAGAATTTGTCAGATTCTGATGATTCTGTGCACATGCAACACGCACTTTCTACAAATGATGAAATTGTAGATATTAGTCATGCAGGTACAGCAATGCGTTTTTTAACCTCTTATTTTGCGGCAAATAATGGCAGAGAAACGGTCCTTACAGGTTCTGAAAGAATGCAAAACAGACCCGTAGAAATCTTGGTAAATGCACTAAAAGATTTAGGTACAACTATTACTTATGAAGACAAAGTTGGGTATCCGCCGATTAGAATTCAAGGAACAAAAATTACCAAAGATAAAGTTCAAATTCATGGTAATGTAAGTAGCCAATATATTTCTTCATTATTGTTGATTGCTGCTAAACTTGAAAACGGATTAGAAATAGAATTGATTGGTAAAATTACTTCTGTGCCTTATATAAAAATGACCTTGAGTCTGTTAACGCAATTAGGAATTGAAAATTCTTTTGAAGGGAATATAATAAAGGTTTATCCGAAGAAAGAAATACAAAAACAAACAGTTGTTGTAGAATCCGATTGGAGTTCAGCAAGTTATTTTTATTCAATTATTGCGTTGGCCGATGTTGGTTCAGAAATTAATTTATCAGCCTATAAAAAAGAAAGTTTACAAGGCGATTCATGTTTGGCCGAAATCTACCAACATTTTGGGGTGCAAACTACTTTTGGTGAGAATTCTATCAACCTAAAAAAAGTAAAAGTAAGTGCTAAAGAAACTTTAGAAATAGATTTAAAAAACGCGCCCGATATCGCTCAGACAATTGCAATAACTTGTTTTGCCGAGGGTATTGCTTGTAATTTATCAGGTTTACATACGTTAAAGATTAAAGAAACAGATAGATTAGTTGCTTTGCATGATGAATTATCAAAATTAGGAGCTATAATTTCTGTAACGGATATAAGTTTACATCTAGAAAAATCATTAGTAATTAATGAAAATATTGCTATAAAAACCTACAATGATCATAGGATGGCGATGGCTTTTGCACCTTTGGCTTTAAGAGTTCCTATCAAAATTTTAAACGCTGAGGTTGTTACCAAATCTTACCAAAAATTTTGGGAGGATATGCAACAAATAGGTATTAAAATAGGTTCACTATAAATATAAAGTACCAAACACTTGACAACGCCTATTCCGATATCGTATATTTGCCTCTTTTATAGCTAAATATACATATGAAATTATCACAATTTGATTTTGAATTGCCAGAGGAATCCTATGCAGTGTATCCTGCAGAACATAGAGATGAATCTCGTTTAATGGTGTTAAATAGAAAAGACCAAACTATAGAACATAAAATGTTTAAAGACATTATTGATTACTTTGAAGAAGGTGATGTAATGATGTTAAACAATACAAAAGTTTTCCCAGCAAGAATGTTTGGAAATAAGGAAAAAACTGGCGCAAGAATTGAAGTTTTCTTATTAAGAGAACTAAATGCAGAGAATAGATTGTGGGATGTTTTGGTAGATCCAGCAAGAAAAATTAGAATTGGTAACAAATTATTTTTTGGAGACGACGAGAGTTTAGTAGCAGAAGTTATAGACAATACCACTTCTAGAGGTAGAACTTTACGTTTTTTATATGACGGAAGTTATGAAGCTTTTAGAGAAAAATTACTAGAATTAGGGCAAACTCCTTTGCCAAAATCAATCAATAGAGAAGTAGAAGCTATAGATGACGAACGTTATCAAACAATTTATGCAAAACATGAAGGCGCAGTTGCTGCACCAACAGCTGGTTTGCATTTTTCTAAACACTTATTAAAGCGGTTAGAAATTAAAGGAATTGATTTTGCAGAAATGACGTTGCATGTTGGTTTAGGAACTTTTAGTGCTGTAGAAGTAGAAGATTTATCGAAGCATAAAGTAGATTCTGAGCAAATTGTAATTCCTGCTGCAGCTGTTGCAAAAATTAACCAAGCAAAAATTGATAAAAGAAGAATTTGTGCAGTTGGTACAACCGTAATGAGAACGGTAGAGTCTTCAGTTTCTTCAAAACAAGAATTAAATGCTTTTGAAGGATGGACGAATAAATTTGTTTTTCCTCCGCATGATTTTAGCATCGCAAATAGCATGATTACAAATTTTCATCCACCAAAATCTACATTAATGATGATGGCTGCTGCATTTGCAGGATACGATTTTTTAATGGATGCTTACAAAGTTGCCATTAAAGAAGGTTATAAATTCTCTACATATGGAGATGCAATGCTAATTATATAGGTAGCTTTTATCAATTAAAATTCAAAAACTGACAGTTTATAATTGTCAGTTTTTTTTTATTTTGGGCGTTCCCTAAAAAGGTCGCGCTCAATGTCATTAAGTTAACGATTTAAATAACTGATATTCAGATAATTAAATTAGTTATATTCAAATTAATTTCGTATATTTAACTGATAATCAATTAGATGTAAGATGAAAAAAAACACCTATTTTTATTTTTAAAAAGATCGGTAAAGAAATTTTTAGTAGTCAACTTAAAGAAAGCTTTAGAGTTTCAGAAAAAGATTTTACAAGAACAAGAAAACAATCCTTTTCTACAACCTTATTACTTATGATGAATTTTTTAACAAAAAGCCTTTCTATAGAAATAGAAAACTTTGTAAATCATTTAAGACGAGACTGCGGTCTATTAAGTTTAAAATCTTTTACAAAAAGTGCTTTCGTGCAATGTCGTAAAAAAATACAACCAGGAGTTTTTAAAAAATTAAGTGAGATGCTCATTGATGAATTTTATACCGATAATGAACTAGGAATAAAATTATGGAATGGATTTAGAGTTTTAGCAGTTGACGGTTCTTCCATTACGCTTCCCTTTACAGATGAGTTGAAAGGTATTTACGGTCTTGTAAAAAATCAAACAGATACAGGCGTCGTTCAAGCAAGGGTTTCTGTACTCTATGATGTTTTAAATAAGTATGTTTTAGATAGTCAATTATCACCAAAAAAAGAGGGAGAAAGGGCCTTAGGATTGCTACATTTGGTAAAAACTAAAGCACGCGACTTGATTATTTATGACAGAGGATATCCCTCTTATGATTTTATAAATACGCATTGCATAAAAAACATCGATTATTTGATGCGAATTAAAACAAGTTTTAGTGGCGTTACTAAAACTTTTATAGCCAGTAATAAAACAAGTCAAATTGTAGAAATTTTCCCAAGTAAAAACGCTGTTGTATCTGATAAACAATATGATAGAAATACCCCGATAAAAGTGAGATTACTTCGTGTGAAATTACCCAGCGGAGAAACAGAATTATTAATCACCTCTTTATTAGATAGCAAGAAGTATCCTAATAAAATATTCAAGGAACTATATTTTAAAAGATGGGGTGTAGAAATTTTTTACGATGAATTGAAAAACAAATTAAAAGTAGCGCATTTTTCAGGCTATTCCAACCAAAGTATTTTACAAGACTTCAATGCAGCTATATTCATTAGTAACGTACAGACACTAATCGTCAGCGATTTAGAAGATGAAATAATAGAGCAAACAAAAAACAGAAAGTTAACTTATAAAATAAACACCAATTTATCTTATGGCTTTTTGAAGAATAAAATAGTATCCTTATTTTTCTCTAATACAGATATGGAAGCTATTGTGGAGCAAATTAAAATACTGTTCAAACAAGAACTAGTCCCTATAAGACCCAATAGATATTATCAAAGAAATATAAGGAAATATGTTAGAAGAGAGAAACCGAAAGTTACTAAAAATCAAAAAGATAGCATATGAAAATCCCTTAACTTAATGACATTGAGGTCGCGCTTTGCGTTGTACCTCTTTATAACTGCCATTGTTTAGTTTATTTTTTTGTAAACTGTGGCAATCTCATAAAATCTAGCAATGATGCAGATTTAAAAAGGTTATAAAAAGGATGCCACTTCAATCGCTAACGCAGAGGTACTTGCAAAAGACAATCATAAGCTCAAATTATATGCGTATTTTTGCAGAAATAAATCTTCAATTTTTTAAAACTTTAAAGTAATATTTTGGACAACAAGAAAGACATTAGAGCCTTAACTAAAGAACAATTACGCGATTTTTTTGTAGAAAATGGCGATAAATCATTTCGTGGAAATCAAGTTTATGAATGGCTTTGGAGCAAGTCTTTGCATACCTTCGAAGACATGACCAACATTTCTAAAGAAACCAGAGAAATGTTAGAAGCAAATTTTGTAATCAATCATATTAAGGTTGATTCCATGCAAAAAAGTGCAGATGGTACGATCAAAAACGGAATTAAATTACACGATGGTTTTATAGTTGAATCAGTTCTAATTCCGACTAAAAAAAGAACAACCGCTTGTGTTTCTAGCCAAGTTGGTTGTAGTTTAGATTGTAAGTTTTGTGCAACTTCTCGTTTAAAAAGGATGCGTAATTTAAATCCGGATGAAATTTACGATCAGGTGGTAATTATTGATAAACAAAGTAGATTATATCACAATCGTAAACTAACAAATATTGTTTTTATGGGCATGGGCGAACCCTTAATGAACTATAAAAACGTGATGAAATCTATAGAAATGATCACTTCTCCAGAAGGCTTAGGAATGTCCTCAAAAAGAATTACAGTGTCTACTTCTGGCGTGCCAAAAATGATTAAAATGATGGCAGATGAAGAAGTGAAATTCAATTTAGCCGTTTCTTTGCATTCTGCTATTGATGAAGTTAGAACATCTATAATGCCTTTTAATACCAACTTTCCTTTAAAAGACTTGAAAGAATCTTTAGAATATTGGTATGAAAAAACAAAACGAGAAATTACCTACGAATATATTGTTTGGGAAGGAATTAATGATAAAAGAGAAGACATCACGGCATTGGTTGAGTTTTGTAAAGCTGTACCTTGTAAAGTTAATTTAATAGAATACAACCCTATTGATGATGGTGAATTCCAACAAGCTAGTTCATCAGCCATAAATAATTATATTTCTAATTTGGAAATGAATGATATTACGGTAAACGTAAGAAAAAGTAGAGGTAAAGATATTGATGCTGCTTGCGGACAATTGGCAAATAAATCATAAAAATTTTAGCTATGAAAAATTTTATTATTAGCATATTAATTTTAGGTTCATTTAGCTTATCTGCTCAAGATAAAAAGAAATCTTTTTGGGAAACAATTAAGGGTGAAGAATTAGAAACGTCGATAACATTTTTACCTGTTGGAAGTCATACAAAAGACTTTGATTTTTTAGATGTTTGGTATACTAGTTATAATTATAAAAGTATAGAATTAGCTGTTTTTAAAAATTCGTATGACTTTTTTACAATTGCTCTTATTTACAAAAGGCAAATAAAATTAATAGAAAAGCTTAATTTTATTTATGGGTTTGGAATTATGCATGGTTATGGTGGTCGACTTCAAGATGTAACAGGAATACCATTTAGAAATACTTTTATATTTAATGGTGAAATAAATGGTACTGGGGGTATAAGTTTAGATTATAGAATTGCTAAAAAAATTAGCGTTCAGCTAAATGTTTCTCCTGTTGTTCTAGTTTATGGTGTACGTTTTATACTTTAATTATATTTATAAAAAAAACAGGATGAAACCAGTAGAACTTATAAAACTTCCCATTAAAAAGGAGATGGAACTCTTTGAAAGAAAATTCAAAGATTCTATGTTGTCTAAAGTTCCGCTTTTAAATAGAATTACTTTTTATATTGTTCGTAGAAAAGGAAAACAAATGCGACCAATGTTTGTTTTTTTAGTGGCAAAAATGGTTTCTGACGGTGGTTTTGACGAACGAACCTATCGAGGCGCATCCGTAGTAGAGTTAATTCACACAGCAACTTTAGTGCATGACGACGTAGTTGACGATAGCAACAGGCGTAGAGGGTTTTTCTCTGTTAATGCACTCTGGAAAAATAAAATCGCAGTTTTAGTAGGCGATTTTTTATTGTCTAAAGGATTATTATTATCGATCGATAACGAAGATTTTGATTTGTTAAAACTGATTTCTATCGCAGTTCGTGAAATGAGTGAAGGCGAATTATTACAGATAGAAAAAGCAAGAAAGTTAGACATTACAGAAGATGTTTACTTTGATATTATCCGCCAGAAAACAGCTACTTTAATAGCTGCTTGTTGCGGAATCGGCGCTGCTTCTGTTGGCGCAAAACAAGATACTGTGCAACAAATGCGAAAATTTGGAGAATACATAGGTATTGCTTTTCAGATAAAAGACGATTTGTTTGATTATACAGACGATAAAATTGGCAAACCTACCGGGATTGATATCAAAGAACAAAAAATGACCTTGCCTTTAATTCACACTTTAAATACCTGTACTTCTGAGGAAAAAAGCTGGTTGATAAATTCAATTAAAAAACACAATAAGGATAAAAAACGTGTAAAAGAAGTGATCGATTTTGTAAAAGAAAATGGCGGTATAGAATACACTACAAATAAAATGTACGATTACAAAAATCGAGCTTTGGCTACTTTAGAAAGCTACCCAGAATCACCTTATAAAAGTTCTTTAATAATGATGATTAATTACGTTGTAGAGCGAAAGGTTTAGTTTTATATTTTGGCTATTTAAGTGTTTTTAATTTGATAAATTTTTATAAATTGGTGCAAATTAAATGCTATGAAAAAAATACTTTTTGCTATTTTAATTTCCCTCTTTTGTTTTTCTTCCATAAAAGCTCAAAATGCTTTTGATATAATTTTTACACAAAATTCAAATCAAGATAATAAATGCTCCTATTTTAATAGTTATTTCAAAAACAAACCTAAAGAAGTTGGTTTTTCTATCGTTCGGGAAAATGATAAATTATATTTTAAGGTAACAGATGAAGCATGGGCAATGAACTTGTTTAAAAAATCTGGTGACGGAATTGCCATCGATGTGGTTGCGAAATCTAGATATGAATGCGATAAAAATATAGATGATACTCAGATAAGAGGTGTTATTTTAGAGCCTGTTTATGCGCAACAATTAGTTAGAGGGTTTAAACCTACTAAAGGCGATCGATTTGAAACGTTTGTAGGCACTGTTCCGGAAAACTTGAGGGATGAAGAATTAGAATTTAACATACTGTTTTTAAACAATAAAGTGCTTTGCAGATATCAAAGTGTCTACAATCTAGAATCGTATCCTTGGGGTTTATTAGATATGGGTGTTTATTTGGATTCACTTACGTATAAATCAGAAAGAATAACAAGTAGCAATGATAAATTTAGCACGAAATACAAGAAATTAAATTTTGTAATTCCGTTTCAAAAAAACAAATCATCGTATTTACCAGAAGATATAAAACCCTTATATGATTCTTTAAAATTGACTAATTTTAATATTAAAAAAATAAATATAAAAGCATATTCTTCTATTGAAGGCAGTTTAGAAAGAAACTTAGAATTGCAAAAACAACGTGCAAATAGTATTGCTAAATCGCTACAATCCTTCCAAAAACCGGATATAGTTACAGAAATTTCATCATCAGAAAATTGGGTGGAGTTTTTAAATGATATTACTACAAGCAAGTATGAGTATCTAAAAGAACTCTCAAAAAAAGAAATCAAACAAAAATTAATTGGTGCACTTTCTGCTGGTTTAGAAGTGTATTTGCAAAATCATAGAAAAGCAGTTATTATTCTTGATTTAGAAAAGAAAGATAAATACAAGGAGATGACCACTAGTGTTTTAATTTCTACTTTTAATAAACTGATTGAAGATGAGAATATTGAAGAAGCATTAGTTGTACAAAACTCACTTTTTGAGAAATTAAAGGATGAAAATTCACCAGATAAATTAAGAGAATTAAATGTACCAAAGCAAGTAAAGTTTATACCTGTTTTAACAAAAAACAGTATGTTTAAATATTTGTTGAATGTAAGTTATGCTAAAATTGCTTTCGATGAATTAAAATCACTTGAAAAAATAGATCCAAAAAACGGAAGAATAAAATATAATTTGGTGGTTTTAAAATTTGTTATTTGGAGAAATAATTGGGAACAAATCAAAGATTCAGATTTTAAAAACGAAATTATAGGTCTTAAAAATCATGAAGTTAGTACACCTTTAATTGACAGAATGTTGGTAAACTTTCATATTGTAAAAGCAGAAAAAAACTTGAAAGCAAGAAAGTATGACGAAAAAGATGTCTCTGTAGAATTTATAGTAGACAGCTATGAAAACTTTAATTTATCCGATTATGATTATTTAAGCTTAGCGCAATTTCTAACGTATTATGCTAATATTGATGATGCTACAGATTTGTTAGAAGAAAAAGTAAGAACCATTACTATAGATGAAGATTTATTGTTCTATTATCTAAATTTAACAATCACTAACAAATATAATGTTGCTTCAAAAAATTACAGAACAATTATGTTAAACTCAATTAATATGAACAGAGAAAGGTTTTGTAAATTGTTTAATTCTTCTTTAGATAACGGTGTTACTTTTCAACTATTAGAGAATGAGTATTTAAGAAAAACATACTGTGAGAATTGCGAAAAGGAGTAGTTTATAACTCTAATAATTCCTCAACAAACTCTCTAGAATTTGATAATCTTGGTACTTTATGCTGTCCGCCAAGTTTGCCTTTATTTTTTAGCCAATCATAAAACAAACCCTCTTTTGCCACATGAATTTTTGGCATTGCAAGTGTTAAAGAGTTGTACCGTTTTGCTTCATAATCAGAATTGATAGACTTTAAAGCATTGTCTAATAATTCGGTAAAATAGTTCATGTTTTCAGGTATTTGATTAAACTCAATTACCCATTCATGACCACCACTTTTTTTATCCTTCATAAAAATAGGACCTACCGTATAATCCGTAATTAATGCATTTGTTTTTTCACAAGCTAATTTTAAAGCATCTTCTACATTTTCTATATTTAATTCTTCGCCAAATACATTTATATAATGTTTTGTTCTTCCTGTAATTTGAATTCTAAAAGGGGATAACGAGGTAAACCGAATCGTATCGCCTATTAAATAGCGCCACAAGCCACTATTGGTAGTAATAATTAAGGCGTAATTAACTCCTATTTTTACTTTTGATAAAGGAATTGTTTTAGAACTTTCTCCTTTATATTTTGACATCGGAATAAATTCATAGAAAATTCCATAATCTAACATCAACAATAATTCTTTAGAATCGTTTCTATCCTGAATTGCAAAAAATCCTTCGGAAGCATTATAGATTTCATAATACTTAAAATCCGCTTTCGGAATCAGTTTTTTATACTGTTCTCGATATGGATTAAAGTTTACGCCGCCATGAAAATACACCTCCAAATTAGGCCAAACTTCTGTAATATTATTTTTACCTGTTCTTTCTAAAACCCTGTTTAAAAGCACCAACATCCAACTTGGTACGCCAACCAAACTTGTAATATCTTCATGGATGGTTTCATCAATAATAGCTTCCATTTTGGTTTCCCACTCGGCCATTAAAGCAACTCCTTGACTAGGGGCAGAACTATAATCTGCCCAAAACGGTAGGTTTTCTGTAATAATTGCAGACAAATCGCCAAAGTAAGAATTGTTGTCTTCGTAAATTGCAGAGCTTCCGCCTAATTTTAAACCTTTGCCAGTAAACAACTGTGTTTCCTCATTGTTGTTGATGTACAAACACAACATGTCTTTACCGGCTTTCATGTGGCAATATTCTAACGCTTCATCACTTACGGGTATAAATTTACTTTTTGCATTTGTAGTTCCGCTAGATTTTGCAAACCATTTTATAGCTGTTGGCCAAAATAAATTTTGCTCCCCTTTTCTGCAACGTTCTATTAAAGGCTCTATACTTTCGTATTTCTGAATTGGAATGTTTTTAGCAAAATCTTTATAATTTTTGATGGATGAAAAATTATATTCTTTTCCAAATTCAGTATTTTTTGCAGTTGAAACGAGCTTTAATAAAAGTTCTTCTTGCACATTAATAGGGTATTTTAAAAATAGCTCTATTTGATGCACTCGTTTTCTTAAAAACCAAGAAATTATAGAATTTACAATGGGAAAAGCCATGGATAAAGTTGTGTTTTTTACGTACGTTTGTGAGGCATTAAAAATACTAAAAATTGGTTATGGAATATCAAGGAGTCCTAAAAAAAATGAAAACTGAAAATTTAGCGGAAATTCAGTATTATTTAGATATGAAATCTGATTTTTTGAATGTTAATCAGTTGTTAAATAAAGAGATAACTATACGTTTTGTTACCTACGAATGTTTAAATTGTCACTTAGAAAAGAAAATTTACAGACAAGGTTTTTGTAAAAATTGCTTTTTTGAGATTCCGAATGCCGCAGATTGGATTATGAGACCGGAATTAAGTACCGCACATTTAGATATTGAAGACAGAGATTTGGCTTATGAAAAATCGGTACAATTACAACCGCATATTGTGTATTTGGCAAATTCTAGCAATGTAAAAGTTGGTGTAACTAGAAAACAGCAAATACCAACAAGATGGATTGATCAAGGAGCGCATGAAGCCATCGAAATAGTTGAGGTGCCAAACAGATATTTAGCAGGAATTACAGAGGTTGCCTTAAAGAATTATGTTGGCGATAAAACCAATTGGCGCAAAATGCTTAAGAATGATATTGAAGATGAAAACTTGGTGGAGTGGAGAGAGAAGTTAAAAGAGTTTATTCCTGATGAAGCAAAACAGTATTTTATTGAAAATAATTCGGAAACTCACATAAACTTTCCTGTTTTAAAATATCCAGAGAAACCTAAAAGTTTAAATTTAATTAAAACGCCAAGTTACACGGGTAAATTAGTTGGAATAAAAGGTCAATATTTAATTTTTGAGGATGAAACTGTTTTTAATGTGAGAAGTAATGAAGGTTTAGTTGTTTCCATAGACGTGTAATTTTTCTTCTACGCACACAGTAACAAAGAAAGCATAGTCTTTGTGCGAGATTCTGCGGCAAAAATCCAGAAAAGAGAGTTTTAATATCAGTGAATAAATGGAAATAAAAAACGCTGTTGAAAAACTATAAAGAAGCAATCAGTTTTTCTAAAATAACTTCAACCCCAAAATTATCATTGTTTTCCGTTTCGTAGTTTGCAAGTTCTTTAATGTCTTTGTGCGCATTTTTCATAGCAAAACTAAAGTCAGCTTCCTGCATCATTTCTATATCATTATGATAATCACCAAAAACCATCGTTTCTTCTTTGGTAATATTTAAAAGCTTTTGAAGCTCCCTTAAAGCATTTCCTTTGTTCGCTTTTTTATCAGAAATATCTAACCAATTTTGACCAGAAATTTTTAACAAATAATCATCTTTTAAATGCTGTATTGCCGGATAAATAAATTCTTCTGAAGAATCAAAATGATAAATTGCAATTTTTAAAACAGGTGTTGTTTTTGCAACTTTCATTAAGTCATCAACTACTTGAAAACTGTAATAATATTCTTGAAATAAAGAAATAAAACGTTCGTCTTTACTCTCTATAAACGCAGAATTTTGTGAACACAAAACCAAATTGGCATCTTTTATGCTTCTTAAAACCGGAATAATACTGGTAATTTTTTCTGAGGCTAAAGAAGTTAATAATAGAATTTCTTCACCCTTCTTCGCAATTGCACCATTTTCTGCAATAACATGAATATCATTTTTTATGCTAGCTAATTTATCAACAATACTATTGTGTTGCCTACCACTTGCGGCGCAAAAATAAATGTTACGTTTTTGTAGTTCTTTAAAAAGATTAAAAAATTGCGGACTCACTTTACCCTTTGAGTTTAACAAAGTTCCGTCCATATCAGAAACTACTAATTTCACTTTAGAAAAATCCATCATTTTATCTTGAGGAATCTCTAATTACTAAATCAGTTTTTATCACTTTAGTGACAATTTCTGTATGTTTTTTCTCTAATTTATCAATCAAAATTTTAGCAGCAGTTTCTCCCATTTGTTCTCCATGCTGACTAATAGTTGTCATTTTTGGGCTGGAGTGTCTTGCCAGAATTCCGTTAGAAAACGCAATTACAGATAAATCCTTTGGTATTTCAAGACCAGATTTTAAACCTGCTTTCATAGCAGCAACTGCTGCAGATTCACCAGTTGTAATAACTCCATCAATTTTATTTTCTTTATAAAAAGGAATCAAAATAGCTTCGTATTCTTTGTAATCTTTGTCTAAAATATTAACTACCAACTTCTCATTAAATGGTAAACCAACATTTTCTAACCCTTTTTTGTAACCCAATAAACGCTGTTCGCCAATATGTAAATTACTTAATGTAGATACAAAAGCAATATTTTTATGCCCTGTTTTGTATAAATGTTCAACAGTATTTAAAGCACCATTAAAATCATCAGTAATGATTTTATCACAATCTATTGGCGCTGCAACTCTATCAAACATCACAATGGGAGTGCCATTTTCTATTGTTTCTTTAAAATGATTAAATTCTTTTTTAAGTTCGGTTTCTTTAGACATCGACAAAATAAAACCATCGATACTTCCATTAGAGAGCATTTCTATAATTTCAACTTCTTTAGTATAAGATTCATTTGAGATACAAGCAATTACTTTATATCCTCTTTCTAGAGCAGTTTTTTCAATTCCTTTAAAAACCTGTGCAAAGAAATACTTTAACATTGTAGGAATAATTATTCCAATAGTTTTGGTGCTTCTATTTTTTAAACTTAAGGCATTAAAGTTTGGTTTATAATTATGCTCTTTGGCATATTTTTGAATTTTTGATTTGGTAGCTTCGCTAATTTCATAGCTGTCATTCAGTGCTTTAGAAACAGTAGAAATAGAAACATTAAATTCTTTTGCAATATCTTTTATCGTAAGCTTTCCCATGTAAACAAAATTAAATACGAATATATAAAAATATACTCACTCATTTTTCAATAAATTATTAAATTGTAAGCTTTGTCACTCTTATTTTTTTTATTTCATAAATTAAAAAAGAAAATACTACAAAATATTCAATAGCTACCAACCATAAATTTTCTTTCCAAGGGAAATTAGAGTATCCTTGATAACTTAAAATAATTACTAAACTCCAAACTATAGGGAATTTATATTTTGTAAAAACCGATAAAACTATTGGTGTTGCCAAATACCAAGGGTGAACGGTTGTTGCTGTAAAGTAATAGAAACACAAACCAAATAAAAGGGCTGTTATCAATTGAACTAACGTTATGTTTTTTCTGAATAAACTAATTGTAATTATAAAAAGGATGGTTAAAATTGTCGTGATTTTTCCGATTAATACAATTTCATTCCAACCTCTAAAAAGGAAACCAATAGCTCTAAAAAGGTAATAAAAACTTGCGTTAAATTCAAATTCTGTAAACCATAAACTAACCGAACTTTTGTAGTTTGTAATTAATTTTGATGTGTAAAAAGGAAGAAAAAATAGTGCTGTTGTTCCTAGTGTTATAGCATAAAATAACAAGAGCTTTTTCATTTCTGTAAAGGCCGAAATCCATTTTTTTAGAGGTGTTTTTATTACTATTATTTCTTTTTCGTCAACCGGTTGCTTTATGTTGTTCGCCAGGATGCCCCCTTTTACAAACCATTGATAAAACAAGGGTAAAAATAATAACGGAATTAATTTTATAGAAATAGAACAAGCGATTAAAATTGCGGCTAAAATCCATTTTTGTTGCTGTAATTTGTATAATCCCCAAATTAAAAAGAAAATCATTACAGATTCAAAATGTAAATTCCCCGTTAATTCTATAATAACAAACGGATTTAAAGCATACCAAAAAATATTTTTTACAGGAAGGTTTAGATTTTCTAGAAGTTTTTTTCCAAAATATAAAATTCCAATATCAGCAAGAATAATGAGCAACCTTAAAATGATAACTGAACCAAAAATGCTTTTACTAGAAAATAATGCTGCAATTAAAAAGCACAATTGATTTAAAGGTGGATAATTTGTATAGTGGCTTCCATTTAATTCGCCCATTCCATGATACAATTCTGACGCATCAGAAATTGGGTAAAACCCTTGTTGAATAAAGGTTTCGGGCAAAGATAAATAAGGGTTAAAACCTTCTAAAATCATCCTTCCATCCCAAATAAATCGATAAAAATCTTGTGATAGATTCGGAATTGAAAACAAAAATATCAGCCTAAAAAGAATAGAAATACTTGCTAAATTAGTAAAAGAAAGAGTGTTTTTTTTCATTAAAAGATAAAAACATCCAAAGAGAAAAACCCACAAAAATGTGAGTTCGTAAAACGCTGTTCTTTCTAAAAAATAGGCAAATAAAAAATAAAGAATTGTGCTTATTAAAGATAGTAGCGTAACTTTATTTTTTGAGACAAAAGACATTATGCTTTAGAAAAAACCGACTTGAAAAAGACATAACCAAACCCCACAAAAAGCATAAAGTGAAAAGGAAATAGTCCAAAATCTCCTCCTTGATCACCAACAATAAAGGCGCTGTACATTCCAAAAACAAAATATAAGGCTAACATTCCTTCTAAAATTACGTGAATAGATGGTTTTTTCTTGATGTATTTGTTGTTTTTCCATCCATCTTTTAAAGTGATAATATTGAATTTTGGTGTTCTAACAAATTCGCTTTTTTTGCCAAAATGACCCTCTAGAACTGCAATTGTATTGTGTAATGAAAATCCCATTGCAACAGAAAAGAATGTTAAAAAAGCAAATATATATTTAAGGAAATTTTTAATTCCGTTGCCAAAAATGTTTTTGTACATATACCAATAGCAAACAAAAAATATTAATGAACTCATTACAAAAAAACTCATTATATAAAAGTAATTTTTTAAATGTGCGTACTCATTTTTAATATATAACATTGGTATACTTAAAATGGCCACTAGAAAAATACAAATAAACATAGAGCTATTCAATAAGTGTAATAAACCATGAATTTTTGTTTTGACAGAAATATTTTTACTAAGAAGAATGCGTTTTGCCATTTTTTGAAAATTCTCAGCTCCACCTTTATTCCATCGAAATTGCTGAGTTCTTGCCGCGCTAATAACTACTGGAAGTTCAGCAGGAGTTTCTACTTTCTCAAGATATTTGAATTTCCAATTTTTAAGTTGCGCTCTGTAACTTAAATCGATGTCTTCCGTAAGTGTATCCCCTTCCCAATTGCCCGCGTCGTATATGCATTCTTTACGCCAAACACCTGCAGTTCCATTAAAATTTATAAAATGGCCTTGGCTATTTCTACCTACTTGCTCTAAGGTAAAATGCGCATCGAGCATAAATGCCTGAATTTTTGTAAGTGTAGAGTAATTTCTGTTAATATGACTCCATCTTGTTTGAACAACTCCTATTTGGGGATCTTTAAAATACGGAACAGTTTCATACAACCAATTTGGTTTTGGTAGAAAATCTGCGTCAAAAATGGCAATAAATTCGCCTTTTGCTGTTTTTAAGCCTTCTTTCAAAGCCCCAGCTTTGTAACCTTGTCTATTTGTTCTTCTAATATGTTGAATGTCAATCCCTAATTCTTGAACTTTTTTAATATACTTAGAAGTCATTTCTATAGATTCGTCTGTAGAATCATCTAAAACTTGAATTTCTAATTTCTCTTTAGGATAGTCTATTTTAGCTATGTTTTTTAATAAACGTTTCATCACATACAACTCGTTAAAAACGGGTAGTTGTATTGTTACATAAGGAACCTCTTCTGGATTTGTGAAGTCGAATTTAACTGAGTTATCTTGTTTGTTTTTGTATTTTAAATAATTTATAAGTAAGTTTAATTGCGCAACTGCATACATGAAAATGAGCAGTAGCGAGACCGTGTAGACGATAATAATAAAATATTCTAAAAACATTATTTAAAACTGTATTTAAAAATCCAACCTAAAATTTTAATTCCTGCAAATATAGTACCTTTTATTGTACCGGATACTTTAGAAACACCAATTCTGTTTCTATATTTCACAAAAATTTCTGTATATGTCAATTTTTGCTTTAATGCTTTTAATTGCATCTCCACAGTCCAACCATACGTCTTATCTTGCATATTTAATGCTAGTAATTTATCATATTTAATAGCTCTAAATGGGCCTAAATCTGTAAATTTTGCTCTAAACAAAAGCTTCATTAAAAAGGTTGCAAGCCAGTTTCCGAAAATTTGTTGTGGCGTCATTGACCCTTTTTCACGTAATTTTTTTACACGAGCTCCAACTACAAAATCAATATTGTCATTTATAATCGGTGCAATAATTGCTGTTAATTGTTCTGGGTAATCGGAATAATCACCGTCCAAAAATACAACAATTTCTGGTTTTATTTTTTGTTTTTCAATGTAATCAATTCCTTTTAAACAAGCATAACCATATCCTTTTCTTGATTCTTTTAAAACCGTTGCACCTGCATTTTGTGCATTTATTTCTGTATTATCAGTAGAATTATTGCTAATAACAATTATTTCATCCACTATTTTGGGGATGTCGTTAATAACTTTTGTAATAGCATCTTGCTCATTATAAGCAGGAATAATAACTTTTATGATTGGTTTCATTTAGCTTAAATCACTCAGGGTGTTTTCTTTTTTAAAGGATGATAAATCTTTCCATTCACGTAGCTTTTTTCCGTCCTTAAATTTGGAAGCTTTTATTAATTTACTTTTCTGATATATTAAACAATTCCCATTTGTCTAATTATTTTGCAATTAATATTTATGATGTACTTGTCCGTTTTTATCATAAAATAACCACCAATCATCTTGTTTCTCATATTGAAATGACCTTTTTTTTGAAAGAATTCGGACTGTAAAAGTACCAATATTTTGTTTCTAAATTATCTTTAAAAAGACCTTCTTTTTTCAGGTTTCCGTTTTTGTAATAGAATTTTCAATAATCAATTTTACTATTGTTTAAAATACAACCTTCTTTTTCTATTTGTCCGTTTGCATAGAATTCTTTTTGATATTTCTTTTGATCAGAAAAAAAATAGTGACTATGATATAAATGATAAAAAAATGTTTCATTTTTAGGAGTTATTGCAGGCAGATAACCTGAGTTTTCTCATAGATGCACTCAGAATTTTAAGCGATGTTAATTTTGATTAGAAACTGTTAACTAAATACTTATTTTTTATTAATTAGATTCATTAAATCAACATCATTTCCTAATAAAATTTCTGTAGGATTTATTCTCCCGTCTTCTGGCCCATTTTCTAATTTTAGAACTCCTCTTGGGCAAACCGCAGAACAAATTCCGCAACCAACACAGCTAGAACGCACAATGTTTTCACCTTTTTGTGCATACGCTCTAACATCAATTCCTTGTTCACAATAGGTAGAACAATTTCCGCAAGAAATACACTGTCCGCCATTGGTTGTAATTCTAAAACGCGATTTAAAACGTTGCACAAACCCTAAATAAGCAGCTAAAGGACAACCAAACCTACACCAAACACGGTTACCAAAAATAGGGTAAAACCCTGTACCAATTACACCTGCAAACCAAGCACCAATTAAAAAACTATAGGTATCTTTTATCCATTGAGATTTAATGCCTAAAAAAGATTGTGCTCCAGAAAAATAGCAATACAAAGTAACTACGGTCATCAATAAGGAAAATGCTAAAACAGAATGAATTAACCATCTTTCCAATTTCCATGATTTTAATGTTTTGTCTGAGTTTTGTCTGTAAGGATCACCTAAAGTTTCTGCCAAACCTCCACAACCACAAACCCAAGAGCAGTACCATCTTTTACCAAAGAAATACACCATTACTGGCACAATTACTAAGGTTAATACAATTCCCCAAACTAAAATAAAAATCCCAATTCCGCCGCTATTCTTAAGGCTTTCTATATTCCATTCGAAGAAAAAATCATAGTCTAAAGGAAAGGCATTTTTAAAATCGTATCCCGGCATATTTAAGCTAGTCATTATTTCCGGAATTAAAAAAGCAAATACGATTTGAAAAAATAAAACAGAAGTTGTTCTTACAATTTGATATTTATCATGTCTGTATTTAATGTACATCCTTGCACCCATAACCAACATAATGGTACAATATAAAAATCCGTAAACAAACCATTGACTAGCATCACCGCCATTTAAAAAGTTGCTAATTGGATCAAAAATAAACGTCCAGTTTACCACGTAATCTGGTCTAAAATACAGCACTAAATAAAAAGTAACTAAATAAACAAGTACCAACCAAGCAATCCAGCCGCGATTTGTGGCAGATTCGTGGTAAATTCCGTCGTTTTTTATACCCGGTTTTCCTAATAAAATTAGATTTGGAAGGATAAATAATAACGCTCCGATAATTCCCAATCCAAAAGTTAAAAACCAAACGAGACCGGGGTTTTCTTTAATAAACCCTTTGCCTGATTTTTTAGCTAGTTCGTAACTTAAAGAATGAGGTTTTCCAAAAATTTTATATGCATATTGCTCACTTTTTTTAGCCCAATTTTTTTCTGCGCTATATTTTGCAATTTGTGCATCATAATAATTATTAGAGGTTTCAAAAGCCGCTCTTACTTTGCTTGAAAATTCAAAAATATTAATATCATTAGTAATAACGATTGCTTTAGAAAGTTCTGCTTTTATGATTTCACTTTTATATCCTTTATCAGAAATATAAGAATTTAATTCCGGTTGAGTTAAGTTAAAAGAGCCTGTAAAAACGGATGCCGTAAAGATCGTTAATCCAATAATAAAGATTATTAAACCTAGGTTTTTTATAAATTTCACAATAATATTTTAGTTTTATGATAAATTGATTTGGTTGATTTGGTTGATTTTTCACTAATTAATACCCTTAAATACTGAATATTCTTTTCCAACTTTTCTTTTTTAATTGGATATTTGTATTGTTTTCTTGATTGAATTTCGCCACAATTTCCGCTTCGTGTAATTTGTAAAACTCAGGGTCAAAATTTGCATCCGTCAGAAATTCTAGAACATGTTCTATAGGTTTATTTTGGGAAAGCCATTTGTCAAAAATTTCATGTCTCATTCGAATCCCGAAGGTATTAATCCCTAAAAATTGTCTAGAAGTTGCATCATAAGAAATTGTAATACATTTATTTTCTTTTGGATGCTGCCACTGAAAATAACTTTCATTTTCTTGCTTAGTTACTTCACTAAATACCCAGCCATACGTTTGGTATTCAATGTCTAAAAATTTGGCTGAATTAAACCAATGACCCGGTTTGTACTCGGTTTTATTGTCGCAGATTGTTTGTGCAACCGTTTCTCCCATCATTCTTCCTGTGTACCAAACCGCTTCAATAGTTCTTCGTTGTCCAATCGGTTCTTTTTGTTCTGCACAATCGCCAATTGAAAAAACATCAGCAATATTTGTTTCTAAAAAACGGTTGACTAAAACACCCTTTTTTGTTTCAATTTTTGAATTTTTGAGAAAATCTATATTCGGTGTAACGCCGGCAGTTAAGCCAACAACATTACAGGCAATTTCTTCGCCAGTTTCTTCAATTATCACGGATGTTACTTTGCCATTTTCATCCGCTTTTATTTCTTTTAAATTGGTGCTTAAGCGCAAATCTATATGATGTTCTAAAATATGTTTATTAATCATTTCTGATTCTTGCGCAGGTAAAACTCCGTTCCAGAAACTATCTTCTCGAACTAAAAAAGTAACCGGAATTTTTCTACTTATTAGCATTTCTGCTAGTTCAATTCCTATTAATCCACCACCAACAATTACGGCTCTTTTACAAACTTCATTATTAGGTGCGTGTTTTTCTAAGTTTTCTAAATCTTGTTTATGATACATGCCCATAACACCCACTGAATCTTGACCTTTCCAACCAAATCTATTAGGTTTCGAACCTGTGGCAATAATTAATTGGTCATAATAAATTGTTGATAAATCTTTAAATTCTAATCTTTTTTGATCTGTATTAATGGTTTCTACCAAACCTTCTTTTAGATCGATGCGGTTTTTATCCCAAAACCAATTTTCATAAGGTTGCGTATGCTCAAATTTTTGATGGCCCATATACACATACATAAGGGCAGTTCTGGAAAAAAAGTATTTGGTTTCGGCAGAAACTACCGTAATTTTTTTATCAGAATTTTTTCTAATATGTCTTGCAGCAGTAATTCCGGCAATTCCATTTCCAATAATTACAATATGTTCCATAGTTGGTTAATTTCTACTTTTAAGTCGATGTTAAAGTTAAGACCTTAATGGTGAAAACTAATTTAGAATAGTTATAAATAAAAAAATACCTAAAAACATGTAAGTATTTAGCTATTGTAAAGACTTGTTTATACTAATAGTTAAGTTATAAATTTATCCTAAGAATGAAAAATAGATTTTTTAAGAGTATCTGTATTGCAACCTTACTTATTAGCTTTAATACTGTTGTTCAATGAGATGATACTATAAAAAGTAATATACAAACCGATACGCCGTTAAAATGATTAAGCAAAGGACAGTGAGATATTAAGCTTTTTAATATCTTATATAAGGAAACAAGAGGAAGTTATATTGGAGTGAATTCTGATAAAGCAAAAGAAACTTATTTTACATCAACCGTAAATGTTTTTACAGGAATTTCTGATAACAACCGCTTAAATATTGGTTTGTTGTTAGAATATAGATCAAATACGATAAACGGAAAAAGTATAACCGCTGTTTTTAATTTGGCGCAGGATGCTAGTTCAATAAATGGCTTGTCTTCTTTTGCGCCGGCTGTAAAATGGCAGCCAATTTCAACTATTGGCAATTTCTCTATTCAAAGTGCGTTTCATATTCCTTAAATTGAGGATGAATCTGATGTGAATGGTGTATTTTTAGATAAAGCTGCATTTACATTTTAAAATCGTTTTTTCTATGATCATATCTATCCAAACGGAAAATGGCAATTATTTATGGAGTTAAATACCGAGTATAATTTTGGCGAGGAAGCTAGTTTTGCAAATAATACTTTTGTGCTAGCTCCGGGTGTTTTTATGAGTTATTTTCCAAGGGATAAAACGACTGTTTTAGGTTTTGTGTAACATTATTAGCGAATAGGAGACTTTATGCAAGACCATACATCCGTTGGTTTAGTAGAGAAATATCAATTAAATACCACCTTAAATCTAGAAGTTTTATTCAGCAAGTTTATAAGAGGAGATGATACCGGTTTAAGGCAAAGTTTTAACGTCGGTTTGAGACCGTTGTTTTAATTAAAATTAGTATTTTTAGGAGATTTATGAAAACAACAAAACTTCTATTTTTACTACTCATCTTTTTGCAAATATCCTGCAAAAGTCAAACGAAAAAAATTAACGGATTAAGTTTTGTGGCTTCAAGAGATAAAATTGATACTACACACACAAATCCGGTTTTAAAGATTCAAAGCAATTATGTAGCTTTGATGCCTTTTGGTTTTATAAAAGAATTAGCATCACCCAAAATTACACACAATACAGACAAACAATGGTTTGGAGAAACCAAAAACGGTTTATTGCAATATGCACAAGAGTTTCAAAAGAATGATGTAAAAATTATGGTGAAACCACAAATTTGGGTTTGGCGCGGAGAATTTACGGGTTTAATAGAAATGCATTCTGAAGAACAATGGAGAATTTTAGAAGAATCATATTCAGCATTTATTTTAACATACGCAAAAGCTGCACAAGAAATACATGCTGATATTCTTTGTATAGGAACAGAACTAGAAAAATTTGTGATCAACAGACCTAATTATTGGCAAAAGCTGATTAAAGAAATTAGAGAAATTTATAAAGGAAAATTAACCTATGCCGCAAATTGGGATGAATTTAAAAGGGTTCCTTTTTGGGGTGAAGTCGATTTTATTGGCATTGATGCATATTTTCCGTTAAGTGATAAAAAAAACCCAACCGTGGCAGAATTAGAAATTGGTTGGAAGTCTCATAAAGAAGAAATTATGAGAATCCAGAAGCAATACAATAAACCAATTTTATTTACAGAATTTGGTTATAGAAGTGTCGATTACAATGCAAAACAACCGTGGTTTGTAGATAGGTTAGAAGGCAATGTGAATTTACAAGCACAGGTAAATGGCTTGCAAGCAATACACAATCAGTTTTGGAAAGAAGATTGGTTTGCTGGCGGCTTTGCTTGGAAATGGTTTCATAAACACAGCGAAGTTGGCGGCGGAAATAACAATAGATTTACACCACAAAATAAACCAGCAGAAGACCTAATTAGAAAATTATATCAACAATAATTTATTTGTGAAGCTGAAACAGTTACTTTAATTTTCTTTCTTTTTTGGAATCTTCTTTTTCTCTTCTTTTCACAAGAAATAATTCCCTTATTAGATTAAAATTTAAGGAACAATAAAGACTAAAACTTCCATTTTAAGAAAAATCTGAGAGATTAAAATAATGTGCTTGGTTCTTAGGGATTTAAATTAATAATAATCAAAACAATTTTAAAGTAGGCTTAGGTTTTTCGGATTGACTAGTGTTTTTGATCTAAATTTAATATAAAATTCCTTCCTTCTTTTTGATAAAGCCTTAATTTTGCAAAAAATAAAATTTAGATGAGCACTTTTGCAATTGGCGATATTCATGGCGGATTAAAAGCCTTACTTCAGGTTTTAAATAAGTTAGAAATTAAGGAAGAAGACACACTTATTTTTATGGGCGATTATGTAGATGGTTGGAGTGAATCTGCCCAAGTCATCGATTTTTTAATCAATCTTTCAGAGAAGTTTAACTGTATTATACTTAAAGGAAACCATGATTTTTGGTGTCAAAATTGGTTGAAAAGTGATGTGGTGCATCCGTCCTGGTATATGCATGGTGGCAAAGAAACGATGGAGAGTTATGAAGGCTTTCCGGATGAAAAAAGGCACCAACATCTACTTTTTTTAGAAAATTTGCCTTTGTATCATTTAGACGTTCAAAATAGGTTGTTTTTACATGCCGGTTTTACTTCTGTTCATGGTGTTGAAAATGAGAAATTTAAAGAACTTTTTTATTTAGACAGATCGCTGTGGGAGATGCTTTTGGTGATGGATAAAAACATCCAAAAAGTCTCCATGTTTTATCCGAAGAGATTGTTGCATTACAAAGAAATTTACATTGGTCATACACCAACAACGAACTACAACGAGCCTTTGCCAATGAACATTGCCAATGTATGGAATATTGATACAGGTGCTGCCTTTAAAGGAAAAGTAACGGGAATAAATATTGATACAAAGGCCTTTTTTCAAAGTGATAATTTACCTAGTTTATATCCTGGGGAAAAAGGGAGGAATTAGTAATTTAATTTTTTTCTAAAGTATAAAATTCTTGTTTGATGAAATTTTTGGGGAAATGTTCATCACCGTCAAAACCTAATTCTAGATCTCTACCAGAATACGGAATGTAATTTATTTTGAAAATATAATCCCGAATGCTTAAAGTTATTGCATAATTAACACCACTGATTATTTCTTTTGACAACTCTTTTGCATGATGTCAAATACGCATTTTTGTGTTTTTTAAAAAATAGTTTAAAAAACTATAATCCCAATTAATATTTTGCGTGATTTAAATGACCATTGGTAATGTTAAAGAAATGAACTAGCGCAACATCTTGTGCACAAAAGCCGCCAATAATTGCTAACGGAATGTATTTTATAGAACCGTAGATTAGCGATTCCATCCAACGATAACGCAAATGAGCGGCAAAACCTATATGTTTTACAGAGTGATGCACTTTGTGGAAACTCCAAAGAAATTCGAATTGATGCAACAATCTGTGCGTACATCATTGCACAAAATCCACCACCACAAAAAAGATTAAAATTCAAGCCCAAAAAAGAAGCGCGTTGATTTGTACTAATTGAAAATTAGCAATTGATATATTTACAATTCCTAAAATATCATTAAACAATTGTGCCGCTGAATTTGACAAGGCAGGCAGTACAATTAAGTTTAATAAAAATAACATCTTTAACAACAATACAATATATCAATAAGTTTATTTTTAATAGAAATATAAACAATATTAAAATTAGTTTAATTTAAAATGCACAAAGGGTTTATATAGTTTTAAAATATGTGCCTACTCTAATTTGGTTTTCGGTTTACCCGTATTTTTTTAAATAGCAACCAATAATTAAGAAGCAGTTTTAAATAGATGCTTTTTAGATTCTATTATTTTTTATATTAAGAGCTGTTGCTTTAAGTATCAAATTATGTATTTTTAATTTAGTGAAGTGCAAAGTATTCGTATTCAGTTTTATAACTTTCGAAAGCTATTCTTTTTTTTGGATTGGAATGTTCTTTCTGAAAAAGTAGAAACAAGCTTAGATCTAGGCTAAGCACGGGGAAAGAAGAAAATAGAATACTTTTAAAAGTCGGAAGTTATACTAGTTTGCAGTTGTAAATAGGCATACTACATAAATAATGTTTAGAAAAACACCTATCAGTTTTTTGAAACGGTAAGTGTCCTTTTGGATTATAAAACTTTTATTACTTCTTTAAAAAGTGTAATCATTTTAGGTTCTGCTTTACCTGCGATGGCAATAATTTCTGCAATATTAACAGGTTGTAAATTTTTAGGATCACATTCGTCTGTTAAAACGGAAATAGCAGCACAAGGCAAATTAAGTTGCTTGGCAACAATAACCTCTGGCACAGTGCTCATACCAACAGCATCTGTTTCTAAAATTTGCAACATTCTGTATTCTGCTCTCGTTTCTAGTTGAGGTCCTAAAACACTCGTGTAAACTCCTTCATGCAAAAGAATGGTATGTTCTTTAGCAATGTTTTTTATTTTTTGGTTGATTTCTTTCGAGTACGGTTCTAATAAATCGGCAAAAATGTTACCAAAATCATTAGCGCCTTTAAAAGCCAAAGGCGAACTTCCTTGTAAATTTATGTGGTCGTTAATCAGCATTAAATCGCCTTTTTTGTAGGATAAATTAATTGCTCCTGCCGCATTCGAAATTAGTAAGTTTTTAATTCCTAAACCGTGCATTGTTCTAATTCCGTAAGTAATTTCCCAAGCATTATAACCTTCATATAAATGAAACCTACCGGCCATTACAAGTACTTTTTTTCCTGACAATTCTCCATAAATTAATTTTCCAGAATGGAATTCTACTGTTGCCACAGGGAAATTGGGAATGTCAGCATAGGCAATTTCTTTTTCAATTGAAATTTCTTGCACTAATTTTCCTAAACCTGTTCCTAGCACAATCCCTATTTCTGGCTGTGTAATTCCTTCGGATTTTAAAAAATCGATAGTTTCTTGTAATTGTTGTTTTTTCATTATTTTAAAAATTGTTGAAAAGCAGGATGGTGTTCAATATCTTCAAAAACATCCACATCATTCAGTTCTTGTAACAAATGTACTTTTTTATCTTTTAAATCTGCTAAAGTATCTTTTCTAACAGATGAAGTTCCCCAATCTTTATTTTTAAAAATAGCTGTATGCAAGGAATTCATTCCTAATAAATAGTAACCGCCATCTTCTGCAGGGCCAATAACAACATCATTAGTATCTAATTCTACAAATGCACTTTCAATAATTTCTGATGTTAAATCACACAAATCACTTCCAATAATTAGTACTTTTTGATACCCAGCATCAAATCCGTTTTTAAAAGCATGTAGCATTCTAATTCCTAAATCTTCTCCAACTTGTTGGTGTTTCTGATAACTGTTTTCATCCCAAATATCTTCATATCTGACTTTTACGGAATAATATACCGCTTTATCAGCTGTAACTTTGGCTGAAACATTACACGTTTTTTCTAATAAAAGTTTATAGATTTCTAAAGCAGTTTCATCACCAACAGTTTTTGCTAAACGTGTTTTTGCTTTTCCTAATTCAGGATTTCTAGTGAAAATTAGTAATAGATTTTTACTTTTTAGATTTTTTATCATTGATAAAATAAATTGTGTTTTAAATTTTTTACCACATAGAAACATAGGTTTTATGTTCTGCACCTATGTATGATAATTTTCATTTGCTTTTTTTATTTATAGTTTTAATACGTAACAGTAATCACTAAAAACTGCTAATGCTAAATGCGGACTATTTTACTGCCAACAACTAATACACTTTCTCACCTTCTTTCAACCATTTACTCCAACCTTCATTAAAAGTATGCACTTTTTCTGTGGCGTTTCCGAACGCATCAATCACCTGAAAATCGGCATTTTTCCATTCAAAAATTCCACCGTACAAATTATAAACATTCATGTAACCTTCTTTGATGAGTTTGTCCGCAATTTTTTCTGAACGAATACCCAAAGAGCAATACACCACAATTTTAGTGTTTTTATCTTTTGGTAATTTTTTTAAAGTCTCTTGGATTTTAAAATCATCGTAACCAACAAAAAGAGCATCTTTTATATGACTGACATTATACTCTTTTTCTTCTCTAGCATCTAACAAAATAGCCTTCGTTTTTGGCATTGCTAGTGTTTCCACAGACATATAAGGAACATTTTTGTTGTTCCATTTATTTAGCAGTTTATCTAATTTTTTCTGCGCAAAAGTAGTTGAACTAACGACTAAAAAAAGTATTAAAATTTTCTTCATTTTAAATTTATAATTGAATTCCGAATCCTTGTAAACCACTTTCAAATGTGGGTAAAATTTCTGTATTATCCCAAATTCCGGTAACAATGGTTCGCGAATATTCTTCTGGAAGCAATCCATTTTGCATCAACTTACTTGTTAGTTTGAAATTGTAATTTAATGTGTGATGTGTAAAGTTAAACAAATCATTCGAGTCTTCTAAAATTACATACCAAACATTAGGATTTCCGTCATTTGCAGGCATTCCAATAACACCAGGGTTTAACCAAAGTTTATTTTCTTCTTGATGGTAAAAAGGCAAACCACAATGACCAGCAATGAGAACATCAGAATCTGTTGCATCAAAATTTGGTTTTTTAACTTCCCAGTCGGTGGATTTAAATATAAATTCTGATACATTAAAATACGAACCATGAACAACAGTTATATTTTTACCAGCATATTGAAAATTGATATGATTTGGTAACGTTTTTAGAAATTCTAAAGAATTTTCTGATAATTTACTTTGCGCATACGGATACCATAATTGTGAAAAACCATCACATCTAGAACCTTCTTTAAATTCACAGCCACAATCTTGAGCATTTTCTCTTAATTGGATTTCTACATTACCAACAATACTTTTTGCGCCCCATAATTTAAACAGTTGCACGGTTTCTTCTGGTTGAGCGCAATAGCCAACAATATCTCCTGTACAAATACAGTTTTCTGGCGCAATATTCTCTTTTTCTGAAATTTGTTTCAAAGCCTCTAAAGCTTGTAGATTGCTGTAAATTCCTCCAAAAAGGATTATTTTACCTGGTATTTTACCTAAATTCTCTATTTTCTGACCCATTTCGGAATAAAATATAACATGTTACAACTTAAAATTCCCCAAACATTTACCCAAAGTAAATCTGCGTACTTCCCTTTTGTGAAAATCAAACTTTCTGGAAATTGATTGAAAATTAATAAAATTCCGAAGATTAATCCGCAGAAAACACTTAAATAAAAGCTAATTTTTGGTACTTCTACATTCCAAAAAATAAAAATAGGCGTGAGGCCAATTACCATTGTTCCAGAAATGGTCGTTGCTGATAAAATTTCTGCTCCAAAAAATACAGGAAGCGTTCCTAAGACAGCAATTACAATCATTGCAATTCTTCCAAAGGAAACTGTTTTTTTAATCTTTAAATCGATTGCTAATAGTTTAGAAAATGACGAAAAAGTGGAATCTAATGTGGAAGCCGCAGAGGTAATCATAATAAAATTAATGACTAATAAAATAACGACGCCAAGGGCTTTTCCAACTTCAACAGCAGCCTGTCCTTGCATGCCTTTTTTTTGTGCGTAAATCCCTATAAAACTGAATAAAATAATACAAATTGCACCTAAAAAACTCGCCCATAAAAAACTTTTTCTTGTTACTTTGGGTGATGAAATAAAACCTCTGTCTGTTAAAACAGGATCATGAAATGGATAACTAAAAGATTGAATAATCGCTGCGAAAAATAGGTTTAATCCCAATTCAAAGCTCCAAGTTCCTGAGTCTATAACCTCTTTGGATGAAAAGTCATCCGTAGAAAAAATAGTTCCTAAAATAATGATTAATAAAACAGAGAATAATACCATTTGAATAACATCCGTGAAAATAGAGCTACTTAAACCGCCTTTTATAGCGTAGGCTAAGGTTAAAACTGTAAATACAATAATTGCCCAGTAATAAGGTGTACTTCCTTGTTCTCCAAAATAAGTACCAATAACCATGGTATTGCTCCAAACTTCATTAAATAACCTAAAAGCTATTAAAATAGAAAAAATTGCCATCGCATTTTTTCCGAATTTAGAGATTAGAAATTCGTGGATGCTTTTAAAACCTCCTTTTGTTCTTAGTTGATAAATAATAATTCCGGCAACGGCAAACGAAAGATAATATGCAGCATACGCAACGCCTCCAACTAAACCAAAACTTAAACCAAGATTTGCTGCATTGGTAATACTTTTAGCAAAAATCCAAGAGATGATTAAGCTGCCCATTAATACCAACGTATTTGGAGCCTTTTTTTGATTCACAGCTTTAAAGAACTGGTCGGTTGTTTTTGCTAGTGGTGATAAAAAGAACAAGATTAAACTTGATACTATAATCAACGCCCATTGAAAAGCCCACCCCAAACCTGCCGAAGGGAGTGAGTTCTCACTCATATGAATAATTGATGTTATCATGTTTTCTCTTTTTATTTATTTTTTTCACAACAGTTTCACTCCTTTGGAGCAATTAAGGGAGGCTTTTTATTCGTTCCACCAAACTTTTACGTCTAGACTATTTCCATTTGTGGTCGTTTCTGCCACTTTATAATTTTCTTGATTTAAGGTTGCTTCTTCAGCAGGATAAGGCATTCTTGCCGGAATATTGCCGTTGTTTAAACTTGCTGAAACTTTTTTTAGAGCAGGGAAACCTGTTCTTCTATATTCAATCCAACCTTCGTAGCCGTAAATTACAGAAGCAATCCATTTTTGGGTAATAATTTGTTGTAAAGGGGTTTTCCCAATAGCATTAAAATTAGCATTCCCAGTTAAATAGTTTGTCGGTAAGTTGGTATTCCAATAGTCAAATGCTTGTGTAACGCCTAAATTATATAAAGTTTCTGCGTTGGCATTTATCAATCCTTTTTCAGCAGCTTCTGCCAGTAAAAAACTAGTTTCCCAAGCAGTCATAAAATTAGCGTCTAAAGAAGAGGTGTCTTCTCTAAAAGCATTTCCTGCTAAAGAATAATCAGACAAAGCTATTGAAGTTGATGATGCATCAATTCCGTTAATTAAGCCATTAAACTCATTGGAAGTTGAGTTTGAAAACGGTCTAAAAAAAGTAGTAATTCTAGCATCATTTAAATTGATCAAAATTTCTTCCATCGTTTCAGAGAGTACAAAATTATTAAAATCGCCTACTCGCAATTGTGCTAGTCTAAAACTGTTTGGTTCTGTATTTGTAAAATCAAAAATGGCATTTTCTATATTATTTTTGATATAATTTCCCTCAGTAAACAATGTTTGCAATTCGGAAGAAACATTTACTTTACCCGAAATTCTGATGAGATATTTTATTTTTAATGAGTTTGCAAATTGTATCCAGCCGTTTAGGTTTCCATTGTATAAAATATCTCCTTCTAAAGGTATAGAACCAGTATATGCATTTATTGCTGCAATTGCTTTATCTAAATTATCTAAAATTCCGTTTTCATTTTGATAAATAGCTGACTGTAAATCATACGCTGGTGTTACCGATCCTTCAATTCCGTTGAAAGCTTCAAAATAAGGAACATCACCAAATAAATCTGTTAATCCAGCTGCCATATATGCTTTTAAAATCAAGGCAGGTCCTTGATAAACGGCAAAAGCCTGATTTTCTTTGGCTTGTTTTAAAATGATTTCAGTATCGCGTAAATTGGTGTAAAATATTGGCCAAGGATTACCGCCTAATTGTGGACTTTTTAAATCGTGTCTGTCAAATAAATTAAAGTCTAATGCGGTTCTGTGTTGCGCTAATAAATCGCCCGCAACAAAACCTTCATAGCTCATGTTTTCGCCAAAATCGTAAATTACTTGTCTTAATAATAAATTGGGTTGCACAAAAACAGGTGCATTCGGATTAGTATTTATTTCTTCAAAATCTTTGGTGCAACTGATGAAGTTAACTCCTAGAATTGCAAATATGTATATAAATTTTTTCATGTTTTTTAAAAATTAAATGCTACTTTAAAACCTAAACTTCTGCTGGTAGCGTAACTCATATCTTCCACTCCGCTTACAAAACCATTTCCTTGAACCGCTAATTGCTCTGGATCAAAATGTGGATTTTCTGTAATCACAAACAAATTGTTTCCTATAAAAGAAAAGTTCATTGTAGAAACATCTTGTAATCCTAAAAAACCTTCATTTAAATTCAACGTATAACCAATTGAAAACTGACGTACTTTTAAAAACGAAGCATCATAGACATTATTTTCTTCGTGATTTCTATCGTAAAATTTTCGGTAATAGCTTTCTGCAGAAACAGCAATGGTGTTTGGTTGTCCTGTATTTACGTTTACTCCTTGCGCTACAATTCCAGTATCTGGTCTAAAAGAAGTTTCTGCTAATTGGCCGCCAACATTACCTAAAGCGCTAGTTCTAGAAACAATTTCGCCTCCTTGACGCCAATCAAACAAAAAACTAGCATTCCAATTTTTGTATTGAAAAGAATTACTCCATCCTAAAGTAAAATCAGGATTGTAGTTTCCTAATTTCTGTAAAGTATTGTCTGCAATATAACTTCCATTATCATCAATTAAAAACTGACCTTCAGCATTTTTTTTATATCCTGTTCCGTAAAAATCTCCAACCTCTCCGCCTTCTTCTACTTGAAACCAAACTGTTTGATTTGCGCTGTCATAAATTCTGCTATACGCTAATGTTAAACGACCGTTTTCTTGCGGCAAATCTTTAATGACCGATTTGTTTGTTGCAAAATTAAAAATAGTATTCCATGTAAAATTTTTGTTTTTAATAGGTGTTCCGCCTAAAATAATTTCTACACCCGTCGTATTTACTTTTCCACCATTTACAACTTGTTGATTGTATCCTGATGAAATTGGAATGGGTAAAGAAATAATTTGATCTTTTGTAGTTGCATTATAATACGTAAAATCTACACTTAATCGATCTTTAAAGAATCTTACATCTGCACCAAATTCATACGAAGTAGTAACTTCTGGTTTTAGGTTTGCATTCGGGATAAAATTTTGATTGCTAAAAGTAGGTTGTCCGTTAAAGGTTGTTTGTGATACAAAAGCACCCGAAGTTTGATATGGATTCGTATCATTACCAACTTGTGCAGCACTGGCTCTTAATTTTGCAAATGAGATGTTTTCTGGTAATTTTGTATAGTTTGATAAAATAAAACTCGATGAAATTGATGGATAAAAGAACGAAGTTCCATCCACAGAAAATGGAGTTGCTAATGCACTAGACCAATCATTTCTGCCAGTAATATCTATATATAAATAATCTTTGTAACCCAATTTTGCAATTCCGTACAAAGAATTAATTCTTTTTTGAGAATTAAATTGAAAAACTTCTATTGGAGACGCTGCATTGTTTAAACTAAAAATACCAGGTTGCGCCAAGTTTGTAGTTTGACTCTGTTTGGTGGATGCTTTTTGGTCTAATCTATTTCCTCCAAAAGAAGTATCAAAAGAAAAATAACCAAAATTATTTTTATAGTTGAGTAAGAATTCGGTGTTTATTTCTCTATAAAAAACATCGTGTTCTGCATGGGCTCCGTTTTTAAAGCGATTTGAACTAAAATTACGTTTAAATTCTCTTTTTTCTGATGAATAATCCATTCCAGAACGTAGAGAAATACTCAGGTTTTCAGTGAATTTATGGTTTATAGCAACATTTCCAAAAAGACGGTCTCTATTAAAAGAATTGGTGTTTTCTTGTAAAATAAAAAAAGGATTATCAAAATACGTATAGTTAAAAGAATACTGCTGAACACCTTCTAAACCAGGTTGCCAATAGTTTCTTAAACTGTTGATATTTAAAGAACGCGGACCCCAGGCAACCAAAGAGTAATTTACATTTTCACTTCCGTAACCATTTGCAGGTCTATTGTCACTACTAGAATTTACGTAGCTCACAGAAGAAGTTATTTTTGTCGTTTCTGTCGGATTAAAATTCATCTTTAAAGCCACCGTTTTTCTATCTAAATTTACTCCAGGAATAATAGATTCACTGTCTAAATTTGTAAAAGATAGGCGATAGGAGCCGCTGTCAAATTCATCATTTATAGAAATATTATTACTCGTTGTAATTCCTGTTTGATAGAAATCTTTTAAATTATTAGGGTTTGATTTAAATAAAGTGGGCGTAATTGGCAAACCATTATATAGAGAAGTGTCTCCACCACGAACAATAGTTCCATTTGGCAAGTTAACAGGAGAATCAAATTGCGCAATCAAGTTTCCTGTGTCTAATCTTGGTCCCCAAGAATACGTAATATTATCATTAATTCCGTTGCCTAAACCATTTCCATATTTAAAGTTATCAGAATTTCCTTGTCCATATTCATTTTGAAAATCAGGCAAACGAAAAGCAGTATCAAAAGTAATAGAAGAATTGATGCTAATTCCTAAACCTTTTTTTTTCGTTCCGTCTTTTGTTTTAATCACAATCACACCGTTAGAAGCTCGAGTGCCATAAAGCGCAGCAGCACTTGGTCCTTTTAAAACCGTAACAGATTCAATATCATCGGCATTTACTTCCATTGCGCCGTTTCCAAAATCTATTTCTTGAAAACCTGCAGCAGCTTCATTGGTAAAATTAAAAACGGTGTTGTTGTTTATGGGCGTTCCATCAACCACAAAAAGCGGATTATTATTAGAAAAAGAAGCTTCACCCCGAATGGTTATTTTTGATGATGAACCAACACCTGTTGCACCCTGAGAAATGGTAACTCCGGCTAATTTACCTGCTAAATTATCTAAAAAATTGGGTGTTTTTATTTCGGAAATATCTTTAGATTTTATTTCTTGAACTACATAACCAAGTTCTTTGGTGTTTCTATTTACACCCAAAGCAGTAACTACAATTTCGTTTAAATTAGTTTCTATTTCGTCTAATTGAATGTTAATAACTGTTTGATTACCAATGGCGATTTTTTGAGTTTTATATCCTAAAGAAGAATAAGTTAAATAAGTGTTTTTCTCTAAAATTTCGATGCTATACTCTCCGTTAATATCAGAAGTTGTTCCGTTTCTTATTGAGGACGAAATACTAACATAAGGAATTTTTTCTCCTGTATTTTTCTGTGTAATTGTACCCGTAATTTTTATTTGTGAAAAGCTATTGCTCGCAAAAAGCAATAGAACCCACATAAAAAAGTGTTTCATTTAATCTTTTTTTGTGTAAAATAAATTTGATTTTTTATTGATTTTAGAAATCAATATAGACCCGAATTACGCAAAAATAGATGGGGAGCCTTTGTTGAAGTTTTGTGAAAAAGAAGTTTTGTAAATGTAGATTTTGTACTCAAAAAAGATATTTTTAATACTAAAGAATAATTGATATAAAAGTTTTAAAATTGATAATGAAATTCCTTTAAAACTATTGATGATGCTCTCTATATCTTCCTTTGAGTCAAGGTCCATTAACAGTTCTAAAAACTGTATTTCTAAATTTTTAGAATTTGAAATCGAAACAATTGAGGCATGCAAACGATTGGTTTGCCAAGGTAATTTCAAGAAAGTTTCTGTATTAAAATGCTCTTTTTTAATTCCCATTAAATAGAAACCACCGTCTTTTGTAGGACCTAGAACCAAATCGGTTTTTTCTAATTGATGCAAAGTATCAATTAAATGATGGGTTTTTAAATGCGGCGTGTCGTTACCAATAGTAATTATATTTGTAAATCCCTTTTTAAAGACTGATTCAATAGCGTTTGAAAAACGTTCGCCAAAAGAGCTTCCAATTTGTTGCTTTTCGGTAAAATGAAAAAATGTAATTCCAGATTTTTCTACCGTTTTTAAGATTTGACGATTCAATGCAGAAAAAACATCCACAGAAAGAAACGATTTTCTCTCTGCTTCTTTTTTAGCAGAATTTGCAAATAATAATATGGCAGTTTTGGTTTTCATTTTTATTTTAACAACAGCGTATGCTCCTTAAGCAATTAATTAA
The DNA here is from genome assembly GCF_002943715.1 of Polaribacter filamentus. Classification (GTDB taxonomy): domain Bacteria; phylum Bacteroidota; class Bacteroidia; order Flavobacteriales; family Flavobacteriaceae; genus Polaribacter; species Polaribacter filamentus. The sequence goes on along the minus strand of NZ_MQUA01000013.1, from coordinate 2,696,176 downwards.
GCAACAACTCCTTGACAGCTGCTTCCTGCGCCAGCAGTGCAACCATAACAATGTTGATTGATTATGATATTTCTGTCTTGTAATAATTCTTCGTTATAATCTGAAATATGTTTAACTTTACTCGCGACTTTTAAATTTAACATCTGATTAAAATCGCAGTCATATAACCAACCATCCCAACTTATAGAAAGCGTATTTGTGCACATTACATTTGCAACGGCGGCAGGATTGTATGCATCTACCAAAGAAATCATATAATCTTCATAATTTTCTGAAGCAATTAAATAATCTAAAAAACGACTAATTGGTAAATTGGTAATTGCAAAAAGATTATGAAAATTAATATCAAAATCACCTTTTAGCGCTTTTTTGAAATCATTTTCTAACGCCGTTTGATCTCCAGGTAAAAAAGCTCCTGAAGGATTGTATACTAAATCTAATTTCAAATCAGAACCTTCTAATCCATAACCAACGGCATTTAGTTCTTGTAATGCTTTTATTGATTTATCAAAAACACCATCACCACGTTGTTTATCTGTTTTTCCACGTGTCCAATGCGGCATAGAAGAAACCACATGCACCTTATGTTTTTTGAAAAACTCAGGCAAATCGTGGTATTTTTTATTTGCTCTAATAATTGTTAGGTTAGAACGCACAATGAAATCTTTAATTCCGGCTTTGGATGCTTCTTCTACAAACCATCTGAAATTAGGATTCATTTCTGGTGCGCCACCAGTTAAATCTAACGTATGTGCTTCTGTTTTTTTAATGACTTCCAAACATTGTTTCATGGTGCCTAAAGTCATGATTTCTTTCCTGTCTGGGCCAGCATCCACATGACAATGAGAACAAACTTGGTTGCACATATATCCCAAATTTATCTGTAAAATTTCTAGTTTCTTAGGGCGTAAAGGAAACTGATTTGTTTCTTTAATTTTTTCAGCAAAAGTTGGTAATTCTCCGTTTGCGAAAATTCCTTCAGAAAGAATTTCCATTTGACGAGATGTATTTGCGATATCGTTATTTCTTGCTTTTAATGATTTTGTAGCCATATATGCTGAACTTGTTTCAGTATCTTTTTGATGAAATTCTGAATTTATGTTTTAATTCTTTACTTTATTTAAGTAGAAAACTTTGGTTTGGTTTTTTTTTGATGGATTTATTCTAATGATTTTTTTTATTTTCGAAAAATCGATTTTGAAGAAGAATTCCTCAGAGTTTGTCTATGTATTTTTTTAGAAATTAATTACTTTAAGATCCTTCGTAAAAACTCAGGATAAGCGATTCATACATTTTTGCTAAAAACAAAAATGGTTCTCTGCTTACATTTCTAACTTGTTTACCTTATTCATCATTTGAACACCGTGAACCAAGGTTGCACCACTTTTAATTGCTGCACCAACATGAATCGCTTCCATCATTTGTTCTTTGGTAATTCCGCGTTGCAAACCATCTTTTGTATACGCATCAATACAATATGGGCATTGTTCTGTATGCGCAACTGCCAAGGCAATTAAAGACTTTTCGCGAGCCGTTAAGGCTCCTTCTTCAAAAACTTTTCCGTAATAATCAAAAAACTTATTTCCTAGTTCCTCGCTCCATTCTGTTATTTTCCCAAATTTTCTTAAATCAGCAGCATCGTAATATGTTTTTGACATGTGTTTTTTTCTTTTTAAAAAGCGAAAGGTAATAATTTATTTGCTGTTTAAACTCCAATCATATTTCAAATAAGAGATTTTAGCATTTGCGTTTATTTTAGTTTTAGAATAGGTATTTAAATACGCTATTAAAGAACTTTTTTTGGTAAAATCATCTTTAAACCAATCAAAAATTGAAGAAATCTCAAGGGTCTCTTTCGAAATTTTATTTCTTGATGAATCGTTGATGAAGTCTTTCATTAATCTCGATAATTCTGAATCTATATTTTCTTCTGTAAATGCAATATTTGATAACTTCGGACAAGAACCAGAAGCGCAATTTACACCCACATGAATTCTTGGGTCGAATACTGTTTTACGTAAAATTTTGTGCTCTATATAATCTAGCGTATAGATTTTGTTTCCAACTTTTGCAAACGGAATTTTCCAAGCCGAATTTCCTTCTTGTTTGATATCCATAATTGATTTTAGTGGATAATTTTCTATGATAATTTTAATTGTGTATGCGTTATAAGCATTTATCCAAAAGGCTCTTTGTTTATTTTCTGACCAAGTTTTTTCTGGAGAAGTTTTTTCTAAATAGGAAATATAGCTATCTAATTTAGCCTCGTCAATTTTGAAAGATTTGTAATCTACAATTCCGTTTTTAGTTAAATTTTTCTGTAATAAATCATCAAAAACAGTAGTTTGTGCATGTAGTTTTAATACAAATAAAATGACAACTAATACTAAACCTATTTTTTTCATTCTTATTTTCATTTCTAAATATATAGACGAAGCTAGTTTGAGTTAATTACAAAAATTACTCTAAAATTTCTTCACCAACTTTTAAGTTGAATCTTTTTCTAAAAAGAAAAACAACTCCATATAAAATAGGTGTATCCAAAATCGCAATAATTACTTTAAAGAGAAAACCACTTATTAACAAAGATGTAAAAATATACCAAGGAAGAATGTTAAAAGAGCACAATAAAACGAGTACTGTAAAAGTGTCTATAAATTGAGATGCAAATGTAGAAAAGTTATTTCGCAACCATAAATGTCTGCCTTTTGTGATGTTTTTCCAGAAATGAAATATTCTTATATCTATAAATTGAGCAAATAAATAAGCAATCATAGAAGCAAAAACTGCCAAAGGTGACAAACCAAAAACTTGATGAAATATTTTGTTATTAATTGGTGAATTTTCAATTGCAGGAGTAAAATCTGCAATTAAAATAATGGTTATTGAAAAAAAGGAAGCAAAAATCCCTGCAATTACTACTTGATTTGCTTTTTTCTTTCCATAAATTTCTGATAGAATATCTGTAATTAAAAATGTAATTGGATACGGTAAAATTCCTACAGAAATTTCAAAGCGATACAATCCAAAAGGTTCCCAAAAAAAAAATTTTTGAAAGATTAAATTTGATGCTACTAAAGAAGCTATAAATAATGCAGCAAGAATTAAATAAATACTATCTGCTAATTGTTTGTCTTTTATTGTCATTATGCGAATTTAATACATATTTTATCAGCTTTAAAGACCTAAAAGTAAATTGATAGGTGTAGCCCCGATTGCAGCAATTGTTTGAGCTCTTTTTGTTTTTACAAAAAAGCGAGTGCGAAAAGCGGGATTAGCTTCCAATAAAAATGATTATTTTTGCCGATAATTAAATGAATAAATAGTTGTTAAAATACATATTTTATGAAAGCATATATTTTTCCTGGACAAGGAGCACAATTTACAGGAATGGGATTGGATTTATACGAAAAGTCTACTTTAGCGCAAGAATTATTTGAAAAAGCTAATAAGATTTTGGGGTTTTCAATAACCGATATTATGTTTGAAGGAACTGCAGAAGATTTAAAAGAAACGAAGGTTACGCAGCCAGCAATTTTTTTACATTCGGTAATTTTAGCCAAAGTTTTAGGGGCGTCATTTCAGCCAGAAATGGTTGCAGGTCATTCTTTAGGAGAACTTTCTGCTTTGGTTGCAAATGGAGTTTTATCTTTCGAAGACGGCTTAAAATTAGTTTCTAAACGTGCTTTAGCAATGCAAAAAGCATGTGAAATAGCACCTTCTACAATGGCCGCTATTATTGGTTTAGAAGATAATATAGTGGAGGAGGTTTGTGCTGCAATAGTCGGAATCGTTGTTGCTGCAAATTACAATTGCCCAGGTCAATTAGTGATTTCTGGAGAAATTGAAGCGGTAGAAAAAGGGTGTGTAATATTAAAAGAAAAAGGTGCGAAAATGGCAGTAATATTACCGGTTGGTGGAGCGTTTCATTCGCCAATGATGGAGCCAGCAAGAGAAGAATTAGCAGCTGCAATTGAAGCGACTACATTTAGTAAACCCACGTGTGCGGTGTATCAGAATGTAACTGCAAATGCTGTCACAGATCCTGATGAAATTAAGAAAAACTTAATGCTACAATTAACTGCGCCTGTAAAATGGACCCAATCTATACAAGCAATGATTGCTAGCGGAGCAACTGAGTTTATAGAAGTTGGACCTGGTAAAGTTTTACAAGGTTTAATGCGCAAAATTGATAGAAGTGTTGCTGCTACTGGAGCTAGTTTTGAGTAGTTTTAGAAACAAGACTTAAAAGAGACAAGAATTTTGATGCAAAATTTATTGCGGTAGTTTTATATTATTGGATATCAAAAAAATCCCAATTTCAAATTTGAAATTGGGATTTTTTAAAAAAACAGAACCATTTTAGTTCGTTAGAATTAAGTCTAGGTTCTCGATTTTAAAGGCGAAGCTGTCTTATTTCTTTATCTTTTTCTGTCTTTCATTCAACAAGATAGGTTCTCCATACCCTAATTCTTTCATGCGTTCTAATTGCGTTTCGGCATCACCCACAACTAGCCAAATCATTTTATTAGGATTCACATATTTGTGAGCCAATTCTTTAATTCGCTCTTTCGTTATGTTGTTAACTGTATTTTCTTGGTCTTTAACATAATCAGATTTTAAACCATAAGCACTCATGTCAGATAGCATTCGTAATTTTGCTCTATCAGTTTCAAAAGCTCTAGCATTACTTTTAATTAAGAAACTTTTGGTAGTTTCTAAATCTTTATCAGAAAAAGTAGTTGGGTATTCTTCTAAAATTTTCTTCACTGCTTGTGCAGATTCTAAAGTAACATTACTTCTTACACCGCTAGAAATTGTAAAATTTCCTTTTGCTTTTGTGCCAGAAAAACCAGAACGAATTCCGTAGGTATACCCTTTTCCTTCACGCAATTCTTGCGTTAGTCTAGAAGCAAAACCACCACCGCCTAAAATATAATTCATTACAGAAGCCGCGTAATAATCTTTATCCGTTGCTGCTAAGGCTGGTGCACCAAATTGTAAAACAGATTGTTTTGCATTCGGAATGTCATAAAAATAGACGACAGGTTTTGTTGGAGCATCAGGAGTTTTATAAACAGGAATTTTAACTTCTTTGGCCATCCAATTTTTGTTCAAACTTTCTAAAGAAGCGACTACTTTTTCTTTTGATATGTCTCCAACAACCAACATTTTGGCAGCAGAAGGAGAAATATAATTTTTATAAAATGCTTTAAGATCTTCAATAGTTATTTTTTCTACGGATGTTAAAGTTCCTAAAGTATTTTTAGAACGAATATTGTCTTCTCCGTAAATCAACTCATTGTACGCATTGTTTGCAACAGCATTCGGATTTCCTTCTTCTTGACGTAAATTTGCAATTGTTGCTTTTTTTAATAAGTCGAATTCTGTTTCATCAAACCTTGGTTCTAACAGCATTTCTTGCACTAAAGCCAATGTTTTGTTGTAGTTTTTAGCTAAAGTTGTTCCGCTTAAAGTAATGTTTTCAGTATCAGAAGAAATATAAATTAAAGCGCCTAATTCTTGAGTTGCTTCTTCTAGTTCTTTAACTGTTTTATTTTTAGTTCCTTTGTTTAATAGACCTGCAGTTAAATTGGCAACGCCTAATTTATCGAAAGATTCTAATAACTGGCCGCCATCAATAGTAATATTAAAACGCACAAGTGGTACTTCGTTGCTTTCAATTCCGAATATCTTTAAACCATTTTCTAAACTACTTTCATATACTTTTGGAACCGCTAAAGAAGGAGTTTCACCATAAGGAGGTTCGATGCTTCTATCAAAAGTTGAAGGAGTTTTTTCATACGTTGCAGCAATTTTCGGGTCAAATTTTTCCTCAGCTCCCGTTACAATTACTTCTTCCACAACATCCGCTAAAACAGCACCTTTTAAAGCTAAATCAGCCACGTTTTTAGGAACAAAACTAGTAGCAATGTAATTTTTATTTTTGAGGTATTGGTTATAAACACGCATCACATCTTCTTTGGTTACAGCGATTGTGTTTTTTAAATCTTCCGTTACAAAACCAGGATTCCCTGTATAAGTATTGTAGGAAGCTAAACCCGTTCCTTTGCCTAAAGCACTAGATAAACTGCTGTAAAAATTAGTTTCTTGACCCGCTTTTATTCTGTTTAAATCTTTTTCGGAGATTCCTTTTGCTTCAAATTTTTCAAACGCTTTTTCAATTCCGGCTTTTATTGCGTCTAATTGTATGCCGTCAAAAGCTCTTACTAAAAGTTGTGTTTGTCCTGCTAATTCAGAACTGTAATTATACATTGTTGTGTTTGATGTTAATTTTAAATCATCAACCAAAACTTCATTTAATGGAGCAGATTTACCGCTGGATAAATACTCAGTTAAAACCTCTAAAGGATAAGAATCTGGATGATAAGAAGCTACCGTTGGCCAAGCCATTGTTAATTGAGGTACTCTAGCAAAGTTGTCTTCATAATAAAAAGACTTAGTTTCATCTACTTTTCCGGCTCTTTTAACAAGCGCAGGAATTTCTTCTGTTCCTTTAGGAATTTCTTCAAAATATTTGTGAACCCATTTTGTAGCTTGCTCAATATCAATATCTCCAGATAAAACTAAAGTAGAATTATTTGGAACATACCATTTTTTAAAAAATGTTTTTACATCGGCTAAAGTTGCATTTTGCAAATCTTCTAAAGATCCAATTACTTGCCAATTATAAGGATGATCTTTCGGATATAAATTTTTGTCAATTACATATTGATTATGTCCATAAGGTCTGTTGTCATAACTCTGCCTTTTTTCATTCTTAACAACTTGCTTTTCTTTTGCCAAAACTTCGTCTGTAACGGTGTTTATAAACCAGCCTAATTTATCGGCTTCTGCCCAAATCATTTTTTCTAAACCATCTTTTGGTACCGTTTGCAGGTAATTTGTTCGGTCTCTAGAAGTAGAGCCGTTTGCACCAGAACCACCAATTCTTGCGCTCATTTTATCTAAACCTCCTTTTCCTAAATTTTCTGATTCTAAGAATAATAAGTGTTCAAATAAATGTGCAAATCCAGTTCTACCTTCAATTTCTCTAGCAGAACCAACATGAACCATCAATTCTACGGCAACCACAGGATCTGATGTATCCACATGAAAAACGACCTCTAGACCGTTATCTAGTTTTATTTTTTGTAGTTGATGCTTAATTCTGGCGATTTCTCTCCTTTTTTTTCTTCGGATGAATTTTTACATCCTATAAAAATAGTGGTGAGTATAAAAGTAATAAGTATTTTTTCATTTGAGTTTGGTTTTTATTGATGAAAGTTACTAAAATGAAAAGGAGAATTGCATTCTATTTTGTTAAATTAAATTTAAAAATTATTTAAACAGTTAATTTCTGATTTTTTATTCAGAATTCCAATTTACTGTTAACAAGAATAAACGTAAATTTGCAGCTTCTTAAAAAGAAAATAGATGCAATACAATCACTTAGAAATTGAAAAGAAATGGCAGGAATTTTGGGCAAAAAACCAAACTTTTAAAGCCAATAATGAATCGGAGAAACCTAAATATTATGTGTTAGATATGTTTCCTTATCCGTCAGGAGCAGGTTTACATGTTGGCCATCCTTTAGGCTATATTGCAAGTGATATCTATGCGCGTTACAAACGTCATAAAGGTTTTAATGTATTGCATCCGCAAGGATATGATTCTTTTGGTTTGCCAGCAGAACAATATGCAATTCAAACAGGGCAACATCCAGCGCAAACAACCGAAGAAAATATTAAAACATACAGAAGACAATTAGATCAAATTGGTTTTTCTTTCGATTGGAGTAGAGAAGTGCGTACTTCGAGTCCGGAATATTATAAATGGACGCAATGGATTTTTATCCAATTATTCAATTCTTGGTATAATAAAGACACAGATAAAGCAGAAGATATTTCTACTTTAATTTCTGTTTTTAAAAAGGAAGGAAATACAACTGTAAATGCCGTTTGTGATGAAGAAATTAGTTCTTTTTCTTCGGATGAATGGAATGCGTTTTCAACCAAAGAACAAGAAGAACTTTTATTACAATATCGTTTAACTTTTTTATCGGATACAGAAGTAAATTGGTGTCCTGATTTAGGAACCGTTTTAGCAAATGATGAAATTGTAAACGGAGTTTCCGAACGTGGCGGTTATCCTGTTGTCAGAAAAAAGATGACACAATGGTCGATGCGAATTTCTGCATACGCGCAGCGTTTGTTAGATGGTTTAGAAACGATTGATTGGCCACAACCATTGAAAGAATCTCAAAGAAATTGGATTGGTAGAAGTCAAGGTGCAATGGTTTCTTTTAAAGTAGATTCAGGTGCTGCAAAATTAACATCCGAAGTAAAATTATCGTACAAAGAATTAGAAGCTTTAAAAGAATTGCGTTTAAATTTATCAAAAGCAGAAGCAATTCTTTGGGATGAATTAAAAAACAAAAAAGGCGCAGCAAAATTCAGAAAAAAATATACAATTGGTACATTTTTAGTGGATTATGTGTGTTTAGCAAAAAATATAATTGTTGAGTTTTCTGGCAAAGAAGAGGAAGCCGCAAGATCAGAGTTTTTTACAAGTGAAGGATTTAATTTTCTTCGTTTTACCAATCAAGAAGTTATTGATAACGTACTGGCTGTTGTTGCTAAAATAAACAATACAATTCAGTTTTCAAAACCAATTGAAAAGTTAGAAAGTAAAGACGATGCTACTCCGGTCGCAGTAGAGAATTCTTATAAAATTGAAGTTTTTACAACAAGACCAGATACTATCTTCGGAGTAAGTTTTATGACATTAGCTCCAGAACATGAATTAGTTGCAAAAATTACTACGGATGCACAAAAAGCAGCCGTTCAAAATTATATTACAGCAACTGCAAAACGTTCTGAGCGTGATAGAATGGCAGATGTAAAAACCATTTCTGGCGCGTTTACTGGTGCGTATGCAATTCACCCTTTTTCTGGTGAGAAAGTACAAATTTGGATTGGAGATTACGTCTTAGCAAACTACGGAACAGGCGCAGTTATGGCAGTTCCTTGTGGTGATCAGCGTGATTACGATTTCGCAAAACACTTTAATATTCCGATTCCGAATATTTTTGAAGGAGTTGATATTTCGGAAGCTGCGCATACTGATAAAGACGGAACGAAAATTGCAAATTCAGATTTTTTATCAGGATTAAAATATAAGAAAGCATTAAAATTAGCCATTTTTGAAATGGAGAAACGTGGTTTTGGTTACGGAAAAATAAATTACCGTTTGCGTGATGCTGTTTTTAGCAGACAACGTTATTGGGGAGAACCTTTTCCGGTATATTATAAAGATGGAATGCCACAAATGATTGACGAAAAACACTTGCCAATTGTGTTGCCGGAAGTTGAAAAATACTTACCAACGGAAGATGGGAAGCCACCTTTAGGAAATGCAACAGAATGGGCGTGGGATTCTCGTGGAAAGAAAGTAGTTTCTAATGAGAAGTTGAAAAACAAAACAGTTTTTCCTTTAGAATTAAATACAATGCCAGGTTGGGCAGGAAGTTCTTGGTATTTTAATAGATATATGGATGCTACAAATTCAACCGAATTTGCAAGCGAAGAATCTTTAGAATATTGGAAAGAAGTAGATTTATATATTGGAGGTTCTGAACATGCAACTGGCCATTTATTATACGCACGTTTTTGGCAAAAATTCTTGTTTGATAAAGGAATTGTGCCTGTAGATGAGTTTGCGAAAAAACTGATTAACCAAGGAATGATTTTGGGAACATCTGCTTTCGTGTCTATTTTTGAAGGCAGTTTTATCGCTGAAAACGACGATTTAATTAGTACTACGGATACAAAAATACTTTTTAGTAAATCAGTTATTGATGTTATCAATAAAAACAGCATTCTTTATTATGATTTCTGGAATGAACCTACAATAAATGATGATGGAATTATAGAAAAATATCACGTAGCTGAGGCGGATCTTTTAAAAGTGAAGAATTTATACGGAACTCTTTTAGAGCTTGCAAAAAAACTAGGCTTTAAATCTATTTTATGGAATAAAGAAGTTTTAAAAGTGCGTTCAATTCATGCGGATGTTTCTTATGTAAATTCTTCGGATGAATTAGATTTAGAAGCGTTTAAAAATTGGAGATCAGAATTTAAAGATGCAGAATTTATTATAGAAGAAGATGGTGCTTTCGAAGTTTCTCGTGAAGTAGAAAAAATGTCTAAGTCTAAATATAATGTTGTAAATCCTGATGATATTGTAACTCAATATGGTGCTGACAGTTTGCGTTTATTTGAGATGTTTTTAGGTCCTTTAGAGCAAGCAAAACCTTGGAATACGGCAGGTATTTCTGGAGTTTCTTCTTTCTTGAAGAAATTGTGGAAGCTATATTATAACGAAGAAGTTTTTGAAGTTTCAGAAGAAAAAGCAACATCAGAAGAATTAAAAGTTTTACACAAAACAATTAAAAAAGTAGAAGAAGATATCGAGAATTTCTCTTTTAATACGTCTGTTTCTACCTTTATGATTGCTGTAAACGGTTTAACTGCTTTAAATTGTAACAAACGTGAAATTTTAGAACCTTTATTGGTTTTATTATCGCCATATGCACCTCATATTTCAGAAGAGTTATGGAGTCAGTTAGGAAATAAAAAATCGATTTCAACAGTTGATTTCCCTGTTTTTGATGCAAAACATTTGGTAGAAAGCGCTAAAAATTATCCTATTTCTTTTAACGGAAAAATGCGTTTTACGCTAGAGCTTCCGTTAGATTTATCAAAAGAAGAAATAGAAAAAGCAGTTTTAGAAAACGAAAAAACGATTGCACAACTAGAAGGTAAAGCTCCTAAAAAAGTAATTATTGTTCCTGGAAAAATCGTAAACATAGTAAGCTAGAGGCGCAGCCTTTTCAGGTTATTAGTTTGTTTGTAAAATGTCATTTCGAGGCATGAAGCGATCTGCTAGTCGGTTTCTATAATTTATTTGTCATTTCGAAAAGTGTCTTTTTAGGCGATTGAGAAATCTCATTTAAAAAAATCGAAAGATTATTACTGAAACTTGATTTAGTAAGATCGGAATACATCAAAAAAAAATAAAAAATAGTGATTGATTTTTACGAAGTTATTGGTTTAGTTGCTGCGTTTATAACAACAGCCTCATTTTTGCCACAAGTTTTTAAAACCTATAAAACAAAAGATACTTCAGGACTTTCTTTAACAATGTACACAACCTTTTTTATCGGGATTGTTTTATGGTTAATTTACGGCATTCATTTAAGGAGTTTGCCAATGATTTTAGCAAATTCAATTACAGCAATATCATCTTTGTTTTTAGTGGTTATGAAATTGAAGTACAAATAAGAAATGAATTTTTTATAAAAAAAATGAAAGTCATTGCAAATTCTGTGATGACTTTTTTTATTCTGCATAACTTCATAATTTTAGATTGATTTTCTATCAATAAAAAGCTACTTTTGAACAAACTTGAATTTAATGACAACTACTAGACAAAATGGAAGTTTATACACCAGCTTTCAAAAGAATATTGCGACTATAGAATTTGGGCATCCTGCAGGTAATTCTTTTCCAAGTGAATTGTTAGAAAGACTTACAAAAGAACTGAATTCAATTGCGAAAAACGATATTATTTCTGTAATCATTTTAAAATCCGAAGGAGAAAAAGCGTTTTGCGCGGGTGCTTCTTTTAATGAATTAGTTGCTATTTCAAATTTAGAAGAAGGTAAAAGATTTTTTGCTGGTTTTGCGAACGTACTAAACGCCATGAGAACTTGTGGTAAACTTATTATTGGTCGAGTTCAAGGAAAAACTGTAGGAGGAGGAGTTGGTTTGGCTGCTGCCTGCGACTATGTGTTGGCAACAGAAAATGCAGCAATTAAATTGTCAGAATTTACGATTGGTATTGGTCCTTTTGTAATTGAACCAGCCGTAAAACGTAAAATAGGAGTTGCAGGTTTGTCAGAATTAACTTTAGATGCTACCGATTGGAAAAATGCTTATTGGGCAAAAGAAAAAGGGTTGTATGCTAAAGTTTTTGAAACGATTAAAGAATTAGATGAAGAAGTAGAAATATTTGCATCGAAATTAGCATCTTACAATCCATCGGCTTTAGCGGAGATGAAAAAGGTTTTATGGGAAAATACCCAAAATTGGGATGATTTATTAGCCGAAAGAGCTGCTGTTTCAGGAGAATTGGTTTTATCAGAATTCACTAAAAATGCGTTGGCCAAATTCTCTAAAAAGTAAACTTGAAAAGTTTATGCTGAACTTGATTCAGTATCTAAAAATACTGAAAGTATTTAAAAAAATATAAATGAAAATTGTATCTACAAATATTGGTGAACGAAAGGAAATCATTTATATGAGGGAGAAGGTAACAACGGGTATTTTTAAATTTCCTATTAATACGCCTGTTTTTTTAGATAAGGAAGAAGTAAAAGGAGATGCAATTTGTGATCGTGAAAATCATGGAGGAATTGAGCAGGCTATTTATGGATATTCTCTAAAACATTATGATTTTTGGAAACCTTTGTATCCGAAGTTAGAATGGAGTTTAGGAATGTTCGGAGAAAATTTAACAATCGATGACCTTGATGAAACAAAAATTCATGTGGGTGATACTTTTAAAGTTGGCGAAACAATTTTAGAAGCAACCTTGCAAAGAAGCCCATGTTATAAATTGGGAATTCGTTTTAACACTATGAAAATTGTAAAACAATTTTGGAATACTACTTTTTGTGGCGTGTATTTTAAAGTGCTACAAACAGGTTTTGTAAAGGTTGATGATGAGTTTATACAAATAAAAAGCTGTCCAGAAAATTCAACAATTGCAGACTTATTAATAAAAAGAAAAAAAGAAGAAGGTATCTAATGAAATTCGAGAAAACACATTTAGTACTTATTGTATATGCATTTTTACCCTTTTTAAATCTAATTTATTTGGTAGATTATTGCTTTGAAGTTGCAAATTTATCAATAATTACAGGACTTACAATTTATTTGCCATTGCTTTTCTGGTAATCACTTTTTATGATTTGTATAATTTTTCTATCAAAAGATTGTCGTTTAACTTTATGCCTTTGCTAATTATTCTCATCTTTCATATTTCTTTATTTGCATAAAATATCAAAGAAAATTTTTGTTTAAAAATAAGAAAATATTCTTTAAAAATTCAATGGGAGTAGAGATAACCTCAAAAATTATACTATTTACTGATAAAACTCTTGAAGTTAAACAAGCTTTAAAAAATGAAGTTTGTACTAAAAAAGGAACCTATTATTTTAAAAATGATTCACTTTTCTTAAATAAAAATGATGGATCTTTACATGATGTAGTTTTTGATAGTATTTATTATTTTATTTTTTAATAAAAACAGAAAATTTATGAATTCCGAATAATAAAAAATTACTAAATTCTGAATTAGAGAAATAGGTTTTTCTTTAAATTAGGCTTATTAATTGCGGTTAAAAAATAAAAGAGCAAAAAAAAAGGATGAAATGCAAAAATTATAAAAAAAATATAATTTAATGTTTTTTTAAAAAATATTAAATTACCTTTACTTGTGATTTTTAAGTAAGTCACACTTTTTCTTTTTCATAGCAATTTTCCCACTCAATTTATTGAGTGGGTTTTTTAATTTTTAACAAACAAAACCTCAAAATTTCTATGGTAAATTGATATTTATAAAATATCTTTGCAGTCGATTACAAGAACTATGGATTCAATAGCAATTTCAGAGACAAGAACATCAATGAGTGCACTTTTTTCAGACTTAAAACAACTCACAAAAGTTGGTCTTTCTTTAAGTGTGGTTTTTTCTTCGGTTGCAGGTTATTTATTAGCAGTAGACACTATTAATTACACTACGCTTTTATTACTAGCTTTAGGGGGTTTCTTTATGGTTGGTGCATCTAATGCTTTTAATCAAATTATTGAGAAAGATACAGATGCAATTATGCTTCGTACCCTAAACAGGCCTTTGCCAACGGAAAGAATGTCTGTAAATTTTGCAATGGCAATTGCTATTCTATTTACGGTTTTAGGAATTTCAATTCTATATAGTATCAACCCAAAGACCGCTTTGTTTGGTGCAATTTCAATTTTCTTATATACTTGCGCTTACACTCCTTTAAAATCGGTAACACCATTGGCTGTTTTTGTGGGGGCAATTCCGGGTGCTATTCCTTTTATGTTAGGTTGGGTTGCAGCAACAGATCATTTTGGTATAGAAGCAGGGTTTTTATTTATGATTCAGTTTTTCTGGCAATTCCCACATTTTTGGGCAATTGGTTGGTTGCAATTTGAAGAATATAAAAAAGCAGGATTTAATATGTTACCCATGAATACCAAGGATAAAAGGGCTGTAAAACAAATTATTTTTTATACGCTTATAATGATATTGGTTTCAATCGCTCCAGTATTAAAATTATCAGGAAATTTTTATATTTATCCAGCAACCGCAGTAATTGTTGCTTTATTAGGGGTAGTAATGTTATATTATGCAGTTCAGTTGCATAAATCAGAAAAAAATACAGATGCGCGAAAACTAATGTTATCTAGTGTTTTGTACATTACTGTTGTGCAAGTTATATATGTAGTAGATAAATTTTACATTAAAATATGGTAGGAGAACAAGTTTTAAAACAAGAGTATATAGTCGCTAAAAAGAAATCTGCAAAACCAATGTTATGGATTTCTATGATTAGCATGGTGATGTTTTTTGCAGGATTAACAAGCGCATACGTAATTAGTATGAATCGTAATGATTGGGTTTCGTTCGATTTGCCACAGTCATTTTATGTAAGCACAATTTTAATAGTAGCAAGTAGTATTACATTATTTTTATCACAAAGGTTTTTAAAACAAAACAAAAGGCAATTGTCATTAATTTTGTTAGTTGTAACATTACTTTTAGGGATCGGTTTTGTTTGGCAACAATATGTTGGTTTTAATCAGCTTAAAAGTATTGGGTTGTTTTTTACAGGTCCGGAAAGTACAGTTTCAACTTCATTTATAATTGGGATCACTTTTATGCACGTTTTGCATTTGTTTGCCGGTCTAGTTGTACTTTTGGTTGTTATTTATAATCATTTTAAATACAAATACAAACAAGACGATATGCTTGGTTTTGAACTAGGTGCAATCTTCTGGCATTTTGTAGATCTATTATGGATTTATCTATTTTTCTTTTTCTCTTTTATTAAGTGATGAAAAATAGTTATTTTTACAATCTAAATTAAGCATTAATTAACAGAGAATATTTATGGAAGCAAATATTGCTACACCTTCAGACGGGAAAAACACTTGGAGCGGCGGAGGAGTTAGCCCATTTGGGTCAAGTTATGGTAAAATGATGATGTGGTTTTTTATCGTTTCTGATGCGTTAACCTTTTCAGGGTTTTTAGCAGCTTACGGTTTAACCCGTTTTAAATTTATAAATTCATGGCCAATTGCAGACGAGGTGTTTACGCACGTGCCATTTATACATGGGAATTATCCTATGTATTATGTGGCTTTTATGACATTTGTACTGATTTTTTCTTCAGTAACGATGGTAATGGCTGTAGATGCTGGTCATAAAATGCAAAAAAGTAAAGTAGCTTGGTATATGTTTGCGACAATTATTGGAGGTTTAATATTCGTAGGTTCTCAAGCTTGGGAATGGAATACTTTTATTAATGGATCTTATGGGGCCGTAAAAACGACCAATGGTAAAGTTTTGCAATTTGTAAAAGATGGTCACCAAATAGCGTTATCAGACTTTGTTGTTGGAAATAGAATGGACGAAAGAGTAACGCACACCAAAAAGAATGGTTTATGGTTTGTTAGTGGTGAGGAAGTTCCTGAATATTCATTAGCTCAAATTACAGCTTCTTACAAAGCAGATCCTTCTGTACAAATTAGGATAGAAAAAATTGATTTAGATACTAAAAAGAAATATATTCTTTCTAGAGAAAAAGGTCTGGCTGAATTGGCAAACGGCCAAAAGGTTGTGGAAGGAGCTGACTTAAATGCAAATGAGTACGGAAAGACAATCTTCGCTAACTTCTTTTTCTTTATTACTGGTTTTCACGGTTTTCACGTGCTTTCAGGAATCATAATTAATATCATTATATTCTTTAATGTTTTGATCGGTACTTATGAAAAGAAAGGGCACTACGAAATGGTAGAAAAAGTAGGATTATATTGGCACTTTGTAGATTTAGTTTGGGTATTTGTATTTACTTTTTTCTACTTAGTTTAATTATAAAATAATAGCAAAAGATGGCACACGCACACGAATCTAATGTAAAAAGGATATGGATGGTATTTGGTTTACTATCTGTAGTTACAATTGTTGAAGTTTATTTAGGAATTGTAAAACCAGAAGTTTTACATTTAACAAGTATTTTAGGTACAAGTCCGTTAAACTGGATTTTTATTATACTTACGCTATTAAAAGCATATTATATTACTTGGACTTTCATGCACATGGAAGGAGAAAAGAAATGGTTTAGACGCGCAGCAATTTGGACTGCTCTTTTTCTAATCTGTTATTTAGTAACATTGTTTTTAATAGAAGGCGGTTATCTGCACAGTACATTAGCACCACTTGTAAAATGGTAATTTAAATACAAAGAGGTGGTTTTAACCACCTCTTTGTATATGCTACATGTTGTAAAATAAATGCCCAGAAAAAACATAAATAAAATAGTGTTATTTTATTCTTGTTAGCGGTAAAAGTTTATTTAACACAAAAATTAATTTGTATTATAACAACAAACTAATGAAATTCTTAACAAAAAAAAGAGTAGTTCTATTTTTACTTTTTATTTTCCCTTTAATCTGTTTTTTACTCCTTTCTTTAGGTGAAAATAATTTCAAAAAATTACCCATTGTAAAGGCTAATATTATTGATGTATATGAGATTGACGCAACAAAAAGTACTCAATTAAAAGAGAATGTAACGATTGTTTGTTTTTTAGGAAATGATGTAAACTCGAACAGGTCTGGTCTTTTTAATTTAAATGAAAAGATTTATAAAAAGTTTATAGAGTATAAGCAGTTTCAAATCTTAGCAATTTATCCAAACGGAAAAGAAAAAGAAGTAGAGAATCTTAAACAAGAAATTGGTGCTTTTACGGATATGCAAAAATGGGTTTTTATGGCGAGTTCAAAAGAAGAAATAGAAATTTTTTATGCAAGTTTTTCGTATGATAAACCACTTGTTGATTTGGCCTCTTCGAATGCTTTTTTAATCGATAAAAAGGTTAATTTACGAGGGAGATTGAATGATGAAGACAGTAAGGATGGAAAACTTATTGGGTACAATATGAATTCAGTTTCTGTTTTAAATGGAAAGTTAAAAGATGATTTAAAAGTGCTTTATTATGAGTATTATGCGGCTTTTAAAGAGAGAAACGAGAATAAAGCGGATAGAAAAGAAGTAGGTTTATGAATAAAAAATATTCTTATATAGGTATTGCTTTTATCATATTGCTGTTTGGTATTTATACGGTTCCAAAGGTAGTAGATCGTTTTAAAAAAACTGATTTGCATACTTTTAATAAAGTACCAAACTTTGAATTTATCGATCAGGAGGGGCAAACGATCACGAATAAAACCTATGAAGGTAAGGTGTATGTTGTTGAGTTTTTCTTTTCTACGTGTCCGTCTATTTGTCCATTAATGAATCAAAAAATGTTAACGATTCAAGATTCATTTTTTGGAAATCCAGAATTCGGAATTGCTTCCATATCGATTACTCCAGAAATTGATACTCCAGATATTTTAAAGGAGTATGCGAAAAAAAATGGAATTACGCATAAAAATTGGCACTTATTAACGGGTAAATCAGAAGAAATTGTATATGCTTTATCAAATCAAGGTTTTAAATTATATGCAGGAAAAGGAGATGCAGATCATGCGGGCTTTGAACATTCAGGCTTATTTGCTTTGGTTGATAAAGAAGGTAATATCCGCTCTAGAAGAGACGAATTTGGAAATCCGATTATGTATTACAGGGCTTTACAAGAGCAAACATTTCCAGATCAAATAAAAGAATTAAAAGAAGATATTAAATTGTTGTTGAATGAATAAGCTAGCGCAAGAAAGAAAATATAAAAAAATTATTACCACTTTATCAATTATAATTCCAATTGCTGTGGCAGCTTTGTTTGGGGTTAATTTAAAGGATTTAGGTTTTAATGTGGAACCTCTTACTTTTTTACCTCCAATTTATGCCTCTATCAACGGGCTAACTGCGGTTCTTTTAATTGCTGCTGTAATCGCTATAAAAAAGGGAAACAAAAAATTACATGAACAATTAAACACTTTTGCAATTATTTGTTCTTTGCTTTTTTTGTTGATGTATATCGGATATCACATGACTTCTAATTCAACAGAATTTGGTGGTGAAGGAACCATTAAATACGTGTATTATTTTATTTTAATTACTCATATTATGCTGTCAATAATTATAATTCCTTTTGTATTATTAACTTACATGAGAGCTAAATTAGGTAACTTTGCAGCGCATAAAAAAATAGCGAAAATTACTTTTCCTATGTGGCTATATGTTGCTGTTACAGGTGTTGTGGTTTATCTAATGATTTCTCCTTACTATGTTTAAAAAAAGAATACTTAGTTGTTTTTTAGTGTTTGTTTTTACTATAAAATCATCTTACTCGCAGTGTGCCATGTGCAAAGCAGTTTTAGAGAGTGGCGATTCAGGTTTGGCTGAAGGTGTTAATAATGGAATTTCTTATTTAATGGTTTTTCCTTACTTATTAATTGGTGGCTTATTTTTTACTTTATATCGATACAAAAAAACCAAGCTAAAAATTAACAATCTAATAAGAGTAAATTTATGTAACATAATTTACTTTCGGTCGTCTTATTTATAATACTGCAATAATTTTCTTTTTAGACGGTATGTAAATATAAATCAATCAAAAATAAATACGTTTTGAAAATTAAACTTATTCTATTAGTAGCTCTTTTCATTTCTGTAGCTACCTTTTCGCAAAAAAAATGGACTCTAAAAGAGTGTGTCAACGAAGCTTTAAGAAAAAACATTTCTATACAACAAAACAGGCTGAGCCTTGAACTGGCTAAAAAAGATGTAGAAATAGCCAAAGGAAATTTTTTGCCAAATTTAAATGCAAATACTGGAGGTAATTTAAACTTCGGAACTGGTTTTGATCCTGTTTCTCAAAATAGAATAAACACAACATTTTTTGGGGGTTCTGTTAATGTTAGTTCGGGAATTACCGTCTTTAATGGATTTAGAAATACAAATACATTTAAACAAGCCCAATTAGGCGTTGAATCCGGTTTGTTAGATTTAAAGAAAATTGAAAATGATATCTCTTTATTTGTAGTAAATGGATATTTAAATATTCTTTTTGCAAAAGAAAATTTAAACGTAGCTGAAGTTCAATACCGAATAAGCAAAACACAAATTGAAGCAGCACAAAGTAGATTTAATTCAGGTGTAATTCCTAAAGGCGATTTATTAAACACCCAGTCTACTGCAGCTACAAATTTACAATCAGTAATTGAACAAGAAAATTCTTTAGATCTTGCATTGCTAAATTTAGCACAATTGTTACAAGTAAATGTTGCGGGATTTGATATCTCACCTATAAATGTTGGAGCACCTTCTGCAGATTTATTTTATAAAAATTCAACATCAGTTTATGATAAATCTTTACAAACCATGCCAGAAATTGCAAGGGCAAAATTAGCAATTGAGAATGCGGCTTTAGGAATTGAGATTACTAAATCTTCTTTTTTACCAACCGTTACAGCGTCTGTAGGATTATCTACAAACTACGGATTTAGTCTAAAGTTACCTGACGGATTTTCAAATACACCAATTATAGATCAATTTAATGATAACTTTGGATATGGATTGGGTTTTAATGTAAGTATCCCTATTTTTAATCGTTTTCAGACTAAAAATAGGGTAGCACAATCTGTGATCAACAAAGAAATTTTTGAAACAAGATTAGAGAGCGAAAAATTATCTTTAAAACAAACTATAGAGCAATCTTTTTTAGATGTTAAAACAGCTTTAAAATCTTACGAGGCAGCAACTATTTCTTTAGAAGCACAAAACGAAGCATTCAAAAATGCACAAGAACGTTATAATTTTGGTGCAATGACACAGTTTGATTTTGATCAAGTAAGAACGCGTTTGGTAAATGCCGAAGGAACATTAATACGTTCCAAATACGATTATGTTTTTAAAACAAAAGTATTACAATTTTATTCTGGAGATTTAGTTTTAGAATAACAATTATAAAAATATAGCATGTAAACCTCACTAATTTTAGTGAGGTTTTCTTTTTAATTTATCTTTGTAAAAATAGTATAGATTTTGAGTATAATTTTAAACATAGAAACAGCCACAAAAAATTGCTCTGTAAGCATTGCTGATAAAGGCAAGATTTTAGCAATTAAAGAATTAAATAATGGAAATTATTCTCATGCAGAAGTTTTACATCCATTTATTGTAGATATTTTAAGAGAAGCTAATATAACTTCAGATCTTATTGATGCTGTTGCCGTAAGTAAAGGGCCAGGTTCTTATACAGGTCTAAGAATTGGAGTTTCTGCTGCAAAAGGGCTCTGTTTTGCTTTTGATAAACCTTTAATTTCGCTTGATACTTTAACATCTCTATCGCATTCAATCGCTATTGATAATGGTTTTATTGTACCTATGATAGACGCACGGCGAATGGAGGTATATGCCGCTGTTTTTAATCAAAAAAATCAATTTATTAGAGAAATTAAAGCAGATATAATTGATGAAAGTTCCTTTTCTGAATATTTAAAAATCGGTAAAGTTTATTTTCTTGGCGATGGATCTCAGAAATGTAAAGAAACAATACTACATGAAAATGCTATTTTTGTGGATGATAAATTTCCATCAGCAAGAGAAATGGCACAATTGTCTTATGATAAATTCAAAATAAGCGACATGGAAAATGTCGCTTATTTTGAACCTTTTTATTTAAAAGATTTTGTTGTTATACCGGAAAAGAAAAAGAAACCTACCTTCTAATAATTTTTATTTGTTGATGTTTACTCTGTGCGGATATGGAATATCAATTCCTGCAGCGTCTAATGCTTCTTTTACTTGTTCCGTAACATCAAACTTTACAGTCCAATAGTCTTCCTTTTTAACCCAGCCACGCGTAAATAAATTAATAGAACTATCTTCCTAATTCTGATAAAATTACGCCAATAGCAGGCTCTTTTAAAACTAACGGATGAGAATTGAGGATCCCAAAAAGAATCTCTTTTGTCTTTTTGATATCAGAAGCATAGCCAACACCAAAAGTAAAATCTACGCGACGTGTTGCTTTCGTGCTATAATTAACAATATTGCCATTAGAAAGAGCTCCATTAGGAATTATAATCTCTTTATTGTCTGTTGTATTTAGTTTCGTAGTAAATATTTCAATTTCTTTGACAGTACCACTTTGACCTTGTGCTTCTATAAAGTCGCCAATTTTAATAGGTTTAAAAATTATGATTAGAACACCACCAGTAAAATTAGCAAGAGAACCTTGTAAGGCCAAGCCAATTGCTAAACCACCGGCAGCTATAATTGCAGCAAAAGAAGTTGTAGTAATTCCTAGTTGAGAAATTACAGTAATAAATAATAGTATTTTTAAAATCCAACTTCCAAGATTTCCTAGAAATTTTTGAAGTTTAAGATCTACACCCTTGTTTGCCATTATCCTTTTTGATGAACTTATGACAATACCAATTAGAAATAAACCAACGACTAAGATAAAGATTGCTACAATTACACTTGGTATATATTCTAATAATGAATCCTTTAAATCGGCTATATATTTCTCCATTTTATAAATTTTAATCAGTAAAAATAATAGAATATTTAAAATTGTCTAAATTTACGAAGTTAGATTTTTTTATAAAATTAATATTTCGAAAATAGCTATGATGGCAAGAATTGATTGAATGTATAAAATAAACTTATTTTTTGCAGAATATGCTCCGTATATTTCTGTAGCAAAGGCACAAACTAGTACTTAGGTGGTAATATCTGATTTTTGTGTTTTGATAGATCAAAATAAATCTGCAGCTAAAAAATCATCATATAAACCTTAAGTTTGCGACTAGAACTTTAATTTCTTCAGCGATCTCTGTGCTTTTTAAACCAAATTCTTAGATACCTTTTGGGTGGTTAGACCAATATTTATTGCCATAAATTATATAGATGGAGGAGGACAATAAAGCCAATAAGTAGTATTTGTGTAATTTCCATAGTGTAGGCTTGAAATAAATTATTGAATAAAAGAGATCAAAGCCAATTAATAATATTTTGGTTTACATTCTTACTTAAACTTAAAAGTACTATGAATAGAAATATTTCATTTTCTATTAGAAATCCGTTTTGTGATTTTACATAATTGGATTTTATCTTTCGTATTAAAATAAAATCTGTTAAGGTGGTTAGAACTTTGTAAAAGGAACTAAGTTTGGATTACCTTTTAACGGATATTAAAAATTTATTGAAATAAGCTGCAACTATTTTTTTGATTTAATTGGCGGATATTAACTTTATATGTTAAATTAATGTTACCAAATTGTTTGGAAATTGTAATAAATGTGTTATATTTGTAAAAGTAATGTTAACTCTAAAATTAAATCTTTATGAAAAATATAATCACAATCTGTATGCTTAGTATAGCAGCAATAGGATATACTCAAGAAAAACAACCTACTTTTAAAGCAGAAGGAGATTTAGTAAAAGCTACTTACTATTATGAAGATGGATCTGTGAAAACAGAAGGTTATTTTAAGGATAAAAAATTACTGGCGAATGGATTCGTTTTGATAAAGATGGAACTAAAACAGAAATAGCTTTTTATAAGAGTGGTAAAAAAGTAGGAAAGTGGTTTATATGGTCGAAAGATTCTTTAAAAGAAATAAATTATGAAAATAATTCGATTGCATCTGTTAAAGATTGGAGAGCAGAAACTAGTGTTGCCTATGGTAACGAGTAAGTAAAGTTATAGAATATTTATAAAAAGGCTCATTAAAATTTTTAATTTTAATGAGCCTTTTTATTTGCTAGAATTTACGTTTTAACTATTTAATCAAAGTTTAACTTTTTAGTTCCTCTGGGTGAATCTTTACTTAGATTGAAAATGTTGGTGTTGATCTTTTACAGAATTATTAAAATAGTATGAGGAGTAGCTATCGTTTAAAAGTATTGTTTTTAGAAATCATAAGATTCCCGATAGATAGACATGATTTTATATGAAAATAAAGAGCGTAGACTTAATTTTTTAGAAGAAATTTGGATAAAGAGAGACTTCTTTTAAACGGTTAGATTGTTCTTGATACAGAGATAGTTTTTATGATAACTCATAATGAATGCAGATTAGAATTTAAATAGACTTTTGATAATTAATATATTTATAAACCATTTGTAATAATTCCATTTAAAACTCTAGTTGACTTTATTATTACCTAGAATCAAGTCCTGTTGAGCTAAACGTTATCTTAATATTATTAGCATCTATAAAGTTAAAGCTACTCATAAAAAAGAGGAGTTACTTGTTTATAAAGCAAAGAAAAAGGCGTCTAGAAATAATTTCTAGACGCCTTTTTCTTTGTGTTTTCTTTTACTCTACAATTAAAGTAAACGGAATACTATATTTTACGCCTACTGGTTTTCCTCTTTGTCTACCAGGTTTCATCTTTGGTAATTGTTTCATCACCTTTATTACCTCATCTTCAATTTTTGGATGTGGCCCTCTAGCCTGTACGTTTACAATATTACCATTTTTATCAATTTTAAATCCGATAAATACTCTTTTTCTACCTGAAGATAAACCTAATTCATTCGGTAATTCAGCATCAAATTTTCTAGAGAAATGCTTCTGCACCATTTGGCTAAAACAATCTTTTAATTCATCTTTACTTCCTTTACAACCTGGGAAAACAGGTACATCTTCTATGATCATGAAACTAACGTCCTCTATAACTTCTTCACCCTCGTCAATTTCTACGATTTCTGTAATTTTTACAGCTTTCGTTTCATCCGTTTCGGTAGTTTCTATTACAGTTTCGATAACTTCTTTTTCATCCTTAACAACCTCAATTATCTCTGGTGCCGGTGCCGGTGGAGTAGCTGGTTTTACAGGTTCTACTCTTTCAGTAATCGGAATATCTTCTTCCATTTCTGCATTCATATTAACAGTACCTAAGTCACCATAGGATTTGTCATATGTTTTCTGTTCTATAGCAGCGTAAGCAACAAAAAGGGCTAAAACAAGACCAATTTGCATAAAAATTTTGCTGAAATTTTCTAAATTCGATTTAGGATTTTTCTTAATTTCCATTCTTAAAAAGTTTTTAATAGGTTGCTAATTTAATTAAATTATTGTGTAAAATACAAGTCTTATCGTTAATTAATCTGTTTTTTTTTAACAAATAGATTAAAAATCAATAAAGCCAATAGAACTCCGCATGAATTTGCAAAAGCATCTACATAATCTCCTGTTCTGTAACTTGTTAATCTACTCTGTAGTACCTCAATTATTATGCCGAAAATAATACAGCAAATTACAATGAAATATTTTTTTCTGGTTTTCTGTAATAAGCAAATAACCAGGAGATTCCTAAAGCAAAATATGCAATACTATGATACGCTTTATCAATATTAATAATGTTTATCTTAGAACTAGGTAATTTTAGAAGACTTAAAACAACAATAGTGATACTAATGATTAATGCAATTATAAAAATACTACCCTTTAACAAGTTTTTGATACGCTTCAGCATTTAGTAATTTTTCAATTTGGGAGTTATCAGAAATTTCTATTTTTATCATCCAGCCTTTGCCATAAGGATCTGTATTTACTAATTCTGGGGCATCTTCTAATGTTTCATTAAAGGCAATAACTTCACCAGACAAAGGCATAAATAAATCTGAAACTGTTTTTACGGCTTCTACAGACCCAAAAACGTCTCCTTCCCCTACGGTGTCGTCTAAACTATCAACATCTACATAAACAATATCTCCTAATTCTCCTTGAGCAAAGTCTGTAATTCCTACAGTTGCAATGTTTCCTTCAATTTGAATCCACTCATGATCTTTGGTGTATTTTAATTCAGCTGGAATATTCATTTTATTTTAATTTTATTGATTTATTTTTAATTTCCTCCTAAGTTGTAAACTATGTTAAACCCACCATTAATTGCCTGTCTAGGAAAAGTGGTAGAAATAGCATATTTAGATGTTTGATGATTGTAATAGAACGATGCGGTTAAATTACTATTCAATCTATAATCTGCGGTAAATTTAATCGAAAATAATTTCTGACCACCACTAATTTGATCATTATCTTCATCTACATATCTAATTTGTGTTAAATTGTCTCGTAAAGAAACATCTGCTCTAAAATTTATATCACCTTTTAAGGTTGTTTTTTTACCAGTAAAACGGGTATTCATTTTAACATCTTTAAGTACATATCCAAAACCAAAAATATATTCGGTGCCTGCAATATCGGTTAAGGTACTATTGTTAAAATTCATGGTTAAAGTTCTGTCTTTTTTGATTTCTCCTCTTAAAGAAAAGGAGTTTTTCATTTTCATATCCAATTTTATTAGGGGAGAAAATTCGTCAACCAAAGTAGCTGCCGCAACTAATCTTTGCGATTCGTAATTACCCGCGGTATTTGTTTCTGTATACGCGGTTGCATCAGTATACTGCAAGTTATTTGTAAAACTAGAAATAGTATAAGACGATCTATAACCATGCGAAACTACAAATGTTGCAAAATTCTTCTTAAACCAATCAAATTTCATTAATCCGTTATAGCGTAAAGTCCAGTTTGGTATTGGTATGTTTCTAAATAAACTTGTATTTATTTTAGTAGGACTTTTTCCGGAATAAGCAGCCATAAATGAAGGTAATAAAACTTGTTGACTGTTTGCACCAAAACCAGCAATTGGTGCGCCAGTTTCGGCAGCTAATCGATCAGAAATAATACTTCTATAATCTTTCATTTTCTGAAACAAAGCATCTCCATTTGTAAATACTGTTGAAAGCATAGAGTGACTTGTACTGAAATTTCCTGTTTCAAAAGCAGGTGTTTCTTCAAAAACATTTTTACCTTCTATTAAATCTATTTGTTGAGAAATATCTGAAGTATTAATTTTATTACCAATTACATCTATATTTAAATCTTCAATTGGTTTAAGTGTTAAGGTATAATCTAATTTATTATAATGTGTTCTGCTAAAAGTTTTATTAAAATACTCGCCACCATCAGCTCTTGTAACTAACCAGCCATTTTCTAAAGCTTTGTTTCTAATATCAACTTGGCTACCAAAAGCGAATGAGGTTGGTGCGCCACCAAAAAAACCAATATCTTCTTTATAACCTTGCAAGTATTGTCCGTTATTTTCGGCATAACTTATTTTACCTTGTTTAACGGAAGTAACAATATCCCAAGTTGTTTTTAAAATTTTCTTACCAACAGGCAATTTTTTGTCAGGTTTTATTCTTGCGGTATTTTTATCTTTTGCGTTTTTACGCTGCACTTTTGTAAGTAACAATTTTTCAAAACCTACTTTTTTGTAGAGTTTATCAAAAGTAAAGGTGGTGTTTATATTATGCGTATTCGCATTCTGAATTACATTTCCAATTTGTTCTACAACTGTTTCATCTTGGGATGAAACTTGCCAATCAAAATCTGCTGTATATGCATAATCTGCTTTCATAAAGCTTAAAAAAGGAAACTTTTCTAAAGGTAAATTATAGGTTGTATTTAATTTTTGATGATAATGGTTTGGTCTTCCTGTATTGAAGAAATCGTCAAAAATTTGTAAATCTTCTCCGTTTCCAAACGCATCATACATGTAACTATTGGTGGCATTAAAGTTTAATTGTAAAGATTTTGTTAAATCGAAACCAATAGCATAATCCCAATCGAATAAAAATCTACGTTGTTTTAATTCTGGCTGAGCAGATAAACCTTCAACTAAATTTCTAGATTGTTGTTCATTATAACTTCTATTAATTCGAGAGTTTACAGCTAATGTTTGCGGAACAGGATTAAAGTTTAAATCTTTGATAAATTTCCAATAGTTACTTTTAAAACTTTCCGAGTTTTTAAAGAGTTCAATAGATTTTGAGTTAAAGTTGAAATTATAACCTGCAACTGCACTAACATTTTCGCTAATATATTTTTCTATATTATAATCTCTATGAAATTCTGTGTTATGAGAATATGAAACGGCTAAGTTTTCTACATCATAAAACTTAGATTTTTTGGTAGAATTAGGATTTCTATTCTTTTTAACATTGATAAAACTAATGCTTGTTCTTTTGGTATAATCCTGAGAATTATTGATGTTTTCTAGCGCCTTTTCTTTAGCAGTTCCCGCGGGCAGGTTTTCAAGAAAAACTTTTGCATCTGTATATTGTACATCTTGGTATTGAGGATCGAACTTTGGATCAATAAATTTTTCTCCAATACTATAACTCATAGGCAGTTGAATTCCCCATTTTTGCGGAGTTAAAACTTTGCCTAAATTTATGGTGGTTGCCACATCGTATTCTTTGGTTTCATCTAGGCTACGCTGGTTTACTCTGTCTTGTACATTACCAAAACCAATTGTTCTTACACTTCCGGAAAGCGATACGTTTGCAACATCCGCAAAATTAGCATCCGCACTCATAACAGCAGCCCAACCAGCCTTATTATCAAAACCAGATGAACGCAATTCATTAAACCAAACCTCACCGCTTTTAGCTACAACACCGTTGTTTTTTAAACCAAGCATTATAGTTCTTAATTGCGCTAAAGTTGGGTTCCCTTTTACACTAATTTTGTAAGGTAAACCTTCAGTTTGAGAAGTAGAAGTATACAGTACATTTATGGCGGCACCAATACCATCTCTTTCTAGTTTTACGCGACCAAAAGTTTCTATTAAAGCATCTAAGTTGTTTGCTTCTGGCCAAATATCAAACTGTCCATTACCACCAGAACTTACCGTTAAGGGTACTTCTATTTCATAATAGTTGTCATTTAAATCTGTACCTAATCTTATTACACCATTAAAACCTGGATCACCTTGTAAATGCATAAACATTTTAAGATTTTTAAAACGTCTTAAATCTACACTCATGTTTTTATAGATAGCTCTTGTTGTATTTGGTTCTAAATTAGTTACTTTTAAAGTTACAGATTGTTCATTTTGCAATTGCACAGTAGTACTACCTTGCAAACGTTCTCTTTCAATTCCAGGCGGCTGAACATAGCTGCCATTATTTTGCTCAATACTTACAACACCAACTTCAAAACCTTCTAATTCTGATTGCGTTAGTTCTCTATCAGGATTTATTGTTGGATCGATCGTTCTGGCATAACGTCTCCAATCTCCACGAACCAAATCTAATTCGCCAAAACGAACTACAATCGGAATTTTAAAATTAGTTAAAAACATTCTTACAAAACGGATGCTATTAAAATCAGAAATTCCCCCTACAGAAGTTCCATTTCTAATGGGTACTCTAAATTGATACCATTTTGTTTGCTGTGTATTTCCGTTTTCTAAAGTTACAGAAGTTGTTTTTTCATCAACAATATAATTTCTACCTTTTACTAAATTAGCCTGATTCATAGAAATTTTATACTCATAATAACTCTCAACAGTATTCATTGTTTGATCTCTGTTGATGTCTTCTACATCTGGATATGTTGTAGAGGATATTGGGTATGTTTCTGGCGATTGATTTAACGTTGGCGAATTCCCTTGTGTATTATTATAGTCTTTATATCTTTTAAGTACGGATGCATCAATTGCATCTAAATCTGCACCTCTAAAAAATTTAAAGTTATCAGAAGCGATATCATTTGGGTTTAGACGATTAAAATTAATATTTAGATTTAATGAGTCTGATAATTTCTGTAAATGTTGTTGTTCTTCAAAATCATTTAAACCATCAAAACCTAAATCTTGATTCGTTCTTGGAGCATCTTCTTCGTTAAACGCATAAATGATCGATGGATTTCTTGGCACATCGCCCCAGATTGTACTATTTACATTTGATCCGTTAACTTTAAAACCATCTTCTGGTAAACCGTTTTCGAACATTTTACGATTATCCTTTACGATGTCTTCAGAAATGTTTCCTAAATTAATATATAAATCTCCAACTTGATTATTTAAATTAGTAGGATTTATATTTTCAGGCAAACCTTCTGCAGTTGTAATAGAATAATTTTGATAAGGATCCATGATCCAAAACTGAATAAATTCAACATTGGCTTGGTCAAAGTTATTTGTGTTTAAAGGGCGCATAACTCCACCCCAGTTTTCATTCGGTCTTTTAAAAGTCCCGTCAGTATTAACGTCGTTCTCTAATGTATTAAAATTATAAGAACCTCTTTCTTGCGGAAAATAAGCTAAATCTAAAGTTCTTACCAAAGAATTTTGCGTAATATCTAATTGCACATTTGGGAATAATTCTCTATAATTAATCTGTCTTGTTTCGGCTCTAGATAATTCGTCAGCATCAATACTTGCTGGCGTTTGGCCTATTCCATAAAAAATTTGATCAATACTATACCAGGCTAATTTTCCTCTTTTATAATTGTATGATAAATCGCTACTTTTTCCATTAAAAGTATCATTTGCGTCGTTTCTAGGTGTGCTTGCTTCATACCAATCTAAAGGCGATAATAAACTTATAGGTATTTGAGATGCTTCAAAATCATCTATATAAGAAGTCGCAGCGCCCGCAACATCAATTCCACTTGGAGTTCCTGGCAATAAATAAGCCATATCTGCTCTCACAGAAAAATTAGACGGAACATCAGTATCCACAAATGGCAACTTATTTACCATTTTTGTAAAATAAGGAACCTCTGAAGAATAATCGATATTAAAACCTAACATGGTATTATCTATGGGCTCAGCGCCAAAATTCACTTTAGGTGTTAATGGTCTTTCATTAATATTTAAAATTGTTGCTCCAACAACAAAATCATCAGAAAATGTATGCTCAATATCTACACCCATAAAGGTTTTTCTTTGCTGATTAAATACGGCATTATTTTCTGTAGATACATTTATGGGAGTTCCAGAAGCTTGTAAACCGGGATCTATAATTTGTACACGTCCTAATTGATAATCTACAACAAAATCGATCCCTTCTACTAATTGTTTTCCTCCTGCAGTAACTTTTACAGAACCTCTAGGCACGTTGAAAGCATTAATAGAAATTCCTCCAGAATTTTCTGATTTAAAATATCCTTTCAAGAAATATTTATCTTTATTCTGAAAGTTATTTTGAATATGGATTTTGGTGTTTAAATACAGCTCTTTAAATAAGTACGTTTCATCTGCTGTATTTGTTAATTTATCTGCTAAATCATTTCCAAAAGGCTCTGGATTCGGGAAAATAACATATCCGTTTTGTGAGTTAACGGTTATTCCTTCTACATAGTCAAAGAAACCATCCGCAGTTCTAAACTGACTTTGGTCTAGTTGATCTAAGCTTAAAACCTGAATTAAAGGCGTGTTTGCAATATCTGTAGTTTGTGCATTTTGCAACACATTGGATGGTATGCCTGTTGCATCGTCTCTATATTGAATTTCAAAACGAAAACCGTCTTGTGTTAAGGGATAAGCACCTAAAGCATAGATGTTTTTCATCATTAAACGCCACGTAGGGAAAGATTCTTCACCACCATTTGCAGCATCTCTTTTAGTGGTTAATATTTCACTTCGTAATAATTTTACTGCTAAATTTTGTGGTGCTTGAATTCCATCATTCGAAAATTCACCTACTTTAAAAGATTTTTTTGTACTTCCGGTTACACTTCCTGCAACCGTATATTCGTAGGCAACAGCTAAAACTTCACCATCGTTTAATCTTCTATTTAAAGAAATATATCCTAATTGCGAATTTAATGTGAACTCATTTGTACTTAATCTTCTTGCATTTTCAAGGATAGAAAAATCGGTTCCTTGTTCCATTTGAAATGAACCAGTTAAAGTGTTGTCAACTGCAGAAACATCTCTAATTCCGAATAAAATAGATGGGTCATAAATATTGTTAGCATTGTTTTGAGGCAGATTTAATACTTGACCGTTTGTACTAATACTTACAGGATTCGTGTTTATCACAGTTCCCTTATCATCCACTAAATTTTTATAAGTAGAATTTACATTATTAGATTCTCCAATATCTGCAAGCGCAACAATACTTCTAAAACCTTCTGTGCTGGCGTTTCTGTTAGTTACCCAAACTTCAATTCTTGTAATATTAACTTGACTACTTATTAATGGGTAGTTTTTTAGAGAATTTGAATAATTATCGATAAAAAATTGTGATAAGAAAAAGTGCCTGTCCGTATCGTAGTCTGTTGTTCTTAGCTCAAAAGGTTGAATGGATGCACCTGCTTGTGCAACTATCGTTTTGCTTTCAGAATTTTGCTGAGAGAAAACGGCGGTAATGTTTGTGTTTCCAAATTTTAATTTTGTTTTAACACCAAATAAACTTTGAGCACCATTTATTAAAGAGTTTTTAATGGGCATTTCAACATTACCAGCTTCTATTCCTTGCAAAATTGCATCTTCTGAGTAATTTACATCACTTAATGATGGAGGTATAAACTCTACTCTTACTAAATTTTGAAAATCGAATGTAGATTGTGTATCATAATTTGCGGTAAATGTTAAGCGTTCTCCTACTTGGGCTCTAATACTTACATTAATTTGCTGATCAAAATCAAAGGTAAAACTACTTCTGTTTTCTTCTGATATTTGAGGGTTTTCTGTATTCTGATAAATAAAACCAAGTTTTAAATTTAAACTTCCAGTTGGTGTAAATTTTACAGTATTTCCACCAAAAATAGTTTCAAAGAACTTAGAATTTATGTAATAAGAGGGCAATAAATCTTTTTGTGCATCTAAAGAGCCTTTCTTTTTACCATTTGTTGCACTTACTTTATCTTTAAAGTATTGCAACATATCTCGCTTTAAACGATATTGTTGATACTCTTTTTGTGTTAAAAATATAGGTATTTTTGTATAATAATCACCAATTTTCTCAACGATTACGTATCTGTTTAACTCTTTATCAAAAATGACTTCCTTTTCTGCTAAATCATCTAAAAAAAGGCTTCCGCTTTGCGTGTGATTAAAATTGTATTTTAATTCTAAAGTGTCTTTTTTCACCTCAGTAGAATCTTTACCTTGGGTGCTTTGAGCATAAGTAGACGCCTTTACTGCGAAAGTAAAAAGTACTAATAAAAGTATTTTTTTTAATGATTTAACCAAATTACTATAAGTTTTTTAAAGCTAATTTTATGATTTTTTCTACAGAAGCATCTGGGTTTTCTTTTAAAACAGCGGTAATAATTTTATCAGATTGTTTTCTTTGAAACCCTAAAACCTCTAAAGCAGATAACGCTTCATCCCTATTCGTATTGCTCGTTCTCACAGAAATTTCATCAATATTAAACGTTTTTAAAATTTTATCTTTTAAATCTACAATGACTCTTTGTGCAGTTTTTATGCCAATCCCTTTTACAGATTGAATTAATGGTACATTTTCTGATGCAATTGCATTCTGTATTTCTTCGGATGTCATAGAAGAAAGCATTGTTCTTGCAATGCTTGGACCAACCCCAGAAACAGAAATTAATAATTTAAAAATTTCTCTTTCTGTTTTATTGATAAACCCAAAAAGTGTGTGGGCATCTTCTCTTATTGATAAATGCGTATATAAAACCACATTTTCATCCGAAGGTAAACTAGAAAAAGTATTTAAAGAAATATGTAATAAATACCCAACACCATTGCAATCTACAACAACTTCTGTTGGACTTTTTTCCACTAATCTTCCTCTAACTTGTGTAATCATAACTTATTTTTCTGGGCTAAAGTAATAATTTATTTTAGGTTTGTTGTATTCAGCTATATAAATGACAGAAAAAAGGTGCTAAAAAAGGAGCAAATAGAATAGGGAATAGAAAAGACAATAGAAAAAGAGAATAGAGTAGGAGTCGTTTTTCTACTCTCTACTCTTTAGTATTGTTTTTTACCTCTAGAATCTATACTCTTTGATTTTGTCTTTAGAATCTATCCTCTACAAATTATTTATTCTTTTCTCTTTGTTGGGCATCTACACAAGCTAAGGCTGCCATATTTACCATTTCGTCGACACTAGACCCTAATTGTAAAATGTGTACCGCTTTACTTAATCCTAAAATCATCGGACCAATAGATTCAGCTCCTTGCACTTGTTTTAATAGTTTATACGTAATGTTTGCAGATTCTAAATTAGGAAAAATTAATACATTTACTTTTTTACCATTTAATTTAGAAAAAGGAAATTCTTTTGCTAATAACTCTGCGTTAAGCGCAAAATCTGCTTGCAATTCTCCGTCTACAACTAAATTAGGATAATGTTTATGCATAAAAGCAACTGCCTCTCTAATTTTTTTGGATGTTTCTGTATTTGAAGAACCAAAATTAGAAAAAGACAACATAGCAACATTTGGTTTCATACCAAACATTTTGACCAAACCTGAAGCCATTTGAGTTGTATTTATCATGTCTTTAGCCGAAGGATTTATATTGATTGTGGTATCTGCTAAAAATAAAGGACCTTGTTTTGTTAACATTAAGTTACAAGCGGCTATTTTAGAAACTCCTTTGTCTTTTTCAATAAGTTCTAAAATTGGTTTAACCACACTTGGATAAGGTCTCGAATACCCAGTTATTAAAGCATCCGCTTCATTTTCATTTACCATCATTGCAGCAAAATAAGTACGCTCGCGCATTAATTTTGTTGCTTCCGATAAAGTTCTTCCTTTACGTTGTCTGTTTTTCCAATACGCTTCTCCAAAACGTTTTCTACGTTCTTCTTCTTCGTCTGTTTTTGGATCAAAAATTGGCACATCATCAGTAAAACCAATTTCTTCTTTTAGTTCTAAAATCGACTCTTTTCGGCCTAATAAAATAACTTTTCCAAGTCTTTCTTCATGCACTCTTTGAGCAGCTTTTAAAACATCTAGATGATCTGCTTCTGCAAAAACAATTCGTTTTAAATTGCTTTTAGCGCGGTTATGAATCATTCTAATTTCTTTGCTTCCAGAACCAGCTCTTTCCATTAATTCCTCGCGGTATTTTTCCCAATCTGTAATTGGCTCTAGCGCAACTCCGGAATCCATTGCTGCTTTTGCAATTGCTGGCGGAATTTCATAAATTAATCTTGGATCAAATGGCTTCGGAATGATGTATTCTCTACCAAACGACAAGCTAACTTCATCATATACAATATTTACTTTTTCTGGCACAGATCTTTTTGCCAAATCTGCTAAAGCATGCACGGCAGCCATTTTCATTTCTTCGTTAATCTTCGTAGCTCTAACATCTAGTGCACCTCTAAAAATAAACGGAAAACCTAATACATTATTTACTTGATTAGGATGATCAGATCTTCCTGTTGCCATAATAATGTCTTTTCTTGTTTTAATAGCTAAATCGTAGTCTATTTCGGCAACAGGATTCGCCATAGCAAATACAATTGGGTCTTTTGCCATTGATAACAACATTTCTGGAGAAACCACATTTCCTTTAGATAAACCAATAAAAACATCTGCATTTTGCATAGCATCTTCAAGCGAGTCTAAATCTTGATCTGTTGCAAATTCTGCTTTTTGAGAAGTTAAATTATCTCTATCTTTTCTGATAACACCTTTGCTATCGCACATTACAATGTTTTCTAATATTGCACCTAATTTTACATACAAACGGGTACAGGAAATTGCAGCTGCACCTGCCCCATTTACTACTATTTTTACCTTAGAAATATCTTTATTGGCAATTTCAATAGCGTTTTTTAAAGCAGCCCCAGAAATTATAGCCGTTCCGTGTTGATCGTCATGCATTACAGGAATATTCAATTCCTCTATTAATCTTCTTTCTATTTCAAAAGCTTCAGGAGCCTTGATATCTTCTAAATTAATTCCGCCAAAAGTAGGCGCAATCGCTTTTACAATTTCCACAAATTTATCAACATCCGTGGCATCAACTTCAATATCAAAAACATCAATATCAGCAAAGATTTTAAAAAGCAATCCTTTTCCTTCCATTACTGGTTTTGATGCTTCTGGGCCAATATCTCCCAAGCCTAAAACAGCGGTTCCGTTAGTAATTACAGCCACTAAATTTCCCTTAGAGGTATATTTGTAAACGTTTTCTCTATCTTTTGCTATTTCTAAACAAGGCTCTGCAACGCCAGGTGAATACGCAAGTGCTAAATCATGTTGAGTAGCGTATTTTTTAGTTGGTACAACTTCAATTTTTCCAGGTTTTGGTTTTGCATGGTATAATAACGCCTCATGTCTTTTTCTAGAATCGCTCATAAAATATTTGTTTCCTTATTTATAACTTACAAATATATGCTTTTCAGCGACGGAGAAAATTATTATTTGCTTCTTTTAAAGAGTTTTGTCTATAAAACAGGGGTTTAAAAGTTTAATTCTTTTGTGATATTATTTTCAGAATATCTAATATTAAAATAATAAGTTGTTAAATTGACTTCAAGTTGTGCAAAAGAATCATTATTTGTCCAACTAATATTTAATTCGTTTTTTTCGGATTCTTGAATGCTAATAGTGCCAGAAAATGCTTTTAGGGTATTTCTTAAACGCATTAATTTAAGCTGATTTTTTAAAAGATAGTTAAAGTGATATAAGTACCTAAAAGTAATTTCATACAATCTTTATTTTTCTTAGAGCGTCTTAAGATTAAGGCCTTATTATATCTTGTTTAACAAAATTTATTCCTTTTATTGTAATAGAAACTTTATGTTTGCGTCTGTTAACTATAACGAGCTATGAAAAAAATCACTTTTCTATTCTTCCTTTTTATTTCGGTAACTTTTGTTGGTCAGGTAAAAGGAAAAATTACAGACTTAAATAATAATCCGCTTTCTTTCGTAAGTGTGTATTTTGATAAAACAGTTACGGGTACAACCTCTAATGATAATGGAGAATATATTTTAGAACTTAAAAATAAAGGGAAACATACAGTTGTTTTTCAGTTTTTAGGGTACAAAACTTTAAAAAAGGAGGTTGATATTTCTTCTTTTCCTTTTGAATTGAATGTGAAACTAGATGAAGAAAATGTAGAATTGACAGAGGTTTTAATTTCTACAAAAGACAACCCTGCAAATGCAATTATTAGAAATGTAATTGCGAATAAAGATAAAAACACTGATAAATTTGCCCAATATACAGCCAAGTTTTATTCGCGTGGTTTGTATAGAATTAAAGACGCACCAGAGAAATTTTTAGGTCAGAGTTTGGGCGATTTTGGCGGAGGATTGGATTCTACAAGAAGCGGAATTATTTACCTCTCTGAAACTATTTCCGAGATCAAATATCAGAAAAAGCCAAAAAATTTTAAGGAGAATATTATTGCATCAAAAGTTAGTGGGCGCGATAATGGCATTAGTTTTAATCGAGCAGAAGATGCAAATATCAATTTTTATGAGAATAGTGTGGAGTTTGGTAATGATTTAATTTCGCCAATTTCTACAAATGCTTTTAGCTACTATAATTACAAATTAGAAGGTACTTTTTATGATAAAAATGGCAAGCTCATCAACAAAATAAACATCATTCCGAAACGTAAAAATGACCGCGTTTTTAATGGCTCTTTGTATATTGTAGAGAATGATTGGGCTTTGTATGGCGCAGATGTTACAGTTACAGGTGCTCAAATTAATATTCCGGTGGTTGATGTTTTAAAGCTGAAACAAAACTATAATTATTCTGATGAAAATGACGCATGGGTTTTAATCAGTCAGAGTATCGATTTTAAAGTAGATTTCTTCGGATTTAAATTTGATGGTCGCTTTTCTTCTGCATTCTCTAACTATAATTTTAAACCCAATTTCACAGAGAAAACCTTTACAAATGAAGTCTTAACTTTTGAAAAAGAAGCAACAGAAAAAGATTCTGTGTATTGGAACAAATTAAGACCGGTTCCTTTAACTATAGAAGAGGTGCAAGATTATGTAATTAAGGATAGTATAAAAATGGTACGTAAGTCTAAAGTGTATTTAGATTCTATAAATAAAAAACAAAATAAATTTAGTTTTCTTTCGCCTATTATGGGCTATACGTTTCGTAATTCGTATGAAAAATGGTCTATTTCTTATGACGGATTGATCAATGATTTAGGTTTTAATACGGTGCAAGGTTTCAATACTTCAGTTGGCGCAAGTTATTTTAAAACGCTAAATGATACTGGTAAATGGTGGAATGTTGGCGCAAAATTAAATTACGGTTTTTCTGATGAAAGGGCGAGACCTATTCTCTTTTTTAACAAAAAATGGGACAATATTACAAAACCTAGATTGGCTATTTCTGCGGGTGTTACAACTGCCCAATTTAATGATAGAGAACCAATTTCGGGGTTAGATAATATGATTCGTTCTTTGGTAAGAAGACAAAATTTTATGAAGATTTACGAAAAAGAATTTGCTAAAATTGGATATTCAGAAGAAATTAAAAACGGAGTTTATCTTTCATCTTCTTTAGAGTATGCTAATAGAAAGCCACTTTTTAATACGAGTAATTATTCTTTTGCACGTCAAAGTATGACCGATCCTTATACTTCTAATAATCCTATAAATCCGCAAGATTTTACAAATGCGAGTTTTACTGAACACAAAATTGCAACTCTAAATATTGGTGCAACTTTTATCTTTAATCAAAAATACTTATCGTATCCGGATAGGAAATTTAATGTTGGCAATAATAAGTATCCAACGTTAAATGTGAATTACAGAAAAATCTTTGGAGCTTCGAATTCTGATTTAAATTCTGACTTATTTCTAGCCAACTTATCACAAGATGTAGATGCAGGTAATTACGGAAAATTAGTCTATAATTTAAAAGGAGGAATGTTTCTAAAGCAGAAAAACATTGCTTTTATGGACAATTTGCAGACCAACGGAAATCAGCTGGTTTTTATTACAGGCAATCAATTAAATAATTTTGGCTTGTTAGAATATTATAAGTTTTACACCAACGACAAATACGCAGAAGCACACGTAGAACATAATTTTAAAGGCGCTATTTTAGGTAAAATCCCGTTACTTAATAAGTTGAATTTCCATTTAATCGGTGGCGCAAAAACGTTGTTTATGGCAGATAGAAATCCGTATTCAGAATATTCTGTAGGTTTAGATAATGTTGGTTTTGGTAAATGGCGTTTTTTAAGAGTCGATTATGTAAAATCGTTTCATGCAGGAATTAAAAATGACGGATTTTTATTCAGATTGAATTTATTAAACTAAAACTTTATCTTTGTTGCTGATGAACATAAAAACACTTTTTTTCGGAATTACAACAGATTTTGCTGGCGCATCAGAATTGCAAATAGTTGTTGAAGAAAATATATCCATAAAAGATTTTAAATACGTTTTAAAAGAAAGATTTAATCAATTAGAAAATGTTAATACGTATGCAATTGCTGTAAATGAAGCCTATGCAACTGATGATGTAATCATCAAAACTGGTGATGTTGTTGCGGTTATTCCGCCTGTAAGTGGTGGATAGGAAGTTGGTACTACTCTTTCTAAAGGTAAGAAAATTTTGTACAGATTTACACAGTGAATTTCTGTGTTTTTCTTTTTGAGGAGCAGTGAAATAAAAAATCTACTTCTTTAAATACTTATAATCCATATAAAAAGTTCCAAAAGGAAGAATAGAACAAAGTAAAATGATTCCTAAATCTTTGACATTCCAATTCATTTCTTTTTTAAGCATGATTGCTAAAATAATATAAAGCATAAATAAAACGCCGTGAGGCATTCCAAACATTTTTACATAACTAGGGTCGTTTAAAGCATATTTATAATACAAGCCTAAACTCATCAATAATAAGTAAGAAATTCCTTCTAAAAAACTAACAACTCTAAAGATATTTTTCATGTATTTGTTTTTCGTCATTAAGAGCTTGACCCCTACAATTGGGTTTAAAAAGCAATCTGTTTAATTTAGAAGCAGGTTATTTACCCTAAAACTCTTATACAGACGTTTTATTTTTTTTTACAAAAATACAATTTTGTTTTCCTATTTTTGTATGAAATATACCGAAACTGATTCAGTTTTTCTTAAAATAATGAGAACTTCAATTAAAATAACAACAGAAAAGTTAGATTTACAAGAATGTTATCAATTTGTAGAAGACGATTCTTGTGGCGGAATTTCTGCATTTATTGGTACTGTTAGAAATGATACGCAAGGAAAAGAAGTTGTACAACTAGATTTCTCGACTTATAAGCCAATGGCAATTAAAGAAATGCAAAAAATTGCAGATTTAACGTTATCAAAATTTGATATAAAAAAAATTGCTATTCATCATGCCGAGGGAATGCTTCAAATTGGTGATATTCCTGTAATCATCACTGCATCCGCAAAACATAGAAAAGCCGCTTTTTTAGCCTGCGAATTTGCAATTGATATTTTAAAAGAAACAGTTCCTATCTGGAAAAAAGAACATTTTTCTGATGGTGAAATTT
Organism: Polaribacter filamentus; assembly: GCF_002943715.1. GTDB lineage: Bacteria > Bacteroidota > Bacteroidia > Flavobacteriales > Flavobacteriaceae > Polaribacter > Polaribacter filamentus. The sequence continues at coordinate 2,656,579 of NZ_MQUA01000013.1, read as the reverse complement.
GGGTAAATGCACATCCGTAGGGTTAGTCTTCAGTTATCAGTCTTCAATTATCATTTTTCAGTCTTTAGTTTTCAGTCGCGGTGCTCAGTGTCAGCAGGCAGGCGTAGTTTACGTAACAGTGAGAAACTGCTACCTGATAGTGAAAAATGCTAACTAATTTACTTACTACTAGAAACGGTCCTTCTACTCTGTATCCATAAGTAAAATTGCAGTCCAAATAAAATTGCTCCAGCCAATAAGTGTGTTGCTTGTGTTCCTATAGGGAATTCTGCATAATACATTAAAATTCCTGTTATGGTTTCTAAAAAGATTAGGAAAACAATCCAATTTACCAGTTTATAACCTAGATTTTTAATTTGATTGATGTAAAACAGTCCGAAGTTTACAAGTACAATTGCAATGGTAAAAGATCTATGAAAATAGAATTTAAAACTAGGATTCATCAAGCTATAATTCTTGTTTTCAAAACCAAACTGTTTTACTTGTTCGTCTATAAATTGTCTTACTTGCGTACCCATGGCAACCTGAATTAAAGAGAAAATTACAGAAATAATTAATAATTTATTAAATAACGAGTTGTAGTTGTATTTCTTTTTATCAGTAGAAATGATGAATTTTAATTGTAACAGAAGACCTATAATTATCAAACCAATAATCATGTGAACGGTTATTAATCCTGGTTTTAAATTGGTGTCAACTACGATTTTGCCCATTACAGCTTCTACCAACATTAAGAAAAAAGCAGCGTAGGCTAGTAGCGGTATTCTTTTATCTTCTTTCCAGAATTTAGATGCGGCATAGATTAAAAACAAGAATACAAAACCAGAAAGTACGGTTGCTAGTCTATTTATATATTCTGTCCAAGTATGAAATTTATTAAAAGTAGCATAATCGTGTTTTACGTACCTTTTCCAGAGTTTTATGTTGAATTCTGCTTCAGTTTTAATATCTTTTTCAGCAACAAATAAAACTTCGTCTTTTATAATAATATAGCCTTTTTTAAACGTTGTATTTGGTTTCCATATAATTTGGTCTTCCGAAGTGGGCGGTATGTAATACCCAAAACATTTTGGCCAATCTGGACAGCCCATTCCAGAACCCGTCATTCTTACAATAGAGCCTGCCAAGAAGATTAAATAAACAGAAATAATAGCAATTTGTACAATTTGTGGGAACCTATTTTTCATCATTTATAATATTTCTACAAAAATACGGCAAAAAAAAATCGTCTAAAAATAATTTAGACGATCTTTTTTCTGTAAAAAATTTTAAAATAATTAGATTACTCTAACGTCTACTGCATTTAAACCTTTTCTACCTTCTTTAAGATCAAATTCTACTGCATCGCCTTCTCTAACCTCGTCGATTAAGCCTGATACATGTAAGAAATACTCTGTTTTTGTTCCATCTTCGATTACAAATCCAAATCCTTTAGATTCATTGAAGAATTTTACTGTTCCGTTTTTCACTTTGATAAATAATAAATGTTAATAATATTCAAATATACATATTTTAAGTGTTTTTTTTTAATTTTTAATAAAATCAATGTTTTTTTTGAATAAAATTTTTTTAAAAAATTACAAAAAATTTATGAGATGACTATTTTAAGAATGTCAATATAATCAGGACTTTAAGCTTTTTTTTTATTTTAAAACACTGTAAAACAGTTTTTTGAAAAAAAAATTAAAATCACTAAAAAATCAAAAAAGTTCCATTTTGTTAAAAACTTCATGGGTTTTGTGGATAAGTATGGCTTTCATTTTGGAACAAAAAAGTCCATCTTTGTAGGAGTCGTTTTATAGCGATTTATTAAGTTTTAATAACACTCAAATTTCAACAATAAATGTCTTTTAAAGAACCAATTTTACAACCAAATGATAATCGCTTCGTGATTTTTCCTATTCAACACGATGATTTATGGGAATGGTACAAAAAACAACAAGCTTGTTTTTGGACTGCAGAAGAAATCGATCTACATGCTGATATTGTAGATTGGAATACCAAATTAACGGATGATGAGCGTTATTTTATCAAACATATTTTAGCATTTTTTGCCGCTTCAGACGGAATTGTAAACGAAAATTTAGCAGAGAACTTTGTGAATGAAGTACAATACTCTGAAGCAAAATTCTTCTACGGATTTCAAATCATGATGGAAAACGTTCATTCTGAAACTTATTCTTTATTAATAGACACCTATGTTAAGGACGAAGTAGAAAAAGATAGATTATTTAGAGCAATCGAAGTTTTTCCTGCAATTAAGAAAAAAGCAGATTGGGCTTTAAAATGGATAGAATCTGATTCTTTTGCAGAGCGTTTAATTGCTTTTGCAGCCGTTGAAGGAATTTTCTTTTCAGGAGCATTTTGTTCAATTTTCTGGTTAAAGAAAAGAGGATTACTACCAGGATTAACTTTTTCTAACGAATTAATTTCTAGGGATGAAGGAATGCATGCTGATTTTGCGGTGCATTTGCATAACAATCATATTGTAAATAGAGTTTCTCCAGAGCGTATTAGAGAAATTTTAATCGACGCCTTAAATATTGAGCGTGAGTTTATTACAGAGTCCTTGCCTGCAAGTTTGATTGGTATGAATTCTAAGTTGATGACGCAATATTTAGAATTTGTTACAGACAGATTGTTATTAGAATTTGGATGTGAAAAAGAATATGATGCTACAAATCCTTTTGATTTTATGGAAATGATTTCTTTGGAAGGAAAAACGAATTTTTTCGAAAAAAGAGTTTCTGAGTATCAAAAAGCGGGTGTAAAATCGGGCGGAACAGGGAGTATAAGTTTTGATTCTGATTTTTAATTTAGTTCCTTTTTAGAAACTAAATTCCCTATGAAAAGAATTCTGTAAATTCTGATATGCACTATTAGGATTATAAAGTTAAACTGCCAAAATGTGGATGTTTTGGCGGCTATCATAATTAAGTTTAAAATAAAACCAAACAACCCAATGTACGTATTAAAAAGAGATGGCAAACAAGAACCAGTGATGTTCGATAAGATCACTGCAAGAGTTAAAAAAATGTGTTACGGATTAAACGATATCGTTGAGCCCGTAAAAGTTGCAATGCGTGTTATTGAGGGCTTGTATGATGGTGTAACCACATCCGAATTAGATAATTTAGCAGCAGAAACTGCCGCTACAATGACAACTGCACACCCAGATTACGCAAAATTAGCAGCAAGAATAGCCGTTTCTAACTTACATAAAAACACCAAAAAATCATTCTCAGAAACCATGGATGATTTGTATTATTATGTAAATCCACGTACAGAAAAGAAAGCGCCATTGTTGGCAGACGATGTGTATAAAATCATTAAAGACAATGCAGAAAAATTAGATTCTACTATTATTTATAATAGAGATTTTAGCTACGATTACTTTGGTTTTAAAACTTTAGAGCGTTCTTATTTGTTAAAATTGAACGGTAAAATTGCAGAACGTCCACAACATATGTTAATGCGTGTTTCTATCGGTATTCATAAAAATGATATTGATGAAGCAATTGAAACGTATGAGTTAATGAGTAAAAAATATTTTACACATGCAACGCCAACATTATTTAACGCGGGTACCCCAAAACCACAAATGTCTTCTTGTTTTTTACTACAAATGCAAGACGATAGTATTGAAGGAATTTACGATACCTTAAAACAAACTGCAAAAATATCACAATCTGCTGGTGGTATTGGTTTGTCTTTGCATAATATTAGAGCAACAGGTTCTTACATTGCAGGAACAAACGGAACATCTAACGGAATTGTGCCAATGTTAAAAGTATTTAATGACACGGCACGTTATGTAGATCAAGGTGGAGGAAAACGTAAAGGTTCTTTTGCAATGTATTTGGAGCCTTGGCATGCAGATATTTTCTCCTTTTTAGATTTAAAGAAAAATCACGGAAAAGAAGAAATGCGTGCAAGAGATTTATTTTACGCAATGTGGATTTCAGATTTATTTATGAAACGTGTAGAACAAGATGGGGATTGGACGTTGATGTGTCCTCACGAATGTCCTCATTTATATGACACCTATGGTGAAGAATTTGAACGGTTATATACAAGTTACGAAGTTGCGGGTAAAGGAAGAAAAACGATTAGAGCACGCGAATTATGGGAGAAAATCTTAGAATCTCAAATTGAGACAGGAACTCCTTATATGTTATACAAAGATGCTGTAAACCGTAAAACAAATCAGAAGAATTTAGGAACTATTCGTTCTTCTAACTTGTGTACAGAAATTATGGAATTCACAGCAAAAGACGAAGTTGCTGTTTGTAATTTAGCATCTATTGCATTGCCAATGTTTGTTTCTGAAAAAGAAAACGGAGAGAAATTTTTCAATCACAAAAGATTATTTGAAATTACTAAAAAAGTAATTCGTAATCTAGATACTGTGATTGATATGAATTACTACCCTGTAAAAGAAGCAGAAAACTCCAACTTTAGACACAGACCTGTAGGTTTAGGAATTCAAGGTTTAGCAGATGCTTTTATTCAATTGCGTTTACCATTTACCTGTGATGAAGCTAAAAAATTGAATCAAGAAATATTTGAGACCATGTATTTTGCGGCTGTAACTTCTTCTATGGAATTAGCAAAATCAAAGGGACCGTATTCTACATTTAAAGGTTCGCCAATGTCTGAAGGAGAGTTTCAGTACAATATGTGGGGAATTAAAGATGAAGAGTTAAGTGGAAATTGGGAGTGGGCTAAATTGCGTAAGCAAGTAATGAAACATGGAGTTAGAAACTCATTGTTAATGGCGCCAATGCCTACTGCATCTACTTCGCAAATTTTAGGAAACAATGAAGCTTTTGAGCCGTATACTTCTAATATTTATACACGTAGAGTTTTATCTGGAGAATTTATTGTTGTAAACAAACATTTACTAGAAGATTTAGTAGAACTAGGTTTGTGGGATAATGATATGAAAGAAAACATTATGCGCGCAAATGGTTCTGTGCAGCATATAGAGTCTATTCCTGCGGATTTAAGAGAATTATACAAAACAGTTTGGGAATTGAGTATGAAAGATATTATAGATATGGCGCGTCATAGAGGTTATTTTATAGATCAATCTCAATCTTTGAACTTGTTTATGAAAGATCCAGATTTTGGTAAATTAACTTCAATGCATTTCTACGGATGGAAATCTGGCTTAAAAACAGGAATGTATTACTTAAGAACAAAATCGGCAGTAAATGCAACGCAGTTTACAGTTTCTAAAGAAAAAACAGAAGAGGTAATTGAAGAAAAACCAATGAGTCCAACCGAATTTAAAGCAATGGTGGATGCTTCTAAAAACGGAGCGCCAGACGATGATTGCGAGATGTGTGGTTCTTAAACTAAAACTTCATTGCGAGGAACGAAGCAATCTATTTATTATATTATGTTGTGATTTTTTAAAATAAAATTTCATCAAATTAAAACTTGACAAAAAGAGAAGTAGAAATACTTCTCTTTTTTTGTAAATTCGATAAAAATTAAAAGTGATGATGAACTGGGAACAACTTCTTTCTTTAAAACGTTTTGGCGATACACAAAAACGCCTAAGAATTGCGCAAGACGAAACTCGTTTAGGTTTCGAGGTAGATTTTGATAGAATTATATTTTCATCGGCATTTAGAAGTTTACAAGACAAAACACAAGTAATTCCGTTATCAGAAACCGACTTTGTGCACACACGATTAACACACAGTTTAGAAGTTTCTGTGGTGGGTAGAACTTTAGGCAGAAGAGTAGGGAAAGTGTTGTTAGAACGGCATCCAAATTTAGTAGAATTGGGTTACACTTTTAACGATTTTGGAGCTATTGTTGCAGCAGCTTCAGTAACGCACGATATTGGAAATCCGCCTTTTGGCCATTCAGGAGAAAAAGCAATTGGTGAGTATTTTAAATCCGGAAAGGGTGCAAAATACAAAGACCAATTATCAGCCAAAGAATACCAAGATCTAATTGATTTTGAAGGAAATGCAAACGGATTTAAAATTCTTACTGAATCTAGAGAAGGTATTTCTGGAGGATTGCGTTTAAGCTATGCAACTTTGGGAGCGTTTTTAAAATATCCAAAAGAAAGTTTACCAAAGAAGCCCACAAATCATATCGTTGATAAAAAATACGGGGTTTTTCAATCAGAAAAAACAGAATTTTTAGAAGTTGTTCAAGAGCTAGGTTTGTTGCAAAAATCAGTTGAAAATAATTCATTTTACAGACATCCTTTAGCCTATTTAGTAGAAGCAGCAGACGATATTTGTTACACCATTATAGATTTTGAAGACGGAATTAATCTTGGTTTAATCGAAGAGGAATTCGCTTTAGAATACATGATAAAGTTGGTAAAAGACACGATTGATAGTAAAAAATACCACTCTTTAAAACACAAAAAGGACCGAGTAAGTTATTTGCGAGCTTTGGCAATTGGCGTTTTAATTAATGAAGCTGTAGAAATTTTTCTAGCAAATGAAGTAGCAATTTTAAGCGGAACTTTTGATAAATCTTTATTAGATAAATGTACCTATGAGGCACAGATTAACGATATTATTAAAATTAGCGTTGATAAAATTTACAAAAGTAAAGAAGTTGTAGAAAAAGAAGTTGCTGGCTATAGAATTATTGCCGACTTGTTAAATATTTTCGTAAATTCGTTAAACAATAAGTTTGATGGTACTGCTTCAAATTATGATCAATTAGTTCTGAATTTATTACCACAAGAATATCAAATAGAGCGTGCTAATCTGTATAACAGAATTATGTTAATTTGCAGCTACGTTGCAGGAATGTCTGATAGTTATGCTATTAGAATGCATAAAAAATTAACAGGAAATAGTATGTGAAATTGGGTAATTATTATTAATTTTATATATTTGTTAAGCAATGTGTAAAAACAATGTGTAAAATTATGAACAAAAAGTAAAATATATTTTTATGAGTACTACTATAAAATGTATGCTATGTTCTTTGTTTTTATCTTTTTTTTTAAGCTGTAAATCTAAATCTTTACATAAAATAGAAGAGGAAAACAAAATAATATTTAAAGAAAGAGAGGTTGTCAAAGAGATTTACAATCAAAAAAAAACCTTGCTTTTAATTTTAAAGCATAACGCAGATGGTAACTTGCCGATAACATTTCATTATAAAGTTATTGATGTAAAAACCAAAAAAGAAAAGAAAGAAGGAGTTTTTATTGGAAGTAAAATAGAATGGCAAGATAATACCAGTTTAAAATGTTTTGCACACGTGGGAATGATACGAAAAGAGGATTATAATTTCTCTGAGAAAACAAAAAAGAAACCTAGTACCAATTATACAATAATAGAAATTAAATAAATTAATATATGAAGAAAATTTACGCAGTAATATTTTACACAATTTTATCAGTAGCTTTTTTAAGTTCTTGTCAGCAACAAAGTAAGAACAAAAAATTTACAGTGAAAGAAGTAAAATTTAAGAAGAAAAAGAAAGACCTTAATGCCGTTCATAAAAAAGGAATAGAACATATTGCTGATTATCAAAAAGAAATTAGAAAACCTTTTGGAGCACAAAAATCTACCTACAAAAAAGGATATTTAGTAGAAGAATACAAGAAAGCAAAAAAGCAAGTTTTATTTAGTAAAAGTGCAAATGTTATCGCTCCTATATTTACAGAAAGAGGTCCAGCAAACGTTCCCGGTAGAACTAGAGGAATTGCTGTAGATCCTACAAATGCGAACAGATGGTATGTTGGTACTGTTGGTGGAGGTGTTTGGTTAACGGAAGATGCAGGAACAACTTGGGAAAATCTAACAGATCTTCAAATTCCGAACCTAGCGACTTCTACTATTGTAATTAGTCCAACAGATGCTAATACGTTATATGTAGGTACAGGCGAACCTTTTGGAAATTTAGGTGCGATTGGTGGCTCAGGTGTTTTTAAAACAACAGATGGAGGAACTACTTGGCAACACTTAACAGCAACTTTGAATTATGGAGACATTGGTAGAATAATTATCAACCCAAATGACAAGAATAATGTTTTAATAGGAACAGAATCTGGTATCTATAGAACGATTAATGGAGGAACTTCTTGGACAAGAGTTTATAATTCTTCTCGAACAGTGCAAGATTTAGATGCTGATCCTGCAGATTTTAATATTCTATATGGATCAGTTGATAGTGTTGGAGTGGTAAAATCAACAGATGGAGGTTTAACATGGAAACTTGTTTTTGATAAAGAATCTAAAAACACTAACCATGGAAGATTTGAGTTATCTGTTTCTCCCGTAGATTCAAGGGTTTTTTTAAGCGTTTTTAGCAGTTCTGGAGCAACTGTGGGGGTAAATACAGATTTTTACTATTCTACAAGTAAAGGATTCTTTTGGACAACTTTAACTACTGAGGGTACAGCTACATCCGCAAATTTATTAACAGGTCAAGGATGGTACGATAATGTTATCATGGCACATCCTTATGATGCTAATGTGTTTTATGTAGGTGGTATAGCCGTTTTTAAAGTTACTATTTCTGGAAATAATTTTACTTCAGAATCAATTGCTTCAGGCTATGATAATAGTAAAATAAATACGTATGTTCATGTAGATCAGCACGGTCTGTATACAGTTTTGGGAAATAACCAAGAATTTAAAATTTTGTTAGCAAATGATGGTGGTGTGTATAGTACTTCCTCTAAACAAGATCCAGGTGTATCTCAAGGTGATTGGTCTAATACTGTGATGGGGAAAAATAGTACACAATTTTATGGTGCGGCAAAACAAAATGGGCAAGACAATTATTTAGCAGGGGCACAAGACAATGGCTCGTGGTCTTCTGGTGGAAATAATTCTTCAAAATCAAAAATATACAGTGGTGTTAGTGGCGGTGATGGTTTTGAAGTTATTTGGCATTACAATAAACCTGGAAGTTACATAACTACATCTCAATATAATAATGTTAATAGATTTGTTAACAATATTAGCGTAGGATCAAGTAATTTTACTGACTCTAATGATCAGGATACATCACCTTTTTATTCAAAAATAGCAAATGCAAATAATAATCCAGATGCCGTTTTTGCAGTATCTACAAACGGGGTTTGGAGATCTACAGATTTTGGAACCACATGGAATTTAACACCTATTACTAGTAATTTTACATCAAATGCTACAAGTTCTCTAAATGTTAAAGTATCTTCTGCAGATCCAGATATTATCTGGGCGGGTGCAGTAATGACAGAAAATGGTAGCTTTACTATGCACGTTTCTCAAGATAACGGTCAAACATTTACAAGCACAAATGTTTATGATGATCCGACAAAAACTCATAGTTATAATATTTCTGGCATGAGTACTTCTTACACAGAAAAGAATAGAGCTTACCTTGCTTTTTCTGGTCAAGGAGCCGCTAAAATTTTAAAGACAGAAGACTTAGGAAATACTTGGACAGATATTTCAGGGTTTAGTGCAGGATCAAATACAGGGTTTCCTGATGTGGCTGTGCATAGTATTTTAGAAATGCCTTTTGATAAAGACATAATTTGGGCTGGTACAGAAATTGGTATTTTTCAAACAGAAAACGGAGGTGCTAATTGGAGTTTAGTTTCAGATTTTATACCTGTTGCTGTTTATGATATGGAAGTCGTAAACGACCAAGTAGTGATGGCAACTTATGGTAGAGGAATCTGGTCTGCAACCATTTCTGAGCTGAATAACTTTACTTTAGCACAATATTTCGCAAAACCAAACGTTGCGTCAAGGCAAAAAGCATTAGACAGTAATAAAGCAATTATTAGTTATAATGTTACAACTGATAAGGTAAATAGGGTTAAAGTTTTTATAGATGATGTAGAAAAAGCAGAAGTAGTGCAAGATTTTAATACTGGAATTACATATAATTTTGAAACTTTAGACTTAACAGAAGGAAGGCATACCGTTTCAGTACAATTGTTTGAAGATTCGAATAAAAGAGAAACTGATAAAGAGAATAAAAACCTTGATATTGTATCTTACAAATCTCCAAGCACATTTTTAAAAATCACAGAGTTTACTGAATCAGATGTTTTTGCTTTTAATGCTGGGTTTGTAATAGATAATTTGAGTAATAATATTACCGGTAATGTTCTAAATAATTCGGGTCATCCTTATAGTAGTAGAACTACCTATTCCGTAGTACTAAAACAGCCTTTAACTATTTCTGAATCAAATAAAAATTTCATGTACGAAGATTTTGCTATTGTAGAGCCTTATACAACTGATTTAAATGATTTGTCTCAGTTTTATGATTATGTAATTATTGAAGCATCTACAGATCTTAGTACATGGAAAACAATAGATAAATATGATTCTCGAAGATTTACTGAATGGTTGGCTGAATCAACGAAAGTTGATGTAGGTTCAATTCCAATCAATGATGCGTTATTTAAAGAGCAAACAATAGATTTAACAACAAAAGGATTCTCAACAGGAGAAACGATAGTACTTAGGTTTTCTTTAGTTTCAGATCCATTTACCAATTCTTATGGTTGGGCAATTAGATCAATAAATAAAGAAGCGACGGCTTCTGTAGAAGAGGTTTTAGCTGGTCTAAAAGCATTTACAATATATCCAACAGTTTCTAATGGTAATTTTACGATTCAGGCAAAAAACGAGTTGGGGAAAGCTAAAATGAATATTTTTGACATTCGAGGAAGAGAAGTATTTAAAAAACAGGTAGATTTTTCAGTTAATGAAAAACAAAGTATTTCTGTTAATTTAAAAGCGGGAGTTTATTTTGTAAACATTTCTCGCGAAAACAATAAAACATCTTCTAGAAAAATTATTATTGAATAATTGTAGAATAGTTAAATTGAAATAAAAAAGACGCCATTTGGCGTCTTTTTTTTATGATCTTAAATTAAAATAATTCACTAAACTTTCAGCATCTAAACCAACTTCTTTTTGAAGTTTTTCACTACTTCCGTGTTCTACAAATTCATCAGGGATGCCTAAAATTTTAATATTGTTTTTATAGTTAAATTTTGATGCAAATTCTAAAATTGAGGAACCAAATCCCCCTTTAATTGTTCCGTCTTCAATGGTAATTATAGTTTGATGTTTTTTAAAAATTTGATGTAATAAGTTTTCATCCAAAGGTTTTATAAAACGCATATCATAATGTGCAAGTTCATCCCTTTTTACTGACGAAATAATTGCTTCAGAAACGGTGTCAGCAACAGTTCCAACAGATAAAATAGCGATTCCTCCCCCTTCTTTTAAACAAATTCCTTTTCCGATTTCAATTTTTTGAAAAGGTTTTTCCCAGTCAATAATTTTTCCTTTTCCTCTCGGATACCTTATTGCAATCGGATTTTTCAATCTTAATTGAGCCGTGTATAAAATATTGCGCAATTCAATTTCATTTCTTGGTGCAAAAATAATCAAGTTAGGAATGCATCTTAGATACGCCAGGTCAAAAACACCATGATGCGTTGCGCCATCTTCACCAACCAAACCAGCTCTGTCCAAGCAAAAAATAACCGGTAAATTTTGCAAAGCAACATCATGAATTACTTGATCGTAAGCACGTTGCAGAAACGTTGAATAAATATTACAAAACGGAATTAATCCTTGAGTTGCCATTCCGGCAGCCAAAGTAACTGCATGTTGTTCCGCAATACCAACATCAAAAGTTCGTTTTGGGAATTCTTGTAACATCAATTTTAACGAACTTCCGGTTAACATTGCGGGTGTAATACCCACAATATTCTCATTTTGTTTTGCTAATTCTACAATTGTTTTTCCAAAAACATCTTGATACTTTGTATATAAACTCTCTTCTTTTTTTATTCTTTCCCCAGAAGTTTTATTAAATTTTCCTGGTGCATGATAGGTAACTTGGTCTTCTTCAGCTTGCTGTAAACCTTTGCCTTTTGTGGTAATTACATGTAAAAACTTTGGACCTTTTACAGATTTTAATCGTTCTAATTCTGATACTATTTTTGTTAAATCATGACCGTCAATAGGCCCCGAATAATCAAAATTCAAAGCTTTGACAATATTATTTTGCGCAGCTAATCTTTTATCAGTTTTAACTTTGGTTAAATATTCCTTTAACGCGCCAACCGAAGGATCAATTCCGATAGCATTATCATTTAAAATAATCAATAAATTGGCGTCAGAAACTCCTGCATGATTCAAGGCTTCAAAAGCCATTCCGCTTGCAATAGAAGCATCGCCAATCACAGCAATATGATGTTTTTCTGCATGGCCTTTTAAGTTAGATGCAAGTGCCATTCCTAAAGCTGCAGAAATAGAAGTGGAAGAATGCCCAACTCCAAATGCATCAAATTCACTCTCTTTTCTAGAAGGAAAACCAGCAATTCCGCCAAATTGTCTATTGGTATGAAAAATGTCTTTTCTGCCCGTTAAAATTTTATGTCCGTATGCTTGATGTCCAACATCCCAAACCAATAAATCATTTGGTGTATTAAATAAATAATGAAGTGCAATTGTGAGTTCTATAACACCCAAACTTGCACCTAAATGGCCTTCTTTTGCAGCAACAATATCAATAATAAATGCACGCAATTCCTTTGCCAATTGTGGCAATTGGTCAGTATTTAATTTTCTTAAATCTGATGGGTTTGATATGTTGTTTAATAAATTATTCATCCGAATACAAAAATACAATATAACTTTTTGTAATATTGATTTGTAAAAAGAATAGTTATGGTGAAAAAAGAAAATTTACCTTTACTAATATTGATTGCAAGTTTTAAACTCATCATATTAAACATAATAACTTCGGATGCCTTTTATTTTCTGGGGACGAATTATAGCAAATATTTTTATAATATTAGGTATGATGGGCATAGTCAAAAATAAATAAAGAACATAATTCACAAAAAATGATACAACCTTTTGACGATATTTATTTCATGAAAAAAGCTTTGCAAGAAGCAGAAGCAGCTTATGATAAAGGCGAAGTACCTGTGGGTGCAATTATTGTTCATAAAAATCAAATTATAGCGAGAGCGCATAATTTAACAGAAACCTTAACGGATGTAACGGCACATGCAGAAATGCAAGCTTTTACAGCAGCAGCTGATTTTTTAGGAGGAAAATATTTAAAAGATTGTGTATTGTATGTTACTTTAGAACCTTGCCAAATGTGCGCTGGCGCAAGTTATTGGGCACAAATTGATACAATTGTTTATGGAGCTTCTGAACTAGAAAGAGGTTTTGTGAACTTAAAAACTACGTTACATCCAAAGACAAAAGTTATAAGTGGTGTTTTAGAAAAAGAATGTTCGCAATTGTTAAAAAGATTCTTTGTTGAAAAACGGAATCTTAATTAATTGTTAAAAAGCGATAAACTTTTAATATAAATTACTTTATAATTTGTAATATAATTTGTTTTCGAGAACTTTAGATTTTAATTCAAATTAAACAAACACTACAGATGAAAAATAGTATCTTATTTTTTGTGTTTTTATTTACTGTATCAGTAATTTCTGCGCAAGAAACTCCAACGCCAAATTATAGGCAGGCCGCCAAATATGCGCCAGAGAACTTGGCAAAAATGGTGCATTCAACGGATGTAAATCCGCATTGGTTAAAAAAGGGAAACCGTTTTTGGTATGCCTACAAAACATCGGATGGGTCTAATCATTATCTGGTTGATCTTGATAAAAAAAGCAAAAATGAGCTTTTTGACAATGTGAAGATGGCGAAATGGTTAACAGAAATTACCAAAGATCCTTATGATGCTAAACATTTACCGAAATTGGATTTTAAATTTAATGAAGCTGAAAATGCGATTCATTTTAGAGTAGAATCAACCGAAGAAGTGGAGTTCGTTGATGAAAAAGAAGATATAGAAAATGATTCCATATCCACTAAAAGTGAAAAAACGAAGACACCAAAAATGGAGAAAAAAACCTACTATTTAGAATATAGACTAGGTAGTAATGGTTTGAAAATAATCAACACTAAAAAAGAAGAGAAAAAACCTTGGGAAAAGTGGGCAAATATTGCTCCAGATAGTTCTATCGTTTTATACTCAAAACAATTTAACTTGTATTGGATGGATAAAATAAACTTTAAAAAGTTTATTAAAAACGAAAAAGATAGCACTGTTGTAGAAAATCAATGGACAAAAGATGGAGAAGATAACTACGGTTACGGCGGTAGTTCAAGAGAAGATAATGTTGATAAAGATGAAAATAAAGACAAACGTAAAGGTGCGTGGGGAACTTGGTCTCATGATTCTAAAAAGTTTGTGTTCGAAAAATCAGATTCTAGACACATCAAAGATTTGTGGGTAATTAATTCTACAGGTAAAAAAAGACCAACTTTAGAAACCTATAAATACCATATGCCGGGAGAGCAAGAATATTACAAATCAGAATTATTAATTTTTGATATTCCAACAAAAACGCATGTAAAAGTTCCTTTAGATACGGTTCGTCAACAAAGTTTAAATGTTTTTAGAGCACCAAGAAAACAATCTGATCGAGATGATGATTTTACCCCTTCTTTGCTTTTGTCAAAAAAAGGAAAACTTTATTTTAGTGTAATTTCTAGAGATAGAAAAAAATATGATGTTTGTGTAGCTGATATAAATACGGGTGAATACAAAGTGTTGATTGAAGAGCGTTTTAATACCTACATAGAGTCTGCACCCTTAATTTTATTTAACAATGAAACAGAAATGTTGCATTGGGCAGAGCGCGATGGTTGGGCACATTTTTATTTATATGATGCCAACGGAAACTTAAAAAATCAAGTTACAGAAGGTGATTATCATGTGGCAGGATTTGAGGGTTTAGATGAAAAAAGTAGAACCTTATATTTTACAGCAAACGGTGTCAACAAAGAGCACGACCCTTATTATGCCCATACGTATAAAATCAGTTTAAACGGATCGGGAATGAAGACCTTAGATCCTGGAGATTTTACAACAACTTCTTCGATGTCTGATTCGAATCAATATTTTGTAAATAATTTTTCTAGAGTAAATACCACTCCAAAATCGGAAGTGAGAGATACGAACGGAAAGTTAGTTCTAGATCTAGAAACTGCAGATTTATCGCAATTATTAGCATCAGGATATCAATTTCCAGAACCTTTTAAAGTAAAAGCGGATGACGGAATTACAGATATTTACGGTGTGATGTACAAGCCTTTTGATATGGATTCTACAAAAGTATATCCGCTTTTAGAATATGTGTATCCTGGACCACAAACCGAAGCTGTAAACAAATCTTTTTCTTATAGAATGGATCGTTTAGATAGAATGGCGCAAGTTGGTTTTGTGGTAATTACCTTGGGAAATAGAGGTGGTCATCCAGACAGATCTAAATGGTATCACAATTATGGTTACGGAAATTTACGTGATTATGGTTTGGCTGATAAAAAATATGTAGCACAACAATTAGCGAATAAACATCAATTTATAGACATTGATAAAGTAGGGATTTACGGTCATTCTGGTGGTGGATTTATGTCTACAGCAGCAATGTTAGTCTATCCAGATTTCTTTAAAGCCGCAGTTTCATCCGCAGGAAACCATGATAATAGAGTGTATAATTCTTGGTGGAGTGAAACGCATCACGGTGTAAAAGAAGAAATTGACGAAAAAGGAAAAATTTCTTATAAATATGATATTGATTACAATCAATCTTTGGCAAAAAACTTAAAAGGACATTTAATGTTAATTCATGGCGATATGGATAATAACGTGCATCCTGCGGGAACGATTAGAATGGCCGAACAATTAATTAAAGCACATAAGCGTTTTGAATTTATGATTATGCCAGGCCAAAGACATGGTTTTGGAGACATGACAGAATATTCTTTTTGGCTAAGAGCAGATCATTTTAGTAAATATTTATTAGGAAAAGAGGCTACAGATATTGATATATTATATATGAATATGGATGATCCAAAGAATAAATAAATTATTAAATTCTATGTCAGTTCTAGTGTAGTCAGGAACTGATTAAAATAAAAGAAAAAAACTCCGAATGAAAATTCGGAGTTTTTTTATGCTTTTTAATCTTGCTGATATTCTAAAATATCTGCAGGTTGGCAATCTAAAGCATCACAAATAGCTTCTAAAGTTGAAAACCGAATTGCCTTTGCTTTTCCTGATTTTAAAACGGATAAATTTGCGGTAGTAATTCCGATTATTTCTGCCAATTCTTTACTCCGCATTTTACGAGTTGCAAGCATTATATCTAAATTTACTATGATTGCCATATTATATAGTTAAGTCGTTTTCTTGTTTTTGATTCTTGGCTATTTTAAATATTTCACTTAAAATGATAAAGAACAAGCCTAAGCAAATAATTACTATATGCTGGTTTAATCCGAATTCTAAAGATATTTTTTGTTCAAAATAAATTTTACTAATCATTGCGATTGTGAGAGAAATAATCCCGGAAACAGCTAATAAATTTCCTATTTTTTTGAAGGATGTTATAACCGTTTCTTCAAATATTTTTACTCTTATAAAGTGGTTTAATACTTTTCTAAAAAAATATAAAGCTGTAATAATTAGTAAATAATTTAGTGCTGAAATAACAAGTAATGTTTTTGATAATAAGGCATCGCTATTAAAATTTACTGAATTTATTTTGATATTTAATTCACCTAAATCAACAAAGAAAATTGCAATAGAAAAACCAATAATTACTAATACTATTGGCATAGAGAATATCCAAAGTACATCTACAATGCCTTTTAAAATATTAATTTTTCTCATAATTATATGGTTAAGTCATTTTCAGATTGAATTTCAATGCCTCTTTTTACAATTTGCGCAAAAATAAAGATGATTAGAGAAAGGAAAACGAAATCACTAGAGAACAAATCCATTTGAAAATCATATTTTTTTCCAATCAATTGCATGTGCGTGTTGTGCACAATTGCCAAAATCCACAAATAGAAAATACCTTTGCTTATTTGTTGCATTAATTTTTGAACATCCATATTAAAGGGTTGTTTAATATTTAATTTTCGCAGTAATTTAATCACTAAAAACGCAATATAAGCTTCAGTCGCAAATAGTAAAATTTTATAAGATATAATAAAAGAATACTGTGTAAAGCTATAATTTCTGTATTCAAAGAGGTTGATGCCGTCATATAAACTTTTTGAAATCGCTGCATTTTCTATGCTTAATAAATAGGTGACTAGAATTCCTCCTGATTTAATCATTAATCCGATAAAAGCAAACCATGAAAAGAACTTCATGACTTTTAATAATTTCTCTGTTTTCATTTTATAGTTTTTAATACATATAAGTAGTTTCATTTATCCAGTGAAACTTTCTGTTGAGAAGCCTAAATTGAGATGTAGGTACTTTTTTAAAAGAAATATTTAAATGGTCTCCTTTTAGTTTTAATTGATTTGAATTCGAAATAGAATAGGTAAATTTTTGAGATATTGAATCTGTTGAGCTTTTAAGAATAAGTTCTTTTGTTTCGGTATTTTCTTCAAAAGAATATCTTTCTATAGTGTCGTTCATTTTCTTGACAACAGCTTTCTTTTTATAATCGATGATCAAATACCTCCATCGAAAAGAATCGGTTAAAAGTGGCGCCAACGTATCGTTTTGTTTTGTAAAGGTTTCTACTTTCCAGATACCACGAATTTCAGAGTTAGATCTAAGTTGTTCTGTGGCTTTGAAATTGATAAAGCATTGTAGTATTACAAGTATGGTAACTATAATGATTGTTGCTTTTTTGAAAAAACGAATTACTTTTAAAAACGATTTGTTTTTGATGTAATTTATATAGAGTAGCTTCTCTGTCGCTTCATTTTTAAGAAAGAAGTTGAGTACTCGTTTACCATTTGCAACTAGTAAAATGAAAGCCATTAATACCAGGTGAATAGAAAATAACTTTACAGGAATGTCATAGGTAAGATTCATAATTGTCACGTTCATCATAATTCCTAAAATAAGAAGACTTCCTAAAGTACTTGTTTTACGATATAGTAACAGGAGTCCGCCCAATATCTCTAAAGAACCAAGAAAGATATTATATACCATAGAATGCCCCATAAATACCCAGGCCAATCCCATAGGAGACAATTCGCCAACAGGTTGTAATAAGAACTCTAAACTTGGATCAGCAAATTGGCCTTTAAATACTTTTGCCAAACCATAAAGAATCATTGCAATGCATAAAAATAGTCTTAAAACACTTTGAAACCAATAGAATAACGTTGTGTAAGAAGTTCTTTTTTTATCTAAAATTGACCAGACAATACAGGTGAAAAAAGCTAAAATAAGATTCAAGAAAAAGCGGACATAATCAAATGATCTATCGCCACTACCTGTACTTTCCATTTTAAAATCTGCTCCCCAATTAAGGATTGTGTCAGCAAACCAGCGTAATGGGGTTTCTATAAAAAGAGCTAAGAATAATAGAAGAATGAATACTGTGAAATAGCTAAAAGAAAATCGAAAGATTATTTTAGATATTAAACTCCAGTTTTTTGATTGTATTTGATTAGAATTCACTTTTTATAATTTTGTTTTGATGCAACAAATATATAAAAATTATTGATAAACAATAATAAAATATTAAAAAAGGTAATTTTAAACTTTTTTGATAACGTTTGTTACAATCCCCCAAATCACAAAATCATTATCTGCTGTGATATTTATTATAGGATAATTAGGGTTTTCTGGTTGCAACCAAACTTCATTTTTTTCAACGCGCAAACGTTTTACAGTAAACTCACCATCTAAAAAACAAACCGCAATTTTGTTGTTTGCAGGTTCCAAGCTTCGGTCAATTACTAATAAATCACTATCATCTAAACCAGCGTCAATCATAGATTGTCCCTTAACTTTTGCGAAAAAAGTAGTGTCTTTATTTCTGATTAATTCGTCATCTAAAGAAATTCTAGTTTCACAAATATCTTCTGCGGCTGAAGGAAAACCAGCAGAAATACCTACGTCAACTAAGATTGCTCCATTTCCAGTTGAAGTTTTTGGTGTATAAAAAGTTAGTGTTTCTGATATTTTCATTTGATTGCAAATTATAACTTTTCTTTAAAATTATCAGTATTTTATTTCATAATTAAAACTACATAAATATGGAAGCCAAATTATTCTGTTACTCTTTTTTGAAAGGTTTTCAATTGGACGCTTATCTCTACTTAGCACTTCATTGGTTTTATTAGTGTGTTTTTAGATTAAAAACCGATCCATAATGTGTATTAGAAGAATGTAGGTTACGATTACAAAAGTAGTTTTGAAAGATAGAGTTTTGACGGTTTTTATGCTGCTATTTTTTCTTGAATTCTTAGCAAATCATTCCCCTTGTTGCGTATTTTTGTAAAAAATCAGAATTTTTATATGGATAAAGAAATTTTAGTTGTTTTAGGATCTCCAAATTCACCAACAGGAGAATTAGGCATGATGGCAAAGTAGAGGTTAGATTTTTGCTTAGAAATTTATGAAAAAAACACACTAATTCTTTGCACTGGTGGTTGTGGAGCGCTTTTTAATACAGCTAGTAAACCACATGCTTTTTACACCAAAAAATATTTAATGGAAAGAGGAATTTCTGAAGATTGTTTTTTGGAATTTGCTTTATCAACAAACACGGTTGAGGACGCTGTAAAAACTAGAGATATTATTTCAACATTAGAAAATATACATTTAAAAATAATTACTTCGGATTATCATTTAGAACGTGTAAAACTAATTTTTAGTGAAGTTTTAAAAAACTATAAAATCAAATTTATCGGCGTTAAAAGTAATTTTGAAGAAGAAGAATACAATGCTTTACTGAATCATGAAAAGAAAGCTATAAAAGGAATAATTAAAAACAGATTATACTATTAGTGTTTTAAAGACACAAAACGAATCTTTAAGCTATTTCATTGACCTTATTATAAGCACTTTTTAATTTTTGAATTACAGGTTCCATTTCTTCTTTATTTAAATGCCCAAAACCAAAACGAATCGCACAGGTGTTTTTATCTTGATAAAGAATCGTTTTTGGCAGAAATAAATTATTTTTTTCGGCTTCTTCGGCGAGTTTTACTAAGGATATATTCGCTTGAAATTTTAACCAAATAGCCAATCCACCGGCGGGGATATTCCATGTTGCTATTTCTGAAAGATATTCGGTCAGAAGTTCGCATAAACGATCGCGTCGCCCTTTATAGATTATAATATTTTTTTTCATCAGGCGATGAATTTCTCCTTCATTAATTAATTCAGATAACATTTGTTCTTGTATTAAATCGCCCTGTTTGTCTAGTAATTGCAAATAGTTTGTTGCTTCCGAGATTATATTCTCAGGTGCTATTACAAAACCGGTTTGAAAACTCGGAAATAACGATTGTCCAAATTTTCCTAAATAAATAACCATTCCGTTTGCATCAGCGGTTGCCATGGGTAACATTGCAGAACCTTCAAACTGAAAATCATAATCATAATCATCTTCAATAATAGCAAATTCGTAGTCTTTAGCTAGTTGTAACAAGGCTAAACGACGTGCCGTGCTTAACTTCACTACTGTTGGGTATTGTCTATGGGCGCAAATGTAGACGCATCTGATGCTGCTTTTAACAAAATGGTTTTTTATGTAATCAATATTTAAACCATCAGCATCTACAGGAACTGTCTTAATCGTTGCGCCCGCTTGTTGAAAAATCATATTAGATGCATAATTACTTAAATTACCTACCAATACGACATCGTTTTGTTTTATCAATAATTGAGATACGATGTACAAACTCATTTCTGTACTTCTCGTACTTATGAGGTTATTTGGTTTTATGTGAAAACCTCTCGTTGCATTTAAATAATTACATAGCTGAGTTTGAAATAAAGAATAGGACGACTCGCTTGGTCGGTTCCATTTTTTTAGTACCGTTTTTCTTTTCATGGCAGCGCTGTACCACCTTGTAAACTCATGAACTGGGTGTAAGCGTAAATCAGGTTTGCCTTCATTAATAGTGTAATTAGCGGTTGTTAATTGAGTTGTTGATGCTAAATGAAATGATTTTTGAAAAGGAAACCCTGTTGTTTTTGCATAGGTGTATGCTTGATTTATTTTTTGCGAAGTTGCTTTTATTTTTGCTGTTTTTAGCTCTGGTTCTAAAACAAACGTGCCTTTATTTGGTATGATTTCTACCCAACCTTGCGAAGCCAATTCTTCATAAATAGCAACCGCTGTATTTCTGTGAACTTTTAATATTTTGCCTAATACTCGAGTTCCTGGTAATAAAGTACCTTTGGTTAAATACCTACGTTGTATAGCGTTTATAATTTGTTGTGATACCTGTATAAATACAGGTTGAGACATTGATTTATCAAAATCAATTAGTTGTTTAAAGAGGGTATTAACCGGACTATCTATCATTTTGAAACTGGACTAGTTTAGTCGTCCGGAAAGTTAGCACTTTTGCATCGTTTTAAATCAATATCTATGAAAATTAAAATTACGTTATTTATTGTTCTATTATTTTATGCTTTACAAGCAAAAGCACAAGTTGAAACTATAAAAAGAGACACTTTAAAAGAAGTGATGATTACTTCTTCAAGAATCGATTTACCTTTTAAAGAAAACTCACGAACTATAGTTGTCATCACATCTAAAATAATAAAAAACAGTGCAGCAACAAATGTGGCAGATTTGTTACAACAAGTTGCCGGTGTAGACATTAGAAGAAGAGGAACTGCAGGTAGTCAGGCAGATTTATACATTAGAGGTGGTGGTTTTGACCAAACTTTACTATTGATTGATGGCATAAAAATGGATGATTCCCAAACTGGGCATCACACTTTAAATGCAGCTTTACCGTTAGAAGTTATTGAAAGAATAGAAATTATTAAAGGTCCAGCAGCAAGAGTTTTCGGGCAAAATGCATTTACAGGAGCAATAAATATTGTTACTAAAAATAAGTTGGATAATAATGTTTCTATTAATGTTGAAGCTGGTTCTTTTAGTCAGTTGAATTATTCTCTAACAGTTGGCAAAGAAACTGAAAACACATCTGTTATTGCACATATTGGTGCATTAACATCAGACGGATATAGAGAAAATTCTGATTACAATAATTATAATTATTTTTTAAAAGGAATTTTTAATAAGAAAAAGCAACCTATAGAAATGATTGCTACTTTTTTTGATAAAAAATTCGGCGCACAAAATTTTTACACACCTCCTTCTTGGGGTTTTAATGAATATGAAGAAACGCAGAGTAGTTTATTTGGCGTTTCTACGACTTTTAATACAGAAAAGTTTAAAATTATTCCAAGAGTTTATTGGAAAAGAGGTCAAGATATATTTTTGTTGAAAAGGGATGATCCAAGTTTTTATAGAAACTTACATATTACAAATAAAGTAGGTGCAGAAACAAATGCATCTTATAAATCTAACTTCGGTATTACAGGTTTTGGTATAGATATTTCTAGAGTTTTTATAAGTAGTAATAATTTAGGAAATAGAAACAGAACGATGGCAAATTTGTTTTTAGAACACCGTTTTAAATTAGCTGATGATAAATTAGATATTACTCCTGGAGTTGCGGTTACCTATTTTTCTGATTTTAAATTTCATGCATTTCCAGGGTTGGATATTGGATATCAACTGTCTGATAATTTAAAAGCATACGGAAATTTAGGGATAACTTACAGAGTCCCAACGTATACAGATTTGTATTATAATGATAGCAGCACCAGTGGAAATCCTAATTTAAACCCAGAAGAAGCGTTTGCACAAGAAATAGGGTTAAAATATAATTCTGATAGGTTTACAACTTCTGTGGCAATTTTTAACAGAAAAGCAACTAATTTAATAGATTTTGTGAGGCCAGATGCTACAGCAACTAAATTTGTAGCTACCAATTTTGCAGAAGTGAACACGAAAGGTTTTGAGCTAAATGCAGATTATCGTTTTAAAATAAATGAATTTAATCAAACGTTATCTTTTGGATATAATTTTTTAGAAGATGATATTTTAGATCAGAATAAAGATTTGTCTCGTTATTCTTTAAATACTTTAAAACATCAATTTATAACTCGTTTTACAAGCAAATTGTTTAAAAATGTAAGGCAAAATATTATTTATAAACATGCAGAAAGAACTGTTGGTACAAGTTATAATGTTTGGGATGCTTCTGTAATTGTTGATGTACATAAATTTAACTTTACACTAACAGCTAACAATATTTTTGATGCAGATTATATAGAATCTGGTTTTGTGCCAATGCCACCAAGTAATATTTTATTTGGATTACGATACAGCTTTTAATAAAAATCCCCAACATACTTTCATTAAAGTCTTGATAAATTTTTATCAAGGCTTTTTTTGGTTTTTTAAAGGAATAATATAAATAGGTTTATTTGGTCTGAAAAATAAATAGTATGATCAGAAATTCTATTTTTTTACTACTTCTTTTACGTTTAAGTTGTGCTCAAAATAATCCGTTAGAGATAGTTTTAGCTTTAAAAACAATTAAATAAAAAGAGTCATTGATAGTTAAGAAAAATATGAAGTAAAGCTTCAAAAAAGAGGAATTATTTCAATAATTTTTCATCGATTTTCAGATCTAAATCCGCGAAATTTAGAAACAAAAGCACTGTGTTTTCACAAAAATAATCGTATCATTTTTCATCAGAAACTACTAAAAAATAGGCTATAAAACCCTTATATTTAAAGAAAGTAATAACAAGGAGTTGGTTCTATTTCTGTATATAGTTTGATACATCAGCCAATGTATTTTTCTCTAAAAAATTACATTTTCATAACTTCATTGCATACTCTGATGAAGCAATTGCAATTTCCAGAATTATTTCCTCAGGATAAAAGATTTAACATATATAACGATGACAGAATGTTTTTTTTAAATTTGATGAAAAATTTACCTAGAGAAGGTAATTATAATATTTTTCTTTTTCTGTAACAAAATTAATTTTTATACTACTAATACAATAGAAACAAAGATTATATTTTAGAGCTTTTCAAAATAATCTTAGAGTTTTTATTTTGACAATATAAAACGTTTTATAAAGTCAAAAACCTTTATATTTAAACACTTTAAAATTACATGCTATGATGGAATGGTTTACTGAGTTACCCTCGTTTTTAAAAACATATTGGATTATTACATTAGTATCAACTTTGCTGTTTTTAATTGTGTTAATTTCTACAGTTATGGGAACAGATTCTGACGATATTGGTGATATTGATGCAGAAATAGATGCGGATACAGGAGCAGGTTTTCAGTTTTTTACAATCAAAAATTTGGTTGCATTCTTCACTATTTTTGGTTGGAGTGGAATTGCAAGTTCTGATGCAGGATATTCTAATTTGGTAGTTATAACAATTTCTATATTTTGTGGTTTAGCAATGATGACAGTAATGGCAGCAATGTTTTATTACATCAGTAAATTAAGTTCTAGCGGAACTTTAAAAATGCAAAATGCCTTAAATACTATCGGTGAGGTCTATTTAACTGTTGGTGCAAACAGGTCTAAAATAGGTAAAGTGCAAATAAAAGTGCAAGGAACTTTAAGAGAATTAGAAGCTTTAACAGATTATGATAAAGACTTAAAACAAGGAAATGTTATAAAAGTGGTAGAACTTACCAATAACGGAATATTAATTATAGAACCTCAAAAATAAAAATTACGATGCTAAATTTAATTGTATTACAAAGCAGCCCATATGCTGGATTAGTTGGAATAGGAATCGCAATTCTATTCATATTTATAGTGTTAATGACACTTGTAAAACGCTATAAAAGATGTCCTTCGGATAGAATTTTAGTAGTGTATGGAAAAGTAAGTGGAGGTGGATCTGCTAAATGTATTCATGGTGGAGCCGCTTTTATTTTTCCTGTAATTCAAGATTATCAGTTTTTAGATTTAACTCCAATTTCTATTGAAGTTAATTTAGTAAATGCACTTTCTAAGCAAAACATTCGTGTAAATGTGCCTTCAAGATTTACGATTGGGGTTTCTACAGAACCAGGAATTATGCAAAATGCTGCAGAGCGTTTGTTAGGTTTAGGTCAAAGTCAAATTCAAGAATTAGCGCAAGAAATTATATTTGGTCAGTTACGTTTGGTTGTAGCTTCTATGGATATTGAAGAAATTAACAATGACCGTGATAAGTTTTTAACGAATATTTCTCAAAGTGTGGAAACTGAATTAAAGAAAGTGGGTTTAAAATTAATCAATGTAAATATTACTGATATTGTTGATGAATCTGGATATATTCAAGCTTTAGGAAAAGAAGCGGCTGCACATGCAATTAACGCTGCAAGAAAATCGGTTGCAGAAAAAAATAGAGATGGTTCTATTGGTGAAGCAAATGCTTTACAAGATGAAAGAACGCAGGTTGCTGCGGCAAATGCGAAAGCCGTAGAAGGAGAAAATATTGCGAAAATTAATGTAGCAAATTCAGATTCTTTACGCCGTCAGAGAGAAGCAGAAGCAGAACGTGTAGCAATTGCATCAGAAAAAGTACAAACAGCAAAAGCATTAGAAGAATCTTATGCCGCAGAACAGCTAGCAGAAACTGCAAGAGCAGAAAGAGAGCGCTCGTCTCAGTTAGCAGATATTATTGTTCCTGCAGAAATTGATAAGAGAAAGGTTGAAATTGATGCAGAAGCTAAAGCAGAAAATATTAGAAGAATTGCAAGAGGAGAAGCGGATGCAATCTTATTTAAAGCACAAGCAGAAGCACAAGGTTTGTATGAAGTTTTAACAAAACAAGCAGCCGGTTTAGATGAAATTGTAAAAGCAGCTGGTAATAATTCTAAGGATGCAGTATTACTTTTAATTGCGGATAAATTACCTGAATTAGTAAGATTACAGGCAGAAGCTATCAAAAATATTAAAATTGATAAAATTACAGTTTGGGAAAATGGAGGAGGAAAGGATGGGAAATCTTCTACTTCGAACTTTATTTCTGGCATGTACAAATCCGTACCGCCTTTGCAAGAAATGTTTAATATGGCAGGTATGGATTTACCAGAATATTTAAAAGGAAAAGATATTCCTGTTGATTTAATTGATGGTAAAAAAGAAAAATCAGAAGAATAAAATAAAAAACAAGTTTAAAAATTGATTCTTAAATCGAATCTTTCATAACTATTAGTGTAAAGTCATCCTCTATTTTGAGGGTGGCTTTTTTTAGTTGGTTTGTGAAGAGATTCTTACTTAAATAGGGGTTATTATTTCGGCTCGATGAATAGATTTTTATTAAATTTTGCGCCTTTCTAAAAATATTAACAGGAATGAAAGCTTGCCCCAAATGTAAATCAGTTTCAAAACAAAAACTGAAAAGAAGACCGATTGTAAAATTATATATAGGTACTATAGGCACCCGTTGTGCATTATAAATAGTTAAAAAAAGTTATTCATTTGACTATTAAAAGTCGTATATTTAATTGACAATCAATCGATTAAATACGATGAATAACTTTAGAGCAAATTACGATAAAATTTTAGAAGTCTTAGCCACAATTACAGAAAAGGAACAATTTTTACGTCAAAACAGGAAACCAAAACTAAAAGACATTGAATTAATCGCTATGAATTTAACAGCAGAATATATGGGTATAGACAGTGAATGTCAGTTGTTTCGGGATATTCCAGAATATTTGTTTGCTAAAATAGAGCGATCAGTTTACAATAAACGGAAGCGAAAATTATTTTTTGCCATTGAATTTATAAGAACTCAACTCTCCAATAAGTTCACGGAGTTTGAAAACTATTATGTAGTAGATAGTATGCCTTTGGAGATTGTAAAACTCTCAAGAAGCGGGAGAAGTAAAGTTTGTAAAGAGTACTTTTATTCAGCCCCAAATAGAGGTTATTGTGCTAGTCAAAACATGCATTATTATGGCTATAAAATACATGCTGTTTGTTCTATTGATGGCGTGTTTAAAAGTTTTGATATTAGCAAAGCTTCTGTACATGATATTCATTATTTAAAAGACATTAAAAATCAGTTTAATAACTGTGTGGTTTTAGGGGACAAAGGATACCTAAGTGCGGACTATCAGTTAGATTTATTTGAGAGTAAACAAATTAAATTAGAAGTTCCAATGCGTAAAAATCAACAGAATTACAAAAAACAAACGTATATTTTTAGGAAGAAAAGAAAACGAATTGAGACCTTGTTTTCTCAACTTTGTGACCAGTTTAAAATACGGAATAATTATGCGAAAACTTTTGAAGGTTTTAAGACAAGAATTCTCTCAAAATTAACAGCACTAACTATCATTCAATACATTAACAAATTTGTTTTTAATAGGAATATAAACAATTTAAAAGTCAATATTGTTTAAATGCACAACGGGTTATAGGCTATTCTTGTAATAACTGCAATACTGCGTATACATGGTTTCCTATTATTAATGGTTCTTTGAGAATTTAAAAAATAATCCTCATAATTTTATATTATGAGGGTTTTTCATTATTGTTAGGTTGTGAAAAAGTATTTAATTACTAATTAAACACAAGAAAATTTTCGACAATGTATAATATGTAGCATAAAATGTTAAAAGAATATTGACTTGGTGAAAAAAAATAGTTTTGTACTTGTTTTATTTTTAGCCCAAAGAAAAATTACTAACTATGAAAAAGTGCCCAAAAAGTAAGTTTGTGTCACGACACAGATTAAAAAGAAAGACTTTTCTTAAATTAATGCCAAGAGCTAAAACTTATGTTGGGATACATGCAACACAGTGTATAAAAGGTTTCCTTTGATCAATCCTTCTTTAAGAATTTAAAAAAAATCCTCACAAATTTAGATTGTGAGGATTTTTTAATTACTATTTTACTTTAAAATTAACTCTTTTTTATTGGAACAATCGAAATACATCATTTCCGTTTGCAAAAAGTAGCAATGCAATTAAAAGCATAAAACCAATAACTTGTGCATATTCTAAAAATTTATCACCTGGCTTTTTGCCTGTAATCATTTCCCATAAAGTAAAAACTACGTGACCACCGTCTAAAGCAGGAATTGGTAATAAGTTCATAAAACCTAGCATTATTGATAAGAATGCTGTAATATTCCAAAAAGATTCGGCACTCCATTCATTAGGAAAAATACTCCCAATAGAAATAAAACCACCTAAACCCTTATAAGCTCCCGTACTTGGATTAAAAATCTTTTTCAATTGTTTTACATAATCTGTTAACGTTTTCCAAGATTTATTCCATCCGGCAGGTATTGCTTCTGAAAATGAATATTTAATGTCCGCTAAATCGTAATAGCCTAATTTTTCTAAATCTTTATGGTTTAATTGGCCTAAGGCGACTCCTAATTTACCATCTTCTGTAATTTTTACAGGTATTTCTATTATTTCGTTTCCTCTTTTTACAGAAATTTTAACGTCTTGATTTTTTACCTTATTAAATTCGGCTTCCGCCTCATCAAGATACTTTATAGCATTACCATTTATTGCAACAACAATATCTTTTGTTTTTAAATCGGAATTTAGATTAGGAGAATCTTCAGAAACACTAGCTATTACAAATGGGATTCTTGGTAATAAAACAGGTCCAGCCTCTTTGCCTCTTTCCATTAGTTGAGAGATAAAATCAGTAGGAATTTCTTTATCTATTACTTCTCCATTTCTTTCAACTTGGAAGTTGTTGCCGTTGATAAATTCTAGAGAGAGGCCGTAGAATTTTTTTATTTTTTGGCCATCAACAGTTAAAATTTTATCTCCTGTTTGTATGCCTAAGTTCATGGCTAAAGAATCTTGCACCCAAACACCATCTTTTACGTTTTCGTTAGGCAAATACTCTTCGCCATAAGACCACATGAGCATAATGTAAATAAAAATACCCAATATAAAATTCACAAAAACGCCACCTAACATAATAATTAAACGTTGCCAAGCTGGCTTTGATCTAAATTCCCAAGGTTGTGGAGGTAATTTCATTTGCTCTGTGTCCATGCTTTCATCAATCATTCCAGAGATTTTTACATAACCTCCTAAAGGAATCCAGCCAATACCATAAACGGTATCACCAATTTTTTTCTTGAAAATTGAGAACTTGTAATCAAAGAATAAGTAGAATTTTTCTACTCTAGTTTTAAATAACTTTGCGGGGATAAAGTGCCCTAATTCATGCAAAACAATTAACAAAGATAAACTTAGAATAAATTGCGATGCTTTTATTAATATTTCCATTCAGTCTTAAAATCAAAATTTAAATAGCTACAAATGTACGTCTTTTAAAGAGAGTTTAAAATGTACAAATAGAAGATGATTTTTTTTAACAAAGATTTTGTATCAAATATACTTTACAAGCCTTTTCTAAAGGATATTTAAGCCGTAAATTTGCATAAATAAATTAGTTTTATGGACTTTAATTTTTTTATAAAAAGTAAATTAACCATTATTTTTTTACTTGTTTTTTCAGCAATTTCAATCCCTGTTTTTTATCATTTAGTAAAGGTTGATAAAAAACTAAAAATTTATAATCCTGCTGATGTGAACCCAAGCTTGGTAGATGTTTCAATAAAGC
Source organism: Polaribacter filamentus (assembly GCF_002943715.1). GTDB lineage: Bacteria > Bacteroidota > Bacteroidia > Flavobacteriales > Flavobacteriaceae > Polaribacter > Polaribacter filamentus. Next base: position 2,627,083 of record NZ_MQUA01000013.1, on the reverse strand, counting down.
ATGTTACAAAAGATCATAGGATTGCGGATTTTGAGTTGACAAATCAAAATGGAGAAATCATTACCCAAAAGAATTACAAAAATAAAATTTATGTAGCAGATTTCTTTTTTACACGTTGCACAAATATTTGTATAGCAATGGCTTATAATATGAGCGAACTACAAGAATATTATAAGAATGATGATGATATTATGTTTTTATCTCATTCGGTAACACCGGTTATAGATAGTGTTTCTGTTTTAAAGGAATACGCCATAAATAAAGGAGTTATTGATGCAAAATGGAATGTAACAACGGGGTCTAAAAAGCATATTTATGAACTAGCAAGAAAGAGTTATTTTGCTGTTATTGAGGATGGTGACGGCGGTGAAAACGATTTTATTCATACAGAACAATTTGTATTGATTGATAAAGAGCGACGTATCCGCGGATATTACGATGGTACAGAAAAAAAAGACATGGAAAAACTAAAGAAAGATATGTCTCTTTTAAAAGAAGAATATACTAATAAATAACTTGTTTAGAATCATTCTAAATTCCTATCTTTGTAAATCTAAATAGAAATTTTGAGCACAATTGCAGATTTACATATCGGAGAAATAGGCTATATTTCTGAAGAATCATTAGATTTTATTCCACTAAAATTATTAGAAATGGGTTGTTTGCCTGGGGCAGAAGTTCAGTTAATTCAGCTTGCACCCTTAAAAGATCCATTATATATCTGTGTTAACGGAAGTCATTTGGCAATTAGAAAAGAAACTGCAGAGATAATTAAAATCCTTAAAAGCGAGTAAATAGAATGTCTAAAAATGATATAAAAGTTGCTTTAATAGGGAACCCAAATACAGGAAAAACTTCACTTTTTAATCAGCTTACAGGTTTAACTCAAAAGGTTGGAAATTACCCAGGGGTAACCGTAGATAAAAAGGAGGGAATCAGTAAATTGTCTGCAACTCAAAATGCAGTTATTACAGATTTACCCGGAACTTACAGCATAAATCCTACTTCTTTAGATGAAAGTATTGTTTTAAAAACATTGCTTAAAAAAGATATCAAAGAATCTCCAGATGTAATTTTGGTGGTTGCAGATGTTGAAAATTTAAAGAGAAATTTATTGTTATTTTCCCAAATTAAAGATTTAGAAATCCCAACAGTTTTGGCAATTAATATGGTTGATCAAATGCATAGAAAAGGAATTTCTATTGATTTATCGCTCCTTAAAAAAGAACTAAATACAGAAGTAATTTTAATAAGTGCCAGAAAAAACGAAGGAATTAAAGAAATAAAGGAAGCAATTATACGTTGTCATGTAGCAGCAAAAGCGTCACCTTTATGCGGTATAAATCATAAAATTGATCCTGATTATTTTCATAAATTAAAAGAAATTAGCTCTAATTATACGTTGTATGAATTATGGTTAATGGTTACTCAAAATAATTTTCCAGAAACGATTACCGTAGCGGAAAAAGAGAAACTTTTAGCTTTTAAACAAGATACTTTTAAGTTGAAGAAATATCAACATAAAGAAACCATTTATAGGTATCAAGAAATTAATAAAATTTTAAAGAAAACCTATATTATAGATAAAACAAAAGCAACCGATTTACGTGGTAAATTAGATAAAATATTTACGCATAAAATTTTTGGTTATGTACTGTTTAGTTTGATTTTACTGGTAATTTTTCAATCTATATTTGATTTGGCTTCTGTTCCTATGAATTTTATTGATGCCACTTTTGCACAAATATCAGACTTTGCAAAAACCAATTTACCAACAGGAGTTTTAACAGATTTGCTAACAGAGGGAATTATTCCGGGAATTGGAGGCGTTATTATTTTTATCCCACAAATCGCAATTCTATTTTTATTCATTGCCATTTTAGAGGAAACGGGTTATATGAGTAGAGTTGTCTTTTTAATGGATAAAATTATGAGACGGTTTGGGATGAACGGTATCAGTGTAATTCCGTTAATTTCTGGAACAGCATGTGCAATTCCTGCAATTATGGCAACAAGAACTATCGCTAGTTGGAAAGAGCGTTTAATAACTATTTTAGTAGTACCATTTACAACCTGTTCTGCAAGATTGCCTATTTATGCAATTTTAATTGCCTTGATAATTCCTGATAAAAAAGTCTTAGGATTTTTAAATCTTCAAGGATTGGTGTTGCTTTCTTTATATGCATTAGGATTTGCATCCGCAATTATAGGCGCATACATTTTACATAAAACCTTAAAAGTAGAATCAAAATCATTTTTTGTGGTAGAAATGCCAAACTACAAATTACCATCTCTAAAAAATGTATTTTTTGATGTACTTGAAAAAACGAAAGCTTTTGTTTTTGGTGCAGGAAAAATCATTTTAGCACTGTCTATTGTATTGTGGTTTTTGGCTTCAAATGGCGGGGATAGCTTCAAAAATGTTGAGAATTCCGTTATTGAAAATGTAGCTAATCAGCAATTAAATGAGGATGAAATTCAACAAATAATTTCATCAAAAAAATTAGAAAACTCTTACATCGGCATTCTTGGTAAAACCATAGAACCTGTTATTCGACCTTTGGGATATGATTGGAAAATAGGAATTGCATTAATTACATCATTTGCGGCAAGAGAAGTTTTTGTGGGTACCTTAGCAACTATTTATAGTGTAGAAGCAGATGATGAAAATACCACAACGATTAAAGAAAAAATGGCATCTGAAGTTAATGAAACAGGAGGTAGGCTTTTCAATTTTCCTGTAGGCATGTCTTTAATGGTTTTTTATGCATTTGCAATGCAATGCATGGCAACCTTAGCCATTGTAAAAGGCGAAACTAAAAGCTGGAAATGGCCTTTAATTCAGTTATTTGGCATGACATTTTTGGCGTATGTTTGTTCATTTTTAACCTATCAAATTTTAAGCTAATGCAAGAAATTATAGCCTACGTTTTAGTAATTTTAGCTGTTGTTTTTTTACTGAGGAAATTTGTATTTCCTTCAAAAAAAGACAAGAGTTGTAGCACAGATTGTGGTTGTCATTAAAACCTTAACAGAAAATTAGTAGTCATTAATTGTAAGGTTTTTTAACTTTGTTGACCAAGTTTTAGTAGAATTAAAAAATTAAAATATAAACACATGAAAAAAACTTTTTTATCCATTGCAATTTTTATAATTGCCTTAATTTCATCAGTAGATAGTGCTGCGCAAAAATTTGCTAAAGTAGATGTAAGTCCTATGGATGGGGCAGCGTATCCAAGTAACTGGAAAGAATCGAATAAGTTAATTAAAATTATATACAGTAGACCACAATTAAAAGGTAGAGCTTTAGATAAGCTAGCTCCAAATGATAAAGTTTGGAGAACAGGCGCAAATGAGGCGGCGGAAATTACTTTTTATAAAGATGTAACTTTTGGCGATAAAGAAGTAAAAGCTGGTACTTACACTTTATTTACAATTCCTACAGAAGGAGATTGGACTATTATTTTAAGTAAGCAAAAAAATGTTTGGGTTCTTATTTTTATGATATGAAAGAGGATGTTGTTAGAGTGAGCGGTAAAGTGTCAAAATCTGATGAAGTTATAGAATCGTTTTCTATTGTTTTTGAGGGTGAAGAAGAAAATGCTACCATGTATCTAGGATGGGCAAACACAATCGTTTCTGTATCGATAAAAGTATAAAATTTATTGGTATAAATTAAAAAAACCTCAAAAGTTGAAAAGCTTTTGAGGTTTTTTTATGAGTTTAAAAGAATTTAAATACTTAGACAGATTGGCTTTGTTGCCATTTCCAAGCAGATTCTAGTGCTTCTTCAAGGCTTATTTCTGTTTTCCAATTTAGCTCTTTGTTTGCAATTGTAGTGTCGGCGTAAGCGGCAACAACATCACCTTCACGTCTTTCAACAATTTTATAATTTAGTTTTAAATTAGTTGCTTTTTCAAAAGTGTTAATAATCTCTAAAACAGAACTTCCGTTTCCTGTACCAATATTAAAATATTCAAAAGATTTTTTATTGTTCTTTTTTATAAGTCTTGATAAAGCAGCAATGTGTGCTTTTCCTAGATCTACAACGTGTATATAATCACGAACAGCTGTGCCATCTACTGTTGGGTAATCATCACCAAAAACAGATAATTCTTTACGGATTCCTGCAGCCGTTTGTGTAATAAACGGAATTAAATTTTGAGGAACACCTAAAGGTAATTCTCCAATTTTTATTGAAGGATGCGCTCCTATAGGGTTAAAATATCGTAAAGCAATACAGTTTAAACCATGTGCATTACTTGCGTCTCTAATTATTTCTTCTCCAATTTGTTTAGTATTTCCATATACGGATTCTGCTGCTTTTATGGGCGCTTTTTCTGTTATGGGTAATTCATCAGCTTGCCCGTAAACAGTGCAAGAAGAAGAGAAGATAAAATTATCTAATTTTCTATCTCTCATTTCTTGTAAGATATAAATTAATGAGCTTAAATTATTTTCATAATAATCTAAAGGTTTACTCATGCTTTCTCCAACCGCTTTAAAGGCTGCAAAATGAATAATTCCATCAATTTTATGCGCATCAAATACTGCTTTTACTTCACTCTTCACTCTAACATCTACTTTATGAAAAGCTGGTTTTATGCCAGTAATTTCTGTAATCTTATCTAAAACATCAATAGTTGTGTTAGATAAATCATCTATAATTACTACTTCAAAACCTTCGTTTTGTAATTCTACAACGGTGTGAGATCCTATAAAACCTAGCCCTCCTGTTACAAGTATTTTTTTCATTTTTGGTAATTGGTAACTGTTAATTTGTTTTTTATTTTAAGAAACCTATGATGGTTTTGGTAATAAAATCTAGCTGTTCGTTGTCTAATTCTGTATGCATAGGTAGAGAAATTACTGTTTTTATTAAATTATTTGTAACGGGAAAGTCTTCTTCTTTATATTTTGCATCTGAATATGCTTTTTGCGAATGGAGCGCAACAGGATAATAAATTGCATTCGGAATTCCGTTCTCTAATAAATGCTTGTGCAATTCATCGCGTTTTCCGTTTGTAATTTGCAAGGTATACTGATGAAAAACATGACAGTCACAAACATCACAAATAGCATTACAGTTTTTTGTTTTGTTAGATTTTGCGCTTGGTGTTATAATATTTGGGTTGTTTGCTAACGCATTATTATAAAAACGAGCGGCATTTCTACGCGCATCACAATACTCATCTAAATTAGGTAATTTGGCTTGTAAAACTCCGGCCTGAATAGAATCTAACCTAGAGTTTACACCCACAACATCATGGTAATATCTTTCGTACATTCCGTGGTTTACAATACCTCTAATAGTATGTGCAAGTGCATCATCATTTGTAAAAATTGCGCCTCCATCTCCATAACAACCTAAGTTTTTAGAAGGGAAAAAAGAAGTAGTTCCTACATTTCCTATGGTTCCTGCTTTTTGTGTTGTTCCGTCTTCAAATGTGTAATCGGCCCCAATTGCTTGTGCATTGTCTTCAATAACAAATAAATTATGTTCTTTTGCAATTTCCATAACTGCAGCCATATTTGCTACTTGTCCGAATAAATGAACAGGAACAATAGCTTTTGTTTTTGGCGTAATTGCCTTTTTTAAAGCTTCAATATCAATATTAAAGGTCTTTGCATCAACATCCACTAAAACAGGAGTTAATTTTAACAAAGCAATCACTTCTACAGTAGCTGCAAAGGTAAAATCTGCTGTAATAATTTCATCACCTTGTTCTAAACCTAAAGCCATCATTGCAATTTGCAAGGCGTCTGTGCCATTTGCGCAAGGAATTACATGTTTTACGTTTAAATAGTTCTCTAAATCTGCTTGAAATTTTTGAACTGCTGGTCCATTAATGTAGGTAGATGAGTTTAAAACCTCTTGTATCGAGTTGTCTACCGTTTCTTTTATTTGTTGATACTGACTTTGTAAGTCAACCATTTGAATTTTTTTCATAAACGAGGTACATATTAATACTTCAAAAATACGATATAAATCTAGTATCTTTGGCCAGATCAAAAAATTTTTCCAATGAAATTCCTTAAAAAAGCACTAAAAATTACAATTGTTTTACTTGTATTAATTCTAGTTGGTGGCTGGCTGTATTCTAAAACCTATCATCCAAAGTATGACGGTGAAATAGAAATTAAAAATCTATCAGAAAAAGTGACTGTTTATTTTGATGACATGGGCGTGCCTCATATAAATGCCCAAAATCAGCAGGATGCTTATATCGCTTTAGGATATTTACATGCGCAAGATAGGTTGTGGCAAATGGAATTAATTAGAAGAATTGCGGCAGGACGATTATCAGAAATTTTTGGAAAAGATTTATTGAAAACAGATGTGTTTTTTGCAGGATTAGGCATCGAAGAAGCGGCTGAAAAAACGATTGCAAATCTAGATAAAAACTCAGAATCATATATTTTAACACAAGCCTATTTAGAGGGTATAAATCAATTTATTGAAGAAGGAAAAGAACCCTTAGAGTTTACTTTAGTAGGCGTAAAGAAAGAAAAATATACCATTAAAGACATTTATAATGTATTTGGGTATATGGCATTTAGTTTTGCAGCGGCGCATAAAACAGATCCTCTATTAACAGAGGTTAAAGAGAAATTAGGAGAATCTTATTTCAATGAATTAGTAAGTTCAAGTAGCAAAAATTTAACCATTATTAAAACGAGTATTCCTGATAAAATGAATGCAACTATTTCTAAATCGGTTGCCGCTATTATGGATAATTTACCGGTTTCTACTTTTATAGGCAGTAACTCGTGGGTAATTGCACCAGAAAAAGCTAAAAACGGAAAAGTAATTTTTGCAAACGATCCTCATATTGCTTTCTCACAACCTTCTGTTTGGTATCAAAATCATATTAAAACACCCGATTTTGAAATCTACGGATTCAATATTGCGTTAATGCCTTTTCCTCTATTAGGTCATAATAGTGAGTATGCATATGGTTTAACGATGCTAGCAAATGATGATTTAAACTTTTATATAGAAGAAAGTAATCCTGATAATGCTGCACAATACAAAACATCCGAAGGATATAAAAATTATAAAATTATCGATAAAACAATTCGTATCAAAGATGAAAAAGACACTACTTTTCAAGTAAAAGTAACCAAACATGGGCCAATAATGAATGGTTTAATTTCTCATTTGGATGATGAGCGACCAATTGCAATGAATTGGATTTACACTCAGTTGCCAAATGAAATGGTAGACGTTTCTTATGGACTTTCTCATTCTAAATCGTTGAGCGATTTTAAAAACTCGGTTTCTAAAATTCATGCACCGGGTTTAAATGTAATGTATGGTGATGCAAAAGATAATATCGCTTGGTTTGCATCTGCAAAATTGTATCAATTAAGAGATAGTTTGTTCACGAAAACTTTTCTAAATGGAGCTTCAGGAAAGGATGAAATTATTGAATACTTGCCGTTTGAAGAAAACCCGCAAGCCATAAACCCACCCTGGCATTATGTGTATTCTGCTAACAATCAAATAGATTATGTGCGAGGTAAACTATATCCTGGCTATTATCAACCGCAAGATAGAGCAAAAAGAATTGTAGAATTATTAGAGGAAAAAGATGATTTCACAAAAGAAGATGTTGCTAAAATGATGTTTGATGTAAAATCTTCTGCAGTTTCAGAAATCGCAAACGATTTGTTAAAAAGTTTAGACCAATCTAAATTCTCAGTTTCAGAGAAAAAAGCAGTTGAAACGCTCGAAAATTGGGATGGGACGTATCTAAAAAACTCAGTTGGTGCAACAATTTATAATCGTTTTTTATATGAATTTTTAAAAGCGACTTACAAAGATGAATTGGGTAATAATTTCGAGTTGTTTATCAATTCGCAAATACAAGATGAGGTGTTGCCAATTCAAATACTTAGAAAGCAATCTGTTTGGTGGGATGATATTACGACTACAAAAAAAGTAGAAGGAAGGGCAGAAATTATACTAAATTCCTTTAAAGAAACGTTTACTTTTTTAGAAAATCAATTAGGAGAAAATGTGGATGATTGGCATTGGAGCAGAGTACTATCTGTTGAACATGAGCATGCAATTGGCAAAGCTGGCGGTCTATTAGGTAAAATTTTTAATGTAGGTCCTTTTGAAACAATTGGCGGTAATGAGGTGATTAATAATCAAATTTTTAAATTAGACAGCACCGGATACTATAAAGTAACTGCCGGGCCATCAACTAGAAGAATTGTAGATTTTTCTGATGTAGAAAATAGTTTGGCAATTTTACCAACTGGGCAATCTGGAAACGTGTTTAGTGAACATTATAAAGATCAGGCTCAAAAATTTTTAAATGGCGAGTTTGTAAAAATGAAACTGAATAGAACTCAAATTGAAAGGAGTAAAAATATGCTGATTTTGATACCTAAAAATAATTAGATTTCGTCTAACCCGAAATTACTTCAATTTAAGACAAAGTCTCAATGATGAACGACAAATTCATCTCTCTTAGGGGATAAGTTGCTAAATTTTGGATGAAAGCCAACTAATTTAGAAGCAATGTTGTATTTTTTTTGGAAATTCATTAGTTTTTGATAATAAGCAAGCAGTATTAGGTGAAATTCTAGGACAAATTACCAAAAAGTGACAGGAAGCAAGAAGGTTTTCTTTTGATTAGACCTCCCTGTAAACGTCTTCAAAAGGAATTCTAAAACGCTCACCATAAACGCCTTCTGGTTTTCTAATTCCGCAAGAAACAATCATATTTATCTCGGATCCAAAAGGCAAACCCAATAAATTTTTTACACGCCAAGTATCAGAACCTTCCATTGGGCAAGTATCGTAACCTTCTGCAGCCATCGAAATCATAAAATTTTCAGCAGCGAGACCACAAGTTTTATGAGCAACAATTCGCATGTCGCTGTGTCTAACTTGTCTGTAAATAGGTTTAAAAAGACCGATAACAAGAATCAATAAGAATTTAAAGTATCCAAAGATTCCAAAGAAATCAGCGTAGGCAAAGGGGATAATTTTCCCGTAATAATTCCGTGTCACTTTTTCTCTACTACTTTGTTTAGACTTCGGATTGTTCGCGCCAAAAGTAGTATCCAAAAAACTTAAATTCGCTTTGGCTCTTTTTTTCCATAAATCTTTTCTCGAAACAAAAATAACTAATTGCTGTGCCGTTCTTGCTGCATTTTGATTGAAACAAAAAGGCACAATTTTATCAATTATATCTTTTGATGTAATATGATAAAACTCCCACAATTGCATGTTGCTGCTATTTGGGGCTAAAGCAGCTTGCAGGATACATTTTTTCACAATGCTAGTATCTATTGGTTTTTGTGCATCGTAAACTCTTACGGAACGTCTATAATGTATCGCTTCTGAAACCGTTTTTTCTTGTGACATAAATTAATTATGATATTTTTTAAGATTTTTATTCATCACTAAAAACCAAAGAGGAGGAAAGAATGAAAGTAACATCATTCCTGGGTAGCCTGTTGGCATTTGTGGACTTTCTGGATCTGTTTTTAAAAGTTGATAGTGTTTAGATCCGTTATAATGATGATCTGAATGGCGCGATAAGTTGAACAGTAAAACTTGCCCTACTTGATGATCTGAGTTCCAAGAATGATTCCGTTTTACACGTTCATAACGTTCCTGTTCGTTCTTTTTTCTCAACAAACCATAATGCTCTATATAGTTTACGGTTTCCAGTAAAGTGATTCCAATAATAGCTGAAATTATAAAGTAAATGAGCACTATTTTTCCGAAGAAAAAGAAAATCAGACTTAAAAAAAGCAAATTGAAAATGGTGTAAACAAGCATTCTGTTTTGAAAGTGAAACCAACTTCTGCTGTTTTCATTCATTCTTTTGTTTTCTAGTTTCCAAGCTTGCAGGTAACTGGAGAAATGAGAGCGAATCCAAAAAGTATACAGAAGTTCATTTTTTCTGGCAGTTGCTGCGTCATCTAGGGTTGCAACATTAAAATGATGACCGCCATTATGATATGGTAAAAAGTGTGTATCTAAAGAAGTAAGTAATAAAAATTCGCCAATAAATTGATCAATTCGACTACTTCTATGTCCGAGCTCATGGCCCACATTTATGCCTATAATTCCGCACATAATTCCCATAGAAAATATGCGTCCGAAAATTTCTACATTTGTTAAATTAATTTCTTGAATCGCATTAAAAAAGAGCATCAGAAAACCCAATTGAATGGGCAAAGTAACATATAAAAGATAGGTGTAAAGTTTGTTCTCTTTTGCGGCTTTCTCTTCTTCTTTAGTGAAGTTTTCTTTATTTGGTTTGACAAAAAACTCTAACAAAGGCACAAATCCGAATATGAAAATTGCGGGTAAAAATGTAAGCCAACCTTTGCTGTTGAAAGAAATGTATACCAAAAAAGGAATGAGTAATACCGAAAAGTATTTTAGTGCTTTCATGATTTAAGAAGTAATTATTCTCTAAATATATGAATATCTAACAAGCGTTCCAAATAACTTCATCTGGAGTCGGTGCAATTAAAGAAACTTCGTCTCTAGTAACGGGATGTATAAATACTATTTTTCTGGCGTGTAAATGAATACTTCCATCTTTATTACTTCTATTAAAACCATATTTTAAATCACCTTTTATTGGGAAACCTATAGACGCTAATTGCGCTCTAATTTGATGATGTCTACCAGTTTCTAAATCAATTTCTAACAAAGAATAATTGTCTAATTTTTTGATAAGCTGATAATGTAAAATAGCTTTTTTAGAATCTGTAATTTCTTTAGGATACACAGAAGATTTATTATTTTTGGGATTTTTTTTTAGGTAATTAATTAACGTATCTTTTTCTTTCTTCGGATGGTCTTTTACTATTGCCCAATAGGTTTTGCTAATGTTTTTATCGCGCAACATTTTATTTAAGCGCTCTAAAGATTTTGAAGTTCTTGCAAAAATAATAACCCCAGAAGTTGGTCTGTCAAGTCGATGAACAACCCCTAAAAAAACGTTGCCAGCTTTGTTGTATTTCTCTTTAATATATTCTTTAACAACATCACTTAAAGGCTTGTCGCCCGTTTTATCACCTTGGGTAATATCACCAGAACGTTTGTTAACAATAATGATATGATTGTCTTCAAATAAAACGCGTAAGTTGTCTTTGTTAGAATGCATTATCGATTATTTGAAATCTTTTGCAACATCTTCATTTATGCCACCAATAAAATCTAAAAATTCTTTACGACCTAAACCCGTTGAAGATGAGGTCAAAAATGTCATTGGTAAAGTTTCCCAAGAATCTAGTAATATCTTTTTGTATGCAGAAATTTGTTTGTTCAATTTAGAGCTTCCAAGTTTGTCGGCTTTGGTAAAAACAAGGCAAAAAGGAATTTGATTTTCTCCTAAAAACTGCATAAATTCAATATCAATTTTTTGAGGATCGTGTCTGCTATCAATCAAAACAAAAGTGCAAACTAATTGCTCTCTTTCTTTAAAATAGTTTTCTATAAAATATTGAAAAATAGTTCTTTTCTTTCTTGATATTTGAGCGTATCCATAACCAGGTAAATCGACCAAAAACCATTCATCATTTATTTTAAAATGATTAATAAGTTGGGTTTTGCCAGGTTTTCCAGAGATTTTTGCCAAATCTTTACGCTCCATTAACATATTAATTAATGAAGATTTACCAACATTTGAGCGACCTATAAAGGCATATTCTGGAATTCTTTCTTTTGGAGCATTGATAACGTTGCTATTGCTCATCACAAAATCTGCAGATCTTATTTTCATAATCGCAAGTTTATTTATAATATTTTCAGAGTGTTATTATAGGTTTTTGGATAGTAACCATTTATGAAGAATTGCGTTAAATTCTTCTGGTTGTTCCATCATTGCTGCGTGCCCACATTTATCAATCCAAAATAAATCTGAATTTGGTAATAATTTTTGAAAATCTTCAGCAACTTCAGGAGGTGTTACGGTATCTTGTTTTCCCCAAATAATACAAGTTGGTTGACTCATTTTTGGCAAGTCGGCTGCCATATTATGTCTAATAGCGCTTTTTGCAATCGCTAAAGTTCTAATTACAGAATTTCTTTCATTCACAATTTTAAACACATCGTCTACCATTTCTTTAGTTCCAATTGCAGGATCATAAAAAACAGCTTTTGTTTTTTGCTCTATATATTCATAGTTTCCTCTTTTAGGAAAACTATCACCCATTGCTTTTTCATACAAACCAGAACTTCCTGTAAGCACTAATGCAATTACTTTTTCTTGGTAATGTTTTGTGAAATATAAGCCAATATGTCCTCCTAAAGAGTTACCCAATAAAATTACTTTATCTAATTTTTTATGTTCTAAAAATTCTTTCAAAAACTTTGCTAAATTTTTAACATTTGTATCTAACAGAGGCAGAGAATATAAAGGTAATTCAGGTATTAAAACGGTGTAACCATTCTTAGAAAAATGATTAAATGTGCCTCCAAAATTACTTAAAGTACCCATTAATCCGTGTAAAACAATGATTGCAGGACCTTCCCCAGCTTCTGCATATGTAAACTTACCTTCAGTTTTTAATGTATCAATCATTGATTTTTTTTTGATTTTCACTAAGCGCAAATGTAGTACTTTTTTATAACATAGAAATCCATTTCTAAATAAGCAGATCTTAGTTTTTAACAATTTTAGGAGCTGTATAAATAACTAAAATTTCTAATACTTATTAACAATGTGGTAATATGTGGTAAAAAGTGGTAATTTTTATATATTTTTGATATCTATAAAATAGTTTTTTGTGATAAACCTAATTGGTACATATGAATGTAGGGCAGATGCTAAAGGAAGGGTGATGATTTCATCAGCTTTCAAAAAGCAATTGTCTTCTGTGTTGCAAGATGGTTTTGTGGTAAAAAGAGCTGTTTTTCAGCCTTGTTTAGAGTTGTATCCAACACAAGAATGGAACTTGATGATGCAGAAAATTAACAAACTAAACAAGTTTAAGAAGAAGAATAATGATTTTATTAGAAGGTTTACGGCAGGTGTTCAACTTGTTGATATAGATGCAACTGGTAGAATTTTAATTCCTAAAAATCTAATGGATTTTGCAGGAATTGAAAAGCAAGTTGTCATGTCCTCATCAGTAAATATTATTGAGATTTGGGATAAAGATAAATATGAAAAAGCAATTGATGATGCAACGATAGATTTTGCAGATTTGGCTGAAGAAGTAATGGGAAATACAGATGTAGATGAAGTATCATAATCCAGTTTTATTGCAACAAAGTATAGACGCCTTGGCTATTAAAGAAAATGGTGTTTATGTGGATGTTACTTTTGGCGGCGGTGGTCATTCAAGAGAAATATTAAAAAGATTAGGAGCCAAAGGAAAATTATTCGCATTTGATCAAGATCCAGATGCTTTAGCTAATATTATTGAGGATGCCCGTTTTGTGTTGATTCCAGAAAACTTTAGATACATTTCTAGATTTTTAAGATTTCATGGTGTTCGAAAAGTAGATGGTGTTTTGGCAGATTTAGGAGTTTCTTCTCATCAGTTTGATGAAGCGGATAGAGGTTTTTCTACCCGTTTTGATGGCGATTTAGATATGAGAATGAATCAGAAATCTAAAACATCAGCAAAAGAAATTATCAACACGTATACGGAAGAGAAATTAGCGGAAATATTGTTTCAATATGGTGAGTTAAGAAACTCGAGAAATATTGCAAAAACGATCGTTGAAGAAAGGGTGAAAGAAAAAATTGAGACAAGTTTTCAATTAAAAAGCGTGTTGAAAAAATATTTACCAAATGCAAAAGAGCATAAAATTTTAGCACAAATATTTCAGGCAATTCGCATTGAGGTAAATGAAGAGTTGGAGGCTTTAAAAGAATTTTTAAATCAGATACCTAATTTGTTAACGAATCAAGGTAGGCTAAGTGTAATCTCTTATCATTCATTAGAAGATAGATTGGTAAAAAGGTTTATAAGTTCAGGTTTGTTTAGTGGTGAACTAGAGAAAGATGTGTTTGGGAATACAGACGAACCTTTAAAGAAAGTAGGGAAGTTGATTGTTCCTTCATCGGAAGAAATAAAAATAAACAACCGCTCTAGAAGTGCGAAATTAAGAATAGCAACATTAAAAAGTAATACCCAAAAAGGCTAAAACAACGAGCGTATAATGTCTAAAGTTAAAAAAGGTATTTATGATTTTTTAAGAGGAAGTTTTCTAACAGATGATTCCGCTTTTCAAAACTGGCGAATACTAATTTTTGTTGTTGCGCTTTTATTGATCATTATTTCTAGCGGACATAGTGCTGATAAAAAGGTAATTAAAATATCAGAATTAAATAAAAGGGCAAGAGAATTACGAGCAGAATATGTGGATACGGGCACTATTTTAATGCGAATGAAAATGGAATCTAGCATAAGAGAAAAAGCAAAGGCAAGAGGATTAAAGCCTTCAGAAACACCTCCGAAAAAAATAAAAGTAACGTATAAAGACTAATAAATTGGCAACTCACAAAAAAAGCATACTTACCAAATTCTACATAGTAGCTGCTTTTATGACGCTTTTTTTGTTTGCCGTAATTTTTAGGGTGATCAATATACAGTACGTTCAAGGAGAAAAATACAAGAAACTTTCAACAGAATTAACGATTAGGCAAGATACAATTCGCGCTAATAAAGGAAACGTATACGCTGTAGATGGTAATTTATTGGCAACTTCAATGTCTAAATTTACTATTAGAATGGATGTTGTTGCGGTTGATGGAAATATATTTGAGAAGAATTTTGTTGGATTATCTGCTGAGCTTTCTAAGATGTTCGGAAAGCCTGTTGCTCATTATCAGAATAAATTAAGAACAGCAAAGAAAAACGGAAACAGGTACTTATTAATCGCCAGAAATGTTGGGTATAGTGATTACTTGAAGGTGAAAGAATTCCCTATTTTTAATTTAGGAGTTTATGGTGGCGGTTTTATTGCAGAACATAAAACAGTGCGAGCACATCCAATTGGTAAAATTGCAGAACGCACCATTGGTTACGACGATTTTAGAGGAGGGGCTGGTATTGAAGGTGCTTTTGCTGATTTTATGCAAGGTGAAAACGGTTTGCGTTGGAAACAGAAATTTGCAAAAAACCAATGGAAACCAATTTCGGATGTAAATGAAAAAGAGCCAATTGATGGTCATGATATCATTACAACCATAGATGTAAATATTCAAGATATTACACATCATGCTTTATTGAGTCAGTTAGAATTTTATGAAGCAGATCACGGTTGTGCTGTGGTTATGGAAACTGCAACTGGTGAAATTAGAGCAATTTCTAACTTAGGCAAAACATCCGATGGAAAATATTTTGAAAAAAGAAACTATGCAGTTTGGGAAAGTCATGAGCCAGGTTCTACTTTTAAACTAGCAAGTTTAATGGCTGCTTTAGATGACAAAGTAATTGATACTTCTACGGTTGTTGATACAGAAAAAGGAATAATCTATGTCAATAATAGAAAGGTTGAAGATTCTCATAGAGGTGGATATGGTAAAATTTCTGCAGCAAGGGTTTTTGAGGTTTCGTCTAATGTTGGAATTGTAAAAATAATTAAAGAGCATTATGATGACAATCCGCAAAAATTTTATGATAAAATTGAAAAATACGGATTTACAAAACCAATTGGTTTTCAGATAAAAGGAGAAGGGATCCCATATGTTCCAAATCCGAAAGACAAAAATTGGAGTAAAATTTCATTAGAGTGGATGTCGTGGGGTTATGGAATCTCTGTTACACCAATGCAAACACTAATGTTTTATAATGCAGTTGCTAATAACGGAGTAATGGTGAAGCCTCGTTTTGTAAAAGAATTAAGGAGACACGATAAAACAGAGAAAATCTTTGAAACAGAAATTGTAAACCCTAAAATTGCTTCTGATGAGACGATAAAGAAGCTTAGAAAAGTAATGGAAAATGTGGTTACAAAAGGTACTGCAACTAATATTTATTCTCCTAATTTTTCTATGGCAGGCAAAACAGGAACTGCTAAAAAATACATGCCAAGAATTAAAAATGAAAAAGGTGAATGGGAAGGCGGCTATTATTCAACAAAAAATTATGTAGCGTCATTTGTAGGTTTTTTCCCGGCGGATAAACCAAAATATTCTTGTATTGTGGTGGTGCATAATCCTAATAAAGATACAGGTTATTATGGTGCATCCGTGGCAGGGCCAATCTTTAAAGATATTGCTCAAAAAATATACACAACAACACCTATAGATAATCAATCTGTAGAAGATAAAGTGGCGTTTGCGTCTATAGATAATCAATATAAAGAATATAATAAAGCCATTGTTAAAACGTATACAAATGTGCCAAATGTAGAAGGTATGTCTGGTATGGATGCCGTGTCTTTATTAGAAAATATAGGATTAAAAGTAAAATTCTCTGGAGTGGGTAAAGTAAATTATCAGTCGATAAAAAAAGGAGAAAAATTAGTAAAAGGAACAACCATTATTTTAAAACTTTCGTAAGCTGAAGAATTTAAAAGACATATTATATAAGGTTTCAATTCATCAAGTATTTGGTAGTACAGCTATTGATGTAAATCAGCTTGTTTTCGATTCTAGAAAAATTGAAAAGAACGACGTTTTTGTTGCTCAAAAAGGAGCGTCTGTAGATGGTCATTTATATATTGATAAAGCAATTTCTTTAGGTGCAATTG
The DNA here is from genome assembly GCF_002943715.1 of Polaribacter filamentus. Taxonomy (GTDB): domain Bacteria; phylum Bacteroidota; class Bacteroidia; order Flavobacteriales; family Flavobacteriaceae; genus Polaribacter; species Polaribacter filamentus. Next base: position 2,610,390 of record NZ_MQUA01000013.1, on the reverse strand, counting down.
TTATTATTTGCGAGGATTTTCCTTCGGATAAAAAACAAGGAATTACCTATATTCAAGTGGAGGATGCCAATGCAGCTTTGGCTATTATGGCTTCTAATTTTTACGAAAACCCTTCATCAAAATTTGCGGTAGTTGGGGTAACTGGTACAAATGGTAAAACCACAATTGCATCACTTTTATATCAGTTGTTTCATAAAGCCGGTTATAAAGTTGGATTACTTTCTACCGTTAAAATTTTGGTTGATGAAACCGAATTTAAGGCAACACATACAACACCAGATTCTGTAACTATCAATATGTATTTAGATAGGATGTTAGAGGCAGGAGTTGAATACTGTTTTATGGAAGTGAGTTCTCACGGAATTCATCAGAAAAGAACGGAAGGTTTAACTTTTGCTGGCGGAATTTTTACAAACCTATCGCACGATCATTTAGACTATCACGACACTTTTGCAGCTTATAGAAATGTTAAGAAATCGTTTTTTGATTTCTTGCCAAAATCGGCTTTTGCTCTAACAAATATCGATGATAAAAATGGCGAGTTTATGTTGCAAAATACCAAGGCAAGAAAGAAAACCTACGCTTTAAAAACGTTGGCAGATTACAAGTCTAAAATTTTAGAAAAGCAAATATCTGGAACTTTAATTTCTGTTGATGGAACAGAAGTTTGGACCAAATTAATAGGTGTTTTTAATATTTACAATTTAACGGCAATTATTGCTACGGCAGAATTGTTAGGCCTAGAAAAACTAGAAATCTTAACAATTGTAAGTCAGTTAGAAAGTGTAAGTGGTCGTTTTCAATATGTAATGTCTGATGACGGAATTACTGCAATTATCGATTATGCGCATACGCCCGATGCATTAAAAAATGTGTTAGAAACCATTAATGATATTAGAACCGGTAACGAAAAAGTAATTACAGTTGTGGGTTGTGGCGGCGATAGAGATAAAACAAAAAGACCAAAAATGGCACACATTGCTGCGCAATTAAGCAATCAAGCAATTTTTACTTCAGACAATCCAAGAACAGAAAATGCACAAACCATTTTAGACGAAATGGAAGTTGGCGTTTCTTTAGAAAATTATAGAAAAACATTAACAGTTTTAGATAGAAGGCAAGCAATAAAAACTGCTTGTAAAATGGCTGAAACCGGAGATATAATATTAATAGCCGGAAAAGGACATGAAAATTATCAAGAAATAAAGGGAGTTCGCGCCCATTTTGATGATTTGGAAGAAGTAACATTCTGTTTTAATCAATTAAAAAAGAACTAAAATGCTATATTATATATTCGAATATTTGGATGGTCAATTTAATATACCTGGGGCAGGAGTGTTTCAATATATTACTTTTAGAGCAGCAGCAGCTTTTATTTTGTCTTTGTTGATTTCAACAATTTATGGTAAAAGAATTATAAATTTTTTACAAAATCAGCAAGTTGGTGAAACCGTAAGAGATTTAGGTTTAGAGGGTCAAAAGCAAAAAACGGGTACTCCAACAATGGGAGGGATTATCATCATTTTAGCAACTTTAATTCCTGTTATTTTATTAGCAAAATTAGACAATATTTATGTAGTAATTCTTCTAATTACTACAGTTTGGATGGGTTTTATCGGTTTTTTAGATGATTATATTAAAGTCTTTAAAAAAGATAAAGATGGTTTAAGTGGCAAGTTCAAAGTTTTGGGGCAAGTTGGCTTAGGAATCATTGTAGGTTCGATGTTATACTTTAATGAAGGAGTAACTATCAAAGAACAATTACCGTTAAATGAGCAGATAGTTCAGGAAAACGGTAAAAATAATGTTTTTGGTGAAGCTCATAAATCGACAAAAACAACCGTTCCTTTTTTTAAAGATAACGAACTTGATTACTCGAAAGCGTTTAATTTTTTAGGTGAAGGGTCTGAAAAATATGGATGGATATTTTTCATTTTTGTTACTGTTTTTATTGTTACAGGAGTTTCAAACGGAGCCAATTTAACAGACGGAATTGATGGCTTAGCAGCAGGTTCATCAGCAATTATTGTTATTACACTAGCTGTTTTTGCGTGGGTTTCTGGTAATATTATTTTTGCTGATTATTTAGATGTGATGTACATTCCAAATTCTGGAGAAATGACGGTTTTTATTCTGGCATTTGCAGGAGCATTAATTGGCTTTTTGTGGTACAATACCTATCCTGCTCAAGTTTTTATGGGCGATACAGGAAGTTTAACAATTGGCGGAATTATAGCAGTAATTGCGATTTCTATACGTAAAGAATTATTGTTACCAATATTGGCAGGAATATTTGTGATAGAAAATTTATCAGTAATCATGCAGGTTTCTTGGTTTAAATATACTAAAAAGAAATATGGAGAAGGTAGAAGAATCTTTAAAATGGCGCCTTTACATCATCATTTTCAAAAAAAGAGTTACCATGAAAGTAAGATTGTAGTACGTTTTTGGATTATTGGAATTTTGCTAGCAGTGTTAACAATCGTAACGCTAAAGTTGAGGTAAATGAAAAGACTTGTAATTCTTGGTGGAGGAGAAAGTGGTGTAGGAGCTGCAATTTTAGGAAAACAAAAAGGATATGAAATTTTTGTTTCTGATAAAGGCAATATATCAAAAAAATATAAAGAAGTTCTTTTAAATAATGAGATTGATTTTGAGGAAAATCAGCATACAGAAAGCAAAATAGTAAATGCTGATGTTGTGATGAAAAGTCCTGGAATTCCTGATAAGGTTGAGTTGGTTAAAAAATTGAAAGAAAAAGGAATTCAGGTTATTTCAGAAATTGAATTTGCAGCACAATTTACCGATGCAAAAATTATTGGAATTACGGGTTCAAACGGCAAAACAACAACAACATTATTAGTACATCATATTTTAAGAAAAGCGGGATTAAATATAGGAATCGCAGGGAATATTGGAGATAGTTTTGCGCAACAAGTAGCAGAAAATCAGTATGAAAATTATGTATTAGAATTAAGTAGTTTTCAGCTAGACGGTATTGAAAATTTTAACAGTCATATTGCAATTTTAACTAATATAACTCCAGACCATTTAGACAGATACGAGTATGATTTTAATAAATATATAGCATCAAAATTTAGAATTACCAAAAATCAAACAGCAACAGATTATTTAATTTATGATGCAGATGACGAAGCTATAGATAATTGGTTAAAAGTAAATAAAACGCAAGCAAAATTAGTTCCGTTTTCGCTTGAAAAAGAATTAGAATATGGAGCTTATATCAAAGATAATAACATAATAATCAACATTACTAAAGATAAAATTAACATGCCTATATCAACTTTATCAATTAAAGGGAAACATAACACAAAAAATGCCATGGCTGCAACAATGGCTGCTCAATTATTAAAAGTTCGTAAACAAATCATTATGGAAAGTTTAGAGGATTTTGAAGGTGCAGAACATCGTTTAGAAAATGTTGCGAAAATTAGAGATGTAGAATATATAAATGATTCTAAAGCTACAAATGTAAATGCAACTTTTTATGCCCTAGAATGTATGGATAAACCTACAGTTTGGATTGTTGGTGGTGTAGATAAAGGAAATGATTATAATGATTTATTGGCTTTAGTTAGAGAAAAAGTAAAGGCAATTGTGTGCTTAGGTCTTGATAATGATAAAATTAAGGAGACATTTGGAAATGTGGTAGATATTATTGTAGAAACCGCTGGAGCAGAAGAAGCTGTAAAGGTTTCTCATAAGTTAGCAGATAGAGGCGATGCAGTTTTACTATCTCCTGCCTGTGCGAGTTTTGATTTATTTGATAATTATGAAGATAGAGGTCGCCAGTTTAAAGAGGCGGTTAGAAGTCTTTAGATTGTTTAATCATGTAATTGTTTATTCGTTTAAATAAAATAAAATTAATTCATCCAATAATCTAAAAGATTTAAGTAGAAAGAAAGCTAAAATGAAAACCATTTTTAAACATATAAAAGGAGATAAAACCATTTGGGCAATTTTTGCTGTTTTGGCGATATTATCATTTATGCCGGTTTACAGCGCAAGTACAAACTTGGTATATGTTGTTGGTTCTGGTTCTACCTTAGGTTATTTAGTAAAACATATGGTTTTATTAATTATGGGTTTTGGTATTATTTACGGAGTTCATAAAATTCCGTATCGATATTTTTCCGGTGCATCTGTTATCATGCTGCCAATAGTAATTATTTTGTTAATTTTTACATTAACACAAGGAACGACCATTGGTGGGGCAAACGCAAGTAGATGGATTAATATTCCTTTTGTTGGTATTGGTTTTCAAACATCAACTCTAGCCGGTTTAGTTTTAATGGTTTATGTGGCAAGATATTTGGCTAGAAACAAAGAAAAAGAAATTAAATTTAAAGAAAGTTTATTACAACTTTGGTTGCCAGTTGCTGCTGTTTTAATATTGATTTTACCCGCAAACTTTTCTACAACAGCCATTATTTTTGTGATGATTTTAATGGTAGCTTTTATAGGAGGTTATCCAATAAAATACATCGCATTTATTTTAGGAATGGGGCTTTTAGCGCTCACCTTTTTTGTTTTGGTTTCAAAAGCTTTTCCAGATGTAATGTCAAATAGAGTGCAAACTTGGGAAAACAGAATTGAAAGTTTTTCTAATCCGGATGAAAAAGATGCGTATCAAGTAGAGAAGGCTAAAATTGCAATTGCAACAGGAGGTCCCGTAGGAGTTGGTCCAGGTAAAAGTGTTCAAAAAAACTTTTTACCTCAATCTTCATCAGACTTTATATATGCGATTATTATAGAAGAATATGGTTTGGCAGGTGGCCTTTTAATTATTTCGATTTACTTTTTATTATTCTTTAGAATGTTTGTGGTTATTAGAAAAACAACCACCATTTTTGGAACATTATTAGTAGTTGGAGTTGGTTGTCCTATTATATTTCAAGCAACTATAAATATGGCAGTTGCTACCAATTTATTTCCGGTAACAGGGCAAACGTTACCACTTATTAGTAGTGGAGGTACTTCTATTTGGATGACGTGTTTTGCACTTGGAATGATTCTAAGTGTAAGCGCATCAAAAGAAGAAACAGAAGAAGATATTTTAGATGATAATCCTTTAAATATATTGCATGAAACCATATAATATACTAATTTCTGGAGGGGGAACAGGCGGTCATATTTATCCTGCAATAGCAATTGCGAACGAAATTAAAGTTCGGTATCCAGATGCGAATATTTTATTTGTAGGTGCAAAAGATAGAATGGAAATGGAGAAAGTTCCACAAGCTGGTTATGATATAAAAGGCTTATGGATTTCTGGGATTCAAAGAAAATTAACAGTTGACAATTTGTCTTTTCCTTTTAAACTGATCAGTAGTTTATGGAAAGCAAATATAATAATTAAGCAATTTAAGCCAAATGTTGCTATAGGTACAGGAGGTTTTGCAAGTGGCCCAACATTGATTATGGCAAATAGAAAAAGTATTCCTACTTTAATACAAGAGCAGAATTCTTTTCCAGGTATTACCAATAAAATATTGAGTAAAAAAGCAAGTAAAATATGTGTTGCGTACGATCATTTAGAACGTTTTTTTCCTTCGGATAAAATAATAAAAACGGGAAACCCTGTTCGTCAAGATTTGTTAACAATTCATTCAAAAGAAAAAGAAGCAATTGACTTTTTTAATTTGAATACAACAAAAAAACAATTTTGTTTTTAGGCGGAAGTTTAGGAGCAAGAAAAATAAATCAATTAGTAGAAAGCAGTTTAGAATTTTTTAAAAGCCAAAAAGTTCAAATTATTTGGCAATGTGGAAAACTCTATTTTGATGAATATAAAAAGTACGATGAATTAGAAAACGTGCAAGTTCACCAGTTTTTAAATAGAATGGATTTGGCGTATGCTGCATCAAATATTATTATTTCTAGAGCAGGCGCAAGTTCTGTTTCAGAATTATGTATTGTTGGTAAGCCGGTTGTATTTATTCCGTCTCCAAATGTGGCAGAAGATCATCAAACAAAAAATGCAAAATCAATTGCAGACAAGCACGGCGCTATATTATTACATGAAAGTGAATTAGAAACTTTTCCTATTGTATTTGAAACGCTTTTAAAAGACAGAGGAAAACAGGAAGATTTATCAAAAAATATAAAGGAATTAGCATTACCAGGCGCAACAACTGCGATTGTTAATGAAATTGAAAAATTATTAAAAAAGTGAATTTAAAAAATATACATAACATCTATTTCGTCGGTATTGGAGGCATCGGAATGAGCGCAATAGCGCGTTATTTTGCAACCAATGGCAAGCTGGTGGCAGGTTATGACAAAACTTCTTCTCAGGTAACGGATGATTTAGAAGCGTTGGGGATTGAAATTCATTTTGAAGATAATGTAAAACGTATTTCAGCCTCTTTTTTAAATACGGATGAAACTATGGTTGTGTACACTCCAGCAATTCCTAAAAATCATACAGAGCTTAATTACTTTTTAGACAACAAATTTACTGTTTTAAAAAGAGCAGAAATTTTAGGGAAAATAACCGCAAGTACTTTTTGTTTGGCCGTTGCCGGAACTCACGGAAAAACGACAACTTCTTCTATTTTGGGTCATATTATGCAGCAAGAAAAAGCGACTTCTTTTTTAGGCGGAATTGCAGAAAATTACAACTCCAATTTAATTTTAGGAGATGATAAAATTTCTGTGGTAGAAGCAGATGAGTTTGATAGATCGTTTATGCAATTGAGTCCTAATATTGCATGTATAACTTCTATGGATGCAGATCATTTAGACATTTATGGTGATCCAAAAGAATTAGAAAAAACGTTTTTAGATTTTTCTAAAAAAGTTTCTAATACTTTAATTGTTGCGAAAGGTCTGCCTTTAAAAGGATTAACGTATGCTGTAAACGAAGAAGCAGATTACAAAGCGTTTAATGTAAAAATTGAAAGCGGAAAATATATTTTTGATGTACAAACACCATCAGAGATTATAAAAAATATTGAGTTCCATTTACCAGGAAAACATAATGTGATGAATGCGTTGGCTGCTTTAGCAATGGCGGATGCTTATGGAGTTCCGTTAGAAAACATTAAACAACGTTTAGTAACTTTTAAAGGCGTAAAACGCAGGTTTTCGTATAAAATAAAAACAGCTGATTTTGTGTTGATTGATGATTATGCGCATCATCCAACAGAAATAAATGCGGTAGAAAATTCAATTAGAGAAATGTATCCAAATGAAAAAGTGTTGGTTGTTTTTCAGCCACATTTATTTTCTAGAACCAGAGATTTTATTGATGATTTTGCTTCAGCACTTTCAAAATTTGATGAAGTTATATTGTTAGATATTTATCCTGCAAGAGAATTGCCAATTGCTGGAGTTGATTCTGATTGGTTATTAAGTAAAATTAGTAATAGGTGTAAAAAATTGACGCAAAAAAATAATTTAATAAAAGATATTAAAAATTCATCAGCAAAAGTAGTGGCAATGTTAGGTGCTGGTGATATTGGTTTACTTATAAATGAGATAACAAATCAACTTTTAAAACCTGAGGAGAATGGCGCTTAAAAAGTTTTTAAAATACCTAGTATTTGTAATGTTAATAACGGCTTTGGGGTTTTTATATAGTTTTTCATCCGCAAGAAATCATCAAAAAAAAGTGTCAGAAATTAGTATAGAATTTGAACAGGGAAACAATAACTTTTTGACACATTTAATGGTTAACAAATTGTTAATACAAAATGAAGAAACTGTTAAAAACAGAACAAAATCTAAGCTAAATTTATACGGTTTAGAAAATAAAGTTTTAAAAAATCCTTATGTGGAAAGTGCAACGGTTTTTTTAACCATTGGCGGGCAATTAAAAACAGTGATTAAACAGCGTGTACCAGTGGCAAGAGTTATAGTTAAAAATGATTCTTACTATGTTGATAAACAAGGAGTAAAAGTGCCTTTGTCGAACAATTATTCGGTAAGAGTTTTGTTAGTTTCAGGAGTGAAAAATGATAAAGAAATTAACGAAATTTTGCCTTTGATATCTTTTATTTTGGGAGATAATTTTTTGCAAAAAGAGATCGTTGGAATAGAGAAATCTGACGTTAATGAATATCAGTTCGCTGTTAGAAGTGGAGATTATAAAATTGATTTCGGAAATTTAACCGAGGTGGATGTAAAATTTAAAAAGTTAAAAGCGTTTTATAATAAAGCATTTGAGGATAAAACCATTCAAAATTATAAAGCAATAAATTTAAAATATCACAACCAAGTTGTGTGCACTAAATAATTCAAAAATGGAAAACAACAAAATAGCTGTTGGTTTAGATATCGGTACCACGAAGATTGTTGCTATGATTGGTCGTAAAAACGAGTATGGCAAAATTGAGGTTGTTGGTATTGGTAAATCAAAAAGTTTAGGTGTAAAGCGTGGTGTTGTAAGTAATATTACGCAAACAATACAATCGATACAACAAGCTGTTGAGGAGGCAGAAAGTGTTTCTGGACTAAAGATAGAAGATGTTATTGTTGGTATTGCCGGTCAGCATATTAGAAGCTTACATCATAGTGATTATATTACCAGAGATAATTCGGAAGATGTTATTAATGAAGGAGATATAGATAATCTAGTAAATCAAGTGCATAAGTTAGTGATGTTGCCTGGTGAAGAGATTATACATGTTTTGCCACAAGAATTTAAAGTAGATTCTCAAGCAGATATTAAGGAACCAATTGGTATGTATGGCGGACGATTAGAAGCTAATTTTCATGTGGTTGTTGGGCAAGTTTCATCCATCAGAAATATTGGACGATGTATAAAAAGTGCCGGCTTAGGGTTAAGTGATATTACTTTAGAACCTTTGGCATCCGCATCCGCAGTATTAAGTCAAGAAGAAAAGGAAGCAGGTGTTGCTTTGATTGATATTGGGGGCGGAACAACAGATTTAGCTATTTTTAAAGATGGAATTATAAGACACACGGCAGTAATTCCTTTTGGGGGAAATGTAATTACTGATGATATAAAAGAAGGTTGTTCAATTATAGAAAAACAAGCCGAATTATTAAAAATTAAGTTTGGTTCTGCTTGGCCAGGAGAAAATAAAGAAACAGAAATAGTTTCAATTCCGGGGTTAAGAGGCAGAGAACCAAAAGAAATTACCCTAAAGAATCTATCAAAAATTATACATGCCAGAGTTCAAGAAATTATCGAGCATGTTTATTTAGAAATTAAAAATTACGGACACGAAACTGCAAAAGGAAAACTAATTGCGGGTATTGTGTTAACAGGTGGGGGAGCTCAATTAAAACATTTGCGTCAATTAGTAGAATATATTACTGGTATGGATGCAAGAATTGGTTTTCCTAATGAGCACTTAGCGGGCGATTCTGATGAAGCTTTATCTAGTCCGGCGTACGCAACAGCCGTTGGTTTGTTGATGGTAGGTTTGGAGAAGAAGATTAAAGTACAAGAAATTAAACAGGTGGTTAAGGAAATTAAAAATGAACCAGAAACAACAGCCGAAGTTGAGCCAGAACCAATAATTGAGGAAAAATTAAAGCCAAAAAAGAAATCTTTTTTCGAAAAATTTACCGAAGGATTAAAAGATTTTTTAGACAATGCTGAGTAAGTATTCAGTATGGACATCAATAAATTAAGAAAAAAACAACAATAACAATTTAAAAAGATAAACGTTATTATGAGCGCAGAATTCGATAACATTTTATTTGACATGCCAAAAACACAATCCAACACCATAAAAGTAATTGGAGTTGGTGGTGGTGGAAGCAATGCAGTAAATCATATGTTTACCCAAAGCATAACAGGCGTAGATTTTGTAATCTGTAATACAGATGCACAAGCTCTAGAAAATAGTCCAATACCTAATAAAATTCAGTTAGGTGCAAATTTAACTTCCGGTTTAGGGGCAGGTGCAAATCCAGAAATAGGAGCACAAGCAGCTAAAGAAAGTCTGCAGGAAATTCAGAAGATGTTAAACACACAAACAAAAATGGTGTTTATAACTGCAGGAATGGGCGGTGGAACAGGAACTGGAGCGGCACCAATTATTGCAAAGATTGCAAAAGATATGGATATCTTAACGGTTGGTATTGTAACCATGCCTTTTGCTTTCGAAGGAAAAAGACGTACAAAACAAGCTCAATTAGGAATTGATCAACTGCGCCAAAATGTAGATTCTTTAATTGTTATTAATAATAATAAATTGCGTGAAGTTTATGGAAACCTTGGTTTTAAAGCTGGTTTTTCTAAAGCTGATGAAGTTTTATCTACTGCGTCTAAAGGAATTGCAGAAGTAATTACACATCACTACAAACAAAATATTGACTTGCATGATGCTAAAACGGTACTTTCTAATAGTGGAACTGCAATTATGGGTTCTGCAAAAGAAGAAGGAGCAAGTAGAGCAAAAAATGCCATAGTGAAAGCATTAGATTCACCTTTATTAAATGATAATAAAATTACGGGAGCTAAAAATGTATTGTTGTTAATTGTTTCTGGTAAAACTGAAGTTACACTCGATGAAATAGGAGAAATTAACGATTACATTCAGGATGAAGCGGGTTATGATGCTAATATTATTATGGGAATTGGCGAAGATGAAGCATTAGGCGATGCCATTGCTGTAACAATTGTAGCTACAGGTTTTGCGCCAGATCAACAAAGTTCAATTACAAATACAGAGGTAAAAAAAGTAGTTCATATTTTAGAAGACGATCAGAAAGCGACGTATAATTTTACTGAAAATAAAGTAACTAAATCAACGGGAATAGAGGATACAACATTGTCAAATGCAGCTCAGCAAAAAGTTGTACATGCTTTAGGTGATGAAATTCAAGACAGCAAACCAATAATGGATTTGGTTGCTACAAACCCAATTATTGCGAGTATGCCAGTAAGTTTTGAAGAGGTTTTTTATGGAGCGGTTGCTGAAGACGATTTTATAATTACGGATGTTGCAAAGGTTGTAGAAAAAATTGAAGAGGCACCAAAGCAAATACAAGCAGATTTATTGTTTGATATGCCTTTAACTTCTCTTAGAGAAGTGAAATCTGAAGAAGAAATTAGATTTAATTTAAATATTGAGAAAGAGTTAAATATTCATGAAATTCAGGTTTATGGAGCTCAAGAAATCAAGTTTGAAAGAAAAGAAGTTGAGAAAAGATATGTTTTAGAAGACTTTGATGCACAACCAACAATTGGTAAAAGTTCTGGTTTTGTAGACAAGAAAAAAATTGAAGAACCAGAAATTCAATTTGAACTTAAAACTAGAAAACCTCCAGTAGAAGTTAATGATATAGATACGATGAGTGAAGAAGTTTCTCCTTTAGATTTAACAATTTCTGAATTGCAAAAAAGAGCAGAAGAACGACGTAGAAAGATGAAAGGCTTCAATTATAAGTTCAGTGATCAAATGAACAAGAATGTAGATGAAATTTCACGTCAGCCAGCTTATAAAAGATTGGGTGTAGATTTAGATAAAAACACTTCATTAAGTAGGGCTGAAACTGCATTGAAAAAAGAAGATGATGGATTAGATTTTAAATCGAATAATTCATTTTTACACGATAATGTAGATTAGTTTTTACTTGAAATTTAATATAAAAATCACGTCCTAAAAAGATGTGATTTTTTGTTTTTATAACTTTTTTTTAATTGGCGTAAACCATCAATCCTATAAAAACAATGTTTTCTAATTGATATTATGAGGTTTAGCTTGTAACAATGTTTTTTATGTCTCGTCTAAGGTACATAATCAATTACACTAAGTATCATGAAATATTTAAAAACAGTAACAAAAGAAAGAGGAATTTTAACATCGCCTTACAAACAAGAAATTAAAAAGAATATGAGGTTAGAGAAATCTAAATCTATTTCTCAAATTAAATCTATGGTTATAAATCATGAAAGAAAAATAGAAAGTGCGACAGGAGTTATTTTACAGGTTTCATTGTTTACTTTTGCAATTATTTTATTTACCTTTTAACTGCAAATTAAAGAATAAAAAAACGGCATAAAAAAAATCCATCTTTTTTAGATGGATTTTAAAATCATTAAACGTTATGCCTTTTAGCATGTAAACCGAGGTCTAAGTTTGCCTTTATCCGGCAATTAATTCAGATAATAATTGCTTAAAAGTAGCTATAGGTTGAGCACCTGTTACGCCACTTTTTCTATTAAATATAATTGTAGGAACAGAAGTAACACCTAAATTTTTCCAATAATTTTGTTTCGTTCGTATTTCTTTTCGAGCTTCGTAGTTGTCTAATTTTGCTAATCCTTCTTCAGAATTTAAACCAACAGCTTGTAAAGCTTGTTTTAAAATATCTCTTGTAGATACATCTTTTCTTTCACTGAAAAAGGCGGTCGTTAAACACATTTTTAGTTCGGTTTGCTTTTTAAATTCTTTAGCATATTCTAATAAAATATGTGCCTCAAAAGTGTTTACCATTCTCATTTCGTCAAAATAATCGAACGTGAAATCAAGTTCTTTTCCAACGTTCGTCATATTTTGTTTTGACTCTTTTTGCTGCTCTAAAGTAGATCCATACTTTTCTGTAAGGTGCTCGGTTACATTTTGACCTTCCGCAGGCATATTGGGATTTAGCTCAAATGGTTGCCATTCAATTTCTACTTGGTCTTGAATACCAAGTTCAATAATAGCTTTTTCTAAGCGTTTGTATCCGATAGTACACCAAGGGCAAACTACATCTGAAACGATATCTATTTTTATTTTTTCTTTCATTTATATACTTTTAATAAAACCTTTCTAATAAAACGAAAGGTATATGATTTTGAAGTAACCTTTTGTAATAATAAGTAAGAAATTAGAATCTATTTAGACCAAGCAAATTTCTTAAACGTGGCGTCAACGGGAGTATTTGCAATATGGTTTGTATAGTTGCTTATTATTTTTTGGGATAATCCTAGAATAATATCTAACAAGTGTCTTTCTTTATAACCCGTTGCGTAAAATGTATTTAACTCGTCTTGAGTTACATGTCCACGAGTACGGACAATCGATAAAGTCATGGTGCGTAATGCTTCTAATTTTGGATTTTTAAGAGGCGTTTCGTTGCGCAGTGCTTCCGTAATAGCATCATCTACTTTCATCATTTTAGCAATTGCTGTATGTGCAGGTACGCAGTAATGACAAGCGTGTTCTACGTTTATAGTTTGCCAAACGACCGTTAATTCTTCATTGTTAAATGATGAATTTACAAATAGCTCATGTATTGTTTTGTATGCTTCAAATAAACCAGGGGATTCGGCTAATACGCCATGTAAACCAGGAATCATTCCGTAGTCTTTTTGTGATTTCTCTAATAAATCTTTGCTCTCTTTTGGTGCGGTTTCTATGTTGTGAACTTTTAATGTTGTCATAATTTCTGTTTTAAAATTTAGTACTGTTAAATAACTCAATAATTGGTTAGTTATAGTTTAAAAAACGTCACAAATTTTGAAATGTTATTTCGATATAATCTTCAATTTCTTGCTTGCTGTTTACTCTGGATGCGGCTGCTAAACCATGTTTTGCCAATAGTAAGAAATTCGCTTGTTTTAGTACTGTTTCCTCATTTTTAGTGGTATCCATTTTTAATTTTTCAATGAATAGGTCTTTTAGACGATTCATAAAAGAAGTCATTTGTTCTTTTAATACTTCATCTTCACTATTTGAAAATTCATTATATGTGTTAGTTACTAAACACCCATTTTGATTGTTATCTCCGTAATTAGAAGCTACCGAGTCATAGAAAAACTGTTTAATATCGATAATACCATTGGAAGCTTTACTTAATTTTTCAAAGACATTATTTATTTGTGACTTGTAAAGGTTTAAGCTTGCAACAAAAAGACCGTGTTTATTGCCAAAACTAGAATATATGGAGAATTTATTGATGCCCATTTCTTGCTCAAGCATTTGCATAGAAGTAGCCTCATAACCATTTTTCCAAAACAAATTCATTGCTTTGGTGACTACTTCTTTTTCTATATACTGCTTTCTTCTTGCCATTATTTTTAGTTACACTACAAAACTAAACAATCGGTTAGAAATAAAAAAATAATTTGTCTCTTATTTTAAATCTATTAATAGTTTAAAAATAAAGAAAATAATATTCATAAATTTAAGGATATGTAAAAGATGTATCGAAGAAATTAGCTTTAAACAAGGCTGCGTGAGCGATAGAAACGGCATCCTTTTTTGCTTTTGTTAAGTATTCTATTCCTAATTTTATAGTTAAAAGTCACAAAACATTGAAAGAAGTTTAGGGTTGCTTTGCAAAAAAGATATAGTGAATAGCGCGGTTACGCTTTTGTGCGTAACATGCCCAAACAAAAAAATCCATCTAAAAAAGATGGATTTTAAAATAGTATTCTCGATTGTGTTCGAGCTGACCCTAAAGTTTAACTCAAAGCTTCTTTAATTCTTTTTATAGCTTCTCTAATTTGTGATTCTGAAGCTGCATACGATAAACGAATACAACTTGGTGCTCCAAATGCATCACCAGTTACAGTAGCAACGCCAGCTTTTTCTAATAAATAGAAAGCAAAATCGTTCGCATTTTCAATTTTTACACCTTTAATTGTTTTCCCGAAGAAATAAGATATATCTGGGAAAACATAAAAAGCACCTTCTGGTACATTTACTTTAAAGCCTTCAATTTCTCTTAACAATCCAACAACGATATCTCTACGAGTTTTAAACTCATCGACCATATATTGTATTTTAGAAACGGGTGCTAAAACAGCAGTAATAGCTGCTCTTTGTGCGATACAATTTGCGCCAGATGTAATTTGACCTTGCATTTTTGTACAAGCTTTTGCAATCCATTCTGCTGCACCAATATAACCAATTCTCCAACCTGTCATCGCAAATGCTTTGGCCAAACCGTTAACGGTAATGGTTCTTTCGTACATGCTTTCTATACCTGCAAAACTAAATGGTTTTGTTTCGTAGTTGATATGTTCGTAGATTTCATCTGATAAAATAAAAATCTTTGGATATTTTTCTAAAACTACAGCCATTGCTCTGTATTCTGCTTCACTATAAATAGTTCCACTAGGATTGTTTGGCGAGTTAAAAAACACCATTTTCGTTTTTGGTGTAATTGCAGCTTCTAATTGTGCAGGCGTAATTTTAAAATCATCTTCAATAGAAGAAGGAATTTCTATGTACTTAGCTTCGCAAAGAATCGCAAGTGCAGAGTAACTTACCCAATATGGAGAAGGTAATAAAACTTCATCTCCAGGGTTTAACAATACTTGCATCACATTTGCAATAGATTGTTTTGCACCTGTAGAAACGACTACTTGACTTGGTTTGTACTCTAGAACGTTATCACGCTTGAACTTTACGCAAATAGCTTCTTTTAATTCTAAATACCCGTCTACTGGCGAATAGGAGTTATAGTTTTGATTGATCGCTTCAATTGCAGCGTCTTTAATAAAATCTGGTGTATTAAAGTCTGGTTCCCCTAAACTTAAACCAATAATATCTTTTCCTTCTGCTCTTAATTCTCTTGTCTTAGCAGCCATTGCTAAAGTTTCAGAAACTGGTAAGCTGTTAATTCTGTCCGATAATGGATGTGTCATTTTGCTGATAGTTGTTGTGTTTTATATTATGCTAATTCAGGTTTTTGCCCTAAAACACCTAAATGTCTAAAATGCTCTACAATAGCTTTACGCATCGTTTCGTACTCATTGTATGGTAAATTAAACTCTTGAGCTGTTTCTTTAACAATTTTAGCTAATTTATCATAATGAACATGAGAAATATGCGGAAAAATATGATGTTCAACTTGATGATTTAAACCGCCTGTATAGAAATTTACCAATCGGTTACTAGGTGCAAAGTTAGATGTTGTGTATAATTGGTGGACTGCCCAAGTGTGCTCTAAATTTCCTTCTTTATCAGGAATTGGCATTTCTGTGTTTGGTACAATATGTGCTAATTGAAAAACCAAACTTAAAATCATGCCAGCAGTGTAATGCATCACAAAAAAGCCTATTAAAACTTTCCACCAAGAAACGTCTAAAATTAATAATGGCAAAACAATCCAGAGTACATAATACACAATTTTAGAAATTATTAATTTTGTCCATTCTGTTGCAGGATTTGGAAACTCACCGTAAGATAATTTGCGTTTTAAATAGCCGTGCATTTGTTTTACATCCGTAGTTATTGCCCAGTTAATGGTTAATAATCCGTATAAAAATATGGAATAATATTTTTGAATTTTATGAATCTTTAGCCACTTTGAGTGCTGCGAAAAACGGATAACTCTGCCCGCATCAATATCTTCATCATGCTCAATAATATTGGTAAAAGTGTGGTGTAAAACATTGTGTTGCACTTTCCAATTATACACATTGCCGGCAAGAATATAAATACTACTTCCCATTAATTTGTTTACCCATTTTTTACTAGAAAAAGAATCATGATTACTGTCATGCATTACATTCATACCAACACCAGCCATTCCAATTCCTGTAACAACCATTAAAACAGCCATGAGCCATTGAGGCATAGAAATCGTTAAAATTAAAATAAACGGAACTAAAAATAACGAAAACATAATAATAGCTTTCGTATACAATTTCCAGTTACCAGTTCTTTTAATGTTATTTTCTTTAAAATATAAGTTGACTCTTTTGTTCAAAGTTCTAAAAAACTTTGCTTTGTCTAAGTTGGAGAATTTAATTGTTTTCATATAGTATCAAATAATAGTGCAAAAATAAACTATTTAAATTTGCTTAATATGATAAACGTACATTTTTGTTAAGAATTGTTGATTACAAATAACTATTTTTGCAGCCTAAACTATATTTATTGATGGAAATTATACACAAGTATTTTAAAAATTTATCGGACATTCAAATTGAACAGTTTTCTAAACTTCAGGATTTGTATGAAGATTGGAATTTAAAAATTAACGTAGTTTCTAGAAAAGATATTGATGAATTGTATCTGCGTCATGTTTTGCATTCTTTAGGAATTGCAAAAGTGATTCAGTTTAAACCAGGTTCAAAAGTCTTAGATGTTGGAACTGGTGGAGGTTTTCCTGGAATTCCGTTAGCAATTTTATTCCCAGAAACCCAGTTTCATTTGGTAGATTCTATTGGTAAAAAAATAAAAGTAGTAAATGAAGTTGTTTCTGGTTTAGGGCTGTTAAACGTAAAAACTACAAATGGTAGAGTAGAAGAAGATAAAGATACGTATGATTTTATTGTAAGCAGAGCCGTTGCGGAAATGGAAACTTTTGTGCGTTGGACAAAAGGTAAAATTTCTAAAAAACAAAATCATTCGTTAAAAAACGGAATTCTATACTTAAAAGGAGGAGATTTAACTGAGGAATTAAAGCTTTATACGTCTGCTATAATTTATAATTTGTCAGATTATTTTGAAGAAGAATTCTATGAAACCAAAAAAGTGGTTCATTTAGGGATGAAGTTTAAGTAAGTGAGGGTTTTATAAATTAACAAATAATCATCAAACGATTCTCTCCATTTTTTTCAATAGGTGCGCGATGAAGACAAGGAAGCACTTTACTCTCTGGATGATCAATTGCTAATTTCCATAAGTTTCCGATACCTAAACTGATAAGACTTGCATTCGGTTTAGGTTGATAGTGTAAATCAAAGAAATATTCACTTAAAAAGGATTCAAATCCTTCATCCACTCCGTTATATAATTTTTTGAGCTCAGCACGTATTTCTGGAATCAGCACTTTTTGGATCGCTTGCGAATTTGGCACTATATCACTCGGCTCTCCATGATACGTGCATAAAAAAGTATCAGTAGAAATAGGGGAACGATCTACATGAAATGAATATACGTCCGTAGGGAAAAATGGATACGCATCGTCTCTTTCATAGTATTTAATCAGATTTAGTGTGGGAGATGCTCCGTGATCTTTTAAAATTTTCAAGTCATTTAAAAGGATTTGACGAGCTAGTTGGCCTTGTTCACTTAATTGAAGTTTAAAAAGTTCTTCTGGATGAAGCTCCGCCATATTTCCATCTAATTCTATTTTTCTAACAATCTCAGAAAAGTCACCGATAAGTTTACGACGATAACAAATTGCATTTACTTCTCCTTGAAAAGATGTGGAAATAAGGTCTTGAAAGTTAGTTACATATTGAATTTGATTCTCAGCCTGAGGTACATCTATCATAATGGGTTACAATTTCATGCTGATTCTACTTCGTTTAAATATTTAAAACAGTTTCGAACATGGTTTTAATTTCTAATACAAATCAACATTTTTAAAAGGAATTAACGCTAAAATTACAGCTTCTGTGTAATATTTAGTCCTATCTGTTATATTTCCAGTTAAAATTCCAACCGCACCGTTTTCTTGTTTAGAGTTATTGCGGTTAAAAACAATATCGTCTGCATCGCCGAGTTCTTTGCCTTCTTTGATTAATTTAACCACCTGTTTGGGTATAAAAAATGTTGCTGTTCTTGATTTACCATAGGTATCAGCAGACTTTACAACAACCCAAGCAAACGCTTCCATTTCATTATCCATAGGTTCAATACCACCTTCTATCCCACAATAAAAGTGAGCATCTTTTATTTCTTTTGAAGCATTATCGGCTCTGTTTTTTGCACCGCGAAAGGTCTCATTATTACTAAGTGGTTGGTCTGCAACACCGGAAGGAACCGAAACACTTATAAACTTGAAATCTTGGTTTGGAAACATTTTTTCAAACCCATTTTTCACTGCTTTTATTTTCACAGGATTTTTAGATGCAACAATAATTTTTATCATGGTAATTAAAATTTACTCTTTTAAAACTGTAACAAGTTCAGCATAATTTACATGTATGCGTTTTTATACTAACTTTTTTCCTCGTATTTATTGTGTATTGTTAGTATTGTTAGTCCAAAAAGAACAGCTAGAACAATCAAAATAGTGGTTATTAATCCGTCTACTCCAAAAGACATTCTTATTAAAATCGTAGAAATCACAAAACCAGAGTTTCTGATAATTTTATGAAACTGATCTGTGTAAAAAAATGAAATTAAAAGGAGTACCACATCCACTAAAATTAGTGCCGTAAAAAATTGATCAAAAAATAGATTGTTGATACTTTTAAAGGTTGGTAATTCGTAAGATGAGCTAGAAATTTCGATAGACCAATTAACAAGAGTATATACAGCCATCACAAAAAATAATGGCACTAAAATAATGGCTATTAACTTTTTCTTTTCAACAAATTTCTCAATAATTGGTTTACTATCTATATGCAGAATTGTTTTTAATTTTCCTTGCTTTTGAAACAGAAAGATTAAATAGAAAAGTAAAAGAGAAGCGACTAAATCATAAGTAAACTGTATATCTCCTTTTATGTCAAACCAATCTGTAGAAAGTTCTAAAGCTGATAAATCCTTAAACAATTTACGGATTATAATTAGTGTTATAATTTCGTATTGTTTGGTTATATAAGTCGTAAACGATTTGGGTAAGTAGTAAATTAAGAGATACACTTCGTAAATAAGAATAAAAGAAAATGGAGTGTAAATAGCTGATATTGGGCTTCTTAGTAGTTCTGAGTTTGCGGGAAAATCGATAAAATTAAATTTCATAAAATAGATTACCGCCAAATGGATAAAAAAACTAAAAATCGCTATTTTAAGAATAATTTTTTCAGTTTTCTCGCGAGTTCTTTCTGACAGAAATATATTGTAAAGCAATGGTACTATTTTATTTTTTTTAATCATACTCATAGATTTTTATTTTTCTTGATTTATTTAACTATCTCAGAATAAACAGGCTAAGTTCAATTATTTTCTTCTTAGAATCAATCTAAATTATAATAAAATAAAATTTAAAAAACCTTTCTTTTCAATTAAATAAAGCCTTTTTAAAAAACATAATTATGTGCAACTATTTTATTTATATTAAAATATATAATAATAAATTCGTTTTATATGTATTAGATTTAAATAGTATTTCACGTAAAATTACAATTTTATTTTTAGTGAAAATGGAAGTATATTTTGTATATTGTATACTTAATTAAATACAATACACTAAAAGATGAAAAATTTTATTTTAAAATGGTATCCAATTATTTTAGCCTTCCTTTGTTTATTATACTCCGTAGGATATGGGATATTAGGTATGACGGCGGAAGCTCAATACTCAGCTCATTGGCCAGGTACAATCTTATTATTTGCAATAGCAATTAGACAAAGAAGAACAACATGAATATAGGGTTTTTTATTGTAGGTGGTATAATATTTGCCGTTTACATGGGGTTAACTATATATAATATACAGTACTCCAATCGAAAACAAAGAGAAGAGAACTACCCAGAGAAAAAGAAACCTAAGTTATAAATGCACCTTCGAAAGTTGGTTAAGTTTAGGTTGGTGTTTAGCTGTATTAGAAGAAACTAAGTATTCTCTTCTACTTTTTTTTGATGTTTTAATGGAAGACATCTTAAAAAAGTAGATAAGAATATCGTTTTTTAAATATAAAACAGTAAAAAACTTCTAAATTTTTTTAACAAAAAATTAAAAAATAGAAGAAGCAGTTTTGGTTGTAAACTTTTCTAAAAATAACATTCCTTTAAAAGAATTTCCTTTTACATTTAGTTTCGGACTCCAAACAGCAATACAATATTTATCTGGATGAATGGCAACAATTCCGCCACCAACGCCACTTTTACCAGGTAAACCAACTCTAAATGCGAACTCCCCAGATTCATCATAAAAACCACAAGTAAGTAAAATGGCATTTATTCTTTTAGCTTGACTCATAGTAAGAACTTTATTTCCTTTATGAGTTGTAAAATTATCATCGGCTAAAAAAAGAGCTATTTCAGAAAGTTCTTTGCAGCTCATTTCTATAGAACAAATATGAAAGTAAAAATCTAACACTTGATCAACATCGTTTTTAATGTTTCCAAAAGATTTTATAAAATTACATAAGGCAATATTTCTAAATCCAGAAATTTTTTCTGACTGTGCAATTTTTTCAGAATAATTTAGATTTTCATTATTAGAAAGTTCTCTGCAAAAATTTAAAAAATCTTCCTTCGGATTTTTTAAATGGCTAATTAAAACATCGCAAACAACAATTGCACCAGCATTTATAAAAGGATTTCTTGGTTTTCCTTTATCAGCTTCTAATTGCAAAAGCGAATTAAAAGGATTACCAGAAGGCTCAACATCGACTCGTTCCCAAATTTTTGTACCTTCTAATTTATACGCTAAGGTTAACGCAAAAATTTTAGTAACACTTTGTATTGAAAATTTCTTATCAAAATCGCCCACGCCAAAGGAATCCTTATTGATATTTGTAATGTTTATACCAAAATTATCAGGACTTACATTTAATAATTCTGGAATATAATCTGCAACTTTACCAAAATCTTCAACGTTTTTTACTTCAAAATAAATATCTTTAATTATTTTTTTATAGTTTTCCACTTTTTCTTATTTTAATGGAATTATTTAGGAAAAACCTAAATAACAGATTTAAAAAAGAGTACGATTTAAATAATTTCTACAAACAAGCCTTCATCCGTTTTAGAAACTTTTGCAAAGTTGTTTTTAGTTAAGTGTTTTAAAGACTTATCCCATTTTTTGTTTGATAAACCTGATTGCTCTTTTAACGCATTCAACGCTATTTTTTCTATTTTTTTGATGATAGCGAGTAACTCCTTTTCACTGTCATTTAACTCTACAGCAACTATTCGTTGTTCTGGTCTCATTTGAGGAAAGAAAAGCACTTCTTGTATCGATTGATTATTGGTTAAAAACATAATTAATCGATCCATTCCAATTCCCATTCCAGAAGTTGGCGGCATTCCATATTCTAGCGCACGTAAAAAATCGTGGTCTATAAATTCAGTCGCTTCATCATCGCCTTTTTGAGCCAATTTTAGTTGATGCTCAAAACGCTCACGTTGATCTATTGGATCATTTAATTCGGAATATGCATTGGCAATTTCCTTACCGCAAACCATCAATTCAAAACGCTCAGTTAATTCAGGGTTTTCTCTGTGTTCTTTACAAAGAGGAGACATTTCTTTAGGGTAATCAGTAATAAAAGTAGGTTGAATGTAATTTCCTTCACATTTTTCACCAAAAATTTCATCAATCAATTTTCCTTTCCCCATGGTTTCATCCACAGGAATATTCATTGATTTTGCAGCAGCTCTAATTTCATCCTCAGTTTTATTATTTATATCAAAACCAGTAAAATGTTTAATAGAATCGGTCATCGTTACTCTAGCATATGGGGCTTTAAAATCTATTTTATGTTCGCCAAAAGTAGCTTCGGAAGTTCCGTTTACAGCAATTGCACAATGCTCTAAAAGTTGCTCACAGAAATCCATCATCCAATTGTAATCTTTGTAAGAAACATAGATCTCCATAGCTGTAAATTCTGGATTATGAGTTTTATCCATTCCTTCATTTCTAAAGTTTTTAGAGAACTCATAAACGCCATCAAAACCACCAACAATTAATCTTTTTAGATACAATTCATTGGCAATTCTCATATATAAAGGAATATCTAAAGAATTGTGATGCGTTATAAAAGGTCTTGCAGCTGCGCCTCCAGGAATTGGTTGTAAAACTGGTGTTTCTACTTCAAAATAACCGGCATCATTAAAAAAAGAACGCATTGCGTTAAACAATTTTGTTCGTTTTATAAACACTTCTTTAACATGTGGATTTACAACTAAATCTACATAACGTTGTCTAAAACGCATTTCTGGATCTGTAAAAGCATCAAAGATTTTACCATCTTTTTCTTTCGGAAAAGGCAAAGGTTTTAAAGCTTTGCACAGTAATTTAAAATCTTTAACAAGTACTGTTTTTTCGCCTACCTTGGTAGTAAATAACACACCTTCAACACCAATAAAATCACCTAAATCTATTAAGTTTTTAAAAACAGTATTGTATTTCGTTTTGTCTTCGCCAGCACAAATTTCATCACGATTAAAGTAAATTTGTATTCTACCTTCGCCATCTTGCAATTGACCAAAAGAAGCTTTTCCTTGCAAGTTTTTTACCATTAATCTTCCGGCAATAATCACTTTTTTTCCTTCCGTATAATTTTGTTTTATTTCGGTCGAATTTGAATCTACTGGAAATAAATCTGCAGGATAAGGGTTGATGCCCAAAGCACGTAATTTTACTAGCTTCTCTCTACGTACAACTTCTTGTTCTGATAATTGCATTTGCTGTTTTTTTTCTGATGTTTATTAAAGAGTGCGAAGATACAATCAAATGAATTAATAGGCAATTCAGAAAATAGTAAAAAAGAAACTATTTATTTGAGGATTATTAAAAACGCCGTATATTTGCAAACTGTTTTTTTAGTAAAAACAGTATTTAGTTGTGTTGTTTTGGTACTTTAGTAAAAGTGCCATGGTTTTGTTAACCAATGGAAAGCTTCCCTGAAACGGGATGCTTTTTTTATTTTAGTAAAACTCAATATTTAAAATAGTGAAGCATTCATTCAAAATTCATAGTTGAACTAATCCCGATTTTCAGCGGGATCCATAGTATGATTTTCGAATGCTCTGCATCAAAAGTTAAAACTTTATTCCATTTTAATACTTTGATTTCTCTTTTAGAACATATGAATTACAACATTTTTTGTTGCTTTTTGTAAAATGAGTCTGCTTGAAGTTTCATTAAATCTCTGGCTATTTTCTGTTTATAACTATACAATTCTTCTTCTTCAGAAATGTCTTTGTATACTTTATTGTCTATAATAATATTCGCTTTTAGCATTTGTGCTCTTTGTTGCACTTGCTGCTGTACCCAAGTTTCTATAGCAGTTTCCGTATCTTCTAATTTAAAATCATATTCTCCTTTTGGTGCTATTAATTTTGCGATTATTGGTGATGTTTCTATCGCCAAAAACAATAAAAAGATGAAGAATGAAGGGAGCCAAGGTAATTTACCAAGTGCAGTTACTCTTGCCATTAATCCGTCAAAATTAGATATAATAGGTTGTGATGTTGTTTCTGCTAATTTTTGATTTTCAACTAGCGCAGCGATTGTAGTTTCTTTACTTTCTATTTTTTCTAAATTATCTTTTTTAAGTTGATGTAAAGCTGATAAAGAAGCATCGTGTTTTTCTCTTTTTTCTTGATAAACAGGTCCTTTTCCTAATTTTTTAGTTCCTTTTGTGCCTTCTGCTTCTGCAATATAAGTTTCATATAATGTATTTGTTGCTGCTTCTTTTTGATTAATTTCTTGTTTTAATACATCAATTTCTGAATTTATTTTCTCAATTTCAGGAGTAAATTGTTGTGCAATTTGGGCCTTCGTATCTATCGTCATTTTAATTTTTTCGGTCAATAAAACTTGATTGATTTCTTTCTCAAACAATTTCAACTCTAAAGGTTTAGAAATAACAACTGCAATAATTACTGCCAATATAATTCTTGGCGAGGCTTGTAACAATTCATTGAGTCTAGAACCTGTTTTTTTGATTGTAGAAACTATAAATCGATCAAGATTAAAGATTAATAAACCCCAAATCACTCCGAAGAAAATAGCCGCGTATAAATTATCAAAAACAGTATACAAAGCATAACTCCCTGCAATGGTTGCCATAACTGCTGTAAAAAAAACAGTGGCTCCAATACCAACAAACTTGTTTTGTTCTCCATTACCACAATTTTCTATAATATTTTTATCAGTCCCGGCACACGTAATAAAGAAATTTTTAAGCACGATTATATATTTTATTATAAAACGTATAAACTTTAAAATTGTTACAAAAAAAACCTCGAATTTTCGAGTTTTTTAAAATTTATTATTTTTTACTAATAATGTAAACAGAACCAGCACCATTTTTATCTTTTTTAACATCAACAGATTCAATTTTATTTGCTGGTATTAATTCCATTTCTTTTTTGCTAATAAGCTTATGATCTAGATAGTATTTGATGTTTTCTTCCTTTTTTGTAGTATCTATCCCTTTTTTAGAAATCCAAACTTCATAAGTACTATCGTCTTTATTTTTAGATTCAATTGATAATTTTTTATTCTTTTTAAATAAATCAGAAGCGGTATCAGCATCTATTTCTTTTCCTTCAAAATAAAATTTTGCTCCTTTTTTATTCATGTCCTTAATGTGCTCTATGGCATTTATTGGAGGTGGAGGTGGTAGTCTATTATTGCTACTTCTCTTTTTCCAGTCGTTTAAAGCTTTTTCAGCCTCTATAATTTGTTCTTTAGATGCGTTTGGAACTGGCGGCGGCGGCGGTAAATCATTTCCGCTTCTTTTTTTCCAATCACTGTGAACTTTTTCAGCTTTTAAAATTTGTTCTTTTGATGCATTTGGAGCTGGTGGTGGTGGTGGAATTAATAATTCATCTTCGTTTGTTAATTCGCTTCTTAATTTATAAAAAACCTTATTGTTTTTCATCAGTTTCAAATAAGGATAATGAGGATGAATTGGTCTTTTGTTTTTCTTTTTATTTTCTTTTGAAAGGTCAAAATAAATACTGCCTAAATCAGAAAATAAGTCATTTAGCTCTTTTTGTCTTTCTGTAGAACTTTCTATAAAATGTGGTTTTTTGTTTCTTTTTGATTCGTAGGTTTTATTTAAGGCATCATAAGCACTAATATCTTTTTTTCTCCTATTCTTTCTATTATCTCTCTAACTTCATCGTCTCTTATTTGATTTTGCTCATTTTTCTCTAAATACTCTTTAAATTCTTGAGTTCTTTTTTCATTTTGAGTATTAAAATATTTTGTAGTTTCTAAATGCGCTTGATGTTCTTGAGGAAAACGTTTACTTCTTGCATTTTTATAAATAAAACTCACAAAGTGACTCGAAAAATCAGACGCTTGGTAATTATTTAAAACGTCGTTTTTTACCACTTTTCCATCAATCCAAACTGCATATTCTTTACCATCTTTTAATTTTTCAATTAATTCTTGGGTTGGTATTTTCTTCTTCGATTTTAAAGGTGGAGGAGGAATTATTCTTTTCTTTTCTTCTATTGTTAATTCATTATATTTCTTTGATATTTGTTTACCGTTTTTATCCTTAAACATAAAAAGGCCTTTACTATGAAAATATTCTTGATAGATTTCTGTTTCTGATAGATCTCCTTTTTTAAACGAAACATCTTCAACTATTTCAGTAATTTCTTCGTTTTCTTGTGCTTCAACTCTTTCTGCAAAGAGGAAAACAAATCCTGCTAATAACGGAATTACTGCTAGTTTTTTCAACCAAATTTTGGTTTGTGAACTTTGTGTTGTCATCATTTTTAATCTTTTTTTAGTAAGTGAATAATTCAAATTACTGGCCAAGTAATAGTCGTTTTTCCAAGCAGCTTTATTTACTAATAAATGTTGATATTGGATGGTATTTTTATGTTCGTTAATAACAGTTTCGTCAGCTAAAAATTCATGATTTAATTGAACCGCTTTTTTAAGTATAATAAAGAATGGATTAATCCAAAAAATGCTCTGAATCAATTCTAAAATTAAAACGTCTAACGTATGTCTTTGGGTAACGTGTGTTAGCTCATGCGTAAATAATTCTTGTTCAATTTTTTGATTTTCATAATCATTTTTGTTGATGAAAATATAGTTCCAAAAAGTGTGGGGCAATATTTTATCAGCAACTAACACCAATACTGCTTTTTGATATTTAATATTTTCGTTACTTCTTATTTTATGAATAAGATGAAATAAATTCTTTCCAAAACGGATTAATAAGATGGTTGTAATAAAACAATAAATAGCAATAAATATTGATGTGTAATGAATTGGTTCTTCTACCATAATTTCCGATGTTATTTCTGTCGGATAAGAAGTAGTTGATGTTTGAGCAGTTCGTATAATTAAAGAAGCAACATCAATATAAATAATATATAGAGGTGCTAGAAGTGAAAAAAGAAGGCTTCCCAACAAATAGAAACGATTAAAAGTATGCATCTTTTCTTTTTCTAAAATAAAATGATAAAATACCAATAGTAATGCTAAACAAGTTGCCGATTTTAAAAAGTAGGGTATCATAATGGTTGCTTTTTAATTTGAGAATCAATCACTTTCTTTAATTCTTCTAATTCTTCTCTTGTAAGATTGGTTTCTTTTGTAAAAAATGAAGCAAACTGACTCGCAGAATCATTAAAGAAGTTTTTAATCAAACCATTAACATGGTTAGAAAAATAATCTGTTTTTTTTATTATTGGATAATATTCTCTAGATTTTCCAAACAAATTATATGCAATAAAACCTTTATCATTAATTCTCTTTAGCAAAGTAGCAACGGTTGTTGTTGCTGGTTTTGGCTCAGGGAAATCAGCTATTAAATCTTTTAAAAATGCTTTTTTACGTTTCCATAAATATTGCATTAATTGTTCTTCGGTTTTAGATAATTGCATCGGTTTTCGATTTTGTTCTACAAACATAGAGTAAATATTTTAATTCTACAAATGTAGAGTTAAAATATTTTTAAGATTTTCCATACATTTGTTTAAAATCAAAAAAGAAGACCATGAAAAAAATAGTTTTAGTAATAAGTATCATTTTATTAAGTTCTTGCGCTGCAGTTAAGTTTAAAGAAAAATGGTTACAAACAGAAGCGCCAAACACGTTTACAGCAAGATTTGAAACTACCAGTGGTAATTTTGATATTGTAGCAAGAAGAGCTTGGTCTCCAAAAGGCGTGGATCGGTTACATCAATTGATTAAAAACGAATATTATACAGATGTTGCTATCTTTAGAGTAGTTCCAAAATTTGTAGCTCAGTTTGGCATCCACAACGATTCAATTATAAATAAAAGTTGGGAAAAAGGGATAGAAGACGAACCTGTTTTGGCAAAAAATGATTCGATGTCAATTTCATTTGCGAGAGGCGGAGTGAACACAAGATCGAATCAAATATTTATCAATTTAAAAAATAATAATAGGTTAGATTCACTAACTTATTCTGGTGTAACTGGATTTCCAGTAATCGCAAAAGTAATTTCAGGTCAAGAAAATGTATTGAAATTTTACAATGGTTATGGAGATAAATTGGGCTTTAAACAAGATTCTATTACAAAATTTGGAAACAAATTTTTAAGAGAAAAATTCCCGAAAGTAGATTATATTATAAAAGCATATATACTAAAGTAGAAATGGGTAAAAATGAATAAATTTAGAATACTAATAGTACTATTTAGCTTCCATTTTTCCTTTCTTGCCAGACAAAAATTTGTGATTTTTTTTAAGGAATAAATTATTATATCCTTCGTCTATTTTTTAAGCTTAATTGTTTGGTTAAACAGTTAAATTAGGAAATCTATGTTTTTAACTCATAAAAAAACCTCAAAATGAGGTTTTAAATGTTATTTAAGTAGAAATTCTTTTGGAGGTTTTGCATCTAAAAGATGAGTTACAAAATAATCCCAACGTTTGCGCGTCATATAATTAGTCATATCTCCATAACCATGTCTTTTATTCGGGAACATAATCATATCAAAATCTTTGTTTGCTTTTATCAAAGCTTCAACAACTAACATGGTGTTTGATGGTGGCACATTATCATCTACAGAGCCGTGGGTAATTAGTAATTTTCCTTTTAAATTTTGAGCAATTAGTTGATTTGCTTGATTGTCATAATTTGTTGTTCCATCCGCTTTTCCTTCTATATTTCCTTCAACCAAAAGGCCTTGCCATTTTTCGCCCCAATCTGCTTCGTAATTTCTATTATCGTGATTTCCTGAACCCGAAACCGCAACATCATAAAAATCTGAATATTCAAAAACAGCTCTGGTAGAAGCAAATCCGCCACCAGAATGACCCCAAATACCAACTTTTTCAAGATCCATTCCTTTATATATTTTTGCTAATTGTTTAATTGCAGTAATATTATCTGGCAAACCATTATCGCCCATATTGCCATAATAGGCGTCATGAAAAGATTTAGAGCGCATTGGTGTTCCCATGGCATCGACAGCAACTACTATAAAACCTAGTTCAGAAACTGCTTGAAAATCTCTTCGGATAGGACTAAAATTATAAGTACCAACACTACCAGATTGTGGTCCAGGATAGATATAGTTTAAAACAGGATATTTTTTGCTTTCATCATAATGACTTGGTAAAAATAATAAACCATAAACGTCCGTTTTATTATCTCTTGCTTTTGCAGAAAACTCAACGGGTTCTTGCCAATTCTTTGCTTTTAAATCAGAAATATCAGCAGTTTCTAAATCCATTATTTTTTCGCCATTTCCATTTCTTACAAGACTAATAGGCGGATTTTTGATGGTAGAATAGGTATCTACAATTGTTGAATAATCACTAGAAAAAGTAGCAGTATGTGTTCCCTTACTTGGCGTGAGGTTGATAAGATTTGATCCGTCAAAATTTACTTTGTAATAATAATTATGATACGGATTTCCTTCTTCCTTTCCACCAGCTTTAAAATAGATTTGTCTATTTTGTTGATCAATATTTATGGTTTCTTTTACGATCCAATCTCCTGTGGTAATTTGATTTTTTAATTTTTTCGACGTTAAATCATACAAATAAAGATGACCCCAATTACTTTTTTCTGAGTACCAAATAAATTCATTAGAATCAAATAAAACACTCCAATTTTCTGAATCTACTCCAGATTCATAATAGGTTGTAACTTCTTCTTTATGAATCGATTCAACAGCACCGGTAGTTGCATCTGCTATTTGTAAATGTGCTATTTTATGATCTCTTGAGCCAGAAACAAAGGCGAATTTTGTACCTTCTTCATTCCATTGAGCATCTAATAAAATGCTATTTCTACCTGCTATATGGTCTGTGGTAGATCCTCTTTGAAAATCCTTATCCATTTTTAAACGAACAGTTTTAGGTTTGTTTCCTAAGTGAATAATCACTCTTTCGATTGTAAAAATTATTTTATCACCAGGAAGTGGATGTTTCCAAGCTTCTAATGTTGGATGACCAACATTTGTAGAAGTTAAATACATCATACCAACACCGCGAGCATCTTGCTGAAAAGTAGCAATTTTATCAGAATTTGGAGACCATTTTAAAACTGCACCATCACTTTTTGTCCAGCCAGCGTTATTTGTTGCATAGCCGTAATCTTGAATTCCGTCAAAAGTAAGTTGTGTTTTTTTATCGCTTTCTAAATCACGAACCCAAAGATTGTATGTGTCTATATATGCCGCTAATTTTCCGTTTGGAGATATACTTTCATTTTCTAAGGCTTTTTTGATCCTTTTGTTGTGCTTTCTACTAATTTTTTAGGATCTAAAACTGCTTTTTTATTTTTTGAAATGGCATCAACCATGATATATTTTTTACCATCTTTCGTATTTGTAGCATACCTAAAATTGCTAGTATCCGTAAAAGTAATTTCAGAAACCTTATTGTAGACCAAGTCGTTTAAGCCTTTGTCCATTTGGGCTGCAGCAGCTTCATATTCTGCCGTTGTAAATTCTTTTTGTTCTTTCGTGTTTGAACAAGAAACAAAAAAAGTACCGATGCATAAAAATGCAATAAGTTTTATATACGCTGTTTTCATAAAGAGATTGTTTAATTTATTTTTACTTTGATAAGGCTGTAAAATATTTATAAAAATAAGGAATCGTTTCTATTCCTTTTAGATAATTCCAAACTCCGAAATGTTCATTTGGTGAGTGAATTGCATCAGAATCTAAACCAAAGCCCATTAAAATAGTTTTACTGTTCAATTCTTTCTCGAATAAGGCAACTATTGGGATACTTCCACCGCTTCTTTGAGGAATGGGAATTTTTCCAAAAGAAGTTTCATAGGCTTTGCTTGCCGCTTTATATTCAATAGTATCAATAGGCGTAACATAACCTTGCCCACCATGATGCGGTTTTACAAGTACTTTTACAGATGCCGGAGCGATACTTTCAAAATGTTTTTTAAACAACTCAGTGATTTCTCTCCAATCTTGATTAGGTACTAATCGCATAGAAATTTTCGCAAACGCTGTGCTTGCAATTACTGTTTTTGCGCCTTCACCCATGTAACCACCCCAAATTCCGTTTACATCTAAAGTTGGTCTAATTGAATTACGTTCGTTGGTAGAATAGCCTTTTTCGCCATAAACTTCATCAATTTTTAAAGAATCTTTATATTTATCCAAAGAAAAAGGAGCTTTTGCCATTTCTGCTCTTTCTTCGGATGATAAATCTTCTACGTTATCATAAAAACCGGGAATGGTGATGTGATTATTTTCATCGTGCAAAGAGGCAATCATTTTAGTTAAAATATTGATAGGATTTGCAACCGCACCACCATATAATCCAGAATGTAAATCTCTATTTGGCCCGGTAACTTCAACTTCTACATAACTTAAACCCCGTAAACCAGTTGTTATTGACGGAATATCGTTTGCTATCATTCCTGTATCAGAAATTAAAATTACATCATTTGCTAATTTTTCTTTATTTCTAGGAACGAACCAAGACAAGCTTTCTGAGCCAACTTCTTCTTCACCTTCAATCATAAATTTTACATTACAAGGTAAATTACCTGCTGATGTCATGTATTCTAATGCTTTTACATGCATAAACATTTGGCCTTTATCATCGCAAGCACCTCTTGCAAAAATGGCTCCTTCAGGATGAATTTCTGTTTTTTTAATAACGGGTTCAAAAGGAGGAGAGTGCCATAAATTAATAGGATCTGCTGGTTGCACGTCATAATGGCCATATACTAAAACGGTTGGTAAATTTTTATCGATAATTTTTTCTCCATAAATAATAGGATAACCAGGAGTTTCGCACATTTCAACTTTGTCGCAACCTGCTTTTTTAAGGCTGTCTAAAATAAAATCCGCAGTTCGTAAAACTTCTTTTTTATAGGCAGAATCTGCACTTACAGAGGGGATTTTAAGCAACTCGATCAATTCATTTAAAAATCTTTCTTTGTTGTCTTTTATGTAGGTTTGAATCGTATTCATCTATGAATTTTTAATTTCTTTCCCAAAAATAGAAAAATAATAATGAACTGCTTTGTAGTTTCTGATGTTTGTTTATATTTGCACTCGAAATTGCAGGCGTGGTGGAATTGGTAGACACGCTAGACTTAGGATCTAGTGCCGCGAGGTGTGAGAGTTCGAGTCTCTCCGCCTGTACAATTGAATAGCCTATAACCACTAGGTTTGGGCTATTCTTCTTTAAAAAATGGGTTAAAATTGGGCAACTCTTAGTCATTAATATTTTACAACTGATATAAAACAGGTGTAAAAAAAAATGTC
The DNA here is from genome assembly GCF_002943715.1 of Polaribacter filamentus. Taxonomy (GTDB): domain Bacteria; phylum Bacteroidota; class Bacteroidia; order Flavobacteriales; family Flavobacteriaceae; genus Polaribacter; species Polaribacter filamentus. Next base: position 2,578,177 of record NZ_MQUA01000013.1, on the reverse strand, counting down.
AAAACTTCAAAATCCTAAAAAAATTATATTTGTAGATTATGTTCCCGCAGAATTAAGAGAAAATTCTGAATGGAGAATTATATTTTATGCACTCAATCCTTTTTCTGAAGAACTAGAAATTAAACGAATAAGAGTTAAACCACTTTCTTCAATTACTGAAAGAAGAAAATACGGAAAAAAACTTGCTGCAAATATTAACAAGCGTTTAGAAAACGGGTGGAATCCTTTTTATGAAGAAAAAGGAGGGAAGCAATTTGTTTTATTTAAAAAAGCAGCATCTATTTACCTTAAAGAAATTAATTTAGAATTTAAAGACAAAAATTTAAGTCTAGATACCCAGAAAACCTATACTTCTAGAATTACAAACTTTAATTTTTACTTAAACCAAATAGGAAAAGAAGAAATTAATTGTTATCAAATAGACGTAGATTTTATTAATGATTATTTAGATTATTTACGCTATGAAAAAGGAGTAAGCTCTAGAACTAGAGATAATTATTTTACTTTTTTGTTTACGCTCTTTGAATGGATGAAAAAAAAGAAATATATAATACTGAACCCTTGTAATGGAATTAAGAAAATACATAAAAAGAAAAATGATAAAATTGTAATCCCTTTAAATGTTAGAGAGCAAATTTTTAATTATTACCAGAAAGTAAACTTACCTTTTTTAACATTCTGCATGTGTTGTTACTACTGTCTTATAAGAAGAACAGAACTTTCTAAGATTAAAGTTAGTGATGTAAATATAGAAAAACAAACTATTTATGTTTCATCTGAAGATTCTAAAAACAATAAATCTGCTCATGTAACAATACCAAATTCTTTAATTATTTTATTAAAAGAACACATTTCTACTTCTGCAAAAAATAATTACCTTTTTAGCAATGATAATTATAAACCAGGTAAAGTACAGTTTTTACCAAATAAAGCAACAAGTAATTGGTCTAAAATGCGTAAAAAACTAAAAATTGATCAATCTATTAAGTGGTATTATTTAAAAGATACGGGTATTGTAGATTTAATCATTGCAGGTGTTCCTCTAAATTCTGTTAGAGATCAAGCAAGGCATCATTCTATTTCACAAACAAATGAATATATTCCTCGAAATATGAAAAATGCAGATGAAAAAATAATAAAAGCAAACCTTCTTTTTTAAATAAGCATAACTAATTTTGTTAATTCATTAGAAACAAAACCATCTGCTTTAACTGTAACTGTCCAACTTCCAGAAGAAGGATAAACGACTTCAAAATTTGCAGGAGTAAAATCTGAAATTGCAGTAATAATTGGCAAACCAATATTTAATTGTGTGCTTATATCAACCTTTTGTAAATGTATTTCTGCTGCTGCAGGTGTAAAGTTTTCAAAAGCTAACGTAAAAATTATCTTCTGTTCTTCTAATAATTTGGCCACAGAAAGAGGTTTAATTTGTTTTTATAAATAGCATCAATTCGGTGATTATTTGGGGTTTTCAAAATTATTAAAATCTTCGATTGACGAAAATCCAGAGGCTATATGCACTTGTGCAAAAGCTATTTAGGGAGCAACTTTTTTGTAATTTATTGATAGAAGTTGTAATAAATATTTTTATTTTTTTGATAACATTTCGGCTGTAGTAACCGTTCTAAACCCCATGTGATCTGAGCCAGAATCTGCTGAGACTCCCATTTTTGCAGAAATTCTAAAACTTGCACAATATGAATCATGGCATAAAAAAGAACCACCTTTCATAATGTTTTCTGTTTGATATGGATTGTTTGGGCTATACGATTTATTTGCGCCTTTAGGGTTTAGTAGAGGTTTAGAAGTGTCTATTTCTTTGTAGTAATTTACGTTGAATAAATCAGACGTAATTTCCCAAACATTACCTGTCATATCGTATAAACCAATGCTATTTGGAGGATACGATTTTACGGGCGAGATAAATTCAAATCCGTCTTTAGAATCATTTCTTGTAGGAAAAACGCCTTGCCAAGTATTTGCATTTGCATTTAAAATTGTAGCATCATTTCCCCAAGTAAAAATAGCATCAGAATTTGTTCCTTGAGCAGCAGATTCCCATTCAGATTCTGTTGGTAAACGTCTTTCTGCCCATTTACAATATGCCATAGCATCCTCTAAAGCGATATGAACAATGGGGTAGTTTTCTTTTCCTTCCAAATTAGAATCTGGGCCTTCTGGGTGTTTCCAATTTGCACCAATTTTCCAGGTCCACCATTGACCATAATTATTCATATCTGCAACAGCGCTTACATCTTTGTTAAAAATTAAACTTCCCGGTTGTAAAATGGAATCATGAGGTTTTGCCGTATTTGCAGGAAGTTGTGTTTTCATTTCTTCCCAATCTATTTTTCTTTCTGCAACAGTTACATATTTTGTGGCATCTACAAAGGCTGTATATTGTTTGTTGGTAACTTCTGTAGCATCGATATAAAAACCATCAACTGTAACTAAATGCCCAGGTTTTTCTCTTGGCATTACATATTTATCGGTTTCTTTTGCACCTTGTAAAAAGGTTTTACTAGCTACCCAAATCATACCTTCAGGAGTTTTTATTTCTGATGTTTCTTTTGTTTTTGCGTCTTCACTTTTTATGTTTTTACAACTATAAAGCGATAAAAATGCTAAAAGAACGAATGAAAAATAGTGTAAAGATTCGCTTTTACTTTGATGTAACATGTGTCTATTTTTAATTTTTGCAATACAATGATTATTAATAAATACGAAGGTAAGAACTCTCTTCTATATTTCTGTCTTTTCATTGAATTTGATGTTCAACAAAAAAAATAGAAATCATGTTAATTTATTAATTAATAATTAGAATCAAAAGTAATAAAATTTATTTATAAACATACTAGTTCTTACCAGTTGTTTATTTGATGTTTTATTTTATATTTGTAGAATGGAAATTGTATCGATACAAAATGATTCTGGAATGCCTAAATACAAACAAATAGTTACTTCTGTTGAGAATGCTATTGTTAATGGTTTGCTAAAAAAAGGCGATAAATTACCTTCATTAAACGCCATAAAAAACGAACATTCTCTTTCTAGGGATACTGTTTTAGCAGCTTTTAATGAATTGAAAAATAGAGGAATTATTCACTCAATAGTAGGTAAAGGCTATTATCTTTCTACAGAAAATATACTGGTTGAGCAAAAAATATTTTTATTGTTTGATGAATTAAATTCCTTTAAAGAAGATTTGTACAATTCTTTTTTACAAAATTTAGGAGAAAATATTCAGGTTGATATTTTTTTCCATCACTTTAATCAAGATATTTTCGCAAAACTGATTAATGATAATGTTGGCAATTACAGTTCTTATATAATTATGCCCGTAAATTTAGTTGGCACAGAAAAAATAATTCATAATCTACCAAAAGATAAAGTCTATATTTTAGATCAGGTCCATAAAGGTTTAGAAGAATATCCTGCGATTTATCAGAATTTTGAAAAAGATATTTTTAACGGACTTTCTTCTGGATTACTGAGTATCAAAAAATACAAAAAAATAGTTTTATTATTTTCTGATGAAAAGCAACCAAAAGGTATTTTAAAAGGGTTTCAATTATTCTGTAATCAGCATACTATTGTGTATGAAGTTGTATCATCCATAAAAGACAGAATTCTAGAAATAGGGGAGTTGTACCTAGTCTTAGATGATAAAAACTTGATTAGAATCATTAAAAAATAAAAGAAAACAGATTATTTTTAGCAAAGGATATTGGTATAATTTCTTTTAATGATACCATGTTGAAAGAAGTTGTAGAAGACGGAATTACCACAATTTCTACAGATTTTAATCTGATGGGAGAAAGATTGGCGCAGATGATTTTGAACAATGAACAAGTTAAAATAGAAAATCCGAGTAGTTTAATTTTAAGAAAATCTATTTAAAAGAATGTATAAAGTTGAAGAAATAACAGATGAAAAAGGTAGTTTTTTAGTGTTAAAAAAAGCAGATAATACATCGGAAGCACGGATTTCTTTGGAGGAAGGAGGAAGGCTTCAAGAATTAATATTTAAAGATGTTTTTTTAATAAAAGAACAGCCAAATTTCAACTATAAAGATTCGTATGCATCCTCGATTTTGTTTCCTTTTGCAAGTAGAATTCAGGAGGGAAAATATTCGTTTCGGGATGAAGAATATCAGTTTAATTTAAATGAAACAGGTAAAAACGCATTACATGGTTTGGTGTATAACCAAAAATTTGAGTTGATAACTAAAGAAGAAAATACTAATTTTTGTTCAGTTACAATCGCTTATAAAGAAATCAATGAAAGTGTAGGTTTTCCATACAGGTATGAGATTTACGCAACCTATGCACTTTCAGAAAATAATCTTAGTCTATCCCTAAAAATAAAAAACACAGATTCAAAAGCATATCCTTTTATTTTAGGCTGGCATCCTTATTTTTTAAGTGATGATCTCAGCAAAAGTTGTTTGCGTTTTAAAAGTGATAAAAAAATTGAATTCAATGAAAGTCTAATCACAAAAAAAGTGATTGACCATAAAACTGAAGAAGAATTTAAAATTGAAGATAAACAATTAGACGATTGTTTTATTTTAAACTCGGATATTATTGAATTTAATACACCAAACTATCAAATAGAAATTTCTACAAATAAAATAGAAAATTATCTACAATTATATACCCCAAAGGGTTTTTCGATGATTGCAATAGAACCGATGACAGGTGTTTCTAATAGTTTTAATAATAAAATAGGATTGCAAGTTTTAGAACCAAATAAAACCTATTCTATAACTTGGAATGTAAAATTGAAAAACAATTAAACTTAGAATTATGAGTGCGGCACTAATTAAAGAGGTAAAAATACAGTTTATAAAAATTTTTAAAACCGATCCAATTTTGGTTTTTTCTCCGGGAAGAATAAATATTATTGGAGAACATACAGATTATAACGGAGGTTTTGTTTTTCCTGCGGCTGTTGATAAAGGTATTGCAGCAGCAATTCAAAAAAGCGATGCAGGTTTTTGTGCTGCAATTGCGTTAGATTTAGAGAGCACTATTGAGTTTGAATTAGACAAACTGAAACCGTCTAAAGAAGGAAGTTGGGAAAACTACGTTTTTGGTGTGGTGGCAGAAATACAAAATAGAAATAAAGTTGTTGGCGATTTTAACATCATTTTTAAAGGAAATATTCCTGGAGGAGCAGGGATGTCGTCATCGGCAGCTATAGAAAATAGTGTAGTTTTTGGTTTAAATGAATTGTTTGATTTAGGTTTAACAAAGATAGAAATGATTTTAATTTCACAAAAAGCAGAACACAATTATGTGGGTGTAAAATGTGGAATTATGGATCAATACGCAAGTATGTTTGGTATTAAAAACAATGCATTATTGTTAGATTGTAGAACGATTGAATCTAAACCTTATGAAATTGATTTCAAAGACCATCAATTACTATTGATAAACACAAACGTGACACATAGTTTGTCTGATAGTGCTTATAATGATAGACGTTCCGCTTGCGAAAGCGTGGCCAAAATCTTAAAAATTGAAACATTAAGAGAGGCATCAGAGGAAGATTTAGAAAAAATTATCGACAAAGTTACGCCAGAAAATTATCAGAAAGCATTGTATGTAATTCAAGAAACTGAAAGAACTCAAAGAGCAGCAACTGCAATTGAAGAAAATGATTTGGTAACTTTAGGTGCTTTAATTTACGCTTCTCATAATGGTTTGCAACATCAATATAAAGTAAGTTGCGCAGAGTTAGATTTCTTGGTGTCACAAGCCAAGAAAAATAAACATGTTTTAGGCGCAAGAATGATGGGCGGTGGTTTTGGAGGTTGCACGATTAATTTAGTAGCAAAATCGGAAGCAAAAGCATTTGCAGAATCTGCATCAAATGCATTTAAAAATAAATTCAACAATGAATGTTCCGTTTATTTTGTAGAACTTTCTGATGGTACACATTTAGTAAAATAATCAACTAAAAAACATATAATGGAAAACACTAATTTACAGGATTACTCGCATAAAAGATTTAATATATTAACTGGCGAATGGGTTTTGGTTTCTCCGCACAGAGCAAAACGTCCTTGGCAAGGTCAAAATGAAGAAATATCCGCAGAAAAAAGACCAGCGTATGATGAAACTTGTTATTTGTGCGCAACCAATACAAGAATTAATGGCGAATTAAATCCTGATTATAAAGACGTTTTTGTTTTTACAAACGATTTTGCAGCACTTCAAAAAGATTCACCTTCTTTTTCTGTAAATGACGGTTTGTTTAAAGCGCAAAGTGAAACTGGTATTTGTAAAGTAATTTGTTTTAGCCCAGATCATTCTAAAAGTTTAGCACAAATGGAGGTTGAAGACATTAAAAAAGTGGTAAGTGCTTGGCAAAAAGAATACAGAGAATTAGGCGCAAATGAAAGCATCAATTATGTGCAAATTTTTGAAAACAAAGGCGCTGCAATGGGGTGTAGTAATCCGCATCCTCATGGACAAATTTGGAGTCAATCTTCTATGCCAAACGAGGTTTATAAAAAAGAGCATCAGCAAAAAGAATATTTTGCAAAAAATAAATCAAGTCTTTTAGGTGATTATTTACAGCAAGAATTAGCGGCTAAAGAACGAATTATTTTTCAAAATGATGATTTTGTGGTGTTGATTCCGTTTTGGGCAATCTGGCCTTTTGAAGCTATGATTGCTCCTAAAAAAGCACAAAAAAGTATTTTAGAATTATCAGATGCTGAAGCTAAAAATTATGCTGAAGCAATTTCTGTAATAACCCAATTGTATGATAAGTTGTTTAATACTTCTTTTCCCTATTCAAGCGGAATTCATCAAGCACCGACAAACGGAGAAGAAAATGACCATTGGCATTGGCACATGAGTTTTTACCCGCCTTTATTAAGAAGTGCAACGGTTAAGAAATTTATGGTAGGGTATGAGATGTTTGGTTCTCCTCAGAGAGATATTACCGCAGAAGTTGCAGCTAATAGATTAAGAGAATTATTATAATAAAGATAACAAGAGAGGGATTTTAAATTTTAAATATTGCATATTATCATGAGATTATGTAGTTTATTTGGTTTTTATGCAATAAAAACAATTGTATTTGTAATATTCGTAAAACTTTACAAAGTTTTTTAATAATATTTGTAAATACCAATTTAATCTTTAGATTTGTCGCTCACAAAGAAAAATTAAGATGTTAAATAACAGTTTTACACGTTTCTATTTTTACTTTTATTTTTACAATAAAAGCAGAGACTTTGTATCATGTTATTAAGTAACACATATAAAATATAAAGTCTCGAATTAATTCGAGGCTTTTTTTTTGATATTATTTGTAATTAATGAATAAAATTATTGCCATACAAGGAGCTCGAGGCTCAAATCATCATAAGGTTGCGTGCGATTTTTATGGAGAATCTGTAGCATTAAAAGAATGCATGTCTTTTGATACTTTGGTAGATTGCCTTTTAGACGAGTCTGCAAATCTTGGTGTAATGGCTTTAGAGAATACGATTGCAGGTTCTATAATTCCGAATTATGCATTAATAGATAATCATAATTTGCATATTATTGGCGAAGAATATTTAAATATTCATCATCATTTAATGGCTTTAGAAGGTCAAAGTATTCAAGATATCAAAGAAGTTTGGTCGCATCCAATGGCATTGTTGCAGTGTAAACAATTTTTTAAAAAGTATCCGCATATAAAATTAGTGGAAGATGTAGATACTGCGGATGTTGCAAAGAGAATTTCTAAAGAAAATTTAGTTGGTATTGCAGCAATTGCGCCAAAAATAGCAGCAGAAATTTTTAAATTGGTTGTTCTTGAAGACGATATTCAAACGATAAAAGACAACTCAACACGATTTGTAATTGTGCAAACAGCAAAGCCAGCAGAAGATTTTGATGTTAATAAAGCCTCAATTAAATTTCAATTAAGTCATAAAAGAGGAAGTTTGGCAGCCATTTTAAACGCCATGAGCGACTGTAAAATGAATTTAACCAAAATACAATCTTTACCAGTAATTGATACACCTTGGAAATATTCATTTTTTGTTGATGTAACTTTCGATGATTATAAAGAATATCAAAAAGCGTATTCTTTAGTAGAAATAATGGCAGAAGAATTTAAAGTTTTAGGAGTTTATAAAAATGGTAGAAAATAACGAAGTTATTATGATACAATCAGCAAAAAGGTTAGATATAGTTCAAGAGTATTATTTCTCTATTAAATTAAGAGAAGTACGAAATTTAGTGGCTGCAGGAAAACCAATTATCAATATGGGAATTGGTTCTCCAGATTTGCAACCGCCAGCAAAAGTAATTGAAGCAATTCAATCTAGTTTATTGGATGCAAATGCACATAAATATCAGTCATATCAAGGTTTGCCAGAGTTAAGAACAGCAATTGCTGATTTTTATAAAAATAAATATAATGTAGTTGCGAATCCAGAAAACGAGATTTTACCTTTAATGGGAAGCAAGGAAGGCATTATGCACATTTCGTTAGCTTTTTTAAATGAAGGCGATCAAGTGTTAATTCCGAATCCTGGGTATCCAACATACACATCGGTTACCAATTTAGTTGGTGCAGAACCACTTTTTTATAATTTAAGTGAAGAAAACAACTGGCAACCAAATTTTGAGGAATTAGAAAATCAAGATTTATCAGGTGTAAAAATAATGTGGGTAAATTATCCGCACATGCCAACGGGCACAAACGCAACTTTAGAAACATTAGAAAAATTGGTTGCATTTGGTAAAAAGTATCAAATATTAATTATCAATGACAATCCGTATAGTTTTATTTTAAACGATAATCCTATCAGTATTTTACAAGTAAAAGGTGCAAAAGACATTGCTTTAGAGTTAAATTCTTTAAGCAAAACTTTTAATATGGCAGGTTGGCGAGTAGGCATGGTTTTAGGAAATGCTACTTATTTAAACGAAATTTTAAAAGTAAAAAGTAATATGGATTCTGGTATGTTTTACGGAATTCAAAAAGGTGCAATAGAGGCGTTGCAATTATCGAATGATTGGTTTGCGGTTCAAAATAAAATCTATGAAGACCGCAGAGCTTTAGTCTGGCAATTAGCAGACAAGTTAAATACAACATATAATAAAAATGCAACAGGTTTATTTGTTTGGGCAAAAATTGCCGAAGGAAAAAAATCAGAAGAAGTTACAGATTTTGTGTTATATGATAAAGATATCTTTATTACGCCAGGAACTGTTTTTGGTTCTCAAGGAGAAGGATATATTCGTTTTTCTTTGTGTGTAACATCAGAAATTATTAAGGAAGCGATTCGTAGATTTGATAAGTAAGTGGGCCGTTTTTCACTAGCAGTGACCAGTTAGTTAGATTGTGGAAAAAGGTTTTGGTAAGTAGTTGTAGTTTATAAGTTTTACCATTTACAAAAGGAGAGAACTAGCAGTATAAAATTAAAAGAGTTAAGAATAAAATGAACGTATTTGTAATCGGAGTTGGTTTAATTGGCGGAAGTATGGTTTTAGATATTCAGAAAGAATATACTGAAGCTGTTATTTACGGAATCGATTTGAATGATAACAACCTAACAGAGGCGGTAGAATTAGGTGTAATTCATAAAAAAGCAACGTTCGCAGATTTAGAAATTGCAACGATTGTAATTGTTTCAATTCCGGTTGATGCACAATTAGAAGTAATTCCGAAAGTTTTAGATCATATAAACGACCATTGTTTGGTAATTGATGTAGGTTCTACAAAACAACAAATTTGTAAAGTGTTAGAAAACCATCCAAAGAGACGAAATTTTTTAGCAGGACACCCAATTGCAGGAACAGAGTTTTCAGGCCCAAGTGCGGCAATTACAGGTTTGTTTAAAAACAAAACAAATATTATTTGTGAAGTAGAAAAAACAGCTTTTAAATTACAAGAAAAAGCGTTAGAAATCTTTGCTAAATTAGGGATGAGAATTCGTTACATGGATCCGATTTCGCATGACAAACATATTGCATATGTATCGCATTTATCGCACATAAGTGCATTTATGTTGGGTAAAACCGTTATCAACAAAGAAAAAAATGAACGTGATATTTTTGATATGGCAGGTTCAGGGTTTGCTTCTACAGTTCGTTTGGCAAAAAGTTCGCCAGCAATGTGGACGCCAATTTTTAAACAAAATAAAGAAAACATACTAGAAACGTTAGAAGAATATATCAGTAATTTAAAGCACTTTAAAGAGTTGATGGAACAAGATAATTTCTCTGAAATTTTTAACGAAATGGAGAATACAAATTATATAAAACAAATTTTAAACGGCATAGATTAAAAGCCAAAATAAGTAGAAAAATGAAGAATACAAAAGAATTAAGAACATGGTTGGATGACATGAAATTAGAGCATCCTCTAGTAATAGCAGGGCCTTGTAGTGCAGAAACCGAAGAGCAGGTTTTAAAAATTGCACACGAATTAAAAGATTCTGATGTAAATTATTTTAGAGCAGGAATTTGGAAACCAAGAACAAGACCAGGAATGTTTGAAGGTGTTGGAGAAATTGGTTTGCGATGGTTGAAAAAAGTAAAAGAAGAAACAGGTATGAAAACCTGTACAGAAGTTGCAAATGCTGCACACGTAAAATTAGCAATCGAAAATGATGTAGATTTATTGTGGATTGGCGCACGTTCTACAGTTTCGCCTTTTATTATGCAAGAAATTGCAGATGCGTTGCAGGGTACAGACAAAATTGTGTTGGTTAAAAATCCGGTAAATCCAGATTTAGCTTTGTGGTTAGGCGGAATTGAAAGATTATATACGGCAGGAATTAAAAATCTTGGCGCAATTCACAGAGGATTCTCTACCTACGAAAAAACGAAATACAGAAATATTCCAGAATGGCAATTAGCTATTGAGTTTCAAAATAGATTTCCAGATTTACCATTAATTTGTGATCCATCACATATTACAGGAAACCGCGAAATGATTTTTGATGTTTCTCAAACAGCTTTAGATTTAAATTTTGATGGTTTAATGATTGAAACTCATTTCGATCCAGAAAATGCTTGGAGTGACGCTGCACAGCAAGTTACACCTACAAAATTAAAGCAAATTATGGAGGATTTAAAAATTAGAAAAGAGACGAATACAGAAGTAGAATACCAAAGTTCTTTAGATAATTTACGTGCGCAAATTAATGTTGCTGATGATCAACTAATAGAATTATTAGGAAAAAGGATGAAAGTTTCTGATCAAATTGGTGCTTTAAAGAAAGAAAAGAACGTTGCTGTTTTACAATCTAAACGTTGGAATGAAATTCTTGGAAACATGATTTTAGAAGGTGAGAGTAAAGGTTTAAGTGAAGAATTTATTTTAAAAATGTTTAAAGCAATTCATCAAGAATCTATCAATCATCAAGAGAAAGTGATTAACGGATAATTTTTTAGTAAAAATTTTTATATAAAATGCCTTCAAGTTTTTAAAATTTGAAGGTATTTTTTTTGGGCGTTCCCAAGCAAAAAAGCTTGGTCAGGCTTTCGCACTCGCTTCACGCTAAAAAGCGTGAGAGCTCAAACAATTGCTCAATCCTTAACGCAAAGCGCTCACTTACATTTGGTAATTCGTTAAAATTAGTATCAGAATATTCAGATTCTTTAGGTTTTAGAAACTTTGATGTTTAATTATCACTCAAAAGCTATATTTCTATGTGGTAAAAAAAGATATTAGCTTATTTCGTAGCTATATTTTAAGGCTGCTACTTCTAGTGAAATTTCTTTTTCAGAAATTTTGTTTCGAGAAGTTGTTTTTTTAATTCATGAATTCGCGCCAATTTTAAAGCATTTTTTCATAATTCAATTTTAATTCAGCATCTTTGTAGCAATGACAGGAATTGTATATAAATCTACAGGAAGTTGGTATCACGTAAAATCGAAAGATGGTGAGTTTCATAAATGTAGAATGAAGGGTAAATTTAGAATTGAAGGCATCAGAAGCACTAATCCCATTGCGGTTGGTGATAAAGTTGTGTTCGATTTAGAAAAAAAGGGAGACGAAGAAACTGGTGTTATTAAAAAGATTTTAGACAGAGATAATTTCATCGTTAGGAAATCTGTAAATCTGTCTAAACAGATTCACATTATCGCGTCTAATATAGATCAAGTTTTTTTGCTGATTACCATTGATAATCCGCCAACTTTTCCTGCTTTCATAGATCGTTTTTTAGTTTCTACAAGAGCATACCGAATTGAAACTATTCTAGTTTTTAATAAAATAGATTCGTATGAAATTGAGCAAAGAGCAGAGGTTTTATACTTAAAAGATATTTACGAAAAAATTGGATATACTTGTGTAGAAGTTTCATCAACAGAAAATAAAAACGTAGACACGATTAAGGAATTAATGATCGGTAAAACGTCTATGTTTGTTGGTCATTCTGGAGTTGGGAAATCTACTTTAGTTAATGCAATTGAACCCACTTTAAATTTAAAAACCAAACAAATTTCTGAGCAACACAAACAGGGTCAGCACACCACAACGTTTGCAGAAATGTTCGATTTAAGTTTTGATGCAAGAATTATTGACACTCCGGGAATTAAAGGATTCGGAATTGTAGACATTGACAAATACGAATTAGGAGATTATTTTCCAGAATTTTTTGCGTTAAAACAAGAGTGCAAATTCAATAATTGTATTCATACAAAAGAACCACATTGTGCTGTAAAAGATGCTTTAGAGAAAGACGAAATTTCTTGGTCTAGATATAAAAGTTATCTTCAAATTTTAAACGGAGAAGAAGAATCAGAGCATTATAGAACAGATACTTGGGACGGAGAAGAAGATTTTGAATAAGGAATGAAAATAGTAATTCAAAGAGTTTCCGAAGCAAGTGTTACAATTAACGAAATAAAAGTAGCATCTATTAAAAAAGGATTGTTGATTCTTTTGGGAATTGTGGACAATGATACGCATGATGATATTGATTTTTTGACAAGAAAAGTCGCAAATCTTCGCATCTTTAATGATGAAAACGAAGTGATGAATACTTCACTTTTAGATATTGACGGCGAAGTTATTGTAGTGAGCCAGTTTACGTTACAAGCATCCACCAAAAAAGGAAACAGACCAAGTTACATAAAAGCTGCAAAGCCGGTTATTGCAATTCCGTTGTATGAAAATTTTGTACAAACTTTAGAAAAAGAATTAAACAAAAAAGTACAAACGGGCGAATTTGGCGCAGATATGAAAGTAGCGCTCATAAATGACGGACCGGTTACAATTAGTATCGATTCTAAGAATAAAGAGTAATTTCTATGGATTTTTTTGATGTTCATACGCATACTTTTTCTTCGGATAAAAATGTATTTTCAATTGTAAATACTTACCCGAATTCATCAAATTTTTCGCAGCCTTTTTCAATAGGGATTCATCCTTGGTTTATCAATATTGATAAAATTGAAGAAGAAATTTTTATTTTAGAAAGTAAATTAGAACATAAAAATTGTTTCGCTTTAGGAGAATGTGGTTTGGATAAATTAATTGCTGTTGATTTTGAACGTCAAAAGGAGGTGTTTAAAAAACAAATTCAATTATCAGAAAAATATAAAAAGCCACTAATTATTCATTGTGTAAAGGCACATCAAGAAATTATTGAAATTAAAAAAGAAGTAAATCCCAAGCAAGTTTGGATTTTACACGGATTCAATAAAAACAAACAACTTGCGGAAAGGTTATTAAAGAACGGAATAATTCTTTCTTTTGGTTCGGCAATTATCAAAAATAAAAAGTTACAAGAAGTTTTTTTAGAATTGCCAATTTCATCAATTTTATTAGAAACGGATACTTCAGAATTGGAGATTCAAGAAATTTATCAAAAAGCATCAGAAATAAAAAATAGTAGTTTAACAGATTTGCAGTTAGCAATTTATCAGAATTTTAAAAGAATATTTATAGAATGAGTTGGTTAGAACGCACAGAATTATTAGTTCAAAAAGACGGATTAGAAAAACTAACAAAAGCCAATATTTTAATTGTTGGTTTAGGAGGTGTTGGTTCTTTTGCAGCCGAATTTATTGCTAGAGCCGGTGTAAACAAAATAACACTTGTAGATGGTGATGTTTTTGATATCACAAATAAAAACAGACAATTAACAGCGCTAGATTCCACAATAGGGAAATCGAAAGCACAAGTTTTGGCAAGCAGGCTAAAAGATATTAATTCAGCAATTGAGTTAACAGTTTTAGAAGAATTTTTATCCCCAGAAAGGGCGTATGAAATTGTATCCGAAGAATTTGATTATGTATTGGATTGTATCGATAGCATTACGCCAAAAATTAATCTAATAGTTGCAGCCCGAAGAAAAAAAGTAAAAATAATTTCTTCGATGGGCGCAGGAGGTAAGTTAGATGCAACCAAAATTAAGATTAAAGATATTTCGCAAACGAAAAATTGCACAATGGCAAGAACGGTGCGTAAAAGATTAAAAGAACGTAACGTGGACAAAGGAGTGAAAGCGGTGTATTCTGAGGAATTTCAAATAGCAGAAAGTTTAAGAATGACCGACGGAACAAATTTTAAGAAATCGTTTTATGGCACAATTAGTTATATGCCGGCAGCTTTTGGTTTACAAGCAGCAGCTTTTGTAATTAATGAAATTATAAAAAAGTAATATTTAGTTTCCAAGGGAAATAAATTATATGTACATTTACAATCTCAAATAAAAAACCATTAATTTAAATTTAATAAAATGAAAAAAATAATCTTATCATTAGTTTTAGTAGCATCAGTTTTAACTGCATGTAAGAGTGAGAAAAAAGAAAAATTAGCAGTAAATGAAGTTGTAGAATTTGAAGCTATTGCAGTAGAAAAGTATAACGTTGATATAGCAACATCTGTCTTAAACTGGAAAGGAACAAAACCTTTAGGTTCTCATGACGGTGTGGTTTCTTTAAAAAGTGGAAGTTTAGTTATAGAAAAGAATGAGTTAGTTGAAGGAGAATTTATTATTAACATGAGCTCTATTGCAAATGTTGATATGAAAGGGACTGATGGCGCAGGAAAAATTGAAGGTCATTTAAAGTCAGAAGACTTTTTTGATGTAGCTAAATACCCTACTTCAAAATTTGTAATTACAAATGTAGAGGAAAATGAAGACGGAAAATTAGCAGTTACAGGAAATTTAAAAATTAAAGATATTACAAAAAGCATTACCATACCAGCTACAATTTCTACAAAAGCAGGTGTAACTACTTTTAAAAGTGATACTTTTAACATTAACAGAACAGATTTTAATGTAAGATATGGATCAAAATCTTTCTTTGACAATTTAAAAGATAAATTTATTGACGATATCATGGAGATGTCTTTTGTTGTAAAAACAAAAGCATAATTATCATAAAAGAAAATAAAAGTTTACGAATTTAAAATCACAAAAACATGAAATCTAATAAAGCAGATAAACCTTGTGGATGCGGAAACACTCAAGACCCAAAAGGGAACTGTGATGGATCACATTCAAACAAATAGTAAAATAAATACTATTAAACATTTATTTAAACCCAAAACGTTCGTTTTGGGTTTTTCATTTTATATTATAATACTATTAAAAATACAAGTTAAAATATATTTCTCTACAATACCTTTCCCTAAGCAACTTCGATTGGCCATGGCGAATTTCAAAAAGGAATACCAATAAAAAAAAGCCAAATAGAATGTATAGAATATTATGTTTTTAACCCGTTGTGCATTATAAATAGTTAAAAATAGTTATTCATTTGACTATTAAAAGGCGTATATTTAATTGACAATCAATCGATTAAATACAATGAATAACTTTAGAGCAAATTACGATAAAATTTTAGAAGTCTTAGCCACAATTACAGAAAAGGAACAATTTTTACGTCAAAACAGGAAACCAAAACTAAAAGACATTGAATTAATCGCTATGAATTTAACAGCAGAATATATGGGTATAGACAGTGAATGTAAGTTGTTTCGGGATATTCCAGAATATTTGTTTGCTAAAATAGAGCGATCAGTTTACAATAAACGGAAGCGAAAATTATTTTTTGCCATTGAATTTATAAGAACTCAACTCTCCAATAAGTTCACGGAGTTTGAAAACTATTATGTAGTAGATAGTATGCCTTTGGAGATTGTAAAACTCTCAAGAAGCGGGAGAAGTAAAGTTTGTAAGGAGTACTTTTATTCAGCCCCAAATAGAGGTTATTGTGCTAGTCAAAACATGCATTATTATGGCTATAAAATACATGCTGTTTGTTCTATTGATGGCGTGTTTAAAAGTTTTGATATTAGCAAAGCTTCTGTACATGATATTCATTATTTAAAAGACATTAAAAATAAGTTTAATAACTGTGTGGTTTTAGGGGACAAAGGATACCTAAGTGCGGACTATCAGTTAGATTTATTTGAGAGTAAACAAATTAAATTAGAAGTTCCAATGCGTAAAAATCAACAGAATTACAAAAAACAAACGTATATTTTTAGGAAGAAAAGAAAACGAATTGAGACCTTGTTTTCTCAACTTTGTGACCAGTTTAAAATACGGAATAATTATGCGAAAACTTTTGAAGGTTTTAAGACAAGAATTCTCTCAAAATTAACAGCATTAACTATCATTCAATACATTAACAAATTTGTATTTAACAGGAATATAAACAATTTAAAAGTCAATATTGTTTAAATGCACAACGGGTGTTTTTAATATTAATAGCAAGGGGTTTTATTTTATTCCAATGAAAAAAACTTCTAAAAGAGGGAATGCTGGTAGTCTTAATTTTACAACAAATGTTTTCGCTTTTGAAGGCAATGATATTCCAGTTTTAAAGAATAGCGTATTTTTATTGCAAATATATTGCAGTTGTATTTTTTACTTGCTCTATCGCAAAAATACTATGCGTACTGCCAATATATTTTATGGCAGTTAATTTAGAAACCATAAAATTTCTATATTCTTCCATGTCTTTTACATAGATTTTTAAGATATAATCAAAATCTCCACTTACGTGAAAACATTCAGAAACTTCTTCAAGTTTTATAATTTCACGTTCAAAAGTGGTTACATATTCTCTAGAATGCTGAATGAGTTTTAAATGACAAAAAACTAAAAAAGACTTTTCAATTTTATTTTTATTGATGATGGCCACGTAATTATCAATCACCTTTTGATTTTCTAGCTTTTTAATCCGTTCATAAACAGCGGTTACAGATAAGTTGAGTTGTAATGACAGCTTCTTAGTAGTTTGTTTACTATCATTTTGCAATAAATTGATGAGTTTCTTGTCGGTAGAATCTAAGTGCATACTTAAAAATTATCTATTTAATTATTTTAATTGAATTTTTTTAGTTTTTAAAACTAGTATATGTATCAAATTTAATAAAATAATCTATATATTATGTATTATGTTGATATAAATTCTATTTAATTGTTGATTTGTTCTAAATTTAAAACTACTACTTATGAGCTTTAATCCAGCAGATAACATTCAAGATTTACAATATTTTGGCGAATTTGGGGCGTAAATCCTTCAATTTCAGATTCATCAACATATACTTTTATATCAGCAAAAACAATGTTTGATACGTTTGAAGGAAATGCAGATGGCTGTTATTTATACTCTCGCCATTCAACACCTAGTAACTTATATTTAGGCAAAGCTTTGGCAGCAATGGAAGGTACAGAAACTGCGAATGTTGCAGCTTCAGGAATGGGGGCAATTACGCCTGTTTTATTGCAAATCTGTGGCGCAGGCGATCATATCGTTTCTAGTAGAACCATTTATGGAGGAACTTACGCATTCCTAAAAAACTTTACGCCAAGGTTAGGGATTCAAACTACATTTGTAGACATTACAAAATTAGATATCGTAGAAGCGGCTATTACAAAAAATACTAAAATATTATATTGCGAATCAGTAAGTAATCCTTTGTTGGAAGTTTCAGATATTAAAGGTTTATCAGCGTTAGCAAAAAAATATAATTTAAAGTTAGTGGTTGATAATACTTTTTCTCCATTATCAATTTCACCAGCAAAATTAGGAGCAGATATTGTTTGCCATAGTTTAACTAAATTTATAAATGGTTCTTCGGATACTGTTGGAGGTGTGGTTTGTGGAACGCAAGAATGCATCAACGAATTACGAAGTGTAAATAATGGCGCTTCAATGTTATTAGGTTCTACAATGGATAGTTTAAGAGCTTCATCCATCTTAAAAAATTTGAGAACTTTGCATATCAGAATGAAGCAGCACAGTTTTAATGCAGCTTATTTAGCTGATAAGTTTCAAGCTGATGGATTAATAACGGTATATCCAGGGTTAGAAGCTCATCCTTCTCACCAGCTTTTTAAAAGTATGATGAATGCAGAATATGGTTTTGGCGGAATGCTTACTATTGATGTAGGTTCTCTTGAAAAAGCGAATGAATTAATGGAACGAATGCAGCACAAAAATTTAGGATATTTAGCGGTAAGTTTAGGGTTTTACAAAACATTATTTTCTGCGCCAGGAAGTTCTACTTCTTCAGAAATATCAGTAGAAGAACAAAAAGAAATGGGTCTTACAGATGGATTAATTCGTTTTTCTATAGGTTTAGATAACGACATTTCAAGAACGTATCAAATGATGAAAGCTTGTATGATTGAGGTTGGCGTTTTATAGATTATTTTCAAAGTTTCAAAGTTAAAGAGTAAAAGGTGTGACGAGATCAATGTCACACTTTTTTAGCCTATATATCGAGAAGTTTTCATTTTTGCCAACAGCCAACAATTAAATCCCTTTTAAACGCTCAATAAATTTGGTAAAATCTTCTTTCGTTGGTGTCGCTCCATCAAAAGGTAAAATATCCCATTCATTATCTTTATTGTAAATTATAAAATTAAAAATAGAGGTATTTGGATCCTCAGGATTTAACATCGGATATCTTAAATCTACATACTTATAAGTGCCTACTTTTTCCTTTTTTGAAATGTTGTAATACTTATTGCTAAACCAAGTGAGCATTCGCAAATTAACATCGTTCATGTCAAGTAGATCATGATTTTTCTTAACAGTAAGTATTTTTTCTGATGTTGATTTTTCATCAAATAAAGAATAAAAAGTTAAGTGATAATTTTCTTCAGTTTCTGCAACCGCATACCATAAAAAATTATTAAAGATTGTTGGCTGAGCAGAAAAACGGGTAAAATTAATACTTGCTTTTTCAAAGGATTTTTCAAAAACAGCATCCATATAAAATTTATTGAAGATTGTAAAAATCATATAGGCTGAGCTTATATAAACTCCTGCTTTTAGCCACAAAAGTCTTTTGGTATTTATTCTATTGAAAAACATTAAAACAATTATACACAGTAAAAACGGAACGGTATAAAAAGGATCAACAACAGAAATATTGTTAAAAGCAATTCTATAATTAGAAAAAGGTGCAAATAATTGTGTGCCATAAGGCGTAAAGCAATCTAAAAGTGGATGTGTAAAAATAGCCCAAAAGAACAACCATATCCAATTTTTTAATGTGGTTGTTTCTTGTCTTTTATCCGTATTATAAAGTTTATAAGTGATCCATCCAAAAACAAAACATCCTAAAAATGCAAATAAGAGCGAGTGCATAAAACCTCTGTGAAAAGCCATCGCTTGTATTTCATTGCTATATAAAAAACGACCTATAAAAACATCTAAATCCGGAATTGTACCGCCAATTGCACCAAATAAAAGTGCTCTATTGCCAATCTTTTTTCCAAGAACGGCTTCACCACAAGCAGCACCTAAAACAATTTGAGTTAATGAATCCATAAGTGCAAAAATAAGTGAAGAAATTTGATTTGCATAATATTCTGTAAAATCGTAACATTACAAAACAAAATTTTATAGAATGCAAGACCATAAAAATTTATCAGAAATAAAAGTTGAAGATCAAAAAATTATTGAAAATAAGGAATTAAATCTTCTAGAGTCTTTAATTCCTGTTGTTATTTTGATGAGTTTGCTGGCATACAACATCTTTTTTGTGGAAGATCAAGAATGGCTTGGAGCCTACACAAATCAATACATTTTGTTAATGGGTGGTTTGGTTTCTGCAGCTGTAGGTTTTTTAAATAAAGTACCCTTAAACACGATGATCGCCGAAATCTGGGAAAACTGGAAAAGTGTTTTTGTACCCATTATAATTTTGTTTTTAGTAGGTGCTTTAGCAGGAACTTGGTTGGTGAGTGGCATTATTCCTGCAATGGTTTATTATGGACTGCAAGTGTTAAGTCCGGCAATATTTTTGCCCGCATCTGTAGTAATCGCAGCAATTATATCTGTTGCAACTGGTAGTTCTTGGACTACGTCTGCAACTGTAGGTATCGCTTTAGTCGGAATTGGAAGTGCTTTAGGTATACCAACCGGAATGATTGCAGGAGCAGTAATTTCTGGCGCTTATTTTGGTGATAAAATGTCTCCATTGTCAGACACAACAAATTTGGCGCCAGCAATGGCAGGTACAGATTTATTTACACATATAAAATATATGGCATACACAACGGTACCAACAATTATAATAACATTGATTGTATTTGCTATTTTAAGCGGAACAGTTGAAACAAATGGAAATACGGATATTAGTAGTTTACTAACTTCAATAAACAATACTTTTTACATTTCTCCTTGGTTGTTTTTAGTGCCAGGAATTGTAATTATAATGATTGTAATGAAAACAAAACCATTAATTGCCCTAGGAGTTGGTGTTATTTTAGCAGCTATTTTCGCATTTATTTTTCAAGGTGATGTTTTAAGCGAAATCTCTGAATCTAATTTTGGAGCGATAGGGAAGTCAATATTTACAGATGTTACAATACAAACGGATGATGAAAAACTAACCGAATTATTTTCATCAGGCGGAATTGCAGGAATGATTTGGACGATCTTGTTAATTGTCTGTGCAATGGTTTTTGGCGGAATTATGGACGCAATTGGTGCATTGGCAAAAATTACGAAAGAATTATTATCAGTAGCAACCTCCGTTTTTGGCTTGTTTGCAAGTACAGTTGTAAGTTGCTTGGGTTTAAACGCAATTGCTTCAGATCAATATTTGGCATTAGTAATTCCGGGTAAAATGTTTAAAAAAGCATATCAAGATAGAGGTTTAGCACCAGAGAATTTAAGTAGAACTTTAGAAGATTCCGGAACTGTAACTTCGGTTTTAATTCCTTGGAATACTTGTGGGGCTTATCAATCTGGAGTTTTAGGTGTTTCTGTTTCTGATTATTTTGTGTATGCAATTTTTAATTATTTAAGCCCTTTTATGACCTTGCTATTCGCCGCATTTAATATTAAGATTAAACAGTTGGTTAAAAAATAAGTCTCTATATAATTTTGTTGATACTAATCACTTAAAATGGATATTTATATTAGATCAGTCGAATTTTTGAATAAGAAGAAAAAGGCTATAATGAAAGAGCAGAAAAGTATCTCTAATAAAAAATTAAGGAAACCTTACAAAGCTAAATGAGATTGTTAAAAGAAAAATTTAAACTGTTTAACAGCAATAAAGGTTTGAGTCTCAACTTAAATTTAGGTAAGAGCACAAAGCGTTTTTTTGGACAATGACAATAAAGTATAAATTTTTGTTTTTAAAATTTATACTTCATCCCTAAACGAATAATTTGAGTTTCAAAATTGTTTTCATACAAAGCTGTAAAACCTTCTCCATTGATGCGTTGTCTTAATCCAAAATTATTAAACAAATCACTGGCTGATAATGTAATTTCTCTTTTTTTATTCCAAAGAGATTTCTATAATCCAAAATCGATAGATGATTTTGCTAATTATTCCTCTTATGGGTTATTTCTTTTTGAATAGTATAGACCTGTAATTTGAGCTTCAATTTTTAAAAACTGATGAATTGTGCATTGGTTGTGATGACGAAACAAAAAACATCTTAAATAAAGACTTAATTCTTCACACAAATCCTTATGGTTTTATAACGCGACCTAGAGGAAATGCCGGAAGAAGAGTTGCTTGCTATATAATAATTCGTTGAGATTAAATTTTTCTTTGTTACCAATTAAACAAGTTTACAACTACTGTTTCCTCACAAAGAATTTAGTTTGATTTGTGGAAATTTAATTAAAAATTTGATCTTTCAGTCAAATCCTATTTTTAAATTCCAAAATAGCATTGTGTGGTTTCAGCGTAATTAATGGTTTTATTTGAATAGGGGATTCCTTTTCAATAATTTCGAATTGTTCTACCAAAGCAATAATTGCTAAAATCATTTCATACATGGCAAAATTATTGCCAATACACATTCTAGGTCCCGCACCAAAAGGAAAATAATTTTTTGAAAACTTAATATTTTCATCTAAAAAACGCTCAGGAATAAATTTATTTGGCTGTTTCCAAAAGTCTGAATGACGATGAATTTCATAAATTGAAAACAACAAATTCGAGCCTTTGGGTAAAACAATTCCGTTGTAAGTGTCTTCCTCAATATTTACGCGGTCCATAAAATAGGCTGGAGGAAACAAACGCATAGATTCTTCAATAACTAATTTTGTATAACTCGCATTTTTTATCCAATGCATGCAATCCGTAGATTCACTTTTTATTTTTTTGATTTCAGATGCTATTTTTGATTGTGCTGCAGGATTTCGGGCCAACAATTCGCAGGTAAAAGTAAGTGAATTTGAAGTTGTTTCATGACCCGCTGCAAATAAAATCAATATTTCATCTACCAATTGATTTTCATCCATCTTAGAGCCATCCTCATATTTTGCACTTAAAAGCATGTCCAATAAATCATGATGATCTCCGTTGCTTTGCTTTCTTTTTTCCACCAATCTTTTTAAAATTGTTCTCGAATTTTGAGTCAAGTCTAAATGCTTTTTCGTTTTTCCTGAAAGGTTAAACCACCAAACAAAAAAAGGTTGTCTTAGTTCTTGAACCAACATTTTTTGAGTAGCTTCTGTGGTATGTTGCAATGAATCAATATCAGCATTAGAAATGTTTATATTGAAAATTGATTTGATAACAGTTTGAAAAGCCAAATCATTAAAAACAGGAAAAACATCCATCGGTTTTCCAGTTTTAATATTTTTTAATTCTGCTAAAATGGTTTTTTGAATGGTATCAACCAACAGCTTAAGTTGGCCTTTATGAAAAGCTGGCTGAATTAATTTTCGTTGTTTTTGCCAATGTTCTCCCTCAGCAGTTAACAATCCTTTTCCAACATATTTTGCTAAATCTTTGGTTTGAATATAAGATTTGGTATAATTTTTTTGATTCTTTTGAAGCGCATGTTGTAAAAGTCCAGCATCTCTACAAAACAAAACAGATTTTCCAAAACCAATTTTTAAACGAAAAATATCTCCTAAAGTATCAAAGTTTTTTGCGTGAAAAGGTAAAGGATTTTGTAAAATAGCATTGGCATGCTTTAGAAACTTAAAAAAAGAAACTTCTGGAATTTTATTGGATACACTCATTTTTAATTTTATTTGCACTCATTAACAACCCGTTTTGAAGAATCTATAAAAGTTGACTTGTTGTATTTATTTTGTACAAATTTAAGCATATTCGCTTTTGTAATTGGTTGTATTTTTCATTAAATTTATACTTATAAAACATCATTCTAAAGTTTTTAACTAAATAATACAATCCTGTCCTAAATAAATTTCATGTGCCTAAAATTTATTTAGAATAGGATTGTATCAAAATTTATAGTTGCTGAATAAAATCTTTTTTTGATTAAATCGCTATTATAATTTAAAGTTATTTGTTTGTTTACAAATACTTATTGGGAACCTTTTTTTGTCAACAACCCAAAAATATTTAACAGTATAGAGATCAATAATAAAACCCAAGGCAAACCGTGCAACAAGACATCAAACCAATCTTGTCCTTGCATTCCGTTTTCTGCAGAAAATGCATTTCCGCCTAAAACCCATTGAATTTTGCCTAAAATATGTGGCGGATTAAAAGGTGCGAATCCTAAAGTTAAACTTGCAATTAAAAAAAGTTTCCAGTTATTTTTAAGTTGACTTTTCATATTTGGTTTTTTCATTTGAGTTAAATTCTTTTTTAGGAAATTTATTTCAATATGGTTTCCATATCGCTTTTAAAGATTTTCTTTTCGGGAAGGGTTTAGAATATTTTTTTTAAATAAACCAATTCCAGACTAACCCAAAACGTATGGTAAAATCTCGATAAGGATAATTTGGAGCCGAAAAATAATTTTTGTCAGAAAAACCAGAAGTTACATTATCAACTTTAAAATACATACGTGTTCTTCGAACTTGTGCGTTAAAAAAAACATCAAAAGTGGGGTACCCAATTTGCTGATCGTTCTGTAATATAAATTCTGCTAATAAAGGATTGTAAGCATTTGCCGCATATTTAGTAAAATACTTAAAAGTAACGCCAATATTTACCAACATTGGTTTCCCTTTAAACCAATAATCTGTGTAGTAAAAAGTATTTCTGGTTACAAACTCTGGAACTCTAAAAACAGAACTTCCGCTGCTTACGTTTTGATACATAACTGTATTGTCTAAAGCTAATTTCCAAAATTTAAATTCTCTATTTGCTTTTACTTTTAAATACGTAATCTGATTTGCAAATTGTTGTGGCGCATTGTTTTCATCAAAATAAGTATAGTTATCAATATTGGTAAAATTAAGAGCAGCATTTATCCATTTAGAATTAAAAGAGAAACCTAAATCTCGAGTGTTTACACTACTAAAATTGTTTTCCCAATTGTAATTGTCATATTTACTTTGATGTAATAATGTGTTAAAATTTGATGATTTCGAACTAATTAATAAACTTCCTTTTACCGTAAAAAGGCTGTCATTTTCGTAAACAGCTTCCCCTTTTAAAAAGTTACCCGATAATATTCCAGAACCAGGAGTTACAGAGGCATCAGCATTTAATTTAAAATTTTTAATTTTAGCATTCCAATCTGCACCAAAAGAAAGCGCACTTCCTTCTAATTTTAATGTTTGAATTTGAATAGTGCTATTGCTATTTAAAATAGTGTCATATCCATAAGAATAACTTGTGTAATTTGCTTTCGCTTTAAATTTTCCTAAAACATATTTTGAATTAAATTCAAGGTTAATTTCGTTGTTGGTAATTTTACTTTTTGCAGTATTATCTGTTGCATCGGTTCCATTTATAGCACCGAAAATAGCGGTAGTTGCGGTTGCTTGCGTAAAATTATAGCTCTTATTTTCACTGGTAAAAATATGACCAACTTTTAAATTGCTAAAATCTTTGTTGTTGATGGTGTCTTTGCTAGAGATCAACTTATAGCTATGTTCTAAATACGTTCTATTACTATCAAACTGATTTTCTGCATCCGTTAAATTCACATCCAATCGTTCACGGGATTGAAAATCGGGGTTATCAGAAATAAAATTTTCTAAAGCAGAAGTTGTTAATCCACCGCTTTCTTCATTAAAAAAATCTTGGCTTGTTAAATGGCCTTTAATTTCATATTGATTTTCTTTGGTTGTGTAATGAAAAGTTCCTCTAAAATTGCCATTACTTGCTAAAGATCTTCTGTAAGCACCCAAAGAACGTAATCCTTTATAAGAAGCAGAAACGTTTAATCTTTTAGAGAAATTTAATGTAAAAAGCGCATCTACAACTTGTCCTTGTTGCAAGCCAGTTCTGTACAAAATTTCGGTTGTTGGTGTAGGAACTTCATAGTAATCAATGTCTTCAATTTCAAAATAACTAAACTGTTTTGCAGTAAAACCTATGTCTGTAAATTGTTTTAAATTATCGAAACTATACCCTAAATTATTAAAGGTTTGTCCTTGATTATGAAATTCTAAAAGCTCAAAATTATCTTTTCTTAAATAATTGAATTGATATTCTTTTAAAATCGTTAAAGTAGTATCGATGTATGCAGTATCTCCTTTATGAGAAAAAATTTTATAGTCGGTATATTTTGTTTTTCCTGAAAGTTCAATTTTGGTTCTTCCAGAAATTAAAGAATCATTTTCTATTCTGTTAAGAGTTGTGAATTCATTCTCTGCAAACCTTTTTTGAGAAAAAATAGTCGCTGCACTGAATAGAATCAATAAAAAAAAGAAAAAAATTTGTTTGTTCATCATAAATTATACAAAGGCAAATGTAAAATAATTAAACGAAAATAATTACTAATAATTATGATGAAATCTGTTTATTTAAAAGTGGCTCTTCAAATTTAATTGAAGTATTAAAAGAAGTATCATTATGATGAAATTTGTGTTTAACTTGTCTAGATATTAGAAATCTATAAGAAAAATTTTTCTTTTCTTTGTACTATGTTGAAACCTAATTATAGTGAGTTTTCTTTAGAGGCGGGCACAGAGGAGGCAGGAAGAGGCTGTTTATGTGGCCCCGTTGTAGCTGCAGCTGTAATTTTGCCCAAGGATTTTATACATCCTTTTTTAAATGATTCTAAGCAATTATCAGAAAAAAGGAGGGAAGAATTACGACCTTTTATTGAAGAAAATGCTATCGCATTTGGCGTTTCTTTTGTTTGGCAAGATGAAGTTGATGAAATAAATGTTTTACAAGCTTCAATTACAGGAATGCATAGATCGATTGATGCGTTAAAAATTATCCCAGAATTTATTATTGTAGATGGTAATAAGTTTAGAGATTATAACGAAATTCCGCACCAAACGATTGTAAAAGGGGACGCAAAATATTTGAGTATTGCGGCAGCTTCTGTCTTAGCAAAAACTTACAGGGATGAATATATGGCTAAGATTCATCAGGAATTTCCGATGTATAATTGGAAAAAAAATAAAGGCTACCCAACCAAAGAACATAGAAATGCGATTCGTGAATTTGGGGCAAATATTCACCATCGAAAAACATTCCGATTATTGCCAGAACAATTAAAGCTAAAGGGTTAATTTTTTTTGAAGCTACTTCCTGCTTGGAATTTTACTTGAGCGAGGTCTAAAGGTTATATCTTTTTTCTGAAAAAGAAAAAGGATGCCATTTCAATCAGGGCTAAGATTATATAAAAAGTTTTAAATAATTTATAAAATTCATACATTTTTACAAAATAAACTACTTCATCAGTATAAATCTGTGAAAGCTGTATCTAAATTTATTTTTTGAGTTAGTCATTTAATTTCCATATATTATAACCTTTAAAACAAGAGATATGGAACAATTTGAAGGTCAAGATATACTAAACTTTATAAAAGAATTACCAAATGATGCTGCGTGTAAAGCATATTTAGCCAAAATAAAATGGCAAGATGGATTTACTTGTATGAAATGTGGTCATACCAAAGGCTGTGAAAAAGTAGATTATAGATACCATTGTTATAACTGTCAACACGTAGAAAGCGCCACTGCAAACACCTTATTTCATAAAGTTAAATTTGGATTGCAAAAAGCCTTTTGTGTGGTTTTTGAAATGAGTACAAGTAGTAAAAGTATTTCAAGTATTCAAATGGGAAAACGTTTTAGCATTCGCCAAGGAACAGCGTGGTATTTCATGCAAAAAGTGCGTAAAGCAATGAAAAGCAGTCAAAAATATCCTTTAGAGAAATTAATCCATGTTGATGAATTTACTGTTGGAGGGAAAGAAGAAGGCAAACAAGGAAGAAGTTATGATACGAAAAAGAAAAAGGCTGTTATCGCAGTAGAATTAACAGATGGCAATAAAGTTAAAAGAGTTTATATCAGATCCATCAAAGACTATTCTGCAAAATCATTAACCCCGATATTTGAAGAGCATATAAGCACATCTGCTAAAATAGTAACTGATAAATGGAGAGGTTACCAACCTTTAAAACAGATGTATGACATTGACCAAATATATAGTAATAATGGTGCTAATTTCAAACAATTACACATTGTGATTATGCAAGTTAAGTCATGGTTGAGAGCAATACCAACTCATGTAAGTAAATGGCATATTCAAGCATACTTTGATGAGTTTTGTTTTAGAATTAATCGCTCTCAATTTAAAACCAGCATATTTCATAAAACGATTAATAGAATGGTAGAAAGTAAACCAATATATCAAAATCAAATAAAACAGACGCTAAGCGTATAACTCAATTTATTTTTATAGAATCCTCATTTATATAAAAATCCTACACAAACTTTTTCTATTTTTACCGTCCAAAATTTTAGATAATGATTAAAAAAACGAGGGCAGAAATTACCAAATGCATTCTTCATAAAGTAGCGAATAAATTTAATAGCGGACACAACGTGTTTTCCGAAGATTTAATACGTTTCGATCAAGAAAGTTACGATTTAATGAAAAATTTCTTGTTAAAACCTTTTGGGAGTTTAACGCAAAGTTATCGTTTTTCTCATCATGCAGATGTGCGTTTAAATGAATTGAATAATTATGCTTCGGAAGTTTTTAAAGAAGAAAGTTCGTTTGTAGAATATTCTAAAAATATGGTAAACCATTTGTACGAACAATCTAATTCTTCACAAATAAAAACGGGCGATGTTATTGTCGTTTTTATTGAAGGCATTGAATATAAAGATGTTTTAACAGAAGCAATTGGTGTTTTTAAAATTGAAAATAAAGTTGATTTTTTTCAAACATATTTAGATGATAATGAAAGTTTTGATGTGGTTGTTCAAAAAGGAATTTCTACTAAAAAAATAGACAAAGGTTGTTTAATTCTAAACACTTCTGATACTGAAGGAACTGTTGTTTTTTCTGTGGATAACAACAATTATGATGCGCAATATTGGATTAAAAATTTCTTGTCTGTAAAATTAGCGGATGATTATAATGCGCATACACAAAACTATTTAGAGCTGTGTAAAGAGTTCTCTGAAGAAGTTATAAAACCAGAACTTGGTAAACACAAACAAGGTAATTTTTTAGCAAATACGGTAGATTATTTTAAAGAGCATGAAGCGGTAGATTACCATGAGTTCAAAGACAAAGTTTTTGAAGATGAAAAACATAAAGAGTTGTTTGAAGATTACAAAAAACATTATGAAACGTTAAATGATGTGTTAATCAGAAATAACTTTGATGTTTCTGGGGTAGTCTTAAAGAAAGCAAAAAACAAATTAAAAACGGAAATTAAGTTAGATACAAATATCATTATAAAACTAGATGTTGATGCGCCAGATGCAGCGTCAGAATATTTAGAAAGAGGGTATGATGAAGAGAGAAAAATGAAATTTTACAAAGTATATTTTAACGAAGAGAAATGATTTCAAACGTCATTGCGAGGAACGAAGTAATCTGTTTATAAAAAAAGTAGATCGCTTCGTCTTTTCTTCCTTAATAATAAAAAAATTAAGAAACGATAAACTCTTCAACTTCGAAGAGTGTTTTAAAATGCTTTAAGATTTTTTGTTTTACTTCTTCGGTATCTACTTTTTTGCCTAATTCAACTTCCATAGAAGTCACTGCTTTTCCGCGAATTCCACACGGAATGATATGATCAAAATAACCAAGATTTACATTTGCGTTTAAAGCAAAACCATGCATGGTTACCCAGCGTGAAGAACGAATACCCATGGCGCAAATTTTACGAGCAAAAGGCGTTCCAACATCCAGCCAGACACCAGTTTCGCCGGCACTTCTAATTCCTTTTAAACCATATTCTGCAATCGTTAAAATAATCATTTCTTCTAATAATCTTAAGTATTTATGAATATCGGTAAAGAAATTTTCTAGGTCTAAAATAGGATAGCCAACAATTTGCCCAGGTCCATGATATGTAATATCACCACCTCTGTTTATCTTATAAAATGTAGCATTTTTTTCTTTAAGCTGATTTTCGTTTAGCAATAAATTACTTAGATCTCCGCTTTTTCCTAATGTGTATACGTGCGGATGTTCAACAAATAAAAAGTGATTCTTGGTTGTTTCTTGCAGATCATTTCTCCTGTTTTGAATCTTAACATCAACAATTTTTTGTAATAATTGAGATTGGTAATCCCAAGTTTCTTTATAGTCTTTGCTTGCTAGGTCGGAAAGTAATATTTTTCTATTCATAATTTCAAAAGACAAAGGTAAATAATTCGTTATATTTGAAACCATTCAATCGTGTTTTAAATATATTTTATGAGATGTAAATTTCCTCTTCTATTTTTAGTAACCCTTATATTTTTAAATGTTGATGCTCTTTATTCTCAAAAAATTTGGACAAAAGTTCAGAAATCAACTTATGTAGTTCAAAAGAAGGAAATTTATCAGAAGAAAAATTTTCCTTCAAGTTATGAAATTGTATCACTAAATTTAAATGCTTTTTCAGCGAATTTAAAAAGTAGCACTTTTAATCTAAAGGAAATTATGACGTTGCCAAATTCAGATGGGACATTCTCTACCTTTTCTGTAAAAGAAACCTCAAATTTTGAAGCGAAGTTACAGGCTAAATTTCCAAATATAAAATCGTATTCTGCCCAAGGAATAGATGACCCTACCGCTGTGGCAAAAATAAGTATTGGAACGGATGGTTTTCACGCAGTAATTTTTTCTGGAAAGCAAGAAACTACATATATAGATCCATATTCTAAAGACAAAAAAGACTATATCATTTATCAAAGAAGTAGTTTAAGGAAAGCAGGTGCTGATTTTAAATGTCAAATGGAGGAAACTGTTAAACAAGAGTTTGCGATAAAAGATTTTGAGAAAAATGCGAATGATGGCAAGTTAAGAACTTATAGATTGGCTTTAGCGTGTAGCGCCGAATATGCACAGTTTCATTTAGGAACTAGTCAACAAAACATACCAGATACAGCAACGGATCAAGTAAAAAAAGCTGCGGTTTTATCAGCCATGAATACCTCCATCACAAGAATAAATGGAATTTTTGAAAAAGATTTATCAGTAAAACTTATTTTAGTTGCTGATAATGATAAACTTATTTTTTTAGATGCAGATACAGATGGCATTACAGATGGTTCGCCAAGTACAATGATTAATGAAGTGCAAACCATATGTGATAATGTTGTTGGAAATGCCAATTATGATGTTGGTCATGTTTTTAGTATTGGGGGCGATGGATTAGCACGTTTAGGCGTTGTTTGTAGTCCTGGTCAAAAAGCTAGAGGTGTTACAGGGAGATCTCAGCCAGTTGGAGATCCATATGATATTGATTTTGTTGTACATGAATTAGGACATCAATTTGGTGCCACTCATACTTTTAATAATTCATGTTCAGGCAATAGAACTAATTCCTCTGCAGTAGAGCCAGGAAGTGGATCAACCATAATGAGTTACGCCGGTATTTGTTCACCAAATGTGCAAGCTGGAAATGCAAACGGGAATAGTGATGCTTATTTTCATGCAGTGAGTATTGCTCAAATGTGGAATGTTATTCAATCTTCTGCAACGTGTGGTTTAGTTACAAATACAAATAATAAAGCACCGGTGGCAAAGGCTGGTTTAGATTATAGCATACCAAAATCTACTCCTTTCAAGCTAAAAGGGACTGCCACAGATGAAGACGGTTTACCGAGTTTAACCTATAATTGGGAGCAATTAGACAAAGAAATAGCAACGATGCCGCCAGTAAGCTCAAATGTGGTTGGGCCAATGTTTAGATCTTTATCATCAAAAACAACATCCGAAAGATATATGCCAGCGTTAGCCACTGTTGTAGCAGGAAATACTTCTTCAACTTGGGAAGTTGTTCCTTCGGTAGCTAGAGAATTAAATTTTTCATTTTTTGTAAGAGATAATAATGCTGGAGGAGGCGGTTCGGCTAGAGATGACCTTAAAGTTACCATTACAGATGCCGCAGCTTTTACAGTAACTTCTCAAAACACAATCGAAACTTTAAATTCAGGACAAACAATAGCAGTAAATTGGAATAAAGGAACTACAGATATTGCACCTATTGAATGTGAAAATGTAAATATTAAATTATCTATTGATGGCGGAATTACGTTTCCTATTATAGTAAAAACCAACACTCCAAATGATGGTACAGAAAATATTATTGTGCCAGATAATGCGACAACTAATGCCAGAATTATGGTAGAAGCAGCGGATAATATTTTTTATAATGTAAATGCATCAAAGTTTACGATAGTTTCAACTACCCCAACTTTTTTAATTTCTGATAAAACGGGTGAAAAACCTGTTTGTAATACAGACGGTCAAAGTGTCAGTTATATTTTAGATTTCGATTTTATAAATGGTTTTACAGAAACGGCTACTTTAAGTGCAACTGGACAGCCAACGGGTTCTTCAATAGCATTTAGCTCTGAAACTATAAATGCGGACGGAACGGTAACTTTTACAATTTCTAATTTAGAAGGTAAAGAAACAAAAAATTATGATATAAATGTTATTGGTACATCAGCAACAGTTACTCAAAGTATAAACTTGGTTTTAAAATTGAGAGGCTCAGTTTTTAATACTTTAGGGTTAACATCGCCAACAAATGGAGCAAAAGCTACTTCTATCAATGAAACGCTTACTTGGGTTCAAGACATAAATGCATCTTTTTATGATGTAGAAATAGCTTCAGATTCTAATTTTTCTAACATTGTTTCAAGTGCAACTGTTGCAGAAAATTCTTTTAAAGTAACTAATTTAAGTGGAGAAACTCAATATTTTTGGAGAGTAAAGCCTAAAAACGATTGTGGAGAAGGAAGTTTTTCAACTGTATTTAGTTTTACAACAGAAAGCCCCTCTTATTGTACATCTGCTTTTACAGACGAAGCTGGAGGTACAGAACATATTACAAATGTTACTTTTGGAGGCGTAAATAATGACTCTAATAATGATACAACAGACGGTTATCAAGATTTTACGGCAATAAATGCAAATGTTTTAAGAGGACAAACAGAGCAAATTAGTGTAACTTTTGATACTGGTGGTTATCAAGATCATTGTTTTGTCTTTATAGACTGGAACAAAGATTTTGTTTTTGATTCAGTTACAGAAAGATATGATTTAGGCTCAATTACAGATGATGTTGGTACAGCTACTTTTAATATAACAGTGCCTGTTGATGCTCAATTTGGGAAAACAACAATGAGAGTTCTTATAGAATATGATGATCCAGATGATGATTATGGTTTAGGTGCTTGTGATACTGATCATTTAACAGAGTGGGGAGAAACTGAAGATTATACAGTAATAGTAGACAATACGGCATCAATTGATGATGCTTCGTTTTCTAATTTTAACTTATTTCCAAATCCTTCAAATGGAGCATTTACTTTAAACTTTAACATGGAAAATGCAGAAAACGTAAAACTACAATTATTCGATGTTAGAGGAAGATTGGTAGAAGAAAAAAACTATGAGAATACAAGTTCTTACTTTACAAGAAAAGTTGTTTTTGACAAAGCTTCTTCTGGTTTATATCTATTAACCGTCAGTAACGGAACTAAACAAACTACTAGAAAACTAGTGATTAAATAGGTGGTTTTTTACAAATAAAAAGAGCCATATTATTTTAATAACATGGTTTTTTTGTTTCTAATTTCCAAAAAAGAAAGTATGTAAGTACCTTCCTGGCGTAAACGTAAATCCGCCAGCAATAATGATTGCTCCAACATACAAAAAAATCATTTTTAGTTTATGCTTTTTTACTTGACCTTTTCTTATCGCAATAATTGCAGTTGGAACGCTGTACAGGGTTAGAAAACTAAAAAGATGAATATATCCAAAATGATTAAAAAATTGCGGACCAACATCCGCAGGCATAAACAACGTTATTATTGCAGTAATCATCATTAAAGACATGTAGATTTTTCCTAGTGATTTATGAAACCTAGTGCCTTTTTTTACTGATAGAAGATACGCGCCCATAAAAAAACAAGGAACTACGGTTATTAAATGCGCATACATTAAATATTTATAGTCCATTTTTTTTGAAAAGTATGTATCTAAAGTAAGGAAATAAAAAAAACCGTATCAAATTTGATGCGGTTTTTTTCTAAAATAATAATTTAAGATTTATCCTAAAAAAGGATATTTATAATCTGTAGGTGTTACAAATGTTTCTTTTATCAATCTAGCAGATGTCCATCTCAATAAATTCTGAGCAGAACCAGCTTTGTCATTTGTTCCGGAAGCTCTTGCGCCTCCAAATGGCTGCTGACCAACAACTGCGCCTGTTGGCTTGTCGTTAATATAAAAGTTTCCGGCAGCATTTTCTAATGCTTTAGACGCTTTTTCAACAATGTATCTATCATTAGAAAAAATAGCTCCTGTTAATGCATATTCAGTAGATTCATCCACTAATTTTAAGGAAGCTTCCCATGCTTCGTCTTCGTATATAAAAACGGTCATCACTGGGCCAAATAACTCAGTTGTCATGGTTGTATATGTTGGCGATTTTGCTAAGATTACAGTTGGTTCAATAAAATAACCCACTGATTTATCATGGTTTCCACCAACAATAATTTCCGCATCTTTACCTGCTTTTGCAGCATCAATAAAGCTAGCGATTTTATCAAAAGAACCTTCGTGTATAACAGCATTTACAAAATTATCGGTATCTTCAGGAGAGCCCATTTTAATTTCATTCGTTTGCGCTATAACGTGTTTTTTCACTTCTTCCCATAAGGATGCAGGAACATAAGCTCTTGAGGCAGCAGAACATTTTTGACCTTGATACTCAAAAGATCCTCTTACAATTGCAGTTGCAACTTGCAATGGGTTTGAAGAGTTGTGTACCCAGATAAAATCTTTTCCACCCGTTTCTCCAACAATTTTTGGATATGTTTTATAATTGTGAATGTTATTTCCTATTTGTTTCCATAAATTTTTGAAAACTTCGGTAGAACCTGTAAAGTGCAATCCAGAAAAATCTCTAGAAGCTAAAACAGTATCAGAAATCATAACAGGATCTCCGAAAACTACATTAATTACACCATCTGGTAAACCAGCTTCTTTAAATAAATCTACAATAACTTGTGCAGAATATACTTGATGGTCCGAAGGTTTCCAAACCACAACATTCCCCATTAAAGCCGCAGAAGAAGGTAAGTTTGCAGCAATAGCTGTAAAGTTAAAAGGAGATATTGCATAAACAAATCCTTCTAAAGGTCTATACTCAACTCTGTTCCAAATTCCTGGAGAAGATGCTGGTTGATCTTTAAAAATATCAATCATGTATTGTACATTGAAACGTAAAAAGTCAATCGTTTCACAAGCCGCATCAATTTCAGCCTGGTGTACATTTTTAGATTGTCCAATCATCGTTGCAGCATTCATTTTTGCCCTGTAAGGTCCTGCTAATAATTCAGCCGCCTTTAAAAAAATGGTTGCTCTTTCTTCCCAAGACACACTAGACCAAGCTGCTCTTGCAGCAAGCGCGGTAGAAATTGCTTCATCTATATGTTTTTTTTCTGCTGTATGATATTGCCCAACAACATGTTTATGGTCATGAGGAGGTGTAATATTTTTAGTTTTCCCTGTTCTAACCTCTTTACCATTAATATGCATGGGCACATCAATATTGCTGTTAAACATGGTTTTGTACATTGCTAATAATTCTGCTTTTTCTGGAGAACCAGGTGCATAAGTTTTAACAGGTTCATTAATTGCTGTTGGAACATTAAAAAATCCTCTTGCCATTTTGTGTGTTTTTAAATTTGAATATACTAATTTTGAAAGGCGTAAAGTTACAAATTTTTCAGCCGTTTTTTATGATTTTGAAAACCTAAATTTAGAAGTTATAAATGTGTACCGTAACCTATCTTCCTTTAAAGGATAATAATTTTATTTTAACATCTAATAGAGATGAAACTCCGTTAAGAAGAGCAACTTCTCCAAAAACATATCTGGAAAATGGGATAGAATTAACCTATCCAAAAGATGAATTAGCCGGCGGAACATGGATTGGAACAAGCAATAAAAACAGATTAGTTTGCCTATTAAATGGGGCGTTTACAAATCATTCAAGAAATAAGTATTATAAAATGAGTAGAGGTGTTATTGTAAAAAATATACTTTCTACGGAGGATGCTGTTGGGTACATTAATGAGTTTGATTTTATAGAAATAGAACCTTTTACGCTAATTTTGGTTGATTATCAGGGTAAATTAGAAACGTATGAATTGGTTTGGGATGGAGCACAAAAACACTTTACAAAACTTGCTCAAGAAGCTAAAATTTGGTCTTCATCCACTTTATATTCTGATGATATGAAGGAATTCAGGAATGGTTGGTTTGCAAATTGGTTAAAAAAAAATGAAGATTTTAAGCAAAACAAAATCATCCAATTTCATCAAAATGAAAATTTAGGGAATGCAGAAATTTCGCCAAAAATGAAACGTGCTTTTACAGAAACCGTGAGTACCACATCCATCAAAAAAGAAAATGAAAAAATAGTCATTACATATTTTGATTATTTAAAGGATGTTGTTAAAATAGTGCAAACGAAATAAGTAAAACAAAGACAATTCCGATACTTGAAACAATCGAGTAGCTTAAATTTAGTAGTAAAAACTTTACTGTAGTTTTAAAATATCCCTGTTGATAAAACTGCTTTAAGGCAATAAATAAATACACTAAAAATAGGATTGTAAAAACCCAAGGTTGCGGATTTGCACCAACTATTTTTAATATATAAAAGATTGAAAACAGCATAAAAAATACTGTTTGTATATGAAAAACAAAAATTAAATGAGCTACATAGGTGTATTCTTTTCTAATGTAAAAAAGTTTAAGAAATAAAGTAAAAATAGGTAGTAAAATAAATAAAGTGATAGAGCCGGAAGATAAAAGCTGATTTACAAACTGCGCTCTACTTTCTTCACTTTCTGAAAACGAATACAAGTTTACTGCTTTAGTATATAAAAATCTGTTAGTGAAGTTTTTATTATATCCTAAAGAATCTAAAGCTACGTCAATTTTAGAATTAGGATGTTTTTTTGCAAAAGCTGCAAATATCTCTATTTTAGATTCACCTTTGCCAAAGGCATAATTTATAAAACCACTATTAGTTTTAAATTTTGTGGTATCTCTTGCATTTTTTTCTACTTCCGCTAAAATTTTTTTTCTTGCTTCTTCTGGAACTGGAATAAATGATTTTTTCATTTCATAATCTAATTCCTTTTTAATCGAATCTATCTTTTCATCTGTGCTATCTTCTTTTGTTTTTGAGGTTTCGTCCTCTATGATATCAATAATTTCGTCCGTACTTTCTTGCGCTAAAGATTCGTATTTTTCTTTGGTGTTATGCAAACCAATCAATAAAAAAAACACAATGGAAACTGTTAAATAGAAACGAAATGGATTTGTGTACCGTTGTCTTTTGCCATCAACATAATCTCTAGAAACTTTACCAGGATTTATTAAAAGCGGAATAATAGTAGTCCAAAACTTAGCATCAAAATTAAAAACACCATTAAAAACTTCATGAATAAAACTCTTAAAAGTAATTTTATTACCTTTGTTTGCTTGTCCGCAATCTGGGCAAAATTTTTCTTGTCCGTTAAAAGGATGCCCGCAATTTAAACATTCTGCATCTTTAACAATTACTACTTTATTTTTTGTTTTTCTTAGTTTGATAATATGTGAGTTGTTAGTTGAAAAGTGGGTATAATTACCTTAAATTGTTCTAAAGTTCTACAATTTATCATGGTATAAAAACCTTTCATTGCGCCAATTGAGGATTCTAAAAAACAGCCAGAACTGTAGGTGTAATTGCCGTTAGGTTTTAAAACAGGTTTTTGCCCAACGACGCCTTCTCCTTCTACAACTTCAATGTTGTTTAGGGAATCGTAAATTTTCCAAAAACGATCAGTTAATTGCACAGTTTCAGAAGATTTATTTTCGATAGTTATAAAATAAGCAAAAATATAGTAGAGCTTATTATTTCGATAGCTCGTGCCATTATATTTCGTTTTTACAGAAATTTTAATTCCTTTAGTAATTTGCTCAAT
Source organism: Polaribacter filamentus (assembly GCF_002943715.1). Taxonomy (GTDB): domain Bacteria; phylum Bacteroidota; class Bacteroidia; order Flavobacteriales; family Flavobacteriaceae; genus Polaribacter; species Polaribacter filamentus. The sequence continues at coordinate 2,540,354 of NZ_MQUA01000013.1, read as the reverse complement.
CATAGTAGTAAATATAGTTTTTTTTTAAATAAAAGTTCAAATTAAAACTTTTTAATTATCGACTTTGATTATAATAACCAGTACCAACGCCAACAACTCTGTCATACAAACCGCCAAAAGGTTTGTAATAAACCAAGACTGTATATTCGTTTTCAGTTTGAAAATAAGTGCCATTAATTTCATTTGTGTCTACAATTCCATTTTTATCAACAGTAGCAAAAGTGTAATTATAAAAACCTTGTTTTAGTAAAAATGCTCCTTGATAACTTTTATCTTCAAAATTATAAAAGAGTTTATTTTCTTCCTTAATTTCAAAATTATTATAGGCTCCGTAAACGTAAACTTCTTTTTCAGCAAAAGGCTCATCAGCAAATAAAGTAAAGTGCATCATTGCGTAGTCTGCCTCTGTGTTTGGGTTTGATGCCTCTAAAGTTCTAATTATAAACTGCCCATTAATATCAGGATTGTATCTGTATCTTCCATTTTCGTCATAAGTAAAAGGATATAAGTAATGATGAAAAATATCTCTCATTTCTATTTTTACAACATTTAAACTTTTATTTCTGATAAATTTACTATCAAAATTTAAATATTCATTTCCTCCCCAAAAATTAGTTTTATTCGCATAGGTATACTGCAGTTGATTTTGTTTGAAAAATGTAGGTTGTAAATCGGTTATTTTTTCGTTCCAATTTTCATTTTTTAAGATAACAACATTTATTTCTTGTGATGGATTATTAATTCGTAAATTAGGATGGTTTACAGTAAACTCAACAGTTTGTTGCGTATTTATGGTTTTTGTATTTCTACTTCTAGAAACATTAACGGCAACTTTCGTTTCGTTTTCATACAATACAAGTTTTCTAAAAAAAACAACTTCATCGTAATCATTGATAACCGATATTAAATAATTTCCGCTTTTGGTAATCACGGAGTTTACATTAGGAATTTTAACAGCATAATGCGTATAATTCTGAAACGTATTAAAAGAATTGGTCACACTTAAAATTGAGTTTTCATCAAAACCATCGATAAACTGACTAGAAAGTAGTCTGCTTTTTTGCCAATCATATGTCATGTGCTCAATTCTATACTTGTAATCTTTACCGTCTGCATCTAAATCATCAAAAGAGAGCTCTAAAACACTTCCTAAAGGCACAATTGAAGAATAATTATTTTCCTGCAAAGTTCTTAATTGTATAGATTTTATGTTTTGAGCAAAAAAACTAGTGGTAAAAAATATGAAAACAAATATTATTTTTTTTGACATCTTATTATTTTGTGCTTTGTAAAAGTACTGAATTTTGAACTCTTAAAACGAATGCAAACACTGTTCCTTAATTTCTCATTTAAAGTAAGTTTTAAAAGGTTGATCATAATTTGGATCTTTCGCTAGTTTAAATTAAGCCAAATAATATTCTTTTGAAGATTGAAATAAAGAAACTGCTAGTTTATGTATTCTGTATTTTTTTAATACAATTCTCTTGTGCTCAAAAAGAAACTGAATCTGTAAAATCAACAAATATTGATGTTATAAAATCGAACTATAGAATTGGTTTAGAATTGCTGTCAAAAGAAAAATTTGAGAAAGCTTATCTTAATATATTCAGGATTAGAAGCTTCAAGAAAAATAAATACTAAAAATTTAAAAGCAGGTCTTTATATTCTCAAAATAAAATAGGGTAAAAATTTTTATTAAAGAAGATAATAAAAATAAATGGGGAATTTAAAGGTGTTTTCTTTATTTTTATTAAAGAAAAGAAAATATTATTTTGTGAAATATTAATTGTCAAGTATAACATAAATTTTGGTAAAGTTCTTTAACTTAAAACAAAATTTGTCAGTACTTTAGCAGGTAAAGTCAAAAAAAACTAACCGAACTTTTTAAGGATTAATTGCTGTGAAAAGTGAGAATTACGGAATTAAGTTTCCTAAACCTCATATCTTTTTAAGGTACTTTTTTTTTATATCCTAGAACTAAAACTTTTTATTCAGTATTCTTCTATTTAGAGTAATTATAAATAAGATTTTTAACTTAATATATAATTCAAAACATGTCATCAATACTAGCCAAAAACATTAAATTTGCATGATTTTTTTAGATAACTAAAATTCCGAATTTACTATGTCAAAAGACATTCGTATTAAAAAAGGCTTAGATATTAAGCTTGTTGGTATTGCAGAAAAAAACACTACAAGCGTTTCTTTGAGTGGTGTTTACGCAATTAAACCAGGAGATTTTCATGGAATTACACCTAAACTTATTGCCAAAGAAGGCGTGAAAGTAAAAGCTGGTGAAGCACTTTTTTATTCAAAAAGTGATGAGCGCATTTTATTTTCTAGTCCGGTTTCTGGTGAAGTTGTAGAAGTAATTCGTGGAGCAAGAAGAAAAGTATTAGCAATGAAAATTGCTGCTGATGCAATTCAAGAATATAAACAATTTGAAACTAAGGATGCGGCACAAATGTCCGCAGATGAGGTTAAAGATTATTTATTTGCTGCAGGTTGTTGGCCATTTATAAAACAGCGTCCGTATGATGTTGTTGCAAATCCGAATCAAGCACCAAAAGCTATTTTTATATCTGCCTATGCAAGTGCGCCTTTAGCTGCTGATTTAGATTATACGTTGGCGGGTAAAGAAGCAGAATTACAAGCGGCAATTACTGCTGTTTCAAAACTTACGGAAGGCAAAGTTCATGTCTCTGTTGGCGTCAATTCTAATTCCCCTTTCGTAAAAGTAACTGGTATAGAACTTCATAGAGTTTCTGGCCCTCATCCTTCAGGAAATGTTGGAACTCAAATTGCAAAAATTGATCCTATTAACAAGGGTGAAGTTATTTGGGTGATAACTCCGCAAGATTTAGTAATTATTGGTGAGTTGCTTTTAACTGGTAAGTTTAATCCTACAAGAACTGTTGCTTTAACAGGTTCTAAATTTAAAAAACCACACTACATAACTGCTATTGCAGGAGCAAATATTGCTGATATTGTTGCTAATAATTTAGAAAACGATAATACTAGAATTATTAGTGGTAATGTTTTATCTGGAGTAGAAGTAAAAGAAGACGGTTATTTAGGATTTTATGATAACCAAATTACGGCAATTCCAGAAGGAAATGACTACGAGTTGTTTGGATGGACTAAGCCAATCTTCAATAAGATTTCTATATCAAGAGCCTTAACTTTTTCTTGGTTAAACCCAAAGAAAAAGTACGATTTAAGCACCAATACAAATGGTGAGCATAGAGCTTTTGTAGTTACAGGTTCTTATGAGCAAGTATTTCCTTTAGATATTTATCCAATGCAATTGTTAAAAGCATTTATGTATAAAGATTTAGATGAAATGGAGGCTTTAGGAGGTTATGAAATAGCTCCAGAAGATTTTGCACTAACAGAATTTATATGTGTATCTAAGCAGCCTCATCAGAAAATAATAAGAGAAGGTTTAGATTTAATGAGAGAAGAATTAGGATAAGATTATGGGCTTAAAAGACAACTTACATAATTTAAAAGAGAAGTATAAAGGAACAAAAATGGCTCCTGCATTTAATGCAATCCATACTTTTTTATATTTACCAAATGAAGTTACTCATGGAGGAACTCATATAAAAGCAGCAGACGATTTAAAGCGTACGATGAATACGGTAATTATGGCTTTAATTCCTTGTTTGATTTTTGGAATGTTTAATGCTGGTTATCAACATTATGCGGCAATAGACGGTTCTTTAAGAGCGGATGTATTAGCAAACTTTTTTACTTTTGATAATCTTTGGATAGGTATTATAAAAGTATTACCACTAGTAATTGTATCTTACGGTATTGGTCTTTTGGTTGAATTTATTTTCGCTGTTATAAAAGGACATGAAGTAGAAGAAGGTTATTTAGTAACCGGTATGTTAGTACCGTTAATTGTACCTGTAGACACGCCACTTTGGATGTTAGCAGTCGCGGTTATTTTTGGAGTTATAATAGGTAAAGAAGTATTTGGTGGTACAGGAATGAACATCTTAAACCCGGCTTTAACAATTAGAGCATTCTTATTTTTTGCATATCCAACGTGGATGTCTGGAGATAAAGTTTGGGTATATGATGCGGTAGAAAGAGCAGGAACAGCAGATGCTATTTCTGGGGAAACTATTTTAGGAAGTTATGCACAAAATCAAGAAGTAATTTATTCTACTTTTGATAAATTTATGGGATTTATTCCGGGTTCGGTAGGTGAAACATCAACATTCTTAATCCTTTTAGGAGCAGCTTTTTTAATTTTTACAAAAATTGGAAGTTGGAGAATTATCTTGTCAACTTTTGCCGGAGCCGCAGTTATGGGTTTAATTTTTAATCAAATTGTAGCAGCAGATATTATTACAGAATCTAGTAAGTTTTACGGATTAATGAATACGGTTTGGTGGGAGCATTTAATGATTGGTGGTTTGGCTTTTGGAGCAGTTTATATGGCTACAGATCCTGTAACATCATCACAAACAAATAAAGGAAAATGGATTTACGGTTTCTTAATTGGTTTTTTATCCATTATGATTCGTGTATTTAATCCTGCATATCCAGAAGGCGTCTTTTTAGCAATTTTATTAATGAATGTTTTTGCACCAACTATAGATCATTATGTATTGCAAGGAAACGTGAAGAAAAGATTAAAACGTATTACAGTTAAAACAGCCTAAATATGAGTAAGAGAACAGATAGTAATGGTTATACGATGATTTTCGCTGTGATAATGGTGTTAATTGTTGGCTCTTTATTAGCCTTTTTAGCATCGTCTTTAAAGCCTACAATTAAAGAAAATGAGAGAATAGAAAAGCAGCAAAATATTTTGTATGCGATGGGTGTAAATGAAAATGACGCGTCTAATGCTAACTTTGTTTCTACAAATGTGGCAGGTCAAGAGTTTCAAAAATATATTAAAAAACAATTGGTAATTGAAGGTGATAAAATATCTGAAAACGAAGATGCATATCTAATTGATATTAAAAAGCAAAAAGTAAATGCAAAATCTGGTCAGGTAAGAAAGTTGCCTTTATTCGTTGGTGAAAAGGATGGTGAGACATTTTATGTTGCGCCAATTTATGGAAAAGGTTTATGGGATGCTATTTGGGGTATATTTCTATGGATGAGAATATGGTGATTCAAGGAGCTTATTTTGATCATAAAGGAGAAACACCTGGTTTGGGAGCAAACATCACACAACGTTTCTTTATGGATGATTTTATTGGGGAACATTTAATGTCTGATTCAGGAAATTTTAAAGGAATTACTGTTGCCAAAGGAAATAACGACCCTAAGAACGAAGATAAAACAGATTATGAAGTAGATGCAATTGCTGGTGCAACCATTACTGGTGATGGAGTTTCTACGATGATAAAATCTGATTTAAAATTATACGTACCTTATTTTAATTCATTAAAAAAATAATTTATGGCACTTTTATCAAAAAAAGATACCGCATTACTTACAGATCCATTAGCAGATAACAATCCTATTACAATTCAGGTATTAGGTATTTGTTCGGCACTAGCAATTACAGCAGAGTTAAAAGCTTCTATTGTAATGGCCATATCGGTAATGGCAGTTTTGGCTATTGGTAACGTAGTAATTTCATTATTACGTAATGTTATTCCATCAAAAATTAGAATTATTGTGCAGCTTATTGTTGTTGCAGCTTTAGTGATTATTGTTGATTTAGTTTTAAAAGCTTTTGCTTACGAATTAAGTAAAACACTATCCGTTTTTGTGGGATTGATTATAACAAACTGTATTATTATGGGACGTTTTGAAGCTTTTGCTTTAGGAAATAAACCATGGAGATCTTTCTTAGACGGAATAGGAAATGCAGCTGGTTACGGTTTAATCTTGATTATTGTTGGTTTCTTTAGAGAACTTTTAGGCTCTGGTACTTTATTAGGATTTAAAGTTTTAGGAGATCCAATAGAAAAAACAGGATTATATGCGCTAGGATACGAAAATAACGGATTTATGTTGTTATCACCGATGGCATTAATAGTGGTTGGAATCATCATTTGGATTCAACGTTCTAAAAACAATTCATTAATAGAAGAAAATTAAATTTAGGTTTTAGTTAATAGTTGTTAGTATTTAGTACTAACCACTATTAACTAACCACTAAAAACTATAAAAATATGGAACATATAGAATTATTTTTCAAATCGATATTTATAGACAACATGGTTTTCGCAACCTTCTTGGGGATGTGTTCTTACCTTGCTGTGTCTAAAAAAGTTGCTACTGCTGTTGGTTTAGGAGCTGCAGTAATCTTTGTATTAGCAGTAACTGTGCCTTTAAACTGGTTGTTAGATCAGTATATTTTACAAGAAGGCGCATTATCTTGGTTAGGTGCGGAATATGCACAATACGATTTAAGTTTCTTATCATTTATTATGTTTATTGCAACGATTGCAACCATGGTGCAATTAGTAGAGATTATTGTAGAAAAGTTTTCACCTGCACTATACAATTCCCTAGGAATTTTCTTACCCTTAATTGCGGTAAACTGCGCTATTCTAGGAGGAAGTTTATTTATGCAATCTCGTGAAATTCCTTCGTTAGGGTTAGCGCTTACGTACGGTGTTGCTTCTGGAATTGGTTGGTTTTTAGCTATTTTAGCGATTGCAGCAATTCGTGAGAAGATCCGTTATTCAAGCGTTCCTCCTGCATTAAGAGGATTAGGAATTACCTTTATTACTACAGGACTAATGGCAATTGGTTTTATGAGTTTTGGAGGAATGTTAACAGGCGGCGATGAACCGGTAACAGAAAAACCAAAAGTAGAAGCTAACATTGAAAAAAAGGAAGTAAAAAAAGCAGCTAAAGAAATTGTAGCTGAAAATACAAATATAAAATTAGTAGAAGAATGATATTAGCAGCAGGTACAACAGGAACCATTTTTGCAACAGTCGCAGCTTTCTTATTAATAACACTTTTATTAGTGTCGTTATTATTGTTTGTAAAACAAAAATTATCTCCATCAGGTCCCGTAACAATTACAATAAATGGAGAAAAGAAAATAGTAGTGGGTTCTGGAAACACACTTTTAACTACATTAGGAGGCGAGAAAATATTTTTACCGTCAGCTTGTGGTGGTGGTGGATCCTGTGTACAGTGTGAATGCCATGTTTTAGAAGGTGGAGGAGAGGCATTGCCAACAGAAACGCCTCATTTTACGAAGAAGGAGTTAAAAACAGGAATTCGTTTAGCATGTCAAGTAAAAGTAAAACAGGACATGAACATTACAATTCCGGAAGAAGTATTCGGAATTAAAAAATGGGACGCAGTTGTTGTAAGAAACTACAATGTAGCGTCATTTATTAAAGAATTTGTGGTGGAAATCCCCGCAGATATGGGATATAAAGCAGGTGGTTATATTCAAATTGAAATTCCTCCTTGTGAAGTTAAGTTTGCCGACATGGATATTACAGCACATCCAGAAGAGCACGATACTCCGGATAAATTTAAAGCAGAATGGGATAAGTTTAAACTGAGACCATTAGTAATGAAAAATACTGAAGTTGTTGAAAGAGCATATTCTATGGCTTCTTATCCAGCAGAAGGAAGAGAAATTATGTTAAATGTACGTATTGCTACGCCACCTTTTGATAGAGCAAAAGGCGGATGGATGGATGTAAATCCTGGAGTAGCATCTTCTTATATTTTTAGTTTAAAGAAAGGTGATAAATGTACTATTTCTGGGCCTTATGGAGAATTCTTTATAAATGAGTCTGATTCAGAAATGTTATATGTAGGTGGTGGAGCAGGTATGGCGCCAATGCGTTCTCACTTGTATCATTTATTCAGAACATTAAAGACAGGTAGAAAAGTAACGTACTGGTATGGAGGGCGTTCTAAAGCAGAATTATTCTATATAGATCACTTTAGAGCATTAGAAAGAGATTTCCCAAACTTTAAATTCTTTATTGCATTATCTGATCCTTTAGAAACTGATAACTGGAAAGTTAAAACAGACATTAATGATGAAACTGGAGACGGTTTTATGGGATTCATTCACAATTGTGTAATTGAAAACTATTTAAATCATCATGAGTCACCAGAAGACTTAGAACTGTATTTTTGTGGACCACCGTTAATGAACAATGCTGTTCAAAAAATGGGTGAAAATTTTGGTTTAGCAGACGAGAATATTCGTTTTGATGACTTTGGTGGATAGCCTATACAATACTGAATTTATTTCAGCAGCATGTAAAATAAATAATGTAAAAAACCGATTCAATTTTGAATCGGTTTTTTTATTGTACGATGTATGGTCCGATAGAAGACGTACTATACTAAAAAAGTTTCTAAATGATAGACAGGCTCCCCATCTTCTTGTTCAAATAGTTTCGAGTAGTCTAGTATATAAGGAATTCCATCTAAATTACACAATAATTCAACAACGTTGCATAAGCCATCAAACAAAACTTCTTGTGACGTTGGGCTTTTAGGTTTAGCGTTATAATGACATAAAGGAGTTTTAAATCCGCAAGATTCTAAAAATACTTTCTCAATTTGTAGGATTTCTTGGGGCGAATACCCGTTAAATTTTCTTCCTAGATTTTGATGCACATTACCAACATAATTCAATTTTAAAGAACCATGTTGATCTGATAAATGTTTCCAACTATCATGATTGTCAAGAATATTACCAACAGCGCATGCTGTGCAATCTTCGGGATTTAATCTGTTAGCATGGTAGGCATTATATAGCTTTATCAATGCAGCTTCTAGTCTTTTTGTTGTTTTCATCAGTAACTAATTTATCTTACATAAAAGTACTGATTATTTATAACTAGTGCAAATTCGTTTATGAATCCTTTATATTTAGAATAATATTAAATAACACGGCCCTAGATATTTTTTTTAAATGATTAAGGCGTATTTTTGAGAACTCAATTTCTAGAATGAAAAGGATTCAGAAAATTTTAAGAAAGAATAGCTATATTAAAATTAAATTAAAGAAGATTGCCACTAATCATTTAGAATTAAAAGCTAAAATAAATGGAGTTAAAGGTCGGTTTATTTTGGATACTGGCGCTTCTAACTCTTGTGTTGGTCTAGATAGGATTGCATATTTTAAGTTAGATGCCCAAGAAAGCGAAACCAAGGCTGCTGGGGCAGGAGCTATAGATATGGAGACGCAGCAATCAGAAAATAATAAACTTAAAATTGGCAATTGGAAAACAAACAAATGTCATTTAGTTTTGTTTAATTTATCGCATGTAAATACTGCTTTAACACAGCATAATGCAAACGAGGTTCATGGAATTATTGGAGCAGATATTTTACATAAAGGGAAAGCATTTATAGATTATCCTAACAATATTCTGTATCTGAAAAAAATGAAAAAGGACAGAAAATAAATTAATATAAACAGAAAACATAAAAAAAATGAGTTTGCAAACACAGGTAATGGATAAAATGAAAGAAGCAATGAAGGCAAAAGATACCATTGCTTTACAAGCTCTGAGAGCTGTAAAATCTGCTTTTTTATTAGCCAAAACAGAAACAGGAGTTAAAGAAGAATTAACGGAAGAGCAAGAAATAAAAATTATTCAGAAGCAGGTAAAGCAAAGAAAAGACAGTGCCGCTATTTTTATACAGCAAAACAGACAAGATTTGGCAGATCCAGAATTGGCGGAAATTACTGTTTTAGAACAATTTTTACCAAGAGCATTGTCTGAAGAAGAAGTAGAAGTAGTTGTGTTAGCAACCATTAATAATATGGGAGCTTCTGGAATGAAAGACATGGGGAAAGTTATGAGTGCTGTCTCGGAGGAGTTATCTGCCAAAGCAGATGGAAAAGTAATTGCTACTTTGGTGAAAAAGAATTTGATGAGTTAAAGTATAGATTCTTACCTTTGCCAAAATAGTATAATGGCTGCGTAGTTCAACTGGATAGAATATCAGATTTCGGCTCTGATGGTTGGGGGTTCGAATCCCTTCGTGGTCACGAATAAATAGTGCAATTAAGAAAAAATGCAAGCTTGCTTGGGCGTTTTTTTGTTTGGGCTATTTTCAAAGCGGAGCTTTAAGGGATCATGAAATAATCCCTTCGTGGTCACTTAAGAATAGAAAGTCTGCATAATTGCAGGCTTTTTGCTTTTAATGGAGAATCAAATTTATTTGAGTTTTTAAGCAGAAACAAAACTAAAAATTTATGATTTTGACTTTCCATTTAAACTACCGAGCTTTGTTGAGATTATGTGATAATCCCTTCTGGATTGCTAAATTTGAGAATTAATTAATTGGAATTGGTTCTCCTTTTTTTATGCTGGATATTTCCTTCGATAAAATGGGAATTGAGTATAAATGAGCTACCGAGCTACTAAAGCGTGTTAAATGTATTTTGAAGATGATTTAGTTGTAATTGTTTTAGGGCATACGAGCTATAATGCTTTAAAATTATTGAATAGAAAAATAAAGAAGATGGTTACTGATAATTTTAGAGTTTAATTGTAAGAATAAAAACCTCAACTCTTAAATTTTAAGTATATTGAGGTTTTTTTTACTAAGTTAAATCTCCTTTTTCAATTGAGTTATTTTTTTATAAATTTTAAATCAGAGCTATTTTCGTAAGAAGAAACTCTCAATATATAAACTCCTTTGCTTAAGTCTTCTGCATTTATAGAAAAGGTTGGTTGTTAATCTTTACTCACTGAACTAAATATTTTTATAATTATATGAATAGAAACTCCTTATTTAATTTATCTATTTTAACTTTAAATGCATTCTGTGAAAAGAGTGATAAACTAAAAAAAGAGCAAAAAAAATAAGGGCTTTATTCATTATAATATGAATTCCTTTTTTCCAAAAGTAATACTAAATAATATTTATTTTAGCCCGTATTTAGCCCATATTTTTTAAATAAAACTAGAATTTTTATGAAGAATATTCAGAAGTTAATTCGTCTGTAATTGAACCGTCTTCTAAAGTTTGAATAACACCCATAGCAGCTCTTTCTCCAGCAATCATAGCGGCATTTAGAGAACCATTTAGTAATTGATCTCCAGCTAAAAAGATAGTAGATTTTAATTTAGTTTCTGTGCTAGAAATTTCATATTGAAGGTTCGTTAACATAGGTAATGCTTTTTTAATTTGATATCTCTTTAAAAAAGAGATATCAGAAATATTACATTTAGAATGGAGTTCTTCCACCACTTTATCAATTAAATCTTTTTCATTTAATTGATGCCTTTTAACAACTGTTACAGACAATAACTCCTTTCCTGTTTTGTTTAAAGTTGCAACACTCGTATGATAAAAAATATTATTAACTAGCATGTTGTCATCGCATATTAACCCAATTAAAGGTTTATTTATTGCTCTCTTTTTAGTTTCAAAATATAAGGTATTGCAGCTTTTCCAATCCGTTTCCTGGTTCTTTAAGTTTGAAATTAAAGCACTAGCATCTGTTGCAATAATGGTAATATTACTTTCTAAAATACTTTCATCTTCTAAAATAATACGCTTATCTTTTACTTCTTTTACAGGGGAATTAAATTTAAAATGGGTGTTTTTTAAGTTACTTTTTAATTGATTGGGGATTGCTTGCATTCCTTCTTTTGGAATTACCGCCAAACCATTACCAAACATTTTGTAGACAAATTCAAACATTCTGCTAGAAGTTTCTAATTCGGTCTCTAGAAAAATTCCACTAAAAAAAGGCGTGAAAAAATCTTTAATTATTTCATCAGAAAAACTAAAGTCTTTTAAATATTGAAGTGTTGTTTTCTCCTCAGTTTTAAAAATAGCAGTTATTTTCTTTTTTTTAAAAGCGTATTAAGCTTTAAAATTTTTACTTTATCAGAAAGCGTTCCGACCTTGGAAAGTAACGTTGGAAATAATAAAGACAAGTTTCGGAGCGGATCTCCAATAGTTTGTGCTTTTCCGTTTTTAAAGAGTGTTGCTCCAGGTAAAAGCTTTTGTAAATCTAAAGCCTCATAGTTTAAATATTTTTTTGCTGCAGGATAGGAAGTAAGTAGCACTTGAAATCCGTGATCTAAAGTATATCCATTCACAATATCAGATTTTACACGACCACCAACAGTCGCAGAGGCATCTATAATTGTTGGGTGATAGCCATGATTTTCTAAAATTTGAGCCGCAATTAAACCACTAATTCCTGCTCCAATAATATGTATTTTATATGCTGATTTCTCCATGAACGAAAATTTTACAAATATAATACTTGATTTTTTAATGATTACAAAACAAAATATTTTTTAAAGTAATTTTTAGCACTATGTTTGTTTTGTTATGAGAATTACAAAAACAAAATTTCTATTTATTTTTCTATTGGTACTTTTTAATAAATCCTTTAGTCAGTCACTAACGTATGAAATTTATGGAGGAATCAATATTTCGAACTTAAAATCATCCGTAAATCACAATGGAAATCATTCACGAGTATCTTTGGATCCTCGAACGGCGTATTTTTTCGGAGGAAGTATAGAATTTCCTATTAACATTGTAAAAGAGTATAATTTCTTATTAAATATTCAACTGCAATATTCTTTACAAGGGAGCTCATTTTATTTTATGCACGATGGAGGACGGCAATACGATAAAGTAAATCAAATTAATTTACCCTTCAGAATTAAATTCGAATTATTAAAAAATTTTTTTATTGGAGCAGGTGGTTATGTAGGGTACTTGGTTCATGTGGACGATTATTTGTATGAAGATGAAAATAATTATAGTGATTTCGACGCAGGTATTGCAACTTCAATTCAATATAAAATATTTAAAAAATTAAGTATTGAAGCGAAGTACTTATTTGGATTGACAGATATTTTAAATAGAGAATTTGATAGTGGTGAATATAAACATGATGATTTTAATAGCGTTTTTCAAATTGGATTAAACTACAAGATTTAATTATAAAGAATTAATACTTAAGGACTTTTTCTTTAGGTAAGAAGCGATGATTCTTTGAATATCTCTGTTATCTTTTTTTGGTTCAACAAAAAATTGATAGTCCTCAGGATTTTCTAAAGCTGCATCTTGAGACGCATCTAAATAGCCAATCCCTTTGTAGATTCCGTCTAAAATGAGTGCAAAGCCAATTTCGTTTTTAGTTCTTCCTTTTTCTTTTATGACTAAGTTTTCTGCCCCAATTCCTATAGATTTGATAGCTTCTTTTACTCTTTTATTATAGGCTTCAACTTCTTCTTTATCGCAGCAAATACCTTTGCATTCTTTTAATTGATAATGAAAACAGCTAGACATGTTGGTTTGCAAATGACAGTATTTAGGGCAGAGTTGAAACGTTTCACACAAAGCTTCTAAATGTGTTCTACATTCTGCAACAGAATAGTATTTCATGATGGCATTTGGCGCCAATTTAAGTCTGTTATATGCCAAGTGTATAATTCCCTTTTGATCTTCATAGGAGAATAATCCGATGGCTTCTCCTGCTCTTCTTTGTGCTCTGTTAAATTTGGGGTAAATATGTTTTATTTCGGATGATTCTAACAATAGTGCCAATAGCTCACTCCCTGTTCTTGTAAAGGAAATATCGGCAGTTTCTAAGCACATTGTTTGTTCTTTTTTCTTTTTATCGTAAAAATGACTGATTACGCGCTGCTTTATATTATTCGCTTTACCAATATAAATAACTTCTTTGGCTACGTTTTTAAAGTAATAAACACCATGTTTTTCAGGTAATTTATCTACAACAACCTTGTCTAAAAGAGGTGGCAATGTAGCTTGTCTAGATTTTAGATTTAAAAAAGAATTGATCGTAAAATTATCATCTCTTTCTATTAATCTTCGAAACAATTCTGTAGTTGCTTCTGCATCTCCTTTTGCTCTGTGTCTTCCGTTTATTGGGATGTTTTCTGATGTACAAATATTCCCTAAACTATAGGAGTTTAAACCAGGGATAATTTTTCTAGTCAACCGAACAGTGCATAGTTTTTTTCGTTTAAAATCGAAACCTAGATTTTTAAACTCTTCGTGAATAATATTGTAATCGAAATTAACATTGTGTGCTACAAAAATAGTGTCTTTGGTAAGTTCTTCTATTTTTTTTGCAATTTCATAAAACTTAGGGGCATTTCTAACCATGGCATTTGTAATACCCGTTAGATTGGTTATAAATGTAGGAATATTTTGCTCAGGATTTACTAGTGATGTAAACTCATCAACCACAACTTTGCCATCAAAAACAAAAATGGATATTTCGGTTATTTTAGAACTTTTATATCCATTTCCTGTGGTTTCTATGTCTACAACTGTATATAACAATTATTCTATACTATTTTTTAAGTTTGCAATAGTTCCTGTTGGATCCTCAGAACCAAAAACATAACTACCCGCAACTAGCACATTTGCACCAGCTTCTATTAATTTATTTGCGTTTAAGTCTGTAACACCACCATCAATTTCTATCTGGCAATCAGAAGCTGTAAACTCAATTAAATGTTTTAACTGACTAATTTTTTTGTAGGTGTTTTCTATGAAAGATTGCCCCCAAAGCCAGGATTTACACTCATGATACAAACCAAATCTAAATCGGCAATAATATCTTCTAAAACAGCAACTGGTGTATGTGGATTTAAAGCAACTCCGGCTTTCATTCCGGCAGCTTTTATTGCTTGAATAGTTCTGTGTAAATGATTACAAACTTCATAATGCACTGTTAAAATATTAGCGCCTAAAGCAGCAAAAGTTTCTATGTATTGATCTGGATTTACGATCATTAAATGTACGTCAATTGGTTTTGTAGCGTGTTTAGTTATCGCTTTTAAAACAGGCATTCCAAAAGATATGTTGGGTACAAAAACGCCGTCCATAATATCAATATGAAACCAATCTGCTTCACTATTGTTAACCATTTCTATATCGCGTTGTAAGTTTGCGAAATCTGCTGCTAAAATTGAAGGAGCTATTAAAGAAGTTTTCATCGTAAAGTTTTAAGTTTTAAGTTTCACAAAGGTAAAGTTTAGAATGTTAGCAAAGAAAATATGTGATAAAAAAAACCTCGATAATTTATCGAGGTTTTTAAATAGTTTGATTTTTTAAATTTATTTCTGTTGTAAATCAATTTGTTGTTGAATGATTCGCCAATCGTAAAAATGAAAAGTCATTCCATTACTCATGGCAACAAATAATCCATCAGGAAATTTTGTGCCTAAATTTATGGATGTTACATCAGCCCCATCACATTCAATCGTTGACGTTGGAAATTCAGCAATTTTTTGATGTTCATTGATGTTCTTTTTAGAGCCTTCTCTTGAATACACTAAAAAAGTGTTTTTTTGTTGATTAGATATCAAAATATATCCTGTTGTATCCGTTTTTTTATAAATTGCAATTCCTTCATTGTCTGATTTAAAATCATTTTGACCAAAAAAAGCCAATTCGGTATTGTCATTTTTAGCAGGATCTGCATAATATTTTCTCATTCCAGATTGTTCATCAGAACAATAAACAAATCCCATTTCGTTGTCAACAGCAATTGCTTCAATTTCTTTTTTTTGACTAAACTTACCAAATTTTCTAACCAATTTAGCAGTTACATTGTTGTTTTCTGATGCAGATAATTGGTATTGCCAAAGATAAGAACCTGAAGGGCCAAATTTTCTGCCAACAATAGCAAAAATAGCACTGTCTGAAGGTCTTGTGTATAGTGAAATTCCCATTGGATCTCTGTCTTTTTCATTCACAAAAATTTCAATACCACCGTTATCAATTGGTTTTAAATCTGGTAAAGAAAAAATTCGAATCCTTTTTTTCTCTCTTTCAGTTGTTACAGCAATATCTATTTTTTGATCACCAATTTTTAATCCGTAAGCAATATCAACATTATTAGGACGGCCCATATTTGTAAATTGATTTACAATTTTCCCTTCTAAATCATAAATATATAATCCACCACCAGTTTCTTTGTCTGTGCCAATAATCAAACTTTTTTTAGGATCCGTTGGATGAATCCAAATTGCAGGATCATCAGTATCATGAGGTGTTGGTTGTGTTATAATACTTGGTTTTAAAGCATTTTTTGCAACAGGAGCTAACTTGTCTTTACAAGAAATTAATAATAAACTTGCAAGAACAATTTTGTAAATGATTTTCATGTTTCAAATTAGTTTAATTGAAATTATTTTTTTGTTTAAAAGAGGGTTTTAATTTTTTTTCGAATTGTAAATTTTAAAGAAAATTAATATAAAAAAGAAAACGGGAAATGACCCGTTTTCTTTTTTATAAATTTAATAAACATAAAATTATAAATCAAATTTTAAACCTAAGTTAAAACGTGCTTGGTAATATTCTACTTGCATTGTTCTAGAACTAATACCTTGGTAATAGCGCAAAGGCTGATTTGTTAAATTGTTTGCTTCAGCAAAAATTCTTAACTTACTTGTTAATTTATAGGATGCATTTGCGTCTACAAATAATTGACGATCATAAAATCTATCTTCAAATTCGTCTCCACCCAATTCATCTAAATAATCTGCAGCGTAATTTAGTGAAACTCGTGCTGAGAATTTTTTGTTTTCCCAAGATAATGAACTGTTAAACATGTGAGGAGCAGTTCCTGGAAGTGTAACATTTGCTCTTTCATCTCCATCAGAATTTGTGATTCCTTTTGCTTCAGAATCTGTATATGTATAGTTTACGTAAAGACCTAATCCTTTGAAAAATTTGCCTGGAATAAAATCTAGCTGTCTTTGAAAAGCAACTTCAAATCCGTAAACATTTACGCTTTCACCGTTACGTTGTTGATTTAAAGACCAGTTTCCAGGGTTTGTTGTAGGGATTGGATTTATTTGATTTGGAAAATCAGTAGCAAATTTTGCATTTGTATATTGATTATCACGATACGTATAAATAAAATCGTTTAATTTTTTATAAAAAACACCTCCAGAAAGTAAGCCTACAGATTTGTAATATTTTTCAATCATTAAATCAAAATTATAAGCAAAAGTTGCATTTAAATTAGGATTTCCTGCAGCAATTTCAGAATCATCGTCAGGAACAACGCTAATAAATGGAGTTAACGCATAATAATCTGGTCTTGCTAAAGAGGTTGTAAATGCAGCTCTGTAAACCCAATCTTTTTCTCCATTGTATTTAAAAGAAATACTTGGTAAAAGATTAGTGTAAGAGTTCGTATTATTAATTTCTCCAATTAATTCATTTTCATCTAAAACATAGTTTGCAGTATAATCGATATCAGTAACTTCAACACGTAAACCAGCAATCATAGAAAGTTTATCGTTAAAATCTTGATCCCATCTTAGATAAGAGGCATAAATATTTTCACTTGCTTGGTAGTTTAAACCAAGATATTCTGCCGGGATTGCTTCTTTATCAAAAAGAGCTGAATTATTTAAATTTAAACCACCTAAGTATGAGGCGCTTGCAAATGTTCCAGCTATATATTGAGAACCTACTTGCCAATTTTCTCCACTATAAAATGAATTTGCAATCGTATTTAAATTTCCAAAAGCTGCAATAGGGCTATATTCGTAAAAAATATTGTCTCTTTGTTTGTCTTTAATTCTCATTCTAGCTCCAAAACGTAGTCTTCCTTTTTGATTTTCTACGAATGAAAGAGGAATTCTAAAATTCAATTTCACTCCAAGTTCAGTTTCATCAGTATAATTGAAATTATCAGTTATTTCTCTTAAGCTAAAATTACTTACTGAATTATCGTTAATACCTGTTATTAATGGAAATCTTGAGTTATTTAAATTCATATCTAAGTCAAGTCCTTTATTTTGAAATTCAATATATCTCTCATTTGGTCTGTCTTCCGCAGCTTTTGCATAGTTTACAGACCAATCCATATCTAATTTCGAACTTAATAAATGTTCCCCTCCAATAGCATAATTTTGAACAGTTTGTCTTTCTAAACGTCTGTTTTCGTTTTTCTTATCATCAATTCCACCTTTTGTTTGTCTTCGAACATCTCCTGTGTATGCAATAATATTATCATTGGCACCATAAACAGGTTTAATTCCTCTATATCTGGCACGATAACGATTTTCTAAATCATCTCTAGAATTGTAAATGGCATTAAAGTAAATAAAGACCGTTGCAAAAAGCGAACTTAATTAATTTTACTTTTTAGAGTTCCCTTTTTTTTAGCTAAAACATCGATTATGCTATTTTTTTTCTATTTTAAGTGAGTAAATGCCTTTTTTAGGCTTCATTTTTCCTTAATTTTTACAATTAGACGCAAATATCCCTGGACTTCGATATAAATTGTAGCACATTGCCTCCATCAAATTTTGTGTATGCATTTTTTTCATCCCTCTGTATCTTGCAATTCCACCTTTAAACCATAATTTTATTCCTCCAAAAGTACGTTCAACTTTAAACCTTGTTTTTCCTATTAATTTATTGAATCTAGTTTCCCATTTTGTTAACGGTTTATTTTTTACCGCCTTTTTAAGGATATGATTCTTTAAATTACGCTTCTTTAAAATCGCAACATTTTTCTTTGATTGGTACCCTTTATCTGCCTTTAGAGGGATGTCTTTTGGTAATACCACATTTACAGTTTCTAGAACTTCCTCCAAATTTGCAATCTCATTTTTGCTGGCAGTTGTGGTTAGTACTCCTAGAACAAGTCCTTCGTTATCCGTTACATGATGCTTTTTAAACCCAAAATGGTACTTTCCTCTTTTCTTTAACCAAGTACCCTCTTTATCGACACTATTTGGATATTCTTTGTGTACTTCTACTTGGTCTGCAAAGCGGTCTTCGGTTACCTTAAAATTTGTTTTTCCTTTTGGTCTAAGTGGCGTATCTATTACACTAGCGTCTATTATTAAACCTGTTTTTACAATGATATTATGTGCTTCTAGCTGTTTGTTTATGGAGGTAAATAATTTTTCGAAGGTTTGTGTTTTGGTTAATGCGGTTCTAAACCTACTTAAAGTACTATGATCTGGAGCAACCTGTTCAATGGTCATCCCACAAAAATAACTAAAGGAAAGACTGTCATTTATTCGGTCTTCAACTTCATAATCGCTTAAACCATACCAACTTTGTAAAAGACACATTTTAAAAAGTAATGTCCCATCATAAGAAGGCTTGCCAGTAGCACTTTTTCCTTTTAAATAATCATTATTTATTAGGATAGAGATCGTATCCCAATCGATAAGGGTGTTTATTTGGGTGAAAAATGTCTTTTTAATTTTTCTTGCTCGTAAATCACAAATGCTATCGGCTAAAGTTGGTTGTTTTTGTATTTTCATACACTAAATTTACAACTTAATATACTTACAATCATATATTTAACATAAATAATTACGTGTTATTTTTGTGCTTTTTATTAGGTACTTCCTTGCAACGGTCTTAAATAGTGTTACTTTCATTAAATTTATAATCAGCAGCAAAAGCAAAAGAGCTTCTGATACGTTTTACGTCATATTTTCTAATATCATATTCTTCAATATAAACTTGATCATTTCTTCCTTTTACCCAAGCTGCTTCTAAATTGTCAGACCCAAAAGTATTATTGTTGTATGATGAACTTAGCACCATTCCAAGTTTATTGTCTAAAAAGCGATCTCCGTAAACAAATCCTGCTGTATAGTTTCCATGATCTCTAATTGGACTATAACCTCCTGCTAAAGTTCCTGAAATACTTTGTCCATTTGGAGTAGCTCTAGTTATTAAATTTACAGAACCACCAATTGCATCAGCATCCATATCAGAAGTTAATGTTTTATTTACTTCAATTGTTGATATCATATCAGCTGGAATTAAATCCATTTGTACGTTTCTGTTGTCTCCTTCTGCTGACGGAATTCGATTTCCATTCAAAGTAACTGAGTTTAAAGCTGGTGCTAAACCTCTAATAATTATATTTCTGGCTTCACCTTGGTCATTTTGCATGGTGATTCCTGGAATACGTTTTAAGGCGTCTCCAATATTTGCATCAGGAAAACGACCTACTTGATCTGAAGAAATAACATTGGTAATGTTTTGATTTGTTTTTTGCTTGTTAATAGCTTTTGCTTGACCTCTTAAACGATCACTCATAATGACAATTTCAGATAATTCTTCTGTTCCTGGTAAAAGCACTAATGAAACTTGAGTGTTTTTTCTAGCTTCAACTTCTACTTCTTTAGAGAATTTTTGATAACCTATATAGGTTATTTCTAGTTGATAGGTTCCTTCAGTAACATTTAAAAATTCAAAATCTCCATTGATGTCTGAAGTGGTGTATTTATTTGTTCCTGTTAATTTAATTGTTGCACCAGGTAAAGAAAAGTTACTTTCATTTTCGGTTACTTTTCCAGAAATAACTCCTTTTCCTTGAGCATTGCTGTAGAGCGAAAAAATAATTGATAAAAATAATACTAAATTCCTCATAATTTTGTTAGTTTTTTTACCACAATATTATGATAGGTTTTATCTTTACTTGTTAATTGTAGATTAAATTAATAATTAAATCATATTAATAACGTGTTTAAAAAGCACCTCATTTATTAAATTAAAGCCAATTAAAAGTTAATTTAAATAAAAAAACCTTGGAAAGTAACCAAGGTTTTTTTAAGTAATTAAAAATAAGGGATTTGAAGTTTATCCCAAATAAGTCATCAAAATTTTACTTCTAGATGTATGTTTTAATCTTCTAATTGCTTTTTCTTTAATTTGACGAACACGTTCTCTTGTTAAATCAAACGTTTCACCAATTTCTTCTAAAGTCATTGGTTGGTGTTCTCCTAAACCAAAATATAGTTTTACAACATCTGCCTCACGCGGAGTTAATGTTTCTAAAGCTCTATTAATTTCGATTCTTAATGATTCGTGTAATAATTGTCGATCAGGGTTTGGAGATTCTCCAGAGTTTAAAACGTCGTATAAATTTGAATCCTCACCTTCAATTAAAGGCGCATCCATAGATACGTGACGGCCAGAATTCTTCATAGATTCTTTTACGTCATTAACTGTCATGTCTAGTTTCTTAGCAATTTCTTCTGGACTTGGAGGTCTTTCATTTTCTTGTTCTAAGAACGCATACATTTTGTTAATTTTATTGATAGAACCAATTTTATTTAACGGTAAACGTACAATTCTAGATTGTTCTGCTAAAGCTTGTAAGATAGATTGACGAATCCACCAAACGGCGTAAGATATAAATTTAAAACCACGAGTTTCATCAAAACGTTTTGCAGCCTTAATTAAACCTAAGTTACCTTCATTAATTAAATCGGGTAACGTTAATCCTTGATTTTGATATTGTTTTGCAACAGATACAACAAATCTTAAATTGGCTTTTGTTAATTTTTCTAATGCTCTTTGATCACCAGCTTTAATAAGTTGTGCTAATTCTACTTCTTCATCAGCAGTAATTAAATCTACTTTTCCTATTTCTTGTAAATATTTGTCTAATGATGCAGTTTCTCTGTTAGTAACCTGCTTGGTAATCTTAAGTTGTCTCATCTAATTCTCTATAACTTTTTAAAGTATTATTGTAATAGCTACAATTCTTTATACGCAAGAACTTATATAAATGTTACAAAAAAATAAAAAATATTTTATTTTTTCTTAAAAGTAAAAATTAGACTTTCTGACGATGAATTGTAACAGTTTATCTTTTTAAATAAAAAAATGTGACTTAAATAATTATTTTGTGTCCAAAATATTAGAGGTATTGAAAAATAGTTGCGTACAAAAATTATCTGATGAAGATTTAGTCTTTAAAATAATAGAAACAAACAACTCACAATTGTTTGCTGTTTTTTAGGATAGGTTTTCTAGAGTAGCTTATAATAAATGTCATGGTTTCTCTAATAATAAAGAGGAGGCAGAAGATTTAACACATGATGTTTTTATTCAATTATTCGTAAAACTAAAATGAAACTCTAAGTTTTCTGCTTGGTTGTATTCATTTATCTATAATTTCTGTGTAAATTATGTACAAAGAAATGATTATAACAAGAAAGAAAGGCGATCTCATCGATGTTTTCATCTTTAGAATTAACGGTAGGTAACTTAGTTGGGAATATTGTTTTTTATGTCATGGCAATAGTTTCAAGTATTACTGCATTAAATCAAGCAAATGTTGAAACAGATTTGATTACTAACAATTTATCTATTATATTTGTATCAATCTTGTTGGCTTTTGCATTAGCTTTTGGTCTAGGATCTACAGATGTAATTAAAAGATTATTATTTAGTTAGTATTCTAGAAAAAACTTGCAAGTTGGTGATAAGATTAAATTAGATAATTTTGAAGGTGATATAGAATCTATAAATAACATATCTGTATTTTTATCATCAGAAAATAAAACAGTTATAATTCCTATTAAGGAAATTGTACATAACAAAATTGAAATTTTGAGCTAAAACTCAATTAAAGATTTGATAGAAAGTTGGGGGACTTCCTATCATGAGTGATTTTGTCACGAAAAAAGAGACCGTTTTCACGGTCTCTTTACTTTTTTATAGCAGTTATATCGGTTATATCTCTTAGAATAAACCATTTATTTGAGCATCTATTCTATCAATAACATAGCCTAAATCTTCTTGATTTGTAACAAAATCTAAATTATCAACGTCAATAATTAGTAATTTCCCTTTTGTATAGGTGGTGATCCAAGCTTCATAACGTTCATTCAATCTGCTTAAATAATCGATACTTATAGAGTTTTCATATTCTCTACCGCGTTTGTGAATTTGCCCAACTAAAGTTGAGATATCTGCACGTAAATAAATTAATAAGTCTGGAGGAGAAACTAAGTTTTCCATTAAATCGAACAAAGAGCTGTAATTGCCGTAATCTCTATTTGTCATTAAGCCCATTGCATGTAAATTAGGTGCAAAAATGTGTGCATCCTCATAAATGGTTCTGTCTTGAATAATATTTTTACCAGATTCTCTCAACTCTAAAATTTGACGAAAACGACTGTTTAAAAAATAAACTTGTAAATTAAAAGACCACCGTTCCATTTCTGCATAAAAATCGTCTAAATAAGGATTTTCATCAACAGATTCAAAATGAGGTTTCCATCTATAATGTTTGGCTAAAAGTTGAGTTAGTGTGGTTTTACCAGCACCAATATTTCCTGCAATTGCAACGTGCATATGTTTAAAAATTGTAAAATTAAAAAGTGACGATAAAGGTAGTAAAAAATATAGTTACGAAATGGTTAACAAATTAATTTATATCCGAAGCTTCTTATATTTATAATTTGCAGTGTATTGTCTTTTTTTAATTTTTTTCGAAGTCTACTAATAAATACATCCATACTTCTGGCGTTGAAAAAATCATCACTTCCCCATAGTTTGTTTAAAATAAAAGTTCTGTCTAAAACTTCATTTTTCTTTTCAAATAGATGAAAAACTAGTTGCGCTTCTCTATGTGTAAGTTGCGCAATTTCGGATGTATATTCGAGTGTTTGTTTGGTTAAATTAAAGGAGTATTCTCCTATTTTAATAGTGTCAATATTTGTTTTTAGTTCGATTCTGTTTAGTAAAGATTTTATTCTAACGATCAATTCCTCCATCGAAAAAGGTTTTTTTAAATAATCATTTCCACCATGATTAAAACCCTCTAAAACATCCACAGTTTGTGATTTTGCAGTCAAAAATAAAATCGGAATTTTCTTGTTCTCTAAACGTATTTCTTTGGCTAAGGTAAATCCGTCTTTTTTTGGCATCATCACATCTAAAACCAAAACATCTGGCTTTTCTTTTTGATACATTTCAAAAGCTTCGTCGCCATTTTCTGCATGAAAAACAATAAAATCTCGGGATTCTAAGCTTTCTTTTACAATCATCCCTAAACTGGCTTCATCTTTTGCCAATACTACTTTTATCTTATTCATTAGGGATGGTTATTTTAAAAATTGTTTTCTTTTTTTCTGATGAAAGTGCAATAGTTCCTTTATGTTTTTCGATGATTTTTTTGCAGTAATACAACCCAATTCCGAAGCCTTTTACATCATGCGTATTTCCCTTTGGAACTCTGTAAAACTTATCAAATATTTTTTCTTGCTGATTTTTTTCAATTCCGTCTCCGTCGTCGGCAATGGTGATTTCTGTCGAACTTAAAACCGAGTTGATATTAATTTCAATTTGATTTCCACCGTATTTAACAGCATTATCAATTAGATTAGAAATTGCATTTTCAAAATGAAAAACATCAACATGAATATAAATAGGTTGCAAATTTGTAGAGAAAATCAACTCTTTATTTTTGCTTATTAATTTATGCTTGCTAACTAGCTTTTCAGTTAACTCAACAACATCAATAGTTTCTTTTTCTAAAAGTAATTGTTCACTATCTAAAGTCGCAGTTTCCAATAATTTTTCAACCATTTGATGCAATTTTTTTAATTGGATTGATGACATGGATAAATACTTTTTAGTTTTCTCTTGATCCACCAAAACATTAAAACTCTCAAGTGCTTCAATGGCTGCAGAAACAGTTGCGATTGGTGTTTTAAATTCGTGGGTAATATTACTAATTAAATCGTTTTTTATAGCGGCTAAGTCTTTTTGCTGATTGATGATTTTTAATAAATAAAATAAGCACGAGATAATTAAAAGTGATAATAAAATTCCTGATGAACTTCTTTTTAGAGCTTCTAAATTAGAGTTGTTAAAAAGTAATTTAAATTTTTCGCCTTTTCTTAAATACGTAGATTTTGAAGAAATACTTTTTACTAACTTTTTAGAAAACAATGAGTCTTGAGAAGTGAAAGAAATAGTATCATTTTTAAAATGTTGAAGTGTATAATCTATAGTAATTTTTTTTGTTGTAACTGATTTGTAATCAAAGAATCTAATTGGTCGTATTCTATAAAAGTAGATGTTATGGAGATTACAATTGGTTTTAAATTATTGATTAATTTTAAACTGTCAGCAGCTTTTTGCCCCGTAAAATATTTTAAATTCTCTTTTTTATGAGATTGATTATTTTTAAAAGCATGAACACTTTTTATGCTTTTTGGATTGATCTCTTTTGTTAATTCTTTAATAATTGAATCTGTTTTTTTAGCATCATTTTTGTAATCCGAAGAAATAGAAATATTGGTGATTTTAAATTTTGGTTTTGCTGAGGAAGTATCTTCTTTTACGAGAGATTTAATTTTTTGAAAGCTTTTAGAGGTTTTAAAAATAGAATCAAATTTTATGTTTTTACTAGCGTTAACGTTTTCTTTAATTCTATTATAATCAATAATGGTTGTAACTTCTTCTTTTGCTAATTTGGCATAATATTCTTCAATAGCATTGTCTAAACTTAACTGAATTTCATTAGTAACTCTTTGTTTTCTTGGTAATTATTGTAATTCCAATAAAATTGCACGGCAATTGTAGCTATAATTGTAGCCGTAATAAAGTAAAAAAGCCAACGATATCTTTTGGTATTCATAATTCAAATATAGGTAGTAAAAATGATAAAAAGAGACAGTTAACACTCGTTAACACTTATTAACTAAGCAAAGGATGTATTAGGTTCATCTTTGTAAAGAATTTAAAATCAAACTTTATGAAAAAAATACTAATCTTATTTTTGTTAACCCTTTCAATATTTATATACGGACAAGAAGAAAAAACAGATGCAACCTATTTCAAAGATATAGTAACTAAAGTTACCTCGTTAAAATTTTCTTCTAGCTCGATTAAGGATTTAGAAAGTATTGTTTGGGAAGATGTGAAAAGTATTTTTGACAAAAATAGTCCAGAAGAAAAAGTAGCACTTAGTTTTGAAATTGATTTAAAAGAGTCAAAAAATAAATTTAAAGGTTCCTTGACGGTTTCTGGTCCAACTAAAAATTTAGACTCTTTAATCATAAGCGCAAAGAAAACAGTTAAATCATTAATTAGAATTTCAAAAGGGTATCAAAATAAATAAGTCATGAAAACAATAATAACAGCACTTGCATTTTTTATAGTAGCTACTATAACTGCGCAAGAATTTTCTGGAAAAGCGATTTATAAAACCAGTAGAAAATCGAATATTAAAATTGGCACAGAAAATTCAACAATGTCAGAGCAACAAACAAAAGAGATTGAAGCCAGATTGCAAAAAATGAATCAAAAAACATTCATTTTAAATTTTGATAAAACTACTTCTATATATAAAGAAGAAGAAAAGTTAGAAGGGCCAAAGACAAAAATTGGTTCTAATGGAATTAATATGATTTCTTTGGGAGGTTCAGTAAGTACAGCTATTTATTATAAAAATATTCAACAAAAAAGGTTTGCCAATAAAACTGAAATTCAAGGAAAAGCTTTTCTAGTAAAAGATAAATTAAAAGAGTATGAATGGGAATTGTCATCAGAAACAAAAAAACATAGGGACTTATACATGTTACAAAGCTACGTATACAAAAGAAATAGAGAATACAACTATGAGCATTGTAAATGGAGAAACGAAAGAAGTTAAAAATAAAGAAACGATTGTTACTACTGCTTGGTATACCACTCAAATAGCGATAAGTAATGGTCCTAAAGATTACCAAGGTTTACCTGGTTTAATTTTAGAAATTAACGACGGTAAAAACACGATTGTTTGTGTATAAATTATTTTAAATCCAGAAAATGCAGACAAGATTGAAGAACCAACAAAAGGAAAGGTAGTTTCTTTAAAAAAATACTCAAAAATTCAGAAAGAAAAAAACGCTGAATTGATGGAGAAAATGAAAAGTAGAAATGGTATGGATATAGGAAATGGTATTAACATAAAGATGGGAGGCTAGTTTTTGTTAAAGTTTGTTAAAGTTTAAAAAGCCCATGTAACTTTTTAATTTTCCAAAGTCTAACGTTATATAATAAGATTATTTTTGACGAAAACTAAAACAAAATTTATGAAATCAATTTTTACGCTATTTATAGCATTTTTAACGGTTACCACATTTGCACAAAAAGATTTTCAAGGAAAAGCAATCTATATGTCTAAAACGACCATGGATATGAGCAGTTTTGGCGGTCGTGGAGGAGGACAAATGACGGAAGCTAGAAAAAAAGAAATTGCAGACAGAATGAAATCTATCTTAGAAAAAACATTCATATTATCTTTTGATAAAACTTCATCTATCTATAAGCAGGATGAACAATTAGCGTCGCCAACGGCCGGAGGAGGTTCTGGATTTATGGCTATGATGGCGGGTAGTTCTGTGGAATATAAAAACACAAAAGATCTAATAGCGCTAGAAGAGACAGAGTTTTTTGGTAAAAAGTTTTTAGTTTCTGATAAAATGGAGACTCCTAAATGGGAATTAGGAAGCGAGACCAAACAAATAGGAAACTATACTTGTTTTAAAGCTACTTTAATGCAAGATGCCGATCCTACAGATTGGACGAACATGAGAAGAAGAGGAAATGATGAAGATAAAAAAGGTGAAGCAAAAAAAGACTCATCTAATGTTGTAAAAGTTTCTGAAGAATTCGAAAGACCAGAACAAATAGAAGTTGTTGCTTGGTACACACCACAAATACCGGTTAATAATGGTCCAGGTGAACATTGGGGTTTGCCAGGTTTAATCTTAGAAATTAATTCAGGTAGAACTACAATTCTATGCACAGAAATTATTTTGAATCCATCAGAAAAAGAGGTGATAGAAGCACCATCAAAAGGAAAAGAAATTACGAGAGAGAAGTATAACGAAACCGTTAAAACTAAGATGGAAGAAATGAGACAGAATTTTCAAGGTGGTAGAGGAAGTAGAGGAAGAAATTAGTATTCAGAAACAAAAAATAAATCAAATTTTATAGATGAAAAAATTACTACTATTACCCATTTTTATGGTTACATTTATTATGAATGCTCAACTTAAACTAAGCGGTGTTGTTAAAGATAGTATTGGTGAACCTTTAGAAATGGCAAATGTTTTAGCGATCAATAAAGTTACAAAAAAAATGGCTTCTTATGGATTTACAGATGCAAAAGGAAATTACAAATTAGAGCTTGGTGTAAACGCTACTTTTGATGTAAAAATAAGTTATGTTGGTATGAAATCGGCAGATTTTGTTTTAGAAACGAAGTCTGAGGATATTGTTAAAAATATCATTTTAAAATATGATAACTCTTTAGACGGAATTAATATTGTCTCTAAAATGCCAGTTACTGTTAGAGGAGATACGATTATTTATAATGCAGATTCATTTCAAAATGGTACAGAACGTAAACTTGAGGACGTTTTAAAAAAACTACCAGGAGTAGAAATTAATGCCGCAGGAGAGATAGAAGTGGAGGGCAAAAAAGTAGAAAAAATAATGATAGATGGTAAAGAGTTTTTTAGTGGTGACACTAAATTAGCGTCTAAAAATATACCTTCTAGTGCCGTAGATAAAATTCAGGTTTTAAGAAATTACTCTAATGTAAGTCAGTTAAGCGGTGTTCAAAGTAATCAAGACCGAGTTGCAATAAACATCAAATTAAAAGAAGGTAAAAAGAATTTTTGGTTTGGAGATGTTACGGGTGGTGCAGGAGATTCTGGAGATACTGGTTTGTATTTATTTCAACCAAAATTATTTTATTATTCACCTAAATACACTTTAAATTTTATTGGTGATTTAAATAATATTGGCGATGTTGTTTTAAGTAGAAATGATGCTAGAGGTTTTGGAGGAAGCTTTCAAAGTCAGAGTCCATCAAACGGAACAAACATAAATATCGCAGATGCAGGAATCGGTTTCTTAAACGCAGGTGCAAGAAATGCAAATAGAATTGAAACAAAGCTAAGTGCTTTAAACTTTAGTTATTCGCCAAATCCTAAACTGGATGTAAGCGGTTTTTTAATTTGGTCTGGTAATAGCAACGGACAAAGAAATATTAAGAATATTGATTATGTAGATCCAAATACTCTAGATGACATTGTTGATAATCAAACAAGTCAAACAAGCAATACAGGTTTATTTAAGTTTAGCACAGCCTATAAAAAAGATTTTAGGAATCAATTAAACTATAATGTGGCTGGTCGTTTTTCTAATGAGTTTAAAACGGATGCTGTCAATTCATTTGTTTTAAGTGATATTACTCAAAACGAAAGTTCAACTCCATTTACTATAAATCAAGATTTAAGTTATTTTTATACAGCAAACGAGAACAATATTTTTGCTTTAGAAGTAAAACATTTGTTACAAGATGAAGATCCTTTTTATATTGCTTCTTTAGAAAATGATCCCAATAATAATAATGAACCAAATCTTACTGATAGAGATGGTTTTGATGATGCTGCAATAGCTTTAGGTTTAGATAGAAATTTAACCTATTACGACTTAGAACAAGATAGACGTGTAAAATCAAATCAATTAGATGCCAAGCTAGATTACTACTATATTTTAAATAAAAAAAGTAATTTAAACTTTGTTGCAGGTACGATTTTGAGCACTCAAAACTTTAATTCTCGCTTTTATCAACTTTTGGATAATGGTGCTGTCCTAGATCCAAGTCCAGATGTTATTCCTGATCCAGTCCCAAATCCAAATCCAAATAGAGATTATAATAAAACTACGAACGACACAGAATATAACTTTACAGATATTTATGCAGGAGTAAGATATCGACTAAAAAATGGTATTTTCACATTCACTCCAGGTTTTACATTACATTCTTATAATTCGAATAATACTCAATATGGTACAGAATTTTTTAAGGATAAATTTGAGAAATTTTTACCAGAATTTCAAGTTGTTGCGCAGTTTAAAACAAGTGAAAGTTTAACCTTTACTTACAAAGAAGAGGTAAACTTTACAGATGTAAATCAAATTGCCAGAGGTATTGTGGCAAATAGTTATAACTCTTTCTTTGCAGGAAACTCAGATTTAGTGAATGCTAGTTTGCATAATTTAAGTTTATTCTATAGAAGCTTTAACTTATTTAATGCGAGTAATGTTTTTGCAAGAGTAAGTTACACAAAAACGGCAGATCAGGTAAATAGAAATACTATTTTTCAACCAAACTCTGTAGTTTCTAGTAGTACAAATTTTAATTCGCCTTTAGATAACGAGAATCTAAATGCTTTTGCGCGTATCGGTAAAACAATTAAAAAATTAGAATGAGTTTAGGAGGTAATTTTTCATATACTAAAAGTTATCAATTTATCAATTTTAAAGAAAATACAAATCAAAACATCTCACGAGGTTTAAATTCAAGCATTGGTACTAAT
The DNA here is from genome assembly GCF_002943715.1 of Polaribacter filamentus. Classification (GTDB taxonomy): domain Bacteria; phylum Bacteroidota; class Bacteroidia; order Flavobacteriales; family Flavobacteriaceae; genus Polaribacter; species Polaribacter filamentus. The sequence goes on along the minus strand of NZ_MQUA01000013.1, from coordinate 2,510,244 downwards.
TTTATAAAAGCACCCAATGTAAGTTTGCGCTATAATCTGAATTTTAATGACCAAAGCACCACGGCAAGAGCAGAAGATAGAAAAACAGTATCGCATGCACCTTCTATTAATTTTGATGCTTATATCTGGAATTCATTAACCGTAAAATCAGATTTTTCTTATAATGAAACGCGTGAAGAAGGTAGTGTTATTAATTCGTTTCAAATTTGGAATGCTAGTTTAGCCTACAGAAAAGATAGAGATGCCAAGTTCGAATACGAATTGGTAGGTAGTAACTTATTAGATACAAGTTCGGAGGTTTCTGTAAATCAAAATATTATTTCATTTAATATAAATGAACGATTTATTTTACCAAGATTTTTAAGTTTAAGAGTTCGTTATCAACTATAATATTTATTTTAAAGTAGTGTCCGATTAAAAATATTTTTAATTTGATAAACTTTTTTGAAATAAAAGAGATACGAATTTTATAGAGGAGACCTTGCTTTTTTAAAATAATTTTATCGATAAAGGAAACAATTTCGTTTTAAGATTTATTTATGAGCTAGTAGGAATCTAGTCTTCCTTCTTAGTTCTAAAAGTGAAGCGGTCTTGAGTCTTTTATCGAACAACAATGATTTTAAATATAATTAAATGGCTCTTTATTGAGCCATTTTTTATTTAGTTTACTTATTTTTACGATATGAGTTTATTAGCTACTAAATCTCCCTTCATTGCTGCTTTTAAAAGTTTGGGAGCTCTTTTTTTGTTTATATTTTTTGGTTTGTTTTTAGATAGTTTTTATATGATAAAAATTACTGAAAACGCTCAGTTTTATGCTAATATTAGCATGTTTATTGGGTTTTTAATCGCTTTTTCACAAGTAAATAGAAGAGTAAAAGAACAAATGATTACCGCCGTAATCATTGCCGTTTTGGGCGAATATTTGTTGTCAATTGGATTAGGAATGTATACGTACAGATTAGAAAATGTGCCCCATTATGTGCCTCCAGGTCACGCTTTAGTGTATGTCGCTGTTTTGTATTTTTCGAAAGCAAAATCAATCATTAAACACAGAATAAAGTTAGAGAAATTTTTTTCAATTTTCATTTTTATATACGCCACTATTTTTTAATTTTTAAAAATGATGTTTTTGGTTTTGTATTAACAATTGCCACACTCTTTATCCTTAGAAACAAACCAAGAGAACGTCTTTTTTATGTAACCATGTATATTTCTGTTGCCTATTTAGAAATAATTGGCACCAATTTTTTATGCTGGAAATGGCCAACTACAGCTTGGGGAGTTTTTGATTTCTTGCCAAGTCATAATCCGCCAAGTGGAATTAGTTTCTTCTATTTTTTATTAGATTTAGGCTGTTTGTGGTTGTATAAAAAACGTCACAAGATTGCTTGGTCAAGGATGAAAAGTATTAGAAAAATTCGTGAAGAATCTGTTACTTCTATGCACTAAAAAAGTAATAACTTCGTTCAGAAAGTAAAACTAACTACAATTAAAGAATGTCAATAAAAGTAATAGCTATTTCAAAAATTTATAAAACTCAGAAAGCATTAAATGAAGTTTCTTTTTCTGCGGATAAAGGACAAATTATTGGATTTTTAGGTCCGAATGGAGCTGGTAAATCAACGATGATGAAAATCTTAACAGGATTTATAAAGCCAAATTCAGGCCAAGTTTTTGTTGATGAAATTGATGTTTTAAAAAATCCGATAGAAGCACAAAAAATAATTGGGTATTTACCAGAACACAATCCATTATATACAGATATGTATGTGCGTGAATATTTACAATTTCAAGCATCAATTTTTAAAGTTGATAAATATGAAATAGAAACTTGTATAGAAAAGGTTGGTTTAACCGAGGAAGCACATAAAAAAATCAATGAATTATCTAAAGGATATCAGCAAAGAGTGGGTTTGGCAGCTGCAATTTTACACAATCCAAAAGTGTTAATTTTAGATGAGCCAACAACGGGTTTAGATCCAAATCAAATTGTAGAAATTAGAGAATTGATTAAGGAGTTAGGCAAAGAAAAAACAGTGTTATTTTCTACTCATATTATGCAAGAAGTAGAAGCTATCTGCGATCGAGTTATCATCATTAAAAAAGGCGAAATTTTGGTTGATAAAAAACTAACTGAACTAAAACAAAACAATCAACAAATTATAGAAGTTACTTTTAATTCTAAAATCGAAGAGCAACTTATTCAGCAATTAAAGAATATTGTTTCTTGTAAAAATAATAAAGATAATAGTTGGTCCATCACTTTTGAAAGTAAAGAAGACATGCGTCCTAAAATCTTTGATTTTGCCCAAGAAAACGGATTAAAGATTCTTGCTTTAAAGGCGAACAATAAAAGTTTAGAAACGCTTTTTAGAGAGGTTACATCTTAGTTTTTTTGCTGGTCATTCCTGTAAAAACAAGAATCCAAAATAGGCTGATAGAAAAATAATTTTTATTTCGATTGGATAATGTTATTTTTAAAAATATCTGATAAAAATTATTTCGTCAAGTATTCATAAGCTTCCAACAAAGTAGGAAAGACCAAAACACTGCCAGCTTTTTTCAATTCTTCTTCGTTATATTGAGTTGAAATTCCTATCGGAATCATGCCAGCTAATTTTGCAGCTTTTGTGCCTGTTAAGCTATCTTCAAAAATCCATATATCTTTAAAATCATTATTTTTAAAACCCAATGCTTTTGCTAATGTAATATAGGCTTCTGGAGAAGGTTTTGGCTTTACGTAATCTTCTACCCCAAAAACAGTGGTGAAGTTTAAGTTTAAATGATGAATGCTATTTTTTAGAAACTGTTTTGTAGCATTGCTGGCAATTCCGTAAGGGATTTTTTCTTCGGATAAAAAAGAAGTGAATTCTACAACTCCAGGCAATAATTTTGGTACTTTAAAATGAGTGTCTAAATGAGAATCCTTTAGAAAAAATAATTCTTCAGTTTGTACTTCTTTACCAATAACACTGCAAAAATATTCGGCAATTATCATCGGCGATTTCCCAATATGACGTTTAGGTAATGGCGCTATTTTGGTATCAAATAATTCTTTAAATGCAGAAGTCCAAGCCGAATAATGGCTCTCAAAACTATCTACGATAACGCCATCAAAATCAAATAAAAATCCTTTGGGAAACACCATTAATTCTCTTGTTTTTCGTTGAATAATTCAGTTAAATAAGGGTTTAAGAATTTATTAGTTGGATCTAATTTTCTTCTTAGCAATTTAAAATCATCCCATTTTTCATAGACTTTAGAAAGTTCTGCATCTTTAGCCATAAAGCGTTTTGCCCAATGAGGTTTACCACCATGTTTAAGAAAAATATTTTCAATACTTTTAAAAGCTTCATACGTATCTGCGGTAGCAGCACTTCTAGAAACGCAGCCCATTGTAACAATATCTTTGCCATACGCATAACTTAACCAAGATTTGTCTTTATGTACAAAACGAATATCCATAGGAATATGAATAAATGATTTATTACTCCATTTGTTAATTTCTGTTTTTAACTCTTCAAAGACTTCTGAAAATTTATCCAAACCAATGGTCCATTCTGCTAATTCTAAAGTAGAACCTCTAGATTTTGTTACAGTAGCTTGGTATAAGGAACCTTTATATTCTTTAGTTGAGCTAAAAAAACCTCTGTATAAAAGCTTGTTTGCAATAGCAGTAAACCAAGGAAAAATATGGGTATATTTATATAATATTTTAGAAGTAGTTCGTCGATGTTTTAAATAAGTCGGACCTAGATTTTCCTTAATGTCTGTATTTGAATTAATTTTATCACCCGTAATTACATAGCCTTTATCAGTATGAGGAAGCCATAAAATTCTCAGGAAATCGTGTTTTTGTAGGCGTTCTTCAATTTTATGCAACCAAATTTTATCTGCTTCCGGGCCTTCTTTTATATGTAATGTATAGATTGGTTCACATTTAAAAGTGATTTCAGATAGCACTCCTAAAACACCTAAAGAAACTCTAACAGCGTCTATTAATTCATCCTTAACAGTTATTTCTTTTACAGAACCATCCGCTAAAATAATGCTACAATTTGTGATGTATTCACATAATAAATTTCCGCTCGTGCCATGAGTTCCTGTTGCTAAAGCGCCACCAATCGTAACTGTATTAATATCTGGTAAACAAGGAATACACCAACCCTTTGCTTCAATAGCTTCCAATAAATCCCCTAAAATTACACCGGATTGCACTGTAATTGTTAGTTCTGCATCGTTAAACGATAAAATTTTATTGTAAGAAGTACTATCAATTAAAGTTTCTGCGCCAGAAGCAATATCTGCTGAAGATTGCTTGCTTCCGAAAACTCGAATTTTTTCTGATGATGCTATTACTTCTTGTAATTCTTTTTCGGAAGTAATTTTATAAAGGGATTTGTAGTTGTGCGTAAGATTTTCGTTCCAACTTACCCAAAGGCCATTTTTATCTTGTTTCATTTATAGTTTAAAATATTTAACAAAAACAAGCATTTACTTTTTGTCTTATTGTACTATTCATTTTCATTTATTCAATTAGCTATTATATTTAGCTCTAAACCATACTTTTTTCCAAATTCTTTTTAATATTAAAAAAACGATATGCTCTGAATAGATATCAACATCTGAGGATTCTATTTTTTTTATGCTTTCTTCAGAAATATCAACGATGTATAAAAGAGTATTATAAGTATTAAAATCGTTAAGTATTAAATTTTTATCACTTTTTTAAGCTCCTTTTTTAAAGCTAAAGGAGTACTATTTTCAGAGAGATGAAAATCAAAATTTGCCAAATGGAAATCTTTATTAAGCTGTTCTATAAGCTTACTATATAGCTTGTTTTCAGTTACATTTACCAATAAATCTGCACTGTTTTGGTAGCTCGGTAGCATTTTAATTCAATTTAAAATTGATCTGTTGTTTTTCTAAAATTGATAACAGCTCATTTGAGATTTTTACTTTCGTATTTCTACTTGGTAAATTCACTTCAATTTTTTCTTTGGCATCCCAAATAGTAAATTTTAAGCTTTGTTTACCAAGATTGTTTTTTAAAATACTTTCTAGATCTAAAATTGTTTTTTCGTTGATAGCATCCACAGAAATTTTGATGGTAATTTTTTTACAGAGTTCATCCATAATGTCATGCAGTAATTTAAAATCTATAAATTTCATTCTAGGTTCACCAACCACGCCTTCTTTACTCGTCCAACCAACCTGAATGGTGGTTCTGATAAATAAAAATGAATTGGGGACAAAAAAGTGTTTAAACTTTAAATATTCTTCACCAAAAACCCGAAACTCATAACTATCAGCATAATCTTCAATGGTAAATAAAGCCCAGCCTTTTCCTGCTTTTGAAACTCTGTGTTGCACATCGGTTACAATACCTGCAAAAGATAAATTATTACCTACAATTTTTTGCAAATCGCCTTTAAAATCTTTGAGTGTTGCGTTGCAAAAAATCATTTCATTTTTAAAATCATCTAAAGGGTGCGCAGAAATATAAATGCCGATGACTTCTTTTTCTTGCGATAAAAGTTCCATCGTTCCCCAAGTTTCACACGTAGGAATGTCTGGTTCTGGAAATTGGATATTTGATGCTTCGCCAAACATAGAAACCTGAGCCGAATTTTCGTTTTCTTGGTATTTACTTCCAAATTTCATAGCGCGTTCTAAAAAGGTAATGCCCTTTTCATCCACCGTAAAATATTGTGCTCTGTGCGTATCCTCAAAAGAATCAAAAGCACCCGCTTTCACCAAACTATCAAAAGATTTTTTGTTGGCTGCTCTTAAATCTACACGCTTTGCCAAGTCAAAAATAGAAGTATAATTTCCGTTTTCTTTTCTTTCTTCTATAATTGCTCGCACAGCAGATGCGCCAACACCTTTAACGGCAGCCATTCCAAAACGAACAGCACCTTCTTTATTTACAGAAAATTTTAAATAAGATTCATTTAAATCCGGACCTAAAACAGCCAATCCCATTCTTCTACATTCTTCCATAAAGAACGAAACGGACTTTATATCATTCATGTTATTTGATAACACAGACGCCATATATTCCGCGGGATAATGTGCTTTTAAATATGCCGTTTGGTAGGCGATCCAAGCATAACACGTGGAGTGAGATTTGTTAAAAGCATAACTAGCAAAGGCTTCCCAATCTTTCCAAATTTTTTCTAACTTTTCGGCATCATGACCATTTGCAGCAGCTTGTTCTACAAACTTAGGTTTCATTTTATCAAGAACTGAAATTTGCTTTTTACCCATCGCTTTACGCAAAACATCGGCTTCACCTTTGGTAAAATTTGCCAACTTTTGCGAGAGTAACATTACTTGCTCTTGGTACACTGTAATTCCGTATGTTTCAGCTAAATACTCTTCCATTGCTGGTAAATCGTATTCAATATCTTCTGTTCCATGTTTTCTTTGGATAAAAGACGGAATATATTCCATCGGTCCAGGTCTGTACAAAGCATTCATGGCAATTAAATCGGCAAAAACAGTAGGTTTTAAAGAGCGCATGTGTTTTTGCATTCCTGGAGATTCATACTGAAAAACACCCACAGTTTCTCCTTTCTGGAATAATTCGTAGGTTTTATCATCATCCAAAGGAAAACTGTCTGGATCTAAATCTACATTGTGTTTTGCTTTTACAATTTTAACCGTGTCTTTAATTAATGTCAAGGTTTTTAATCCCAAGAAATCCATTTTTAACAAACCTGCGGATTCTACTACAGAGTTGTCAAATTGGGTAACGTACATGTTCGAATCTTTTGCCAAAGCAACAGGCACGTAATTGGTAATATCACCCGGAGTAATAATTACCCCACAAGCGTGAATACCAGTATTTCGGACAGAGCCTTCTAAAATGGTGGCTTTGTTGATGGTTTCTGAAGTCAAATCATTTCCAAAAGACATCGATCTTAATTCTTCTACCATTACCTTTTCTTCCGAACGTAAACCTGCTATTTTGTCTTTGCTTTTTTCATCATTTCCAAAAATATTTTGTAGTTTGATGTTCGGAATTAACTTGGCAATTCTATCTGCCTCAAAAAGAGGTAAATCTAAAACTCTCGCTGTATCTCTAATAGATGATTTTGCAGCCATCGTACCATAAGTAATAATCTGTGCAACTTGATTTGAGCCATATTTATTTATTACATAATCCATAACGCGTCCACGGCCTTCATCATCAAAATCGATATCAATATCTGGCATAGAAACACGCTCAGGATTCAAAAAACGCTCAAAAAGTAAATCGTATTGAATAGGATCGATATTGGTAATCCATAGACAATATGCAACCACAGATCCCGCTGCGGAACCACGTCCAGGGCCAACGGCAACATCCATGTTTCTCGCTTCTCTAATGAAATCTTCAACAATTAAAAAATAACCAGGATATCCCGTTTTTTCAATTACGGATAATTCAAAATCCAATCGTTCTTTGATGGATTCTGTAATTTCTCCGTAGCGTTTTTTTGCGCCTACAAAAGTTAAGTGATTTAAATAACTATTCTCTCCACGTTTGCCTCCATCAACTTTATCTTCCTCTGATTGAAACTTCTCTGGAATATCAAAAGCAGGTAATAAAACTTCTCTGGCAAGTGTATAAATTTCAATTTTATCTACAATTTCTTGAATGTTACTAATAGCTTCCGGTAAATCGGCAAAGAGTTTTTTCATATCTTCAGTAGATTTGAAATAATACTCATTATTTGGCAAACCATATCTGTAACCACGACCTTTACCTATAGGTGTTGCTTGTTTTTCGCCGTCTTTTACACACAATAAAATATCATGCGCATTTGCATCCTTTTTCTCTAAATAAAACGTGTTGTTTGTCGCGATAATTTTAACATCGTGCTTTTTAGAAAACTTTAGTAATGTTTCATTTACAATATTTTCATCTTGCTGATTGTGTCGCATCAACTCAATATAAAAATCATCTTTAAATTCTTCTTTCCACCAAAGTAAGGCTTCTTCGGCCTGAACTTCTCCAAGATTTAAAATTTTACTAGGAACTTCTCCATATAAATTCCCTGTTAAAACAATGATATCGTCTTTGTATTTTTTGATGATTTCTCTGTCAATTCTTGGCACGTAATAGAATCCATCAACAAAGGCAATCGAAGACATTTTTGCTAAATTATGATATCCTTTTTTGTTTTTAGCTAATAAAACAATTTGATAACCATTGTCTTTAACAGACTTGTTTCTATGATCTTCACAAACATTAAATTCGCAACCAACAATTGGTTTAATTGGCGTTTCCGCAGTTTTATTATGATTTAAAATAGCAGCTACAAAATGAAAAGCTGCCATCATATTCGCAGTATCCGTCATGGCAACAGCCGGCATATTGTCATTTGCCGCAGCTGCTACAATTTGACTAATTTGCATGGTAGATTGCAAAACAGAATATTGCGTATGATTGTGTAAATGCGAAAATTGAATATCTTTTAATTCCGATAAACCAACAGAAGTAGACTTTGTGTTTTCAGTATCTTTTAATTTATCAAGACGTTTGCGAATTTTATCACTTTCTTTTTTTAGGTTGATATGTTTTAAACCGATTAATTGAATCGATTTCGGATTTTTTTCTGAGTAATTTTTAAAATAGTTGGCATCAACATCTAATTGCTCTTTGGTAAATTCATGTAAACGAATCAACTCTAAAAAACAACGTGTTGTTGCTTCAACATCGGCAGTAGCATTATGCGCTTCACCAAAACCAACACCAAATAAATGATTGTGTAATTCGGTTAACGTTGGTAGTTTAAATTTGCCATATCTTCCGCCAGGAAGCTGGCACATTAGCGCCGTTTTTTCTGTACAGGTATCTAAAATTGGCAATGAAGAAAGAATGCTTTCAATGCCTAAACGATGAAATTCACAGCCCATTATATTAAGATCAAAATTTAAATTCTGACCAACAATAAATTTAGTTTTACTTAATGCTTCATTAAATAATTCTAAACTTTTATCCAAAGAAATACCCTGCTCTTGCGCTAATTCAGTAGAAATTCCGTGAATTCTCTCCGCATCATACGGAATGTTATATCCGTCTGGTTGAATTAAGAAATCATTGTGTTCTATAAGATCTCCCATTTCATCATGCAACTGCCATGCAATTTGCACACATCTTGGCCAATTATCTGTATCTGTTATTGGAGCGTTCCAACTTTTTGGTAAACCGGTAGTTTCTGTGTCAAAAATTAAGTACATAAAATGGTTGTTTTTGTTGCTGAATTTGGGCTGTTAAAAATACAAAAACATAAAATATTTTTGGCCTTTAATTTGTCTTGACTTATCAACAAAAACAATGTTTTTAACCCCCTTAAAAATAAGTTGATTTTAAATAATATCAATTAAAATAAGTTGTATATTTGCGCCCACTTACCACGAGATGGTGAGATTTTTAATAATCTAGGTCGAGAACCTTAAAAAATTAATACAAAATGCCAGTAAAAATTAGATTACAAAGACACGGAAAAAAAGGGAAACCATTCTATTGGATAGTTGCTGCTGATGCACGTGCAAAAAGAGATGGTAAATACTTAGAAAAAATAGGTACTTACGATCCAAATATCAATCCTGCAGTTATTGACTTAGATGTTGATAAAGCGGTGACTTGGTTACAAAATGGTGCACAACCAACTGATACTGCTAAAGCAATTTTATCTTATAAAGGAGCTTTGTTAAAGAATCATTTAGCCGGTGGTGTAAGAAAAGGAGCCTTAACAGAAGCGCAAGCAGAAGCTAAATTTACTGCTTGGTTAGAAGAAAAAGGTGGTAAGGTAACTGTGAAAGAAGAAGGTTTAACAAAATCTCAAGCAGATGCAAAAGCAAAAGCTTTAGCAGCTGAAAAGGCAGTTAATGAAGCAAGAATTGAAGCAGCTAAGCCAGTTGTTGAAGAGGTTGTAGCAGAAGAAGTAGTTGCAGAAGTTGAAGCAGCTCCTGAAACAATTGATGAAGCAGCAGCAAAATCAGCAGAATAAATTATAAATTTATACGACAATGCGTAAAGAGAATTGTTTTTATTTAGGCAAAATCGTTACAAAATATAGTTTTAAAGGTGAAGTTGTTATCAAATTAGATACTGACGAACCTGAGTTGTACACAGAAATGGAATCAGTTTACGTCGAATTCGGCGCAAACTTGGTTCCATTTTTTATTGAAAAAAGTTCTCTTCATAAAGGAAATCAATTGCGTGTTCAATTTGAAGATGTGTATTCTGATGAAGAAGCAGATTCAATTTTGAAATGCGGCGTTTATTTACCTTTAGATTTATTACCAAAATTAACTGGGGATAAATTTTATTTTCATGAAGTAATTGGTTTTACCGTTATTGATGAAAATTATGGCGAAGTTGGCACGTTAGTTCATATAAATGACAAAGCAGCACAACCACTTTTTGAAATTGACAGTGATGGTAAAGAAGTCTTTATACCAATGATTGATGATTTTATCAAAGAAGTAGATAGAGCAAATAAAACAATACACGTTACTGCTCCTGAAGGATTAATAGAATTGTATTTATAAATTAAATTAGAAAGGTGGCCGAGTGGTCGAAGGCGCACGCCTGGAAAGTGTGTATACGGCAACGTATCGAGGGTTCGAATCCCTTCCTTTCTGCTAAGTTTTACTTACCTCTTTAAATATAGGTGTTTTAGAGGTTTCTACCTAAAAACGTGTCAAATTCTCGTCAAATGAAAAAAGGAATAATCTTTGTTGATTTTTATCCTGCTGAACTAAAAGAAAATTCTGTTTGGGAAATAGTTTACTATGTTAGAAACCCAGAAACTAACAAGATGGTAAGGAAAAGGAATAGAGTTAAACCCTTGCAAAAGGTTTCTGACAGGAGGAAATTGGCAACAAAAATGATTATTGAAATCAATAAACGTTTAGAAACTGGATGGAATCCCTTATTCCAAGATAAAGGAACTAAAGAGTTGATTGGGTTTAAAAAAGCTTGTAAAATTTACAGCAACAGAATTTCACAAGACACTTCCGATGGGAATTTAAGACCAGACACAAAAAGAACTTATGACTCTCAAGTTCAGCAACTTTACAAATATTTAATTGTGTCTAAACAGCAAGACATGCTTTGTTATAAATTTAACGGAGATTTTGTTTCTGAATATTTAGATTATATAAGGTATGAAAAAAAACTATCTGCAAAAACTAGAGACAATTACCTTTCTTGGTTAACTACATTTTCCACTTTTTTACTCCTAAAAAAATACATTGTAATAAACCCAACTGTAAACCTTCATAAAATTAATAAGCAGAAGAAAATTAGAATTCTGATAAATACCACTACTAGAGATTTGATTTTCGAATATTGGAAACATAAAAACAATGGATATTTAGTGCTTTGCTTACTTTGTTACTATTGTTTAGTAAGAAGAACAGAAATAACCAAACTAAAAGTAGCGGATATTAATTTTTTAAACCAGACTTTATTTATTTCTGCAGAAACCGCTAAGAATAGAAAGAATTCTTTTGTAACAATACCCGATCAGTTAATAGGTATTTTAAAAGACTATATAAAAGGCGGTTTAATAACTGATTTTTTATTTTCTCCAAAATATGTTCCTGGTGTAACACCTGCAAATCCAAACGCAATCACTAAAAAATGGTCTTACATGCGTATAAAATTGAAAATTGACAGTAATATTCACTGGTATAGTTTAAAAGATTCTGGAATTACAGACTTATTAAAAGCAGGTGTTCCTTTGCTTTCTGTAAGAAATCATGCTAGACATCATAGTTCTGCACAAACAGACACCTACACTCCAAAAGAGATGAGAGAAGCTGATCCGAAAATTCTTCATTCTTCTGTAGTCTTTTCTTCGTAAATTAAATAAGCATAACTAATTTTGTTAATTCATTAGAAACAAAACCATCTGCTTTAACTGTAACTTTCCAACTTCCAGAAGAAGGATAATCGACTTCAAAATTTGCAGGAGTAAAATCTGAAATTGCAGTAATAATTGGCAAACCAATATTTAATTGTGTGCTTATATCAACCTTTTGTAAATGTATTTCTGCTGCTGCAGGTGTAAAGTTTTCAAAAGCTAACGTAAAAATTATCTTACTATAAAAGAACACTCCTGGTTGTGCAACTTCTGTAATTATTATTTTTTCTGATATTGGCGCCACTTCAGCAGCTACATCTACATAAATTATATTGGATGTAATTCCGTTATCAACTAAAGAAATCTCATAAATACCTGCAAGGCCTGTCATATCATACCCAAATTGAAAAATTGAAGAACCATTGATAGTATTTACAGCATTTGTATATTCTAGACCAGAGTAAGAAGATCCAATTGCACCTGTTAATTGTTTTGCAGTAATTGTACCGTTATAAGCAGAAAAGTCTACATAGTTAAAGTTTACAACAATTTTCCAAGGTAAAACCCAAAACCCATTATTCTCTGCAATTGCATATCCTGTAATATTAATTGCAGGAGTTACAACAGGAGCAGTAATTGTTGAACCTTTTGATGGAATAATATTTTCTAACTCAAAAGTTACTTCATTTAACTTGGTTTTTATTTTGGTGGTAAAACCTTTTACAGCAAACATTCTAGTGTCAAAATAAATTTTTCTTATTTTTTTAATTTTAGAAATTTCTAAAGTATTTAGATATGCAACCGCTGTAATTTGTTTTGCTTTTTGTCTGAAATTAATCCATTTTTTCCAATAATTATTTACAATTCCAAAATCTCCATGCATTCCTAAAGTTTGGGTATTATAAGAGTTTGCAAACTCATTAGTATCTGATAAAAGTATTAATGTAACACCTGCTTCTGCTAAATATTCTTTTGATGTTGGATTGCCAATACTGTTTTCTGTAAGTGCTTTGAATTTGTTTGTAATACTAACAACATCTTCTGTAACAACACCATTTATAGTTTGATGACCATCCTCTATAAGTACATTGTTTTTATTATCTGCATACGTAAGATTATACTTGTTTTTAAAGGCATTTTCTTTGTCTGAAATTGCAATTACTTTGTCTGATAAATCTACATGATCGGTTGAATTTAAAAATTCAATATTATAGTTTAGGTAAATAGTTTTAGTAACTTCATCTAAAACAATATCTAAATTTTGCCAATTCTTTAAATTATTAATTAATTCTCCAATACTCCAATCTGGCACGTATCTGCTTAAATCTACTGTTGGATGAATCAAATGTAATACTGTTTCTTCTGCTTCTGGATTTATATTTATTGTGCTTTCATCTGGCAAAACATTATTACTATGTTGATATTGAATACATAGAGCACTATCTGTTATATTATCTTCAGTAACTTCAAAAGAAATGCTTTCTATAAATTGTGCATTGCTAACAAAATCAAATTCTGTGATTTCTTTTTCAAGAAAAAACTCTGTTTGTGAAGCTTCATTGTATATTCTATACACTTTTACTTTGGTAGTTCCTGAAGTTGTTGGTTGTTGAATATTAGTTAATGCAATATTTATGTTATGAATGCCGATACCAAAATTAGCATATACAGAAACGTATGAATAAAACTCCCCAATTGTTAAAATTTCTGCATCAGCAAAAGAAAAATAAATCCCTGTGTTCTCTAAATATGCGGTGTTGTTATGAGTCTCTTTTGGCACAATAACAATTTTACTATTAAAAGGATTGTCTACAAAAGAGCCGGCTAATTTGTAACCATTATTTAAAATTGGGTTTTTTAATAACGCCATTAAATAAGGCATTGGCACAAAAGAATTAAAGTTTTTTACATTATAAGAAAAGTCTGCAATAATTGTTTCTCTTCTATTTACTAAAAGAGTTGGTAGTTTTTGATTAAATCTTTGTTGAAAAGATGACCATTCATCATCTGTGTAATATTTTCCTACATCTAAAGTAGGTGCTGCATAATCTATTTGTGGATATGGTTTTGCAATATCTGTTTTTATAGCCTCTATAAAAGTGCTTTGATCATAATAAGCTGCTACTGTTTCTGTATAAGGAGTTTCACCATTATACTTGTAAACAGGCATATAGTCTGCAATCTTTTTATCTAATATTTTAATAAATTCGTTCCCAAATTTTAGAACACAACTTCTTCTGTTTTTTAAATATTTTAAAACTTTTAACTTCCCGAAAAAAACGCTAGCCCCAAATATAAAAGTGATCTCTATTTCTTTTTTAGAGGTTAAACTGTTTATTTCTGAGCTACCTAACTCTTTAATTACGTCTTCATTTTCTTCAATAATAAAAGGAAATTCTGCATGTGTTAGCGTTAAAGAATCATTAAACGCATCATTTACATCTTTTAAAGAAAGTGTTTCTTTTAAATAAGGTAGTTCTATGCCGTTTTTTGTAAGGATTTTAATCATTATAGAACGTTATATTTTGTAGTTTCATCTACTGTATTAATATGGTTGTACTCAAAAGAAATTGTATTATTTGCAGCAAATACGTCAGTTTCTTTTAACAATGCTTTTGGTGTGGTAATAAGCACTTTCTTAAAAACTGCATCTTCAAAAAAGTAACTTTCTTTAGATTTGTTTAACGCATCTACAGAGTCTCTTTGCACTTCAGATAAATAACCAGTGTTGATTTTATAATCTATATCATGATTTTCTTCTACAATAGATTTAACGTCTTTATAGTTTTCTTTTACAACTCGTTTATATTTTGGTTCAATAGAAATTTTACCGAAAAAGGAAACAAATTCAAAAAAACCATACACATTTCTAATTGCAAGTTGATTTTTATCATATCTAAAGTGATCCTTTAGATAATACACCAACTCTATTACATCGTTAATTATTACTGTAATAAACAACAAACCTGCAGTATTAATTTCTGATATAGGTATTTTAAATTCATACAAACCTTTGGTTGTAGCTTCTGAACTTGCAAACATTTCTAAACCATTATTGTCTTTTATTTTAAAAGAAACAGGAGTTGTATTGATCCAGATAGGAATGGATATTATAGAGCTTTCATCTATTTTATTTAAATTGTTTAATTCGCTAAATAATTGAATTGTTTCTGAAGCATCAAATGTATTTGCAGTGGTGTTTTGTAAAATATAAAAATCTGGTAATTGTTCTGTAGAGACTATTAATAAAGAATCTACATGGTATTCTTTAACAATTACATTAATCTTTTTAAATAGATTTTCATTTTTTACAATTTCTATTACTGTTGGAGCAGAAAATATATTGGTAAAAATATTATTGAACTGGCCCCGTAAATTAATAAAACAATCTACATTGTTAATTTTTGCCCATGATTGTGTGTCAAAAACAACATCATTTACTAATATTTCTACTTCAAAAAAATGGTTTTTACCAAGTTCTGATTCTATGTGCAATTCTATTTCATTGTTAGAAAAGAAAACGCTGTCTAATTTTGGTGTTTTTTTTAGTATCATCTTACGCTATTTTACCATAGTTTTCTGATTGTGCAATTTCATCTTCTGCTTCTTTTAGATCCTTAATTTTATCATAAGGCAATATTAATTTTGCATTAATGCCAGCTTCTAACAAACCGTTTAAGGTGTTTATAGATTGATAAATACTGATCATAATATTATTTTCCTCTAAACTTTCTGAAACTAAAGTTTTTGGAGAACCTTCTTGAATAGTATTAGCAGAAGTAGGTCCTCCATTAAAATACCCATTTTTAAGTCTTTGCCTTTCTGCTTCTAAAAATCGGAATGTTTCTGCATAAACAGGATTGCTAGTCATTATCTCTGGTGCAACCCATTCATTTTGATGAACATAACCAGTTATTGCTCCATCTTTATCGCTTCCAATTTCTGCCTTTCCTGTAAAACCACCAGAAAAGAACGTTGGCATTTTCTCTTGCTTTGTGTTTTTTATTTCTGAAACTCTCCCTAAACCAGCCTTTGTTGCGGCAATGGCTGCAGCAATACCTAATGGAACTCCTATTATTGGAATCTTTGATAAAGAAGTAAAAGCAGATTGTGCTCCTTCGTAAGTACTCATTAAAGCTTCAGATATTTTCATTGCTTTCCAAGCATCAGAACCTTTATTAAATGCATCGGCCGCCTGTCCTAAACCTTGTTGAATTAAACCAAACTTTTGTTGTTCAGTCATGTCAGTCCATTCTACTTCCTTTTTCTTTAAAGCTTTTTTAGATTTATCAAAACCGTTGTCAGTAACTTCTTGTTTTAACCCGTACTTTTTTCTGATGGCATCTTTTAAAGCTTCTGCTCCTTCTACAGCTTCTACTTTAGCAAGTTCTTTGTCTAGCTCTATTTGTAATTCTGCATCTGCAATAAACTTTGCTTTACCTAATAAAAGAAGTTGTTTTTCTTCATCAGTAATTGCTTTTTCTGCTTCTCTATCTAATTTTAAAGCTTCTTTTGCAATTCTATTTTCTTCCTCTATTACATTTGCTGCCGCTAAATATTCTGCTTTTTTAGCCTTTTTTAAATCTTCTTTCTCCTGGTCTTTTAAAACTTCTAATTCTTTTAATTTATCTGCATGACCAATATACTTTTCTTGTAAAGCAGCATATTTAGAATCTATAGTTGCAAGTTCTCTCGCTAAACCTTTTATTTGTTGGTTCTCTCTTTCTGCAGTTTTCTTTGCAATAAGTTTATCTAATTCTTCTTCTGCTTTTTTGTAGATTTTGGCTTTTTCGTTTTCAAGATTGTTTTTATTAGAGGAAAAATCTGTTGTTTTACTAGTTGATTTTGTATCATCTGCTAAAAAATCTTTTAAATCAATCTTTTTAGCTTTATTTTTCCCTTGAAAAGCATCATAGATTTCGTTAGTATCTTTTACTACTTGATCTTTTAAGTCTTTAACTAAATTTGGTAATATCTCAAAACCTTTTGAAAACCCCTTTTCTATTCTAGCTGTATCTAATGTAAAAATACCTGCAACAATATCTCCTAAAGATTTAAAGCCATCCCAAGCGTTACTTAATAAAATACCCAAAACTTGAAAAGTAGTTGTTGCAGATATTCGCATACCTGTTAGGATTGCAGAAAATGCACCACTTTGATTATTTAAATCAACAAACCAATTATACAAAGCAACACCACCTTTTAATATTTTTAAAAGAGTTTCTGTAGCAAATATTTTTCCTTTTGCAATTAAATTAGAAAATGTACTGTTACTTGATGCAAATAATTGAGTATAAACACCACTTAATTCTTTGTTTAATTCTAATTGTTTTGCAGTTAGTTCTTGGTTTTCTGTAAGTGGTTTTTGTTGCCCATTTAAAGCAATATTTACAGATTCAAAAATTTTAAGAGCTCCACCGGCATCTTCTCCTGCACCTTTAAATAAATCTGCAGTTAATAATTGTGCTTGTTGGGCATTTAAACCAATATTTTGCGCCTCTAAAGCAATAGATTGCAATGCTTCTTTCGGTGATTTTACACCCGTTTTAATATCTCTAAATAATTGGTCTGTAAACTTCTTACCAAAAGCATTAGACATTGCTTCTTTTGCTGCAGGTGTTTGCTCTGTAATTGCTAATGTAAATTCTTTTAAAGCATCTGGTAATTTGTCTTTATAAATAGATAAATCGATCCCTGTGTTTACAATATTTATAAATTCTGTTGCAGAAAAACCTGCATTTTTAAACTGAATAGGATATTCTTCTATTGATGCAAAAAATTCTTCGTTTTTATGTTTACCTCTTACAGCAGATTTTTCTATTAAATTAAAAGCTTCATCATAAGAAACACCAAAAGAGTTTACAAGAGATTTTGCTGTAGCAATACTTTTATTAATATCTATTTCAAAAGTATCTCTTAAAACTTCTGCTCTAATTCTAATTCCATCTACAGAATCACCTGTTGTATTTGTTAATTCTTTTACTAACTTATTAGTTTCAAAAACCTGTAAATTAAAATCCACCCATTGTTTAGCAGCCAAACCAATACCTGCCAAAGCTGTTAGAAATATACCAATAGGTGTTGCAATAAAAGCAAGAGCTGCTTTTGTTATACCTTTTAAACCTCCTTTTATTCCTTGTAAACCAGACTGCACTTGTTTTATATCCCCAGATAAAAGACCTGCAAAAATGTTAGAAAAATGACCTTTTGCTTCTTCTAAAGAAACATTTGTATCATTAATTTCTCCTTTAATTTCTGCATAACGTTTTTTAGTGTTTGTGAGTTCTGCATTTAGTTTTTTACGTTCTGCAGGATCAGAAGTTTCTTTTAGTTTTTTGTTAATTTTACCAATTTCACGACCAACACCGCCTAAGGAATCTATGACTTCTTTATCATTTATAAATATGGAAATCTTTCTTTTTATATCTTCTGCCATTGCTTAAAAATTTATTTGTGCTAAAACTTCATCTGCTCTTACAGACCCAATTTCTTTTGCTAAACCATTTAAAACATAAGTAGAGCGTACACCACCTAAATGATTTCTGTCTTTCAAATTTAAATACCTACTATTAGAACGTACACCCTCAAAACCATAATGATGCACGAATGAATGTTTTGGAGACTCTAAAACCAACCTTTGCAAACGTCCGTTTTTCATTTTATGAGTAACTTTTGTTTGTAAAGCCAATCTTGAAAACGACTTACTTTCTCTTTGTATGGTATGTCTAATTGCAGACTGTAAATGAGAAGCGTGTTTTTTTCCTATCGCTCTTTCTAATTGTGTATTGGTTTTTAGCTTCATAATAGGTGCAATTTAAAGCAGCCTTATAGCTAAAAATAGGACAGAAAAAAACCACTCAATTTTGAGTGGTTTTTATATATTTTATTTGATAGAATTTTCTAATAATAATTTTCTTCTACTGTAATAGATGCAGAACGATTATCTGGAGAAAAATCAATGGGAGTTTCTTTTTTAATAAATGTAATAAGCCTTATATCAACTCCTTTATGCTTTAAAAAATAATGGGTTTCATTGCCTTCTAAAACTGCATGAAATTTATTTAAATTTTCTCTGGACTGATCATCAATATTAAAGTCTGGTAAATATTCTTTTATTCTGGATACAAACAAATTTATTTTCTTCTTCTGAAATTCATTGGTTTGTTCAAAAATGTAACTTTGGAGTTTTCTAGTATGAAGATTTTCTAGCATAGAAATATCTATATATGTTGCTTCATCAAGCCAAAAATTCTGCGTGTTTTCCATACTCAAATTTACGGAATTAATTTCTAATGAGAATCCATCTTCTAGATCTGGCATAAAATTTTCAAAAGGAGGTGCTTCAATATTAACTGTTGGTGTTGTGGCTAAAAAATCTGTTGTGCTAAAGATTGCTAATACTAACAATAGTTTAAATAGGTTTTTCATGATAAATGGTTTAATTTTTTAATTAGTTCAAATATTGTATTTTAACAATTGTTTAAATAGGACAGATTTAAATTACACCCATTTATCACCATCTACAACCAAGCTAAATTTAGGATTTAAAACAAACTCGCAACGATAACCATATAAATAGTGTGTTGTTACAGGGCCTACTTTTGTAAGTGAAACCTGTAATAAATCGAAAATACCATACCAGTTATTTTTAACGCCATCTATAAAAGGAGTTGCAGAAAACTCTTTTAATTTTCTAACTACTTCTAAAGCAATTACTAAATTGTTGTTTAAAACTTGGTTTTGTGCAGCTTCATCTAAAACATCAGAAGTATCTACATCCTGCATTCCTAAAATATTAAATGCGTTGGTAAAATTTAATAAAGGAGAACTTTCTGAAACAGCAGGTTGCACATCTGGACCTTCATACGTCATTAATGGAAAAACGGTGTCTGGTCTTACATCTCCATCAAACTCAGCAAAATTCCAACGATAATTTGTTTTAATATCTACATGAGAATCTCCTAATTCTTTTAGCTTGGCAATAATATCATTAAATGTAATTTGGCTCATTATTTCTGGTCTTTTGGCAGGTTAGACAATGCCATTTCATACCCATCTAAAAAGGTGTATAAATTGGTTTTAAATGTTTTGTGATAATCTCCAAAAACCTTATTAGAGAAACTTAAAATAACATCAGAGAAACCAGAAGATTGTGGTATCTCTGATATTTGTTTCGTTTCTTCTTTTTGTTTTGGAAATATATGTTTGTATTTTTTGTTACTAGAAATTGCATCTCTACAACCTTTGTAACTTAATAGTGCAGCAAATAAATACTTGGTTTTAACATTTTCTGTTTTAGCAACCATTTCTTCTAACAAGTCTTTGTTAAAGATGGGTCTTACTTTATTTTTAGAGTTAATATACAGTACTGCAAATAGATACTGCAAGTAACTTTCTCCGAAATTAGCCTCTTTATTATTTACATTTCTTAAATAACCAAGATATAAATCTTCACAAACAGAAAACTCTCCAATTGTGAAATTTGTTAATCTATCTGCAGGAGCAAAATATTTTTTGCTTTTTATTTTCACAACAGGTATAAACCTGGTTAAATCTTGTTTTTTATAAAAAAAATAAAAGTGTTTTTTAATTTCTGATACTTGCCTTACTTTAAAAAGCAGTATTATTTTTTTAAGGATTTTAAATTTAAACCATTTGTAATTTACAAATACTTTAAAAAGCTTATAGTCTAGTAATTTTGTGTTCTGTTTAGAAAACAATAACAAACTTATTTTTATCAGTTGATTATTTGATAAACTATTCCAGGAAGTAGGTATTTTAAAAACTAAGTTTTGCATTTGTTAGTCGTGTTATTTTTTAAATTTAAAGACTAGATAAATTATAAGGATAAAAAAATAGAAGATGCAATTGCAATAAATATACCTTTGTATTGAACAGTATCTGAAATAGAGGATGCTGTTTCCTTTATTTTTGATTTGTCTATACTATTTTCTGATGATTCTATTTTATTTGAAACTAAAGAATCTTTTTTTTTATTCTTTACTGATTTGATTGTGATGCTTTTTACATTTTGAAATTTTTGTTGATGGCCATTTGCATCTGTGATGGTGGTTGGTTTTTTTGGATCTGCTGTTAATAATACTATTTCTTTAGAATTTAAATCCACTTGTGAAAGTTGAAAAGTATTTTCTTTTTTTTCATTCTTTACAGACGTAACATCTAACTGATTATTTTTTGTTTGTTGCGTAGATTTACAACCAATTAATAAAACAATTAACACAATCTGTAAATAATTTTTCATCAACTTATAGATTTATTTTTTCAAACCAATATTAATTTCATCAACACAAATTGATCTTAGCCATTCACCAACATTAAAGCCAGGACAATCTTTTTTAGATACTTCATTATGGCCTATAACTTTAATATTAGGATGCCTTAAAATCATAAATAAAACATATAATTGTAAAGATCTATGTTGCTCAAAAGTTCTGGTATCTTTTGACTTTTTAATATCATTTTTTTCAGTTCCGCCTACATAAACAACATGCGCTGAATTACCATTAAAACCATGTGCACCATTAGAAATTTCCCAAGGATCTATTGTATCATCTTGATTATAATCAATCAAATTTTCTAGACCACCATTTAAATGTATTATATCTCTATAACCTACCCTAGACCAACCACGCTCAACTAAATGCCATTGTTCAATATCTTCTTTTGTAACTTCTCTACCTTCTGGTGTAGCAGTGCAATGAATTATTAAGTATTTTAATTTTGACATAATTAAATTTTTATTTTTTCCTTTCTTTTCGTTTTTAATTTTTAAAAAGTACAATCTAATTTGAAGAATTAAAAGAATTATTGCTCCCGCAAATAAAAGAAGGCTTTTTAAGCTCTCTAAATCCATAGCTATGTATGAACCGGTAAAAGCATAAGCGAAAATATTTAATAAAAAAGTTTTTGTATTTTCCAATTTGTTTAAATTTTATTTGTTTTATTCTTTTTAAGAAACTTTCCATTTTATCTATCGCAATTTTTACAAAAATTTCATAAAAAGAAGTTGCTAATAAATAGGTAATTAAATATTTTATTACACATTCAGCTTTGCATTCATTGGCAAAATAAAAGATCACAGAAAAAATAATAGAAGAAAGAAGTACTTTATAAACAGCTTTAATTTTTATAAAATCTGTTGTGTATTTAACAATGTAAATTCCCGAAAGAATTATTATTATAAAAAGTTTAAAATCTATGTAATTCATAAAAAAATGTTCCATTTTGTTAGTTTTTATTTTTAAGTAATTCAATTTCTGCTTTTAACTCTTGTATCGCTTTTATTAATAAAGGCACTATCTTAGAATAGTCTACACCTTGCATTTCTTCTGCATCTTTTTCCCCACTTACTGCTTGTGGTAAAACCTCTTGTAATTCGTGAGCCATTACACCGTAACTTCTGCTTTCGTCTACTTTCCATTTGTAATCATAAACAGGAATATTAGAAATCATTTCAAGACCGTTAAAATCTTTTAAATCTTCTTTTAACCTGTAATCAGAAGAAGTGTTGTAAGATGTTGCAGAACCTGTCACAGATATACTACCAACTTGTGTTCCTGCTTGTCTAAAAAGAACTAAGCTTCCTGTACTAGAATTTCTGTTAAATATTCCTGAAACGTTTCCTGACCTTGAAGCAGATATTAGTCCAATTTCTTTAACTGTAGCTCCGTTTACATTGTCGTCAGTTACTGTTTTACCAATTAAAACATCTCCACTAAATATCCCACCCGTAGCACTTACACTAGAAGCGAAGGTGGCTGCGCCTGTTGCATCAGAAGAACTAAATACTACTTGTGCTCTATCAACATCGTAGAGATAAAAACCCTGTGAATTAATACCAACTTGCCTTGTATTATATGTATCTCTTTCAAATCTTAAAACTTTACCGTTTTGAAAAGTTGCATCATTGTTTATATCTCCACCATTCCAATTTCCTGTAAAATCCGTTGCACTTACACTAGAAGCGAAGGTGGCTGAACCGTTACTTTCTATTTTAAACCTATTAACTCCGTTTTGTATTAAACTAAAAGTTTGACTAGCACCATTAAAACTAATTGAACTTGTGGTTAGGTCTGTAAAATATGTTGAGTTAAACCTAGTCCTAAAAATATTTCCTGTAGATTCTATTGTTCCTCCTGCACTTACACTAGAAGCGAAGGTGGCTGCGCCGTTTACTTGTAGTTTAGAACCGTTGTTTGTGCTACTTCCAATCATAATATTTCCACCGTAAGGATTAAGTGAAACATTTTTTACAGCGTTAGTGCTACTATAACCTTGTATTAAAGGAATATCCGCAGAATTATAACCTATACCTAATTTAACCGAAGGATTTGCAAGGCTAAAAACTGTATTTGCATTGCTTCCAAAATTAGAGACTTCTGTTATTGTAGCACCTCCATTTATTGTTGCCTTAGTTGCACTTACACTAGAAGCGAAGGTGGCTGATTGGTCGGAGTTTAATCTTAAGGCTTCTACATCTCCTGTTGAAAAATGTAAAGAAGGCAATTGTCCGTTTGGAGCATTTTGTTTATAATAAATTTTAGCTTGCCTAGAAGGTGTATCATTTTGACCTAAAAGAATAGCTCTTTCGTTTCCTACTCCTGACCCAATAACAACAGAAGTTAAATCTAAAAGAGTTATATCAGATAAAGTTGATGTTGTATTATTTACGCTTATTTTAGCATTAGCCCCACTAAACAACCCATCCGTTGCACTTACACTAGAAGCGAAGGTTTGAGCTACACTAAAGTTGTTATTTACATTAGTAAACGCTACATTAGACAAAGGAGCTTGATAGTTAGTGCCTGCAATAAAGTTTGCAGTATTTAACATTTTATACCAAGTACCAGCACCATTAATATCAGTACCTCTATTATAAACGTCACTACTATTTAATTTAGAAAATAACTGAAAATTATATCTTTGAGAAGAACTTAAATTCCCTTGCCAAGAAGGCATATTAAGTAATGCTGCATCTCCTGTACTTGGAACATTAGAATTAAGACCACTTAAAGCATAGAATCCTGCTTTATATATAGTATTGACATCAATAGCAGTACCTCCTGGACTCAACCATCTACTAGAATTACTTCCTTGAACAAAGTGGTCTGAATTTAAACCATTTAAGTTTCCAATAAAATTAGTTGCACTTACACTAGAAGCGAAGGTGGCTGCTCCTGACCCTTGAACATCACCTTTTAAGTAAGTATCTGTAATAATATCGTTTCCTATAGTAACCGTATTGCTACCGTTTCCTTTAGCAGAATAACCAATGACAATTTGGTTGCTTTCTCCATCTGCATTTGCTCTTGTATCTTGACCTATAAAAATAGAGTTTGACCCTGTTTCGTTTGCAGTTGTGCCATCTGCAATATTTCTTCCTGACCTATTTCCAACACCTATATTAGAGCTTCCTGTCGTAATTTTACTTAAACTTTGAACGCCTAAAGCTGTGTTTTCATTTCCTTCTGTATTAGAAAATAAAGCAGATGAACCTATGGATAAATTTTCATCACCACCTATATTTGAACGAAGTGAAGCATAACCTATTGATATATTTGTAAATCCTGTTGTATTAGAAAACATTGATGTATGCCCTAGAGATACATTGTTTACTCCTGTTGTGTTATTGGTTAAACTTTGATACCCTAAAGATGTATTTCTAGCTCCTGTTGTATTATCTATTCCAGAATCTTCACCAATAAAAGTATTATCTAAAGAATCATTTAAATCAAGTCTATTAGTCATTACAACAACATCTGTAAATGTTTTTTCACCTGCTATACTTTGGTTTCCTGTTAATTTAACGTTTTGGGCATCTAAAGCAGTAGCCCATAACAATGTAGCATAATCACTAAAATAATTACTTCTGGGCACATACTTTAACAAACCATCATTCCCTAAAACAGCAACACTATCTGCTTTTGTGCCTAATGTTACATCAATAAATTTTGGAGGATACGCTGTATCTTGTCCGAAGATTTTACTAATGTTTATTAGTAATAAAATTAAAATTATTTTGCTAATTTTTTCATTTTCTTTATTTTAAAAATTTCTATATTCTACTTTTTTATAACTCCCATCTTTAAAAAAACCCGCTAATGTTCCGAATGCATTTATATCTCCAGAAACATATTCTGCTGATTTTATGTGTATGGTGTCCGAAATTCGTCCGTTTGTAATAATTTCTGTTGCTGCTAATGTTGCTGTGGCATTACTTGGTTTTTTATGCCATGCAAATACTGCACCCGAAGCAATTATTTCTTTTGCACTAATTCCTAAATTTGTTAAGGCGTTGGTTTTTTGGGTAGTTGATAGGTTTTGGCTGTTAATATCAAATCTTAGTCTGTTTGCTAAGGCAGTTAAAATACCTGTAATATCTTGATCGTTTTCAGATATTAAATCAAACAACTCTAGTAAAGTGTCAAATGCATCACCTGCTCCTCCTAAAATTTTATTTTCTAATAAATCTAGCTTATCATCTACATCTGTAATGTTTTCTTTTGCATTGATAAGATTTAAAATAGTTTGTGTAAAATCTACATTAGATCCTTTTATTAATAAAGACCATTTACCTTCAGTAAATTCTGTTGCAAAATCTATCGTTGTAAAAGGTATCGGTGTATTTAGCTTGTAAAGGTTATTGTCTTTTACTCTAAAATGTGCTACATCTGCATTTGTAATATTCTCTGCTAACCATATTTTTAAATCTACTAATGCAGTAGCAGAAGCTTGTGCAGCTTCTTCTTGATGTGTAACATTATTTGCAGAAAGTATCAGTGTCATATTTCAAATATATTTTAGTTAATGGTTTTTAAATAGGACAGATTAAATTGCAACAACTCCTTTACCATTAATAAATGGAGTTGCTCTTGTAACTGTTAATTCTGTGTAACTAAACAATATTGGGTTTTCTTTAATCGTTTTTAAAGCTGTTTTTAAAAACTCTTTTGCTTCATTCTTTTTTTCTTTTCGCTGTTTTATTAAGTGCGTAGAAATTTCTTTTGCATTGGTAAAGTTTCTCTCATAATCTAAAATGTCGAAACGTAATTCGAAACCATTAGAAGATTGATAAAACAAACCGGATCCTAAATTTTTTGAAACTGTATATAATACTGCTGCTTTAGAAACTAGGTTTTTTACTTCTGTAAAAATT
This sequence comes from Polaribacter filamentus, assembly GCF_002943715.1. GTDB lineage: Bacteria > Bacteroidota > Bacteroidia > Flavobacteriales > Flavobacteriaceae > Polaribacter > Polaribacter filamentus. The sequence goes on along the minus strand of NZ_MQUA01000013.1, from coordinate 2,484,198 downwards.
GGATCTACGCTTATAGAAGTTTTTAATTCTTTTAAAGTTGCAAGGGTTACACCAGGAATTAAATATTGCTGTTCTACTATTTTTAATTCTGGAACCAAATGGATAAATGTTTGTCTGGAATTAAAAATGTTATAATGTTCTTGAAATTCTGCAGTATTGTTTACCAGTACATCTTTAAACTTTGTGTACTGCTCTGATGTTTTCCATGAAGTAAACTTGTCTTCGTTTTTATCGAAGAGCGCCAAAACATTATCAATTGCTTTGTAACCTTTCTTTTTATACAAACGCAATGCATCTCGTTTATCTACTTTTTCTGCGGGTTCTTGGTCTTTCGGTGTTAGAACAGAAATGCCTCCTTTTGTAATTTGAAGACCACCTACAGCCATGTAATTAAATAAAGCTAAATTGATTTCTGCTTTTTTAATAAACTCGATTGCTTGTTTTACAATTACGTCTAAACCTGTATAAGCATCTAAAATTGCATATTCTTCTAAAGAAATAGCTTTTGCAATTTGGTTGTCTGCTACGTCTGAAAGTTCTGGAGATAACAAAGCATAAGTAAAAGAGGAACTTACTTTTGCATATTTTTGGATGTCTGTAATGTCTTTGGTTATCATATGTTTGCAGTTTTTTTAGTGCCAGTTGGATTTACATCTAGTGTGGTAATTTGAGTATTTTGAAAAGCACCTACTAAAGTTTCATCCCAACCATTATATTGTTGAATGAATTCAAAGGGAGATAAATAATATTCTCTTTTAGGAATTGCTCTTGCAGACAGAATATCCCAAGCAACTCTTTTATCAGAACCAGAACCTGCACCAATTCCTCCAACTTGGCCAGAAGAAATAATACAACCATCTACAGAAATTGCAGAAAGTATTTCATCATTTGCAACAACGCCGTCTGGCAAAAAGGCACCGTCTTTTAATTTATCATCTATAGCAGTAATTTTTAAACCAGGTATTTCTTTTCCTTCAATATCTCTATAAATCATGGACCAAATAGACTTCCCAGTATTTTTAGTATCTCTTAAACTGGTGTCTATAAAATCTACAAACTCTTTTCTTACTTTTTCTTTTTCATCTACAGAAAAATCATCCCAGGCATCTTCATATTTTGATATAAAATAATCGTTGTCTACTTCTATGTGATATTTTATTGTAGATTGATTTTCAAACAACGCTTTTTTAAATTCTGGTATTGAATTGGAAACGTGGATCCATTTACTGTAATATGCCGAATGCCAAGGTGCAACTGGATAGTAATTTTCATCTAACATAGGATAATGAACAGGTCTTATAAACCTGGTTATCTTATATTTTTTACAGTACTCTTTTACTGTTTCTGAAGACCACGCAGGATTTATATATCTAACAGGTTTTGCAAAAGTGCCTTCTGTTAAATCTGCTTTTTTATGCCACTTTGTAGAAATCCAAACATTTTTTATAACGCCTGTTTTTTCATCCATTAACTCAAATCTACATTGTGCAGATTTTTGTCTGTAAATTTCATTAATAGCATTGTAGTCATTAGAAGTAACATATTCTGGAAAAGCAATTGCAAAGTATTCTAAATCGGCAATACTTTCTTTAAAGAAAGTTTTCATCTGATTGCTCTTAAAAAAAGCATTAATCTTAGGGTGTTGTAAAAAAGATTGTTGAACTAGCTTTCTTTTTGTGTCTCCGTTTTTTTCTTCTTCGTATTTTTCTTTAAAAAGAATGAAACCGCCTCCGTAATGATTATCTCTAACAGCATTTAAACCAGAAGTTGCAGCTCCGTTTTTTCTAACATCTGCTAAAAGTTCTTGAGGAAATTTATTACTTGTACCCCAAGCAGCTATTTTGTTTTGCTCTTTGTCTTCTGTAAATAATATTACTTCTGTAGGTTTAGCAGTGTCTTTTTTTGTTGAAGAACTTTTATTATTAACCTGTAAGACAGCTTGACCATCTCCAACAACACCTATATAATTATTGTTAAATGTTTTTTTCTTTGTCATTATGGTAAAACTTTCTTTGCGTTAATACTATCAATAAGCCTTAAATGGATTTTTTTAATTTCTCCGTTAGCTAATTCAATGTTTCGAGTACGGTTGTTAAAATGATTAGGATTTCTTTTACTTCTAACTTCAGTAGATGCAGCTTTAATTTGACCTCTTAAAGTTCTTTCCTGCTTTTCCCAAGCAAGTAATTTTACATTTCTGTAAATTTTTAAAACACCACCTTTTTTAGAATTTTTGTTTAATGAATAAACATCAGCATCAAAAGGAACAGAGTTTCCTCTTTTATCTTTTTGATTAATGATTGCTAAACATTCAGAAAAACCAACTGTACTCATAAGGCTAAAGTATTGCCATGTACAATTTTAAAATAGGACATATTTAAATCTATAGAATTTCTTTAAAAACTCTACTTTCTTTTAAAAAATGCAGTAGGAATACTTTAAAACATGAAAAAAGGTGTGGTTTTTAATGTGAATTCTCATTTATTTTTAGTTAAAATTCTGATAAACAAATTATTAACCTTTAAAATTTAGCTTAAATTATTGTTTTTTAAACAGAAACTCACGCCGACACCTTTGAATTTTGACAATTGTTATTTAATAAAAATAAGGATATATGAAAATTACTTCTTGGATTGGTACAGATCCCAGTTCTCCTTGTCTTTTTTCAAAAGAGATTTAAACAAGTCATAGATTGGTATGTCAAATGCATCTGAGTAGTGCGTTGTATGCTGTTGCTTTAAAGATTTGTTCTTCTCATCTTTCTTTAGCTTTTCAATACCATTTCTTCCTTCAGTAGCTTCGGCTCTTTCTAATGAGATTATTAAGTCCGGACAATTGTATTCGTTAATAGTTATATTCTTGTATCTTGATGCAGATGACTTAAACATTAGATTAATCAACGCATACTTTGCATTGTGTGGAGCTGCAGGTTTACCTTTAGATTTATCAATAACAGTCCAGCCTCTTGCTTTTAGTAGACGTTTAACTTCATCTCCATAGGTTTCATTCTTTCTGTCTGGCTTAATCTTATTACCATCATGGCCATAATAAAGATGCACTTTCTTATTCTTTAAAGGGGCATAGTAATCACAGAACTTCTCTATTAAATCATCTATAATATCCGGCTGTTGTGTGTGGAAACCTTTTAAGTTTCTATACTCTTTCGCTAGATTTTGAGATACAACAGCACATAGAAATAAACCCCAGTCAATAGATAGTATCAACGGTTTATCCCTTACAATATCATTATCTTGCTTACATGTTAAGTCTTTAAGTGAATAGCATTTTATTAATTCTTCTTGATATTCCTTGTCATAATCAGTATAAATATTCTCCTGGTTAAATTGTGGATAGAATCCGTTTAGGATCTCTTTAGGTCTTATGTTTAAGATCTCTGCATTATATATTAATTCAGAAGGACATTCATCAAACATTTCATCAAACCAATCTGCTCTTAGATTTAATTTATTAACTAATGCAGATGCTTTTAAGAATAAATATATCTCTGGATTTTTTACTTCCTTATTCTTAATCTTATCATTCATGTCCGTAAACCATTTCCCTTTTTTAGATAGTGGAGTAGAAGAAGCATAAATTTCACAACCTAATAAAGAAGCTTTTGGAAAACGTTCTGACTTAGCTCTATTGGTAGTTTTAACATTGTAGTATAATTTCTCTGGATCAAACAATGCAGCCTCATCTCCAAGAACACCAAATAGATTAAAACCACGTCCACTATTGGCTGTATCTAAAGAAATAAGATGAAATATTGCACCATTACTAAAATGGATAACATTGTTCCATTTATCTGGAGTTTCAAAAGGCATTTCAAAACCATATTTTTCTCCACTTTTTCCAACTACATAATCTACATTTTCATAGATTCCTAAAACAGCTAAACCTTTCTTGGTACTTGGTAATGTTCTTGCTAGTATTTGTTGATAAGAAGAACCAACCAAACCAAATGCAGCACCAGGCATTTGCTTTACCATTTTCTTCATAAAAAAAGCCAACATAAAACTCTTACCGGTTCCACGACCCCATTCTAAATAGATTTTTTTAAAACCACCAATTGTAACAGCAAAGAATGCCATTAACTGAATACCGTTTAAAACAATCCGCCTGTAAATTTTATTAGATTTACTACTCATTTTATTGAATTTCTTCATGAGGAATATCCTCTATTTCTAAATTATTAAAGTCTATTTCACCTTTTTTAAACTGCTCTTTAATTGCTTCTAAAACAATAGCCGGTACAGAATAATGATCTGGTTTATCTTCTAATTTAGCAGGGTTAAAGTTGATAGCATCTATTCTATCAATCTCCATATATTTTTCCATTTTGGTAAGTGCTGCAGATGCTGCAAGTGGGTTTTTCTGTTTTATAGCCATTAAAAAAACCTTGTGGGCATATTCTTGTAGAATTACTAAAGAAGCTTGTCTATCCGCCTTATGAACATCACCAAACAAACGCAAGGCATTAGACATGTCTTTATAAGCTTGAGATTCTGATATTTCAATTTCTTTTTGCTTATAAAGATCTATATAGGCATTAATTGCCTGCAGTCTAGAATGGAATTTTAAACGTAAACTAAAGAGCGTTAACCATCGTTCGCGCTTTTGTTCTTGCTTTGGAGTTAAAGTTACTTTACCAGGAGTTTTATAATATGCCCAGACTTTATCAAAAGTGGTATCGTTAAGAGTTATTCTAGGAAGTGAATTTGACATTGTATCATTTTTATCTGTGTAAAAATGACAATTGTTAATTCTTTATAATAGGACATATTTAAATTACACTGATGTATTAGATATTTCCTCCAAACACCAAACAAAACTGATATAAACAGTTTCTTCTTTACCTTCAGAAGTAGAACTTTGTTTCAATGGTTTGTATCCAAGAGTAGTTAGAATATCAAACAAATCATAATCATCAATAGAATCTTCTGGAAATACATTAAAAAGCAAGGATAATAAAGCAGAAGAAGATAGTTTATGAGTTGCGTGTTCTAAAGTAGATGATTTAAAATTACTTCTAAGAAATGCAGTTACTTGTGGTTTAGTGTCAATCATGATAAGAAAGTTTTAAATACCCACGTAAGGTTGCGAAACATTAACCAAACAAGGAAAATACAGGCAAAAGCCTGTACTTACGTGGGATGTACTTTCCTCCTTGTTTTTAATAAAAAATGTTTCGCATTGTAAAGATAAAAAAAAGCTCCTTATTAAGGAGCTTTTTTATTAATCTATATCAGGAATATAAGATTTACCATTTATTTTTATTTGAATAGAATTATCTAGTTTAAACATTCTGTCAATAGTTACTTGACAATATCTAGGTTCTAATTCTATTAGATATGCATTTCTTTCTAATTGATGGCTAGCAACCATTGTTGAACCAGAACCACCAAAACCATCTGCAACAATATCTCCAATCTTACTACTGTTATTAATTTGATAAGAAATTAAAGGAATTGGTTTCATTGTTGGATGTTCTGCATTTCTAAAAGGTCTGTCAAACTCTAAAACTGTTGTTTGTTTTCTGTCTGTGTACCAATTATGCGCTGCTCCTGGTTTCCATCCATATAAACAAGGCTCATGGATCCAGTGGTAATCTTGTCTAGACATTACTAGAGAATTCTTTTTCCATATTAACGTCTGTTTATATAGAATACCTGCAGCAATCATTGCTTTCATAAAATTAATAGTTTCTGAAGTAGCAAACCAAACATAAAAACCACCTCCTGGTTTAGTAAAAGAACCAATTGCAGTAAAAAAATCATATAAAAATTGATAAAAAGAATCATTATCCATTTTGTCATTTTGTATTTTTAGTTTTGCTTTTGTTTTACCTTCATAATTTACATTATAAGGAGGATCTGTATTTACTAAATCAATTTCTTTGCCATCTAATAATTTACTCCAACTATCAACTTCAGTAGAAGAACCACATAAAAGCCTATGTTCTAAATTGTCTTTTGTAAATGTTATTATATCACCTTCAATAACATCAATTTTTAAGTTTTCTGGCTCCTGATAATCATCTTCAACAGCTTCTAAAATCTTTGGCATTTCTTGCACATCGGCAGGTAACTCATAATTTTCGATATCTAAACCTAAAGACAATAAATCAATATCATCAAAAGCTTCATCTAGTTTTTCAATATCCCAAAAACCAACAGGAACATTCGAAATAATATTGTATTCCTTAAACTCTTCTTTTGTTAATTGTCTGTTTGGTAGTCTTACATCAATAATATCTTCTCCTCTTCCTAAATCAATCAAAGCTTTAATTCTTTGATGCCCTGCAATAATTATTCTGTCTTTATTTACTGCAGGGATTTCGGCAACATTGTATTTCTCAATACTTTTTTTTAGTTTTTCTAATCTTTCCGGAGTAATTTTTCGAGGATTATATTCACAAGGAATTAACTCGTTTACTTTCATTTTTTGAGTGGTCCACTCTAATGGTTGCGAATCATTTTTCATTATCTCTTAAGTTTATTAATTTAATTTTATCCTGGTTTAATTGCATTAGTTTAGCGGTGCATTTTGCTAAATCACGTTCGTATTTTATAACAAACTTTTTAGCAATGGCAGCCTCTAAATTTTTGGTTAATATTTTGTGTCTCGTGGTTTGTCTGGTAATAGAACCACGAACAGAGTTTAGTTTTTTATAAACGTCTACTCCAGTTATATTTTCAAAAGTCTTTTCTTGAAGAATAACAACTTCTTTAGTTTCTAAGTAGTGATCTATAATTTGCCAAGTTTTATCAATAGCATCAAACAATGTTTCTATTTTTAGGCAGATTACTCTTGCTTTTTCAATATCTAAATCAGTTTGTGGCTTTGTCTTAGGTTTGGCATCCCTGTCTAAAATAACGTTGCCAAATTGGTCTTTAACTGCGTTTATTTCATTCAACTGCATTTTTAAACTGCAGTAAGTAGTGTAGTCAAATTTTTGACGAATATAGAAAGGGTGCAATTCTATTGGTAATTGATTAATTAATAATTTTCTAAAGAATTTATTCTCTGTAGGTTTACTTTTTGGTGATGCATCAATATTTATTTGAATAATTCTTTTAAGTGTTTTGGGTATCGCAGAATTTTCAGCAATTCCAATTGTTGGGGTAAGATTTTTCTGAAGCTCATATTTAAGCTTCATTCTGTTTTGAGGGGTTTCTTTTCTAGAAAAAACGGTTGCTAGGTTTTTATTGTGTTTTGGAAGAGAACTATATAAAGCAACACCCTCTTTATAATTACAACCATTATTAAACCAATCATTAACTGTCATCTGGCTAAATAAAGAAATAACAATTGTTAAAATTAGGACAGAAAAAAACCACTCAATAAAGAGTGGTTTTTCAACAAATTCAAATTCAAAAAAATAATTATGAAAAGTAATTATGCTGTTGGTTGCATTGTAATTGTACCTGTATAAAAAGGTGCAGCAACATGATTTTTATCTCTTATAACAAACATAGTTGTATTTTCTCCTTCGTATTCTGGAGCAACTTTTGCGTTTGCTTCTATAATTTCTGCAGCATATTTAGAGTGGCCTAATTGTCTGTAACTTCCAGAACCTGCTTCTCTAGCTAAAACAATTAATCTTTCGTTTTTATACAAACGTAAAGCACCAATTACTGCTGCATCAGAACCTTTAACAATTACATTAAGTTTGTTCTCATGCACTTTTGCATCTCCAATTAACGGAGATTCTAAACCGTTTTTATCTTGAATTGCAGTAATTCTAGCAAATCCAAATCCTACAGTAAAAGCATGATCTCCTGCAATTGTTGCTGCTTCAATAGCTGATGTTGCTAAAACACCATCTCCTTCAATACCAGGTACATCTTGGATGGTTGCAAAATCGCTAAAACGAGCAATTAATATATCTATATGAGAAAAACCACCAGAAGCTTCTAGTATTGCTCCTCCAATTTCTTCTACTTTTATCGTATGTTTTGCCATTGGTTTTTATTTTAAACGTTTAATGAAACAAGAATTACCAACAATAAGAAACTCCATTGCATCTTTGTTTTGCAGTAATTCTTCTTGAGTGTACACATCATCTAAAACTTTTAAGGTTTTAGGAGTTAAATCTGATAAACCATAAGTTTTACCTTCATGAGTAAAAGCAGTGGCTAATTCTTTTGTTTTAGCTTCTACAACTGCTTCATCTACTAACTTAGATTTTGCAGAATCTGCAATTGCTTCTTCTAACTGAGCAACATTTAATCCCTCAGTAGCTATACCAAGAGATTCTGCTGTTACTATTAATTCATCTTTTTTTGCCATGATCTATATCTTATACGGTTGGTAAATTCTGAGATGCATAATACAAGGCATTTAATGCATTGTCTTGTAAACCTGCGGGTGTTACACCATCAAAGTTTGCAACAAAAATAACTTCATTAATTGCAAAGTCATAACCTAAAGAAAACTCAACAAAGATTTTTAAATCATAATCTTGCACTTGAGTGTCAGTAATTGTAGCAGGATTGTCAATTACATCAATTAACTTCAACATATTTTCTTCATGAGTACAAAAAACTACATTATCATTTAAATCTGAAATTCCTACAATAGGCATTTTATGAGTTTCAGTTTGTGTAGTTCTAGATTCGTTGTAATTAGTATGATCTCCATACTTTTCTATAATTGCATCTGCATACATTAAAGCAACATTATCAGATACAAAAATTTGCTTCAATTTTTTTCTACTCTTTTTAGGAAGAGATCTTTCATAAACTTTCATCTGATCTAAAACATTTACAGAAGTAATTGCAGCTAAAGGAATATGATAACAAGGGTTAACGGTATTAACCAAAACTAAAGACAGTAATTTGTTAAATCCGTTTATTGAGTACCCAAAGTTACCATCTGCAGTACCACCACTTCTATCTCCAATAATCGATAAATCTGAAACATCATCAATAATTTTTTCTAAAAGCTCTTCAATAATTACTTTTGCAATTGGTTGCTCTTCTGGAGTCTTCCCTTCAATTTTTAGATCACTTAACCAAGAACCATAAATCTCATCTACTTTAATAGGTAAGTTTACTTTTTGGCGGAAGTTTTCTAAAGCCTTAGCTCTAAATTGCATTTCTCCAAGAGCTTGCCATTCAGATTTAAAACCCTGTACCACTCGAGTCATCACTTTATGAAACTGCGGATACTTCCCTTTTACTTTTGATAACTTTTTACAGTACTTATCAATTTCTATTTCACCTGCATAAACGCCTGTAGAAATAACTGATTTATTTTGTGCTACGTATTCATCTAATTCAGATTTAATACTTGCTACGGTCATTGTTGCCATGTTATATAAAATTTAATTGTTTAATAATTTATTTGCTTCCTCATTATGAGCGTACACTTTTTGTTCAGCAGCACCATCAATTACATCATCTCCTCCATTAGGAACACCGGTTTTTCCGCCACCAGATTTACCTGCAAATTCTTTGCGTTGGTTTTCTAAAAGTGTCACTTTTTCTGAAACACTCATTTCTGGAGTAAACTTAATTTCTGCTCCTGTTAAGGCTGCATCTATTGTAGTATTTGCAGCAGCTACATTTGTATTTGCTGTGTCTCTTTCTGCAGTAATGTTGGTTACATTAGTATTTGCAGTTGTTAAAGCTGCTTCTACTGTAACTACTTCTGCTTCTTGTAAAAAAACACCTTCATCAGTTGATTGAAAAGGAGTTTCATAACCTAAAGCATTTTGAATGCTAGGTGCTTTAATTTCTTTACTCATATTATTGGAATTATTGTTAGTATTTGAAGAAGTACTTGCTAATGCAAATACTTTATCGATTGCAGTTTGTAGTGTACCTATCTCATCAATTAAACCATTGTCTAAAGATTGTTGTGCTTTATAAACACCACCAGTTAAAACCGAATCTTTAATATTAGGTCTAGAACCTTTCACATCTTTATGAAACTCATCTGTAATTGGATCTAATTGATTTTTGATATATCCTTCTGGATTACCTTTTAAAAGTTCTTCGTAATCTTTATTCTTATCTGTAGATTTGGTAGCATACTCAGAAATTAATTTAGCACCTTTCTTTTCATAATAACCTGTCATATCTAAAAAAGAAACCATAGTTCCTATAGAACCAATTGCATCAACTCTTTTATTTGCTATTATATGATCTGCTGCACAACCTATGTAATAAGCTGCAGAACACATTAAACCATCTGTATATGCTACAACTGGTTTGGAAAAATTTTTAATAAAATCATGAAATTCTGGTGTTCCAGAAACTTGCCCTCCTCCAGAATCGATGTCTAATACAATTCCTTTACAGTTTGGGTCTGATTGATAAGAAGCTATTAAAGATTGCTTAGACTTAGTTCCTCTAGGACCACAACTTTGATTATACTTATAAATAGGATTTTTTAAGGAAACTATTAAAACATAACTTTCGTTACTACTATTAGAATTTTGATTAGAATTAGAAACATTAACACTAGAAGCTGAAATTTTTAAATGTTCTTTAGATTCTTTTTTATTAAAATCTAGAGTGTTACCATTTAAAATGGTAATTAAAGAAGGCATTAAAGAAGAAGCATACGCTTTTTCTATAAACCATTTTCCACTTAATAAAGAATGTAAATTATTAATACTCATCTGTAAAATGCTTTTTGCACCTTACAAACATATTTTAATAAGTAGTTTTTAAATAGGACAGTTTTACACAGGTATCTTAAACCTTTGCTAATACTGGTTTTTGTGGAGTTTCACCAATTATAGAACAAATATACTTGCTAGTAGTTTCAATCTTTTTAGCATGTTGAATACTATAATTAAAGGTTAAAGGAAATTCTAGAGAACCATATATTAAAAAACTCTTATTATTCGTGTACGCTTTTATAATAATATTTTCCTCCTGGTAATCTTGCAGTAAATTATCTACAGCAACATCTAAATACATAACTTCAAAACCACCTTTTATAGTATATAAAATTCCTCCTGCAGTCTTTTTAGGAGTACCAATTAAATTAATAGTTTCTCCAACCGGAGTAATTATAGCATCGTTAGTTTGGTTTGTATTATATGTAAAATCTGATGTATTTTGATTTGTTAATACAACCGGGCAGTTTAAAATATCTTTTACACGAATAATTTCTAGAGATTGAAAACCTCCATACTCTTCTTTTTTGGTCTGTGAAATTATTACCATATTGGATAAATATTTATTTTAAGCTAAACTATCTAAATTAAACCTTTGCTGTTAAAGACTTAATTAGTGCCTGTTTTAATTGAGTTATTTTTATATCTAAATTTAGTTTCTTTTTCAATGGCTCTTTGAACCAATTTATAAACATAATCTAAACTTAAATCTGATTCAGAAATAGAATAGAATGTGTAAAAATTATGAATGCTTTTCATAATGTTACCATGTTTTTCGATACGATTATTAATTAAGATATGATCAACTAATAATTCTTTGAAAAGCTTTTCTATTTTCTTTTGAAAATTTGGGATCTTAGTATAATCGACAAAATGACCATGTTTTTTACATATTTCATACGGAATCTTTAAAGTAAAAAAATTGCAGTCAATAATTTTTTCTGGCTTAGAATAATTACTAGATAAAATTTCTATAGCCTCTAAACCTAACAAACTCCATTTTGTAGCCTTATGATAAGTACCATATTTTTTAGTCAAAAAACTAACTAAATAAGGTTTTATTGGAATTTTTACAATTAACGGTTTTCGATCTATAATTATTTTAACACCCATTCTCAAATATAATTATTTTTTGAGCATTTTTGTCGTTATTACATAATTGTTTCCGTTGAAAGTATGTGTTTTTTCAACAGTCTTTTCAACAATTTTAAAGGATGCTTTTTTGCTTTTAAGATCTGCAATTTCTTTTTCTACAGAAGAAGCCCCATCAACATTTACAACCTTCCAATAATTAACAACTCCGTTTTTAGTTTTTTTGGTACCTACTACTTTTAATATAACCTCCATGAATTCTAATTTTTGATAAAAATAAATTTATAGGACCATTCTAAATAGGACAGAATTAAAAAAACTAAGAAAAATAAAATTTTAAAACTGCTCAAAGGCAACAAAAAACTGTAATTCTGTAATTTTTTCAGAAAGTATTAGGTAACTATTTGAAAATTAAAATATTATAGATTACAAAATAGGGGTTTCTTTTTTGTAATTACTGCTTTTTGGTTTTGTAATTTTTGTAATCGAGGAAAATAGTTGTAATTTAATTACAGTTTTTTTGTAATCTTAAAATATTAATTACAAAAATAAAAATAAAACTGTAATGCTCTAATCCTCCAATATTCAGCACTTTAAACCTATAATTTGTTAAAAATTACAAAATTACAGTTTTTTTCTATTTATATTTTTTTGGGGTTTGGGGTAAAAGTCCGATATTTCGGAATCTAAATACTCCAGTGAAAACCAAAAAAAAAGAGCAGCAGAAGTACAACTCTTTTTAAATTGAAATAAATTAGTTACTTAAAACACGTAACAAACCTTATAGAATAACGTTGGCAAAAAAAAAGCAACACCTGAAATATGCTGATTTTTAGGTCAATTTTTATTAAAGTTGTAGTTTATACGTGTTTTTGGAATATAACAGCAATAGAATTGTGTTTAAACAGTTGTTACCTGTAAGCTGAACAAAAAGAACATAAATGAAAATAAACGAATATTATATAAAGGCTAGATTGTTTCCGACAATTTTGACTTCAATTCCAATTCTCAGTTTGTATTTTTTTGGCTTCAGCGAAAAAATAATTGAGTTTATGACTTTTTTAGAAAGTTATAAGTGGGCTAGCGATATAACGCTTTCGATTGCCATAATTTATTTTCTCGTACAAATCAACAGACTAATTTCAAAAGAATTATTTCAAAATATATTTTTCAAAGAAGAACTACATATGCCAACTACAAATTTTCTGCTTAATTCGGATACCACTTTGGCGAAATCAATTAAATCTCAAATAGTTCAGAAAATAGCTACTGACTTTGATATTCAATTACTTGACTCAAATTCTGAAAACGAAAATGAAGAAGAAGCTAGAAAAATTATTTCAAGTGCTGTGGCACAAGTTAGAAATGTAACTAGAGATAATTCAATGCTACTTCAACACAATATAGAATATGGATTTGTAAGAAATTTGATTGGTGGTTGCGTTTTAGCTTCGTTAATTTCAATATTAAATATCTTTCTATTTCAATACACTTTCCCAAACCCTTTTGCGTTCAAACTTAATTTAGCCTTTTTAGGTGTTTTCATTTTACCGATCGTTTTGAGTAAGTTTCTAATTAACAGATATGGAAAGTATTACGCAAAAATTTTATTCGAACAATATTTAAAAAAATAAAGGAAATGGATTTTAGTATCGATATGCTATCGCTTGGCAATGCAGATTGCAATATAATATGGACAAAAGCAGAAAACGCTGACTTTGTAACAATAATTGATGGTGGTAACCCAAAAGACGCAAAAACAATTATTGAGCATTATGAAAGCTATATAAAACCACATATCTCTGACGATAGTCCAATATTAATAATTAATACCCATCCTCATTCCGACCATATCGGTGGCTTGGTAGATTTAGTTCATTATTTTAAAAATAAGATTGCTCGATTCTATTACAATGACCCAACAGACTACATTGAAGAAGCAAAAAGAATTGAAATAAAAAGCTTAAATGAATCATTTTTGTATTCGAACCAAAGAGTTAAAAAGCTTTTTGCCTCGTTACGACAGTCCGATGACCTAAGTGATATTCTAGCACAATATAAAATTTCCAAATTAGAAGCCTTTTCAGACAATAATCTAGACCATAATTTATTTGATTTTGTTGGTCCGTCAAAAGCATTTTATTTAGAGCAACTTGGATATTTTACAAACATTGACAATCTAAGAACTTCAGGTTCAAACATTCAACCTGAAAGCGATATTAATGAAGTACAAGAAGGATTAAATTCTTGCGATATAGTTGATGAAAAAAATGATGCTTCCGCAGAGAATTTGACATCAGTCTTGACAAAATTTATTGATTCCAGTAATCGAAAGTACTTATTTACAGCTGATGCTGGAGTTGATGCTTTTGAAGCAGCAGTGAGTAATGGATATGATATTAAAGATTTACATTTTTGCCAATTACCGCATCACGGAAGTAGAAGAAATGTAAGTACGAATTGGATTAGTAATTTCAATCCTAAACGATTTTGGGTTTCCGCAAATGGAAGCAAAAAACACCCTAGAAAAGCTGTTATCAGTTGTATAAAGAAAAACTTGCCTGACTGCAAAACATATAGTACTCATAAAACAGGAACTATACATATTAATTCTAAATCCAATGTTTTTCCAGAGCGAAATTGGAGCACAGCAGAAGAATTATAAAAAGCCAGCAGGTAACAATGTATATAAAAAATAGGCGAAACAGTAATAAAATATAGGCTTATGGCTCGTATCAAAGTTCGTGCTTATCCGAAATTTTCGGTGCTTAAAAATCGCCTACTTTTCATATACTAACCGTTAGCAAAAAGCGAAAACAAAATCACGAACAAAAAGAAAAAAACAAGAAATATGAAGTTAGAAAAGATATTAGACAAGCTCGGTTCTCTAGAAAAGAACTCTTTTATTAAAATAATTGACAATATCATCTCAAAAAACCCTAAAAACGCAAAGGAAATTGAGAAAACATTGAGTTCGTCTGACAAGAGTTTGAAAACAGTTGACAATCAAAATATTTCTAACATATTTGAATTAATATCTACAGAATTCATCGACCACATCAACTGCGAATTTCAAGAAGCTAATTCACAATTAGACATTCTAATTGACATTATTATTCGTGACGGAAATTGTATAATGCGACAAGATTGGTTTTCAAGATTGTATGAAAATGAAATGAAGAGCCTAAAAATCAAGATTAAAACACTTAACACTGAATTAGAAAATGATAAGTCCGAACTGAGTGATTCAAGGAAAAGAGATTATAAAATTTATAAGTCTTGTTTATCAGTCGCTTATACAAATGACATTACAAACAACCGAGAAGCCAAAATAACTTCTGACGAGTTATCTATCATTTTGAATTTATCCAAACAATTAGGTTTGTCTCAAGAAGAAATTAAGCTAATAAATTATTCTATCCTACCAGTTAAAAAAGTTGAAATACAAGATGTAATTAATAATCTCAAAAATCTTGGTATAGCCTTTTATTCAAAAAAAGAAAATACAATTTATGTCGCAGACGAAATGGTAAGGCTGTTAAGAAAAGTAAGACGAAAAGAAGTTGCCGACAAATTCTACCGAAGAACTTTGAAACTTCTTAGAGAACCAATAATCAACCAAATAGCTAAAAATCATAACATTGATAGAAAATTAAATACCTCTCAAAAAATTGAGAAAATAATAAAAGGAGGAATTTCCTTTACAGAGTTACTTTCAAATGACATCTATAAAGAAGGAATTACCCTAACTGAAAAGAAAAAAACGCTAAACGAACTTTGTGAAAAGAGTTTAAATATTCAAAATTTAAAGGGAAGTACATTAGAAGATAAAATTAGCAGCTTGATTGAATATTTTGAAAATGTAGAGAAAGACGAAAAGGTTGGTATTTCGCTTGACGGCTTCGACAAAATGCTAACCGAGTTAAATATTTCATTACCAAATCTAAATAAGGACTTGAAAGAGAGATTTGAATTACAAGACGAATATGTTTTAACAGCAGACTACCTATTAGATTACAATTTAAAACCCCGAGATATTTTAGATTTACTTGAGAAGTCTGACTTGACAAAATTCATAAAAGACAACGGAATAAAACAGCGAGGGGACGACACTTTAAATATTCTTGACCATTACAAAGATGTTGAAAACCTTTACCTAGAAAATTATGAAAATGTAGCTTACAGAAATCTGAATCTACTAAAGGAAAACGGAATCATAATAAAGGAAAGTGAGCTTGGACTTAAGTTTGAAGAATTAACTAAAATCATTTTTAAAGGTTTAGCATTTAATGTAGATGATAAGTTTAAAAATCAACTGAACACACAAAAGGATATGATGGATATTCTTTTGAATTTAGGCAAGAATGAAATTATTATTGTAGAATGCAAAACAAGTAAAGAAAAGGGCTACAACAAATTTAGTTCTGTTTCAAGACAACTTAAATCATATCAAAATTTAGCGTTAAAAAACAACTTGCGAATAGTTAAAATTTTACTTGTTGCTCCTGAATTTAGTGATGATTTTGTTTACGACTGCGAAATGGATACAGAAATGAATCTATCATTATTGACAGCTTCTACACTTTCCAAAATACACGAAGCATTTAAATCTTCAAAATACGAGGAATTTCCACATGTACTATTTAGAGATATAGTAATTAACGAAGAAAGAATTTTAAAGGCATTAAGCAAATAAAGCCAGTTGCTAACAATGTATATAAAAAATAGCGTAAGTCATCGCTAACACTAAGGCTTGAGCATTTTAGGAAGTCGCCAAATTTTTAAATTTGACAAATTCCTAAAAATAAAATAATTAGTAAAATTTAAAAATTCGGCTTGTGTATTATCCCAAAATCATCGCTTATTT
Source organism: Polaribacter filamentus (assembly GCF_002943715.1). Lineage (GTDB taxonomy): Bacteria > Bacteroidota > Bacteroidia > Flavobacteriales > Flavobacteriaceae > Polaribacter > Polaribacter filamentus. The sequence continues at coordinate 2,467,603 of NZ_MQUA01000013.1, read as the reverse complement.
TAAGCGCTACTTTTCATATACGAGACGTTATATACAAGCACTACTTATCGTATCCTAAACGAACTGCTGTGTTTCTCATAATGTCGCAAAGCTGTTCAGATAATTCAAAACGCCCTTTATTTATTTCAATAGATTTCATTATGTTGCCGTCAGCGTGTCGTTCTGTTGACGCCTTCCAATCAAAGAACATTTCTATTAAATCAAATAAATCAAAGCCATTTACACCGTTCTTGTAATGTTCGGGGTGGTGGCTATTATTTTGGTAATGATGGTCAAGGGCTACTTTCAAACCCTTCAAAAACTCTTTATATTCATCACTTCCGTAAGTACAGTCTTTTAACTTTGGCGTGTACTCATCAAACAATTCCTTTTCGGGGATTTCAAGTTTTGAATTATCGTGAACATTGGCACGTTTTATCAATTCACTTGCTCCTTCTGTTAATAGTTGGTTTACTCTTTTAATGTGCAGTAGAGTATCTGATTTGCTATCGTATTTCATAATTAAATTTTTACTAGTTAAACCGTGCCAGTATATAACACGGTATATATTTTATTTCGTTCCTCAACAAATCATATACAATTCGTTACCACATTCCTAATTCATAAATTCATAGTTTTTTAAATTTATGATGTATAAAAATTCTGCCTGCATCTAAAAAAATTTTTAAATCTTTCTGGTTTGTATGATCATCTAAAAAGTAGCATTTTGTTTCAATTTCATTATTAACCATACTTTTGATCCAGAAAGGCATGTTCTTTTTAATCTTGTAAACTGGTTTAAATTCATCATTTGGTAATTCTTTTATATAATCGATTTCTTTTAAATCAATTGCTGTAGCCATCACCAATTCTAATGAAATATTCGCTTTTTTTGATTCTTCCTGGATTACTTGGTTCATAGTTTTTATTTAAATGATGATTTAATAGAGAAGTTCATTATCTTCTAATGTGTCTGTAGGATTTGTTTCTTTGGTTTTTATATAAAAACATTCTTGAGATTTACCCTCTATATTTTTAATGATTCTTCCATTTTTAGCTCCTGCTTCTTTAGGATCTAAAACATAATTATTTAGCGTACAAAATGCCTTTACAGATTTTTTAAAGTTGTTAGAAGATTTTTTACCTCCAGATACTTTTTTATAATCGTCAAAAGCAGCAGTTCTAATAACATCAGTATCTAATCTGTATGTATCAGCATGGAAGTAAACACTGGCCCAATTTCTAAAAGCATCGCCCATTTCTGCCATTAAGTTTCGTTTGTTAACGTTATCCATAGGAGGATCTATTTTATCCGAACAAGACAGGTAAAATTGAACTGTTTGCGCGCAAAAAACATAGAAGTCTAAATATTCTGATTCCGTAAAATCATTAAATAAATCTTTACCATTAAAATCATCAGAAACACGCCTTGTTTGTCTGTACTCATTGTCTTTATTATGATGATAATAATCAGAATTTACAGTAAATAATATTCTTCGGGAGCTTGATGGATCTAAATTGTTTGGCGGAAAATTAGAAGTGCCACAAAGCTTTGGAGAATCTTCGAAATTAATTGTAAAACCAGAAGTTCCTTTCGGGTTTACTTTCATCTTACCGGTTATTTCTGAAAAGAATTGTTGGAAAGGAAAATACTGGTTCATGTCATCTATAAAAACATAATCTGTTTCTTTAGAAACGCCATCAAATAAGAAATCAGAATCCACCGCTTTTTTACTTCTTCCTGGTATAAAGAATTGTGCCTTCATTATTTTCTCTAAATAATCGTACATCAAAGATTTACCAGAACCACCATGACTTTCTCCTATGTCAGATAATTTATTATCAATTCCAAAAACAAACCAGGCTTTACTTTTCACTTTATATTTGTGTAGTAAATATCCTATAGCAAACAGCTTATTTATTAAATGTTGCTTTTGCTCTAAAATTTCATCTTCTTCTAAATTCGGTCCTGCTATATTAAATTGATTCTCTTTAAAATACGTTGCAGCTTCAGATACTTGACTTGGTTTAAAAGAACCTTCTAATTCTTTTTGCCAATGAATTCTAGAAGCATTAATTAAGTAGTTAAACCATTTATTGTCTTTCTTTAAAACCGTGATATCTAAATCTCCATCTAAATCTTCACCTATTTTAAAGTGTGGTTGTTTAAAAGCTGCTTCAAATTGTCTTTCTGTAGTTCTTTCTGGAAAATCGATTACTTTTTCATCAATAACCATTTTATCTACAACACCGTTTTTATGAATATTAATAACGTCTTTTCTAATTTCTACAACATTTTTTTTGAAAAACCAATATTGGGAGTTGGCATCACAATCCACAAAATCAACTTCAACAACTGGCAGTTTACTTAACATTGATTCTTTTAAATAAGGTGTCTTTTTTACCATATTTCTTAAAGGAATTGGCATTTGTCTTTCCTCTAAAAAGTTATTTACAAAGTTTTCTATTTTATTTGGAGACGTTCTTTTCACAATATTACCATCAATATAGATGTAGCAATACTCCTCTTTTTCAAATGGAGTTTCCATTCTGCAAAAACCTTGATGTTTTAAAAAATGTTCTGCATGTACAATATTGTAGTGGTATTTTGTGCCGTTGTCTGTGATTTGCTCATCCCAAAACTTCATTGGCAATGAGTTTACAATTAGTTTTTTAAAGGCGTTCTTAACAATTACAGGTCTTTGTTTGTTGTATTTAAGATTTACAAAATCTAAAAAGTCTTTTCGTGGGTTTCCTCGCCAATCTTTAGTTTGCAGTAAGTATTTAGGCAACCAGATTGTTTTAATATCTAAATGATCTAAACCAACTTTTACAGCTTGTTTTACGCCTGTTTTATCGATATCGGGTAAATTATAAATATGGTTAGCTAACTTTTTAAGCCTGTTGTATAAATCGTTTGTTAAAGAAGCTGTTTCGCTGTTTAGCCAAATAACATAATATCCAAAAGAAGCAACATTTATGGCGTCTCTATCTCCAGAGCAAACAATTATATTTTCTAGTTTTAATTCTTTGTCTGTAGGAAAACTATCTTCTCCTGCTTCTTTTAAAACTCTTTCTTTGTGTTTTTTTGCTGCGTTTTCAACATCATCTAATCCAAAAATATAATCTTTAGGTCTGCCACCTGCATATCTAAACCGGAATGATTTATCAGCAGATTTAGGTTGATAAATTTTTTGCCAACTCCCAAAATCATAAACAAGAACAGGGTATTCTTCTGTACTTTGGGTAACCGTTACTTCATTTTCTTTTACATAACTGTAGCTTTTTACAGCTTTTAAATGAAAACGAGTTGCAATCTTATCTGACACTTCTGGACCAATCACTAATAACTCTTCTGCAGATAATTCTTCTTTGTAATCAAATAAATAAGATCCTGGTACTTCGTCTTTTGTTTTAGCTCTTTTTGTGATGATTGGTTTAGAAGCGTATGTTGTATTTTGATATTGTATTTGATACAACTTTGCCAACTTTTTACAGGCTTCACCAAAAGTTAAATTGTCTTCGAACATACAAACGAAAATTCCGTTTTTTGGTTTATCCCATTGTCCCCAATCGATAACCAACCAAGTGCCATCTTCTGTTTTCTTTAAAGCTGCAGATGCTGTTTTTTCATCTGCACGCATTTTAAATTTTTTAGTGCTATTTTCTCCAACACTTGCAGCTTCTGGATAATAATCTTTTATAATCTGTAAGCCACCATCTGTTTGATGTAGTATTGCCTCTGCGAACGGGAAATTGCTCATTATTTAATAGTAGTTTGTATTTGATAACCTAATTTTTGCAATCTTTTTAAAGAGCTTTGCGTTCTCTTTGGGTAATTTGTTGGTTTGAATTTATCTGGCACTAAAACTGCAGTTTTATCAAAAGAAATTTCGAAATGAATTGAAACCGTATTTAAGTGATTTATGAGTGTGGATTCTTTAATCATTCTGTAAGTTTTTGTTCATGATAAAATGAAAAGGTGGCATCCACTTGTTTTTTGCATTCTGGGCAATGGTCTGGTGGTGCTTTTAATTGTTTTTTAATGTCGGATATTTTAAAATCTACAGGTACATCTAAAATTTTAGCATCTTTATAAAACGTTTTTTGACACCCTGTGCAGATTTGCTTTATAGTGATGAACTTTTGGGTGTTTTCTGACATCTCTTTTTGTGTTTTATATAATACTCACCAACTGTTTTTGGTATTCTTTTTTGTGTAAAAATGAATTTCTGTTTGGCAAAAATTTCATCAACTATTTTAGTAGCTTTACTTTCCGATTTCAATTGCTGCTGTAACTGTGCAATCATTTGCTCTTTGGGTGGTAATTTTTGCGAGTTGGTTTTCATAACTTGTAATTCTTTCGTTGTAATATTTTAGTAAATCTGTTCTTTTTTCTTCATGATTAGCATAGTTTTTATCATCTGCATTTAATGCTAATACTGCATCTTTAAAACGTTGCAATTGCGTTTGTAGGTAACTTTCTCCTTGTGTATTCATAGTTATTTTTTTACAGGTGTATAATGATTTATGGCTTCAAACTGAATTTTAATATTGTTTATCACTACCATTTCATCATCTATCGGGGTAATGATTTTATTTACAGTAATAATTACTGTAATGTATTTTCCATCAGAATTAGCTATTAAATGATACTTATAGCCTTCTAGTTCTTTTTGAAAATCCTCGAAAACAGGTTCGTGTTTTATGCAAAAAACAATGCGTGTATGCGTGTGTTTCATTACTTAAAAGATTTAGAATAAAGGTTAATTCTAGAAAAACTACGGTTTGTTAAATAATTTCTGGAGCCATCTTTATTAACTCTACTATTTTTTTGAAATTTCCATATTTCTGCAGTTGGGTCTAATTCATGAAAATTAAAATCAATGTGCAGATTTGCTGACGAATATATTTCCAATGCTTTTTTCATTGTTTCTGTTCTAAGAGCAGCTAAAGCTTCATATTGTTCTTTATTCATAACTATATTACTTTTTGAGTTTTCGCTTTCAATAATAGCGCGTGTTTAGAACGTGTGTTTGTGTAGGTAAATAGTTTACGTTTTAAGGTATCGTAATGAGAATGAGATACACCAATAGCCTCTGCTATAACACCATCTATATAATCGTTAGAATCTGCCATCATATCAATCATAACAATATCTCTGGGCGTTAAAATGTAATTGTCTATTGTTATATTTTTAGCGTTCCAACGTAAAGAAGGGCAGTCTCTTTTTTCTCTAAAATTTTCTGAAGGTGCTAAAACTCCGTTTAAAATATCTGGAGTAGCATCTACATCTCCCCACATATAGTACGCGTATAATTCTACTTGATCTTTTAATTCTGAATGAATTTTAGAGATAAAATCAACTGCTTTATGATCTAATAAATAAGCGGTTTTTATAAGATTGTAGATTTTAGCAGGTAAATCTGTAAAATAGTGTGTGTTTCCATGTTGCATCCATAGAGTGGTCTTTTTACCTTTTACTTTTATGCCCATTAATTCTATGCCAGAATCACCAGGAAGCATGCCTGCAATTTGTGGGGTTCTGAAGTTTTGATTATTTTTGCTGTTGTTAATCATTGGTTTAAGATTTAGTGATTAATAATTATTAAGATTCGGTTGTTGAAGCAATCGAATTTTTTTGTTCTAAAAAAGCATCTATCTGTTGTTGTGCTTTTTGGATTGTCTTTTTTGTAAAATTTTCTTTATTTCTAATTATTACTTTGCATTTTAACAACGCTACTTCTTCGATAGAGAGTTTTGGTGTAGATTTCTTTTTTAGAAAAAGAAATACATAAATTAAAGATGCAGTTACTATTAAAAAAAATGCTGTGATAAAGAGTATCGTATTCATCTGTTGGGTTTTTAAAACCTCACTCCACTTTTGCAGAGTGAGTAAAATTGCTATGAAAAAGAATAGTTTTTTTTTGTGATTGGAAACTGTAAAGGGAAAAACCAATGAACGTGCGTTTTAAGTTCGACAACTTCTAATAGCCCCCAGCTATTATGTTATTCTGGTTGCTGATTAAAATCTAATTTTATTTGAAGCTTTTTAGCAGCCTCTTGGTATATAAATTGGGTGGATTTTGTTTTCATTATGAGGCAGATTTTAAAAGTTTGTCTTTTTTGCGTTTTAATATTGCTGCTTTCTTTTTTTCAATTTCTACAGCTTCTATAATTGCTACTTCAATAGGTAAAAATGGTAGGCCATTCATCACATTTATAATCATAGATGCAGAATGCGTGTTTCCTTTAGCATCCTTAATGCTATTTTTAATTAAGACAGGTTTTACTTTAGAAGTATAGTAAGCTCCTAAAATTTCAATAAATGCGTTTTTGTCTTCTGGTGTTATCATAGAAATCTATGTTTGTTTGTATTGTTTTTATTGCTAACTTGCTGATAAGTTATTGACAACTTACTGATGCAAATATAGTGAATAAAGTTTCATATAATCAAGTTATAAGTGAATAAAGTTTCGAACATAAAGGAAAGAATTAAAGAATTTGCCGAAAACACTGGGGAAAACAAGGATGTTTTTTTTCAGAAAATAGGTGTTACTTCCGCTAATTTTAGAGGAAAGAAACTTTTAACAGGAGTAAATGCAGATTTAATTGAGAAAATAGTTTCACTATATCCAGATGTAGATCTAAACTGGTTAATAACAGGAAAAGAAGCTAATAAAGAAGAAAAAGAAAAAACTGTTATGAATGAACCACCCGAAAATTATGGCAATAGCTATAAAGACAAGTACATAGAAGTACTTGAAGAAAACAAAGAATTGCAAAAAAAAGTCATTAATTTATTAGAGATTAAAGACAATTTAAAAAAATATAGTTAACAGCTTTTTGCTAGGTAAAAATTGAAAAAGAAAAGAATTATGAAAAAGTTGTTTAAAGGATGTCTAGTAATTTTCATTGGATTTTTTGTTATTGGAGGCGTTATTACAATGTTTACCAATACAGAAGATGTTGATAAAACTGAAAAAACGGAAAAAAAGAAGTAATTATAAAAGATTGGGGTAAACAAACTTTTGAAGAAAAAAACGTAACTCTAAATCTTTTTACAAGAAGCAAAGAAAAACCTTATTCTTCTGATAGATTTAGATTGAGACTTTTACTTATTGAGGCATTTCCTAAAATTATTAAATACCCTGAAACTTTAGAATTTCAAGATATATATGATTTAAAAAATTGGGTAGAAAAAGACAATTTGTCTGCAAGACTTGTTGAGCCTTCAATGTTTACCATAAAAAACATTGATAAAGGTATTTTAACAGTAAACGTTCCTTTTAGAAGTGAAAGTTCAGTGGGATTGAAAATTAGAAAAACATTGAAACTTGAATTTCAATATAATGCTTCTAGTAATTTTAAAGTTCTAAAATCAAAAATATATTAAAAATATAGTTCTAAAAAAGATGATTGGTAAAAAAGATGAATTTATTATAGAAATCACAGAAAACGAGGACAGCCAATTAAGCAAAGACCTAGAAAGTATTGAGGTAAAACAGAGTAGGAGCGTGTCAAAATCCCGTCAAAATAAAACAAAGTTATCTAATAATTAAAAGTTAACACACTGATTTTCAGGTTTAAAAAATATAAATTTTGTTAGATTGGAGTCCCTTCCTTTCTGCAGAGAGAATCTACAATTCTCAAACAAAAAGCCCATAAACATATTGTTTATGGGCTTTCTGTTTTTTATAAAAATCCAATGAAAGTACTACAATGTTAAAAATTGGGTCTTAGTTTTCAATGGTATAGTCAAAATTTATAGAGGCATAAATACCTTCTGAACAAACAGTTCCTTCTTCTAAGACGAGTTCTCAATTAATAAAAATTTCAGCTTTTAACGTATAAGGTAAATCGTTATTTCTATTCGCATTCCCAACAATTTTTTGTTACGTATACTCTGGAAATGAAATGATTATTGGCTCTTGATTTCCATTGCTATCGTAGTTAAATTGTCTGGGTCAATAGATCCATTCCTTTTCAATATCAAAATCTTTGCAGGAAACAACTATTTCGTCAAATTCTGGAGTATTAGTTGTTATTATAATTTCTACATTTTTAGTAATAATCTGAAATTTTTCTATTAATGCCGTATTTGTGGTAGTGCAAGAAATAGAAACTAATAGGATTAGTATGGTTATTAATTTTTTCATAATATTATCTTTGCACTCCAACAAAGTTCGTTAAAATAGAATTCCTTAAAGAATTATCCGTCGGAAATACCCTTTTTACTTGGAAATAATGCAGAATATTCAAAACTATGAAACCATTCAAATTTAAAGAATTTACAATTCATCAAGATAAAACAGCCATGAAAATTGGTACTGATGGCGTTTTACTTGGTGCTTGGTGTTCTGTTGAAAAATATCCCGACACTATTTTAGATATTGGTTCTGGTACAGGAATTATTTCTTTAATGTTGGCGCAACGAGCTGATGCAATGAATATCGATGCTGTGGAGATTGACGAAAATGCCTATGAACAAACGGTAGAAAATTTTGAACAATCAGACTGGGGAGATCGTTTGTATTGTTACAATACTACTTTTAAAGAATTTGCTGATGAAATTGCTGAGGAAGAAGAAACTTACGATTTAATTGTTACTAATCCGCCATTTTATACGGATGAGTTTGAATCTGACGATGCAGCAAGAAATAAAGCCAGATTTACATCTTCATTATCTTTTGAAGAATTAGTTTCTGGAGTGGTGAAAATACTTTCTTCGGATGGTATGTTTGCATTGATTATCCCTTTTAAAGAAGAAGAAAATTTCATCAATTCAGCAAAAACGAAGGGTTTATTTTTAAATAGAGTTTGTCATGTTCAAGGAAATGCAACATCAGAAATAAAAAGAAGTTTATTGGAGTTTTCTTTCCATTTATTAGAAATAAAAAAAGAACATTTAATTATAGAAATTGAACGTCATAAATACACAAAAGAATATATGAATTTAACGAAAGATTATTACTTGAAAATGTAAATAATGAACCTTGAAGTTCGCAAAGTATTTTGGCAACGCACACAAAGAAAAGCATATCTATGTATCTCTAAGAAAAACTGCTATGAATCTCTGCTTAACACATAGTTTACCCAACTACATTATGCGGATTGTAACCTAAATACTCGACGTCTCTTTCAGTAAATTGAACTCCGTAATTTTCTAGTTCTTTCAAAATTGGTTCATATACTTCTTTTGATATTGGCAATTGAACTCCTGGTTTTTTTATTTCTCCTTTTAAAATCTTTAAGGCTGCAATTGCAACAGGTAAACCAACGGTTTTCGCCATGGCTGTATAGGTTTGGTTTTCGCCTAAAACAGTTAAACTACTCTCAATTTGATACTTTTTGCCATTCATTTCGTAACCAAACAAATGCTGCATTACTATCATATCCTTATCATATTCTTGAAGAGTCCAAGAATCTTCTAAAATCTTTTGAAGCATTTTAGCCGGAGTTGCATTTACAAGGTTAATTTTTTTCTCCGGATTAAAAAGGTCTAGCTCAACTAATTTTTCCCACATAATATCATCTTGATCAATTTTTAAATAAGATCTCAGTTTCAATTCAACAGAATCCGATGGAGAATATGCTAAAAATAAGTTTACAAAATCACGGTAACTCATGTTTTCGGAATCTTCGATGATGTATGAATCATCCGTCATTCCTAATTGCACAAAAATATTCCAAGCTCTAGAAAAACCAACTTTTCTAATGGTACCTCTATACATGGTTGGTATATTATCTAGACCATAAATAGTTCTATATTTTAAAGAATCTCTGTTTGCATACGCTTCAAATTTACCAGTTCCGCGAACGTTTAGAAACTCGGTTCTTCTAAATAATTTATGGTAGGGAATGTACTTGTAAGTGCCTTCTTGTTTAAACATTGCCGCGCCTCCTTGACCTGCCAAAACAACATTTCTAGGATTCCAAGTAAATTTATAATTCCATAAATTATTATCACTTTCAGGAGCCACTAAGCCTCCACAAAAAGATTCAAACAAAAGCATTTTTGCGCCTTTTTCTCTAATTCTGTCAATAATTTTCATGGCACTCATATGATCTAAACCTGGGTCTAAACCAATTTCATTCATAAAAACTAATCCTTTTTCTTTGGCAGCTGCGTCCAATGTTCTCATTTCTTCGGAGATGTAAGAAGCAGTAACCATATGCTTATTAAATTTGATACAATCCTTGGCAACTTCAATATGAAAACTAGCAGGTAACATAGAAATTACGATATTTGATTTTTTGATTTCTTGTTCACGCTGCTTTTCGTCAAAAATATCTAAGCTAATAGCTGCACCATTTATGTGATTATTTAGTAATTTTAGTGCGTTTTCTGTAGAAATATCAGCAATAGTTAGTTGTAAGTTTTCTTCATCAGATTTATCTAATAAATATTTTATTAAAGAAGAACTCGATTTTCCTGCGCCAATAATCAATATGTTTTTCATAAAAATTGTTTTTTATTTCACCACGAATATATTAATTTTAGTTATAAATTAAACATATAATCATATATTTGTTTAAAATTAAACTGCACTTAAAGAGTTTTGAGATAATATATTTTTAATGTATTTAGTTTGTTGTAGATTTAAAACAAATTATTAAAAATTAGGAGTAATGAAAGTTTTAGATGAAGTTTTAAAGGGATTAATGGATCGTTATAAAGAACGAGTTCCTGATGTATCAAAAATTACAAATGCTTTAATTATAAATCATTTAATTGAAAATCAGGAGGATATTGAGAATGATCATATTGCCTTTCGTACAATGGGAGTTACTAATTTAGGTATTGCTTCTTTTGAAAAAATATTTTTACACTTTGGTTATACTGCGGAAGATAGATACCTCTTTGAAAAAAAGAAACTAAATGCACGCTGGTATAAGCCATTAAATAATAAATATCCAAGAATTTTTATTAGTGAACTTAATGTTTCAAGTTTTTCAGAAAATATTCAAAATATTATTAAATCTTATACGAATGAAGTAAATTCTGATCCAGTTGATGCTTTAAATTTAAATAAATCTAACGAAATAGATGCGTATTTACATGCTGCTTTATGGCGAGTACCAACTTGGGAGGATTACTGCACATTAAAAGAAGAGAGTGAATATGCAGCTTGGGTTATTTATAATAGATATTACTTAAATCATTACACAATTACTGTTGATGGATTGCCAGAAGGATACAATTCATTGGTCCAGTTTAATACGTTTGTTAATAGTATTGGTGTAGAATTAAGTGATGCTGGTGGTTTTATAAAAACAAGTAGTGATGGTTTACTTTTGCAAAGTTCAACAATTTCACAAGTAGTTGAAGCTATATTTTCAGATGGAGACAAACATCCAATAGCTGGGAGTTATGTAGAGTTTGCAGAAAGAAAAATACTTCCGGAATTTAAAAATCTACCAATAAAAAAAATTAAAAGAGAGCATAGAAGAGAAGGTTTTGAAGCTTCTAGCGCAGACAAAATATTTGAAAGCACATTTTCTAGTCAAGTAGATAGAAAAAAATAAAAACACCTATTTAATCAAAGCACATTTTTATTGATTATTAAATTTTTCTAATTCTATAATCTTCAAAAACTTATTTTGAAATCTCTTTGATGTAAACTTACAGATAAAATTAATGTTTAAAAATTTAGTTATTACCAGTTTTTTAGGAATGTTTGCCATTGTTTTAGGCGCTTTTGGTTCGCATGCATTGAAAGAATTATTAACATTAGATCAATTATTGAGTTTTGAAACGGCGGTTAGGTATCAAATGTATCATGTACTTGTGTTGTTATTTGTAAATACTTTTGAGGGCTTTACTGCAAAGCAAAAAAATAGAATTAGTTATCTTTTCTTTTTAGGGATTCTTTTCTTTTCCTGCTCTATTTATGCAATTCAATTAACATCAATTACAGCAAAATCAATTTGGTTTATAACACCTTTAGGAGGCTTATTTTTTATAATTGGATGGTTGTCAATGATTATGATATTCGTAAAGAAAATTAGAGAACACGTGAAATAATAATAATTTTCATATAAAAAGATTCCTATTTTAAAATATTGTTTAATTTTGTTCTTTAATAAAACACAAAATATATTGACATGATAGATACGAAATCCATTTCGTTAAATAGTCTAGGAATTAAAAATGCAACAATTCGTTATCAGTTAACTTCTAGCGAATTACACGATGAAATCATTAAAAAAGATCAAGGAGTCGTATCTTCTTTAGGGGCAATTGCTGTTAATACGGGAGAGTTTACAGGACGTTCGCCATTAGATCGTTTTATTGTAAAAGATGCTGTTACTGCCAATGAAGTTTGGTGGAGCAAGATAAATTTACCTTTTGAAGAAGATAAATTTGACAGACTTTATGATAAAGTAGTTGACTATTTATCTGAAAAAGAAATATTCGTAAGGGATTGTTATGCTTGCGCGGATGAAAAATACAAGTTAAATATACGAGTTGTAAACGAATATCCGTGGAGTAATATGTTTGCTTATAACATGTTTTTACGACCAACTGCAGAGGAGTTAAAAGATTTTTCTCCAGAATGGACGGTAATTAATGCGCCAGGTTTTATGGCGGATCCAGTATTAGATGGAACTCGTCAGCATAATTTTGCAATTTTAAATTTTACTAAAAAAATTGCCTTAATTGGTGGCACAGGATACACAGGAGAGATTAAAAAAGGAATTTTTTCTGCATTAAATTTTATCCTTCCAATGTATAAAAATACGTTGCCAATGCACTGTTCTGCAAACGTTGGTAAAGACGGCGATACTGCTGTTTTCTTCGGATTATCAGGTACTGGAAAAACTACGTTATCTACAGATCCAAACAGAAGTTTAATTGGTGATGATGAACACGGTTGGACAGAAGAGAACACCGTTTTTAATTTTGAAGGTGGATGTTATGCAAAAGTTATAAATTTATCGCAAGAACAAGAACCAGAAATTTATGCTGCTATAAAAAAAGGAGCGATTTTAGAAAATGTAGTAATGGATAAAGATGGAGTTATCGATTTTGAGGATACTTCAATTACGCCAAATACAAGAGTAAGTTACCCAATTTATCATATAGATAATATTCAGCAGCCATCAACGGGAAAAAATCCTAAAAATATTTTCTTTTTAACTGCGGATGCTTTTGGCGTTTTGCCTCCAATTTCTAAATTAACACCAAGTCAAGCTGCGTATCATTTTATTTCTGGGTATACGGCAAAAGTTGCAGGTACAGAAGCGGGCGTTACAGAGCCCGTACCAAATTTTTCAGCATGTTTTGGCGCACCTTTTATGCCTTTACATCCTGCGAGATATGCAGAAATGTTAAGCAAAAAAATGAAAGATGCAGATGTAAATGTTTGGTTGGTGAATACCGGCTGGTCTGGTGGTCAATATGGCGTCGGAAAAAGAATGTCGTTAAAATATACCAGAGCAATGATTACGGCAGTGTTAAATGGCCATTTGGGAGATTATAAGTATGAAGATTATCATATTCATTCTGTATTTGGAGTTGCGCAGCCAAGATCTTGCCCTGGAGTTCCTTCAGACTTATTAAGTCCGAGGTCTACTTGGAATGATGATGAGGCTTATTACAAAGCTGCTTTTCAATTATCAAATGCATTTAGAGTGAATTTTAAACAATTTGAAGAATTTGCAAACGAAGAAATTCGCAGAGGAGGTCCTCAACGATATGCCCTTTAAGGAATTATAAGTTTTTTTATTTTTATGAAAAGTCGTCTAAAAAAGAAATTTTTTAGACGACTTTTTTTGTCCTATTATTTACTTGAAAATAACAGTAGCTTTTTAGTTTTTTGGTAATGATGATTTTGAGTAGTAACTTTAAGGCAAATATAAATTATAAATATTTTTTAGATTTAAAAATCTTATATTTAAAAAATAATAATTTAGGGTAATAAAAGTAAAATAGTTATTCCTTATTTAGAACGACCAAAACGAACTAAAACATGAAAATTGTAGTATCAGTATTTTTATTATTCGGATGTGTTTTCAATTCTTTCTCACAGACAAATGACTTGAAAATAAGTAAATTATCAAAAGAAGTAGAGTCTAAAGTGATAGAGTGGAGAAGACATTTACATGAAAATCCAGAACTATCCAATAGAGAGTTTAATACGGCAAAATACATTGTTAAACATTTAAAAAAATTAGGAATAGAAGTACAAGAAGGTGTTGCGAAAACGGGAGTCGTTGGTCTATTAAAAGGAGATTTACCTGGAAAAGTAGTGGCGTTAAGAGCAGATATGGATGCATTGCCAGTTACAGAAAGAAATGATTTACCTTTTAAATCTTTAGTAACTTCTGAGTATAATGGTAAAAAAACGGGCGTAATGCATGCGTGTGGTCACGATTCTCACGTTGCTATTTTAATGGGAACTGACGAGGTACTCTCTAAAATGAAAAGCGAAATTAGAGGAACTGTTAAATTTATTTTTCAGCCGGCTGAAGAAGGCGCTCCAAAAGGTGAAGAAGGTGGTGCAGAATTAATGGTGAAAGAAAATGTCTTAAAGAATCCAGAAGTAGATGCAATTTTTGGACTACATATTAATTCGGGAACCGATGTAGGAACTCTAAAATATAAAACGGGTGGAATCATGGCGGCATCTCAAACTTTTGAGGTTAATATAAAAGGTAAACAAGCTCATGGCTCTAGACCTTGGACAAGTGTAGATCCTATATTAACAGCTGCAAGTATTATTCAAGGACTGCAAACCATAATTAGTAGGGAAGCAGAATTAACGAAAGAAGGTGCTGTTATTACTGTAGGTGTGATAAATGCAGGAATAAGATCTAATATTATTCCGGAAAGCGCAAAATTAATTGGAACGATAAGAACTTTAGACTATGACATGCAAAAATTCATTAATAAACGGATGCAAGAAATGGTGCCAGCCATTGCAAAAGTGCATCGGGCAGAAGCAACTATAGAAATTTCGAAAGGACTTCCAATTACCTATAACCATATTAAATTAACAGAAAAGATGTTGCCTACTTTACAGCGAATTGCAGGAGCTGAAAAGGTGATTAAAATTAGTGCTACAACTGGCGCAGAAGATTTTTCTTTTTATCAACAAAAAATTCCCGGAATGTATTTCTTTTTAGGAGGAAAAACTTTAAATGTAAAACCAGAGGACGCAGCAGGGCATCATACTCCAGATTTTATTTTGGATGAAAGCGGTTTTATTTTAGGTGTAAAAACAATGACAGCCTTAACACTTGATTATTTAGATGATTAAAAAATTGTTTAGAAACTTTTGGTAGTTTCAAATGCGGTAATTCTTTATTCTCTTAACTGGTGGAAATTTTGAACTCAATCTGTTATGGGTAATGTTTCTGATATTATTGATATTATTGTTTTGTAGGAAATGACTGTGAGGTTGTTTTATCCACTAATTTATGGAACTGGTAATACGTATGTAATTTTCTATTAAGGCATTTATTATAAATTAATTTACTGATTTTTAGTGAAATACATGTTTTTTTAAAGCTTAAATCAGAATATAAAATAGGTGATTAATATTTATTAATATGAAAAATATCGTTTTATTTCTTTTTATAATACTATTTGTAAATTGTAAATTTTCTGAAAAAGAGAATTTGAATAAAGTATTAAAAAAGGTTTCTTCTCCTACTTTACATATAGAAGAAGCATCAAGATTAGCTTCATTGCCAATACATTGTATTAATGTAGAATATCCTAATAAATTAAATCAAACTATTGGGGGAAATGAAGATTTAAAATCCCCAAAAGAATTACATCCAGCTTTTTATGGTTGTTTTGATTGGCATTCTTCAGTTCATGGTCATTGGAGTTTGGTTTCTTTATTAAAACAATTTCCAGATTTAAAAGAAGCTTCAGAAATTAAACAGAAATTATTAAAAAATATATCTAAAGAAAATATAGAAAAAGAAGTAGCTTATTTTTTCGAAAAATATAATAAAAGTTACGAGCGTACTTATGGCTGGGCTTGGTTATTAAAATTAGCTGAAGAATTACATACTTGGGATAATGAAACAGCACGTCAACTAGAAAAAAACTTACAGCCTTTAACAGATTTAATGGTTCAAAAATATGCAGATTTTTTACCAAAATTAAAATATCCAATTAGAGTAGGAGAGCATACCAATACCGCTTTTGGATTAACTTTTGCTTGGGATTATGCAAATACCGTTGGTGATAATAAGTTAAGAAATTTAATAGAAAAAAGAGCTAAAGAATTTTACTTAAAGGATCAAGGTTGCCCACTTTCTTGGGAGCCAAGTGGATATGATTTTTTATCACCTTGCTTGCAAGAGGCAGCAATTATGAAACGAGTTTTAATGAAAAGTGAATTTAAAAATTGGTTTGAAAATTTTTTACCACAATTAAAAGATGAAAATTTTAAATTTCCTGTTGGGGAGGTTTCTGATAGAACTGATGGTAAATTAGTTCATTTAGATGGTGTTAATTTTTCTAGGGCATGGGCATTAAACAGAATTATTAAGGACATGCCGGAATACAATTATTTAAAAAATATTGCAAATCAACACATAAATTATTCATTGCCAAATGTTGTAGGTGATAGTTATGAAGGTGGTCATTGGTTGGGTAGTTTTGCTATTTATGCATTAAATTCTATAGATAATGATTAAAAAATTATTTCAAAACATAGGTCCAGGAACTCTAATAGCCGCTGCTTTTATAGGTCCAGGAACCGTTACTCTTTGTACACTTGCGGGAGTAAACTTTGGCTTTAATTTATTGTGGGCAATGTTACTTTCTATAATTGCAACCATTGTTTTACAAGAAATGGCTGCACGATTAGGAATCATTTCTCAAAAAGGATTATCAGAAGTTATCAGAGAAGAAATTAAAATCCCTTTTTTAAAATGGTTTGTGACGATTTTAATTTTATCAGCAATTGTTGTAGGAAATGCTTCTTATGAAGCAGGAAATATAAGTGGAGCAATTTTAGGATTAGAAACAATTTTCGGAAAATTAATTTTAAATATTGATAGTTTATCTATCAATTTAATGAGTTTAGTTATTGGAGTTATCGCATTTATATTGCTCTATATTGGAAATTATAAATTTTTAGAAAAAGCATTAGTAACTTTAGTTTTAGTAATGAGTGTTTCATTTTTAATAACGGCAATTGTTACAAAGCCAAATGTCTTGGAACTATTAAAAGGGATGCTTATTCCTAGATTCCCAGAGAAAAGTTTGCTAACTATTATTGGTTTAATTGGCACAACTGTAGTGCCCTATAATTTATTTTTACATGCTTCTTTAGTTAAAGAACGTTGGAATAAAACTGAAGATTTAAAACTAGCGAGAAAAGACACAATTATTTCTATTATTTTAGGAGGGTTGGTTTCAATGGCAATTATTGTTTCTGCTGCTGCAGTTCCGTTTAAAGATATTTCTAACGCTGCAGATTTAGCAGAAGGATTAGCACCTTTATATGGTGAATTTGCTAAGTATTTTTTAGCATTGGGTTTATTTGCAGCAGGAATTACATCTGCAATTACAGCACCTTTGGCAGCCGCTTATGTGGCAAGAGGGTGTTTAGGTTGGAAAGGAAATATGAAATCAAAATCATTTAGAATGGTTTGGATTGTTATTTTGTTTTTAGGTGTTTTATTTTCATCCATAGGCATTAAGCCAATTGAAATTATAAAGTTTGCTCAAATTGCAAATGGTATGCTATTGCCTGTTATTGCCGGAATTTTATTGTGGATTATGAATAAGAAAAATATTTTAGGGGATTTTGTAAATACAAAAACACAAAATATTTTAGGTTTTATAATTTTAGCAATTTCTATTTTTTTAGGAGCGAAAGGAATTTTAAAAGTATTTAATTTTATATAAAATGAGAATTGATCTCAATTGTGATGTCGGTGAAGGTTTAAATAATGAGCATTTATTAATGCCTTATATCTCTTCTTGCAATATTGCTTGCGGTGGTCATTTTGGCAATAAAAATACAATAGATGAAACTATTGAGCTTGCGATTCAAAACAATGTTTTAATAGGAGCGCATCCTTCTTTTCCTGATACAGAAAATTTTGGCAGAAAATTAATAAATATTTCTGATGCTGCTTTTAAAGAAAGCATACAAAATCAGTTGAATTTATTTATGAATAGGCTTTCTTTCTTTAATGTGAAATTACATCACATAAAACCCCATGGTGCTCTATATAATGCTATTGCTCTTGATGAAAACTTAGCGATTTTATTTATTGATACCATTAAAAGGTATGCTATTGACGCTTATTTATATGTTCCTTATAGTTCTGTTATTGAAAGAGTTGCCAAAGAAAATAATATAAAAATTAAGTACGAAGCCTTTGCTGATCGAAATTATAATGATGATTTATCATTAGTTTCTAGAGCGTATGAAAATGCATTGATATTAGATAAGGAAAAGGTATTTCAGCATGTTCATAGAATTATAAAAGAAGGTAAAGTAAAAACAATTTCAGGAAAAGAAGTAAAAATAAAAGCAGACACTTTTTGTGTACATGGAGATACTAAAAATGCAATTGAAATTGTAGAATATGTGTCAAAAAAGTTAAAAAATCAGAAAATTATTGTTGGGTAATATGCATATATATAAACCTTTTGGAGCGAAAGCAATTTTGATAGAATGGAAAGCTATCATAGAGGAAGCAACTTTAAAAGATATATTAGAATTTAAGGATAAAATTAACTCTCAAAAAAGCGAATCTTATCTTGACTTTAGTGTTGGGTACAATTCGTTAACCATAATTTTTAAGGATATCATTTTAGACTTTAATCAAGAAGTTGAAAAATTAAAATTAATATATACTTTAAATTCGACGATTAAACCCGTACAAAAGTTTCTATGGGAAATTCCTGTTTGTTATGATTTGGAATTTGGAATTGATTTAGAAGAAATGTCAAAATCTTTAAATTTAGAGATTTCCGAGATTATTAAAATGCATTCAGAAGGTATTTATACGGTCTTTTTTATTGGATTTTTACCTGGTTTTCTTTATTTAGGAGGACTAAATTCGAAATTATTTTTTGACAGAAAACCAAATCCAAGATTAAATGTTGAGGTAGGTTCTGTTGGAATAGGAGGCGAACAAACAGGAGTCTATCCTGTGAATTCTGCCGGTGGTTGGAATATTATAGGAAAAGCTCCAATTAGTTTTTTCGATTTGGAAGCAAGCAATCCCTGCTTTGCAAAATCAGGAGATCAAATAAAGTTTAGTGCAATTACTAAAAAAGAATTTTTAGAACTCGAAAACGTAGTATCAAAAAAAACATATCAACTTTTTAAAACTGTAATTAATGATTAAAGTTTTAAAATCAGGATTTTACACAACCATTCAAGATAAAGGAAGGGTTGGTTTTGCTTCTTTAGGCGTTCCGGTTTCTGGTGCTATGGATTCGTATTCATCAGACTTAGCGAATCTTATTTTAAACAATTCTTTAGATTGTGCACTTCTAGAAATTACTTTAGGAGGCTGTAAATTTCAGTTTTTATCAGAAACCAAGATGTGTATTTCTGGAGGAGATTTTTCACCAACAATCAACAGCCAGCCGATTTTATTAAATTCTAAAATCAGTATTCAAAAAAACGATATTTTATCCTTTGGAAAAGTGAATTTTGGAGTTCGCTGTTATGCAGCTGTTAAAGGAGGAATCCTATCAGATATAAAGTTAGGTAGTAGAAGTTTGTTTAAAAATATTACGAGTAATTTTCTCTTAAAATCAGGAGATTACTTGCCCATTTCTAATCTGAAAATAGATCTAGAAACCTCAAGAACTTTGGTAAAGGTGAACAAAAATCATTTCGAATCTAAAGTTATTGAATGTTTTAGAGGACCTGAATTTAATACATTAGATATTCATCAACGGAAAATACTTTTTGAAACTGAATTTAGTATTTCAAAAGATATAAATAGAATGGGATACAAGCTAAATGAAATTTTAGAAAATAATATTCCTTCAATTTTAACCACAGCAGTGCTGCCTGGAACTGTACAGTTAACACCTTCAGGGAAATTAATTGTATTAATGAGAGATTGTCAAGTTACAGGTGGTTATCCAAGAGTTTTACAAGTATCCGAAGCAAGTATAAATAGATTGTCTCAGAAAATGACAGCAGACAAAATTCAGTTTGTGTTACAATAAAAAAGCACCTCAGTTGAGGTGCTTTATATATTTTAAAATAAGAGTTTAGATATTCTTCTCTATTTCAATTTTCACCATTTTACTTTTTTCTTCTTTAGAAGCATCCATTTTAAAGTGAGGTTTTCCATGAACACCTTCACCTTTTAAAGCAGCTACTTTTGCTTCAACTTCCTCTAAAGTTCCTTTAATAACTTCTTCTTTGGTTTTTTCAACACCATTTTCAACATATACCGTTGTTATGGTAGCTTTCGCCATTTCATCAGTATTTTTAAGGACAATTTCTTTTGTGATTTCTTTGCTTGAATGATTATTATCTGCATGACCTCCTAAAATAGGAGCAATCACTAATCCAATTAAACAAGTTAATTTAATTAAAATATTCATTGATGGTCCAGAAGTATCTTTAAATGGATCTCCAACAGTATCACCAGTTACAGCTGCTTTATGAGCTTCAGAACCTTTATACGTCATTTCACCGTTAATAACAACTCCAGCTTCGAAAGATTTCTTAGCATTATCCCAAGCTCCACCAGCATTGTTCTGGAAGATTGCCCAAAGTACACCAGAAACTGTTACACCAGCCATATAACCACCTAACATTTCTGCAATTGCTAAATTATCCATTCCAAAAATCATTGGAACAAAAGCAATAATTAATGGAAAACCAATTGTTAATAAACCTGGTAACATCATTTCTTTTAAAGAAGCTTCCGTAGAGATTGCTACACATTTGTCATATTCAGGTTTTCCTGTTCCTTCCATAATTCCTGGAATCTCTCTAAATTGACGGCGAACTTCTTGCACCATTTCCATAGCAGCTTTACCAACAGCGTTCATTGCCAAAGCAGAAAACACTACAGGAACCATTCCACCAACAAATAGCATTGCTAAAACGGGTGCCTTAAAAATATTAATTCCGTCAATTCCTGTAAAAGTTACATAAGCAGCAAAAAGTGCTAATGATGTTAACGCAGCAGAAGCAATGGCAAAACCTTTACCAGTTGCCGCAGTTGTATTACCAACAGCATCTAAAATATCTGTTCTTTCTCTAACTATTGGTTCTTGTTCACTCATTTCTGCAATACCACCTGCATTATCAGAAATTGGTCCAAAAGCATCAATTGCTAATTGCATAGCAGTTGTTGCCATCATTGCAGATGCCGCTAAAGCAACACCATAAAATCCTGCGAAAGCATAAGAGGTCCATATTGCACCAGCAAATAATAATACTGATGGAAACGTAGAAATCATACCTGTTGCTAAACCTGCAATAATATTTGTTCCTGCTCCTGTAGACGATTGTTGTACAATTTTTAAGATTGGAGGTTTTCCTAATCCTGTGTAATATTCAGTTACAGATGAAATTACAGCTCCAACAACTAATCCAACTAAAGTTGCATAAAATACTCTCATCGAAGAGATTTCTTGCAAACCTTCGCCAAAGAACTCCATTTGCATGTTTTCTGGTAACATCCATTTACATAATACATAACAAGCAATTGCTACTAAACCAATAGAAACCCAGTTCCCTAAGTTTAAGGCTGTCATAACTTGTGATTCTTTAGCGTCGTTACTTTTTATTTTAACAAGCATTGTACCTATAATAGAAATAATAATTCCGATCCCGGCAATAGACATTGGTAATAAAATTGGACCAATTCCGCCAAAAGCATCAGAAATACTTCCGCCCATATCTTTAATTACGTAGTTACCTAGAACCATTGCTGCTAAAACTGTAGCAACATACGATCCAAATAAATCAGCTCCCATACCAGCAACATCACCAACATTATCACCAACATTATCTGCAATAGTTGCAGGATTACGAGGATCATCTTCTGGAATACCAGCTTCTACTTTACCAACTAAATCAGCTCCAACATCTGCTGCTTTTGTATAGATTCCTCCACCAACTCTTGCAAATAAAGCAATTGATTCTGCTCCTAAAGAAAATCCAGCTAATGTTTCTAAAACGATCGTCATTTTGTCTACAGAAAAAACTCCTTCTGCACCACCCATAAAGTAGTTATAGAAAATAATAAAAAATATTGTCAAACCTAAAACGGCTAAACCAGCAACTCCAAGACCCATTACGGTTCCGCCACCAAAAGATACTTTTAAAGCATTTGGTAAGCTCGTTTTTGCAGCCTGAGTTGTTCTAACGTTTGTTTTGGTAGCTATTCTCATTCCTATATTTCCTGCGAAAGCAGAAAAAACAGCTCCGAATATAAAAGCAACTACAATTAAAATATGAGTTGTAGGTACAATAAAGGATACTGCGGCTAAAGCAACACTTACGATAACAACAAAGATTGCTAAAAGTTTATATTCTGCACTTAAAAAAGCTAAAGCTCCTTCATAAATGTAATCAGAAATTTCTTTCATTTTACCATCTCCTGCATCTTGCTTTAATACCCAAGATCTCTTAACCCACATATAGATTAAGCCTAAAATTGCCATTACAATTGGCATGTAAATCATCATTGATTCCATAAATAATATTTATTTTGATTAGTTTAAAACGGGGGTAAAAGTAATAAATTCATAATGAAATAAAAAACCTCTTAAAAAGTTAATTTTAAGAGGTTGATAAAATATTGTTATTCTTTCTGCTAAATTTTAAATTTATCGGTCTTTTTGTAATCACTCTTGTGATATCTTTTTACAGATTCATGATAAATTTTTAATGCTTCTGTTGCATCTCCCCAGCCACCAACATCAACTTTTTTCTTTTCTAAATCTTTATACACTTTAAAAAAGTGTTCTATTTCTTTTAATCGATGAGGATTTAGGTCAAAAATATCTTTTTTGCCATTCCAAATAGGATCAGAAACAGGAACACAAATAATTTTTTCATCTGGTCCTTTTTCATCTGTCATATGAAATACACCAATTGGTTTTACTTGCATTACGCACATTGGGAACGTTGGCTCATGTCCTAAAACTAAAACGTCTAAAGGATCATCATCTAGGGCCAAAGTTTCTGGCACAAAGCCGTAATCTGCAGGATACATCATTGAAGAAAATAGCATTCTATCAAAACGGATTTTATGCAAGTCAAAATCGTACTCATATTTATTTCTGCTCCCTTTCGGTATTTCTATTAAAACATCAAAAGTAGTTTCGTCTTCTCTTACCATTTACTTATTATTTCATATTTAGACCGCAAAAATACTGAATTAATGAGTTTTTATAAGAATAATTTACGGAAACCTTTTCGACTTTAACCGAATTGATCATAAATAAAAGGGTGGTTAAATCGAAGATTCGTTTTACAATTCGGCTATAAAGTTTTTTATCTTTTAAAAAGAAAGTATTTATTCTTTAGTTTGATTGCCTAGAAATTAAATCTTAAGCCTGCTGTTGCAACAAATTTTCTTGCATTTGTATTCTCTAAATAATGCTCTAATAGAATGATTTTTTTTATTTATAAGCCATTTTGTTTGATATCCATAGTTAAATTATTCGTCCTTTAAACCATAGGCAGTTTAAGTTTTAATCTAAATAAGTCATTAATTGTTTTAAATGTTCTACCACCAACTCGAATTATTAATCCTTCGACATCGTTATACTAAAAAGCAGAAAAAATTGGGCCATAATCTAAATTTAGTTTGCCAATTTCAAAATATACTGATTACAGTGTTTCTGCTATTTTAAACTAGAATATTATCGAAAATAACACCCTTAACAACAATACATCAATAAGTTTATTTTAATAGAAATATAAACAATATTAAAATTAGTATAATTTAAAATGCACAACGGGTTATTTCTATTTCATTCCATAATTTTAGAGACTCAATATAAAACGTACCATCTTCATTTCTAACAGCACCTTACGTCGAGCCTTTAAATTGAGCGCTACAATAAGGGATTGGCTCCTTGTTTTTATCAGTAATTATAACGCTAATTTTTGTTTGCCATAAAGAAATACAGGAAGTAAGTATTTAAAAAAATGTTATTATTTTGTTCATGTAACTATGACGTACTAAGTAAGATTATTTAACAAAATCACTCCTCTTTTTTGAAAGAGAAAATCCTTTTTGAAATTCATCAAAAAGGATTTTTTATTATTAAAAAGAGCGTTTACTTATTTTTTTAAGTACAACACGTCTTTTACAGCTTTAATTACGTCTTTATAATTAGGTATCCATTTCTCTAATAAAACTGGAGAATACGGGGCTGGAGTATCCGCGGTTGTAATCCTTTTTACAGGCGCATCTAAATAATCGAATGCTTCTTCTTGAATTCTGTAAGTAATTTCAGTAGCAACACTTCCAAAAGGCCATGATTCTTCTAAAACCACTAATCTATTTGTTTTCTTTACAGATTTAACAATTGCTGCATGATCCATAGGTCTAACAGTTCTTAAATCGATAATTTCTACAGAAATATTTTCTTTTGCTAATTCCTCAGCAGCTTTATATGCTTCTTTAATAATTTTTCCAAAAGAAACAATAGTTACATCTGTGCCTTCTCTTTTAATTTCAGCAACACCAATTGGGATAATATATTCTCCTTCAGGAATTTCCATTTTATCTCCATACATTTGCTCAGATTCCATAAAAATAACTGGATCATCATCTCTAATGGCAGCTTTTAATAAACCTTTTGCATCATAAGGATTAGATGGCACAATTACTTTTAAACCAGGTGTGTTTGCAAACCAGCTTTCAAATGCTTGCGAGTGTGTTGCGCCTAATTGACCAGCAGAACCTGTTGGTCCTCTAAAAACGATAGGGCAATTGAATTGACCACCAGACATTTGTCTAATTTTAGCAGCATTATTTATAATTTGATCAATACCAACCAACGAAAAGTTAAAGGTCATATATTCAACAATTGGTCTATTGCCATTCATAGCAGAACCAATTGCAATACCGGCAAAACCAAGTTCTGCAATAGGAGTATCGATTACTCTTTTTGCGCCAAACTCATCTAACATTCCTTTACTAGCTTTGTAAGCACCATTATATTCGGCAACTTCTTCACCCATTAAATAAACGCTTTCATCTCTACGCATTTCTTCGCTCATTGCTTCGCAAATTGCCTCTCTGAATTGAACTGTTTTCATGTATTGTTTAATCTAAATTTGTTATTTTGATATGCAAAAGTAAGGAATTTATGAGTAAAAAAAATGTACTTTTATATCAAAATTAGAGAAGTTTTTATTTTGAACATATTTCCTTGCTTGGTTAGTCCTAAAGAAATATTTTTTACTGAATACATACTTACAAATACACTTTTTGTTTTAAAATATTTAGAGAGAATAGAAATAATATCAAGCTATGTTTCAGCCTGTATCTACACGATCTTTGTTATTTCGGTTTTCTTTTTTTATCAGAAATTAAATTTTTTTAAATAATTTAAAAAAATGAACTTTATTCGCTTAGGATTTTCTTTGATATTTTTTAATTTACTAATAGTTATTAATCTAAACATAGTTGTTTAAAACTAAATTCCTATAGATGGTCTGCTTTAGAAGTTCTTATAAAAAGTATTTTGGAAATAAATTATCCTTATGCAGTTTTAGATAATTTAGGCAATACTACCTCTAATTTTCCTGGTTTGTTTTACTTAGGAACCCCTTTTTATCTGCGGGGCGATGTTGGCTTTTTACAACCTTTTGACTTTCTGTTTTTTTATTATTTGTTATTTTTTCAAAAATTAAAAACCATGAGAAAGTTTTTCTAATGTTGTTGATACTTTTAGCGCCATCTTATTTTATTTTATGCTTTTTGTAATTCTCATTTCGCCATCTATTTTAATAAGTTTACCGGATATTGATTTCATAAAGAAGCACAATCCTTTTAATGATCAAACAAGTTATGCTCCTAAAATTTTAATAGTTGTATCGTTACTTCTTCCTTTTTTGTGTTCCTTTAAAGTGAAAAAAATTGGAGATATTTTTAGGTTCGCTGCCTATATTTTTTGAGGGTTAATGGTCGTTACTTTTATTTGATATATCCTACTTGTCCATGATAATTCCCTTTATCATTTTCTGTCTTACAGAAAAATTTAAGAATAAAAATGCAATTTTTTTCGATAAATGTTAAATATTTTAAAAAATACTATGCATGCATAGTATTTTTTAAAAAAAAGACGTAATTTCGTACCATAAGAAATGATTAAAAAGAGAATTTATGAAAATATTGGTATGTATTAGTCATGTTCCTGATACCACTTCAAAGATTAATTTTACAGAAAACGATACAAAGTTTGATACAAATGGAGTTCAGTTCGTAATTAATCCTTATGATGAGTTTTGCCTTACAAGAGCAATGTGGTTTAAGGAAAAGCAAGGTGCAAGCGTAACGGTTGTAAATGTAGGAAACGCTTCAACAGAACCAACTTTACGCAAAGCTTTAGCAATAGGTGCAGATGATGCAGTTCGTGTAGATATGGAGGCTACTGATGGTTTGTCTGTTGCAAAACAATTGGCAGAAGTTGTAAAAAGTGGAGGGTACGATTTGGTTTTAGCCGGCAGAGAATCTATAGATTACAATGGCGCAATGGTTCCCGGAATGCTAGCAACTTTACTAGATTTTAATTTTGTAAATGGTTGCATAGGAATTGAGGTTGACGGAAATTCAGTTTCTTTATCTCGAGAAATTGATGGTGGAAATGAGTCTTTAACTACTTCTTTACCATTAGTTGTGGCAGGTCAAAAAGGAATTGTCGAAGAAAAAGATTTAAGGATACCAAATATGCGTGGAATTATGATGGCTCGTAAAAAACCTTTAAATGTTGTTGAACAAATTGCTTCGGATAATGCAACTTCAATCGAATCATTTGAAAAACCAGCTCCAAAAGGAACTGTAAAATTAATAGATGCAGATAATGTAGATGAGTTGATAAACTTGTTGCATAACGAAGCTAAGGTAATATAACCAGAGAATTATTAAAATGTTTAACCCTGCAGTTGTTAGAGCTCTTCTCGTCAATTAAAAAGTTAAACTTTTAAACAGTTACACAATAAAAAATAAAAGATATGTCAGTATTAGTTTTTGCAGATTCAGCAGAAGGAAAATTCAAAAAGAGCGCTTTTGAAGTGGTTTCTTTTGGGAAAAAAGTTGCTGAACAATTAGGAATCAATTTAGTTGTTTTAACAATAAATGCGAATAAAAATGAAGAGTTATATGTTTATGGAGCAGAGAAAGTAATTGCTGTTACAAACAATTCTTTAACAATTTTTAATGCCAAAGCATATGCATCAGTTATAAATCAAGTTGCTGCTGCACAAGATTCGTCCGTAGTAATTTTAGATTCTAGTATTGATGGCTTATTTGTTGCTCCAATGGTTGCCGTTGCTTTAAATGCGGGGTATGCATCTAATGTAGTTGCATTGCCAAGTGCTACAAATCCTTTTACAGTAAAGAGAAAAGCGTTTTCTAGCAAAGCATTTTCAAACACAGTAATTTCTTCGGATAAAAAAGTAATAGGAGTTGCCAAAAATGCATATGGAATTCATGAAAATCCAGTTTCTGGAACAACAGAGAGTTTTGATGCTTCAATTTCTGATGCAGATTTAAGCGTAAAATCTGTAAAAATTGAAAAAATTTCAGGCAAAGTAACCATTGCCGATGCAGATATCGTTGTTTCTGCAGGTAGAGGTTTAAAAGGACCAGAAAATTGGGGAATGATTGAGGAGTTAGCAGGTGTTTTAGGCGCTGCAACTGCTTGTTCTAAGCCAGTTTCCGATTTAGGATGGCGTCCTCACGGAGAGCACGTTGGGCAAACAGGAAAACCAGTGGCTTCGAACTTATATATTGCAATCGGAATTTCTGGAGCAATTCAGCATTTAGCTGGAATTAACGCATCAAAAGTAAAAGTAGTTATTAACACTGACCCTGAAGCACCTTTCTTTAAAGCGGCAGATTATGGTATTGTTGGTGATGCTTTTGAGGTAGTTCCTAAACTAATAGAGAAGCTAAAAGCCTTTAAACAAGCTTAATTCAAATATTCAAATAATGTTTCAAAAACCTATCTAGTTTAAAACTTGGTAGGTTTTTACTTTTAATAAAAACTAGAGAAATAAAAGTTTTCAATCTATTATTTTTATTAAATTGTGCCCTTGATCAAGAATATCAAAATATATAATTTTTTTCATTTTTAGAAACCAAGCAATCTTTAAACTAGAGATTATTTAGATTTGGTTTAGAATGATACTATTCAATTTTAAATATTCGTACTTTTTTTTGTAGAGAGATATATGAGTTTAATACCACTTACCATAAAAGGAATTTCTTACAGTCAAACACAAAGCGGTGCCTATGCATTAGTTTTGAGTGAGATGGAAGGAACAAGAACCTTACCCATTATAATTGGAGCTTTTGAGGCACAATCTATTGCAATTGCTTTAGAAACAGAAATTAGACCTCCAAGACCCTTAACCCATGATTTATTTAAAACGTTTTCTGATACTTTTGATATCAATATAAAAGAAGTAATTATTCACAAATTGGTGGATGGTGTTTTCTTCTCTAGTCTAATTTGCGAAAGAGAAGGTAAAGAAGAGGTTATTGATACAAGAACTTCGGATGCAATTGCAATTGCAGTTCGTTTTAACGCGCCAATTTATACGTACGAAAACATTTTAGATAAAGCAGGTATTTATTTAAAAGTGGAGGAGGAAATGGCATTTGAAAATAAACAAGAGGCCACAGAAGTTACTATAAAACTAGATGAAGTTCTTAAAAATGATACTAAAAATAAATTTTCTAGCTTAACTTTAAAAGAGTTAAACTTACAATTAAACAATGCGGTTACTGATGAAAATTATGAACTTGCTGCAAAAATTAGAGACGAAATTAGCAATCGTTCTTAAAATTCTTATCATATGAAAAAACTTTTTATACTTCTATTCTCTATCGTTTCATTAGTCTCATATTCTCAAGAAATAGAAAAAGATTGGAGCTTTTCATCCATCAAAAAAAATGACGGAAAAGAATTTATTAAAACAGATTCTACTGATGTTTTTAATCTAAAGGATGGCAAATTTACCTATTCTTTAAAAGGAAAAGACAATTTAAAAGCTTCTGGAAATTATATTCATCAGAATAATTTATTGATTTTTAACTTTAAGGAGCCAAAAGACACCGTTCGCTATTTTAACATTGTGTCTTTTAACAGCGCAAATTTAGTACTTTCTGAGAATGATGTAATTTATAATTTA
Organism: Polaribacter filamentus; assembly: GCF_002943715.1. Taxonomy (GTDB): domain Bacteria; phylum Bacteroidota; class Bacteroidia; order Flavobacteriales; family Flavobacteriaceae; genus Polaribacter; species Polaribacter filamentus. The sequence goes on along the minus strand of NZ_MQUA01000013.1, from coordinate 2,438,273 downwards.
TCATCAAAAGGACTTGCAAATATCGCAAATACTCAAGTCGAAGCTAATTTGATTGCAGATGATGCGTCAGCTTCCGAAGAAAAATCATCGGTTATTTTACCAAGTCAGGGGTTTTCTATAAATACTTTGTGGCGTGGCGTTTTAGGAATGATTTCTCTAATACTAATTGCGTTTTTATTTAGTTCAAACAGAAAAGCAATTGATTGGAAAAAAGCAGGAATTGGTTTGGCTTTGCAGTTAATAATTGCAATCGGAGTTTTAAAAGTAACATTTATTCAAAAAGCATTCGAATTAATTGGAAAGCTTTTTATTGAAATTTTAGAATATACAAAAGCAGGAAGTAAGTTTTTGTTTGATGGGTTAATTGCAGACATGGATACTTTTGGATACATTTTTGCTTTTCAAGTTTTACCAACAATTATCTTCTTTTCGGCTTTAACATCCTTATTATTTTACTTAGGAATTATCCAAAAAGTTGTAAAAGTATTAGCAATTGTTTTATCTAAATTTTTAGGAATTTCTGGTATGGAAAGTTTATCTGTTGCAGGTAATATTTTCTTAGGTCAAACGGAAGCACCACTTTTGATAAAAGCGTATTTAGAGAAAATGAATAAGTCAGAAATGTTGTTGGTAATGATTGGAGGAATGGCAACAGTTGCTGGTGCAGTTTTAGCCGCATATATTGGGTTTTTAGGCGGTGGAGATAAAGAATTAGAACTAGTTTTTGCCAAGCATTTATTGGCAGCTTCTGTAATGGCAGCTCCGGGAGCAATCGTTATTTCTAAAATTTTATATCCTCAAACAGAAAAAGTAAATACAGATGTAACGGTTTCTCAAGAAAAAATAGGATCTAATCTTTTAGATGCAATTGCAAACGGAACAACAGAAGGGTTGCGTTTAGCAGTAAATGTAGGCGCAATGTTGTTGGTTTTTGTGGCGATAATAGCCATGTTAAATGGTGGTTTAGGTTTAATAGGTAATCTTACTTCTTTAAATGAAATTATTGCAGCAAATACAGCTTATAACAAACTTTCTATAGAATTTATTTTAGGGTATCTTTTTGCACCATTAATGTGGTTAATTGGCGTTCCTTCTATAGATATGACTTTGATGGGGCAGTTATTAGGAATTAAATTAGCAGCTAGTGAATTTATAGGATATATTCAATTATCAGAGTTAAAGGATGCAACGAACAGCATTCATTTAACTTACGAGAAATCGGTTATAATGGCTACCTATATGTTATGCGGATTTGCAAATTTTGCGTCTATAGGAATTCAAATAGGAGGGATTGGTTCGTTAGCGCCAGGACAGAGAAAAACCTTATCAGAATTTGGTTTAAAAGCGCTTATTGGAGGTACAATTGCATCTTTAATGTCTGCAACGATTGCAGGAATGATAATCGGATAATTGGGTGTACTTGTTTAAACGGTTGAATAATTCACAAATAAAAAGTTAAACGCATACAAATTAGCATGAAACAATACCACGATTTAGTAAAACACGTTTTAGAAAACGGAAATGAAAAGGGAGATAGAACGGGCACAGGAACAAAAAGTGTTTTTGGGTATCAAATGCGTTTTGATCTAAGTGAAGGTTTCCCGATGGTAACTACTAAAAAGTTGCATTTAAAATCGATTATTTACGAACTACTTTGGTTTATAAAAGGAGATACAAATATTAAATATTTACAAGATAATGGTGTAAAAATCTGGAATTCTTGGGCAGATGAAAACGGAGATCTAGGTCCTGTTTATGGGCATCAATGGCGCAATTGGAACAGTGATGATATTGATCAGTTGCAAGAAGTGATAGATACTTTAAAAAAGAATCCTAACTCTAGACGAATGATGGTAGCTGCATGGAACCCTTCAGTAATGCCAGATACTTCCGTAAGTTTTTCAGAAAATGTAGCTAATGGTAAGGCAGCTTTACCGCCTTGCCATGCATTTTTTCAATTTTATGTTGCAGACGGTAAACTATCTTGTCAGTTATACCAAAGAAGTGCAGATATCTTTTTAGGGGTTCCCTTTAATATTGCTTCTTATGCATTATTTACCATGATGATTGCACAAGTTTGTGGTTATGAACCAGGTGAATTTATTCATACTTTTGGAGATGCACATATTTATAATAACCACAAGGAGCAGTTAGAATTGCAGCTATCTAGAAATGCAAGACCTTTACCAAAAATAAAAATAAATTCAGCTATAAAAAATATCGAAGATTTTAAGTTCGAAGATTTTGAGCTGTTAGATTACAATCCGCATCCATCCATAAAAGGAGCAATTTCGGTCTAATAAAAAAGAACTTTCAAATTAATTGGAAGCTCTTTGTTTAGTATAAAATTTATATTATAATTCTAAAACAGCGTTCTCTGAACCTGCATACTCATTCCATGTATAAGAATCTGCTTCTTCATCATTTACAAAAGCGCCATCAACTAAGTATCTAAATTCATAAGATTTTTTAGATTCTAAGTTAACAGTACCTTTAAATGTTCCGTTTTTTAATTTTTTAAGCAGTGTTGCTTTATCATTCCATTCATTAAAACTTCCTACTACTGCAACACTTTTAGCTTCTTCAGCAGCTAAAATAAAAGTTACTTTACAAACTGGTTTGCTTTTCAAAAATTGTTTTTTAATTGCCATAATTTATTAATTGTAAGTTCGTTAGTAAAAATATAGAACAATTTATGGTTGGCAAACAATATTCAATTGTATTGATGAAGAATTATTATATTGACAATTTAATACGAGTAAATATTCTATTTTCTTAGTAAAGCAAATTTAAAATTATTGGATAACCAAAATGATAAAGGTTTCTTTTTACTTGATTTTCAGATATTTTATCCCGAAAAGGTATTCATTAAACCTATTTTTTAGACTAAAAAGTGTCAAAAACATCAAATCTCAAAACATTTGACTTATTTTTGTATTAAATTGATACTATATTTATGATTACAATAATTGCTGCAATTTCAAATAATAATGCGCTAGGTAAAAACAATGATTTAATTTGGCATTTACCCGCCGATTTAAAACGTTTTAAAAAGATTACATCTGGTCATCATATTTTAATGGGTAGAAATACTTTTGAGTCTATTGGTAAACCTTTGCCAAATAGAACGACTATTATTATTACTAGAAATAAAAATTATTTTACCGATGGTTGTCTAATTGCTAGTAGTTTAGAAGACGCAATTGAATTGGCTAAAAAAGATGAAGAAATCTATATTATTGGAGGTGCACAAATTTATAAATATGCTATAGAAAATAATTTAGTGGATGCGTTAGACGTTACTTTAGTGCATCATGAATTTGAAGCGGATGTTTTTTTTCCAGTGATAGATTCAAAAATTTGGAAAGAAGTTTCTAGAGAAGATTTTAAAGCTGATGAAAAAAATAAATTCGATTATAGCTTTGTAAGCTATAGAAAAGTTAATTAATTCTGTTGGTCCTAAAACCACCACCTAAATTCATTTTATATTTTTGTTGTGCAAACAAGAAATAATTAAACAATTTATAATTTACTTCATAACCATAATCTGTATTTAATTGATAATCAATAGTGTTTTCGTAAATGCTTGTATTAAATTGTTGCGGATTTCGAACTCTTTGATTCCATTCAAAAACCCAAACACTATTTCTAGCTTCTAAATAATTCTGAGAATAAAAACCTTCTGGTTTTGCAATAGAGTTTAAAAAAGTATTAAAGCCAATATCAATAATTGTAATTTCGTATTCTAGACTATCGTTTGCAATCACTACAGGTTTTTCTTTTTCTACGTTTTGGTTATTTCTGGGTGATGAACCACAGGCCCAGAAGAAAATTCCAGCGGTAAATAGAAATATTACTTGTTTTAAAAGTTTCATAATTAGAAGTTTTATCTTAAGTAAAGTTGCAAAAATTATTCTTAAAACCATTGCTTTTTAAATCTTTTAACATTAATTTTAAAAATTAAAATAAAAAAATGAAGTTTAAAATTTTAGTAGTATTCATTTTATTGCTTTCTTTTTCTTGCTCAAAAAAAGCGGATCAAATAAATCAATATTCAATTTTAAATGAAAAGGATAGAGCAACTTTAAAAGATGAAATTTTAGAAGATAGGTTTACAAACTTGCTCCCTGAATTAATGGACAAATCAGAAATTGATATGTGGCTTTTAATATCTAGAGAATATAATGAAGATCCTGTTTTAAAGACGATTTTGCCAGCAACTTGGTTAAATGCCAGAAGAAGGACGATTATTGTTTTTTACAGAAACAAAGAAGAAAACACTTTAGAAAGACTAGCTGTTGCAAGATATGATATTGGTAAAAGCATAAAATCAGCTTGGAATAAAGAACAAGAACCAGATCAATGGAAAGCTTTAGCCGAAATTATAAAAGAAAGAAATCCGAAGAAAATTGGAATTAATTTCTCTAAACATTTTGCTTTGGCTGATGGTTTGGTGAAAACAGATTACGACGAATTAAAAGAAAATTTATCAGAAGAAATAGTTTCGAAATTAGTTTCTGCAGAAAAATTAGCAATTTCTTGGATAGAAACGAGAACAGAAAAAGAGCTTGAATTATTTAGAAATCTAGTAAAAATTACACACACTATTATTGAAGACGCTTTTTCAGAACAGGTAATTATCCCCGGAAAAACAACTACAGATGATGTCGTTTGGTTTTTACGTCAAAAAGTAACAGATTTAGGTTTGGAAACATGGTTTCATCCAACGGTAGATTTACAAAGAAATAAAGAAGCATTAAAGTCTCATATCGAATCTTTTTCTAAAGGGAAATCGAAAGAAACGATTCAAAAAGGCGATTTGTTGCATTGCGATTTTGGCATTACATATATCGGTTTAAATACAGATTGTCAGCAACATGCCTATGTTTTAAAAGATACTGAAAATAAAGTTCCTACATTTTTAGTAGACGCTTTTCAAAAAGGAAATAGATTGCAAGATATTTTAACAAGCAATATGAAATTAGGCAGCACAGGAAATGAAATATTAGCAGCTTCTTTGTCAGCAGCAAAAAAAGAAGGATTAGTTCCGTCTATTTACACACATCCTTTAGGGAAATACGGCCACAGTGCAGGCACAACTATTGGAATGTGGGATTCTCAAAATGGCGTTCCTTTTAACGGCGATTATCCTCTGCAAAAAAATACTGCGTATGCAATTGAATTAAATACAACGGTTACCATAAAAGAATGGCAAAAAGATATTAGAATTATGTTGGAAGAAGCTGGTTTTTTTGGTGACGGTATTTTTGAATATGTAAATGAAAGACAAACGGCAATTATACCCATAAAAACAAAATAAATGCAGCACAGATGTTTTTGGGTTACGGACAGTAAATTATATCAAGAGTACCACGATATCGAATGGGGACAACCTGTTTTTGATGATGAAACGTTGTTTGAGTTTTTAATTTTAGAAACTTTTCAAGCAGGTTTAAGTTGGATTACTATTTTAAATAAAAGAGAAAATTTTAGAAAAGCTTTTGATAGCTTTGATTACAATAAGATTGCAACATATCCAGAAAGTAAATACGAATCTTTGCTTTTAGATGCAGGAATCATTAGAAATAAATTAAAAATACGAAGTGCTATTATAAATGCTCAATTATTTATGGATGTTCAGCAAGAATTTGGTTCTTTCTCTGCATTTATTTGGTCTTATGTAGATAATGAACCGATTATTAACAAAGTCAAAGAAAGAAAAGACGCACCAGCAACAACTCCTTTGTCTGATAAAATTTCGAAAGATTTAAAAAAACGCGGATTTAAATTTGTAGGTTCTACTGTAATGTATGCATACATGCAAGCTGTTGGTTTGGTAAACGATCACACAATGGATTGTTTTAAATACGAAACAAAATGACTGTTTTAAAAATTCCCAAAGAAGATTTAAAAAAAATAGTTTCCGTCTTTATTAGAGAAATTGGACTTTTTATTTTTATGGTTGTTGTCTTGTTTTTTGATAGCATCTATTTTTCAGAGAACGTTCGGGAAGTTCAAAATATTCTTAATTTTTTAATGATTGTTGGTTTTTTCATCATGTATTTGAGAGCCGTTAAAAGAGTTCAAGAATTAATGATGTATGCTGTAATTATTGGGTTTTTAGGCGAATATATATTCTCTAAATATTTAGGTATGTACACGTATAGATTAGCAAATATACCTTTATATGTACCTTTTGGTCATGCTGTTTTATTCGCTAGGGTTTTTAGATTTAGTAAAGTATCATTGGTAAGAAAGTATCATAAAAGTATTGAACAATTTTTTGGCAGTATAATTATACTTTTTGCGAGTATTTATCTACTTTTTTTTGCTGATGTTTTTGGTTTTATAATGACCATTTGTGTATTTCTATTACTTTGGAAAAGACCAAAAGACAGATTATTTTTCTATACAATGTATCTTTTAGTAGCCATCTTAGAGATAGGAGGTACTGCTTTTGAATGCTGGAAATGGCCAAATACAGCTTTTGGTATTTTTGACTTTTTACCAAGTAACAATCCGCCAAGCGGTATTAGTTTATTCTATTTTTTGCTTGATATTGGTTCTTTTGTACTGTATACACAAAGAAATAAAATGATTTGGAGTAGGTTAAAGAGTATTAGAAAATTGAAATCTTAATTATTTACAAATGGCTAAAAAGACAAAAGACCCAAGTTTTATTTATTGTTTTAAAGAAAATGTTAAAAATAGTTTAAATCATGATCGATGTAGCATCGTATTTTACATCAGTAGAGGAAAGAATATACATTATTTATATACCTTTTTTATTGCTATTTCTTGAGGCTATTTTTCTTGTTTCTACTTGCTGCATGTATTCTAATCAATGTGTTCTTCGGATTGATTTAGGTTACAACTGATTTTGAGTAAATTACAAGATTTAGAGGCTTTTTTGTTGCCGATTTTTTAAAAATATTTTCTTTAGTACACAAAATTAACCGCTGTTGGTTCAGGTTTAATTACATCAGAAGGATGCACTTGAAATCTATTGAGGTTTAAGTCTATGTTTGGTTTATTAAGTTTTTTATTTAAAATAAATGTTTAATTTCCAAATATAAATCGGATAGCTATAAATACGGCAATGATTAATCCGCCATAAATAGCTACTTTTTTGCCAGCATTTTTATAATAACGCTGATGATTTTGGCCATCTGCTTTGTAGCTCCAAACAAGTAGTGCTGTAAAAGCAAGCACAAAGAAAATAATAAAAATGATTCTTCCTGTAGTAAAATATGCACCTAAAAACATAGCTTTTATCCTTTTATAAGTTTTGAATTATTAGATTTTATGAAGTTTCTAAGTATCATAAAATTTCTATATATTGTTACTTGCAAAATTACAAATTAAATGAAGAACGCCATCGTTTTTGGAGCAACTTCTGGTATTGGAAAATCAGTAACCAGAATTTTAATAAAAGAAGGTTATAACGTTGCAATTACCGGCAGAAGATTAGAAAAATTAGAGGAACTAAAAAAGGAATTTCCAGATCAAATTTTGGTAAAACAAAATGACATTCAGCAAATAGAAGATGTTGAAAAAGTATTTAACGAAATTGTTTTGGAATTTAAAACCATAGATTTAGTTATACAATCATCTGGCGTTGGTTTTGTAAACCCGAAGCTAGATTGGGATAAGGAACAACAAACAATTTTAACTAATGTTTTAGGGGTCACAAAATTATATGTGTTGGCCTATAAGCTTTTTAAAGAACAACAATTTGGACATTTGGTAGGTATTTCATCCATTGCATCGATAAGAGGAAGTAGGGCGGCACCAGATTATTTTGCTTCAAAAGCCTATCAGAAATCGTATTTAGAAGGATTGTATATCAAAACAAAATCTATCAAATCAAAAAAGGTTTTTATAACTGATATCCGTCCAGGATTTGTAGACACACCAATGGCGTTGGGCGATCAATTATTTTGGATGGTGCCTTTAGAAAAAGCAGCAATTCAAATTTATTCGGCGATCAAAAAGAAAAAAAGAGTTGCCTATATTTCGAAACGATGGCAATTAGTTGCCTGGGTTTTAAAAATTGTGCCGGCTTGGATATTAAAAAAAATGATGTAGTTGGCAGTAATAAATAATCAATAATCCGTGAGCATTTAGTAATTATCTCACAGAATTGCTGGATCTTATATTAAATAAAATGTTAGTTTTAGTGGTCACGCTTTTGGGCGTGATTGTAGCGATAAACCTATTAAATCAAAATAAACAATGAAAAGTAAAATAGCAGCAGTTACCAAATTTCACACAGCATTTAAATTAAATATGAATAGCAAACCAATAGCAGACATTGGTCAAGATCGGAATTTACTTCGGTTTAATTTGATGAAAGAAGAAAATGAAGAATATTTAGAAGCTGCGAATAATAATGATTTAATTGAGGTTGCAGATGCCTTAGGAGACATGCTTTATATTTTGTGTGGCACAATTATAGAACACGGAATGCAAGATAAAATTGAGGAAGTTTTTAATGAAATTCAGAAAAGTAATATGAGTAAATTAGGTGATGATGGCAAACCAATTTACAGAGAAGATGGTAAAGTTCTAAAAGGCTCTAATTATTTTAAGCCAAATATTGCTCATATTTTAGAGAAGTAATTTTTGATAATTCTTAAAATCTGTCAAGAAACAAAAATAAACAGGGAGGCGATTACCACCTCCCATTTAATTAAATTGTTTTAACAAAATTTAAAAATACTTTTTTATGATGTTCAAGATCTAAATTAGGTGAAAGTGATGCACGGATAATATAATCTTTATCCCCCTCTTTAGTTGTTCCTTGAGTAGATGTTGCGGGTATTGTCCAATAACAGCCTTTTAACTGTCCGTAGCTCACGCAGTACTTGCTTTCATCAGGGATTTCTGTAATCATTAAATTGATTAACTTTAAATTTAAAGCTCTCTTATACGTTTCTTTTTCTTCATCTGTAGCTCCTTTAGTAGGCAAGTCTAATGAGAAAACAGAAGGTGTAAATCCTTGTGATGCCAACTCTTCTGAAACAAAATTTATTTTAGCAGATGGTAAAGTTTCGTTTATAAAGTTTACAAATTCTCGGGTGTTTTTATAAGCATCAATAATTCTTTGATTCATTGACGGCAATTGTTTTGCCAATATTTCATATTGAAGGTTTGTAGCTTCGTTATCGCAAAGATTTAGGTGTAATTCAATCTTTGTCATTAAAGCATCTGTTTTTTTATTTCCAACGCAATAACCAGCAGTACATTCCCCACCACTTGGAAATTTAGATCCACTAGCATAGGAAATCGCTCGCACTGTTGATAGTATTTTACCTTCACCTAAAAAGAGAAAATTAGGACAAAATGTTTGATCTAAAATAAACACCGGATCAATTGCTAGTTCACCGTTTGCTGTTTTACGAGGCACGCTTAAAGCTTCTTTTAATTTTATAAGATCAGGAACTTCAACTCTTGGATTTGTTGGGATTTCGGCAATAATGTAAGGAATCGCATCCTCATTTGCAATTTTATCTAGAACGGTATGTATGCTTTTTACCATGTCATTATCGCCATCTACAGGTAAATCGACAACTTCAACAGTATCAATACAAGCAGCAACTCGTCTTGCTTGGTCATTTGTGCCTCCATAACAATTTGGAGGAACAATAAATTTTATAGCCTTCCCTTTATGATTTTCTTGCGCATGATGAATTAATCCCATCATAATTGCGTATTGAATAGACAATCCGCTAGATGCAACCAATGGCTTTGCAATGGTGCCGGTAACGTCTTTAATTGAATTTAAGACAGCTACTTTGTTTATCTCTTTATTACTTTTTTGATTTTCAAAAGTTGATTGTACTATTAATGAATTTAAGGCAACAAGACAATTGGCAGGAGTCATTGCGATGGTTTCTCGTCTTCTTACGTGTTGGATATCTGAGATATAGGTTTCATTTTGGTTGCCATTTATTACTAAAACACTTCCTAAAAGTGAATGTACATTGATAAAAAAATCAATATTTAGAACTGTATTGATACTACTAATTTTATCTTGGTGTGAAATTAAAACAGTACTGCCGTTAAACTTAGAAATGATATCTAATTCCTCAACTTTATTTAACTCAAATTTATAACCATAAACGTCTTTCACTATTTCAGCATCAAAAAATGCAGGTAACTCACCTGTATAAAGAATTCTAGTATTTTTATGATTTAATAAATTTTTTCTTAAAATTGCCAAAATCGGAATTGTCTTTGAAGAAAAGCTTATTACATTTTCTGATTTTAGATGGTTTAATTTAGCAATTCCCCATTCTAATACACAAGATAAAGGATGTCCTAACCGAATATAATCATATGCTGTAGGTAATTCATTTAATTCGGATGATTCAGAATTATTGGCCTGAAATAGGCTTTCAAATTGATTTAAGAATTGAGTTTTAGCCAATTTTTCATCATAAATATCTAGTCGATGCGTTGTTATGTTTAGCCAACTGGTTGGCATATTTTCTAATACATCTTTAATATAATCTAATACACTTTTGTCTTCCATAAATTCCATCTTTAGATAGATTGGTAAGATACATAAATTAGATTTTTTTAGATGTCTTGGATTGAAATATCTTTAGATAGGTGTAAATTTTTAGTCATCCTATTTTAGAAAAGCATAAACTTCTAATTACTAATTTACCTTTCCAAAGCACTATATAATACCTCACAGATAGCAGGGTCCATTTTATTTTCTAGAGTATATTTTTGATTAACTTCAATCTCAATACCTATGTAATTGCATTGAAATTGTTTGCGTAAATACGTTGTAAAACCATCCATTTTGCCCAAATAAGGGTAATTATAACGCACGTTTAAAAGCGAATTTTGTTGTAAAATATTTTTTCTAAACTCATGAGAAAACTCTTTTTCATTTATATTTGAGGAGTCGTACAGCAAACCAATATCGCAATTTCGTTCAATAAAATTTAAAATAGGTGTAAAGCAATGTACAGAAATATGCAGTACTTCATATCCTTCTTTGATATAGTTTCTGATGCTATCTTCTACTTTATTTCGATACACTAAATAATAAGAATTAATGAGCTCTTTTTTTTCGGATGTAGAGAGCGTTTTAGAAAATTCTGAAAATAAATTTTTATGATGTAAAGACCTGTTGAGTTCAATTAACAACCTACTCGTTGTGCTCGATATAGAAAAGTCAGCTAATGGTATTAGCTGATTATAAAGGTCTAGTGCGCCTAAATCTAGACCTTTATGAGTATGTAGAATTTGCTTTTTTGATGAAAATAAATGTTGCAGATGTTCCGGAACTTCATTTCCGCCATGTTCACAAGTCAGTACTATTTTCATGGATTAAAAACTTCGTTTTTCTGCAAACAAACGCTTAAATCAGTATATACTTTTTTGATATTCGCTTCAGAAAAATCAGTATCTAGCGCTTTTAATATTCGTGTAGCTAATGTTCCTTGGGTTAAAATAGTATTCAAGGCTTCTAAAGAACTTTCATTAATAGTGCCTTTTACTAAATTAAATAGGTGTTTCCATAAATTTTGCTGATTAGTAGCCTCTTTTAATCCGAATAATTGAAGATAGTCCAAGTTTGTAATTACCGAGTTTTCACCATTTTTAATCGCATCATTTAAAATATCAAAGAGAGGTTCTTTCTCCCATGTTTTCTGATGTTCTAAAGAAACTACACTTTCATTAACTAATAGTTTTAAAACTTCGATAATCAAAACACAAACAGCAACATCTGCTTTTGGGCATTCTTGAATATCTACCAAACGTATTTCAATCGCATTTCTATCAAAACGAGAAATAGCACCTCTAGAATTTAAAAAATGATGATCTAAAATATTTTCTGTATCAAAAGGTTTAATGGCTTTCTGAATCGGTTCAAATATCGTTTGATGATACTCCTTTTTCGTAAAAACATTTTCCGGAATTACTTTCCCAGTCATTTCTGGTATTTCCTTTTGATTGGTTTTGTAATACTCTAATCTGGTGTCTTTAAAGCCTGTATTTTGACCTTCTAAAATTGGCGAACTTGCACATAAACCTGGAATTAGCGGTAAAATAACACGAACTGCAGCATGTAATTTCTCGAACTCTTCATCATTAAAAAAAGGCAAATTGATGTGCGTACTTTGCACATTGCTCCAACCATGCCCTTTGCAATTAAAAATTCGGTTATAGAGCGCATACACTTCGCTATAACTATGTTTCCATAATTGCGTATCCGTATCCGGATTCATTAAAGGATGAGAAGCCGTAGGCATTAACTGTACCTTAAACTCTTTTAAAAGTTCGTTAATTTCAACAACATTCGCATGAAAGTTTTCGGATAAATTATTTAAATCATTCGTTGGGCCGTTTGTTTTCAATTCTAAAACATGTGCAACCAATTCATTACTCCAGGCAATTTTTCCGTTTTCAATATCCGAAGTTAAAGAACCATTTTTTTTGGTTAACAAAAGATCAACAATAGGTGCTACCTTAAAAGTATCCGTAGAAACAAGCATATATTCTAGTTCAATGCCATACACTTCAAATAAATGATATTTTTTGCCCATAATTAGTCTAATCTATTTTTTAAAGCGGTTAATATTTGGGTATAAATACCGTCTCCATAAAAAGCATCTTCCACACCAAAATCGATATTTGGGTTGTCGTTAATTTCGATGACCATGGGTACATCATTAACCACCTTAATGTCAATTCCGTATAAACCTTTACCCATTAATCTTGCCGATTTTAAAGCCATTTTTAAAACTTTTTTCGGTACTTTTTCGATTGGCAAACAATCTGCATTTCCGTCTTGATCATCTTTCTTTTTAGCATCCCAATTGTAAATTTGCCAATGTCCTTTTGCCATATAATATTTACACGCATAAAAAGGCACATCATCTAAAATTCCAATTCTCCAATCATAATCGGATGGGCAAAATTCTTGCGCAATAATCAAATCAGACTCTTTTAGCATATTTGTAACCAATTCGTCATATTCTTCAACCGTTTTTGCTTTTTTAACTCCGAATGAAAACGTAGAATCAGGGGCTTTTAAAACACAAGGCAACCCTGTTTTTGCCAAGACTTCATTTCTATTGTTTTTATGGACAATAATGGTTTTTGGCGTGGTGATATTTGCATTGTTTAAAGCCTCTGCCATATACACCTTATTGCAGCATTTTAAAATAGCATCTGGGTAATCTATAATGGCAATGCCGTTTTGCTGCGCTTTACGAGCAAAAGCATACGCTTCGTTATTAACCTCTGTACTTTGTCTAATAAATAAGGCATCAAAAGAGTTTAACCTACTTAAATCTTGCGGTTCTATAATTTCTGCATAAATATTCATTTTCTCTGCAACCTCAATCAATCTCTTTAAAGCTTTTGCATTGCTTGGTGGGGCAGGATCATTCGGATTTACTAAAATCGCCAGATCGAAATCAGATTTGGTAAGTTTTGGCGTGTCGTAGCGTTTTTTAGAGAAATATTGATTTGCAAATTCATGAACACTGTCTAAATGATCTGAAGGAATTTCTGATTCTGCTATTGCTCTAATACTCTGAATTTCCCATTTTGTAGTATGATTAAATTTTACACGTAAAAAAGGAACCTGAAAATGTTTGTAAAACAGCGCACTTAACTCTTTATATTTTTGGGCAACATTTTGACCAAAGTAAACACTTAATGTAAACTCTCTAGACTTAATGTTTCTTAAATTATTTTGTATGCTGTCATCAAATTCTTCGGATACAATTCGTACTAATTCTAAGGCTTTTAAATCTACAATATTTTTTATAGTTGGTATTGCCAAATGACCTCTAGCTTCGGCTAACAGAGAGACATAGTATCCTTTAGATTGATACGAATAATCTTTACAGAGGTTAAATATTCTGGCTTTTTTAAGTAACGAATAGGTAGGGTTGGTTAAATACTCTTGAGAAGAGATAACGTTAATATTTTCGATGGAAAAGTTCCATTTTTCTACTTGATTTACGACAACGTATTTATTCATTTTTGATTTTAAAAACAGTTTTAGACTAAAACAAAATTATAGCAATTATGGTTATATTTTACATCTGTAATAAAATATTTATTTGTAAAAACTACTTTACTTTCGAGGGTATTGTAAAGTACACAAAAAAATAAATTAATAAACGAACGCTATTGTATTTTGATAAAATTCTTTTTGTCTACGCCTATTAAATTATCACAGTATAGTTTTAACTTAAATCTAAAGCTCAAAATTGTCTCCTTCATTGGCAAAACGAAAACCAAGTTTTTCTAGCTCTTTTCGCTCTGCACTGTTTTCTTGAATCGCAGGATTTGTATGATTAAAATGTATAAAAATAATCTTGTTTTTAGTGGCGAAAGACTGATTTTTAAACAAATTGATAGTTTCTTTTATAAACGGATGTGGCACTTCTGTAATGGCTCTTTTTACTTCGTTTTCATCCAAAAAAGTGGCATCTAAAAAAGCGTAATCTACTTTTTTAACTTCAGCAATAATATTGCGTTTCCATTTGTGCCATTTATCAATATCCGGAATAAACAAAGCTACTTTTTGTATTCCTTCGATTCTATAACCAACAGTTTCAGAAAATTCATCTCGATGTGGCACTAAAAACGGAGTAACTTTTAGTTCCTTATTTAAGATCAGGGTAGAATCACTTTGCAAATCTTGAAGTACGATATTTTTTAAACTAACTAATTGATTCCAAGGTCCGTTATTTGTTAAAAAGGTTTTCATTTTAGGCAAAACAAAAACGGGTATATTTTGTTTCCCAAAAGCTTCTCGCCCAAAATACATTAAACCCGTATAATGCCCAATATGCGCATGTGTTAAGAAAACACCATCAATAATAGTTTCTTTTTTTAGGTGATGTTGTTCAAGCGCTGCTAATTGCGTGTGCATATCTGGGGATGCTTCAAACAACCATTTTTGTTGATTTTTTTGATCTATCAGACCCAAGGAAACGACACTTTTTTTTGAGCTCTTGCCGTTATAAAAAGAAGCACAACATGATTTCTGACAACCAATATGTGGAAAGCCTCCATCTTGCGCAATTCCTAAAACGGTAATGTATTGCTGGTAGCTATCTTTTTTAACTTCGGATGTTTTATCACATGAAAAAAAAGAAATCAAAATAAAGACTGCAGCGAAAAGTGTTTTCATAAAAAGTAAATATTTTCGAAAGCTACAAAAAAAAGCATCAACTTTTAAATTGATGCTTTTTTTAAAATTTATATATCTGTTTACTGACACAGCAAACTGAGACTGATACCTGTTTATTGAAAACTGATAATTGTTTAATATTACAAGAAAACTCTCCAACCATAAGGATCTTCAACCTTATTCGTCTGGATATCTGTAATTTTTTTCTTTAATTGAGATGCAAACGGATTCTCTAATTCTGGTAAATCATAATCATTTTCTTGATATCCAAAACCAGCAATTGGTGATATTACTGCAGCAGTACCTGCACCAAACATTTCTTTTAAATTTCCGTTTTTAGCAGCTTCTACAACTTCACCAACAGAAATTTTTCTTACTTCTGTTTTAATACCAGCATCTTCTGCTATTTGTAAAATACTTTTACGCGTAATTCCGTCTAAAATTCGATCACTTGTAGGACTCGTAATTAAAGTATCGTTAATACGTACAAAAATATTCATTGCACCCGCTTCTTCAATAAATTGATGCGAGTTGTCATCTGTCCAAATAACTTGATTGTATCCTTTTTCCATAGCTAGTTGCGTTGGGTAAAACTGTGCAGCATAATTACCACCAGCCTTTGCAAAACCAACACCACCATTAGCAGCTCGAGCATATTTTTCTTCAATTAAAACCTTTACTTTTCCGGCAAAATAAGCGCCAGAAGGAGCCGTGCAAATTACTAATTTGTAAGCATCTGCAGGCGAAGCATGAAAACCACTACCCGTAGCAAACATAAAAGGTCTTATGTATAAAGAACTACCTTCATTTGTAGGAATCCAAGCGCTATCAACTTCTAATAATTTCTTTAAACCGTCCATGAAAACATCCTCAGGAATTTGAGGAATTACCAAACGCTCTGCCGACTTATTTAAACGTCTGCAGTTTTCTAAAGGTCTAAAAAGCATCATTTTACCTTCAGAATCTTTGTAGGCTTTCATTCCTTCAAAAATAGATTGTCCATAATGAAAAATCTTTGCTGAAGGATCTAAAGTTATAGGAGAATAAGGTTTGATAATTGGAGTTTGCCAAGCGCCGTCTTTATAATCACACTCTAACATGTGGTCAGAAAATACGCTTCCAAAAGGCAAATTGTTAAAATCTACTGAGTCTATCTTCGATTTTTCTATACGTTGAATTTCTATATGAGACTTCATTCTGTTTTTTAATTGTTTTTATAACACAAATGTACATAATTTATTTATCCAAAGTTTACGAGCAAGCTCAATTTTCTTACATTTGTATTTATTACTTAAAAATCAATAGAATGAAAAATTTGATTAAATTTTGTGCAATTGCGGTATTGGTATTTACAAGTTGTAAAAAGGCAAACACAGAAAAAGAAACGGTACAACAGGAAATTGTTGAATTTGATTCATTCGGAGATAAAATAACAGGCGATGCGGCAATGACGTCAGGCGAGATGATGGCAAAATTCAACAACATGAAAGTTGGCGATACTTTAAAGATAAAATTTGCTTCGAACATAAAAGAGGTGTGTACCAAAAAAGGATGTTGGATGAAACTACCTTTAAATGATACTGAAGAAGCAATGGTAACTTTTAAAGACTATGGTTTTTTTATGCCGTTAGATGCTAAAGACAGAGAAGTTATTGTTGAAGGGAAGGCTTTTATGAAAGAAACTTCGGTGGCAGAATTGCAACATTATGCAGAAGATGCCGGCAAAACAAGAGAAGAAATAGCAAAAATTACAATTCCTAAAAAAGAATTTTCTTTTGAAGCAAATGGAGTATTAATGAAAAAATAATAAAGATTTTTCTTCAAATACTTTTACTTTTATTCGTTTTTGGATGTTCTCAGAAAAAAGAAAAAAAAGTAATTATTTCAGAAAGTAAAGTATATAAACATTCAGAAATGGTTTCTTTAATGCTTAAAATGTACAAAGTTAATTTAGAGAATATAAGTCTTATTTTAGAAGGAAAAACGCCAAATGCCTTTTCACAAGAATTCATACAGCGCAACTTACAGATCCTTCGGATAGAAATTAATCTTTCGAAGTGTTTTAAGACTTGTATTTAACTACTTTTTAGCAATATTTTGAAACTAATAGAGCGCTTAAAAGTAAAACATAACAATCAATAAATAGTTATATTTATTGTCATAAAACGACCTGTATTAAGCCAATTCCTAAAATTAAAAAATTGTTGATTCAATAATTATGAAACGAGAAATCTTACTAACTTCCGATGGTTCTACAACCATCCATTTGCCAGATTGGAATGAACAATATCATTCCAAACATGGCGCAATACAAGAGGCTTATCATGTTTTTATAAAAAGCGGATTTGAGCTTTTTTGTGATTCTGATGAAAATGAAAACACACAAGAATCAATTTCTATTTTAGAAATAGGTTTCGGAACAGGATTAAATGCTTTTATCACTTTCTTGGAAGGTATAAAAAACCATAAGAAAATTGAGTATGTTGGGGTAGAAGCGTATCCCGTGGTTTCAAATGAAGTTGAAAAACTAAATTATGTTTCAGAATTAAAAGCAACAGAGCACAAAGCTATTTTTGATAAAATGCACGCAGTTGCTTGGGACGAAAAGCATCAAATTTCTACTGATTTTATGCTCACAAAAAGAAAACAATTTTTTGAAGAAATAGAAGATGAAAATAAATTTAACCTTATTTATTTTGATGCTTTTGGCGCAACGAATCAACCCGAGTTGTGGACAGAAACTATTTTTTTAAAAATGTATAAAGCTTTAAAAGAAAACGGAGTGCTTGTAACGTACGCCGCAAAAGGAAGCGTGCGAAGAGCGATGCAAACAGTCGGTTTTACGGTAGAAAGAT
The DNA here is from genome assembly GCF_002943715.1 of Polaribacter filamentus. GTDB lineage: Bacteria > Bacteroidota > Bacteroidia > Flavobacteriales > Flavobacteriaceae > Polaribacter > Polaribacter filamentus. The sequence continues at coordinate 2,420,240 of NZ_MQUA01000013.1, read as the reverse complement.
TAGCCGGTCCTCCAGGAAAAAGAGAAATGTTACGCGCAACAAAAAAAGTTAGCATCGTTTAGTTTTCAAGGTGTAATTCTAGAGAACTTTTGCTAGCTTTACATTTGAAGTAAAAATAGTACGAATACAAATTAATTAACAATTCAAAAATCAATGGAATTTAAAAGAAAATTTGGTAAAAACAAAGAATCAAAACCTGTAAAAGGCTTATTTTTAATTATACTTCTAATCATCGCTATATTTCTTTGGTTTAATGCAGAAAGCTTTCTTACAGCATTATTTTAAAAAGTTATTTTTTTGAAGCTATTTACTGCTTAGTCTATCTTGAACTTAGACGAAAGACACTGGCTTCCTTCAAAAAAAAATAGGGAGAGTTCAAACAGATACCTTGTATAGAGCTTGACGAAAGATTCAATCATGGTTAGACTTGGTTAGCAAGTAAAAACAATCATCAATTACTACATTCCTTTACAAACCATAAGAAAAGATTAACTTTGCTGGCAATCATTATATAAAAAGCAAGTTTGACTACAGAAAAAATTATTTTAGGCATCGATCCAGGAACTACAATTATGGGTTTTGGATTGATTAAAGTTGTAGGTAAAAAGATGGAATTCATTCAGATGAACGAATTGTTGCTACAAAAATACGATGACCATTATTTAAAACTAAAGCTCATTTTTGAACGCACCATTGAATTGATTGATACCTACAATCCGGATGAGATTGCTATTGAAGCACCTTTTTTCGGTAAAAATGTACAATCGATGTTAAAGTTGGGTAGAGCGCAAGGAGTAGCGATGGCTGCAGGTTTGTCTAGAGAAATTCCCATTACCGAATATTTGCCCAAGAAGATTAAAATGGCAATTACTGGTAACGGAAATGCCAGCAAAGAACAAGTTGCCTTGATGCTAAAATCTCTTTTAAATTTAAAAACCTTACCAAAAAACTTAGATGCCACAGACGGATTAGCAGCAGCAGTTTGTCATTTTTACAATTCAGGTAACGTTGTTGGCGGAAAAAGTTATTCTGGTTGGGCAAGTTTTGTGAAACAGAATCCGAAAAAAATTAAATAATTTTTTTAATTATCATTTATCAATAAACATTTATCAATAAACATTTATCAATAAACATTTATCAATTATCAAAGGGAATGAAGTTAAAGAATAATCCATTACAAAATAAGTCTTATGACCTAGCATTGCTAATCGTTAAATTGAGTAAGAAATTAACTAAGGATAATCGAGAGTTTATACTTTCAAAACAAATTTTAAGAAGTGGAACGTCAGTTGGAGCAAATATTGTTGAAGCAAATGGCGCAATTTCTACAGCTGATTTTTCGGCTAAAATGTCAATAGCTTATAAAGAATGTTTAGAAACTAAATATTGGTTACACTTATTAAAAGATAGTGGAGATTTAGACTTAGAAAACTTTAATGAGTTATTTGAAAAAGCAGATGAAATAGGAAGAATTTTATTTGCAATTCTTAAAACTACAAGAATCAATAAGCAATAATTGATAACCGATCACTGATAATTGAAAACCGATCACTGATAATTGAAAACCGATCACTGATCACTGATAATTGAAAACCGATCACTGTTAACCGATAATTGAAAATATGTCCGGAATCTACATACATATCCCATTTTGCAAACAAGCATGTTTTTACTGCGATTTTCATTTTTCTACTTCCCTAAAAAAGAAAGAGGACATGATTGTTGCGCTCGTTAAAGAAATGGAAATTAGAAAAGGCGAGCTTGGGAACACAACTATAGAAACTATTTATTTTGGCGGAGGAACACCGAGCGTTTTATTAACCAAAGAAATTGAAACTTTAATAGCTGCCGTTTATAAAAATTTCAAGGTTGTCCAAAACCCAGAAATTACGTTAGAGGCGAATCCAGATGATTTATCCGAAGAAAAAATAATGGAACTTTCGAATTCTCCAATAAATAGGTTAAGTATTGGCATTCAGTCATTCTTTGAGAAAGATCTAAAGTTGATGAATCGTGCGCATAATTCTAAAGAGGCTAAGAAATGTTTAGAATTTGCAACTCAATATTTTGCCAATATTTCGGTGGATTTAATTTACGGAATTCCAGATTGTACAAATCAAGAATGGAGAGAAAATATACAAACAGCTTTGAGTTTTGGAGTGCCGCATATTTCTAGTTATGCGCTAACGGTTGAGCCAAAAACACCGTTGGCAAGTTTTATTAAAAAAGGAATTATCAAAAATGTGGATGAAGAAAAAGCACAAGAGCAATTTCATATTTTAATAGAAGAGTTAGAAAAAGCCAGTTTCATACACTATGAAACCTCCAACTTTGGGAAAGAAGATTTTTTTAGTCAAAATAATTCATCGTATTGGTTGGGGAAATTATATTTAGGAATCGGTCCTTCTGCACATTCGTTTGATGGAAGTCAACGAAGTTGGAATGTAAGAAATAATACGAAATACATTAATGCCATAGCGGAAAACACATTGCCAATAGAAAGAGAAACCTTGTCAAAAAAAGATCGTTATAACGAATACATTATGACAGGTTTACGCACTATTTGGGGTGTTTCTTTTGATAAAATAAGAAATGAGTTTGGTGATAAATATATCGAATATTTAGAAAATCAATCAAAAAAATACCTTCAACAAGATTTATTGTATCTTGAAAATCAAGTATTAAGAACCACTAAAAAAGGTAAGTTTTTATCAGACGGAATTGCCTCAGATTTATTCATTGTGAACTAGTTTCAGGAGTTACTTGACAGTTTTCCAAATTCTTATTGAAAGGGTTGTTTTAAAAACTTATATTTGGAAGTGTAATAAAAAGATATTGAAATAAGTTTAGCATACATGAAGGCAACCATAGAATACAACTCCAGAAAAATACAAATAGATGTTTCTCAACCCATCGATATTTCTATTGCAATAGATGTTACAAAACAACATATAAACGCATGGTATGTGGATGATCCAAAGATTTTTCCGGAAAAAGTTGATGAGTATGAAATAAGTGTTGCAAATGGTGCAGTTGTTAATTTTAACAACATCCATTTCAACCCGCATTCTCATATTACACATACAGAGTGTGTTGGTCATATTACAGAAATAGTGCATTCTGTAAATCAGCATTTAAAACATTATTTTTTTGTGGCAGAGGTAGTTACCGTTGCGCCAGAAAAGTTAAATGGCGATTTTGTCATTTCAGAAAAGCAACTAAAAACTGCTTTAAGAAACAAGAAAAGAGACGCTATCGTCATTAGAACCTTACCTAATTTAATAGAGAAAAAGAAGAAGCGATATTCGCATACAAATCCTACGTATTTGCTAGAAGAAGCGGCTATTTATTTGCGAGAAAAAGGAATTAAACATTTGTTAATTGATGTGCCTTCTGTAGATAAAGAAAATGATGGTGGAAAATTATTAGCGCATAATGCTTTCTGGAATACCGCAGGAAAAGTAAGAATGGATGCTACAATTACAGAGTTTATTTTTGTGCCAAATTCAGTCGAAGATGGTGAGTATTTATTAAACTTAATGATTGCACCTTTTGAAAATGACGCCACACCAAGTAAGCCAATTTTGTATAAAATAACGAACTAATTCATGAAGAAAATTTGTGCTAAAAAGAAGGTTCTTCTCGCAATTGTAATCATCCTTTTGGTGTTGATATACAATGGATCTTATGCAGATGTTTCTGTGGAGGATTTAAAAAAGGCATACGCAAATGAGCATTCTAAATTTATAGAAATTAACGGAATGCAAGTGCATTATAGGGATGAAGGCAAAGGTTTTCCAATTGTTTTAGTGCACGGAACAGCGTCTTCATTGCATACTTGGAATGATTGGACAACAGCACTTACTAAAGATCATAGAGTCATCCGAATGGATTTGCCTGCTTTCGGACTAACCGGCCCTAATAAAGATGCAAACTATTCTATTGAAGCATACACAAAATTTTTACAGCAGTTTTTATCAAAAATAAAGCTTGATAAATTTTATTTAGCGGGGAATTCTTTGGGCGGAAATATTGCTTGGAATTACGCTGCAGAATATCCTGAAAAAGTAGAGAAACTAATTTTGGTGGATGCCAGCGGGTTGCCAACAAACAAACCGCAGCCAGCAATTTTTAAAATGGCAAAGACACCTGTTTTAAATTCGCTTTTTTTATATGTAACTCCTAAATTTTTCATCAAAAAAAACATGGAGCAAGTATATGCCGATAAAACTAAAATTACAGATGATTTAGTTACACGTTATCATAAAATGGCATTGAGAGTTGGCAACAGACTAGCGTTTATAGATAGAGCAAAAACGGATTTTAACTTAGGAGAAAAATCAAATTTAGAGAAATTAAGAAGTATACAAACACCTACATTATTAATTTGGGGAGCAAAAGATACTTGGATTCCTTTAGACAACGGGAAACGAATGGACCGTTTTTTATCGAATTCAAAATTAGTTGTTTTAGAAAATTCTGGTCATGTACCGATGGAAGAAAACCCAAAAGAAAGCTTTGAGGTTTTAAGTAGTTTTTTAAATGATTAAAGCGAATAAGAAAAGCTTTAAACTTTTATTGATTTCAATAATTTCCTTGCTTTTATATTTTTTTATAGAAAATTCAGAAAGAATAAACTCAGCAATAGTTCAAATTCAAAATAGCCATGCTAGCCGAGGGTTTGGATATTTTATACTTTTCAATATCTTAAAATGGTTTTTGGTTATTTCGGGGATTATTTCTCTAATTATGTATCTGAAAATTATTTTCACAAGGACAAATAGCTAAAATGCTTTTTCATCATACATGCACAGGCAAGAATCCAAAGTAAGTGAATTCAATATATTTCTTTTTCAAGTAGTAATAAGTTCATAAAAATCCGTTAAAATCCGTGAAATCCGTGTCAAATAATTAAAAACAAAAAACCAATCATTAAAACCACTTCTTACGTTTAAAATACCAAACGGCCAAAACAGAAATAACAACCATAACTCCTAATAAAATATAGTACCCATTTTGCGTCTTTAGTTCAGGAATATTCTCGAAATTCATGCCGTAAATTCCAGCTAAAAAAGTTAAAGGAATAAAGATAACAGATAAGATTGTTAAGGTTTTCATCACCTCATTTAAACGGTGACCTTGAATACTGAAAATCAAATTTATTTTACTTTCTAACTCTTGCAATTCAAAATCAATATTAGCTATTAAGTTGATCGTTTGTTCTTTAGTTTCGCTAAAATATTTTACATCTACACCTTTAATTTCTACTTTTTCAAGTTTTACAATCATGTCTTTTAAACCTATTGCTGCTTTTTTAAAACTAAACAATTCTTGCTTTCTTTTTTCTACTAAAGAGGTAAATTCAGGAGTGGGCTTAATATTAGTAGCATTTAACTCAGAGGCACTAATTTCTGCATGTTTTAAGTATGTATCTTGGTAATTATCAATGATAGCTTCAATAATTAGATACAATAAATAGTCTGCTTTTTTCTTTCTAACAATTCCTTTATGACCCTCTAATCGTTCGCGAATCCAGTTAAAATAATCACCAGGCTTTTCTTGAATACTCCATAAAAAATGAGGAGAAACAATAAAAATCATTTGTTCATTATCTAAGTTTTTACCTTCAGTTTTTAATACTTTAATGGTTACAAAAAGCAAATTATCTAATACAATTACTTTGGTTGCATGTTCTTCTTCCATCAATAATTTTATCAAAAAATCGTCTAGTTTGTTTTCTAAAATAATTTTTCTAAATTCATTTTGATAGTCTAAACCATAGGTGTTTATCCATTTAGTTCCATTAAAAGGTGTTACAAAATCTATCTCTGACAATCCAGAAAATTTAGTTTTTTCGTAATTCTTATCAGAGTAATGTATAATTGTGGTAAGCTCTAAAAACTCCTGTTCCATTTTAATACTTTATTTTTGGTAATATAAAGATACTTTTTTAAATTTTAAACCTCATTTTAAAAATCGATTTATGCACATAGAACAACTTCGCGATTTTTGTATTACAAAAAAAGGAGTAACAGAACATTTTCCTTTTGATAACGTAACATTGGTTTTTAAAGTAATGAACAAAATCTTTGCCCTAACAGGACTAGACTCTTGGGAAAAAGGAGAACAAAAAATCAACTTAAAATGCAACCCTGAAAAAGCAGAAGAATTACGAGGAGAATATGAGGGAATTATCGCTGGCTGGCACATGAATAAAAAACATTGGAATACAGTACTTGTAAATTCTGCGGATGTTTCTGATGTTTTAGTTAAAGAACTTATCAATCATTCGTATGATTTGGTTGTGAGTGGATTAAAAAAAAATCAAAATCAGAATTAGAAAATTTAGAATAAGTATTACAGTCATTCTTAAAATAGTTATGATTTAGGATTCTTATATTGCATTGGATAATCGATACGAAAAAGGCGTCACATTCTTTACCTCTTTAAACTTTCTGTTAAAATTAGAAATATTATTAAATCCGCTTTTAAAAGCTATTTCTGCAATAGAAAATTCCTCTTTAGATTTTAAAATCTGACACGCATTTTCAATTCTAAGCTCTGTTAAAAAACTGATATATGTTTTATTAGTTCTCTTTTTAAAATACTTACAAAATGCATTTTTAGTCATATTTGCAATCCTTGCAATTTCTTCCAAAGTAATTTTTTGATGTGCGTTTTCTATTGTGAAATCAAAAACAGTACGCATTCTTTTCCCTTCAATATCAGAATATATTTTACTGTATACAAAGTTAGAAAGTGGTTCCGTCTCAGCATTTGAAATCATTTTTATAATTTCTAAAAACAAAATAAAACGTTCTAATTTCGTTGCTTTTTTTAATTTATAAAAAGAGTTTATAAGTTCCGTTTTATTTATTTTAACAGCCAAGCCTTGCATTGATTTTGAGAAGAAAGTAGTAATTTCTGCAAATTCACGTAGTTCAAAAAAGTGTTCCCCAAAAGAAGAGGTCGTAAAAAATAAACTCAACATTTTAGAATTTGTGCCTACATTTTTATCACTTTTAAAAGCATGTGGTAAGTTGCTGCCAATAATAAAAATATCGTTTTCGGCATAGCTAGAAATTTTATCACCAACTAATAAAGTTCCATTTCCTTTTTCAATAAAACTAATCTGAATTTCATCATGTTGATGCAATTGATCATAAAAAACAACCTCAATATCTTCTTGATAAATGAGTGCGTTATTTTCTGGTTTCGGAATTTTAAAAGGAAGTACTTTCATGTAACTTAAATTAGTTAGTAATACAAAAATATTCATAATTTATATAAATACTACTATTAAGGATACTATACTATCAAAATTGAATAATTTAATAGTATTTTAAAAGCCTGAATTTCTTTAACTTTAATCCATCAAAAAAATCATAAAAATGAAATTCAATTGGGAAGGCGTGATGCCAGCAGTAACTACAAAGTTTACAAAAGACGATAAACTTGATTTAAAAATGTTTCAAACCAACATCAAAGCACAAGTAGATGCAGGTGTACATGGTATTGTTTTAGGCGGAACTTTGGGCGAAGCAAGTACACTTTTAGAATCAGAAAAAAGACAATTAACTAAAAGCACTTTAGAAGTTGTGGCAGGTAAAATTCCGGTGCTCATGAACATTGCCGAGCAATCTACAAAAGGCGCAATTTATGCAGCACAGCAAGCGCAACAGGATGGTGCGAGCGGTTTAATGATCTTGCCACCAATGCGTTATAAATCTGGTGATAGAGAAACCGTAACCTATTTTAAAGAAGTGGCTAAAAACACAGATTTGCCAATTATGATTTACAACAATCCGGTAGATTATAAAATAGAAGTTACGCTAGATATGTTCGACGAAATGTTAGAATGTAAAAATATTCAGGCTGTAAAAGAATCAACCAGAGACACTACAAATATTACTAGAATTATCAATAAGTTTGGTACGCGGTTAAAGATTATGACAGGTGTAGATACTATTGCTTTAGAAAGTTTATTAATGGGCGCAGATGGTTGGGTTGCTGGTTTGGTGTGTGCTTTTCCGGCAGAAACAGTGGCTATTTACGAGCTTCAAAAGGCAGGAAGAATCAAAGAAGCAATCGAAATTTTTCGATGGTTTTTGCCCTTGTTAGAGTTAGATATTAATCCTAAATTAGTGCAAAATATAAAGTTGGCAGAAGTGTACACAAACATAGGAACAGAAAATGTGAGAGCGCCGCGTTTGCCACTTTTTGGTGTTGAGCGTAAAAAAGTGGTCCATATTATTGAGAGCAGTTTAAAAACGAGACCTACGTTGCCAAATTATAAAAATTTATAAAATAATTAGTTGGGTGTTCCTTAAAAAGGTCGGGCTTTACGCACTCGCTTTTTTTACGAAAAGTAAAAAAGAGCTCAAACAAATGCTGCAATCCCTAACACAAATTAGTTAAATACAAATTAATACATGACAGGAAAAAACTATATAGGCAATCAATTAGTTGCCACAGGAACAAAAACATACAAAACATTCAATCCAGAATTGAACCAAGAAAATGAAACGGTTTTTGTAGAAGCAACCTCTAAAGAAATTGAAGAAGCAGTAAATTTAGCAGCTTCAGCTTTTAAGGAATTCAGAATTATTTCTGGCGTAAAAAAAGCCGAATTTCTAAACGCAATTGCAGATGAAATCTTAGCATTAGACGATTTGTTAATTCAAACTTTTTGTTCAGAATCAGGTTTGCCAGAAGGAAGAGCAAAAGGTGAAAGAGGCAGAACAATTGGACAATTAAGAAGTTTTGCAAATTTGGTTGCAGAGGGTTCTTGGGTAGAAGCAACAATCGATGAAGCGCAACCAAACAGAGAACCAATGCCAAAATCGGATATCAGAAAAATGTTAATTCCGCTTGGCCCAGTGGTTGTTTTTGGAGCAAGTAATTTTCCGTTAGCCTATTCAACGGCAGGCGGAGATACTGCAGCAGCATTGGCTTCGGGTTGCCCAGTGCTTGTAAAATCGCATCCAATGCATGCAGGAACCGGCGAATTAGTAGCGTCTGCAATTTTAAAAGCAGCAAAAAAAACAGGAATGCCAAATGGTGTTTTTTCTAATTTAAATTCAAGCGGAATAGAAGTTGGGCAAAAGTTAGTTTCGCATCATAAAGTAAAAGCAGTTGGTTTTACAGGGAGTATCAATGGTGGTAGAGCGTTGTTAGATTTAGCGGCAAAAAGAGCAGAACCAATTCCGGTATTTGCAGAAATGGGAAGTATAAATCCGGTGATAATTTTACCAAAAGCATTAGAAAATAGATATCAAGAAATAGCAAAAACCTATGCGGGTTCTATCACTTTAGGTTCTGGGCAGTTTTGTACAAATCCGGGTTTATTATTAGGAATAAAAAGCGAAAGTTTATCCAATTTTATTGCGGAGGTATCCGAAGAAATTATCAAAATAAATCCCTCTTGCATGTTGCATCCCAATATCAAAAAAGGATACACGGCTAACAAAGAAAAAATAGTTTCACAAGATAAAGTGTCTGTGACTGCAAACTACACATCATCCATAAAAAATAATTATGCAGAACAAGCTATTGTTACCGCAGACGGAAAAACGTTTTTAGAAAATCCTACCTTACATTTAGAAGTTTTCGGACCATTTTCTATGATTGTTCAATGTGATAATGCATCGCAATTAGAAGAAGTTATTGCTAATTTAGAAGGACAATTAACAGGAACTATAATTTCTGATGAGAATGAAATTTCTGACTTTCAAAATGTAATTTCTGCATTACAAAATAGAGTAGGACGAATTATTTTTAACGGTGTGCCAACAGGAGTTGAGGTTTGCGAATCGATGGTTCATGGCGGTCCTTATCCTGCATGTACAGATAGCAGATTCACAGCAGTTGGTATCAATTCTATAAAACGTTGGGTGCGTCCTTTTAGTTATCAAGATTGGCCAAATGACTTGTTGCCAAAAGAATTGCAAAACGAAAATCCAATGTCCATTTTTAGAACAATCGATGGACAAAGAACCACTAAAAAAATATAAAAATGAAATTTTTTAAAGTTTGTGTATTCATCATTTTCTCCATGTTGGTTTCTTGTAATTCAGGCAGTCAAAAATGCAAAAATTCGTCACAAGAGCTAAAAATCTTGATACAATCGTATGAAGAAAGAGAAGCCTATGATAAAGAAAAATATCCTTTAGGAATTTATACAAGAGCGTTTTACAAAGCAGAAGCGGAATATGCGGAAAGTCAATTGCACTCTTTTGAATGCATCAAAATAGCTGAACTTTCTGAAACAGAACAAATTTCGGCCAAACTTTTAAAATTCGTTTTACAAGATCAAATAGATTACTATAAATTTGAACAATTTCTAAATCCATTATTATCAGATTCAGGTTTTCATAGCAGTTTAAATTATGAAATTAGACCTATTTATAACTATCACGATGCTAAAAGATATTTGTCTAAATTAAATTCGTTGCCAGAATTTGTAACTCAGAACTTTCTAAATTTAAGAGAAGGTTTGGCAAAAGGAGTTTCGCAACCAAAAGTTATTTTCACAGGATATGAGTCTACCTACAACGATCATATTGTACCTAATTTTAAAGAAAGTCCGTTTTACAAACCCTTTAAAAACTTACCATCCACTTTTACAAATCAACAAAAAGATTCTATTTTAACTGCGGCAAAAGAAGCGATCGAGAATACTGTAATTCCTCAATTTCAAAAAATTAAAACTTTTTTTGAAACGGAATACTTGCCAAAAACGAGAACAAGTTTAGGTGTTTCAGAAACGCCAAACGGGGTTGCTTTTTATCAAAACAGAATTAATTTTTATACCACTAGTACAACATATACGGCGGATGCTATTCATCAATTAGGTTTAAAAGAAGTTGCAAGAATTAAAGCAGAAATGCAAACAATTATTACGGATTTAAACTTTAAAGGAAGCTTTTCTGACTTTCTGAAATTTTTAAGAACAGATGAACAATTTTACGCAAAATCTCCTAGAGAATTGTTAATGATCGCCAGAGATATGGCAAAAAGAGCAGATGCACAATTGCCAAAATTCTTTAAAACCTTGCCTAGAAAACCATACGGAGTTGCGCCTGTTCCGGATGCGATTGCACCAAAATATACAAGTGGCCGTTATGTTGGCACCTCAAAAAACAGCACGGAACCCGGTTATTATTGGGTAAACACCTACGATTTGCCAAGCAGAACTTTATATACATTGCCTTCTTTAACAGTGCATGAAGCAGTTCCAGGTCATCATTTACAAGGAAGTTTGAACAACGAACTGGGTGATTTTATTCCGCAATTTAGACGTGATTTGTATTTATCAGCTTATGGCGAAGGTTGGGGTTTATATTCAGAATTTTTAGCGGATGAAATGGGAATGTATACAACGCCATATGAACAATTTGGGAAATATACTTATGAAATGTGGCGCGCTTGCAGGTTGGTGGTAGATACAGGAATTCATGCAAAAGGTTGGTCGAGAGAACAAGTTGTTGCCTATATGTCAGAAAATACGGCACTTTCTCTACATGAAATAAACACAGAAACAGATAGATATATTTCTTGGCCAGGGCAGGCTTTGTCTTATAAAATAGGGGAATTAAAAATTAGAGAATTGCGTAAAAAGGCAGAAAAAGAATTGCAACAGAATTTTGATATTAGTGCTTTTCATGAAGTTGTTTTAGAGCAAGGAACGGTTACATTGGCAATTTTAGAAGAACGAATCAACAATTATATTCAGAAAACAAAAAATGAGTAAACATACGTTTGTTTGTATTGATGCGCATACGTGCGGAAACCCTGTAAGAGTTATAAAAAGTGGAGGACCCGATTTAATAGGGAAAACCATGAACGAAAAACGACTTCATTTTTTAAAAGAATTTGACTGGATCCGCAAAGGGTTAATGTTTGAGCCAAGAGGTCATGATATGATGAGTGGTTCAATTTTGTATGAACCTCACAACCCAGAAAACGACTTTGCTATTTTATTTATAGAAACTTCGGGTTGTTTACCAATGTGCGGACACGGCACCATTGGCACAATTACCATTGCCATTGAAGAGGGTTTAATTACACCAAAAATTGCAGGAAAAATAAGAATGGAAGCGCCTGCTGGTTTAGTAGAAATTGAATACAAACAAACCAATAATAAAGTGGAATGGGTGAAATTAACCAACGTAAAAAGTTATTTGGCAGCAGAAAACTTAACGATTGATTGCCCAGAATTAGGCGAAATTACATTCGATGTTGCCTATGGTGGAAACTTTTATGCAATTGTTGATCCGCAGAAAAACTTCAGCGGAATGCAAGATTTTACGGCGTCAAAAATTATACAATTATCCCAAGTAGTAAGAGAAAAAATTAATAAAAAATATCCAAATCAATTTGTGCATCCAGAAAATGAAACTATCAAAAATGTAACTCATTTATTATGGACAGGAACTCCGATTGATGCAAGTTCCCACGGAAGAAATGCCGTTTTTTATGGTGATAAAGCAATAGATAGAAGTCCCTGTGGTACAGGAACATCAGCAAGGTTAGCACAATTGTTTGCAAAAGGAAAGTTAAAAGTGGGTGATGAATTTATTCACGAAAGTTTTATTGGAAGCAAGTTTGTGGGTTGTGTAGAAAAGGAAACAACTTTAAACAGCCAAAAAGCAATAATACCCAGCCTAAAAGGTTGGGCAAAAATATACGGACAAAACACGATTACTATTGATACAGAAGATGATCCGTATGCATTGGGTTTTCAAGTGATTTGATTTTTTAGACCTTCTAGGTTTTTAAAACAGGAAAGATTTTTGTTAAATTTAATATTGCAAATAATATATTAGATGTCGAAAATAAACAAAAGCGAAATTCCACAAAATCATTGCCATACAGAACTTGTATATCAAAGAATTAATAAAAAATTAGGCGTAAATTTCTTGAATGGAGAAATTGAAGCCTTGATCAAAAAAGTAGTATTAGAAACAACTTTAGATTGTTTTAAAAAAAAAGAGAAGAATTACTATATTTCAAGTAAGGAAACTAATAGTAGAATTACAATCAATTCAACTACTTTTAGAGTAATTACAGTTGATAAAATTATAAAATAATGTCAAAAAAAGTACTTATTATTGGCGGCGGAATTATCGGTTTATGTACGGCATATTATCTTCAAAAAGAAGGTAATGTAGTAACAGTTATTGATAAATCTGATTTTTCAAGTGGCGCTTCTTATGTAAATGCTGGTTATATTACACCGAGTCATGTTATTTCGTTGGCCGCTCCTGGCATGATTTCAAAAGGGATTAAATGGATGTTTAATTCGGAAAGTCCTTTTTATGTAAAACCACGTTTGGATATGGATTTTTTAAAATGGACGTTGGCTTTTAAGAAATCTGCGACAGCATTAAAAGTTGAGAAAGCAATACCGGTTATTAAGGATATTAATTTGCTGAGCAGAGAATTGTATCAAGAACTAAAAGCATCAAAAGAATTCGATTTCTTTCATCAGCATAAAGGATTGTTAATGTATTATCAAACTGAAAAAGCAGGAGAAGAAGAATGGAATGTTGGTAAAAAGGCAATCGATTTGGGATTAAAGGTGGAGAATCTGTCAAAAGAAGAAGTTTGTAAAATCGAAAAAAATGTAGATTTAAATATCAAAGGTGCGGTGTATTATCGTTCTGATGCTCACATGACGCCCAATGAATTTATGCCCCAGTTAAAAAGTTATTTAGAAAAAGTAGGAGTAACTATTTTAGGAAACGAAGAAGTAACAGATATTGAGGTTAAAGACGGTAACGTAGTTTCTGTAACTACTAAAAATCAGATTTTAAAAGCAGACGAATTTGTAATTGCAACAGGTTCTTGGTCTCAGAATTTGGCTAAAAAATTGAATATCAACATTCCTGTGCAAGCAGGAAAAGGCTATCGAATTAATGTTGATAGGGAAACTAATATTACAATTCCCGCAATTTTAATGGAAGCAAAAGTAGCGGTTACACCAATGAACGGATTTACGCGTTTTGCGGGAACTATGGAAATTGGTGGAATTAATCACAACATAAATCCAGTTAGAGTAAACGCAATTGCAAAAGCCGCGGCACAATATTATCCGAATTTAAAAATAAATCAGCAAGAAATAGACGACGCACAATGTGGCTTACGTCCGCTTTCTCCCGACGGATTGCCTTATATTGGAAAATCATCCAAATGTAAAAACGTAACCTTTGCAACAGCGCACGCCATGATGGGTTGGAGTTTAGGGCCTGCAACGGGTAAACTGGTTTCAGAAATAATTGCTGATAAAAAAACATCTTTAGATCTAAGCCCGTTTCATGTGGATAGAAAATTTTAAGATAAAAAACATACGAATACGTAAAAAAAACACAATGATAGGAATAGGAGGTTCTACCATAAAAGAAGAGTTAGCGGCAATTACGCCAATAGTAAACTTTGTAAAACCAATTCAGAAAGAGGAATTTCAACAACGAATTGACAAAGCATGTCAATTAATGCGAGAACAAAATGTACCCGCATTGTACTTGCATTCTGGTAAAAACTTGTTTTATTTTACAGGAATGAAATGGAATGCCAGCGAACGTATGGTTGGGGCTTTATTGTTTGCAAACGGGACGCTTGTATATATTGCTCCTGAGTTTGAAAAAGGAACAATTTTCGACTTTATGTTGATAGAAGGAGCAGTTCGTGGTTGGGAAGAACACGAATCTCCTTATGAATTATTTAGATTATTGCTAAAAGAAAATGGTCTCGATTCTGGAGAAATTTCTATGGATGAAGCTACTCCGTTTTTTGTTTTTGACGGAATTCGAAATGGTCAAAATTCATACAAATTAGTAAATGCAAAACCAATTACGGCTGGTTGTAGAATGATTAAATCGGATGCTGAAATTGCAATTATGCAACAAGCTATGAATATTACTTTAGAAGTTCAGAAAGCTGCGGCAAGAATTTTACGTGTTGGAATTTCAGCCAAAGAAGTAACTGATTTTATTAACGATGCACATGTAAAATACGGAATTCCGTCTGGTTCTTATTTTTGTATTGTATTATTTGGCGTTGATTCATCATTTCCGCACGGCGTAAAATCTCCAAAAGATTTAGCAGAAAACGAAGTTGTTTTAGTTGATACCGGTTGTGTGTTACACGATTATATTTCAGACATTACTAGAACCTATGTTTTTGGAAAAGCGAATGAAGAACAAACTCGAATTTGGAATATCGAAAAAGAAACACAACAAGCAGCATTTGATGCAGCTCAATTAGGGAATACCTGTGCAGCGATAGATGCTGCAGCAAGAGTTGTGTTAGAGTTTTACAATTTAGGGCCTGATTATAAATTACCTGGATTACCGCATAGAACTGGTCACGGAATTGGTTTAGAAATTCATGAATGGCCTTATCTAGTAAGAAATGATCATACTATTTTAGAAATAGGAATGACAATTAGCAACGAACCAATGATTTGTGTTCCTGATAAATTCGGAATACGATTGGAAGACCATATTTATATGACAAATAAAGGGCCAAAATGGTTTACAAAACCGATGCATTCGATAGAGAATCCATTCGGGATTTAAGCATCAAAATCATGTAGGTCCAAACGCATTTGAATTAGGTGTTTTTTAAACCCAGTTTTTTGATATGCTCTAATAGCGGAAGGATTTGTTTCGTACACATCTAGTCGAATTTCATTGATGTTTCTTGTTTTAGACCAAGCTAATAAAGCATCAATAATTAATTTGTTGTATCCATTTCCTCGATGTTTTTCTGGAACATACATAAATCCTAAATATGCATGCGCCTCGTGCTTTAAGTAAATTCTGTCTTTTTTTATTTTAGCATAGCCAGAAGCGACCAATTCTCCATTCAATTCTGCAACATATAAAACGGCATCTTCTGAAAGGATAAAACCTTCTAAATCATAATAGATAACTTTTCCATCTTTAATGGTCACATCCATTGGGCGTTCTGCTTCTACCAACCCATCCATAAACGTATTTAAAGTTGCTAAATCATTTTTAGTTGCAAGTCTTACGATTGGTTTCATTGTTTATTGATTTTTCACTATAAATTAGAAAGCAAAACTACAGATAAATATTCTAAAACAATCCTAAATAGAGTTGCTGTTTCATTGCGGGTTTAATTTAAAATGTAGTTTTTTTAGGTACTTTGTTTTAACAAGAAGTATCAGCAACAATTTTCCATTCACCTTTAATTTTCCTAAAAATAATCATAAATACACCGCTGGCATCTCCAACTTTACGTGTTAAATGATATGCTCCCATCACATAATAAGATTCTTTTTCAATCTTAGTAATGTCATTTATTTTAAATTCTAAGATTCCTGAATGATCAGGAGTTGGATATCTTTTCTTATAGTTCGCTAAGGTTTTATCCCAACCAAGTTTTACGCCGTTACTACCGTAAAATTTTAATGAATCCGATTTCCAATACCCTTGCATAAATCCTTCTAAATCATGTTTAGACCAAGCAATTTGTTGCGCATCCATGATGGCTAAAATGTCTTTTTTGTCTTGCTCTTTTGTTTCAATTTTACAAGAAGAAAGCACTAAAATCGCTGCGAATAAAAACATTAATTTTTTCATACTACTGATATTTTAAATCATTAGTGTCCGATAAATAATTTTAAAAGCAGGATTTCCATAGTTGGATTTCCTGCTTTATTTATATCTTGATTTTTACCACAAAATTGAGATATGAACAAAAGTACACACTTTAGCGGAACACCAATAATTAAACAGATTTTAAAATATATACCACAAGCAGATATTACTCGGACAGCCAAAATCTATAACAGTGACCGCTACTACAAAAAGTTTAAAACCTACGACCATTTAGTCACGATGCTTTATGCCACAATGAGTGGAGTTTCCTCACTTAGAGAGTTGTCGACCGTTTTATTAGCTTGTGAAGGGCGTATCAGCCATTTAAATCTAAAACATTTCCCTAAGCGAAGTACATTGTCAGATGCTAACAAGAAAAGAACCAGTGAAGTCTTTGGAGCAATTTATTCAAAATTATACAAACGCTACGCTCCATTTTTATCGGACAGCAGTCCATTAAAATCTCCTGTAAAGAATTTAAAAATTGTAGATTCTACCACAATCAGCCTATTTAGTGATATTTTAAAAGGAGTTGGTCGTAATCCTATTACAGGTAAGAAAAAAGGAGGTATAAAGATGCACACAATGATAAATGCTTTGGAAGATGTACCTTGTCTGATACGTTTTAGCAGTGCTGCTACTCACGACCACACTTTTTTAAAAGAGTTAAATTTAGAGAAAGATTCTTTTGTCGTTTTTGATAAAGCATACAATGATTATCTCCAATATTTAGAGTGGACTTTAAATGATATTTACTTTGTAACTCGCCAAAAAGACAATGCTGTCTATAAAAGCATTAAAGAATTTGATTTAGCAGACAAAACAAGTGATGCAATACTAAAAGATGAACTTATATTGATAGAAAAAGACGATAAATCTATTCAAATAAGAAGAGTTGCTTATTGGGATGCTACAAAAGAAAAGGTATATGAGTTTATCACCAATAATGCAGAAATATCTCCAGACCAAGTAGCAGATATATACAAACACAGATGGCAGATTGAAACGATGTTTAAAAGACTCAAGCAGAACTTTCCCCTTAAATATTTTCTTGGAGATAATCAAAATGCAATAGAGATTCAGATATGGTCAGCATTAATCATTCAACTCATCATGCTTGTGATACAAAGAAAAATCAAACGAAAATGGGCATATTCAAATATGGTTTCTGTGATGAGATTTCATCTGATGACCTACATTGATCTGTTTAAATTTCTCGAAAACCCAAACAAACAATGGTGGGAACTCACATCAAAACCTCCAGATATACAACTGCAACTTTTTAAATAGACACCTTGCTAACTCAAAAAGAAAAATATAGAACGTGTTTATTGGGCTCTAAAATGGGTTTAATTAAATTTTGTAGTTTTATCGGACACTAATGATTTTAAATATTAATTATGACAACTACAAGTAGGAGTCGTGAAACTATTTGTGTTTGTATTAAAAGGAAGTCCTTGGTTGTAACCACCCATTTCAAAGTAGAATTCACTTCTTTTTGTGTCATAATTTCCAACTTCGTTCATGGTGTCTACATCATATAAGCGCCCGTTTACCATCGTGTACATTACTGAGTTTGAGTTTTGAATATCTTCCAAAGGATTTTTATCCATGATAATTAAATCAGCTAATTTCCCTTTTTCTAAAGAACCAATTTCATCCGCAGCACCTATATAATCTGCACCATTTATAGTAGCAGCTTTTAAAATTTTTTCTACTACCTAAAAGTTTTACAAGCTATATTTAAAGCAACAGAAAACTTAAATTTGTGCATAAAAATAAGCATTAAAAAAAGTACAATCCAATTTTTAAGAATGAATAAAAATATTTTAGGGCAAAGCGATAGCATAAACCCTAAAACACTTTAATTTAGGATCGTTATTGTACAATAAAAAATAGGTAACATTTCTGAGTTTTTAAATGTTGTAATTTAAACAACTGTATTTTACAAATGCACTTTTCCGTAAGAAGTTCTAAATAGGCGGTAAAATGAAGCTGTTTTTTATATTAATAATGGAGAAAAAACTGAATTGTTTTGAAGATAAAAAAGCACCGCATTGGCATTTTCTTTTGATGACGTTGTGCTGTAGGCCGTCCAAACTCATTAAAATTCTTTCATTCTGTTAATCACATAATCTGTTTTTTCTGCAAGCGGAGGTAACTGTTCATATCCCAGCTCAATTCCCATAAATAAAAATTAACTTACAGTATATGAGGTGATTGTGTATTTTTTTGAATCGTTATTTTAACTCGTTTTTATGATTAATCTCATTAAAAATACACTATCCAAAAAATACACTACATTTGATTTGTAATACCCCCCTGATATTTTACGCAAATCAATCTGAATTTATTTTCAGATTCGTTTATAACTAAATTTTATATCTAGGCTTATGACGTTATTAAAAAAAATTTCCCTCGTAGCAAGTATATTACTTGTTGCACAATTAGCACACGCACAAGAAACGATTCCCGCCTCAGGAGGTGAAGCTACGGGATCTGGAGGCTCAAGCAGCTACACTATTGGCCAAGTATTTTATACCACCAACACAGCTACTACTGGTGGGGTATCTCAAGGGGTGCAACACCCGTTTGAATTTCAGACGCTGAGCAATCCAGCATTGACAACTGTAAAGGTAACCGCCGTTACCTATCCTAATCCAACGTCTGATTATGTCATACTTAAAATTTCGGATAGTACTCTTGATACCCTAAGTTATACACTTTTTGATGTTACAGGAAAAGCGATATCTAATGGGATTATTACCAATGGAGATACACAAATTGCCATGCAGCAATTAGCAATAGGTATTTACATTTTAAAAGTAAACCGACACAACCAAGAATTAAAAACTTTTAAGATTATTAAAAAATAAGATACCCTATGAAAAAACGATACACAATTTTAGCCTTCTTATTAGTTACTGCAAGCACTTTTGCACAAGCACCAGAAAAGATGAGTTACCAGGCAGTTGTGCGAGATGCTACTAATACCCTTTTAACGAATCAATCTGTAGGGATGCAGATAAGCATCTTACAAACCACCATAACAGGAGCATCAGTATATACAGAAACACACTCAGTAACGACCAACTTAAACGGCTTAGTAAGTTTAGAGATAGGTACAGGAAGTACCTCAGATAGTTTTGCCACTATAGATTGGAGTGCTGGCCCTATTTTATAAAAACAGAGACCGACCCAAGTGGAGGGATAAGTTACAGTATAACAGGCACCAGTCAATTAATGAGTGTTCCGTTTGCATTGTATGCAAAAACGTCAGGAAGTTCTGAAACGAATGCTACTAATATTGCTAACAATACAACTACAATTACAGCCAATACATTAAAAGACGGCATCACTGCAGCTCAGGCAAGTGCAATTACAGCCAATACATTAAAAGATGGCATCACTACAGCTCAGGCAAGTGCAATTACAGCCAATACATTAAAAGTTGGCATCACTGAAGATCAGGCAACAGCAATTACAGACAATACTGCAAAAGACGGCATCACTGAAGCTCAGGCAACAGCAATTGCAGACAATACGGATAAAGTAGGCATCACTGAAGCTCAGGCAAAAGCAATTACAGACAATATTGCAAAAGACGGCATCACTGCAGCTCAGGCAACAGCAATTGCAGACAATACGGATAAAGTAGGCATCACTGAAGATCAGGCAAGTGAAATTACAGCCAATACATTAAAAGTAGGATATACAGAAGCGTTGGTTTCAAGCTAATACAGCTGTAGCTGCTAATACCTTAAAAGTTGATACAGATGCTACTAGTGTAAATGCTGCTGGAGCGTTAATGGATTCAGAGCTAACTGATTTAGCAGGTATTAAAGCTGTAACAATATCTACTTTACAAGTAATACCATCTGAAGGTGCTTTTGTTGATGGAGATAAAACAAAACTGGACGGAATAGCAGCCTTAATATCAGCTTTAGAAGCTCAAGTAACGGCTTTAGAAGCCCAAATACCAACAGTAGCAATAGGAGATTTTAGAGTAGGTGGTGTTGTATTTTGGGTAGATCCTACAGATAACACCCACGGCTTGGTATGTGCTATTGAAGACCAGAGTGTGGGCATTCAGTGGTATAATGGTTCTAATACAACAACTGGAGCAACAGCCACTGCTATTGGTACAGGAAGCGCAAATACCACAGCAATCATAGCAAACCAAGGTGCTGTAGAAACAGCTTATGCAGCCGGTTTAGCAAGAGCTTATAGAGGCGGAGGATATACCGATTGGTTCTTGCCAAGTAAAGATGAGTTAAACGAAATGTATCAAAATATGGCAACGATAAATAGTACTGCAGCAGCAAATGGCGGTAGTGCTTTTTCCACTAATTACTACTGGAGTTCTACGGAGTTCGCTCTCAATTTCGCGTTGTTACAGTATTTCTACAATGGTTTTCAGAACTACAACAATAAGAACGTCACTTACTACGTGCGTGCTGTTCGGGCTTTTTAATTATTTAGTTATTTATCAATTTAAATGGTGCCGCGTAAGCGGTCGAAAAAAAAAAATACAAAACCACGATGACTTTTTTAAAGTGGTTGTGGTTTTTTTTGTTTAATAAAAATAATTACCTGTCATTACGAGGGAAGCATGACCGAAGTAATCTCATGAATTGAAACTAAAAACAGACAGATTTCCACGTCGTGCCTCCTCGCAATGACGCATCCGAAAGACATTATGAGGAAAGTATGACCGAAGTAATCTCATGAAGCCATACAAAACAAAATAAACGAATAGAAACTAATAAAAAGCCTAACAAAGCAGAAAAGCATTTGTTTTTAAAGAGCAAAAGTTGCGTTTTCTTAGGATCTCAAATTATTTGCATAAAATTTTCACTAAAGATTTTATGCAAGTAGAAAATTACTTCTTTTGCGTTTTTAATGGTAAACGTAAGCGGTGGTTTTATTTTGATTGCATTATGATCTGGACCATCTGAACTCATTAAAATGCCAAAGTATTTCATTCTGTTAATCACATAATCTGTTTTTTCTGCAAGCGGATGTAACTGTTTGTCAACCAATTCAATTCCTAGAAATAAACCTTGACCTCTAACATCACCAATTATCGGGAATTCTTCTGATAATTTTTGTAATTCTGACTTTAAATAATCACCTACTTTTAACGCGTTTTCTTGCAATTTTTCTCTTTTTACTTCACGTAAAACTTCGGTGGCAATGGCACAAGAAACAGGGTTTCCGCCAAACGTGTTAAAGAATTCCATTCCGTTTGCAAATTTTTGGGCTACTTCTTTTGTACAAGCAACCGCTGCAATAGGATGTCCGTTTCCTAATGGTTTTCCAATAGTTACAATATCCGGAACCACATCGTGGAACTGAAATCCCCAAAAAGTTTTCCCCATTCTACCAACGCCAGTTTGCACTTCATCAGAAACACACAAACCACCTGCTTTTCTTACTTTTTGATAGGCTTCTTGCAAAAATCCGCTAGGCAATGCTACTTGTCCGCCACAAGAAATAATAGGTTCGATGATAAATCCGCCAACTTTTTTGTTTTGCTGATGAATTTCGTCAATCAATAGTTGCACTTCCTGAGCATAATTTTCTCCTGAATTTTCGCCTCTAAACTTTCCTCTAAAAGCATCCGGAATCGGGAAAATATGGGTGTTTTTGGGTTTCCCTTTTCCGCCTTTTCCATCAAATTTATAAGATGAAATATGTATCGTTCCGCTGGTATTTCCATGATAGCCATGTTCGCTGGCAATAATTTCATCAGAATTTGTACATGCTTTTATCATTCTAATAGCAAGTTCATTCGCTTCACTCCCTGAGTTCACAAAATGCAAAACAGACAATTCTTTAGGCAACGTTTCTAATAGTTCTTTAGCCAGCGTTGTAATGTTCTCGTGCAAATAACGCGTATTTGTATTTAGCAATGCCATTTGATGTTGACCCGCTTTTACAACGTTAAAGTTTTCATGACCAACGTGTGCAACATTATTTACAGTATCTAAATATTTTCGTCCAAAAGCATCAATCAAATACTGATTTGCTCCTTTTACAATATGCAAAGGGTTTTTGTATTGCAGACTCAAACTTTTACCTAAATGCTTTTTTCTATCTAAAAGAATATCCGCAGAAACATCAATTAAATTTTCTTTAAATCCGTTCATTTTAAACAATAAATTGGGATCCGGACAAAGGCTTTTCCAAACTTCAATTTGATTGAAATACGCAACACCTGGAAAATCAGTTTTATAATCTAACAACGATAAAGTGATTTCAAAATGTAGGTGTGGTGCCCAATTTCCGTTTTCAGGATAATTTGCCAAAGCAGCAACTTGTGCTCCTTTTTTAATAATAGCACCAAGTGTATGTTTTAAAACACTTTTCGCAGTATTATGACCGTATAAAGTATAAAAACAAAAATCTTTTTGTTGATGTTTTAAAACCACTAAACCACCATATTCTTTATCGCCAATATCATTTTCTAAGATGACCACTTCGCCATCAAAAAGCGCGTGAACAGGCGTATTTTGTGGCAGCCAAAAATCAACTCCTATATGAATAGTTCTACTTTGATTTCCATAATTTCCTATGGTGTCATATTCGGTAGAGGTATATAAATTTCTAGGTTCTAAATAACCGCCAGCCAAAATTTTAGTAGGCACTTCTTTTTGAAGTTGTTCTATTTTAAACTGAAATAAATCTAAATTATTAAAGTCGTTTTGATGACCCACAAAGGTACTCGAAATACTTAAGTCTAAATGGTGAATTTCATTTTTATGGATCGTTGGAAATAATTCGGATAAAGAAAAAGTATGCTGTTTCGCCCAGTTTTCAAACTTTTCCTGATCTGGATGTGCATTAAATCTGCAGGCATTTCTAAAACTAAAATGTGCAAAATCGGCTGAGACTTTATGCCATTTTTTTAATAAATTCCAGGCAGGTTTTTCGCTGATTACTAAATACTCATTTTCTGGATTTTCAATTTTATTGATAGCCGATTTTGTGACAGAAATTACTAAACGCATGGCAATTAAAACATACAAAAACTCCAATTCTTTTTCTTCTAAAGCAAAAGAAGCATGATATCCTTTTACAATTGGCAAGGCAGCATCTAAAGGGTCATTCTTGTCCATAATTGCATAGGCACACGCAACGGCAAGGTCATTTATAATTTGTGTTTTTACAGCATCACCAAAATCGATAATTGCGGTTACTTTTGGATTGATGCCTATTTCTGAAACTAAAATATTATGATCGTTTGCATCATTATGAACTACAGATTTTCTAAGTTCTGAATACTTATTTTGAACGCTTTCAAACGTGTTTAAAAAGTAAGAAACCAGTTCTTTTTCTTCAGGTTTAAAAAGATGTACATATTTTTTTGTCCATACACCTTGTGCAATATCCCAATCAAAAATTCTTTCTGCTTTTGGATGATGAAATCCTTGTAACGCTTTGGTGATTTTTCCTGCTTTTACTCCCAAACTAAAACGCAAATCATTTAATTGGGGATTTACAGAAGCCCAAACTCTGCCATCAATCCAAGTTAATAAACGAACTTTTAGTGTGGTTTTAGCATCCAAAGAAATTGTTGAAATTGTTTTGTGGTTTGCATCTAAAACAATTTTTGGTGCTATTATAGCCGTGTTTTTATCCGCTAAAAAAGCTACTATACTTTGTTGAAAATCCAATTCATGCTCATCAGAATTTTCTGGTGATATTTTTAAAATGTAGGTGTTTTTATCATTAACCTGTATTTTAAAATTAGTGTCAATTTCACCGGGTAAAAGAGATGCTTTTCCTACAATAGTATAGGTTTCAAAAAGTATTTTTTCAGCTTGTTTGGTTGTCATTTGGTGTACTTGCGAATTCATGAACTAAAAATAAGATAAAGTTTAGAAATGGCATCAAATCCTTAGCATTCTTTGTAGATTTGTTAAAAATAGTCATTTTGATTAGTGGTAAAATCTAAAAAAAATATAATGATAGTTCAAGGTAACATTGTAGACATATATAACAAACGAATTTTTAAAGGAGAAGTTGAAGTAGAAAACGGGAGAATTAAAGAAATTCGGGAGTCAGATCATGCCTGTGAAAACTATATTTTACCAGGTTTTGTAGATGCACACATTCATATAGAAAGCTCTATGTTAGTTCCGTCTGAATTTGCTAAAATTGCCGTAATTCATGGTACAGTTGCCACCGTTTCTGATCCGCATGAAATTGCGAATGTTTTAGGTGTAAAAGGGGTGGAATTTATGATTGAAAACGGAAAGAAAGTTCCGTTAAAATTCAATTTTGGAGCACCAAGTTGTGTGCCTGCAACTTCTTTTGAAAGTGCAGGAGCGATTATAGATGCTGCTGATATACAATTGATGATGCAAAATCCGGATATTTTATATTTAGCAGAAATGATGAACTATCCAGGAGTTTTGTTTGATGATGATGAAGTTTTAAAAAAGATTAAACACGCAAAAAATAATAACAAACCCATTGATGGTCATGCACCAGGTTTAAGAGGCGATGATGTAACTAAATATATTTCGGCGGGCATTTCTACCGATCACGAGTGTTTTTCTTATGACGAAGCAAAAGAGAAACTAGAAAAAGGAATGAAAGTGCTTATTAGAGAAGGATCTGCTGCTAAAAACTTTAATGCTTTAATTGATTTATTGCCAGATAATTATGAAAATATGATGTTTTGTTCAGACGATAAACATCCGGATGATTTGCTGTTAGGTCACATCAATCAATTGTGTGAAAGAGCTGTTGCAAAAGGAATGGATGTTTTTAAGGTGTTGCAAATGGCATGCGTAAATCCTGTAAAACATTATAATTTAGAAGTTGGCTTGTTGCAGAAAAATGATTTTGCAGATTTTATTGTGGTTGATAATTTAGAGAAGTTCAAGGTTTTAGAAACCTATATAAATGGAGAATTGGTTTCGAAAAACGGAGAAAGTTTTGTGAAATCTGTAGATTTTGAAGTGTTAAACAATTTTAATACGGATAAGAAGTTCGTTAAAGATTTTAGATTTGATTCTTCATCAGAAAAAATAAATGTGATTGAGGTCTTAGATGGTGAGTTAGTAACCAATAAAATGGAAGCAACTTCTTTAATTGTGGATGGGAATTTAGTTTCAAACAAAGCAACAGATATTTTAAAAATGACGGTTGTAAATCGGTATAAAAACGCAAAACCATCCATCGCTTTTATTAAGAATTTCGGATTAAAAGAAGGTGCTATTGCAAGTTCTGTTGGGCACGATTCTCATAATATTATTGCAATTGGGGTTTCGGATGAAATGATTTGTAAAGCGGTGAATTTAATTATTGAAAATAGCGGCGGAATTTGTGCTGTAAACGCATCCGAAGAAAAAATAGTCTCTTTACCTGTTGCAGGAATTATGTCTGATTTATCTGCCCACGAAATAGGAAAATCTTATGCTGAATTAGATGTAATGGCAAAGAAAATGGGTAGCAAATTAAGGGCGCCTTATATGAGTTTGTCTTTTATGGCGTTATTGGTCATTCCGGCTTTAAAGTTATCGGACAAAGGATTGTTTGATGGCACTTCTTTTAAATTTACGTCTTTAGAAGTAGAATAACTTTTTAGTAAAAACAATACGTTTATAAATATGTTTAGCCCTGATTGAACGGCTTGTTTGAGCTCTTTTTTGTTTTTCACAAAAAAAGCGAGTAGTGAAAGCAGGAAATAGCTTCAAATAAAATGTTACATTTGTCAACATTAATACAAAAATAATGACTTTACAAGAAGATTTAGAAAATAGAAGTGGTACAAAATGTGAGTTATGTACAGCAACCAATAATTTGTCAGTTTATGATGTAAAACCTAGTATTACTGGTGGTGGCGGAGTTGATGGAAGTATTTTGGCTTGTGAAACTTGTGTTACTCAAATTGATACTCCAGAGGAAGTTGATGCTAATCATTGGCGTTGTTTAAATGATTCGATGTGGAGCGAATTTAGAGCTGTAAAAGTAGTTGCTTGGAGAATGTTACATCGTTTAAAAAAAGAAGGTTGGCCTGTAGATTTATTAGGGATGATATATATGGAGGATGAAGAATTGCGTTTTGCCAAAGAAACGGGAGATCATTTAGCCGAAAGTGAAAAAATTATTCATAGAGATGTAAATGGTGTTATTTTAGAAGCTGGAGATTCTGTAGTTTTAATAAAAGATTTAAAAGTAAAAGGTTCTAGCATGGTTGCAAAACAAGGAACTGCTGTGAGAAGAATTTCTTTAGATCATGAAAACGCCAATTATATTGAAGGTAAAGTTGGCCCAACTCAAATTGTAATTATTACAGATTACGTAAAGAAAATGACAGATAAAGAATAATATATCTATATTTTAAAGTAAAAAGGCTTGTAATTCAATGGATTACAAGCCTTTTTTTATGCGCTTTATTTTTTATGATTGGAAATAAAGTTATTTTTTTAACTAATAAGTTAGTTTAAACTAAATATTTAGTTATATTTGTCATGTCGAACTAAATAAGTAGTTGAAAATTATGAGCAAACAGTTAACAAAAGCCGAAGAACAAATTATGCAAGTTTTGTGGGATTTACAAGAAACCTCTGTAAAGGAAGTTGTTGATAAATTACCTGATCCAAAACCGGCATATAATACGGTTTCTACGATTATCAGAATATTAGAAACTAAAGAATTTGTGGGGCACAAACAAGAAGGTAGAGGTTATTTATATTATCCTATTATTGACAAAGAAACGTATAGCAATCAAAGTTTACATAAATTAATGAATGGTTATTTTGATGGATCTTTTAAAAGTATGGTGTCTTTTTTCGTAAAAGAAAATAATATGGATGTTGCAGAATTGGAATCAATATTAAAAGAGGTGAATAAGAAGTAGTATTCAGTTATCGGTTATCGGTTATCAATTAACAGTTATCAATTAACAGTTATCGGTTATCAATTATCAATTAACAGTTATCGGTTATCAGGGCAAGTCAGTTCGGGAGGTTTTTGAGGTTTCGACTGCGCTCAACCAGACATTCTTAAAATAATAAAAATAAAAGAGATGATCAATTACATTCTTCAAGTTATTTTATTCCAAGTTTTATTCTTGGCTATCTATGATTTCTTTCTGAGCAAAGAAACGTTTTTCACCAAAAACAGGTGGTATTTGGTAGTGACGTCAATTTTGTCTTTTTTAATTCCGTTGATAAAAGTACCAAGTTTTCAAAAAGCAGTTCCGCAAGAGTTTATGGTGTATTTACCTGAGATCTTTTTATCTCCAGAAAAAGTGATTCAGAAAGTCATAGAAAATAAAGCTTTTTACGAATCTGTAAATTATGTAGCTATTTTATTTTGGTTGGGAGTTGTTCTTTTTTCAATGCTATTTCTGATAAAATTAGGTAAGATTGTCAACTTAATTAGAAAACAGGAAGTTGTTGCGTATCCTGAATTTACATTGATTTTAATTCCAAATCAAACCAAAGCATTTTCATTTTTTAACTATATATTTTTAGGAAAAGAAATTAAAGAAACGAATAGAGGTAAAATCATTCAGCATGAATTAGTGCACAGTAAACAAAAGCATTCTTTAGATTTATTATTCTTCGAATTGCTTAAAATTATAATGTGGTTTAATCCGATGATTTATTTCTATCAACAGAGAATAACCTTGGTTCATGAATATATTTCTGATGCAATTGTTGCTAAATCAGAAAACAAAGAAACTTATATAAATAATTTACTATCCAACTTTTTTCAGGTTGAAAACATTTCGTTTATCAATCAATTTTACAAACAATCCTTCATTAAAAAAAGAATTATGATGATGACAAAAACACAATCAAAAAAAATGAATCAACTAAAATATTTAGTGTTGATTCCTGTATTAGGAAGTATGCTTTTTTACGTAGCATGTACACAATCAGAAAATGATGTACCGGCAGCTACTATTAGTGAATACCAAGGTAAAATTAAAATTCAAAATGAGTTTTATTTCATAAAACAAAATGAATTTGGTAAAACTATTGGTTTTAATAGCAAAGGAGAAGAAGTTGATGTATTGAGTTTGTTGCCAGAAAGTGTCGTGGCTTTGAACTTTGAGAACGGGAAACTGGTTACTGAATTTAGTTATGCTGATGACAAAAAGAAAACCAAAGAATTACAAGTTATTAAAGATCCTAATACAATAACAGACACCGAAGAAATCTCATTCTTGAAAATAGATAAATCACCAACTTTCCCTGGTTGTGAATCTGGAGATAAAGATTGTTTTTCAAAAATGGTCCAGAAACATTTTTCTGAGAGCTTTAATGCTAAAATGGTTAACAATCTAGGTTTGTCTGCAGGAAAGAAAAGAGTTTTTATCGGTTTTAAAATTGATACTTACGGAAATATTGTAGATGTCAATGCTAGAGCACCGCATGAAAAAATAGAAGAAGAAGTTATCAAAGTAATGAGTTCTTTACCAAAAATGATGCCTGGAGAACAAGAAGGTAAAACAGTTGCAGTAAAATATGCTATACCTTTTACTCTCGTAATAGACTAAAAAAAATGTTTATGAAAAAGAGTTTTTAATTGTATTATTATTTGTAATTGTAAAAGTCGAAGCGCAAACTTCGACTTTTACTATTGCAGACAGTTTGTTTGAAAAAGGCAGGTACAAATTGGCTTTACAAGAATTAGATAAAAATAAACCTACATTTTTATCAAACTATAAAAAAGCAATGATTTATGAATCTATTGATGATTTTAAAAAATCTGCTGAATTTTTAGAAAAAGCAACTGTTTTTAAAGGTGATGAAAAAGTAAAATTGAAGTTGGCAAAAACGTATCAACGTCTAAAAATAAGCAATAAAGCTGTTAAAATTTACGAAGAAATTGTAGCCAAAGATTCTTTAAATCTCGTGTTAAAATATCAATTGGGTAAATTGTATTTAAATACCAAAGACGCAGATAAAGCAGTAAGGATTTTTAAATATTTAATTGATAACGATGCATTAAACGCAATTATTCCTATCAATTAGCATTGGCCTATGCTCTTAAAAATGATAGAGATCAAGACCGTTGCAAGGAAGTACCTAATAAAAAGCACAAAAATAACACGTAATTATTTATGTTAAATATTTGATTGTAAGTATATTAAGTTGTAAATTTAGTGTATGAAAATACAAAAACAACCAACTTTAGCCGATAGCATTTGTGATTTACGAGCAAGAAAAATTAAAAAGACATTTTTCACCCAAATAAACACCCTTATCGATTGGGATACGATCTCTATCCTAATAAATAATGATTATTTAAAAGGAAAAAGTGCCACTGGCAAGCCTTCTTATGATGGGACATTACTTTTTAAAATGTGTCTTTTACAAAGTTGGTATGGTTTAAGCGATTATGAAGTTGAAGACCGAATAAATGACAGTCTTTCCTTTAGTTATTTTTGTGGGATGACCATTGAACAGGTTGCTCCAGATCATAGTACTTTAAGTAGGTTTAGAACCGCATTAACCAAAACACAAACCTTCGAAAAATTATTTACCTCCATAAACAAACAGCTAGAAGCACATAATATCATTGTAAAAACAGGTTTAATAATAGACGCTAGTGTAATAGATACGCCACTTAGACCAAAAGGAAAAACAAATTTTAAGGTAACCGAAGACCGCTGTGCAGACCAAGTAGAAGTACACAAAGAATATCCAGATAGTGTCGATAAAGAGGGTACTTGGTTAAAGAAAAGAGGAAAGTACCATTTTGGGTTTAAAAAGCATCATGTAACGGATAACGAAGGACTCGTTCTAGGAGTACTAACCACAACTGCCAGCAAAAATGAGATTGCAAATTTGGAGGAAGTTCTAGAAACTGTAAATGTAGCATTACCAAAAGGCATCCCTCTAAAGGCAGATAAAGGGTACCAATCAAAGAAAAATGTTGCGATTTTAAAGAAGCGTAATTTAAAGAATCATATCCTTAAAAAGGCGGTAAAAAATAAACCGTTAACAAAATGGGAAACTAGATTCAATAAATTAATAGGAAAAACAAGGTTTAAAGTAGAACGTACTTTTGGAGGAATAAAATTATGGTTTAAAGGTGGAATTGCAAGATATAGAGGGATGAAAAAAATGCATACACAAAATTTGATGGAGGCAATGTGCTATAATTTATATCGAAGTCCAGGGATATTTGCGTCTAATTGTAAAAATTAAGGAAAAATGAAGCCTAAAAAAGGCATTTACTCACTTAAAATAGAAAAAAAATAGCATAATCGATGTTGTAGCTAAAAAAAAAGGGAACTCTAAAAAGTAAAATTAATTAAGTTCGCTTTTTGCAACGGTCTTAGATCGAATGATTAACAGTTTTATTGATACCTATAAAAAAGATACACTTCATTTAAAAGCTATTGAAAATTTAGCCTCTAGTTTTAAAAAGCTAAATGATATTGATTCAACCCAATTATTTGTAGAAAAAGGATTGGTTATAGATAAAGATGATATCAACTTAAACAGGTTAAAAATCAACCAATTATTTAGAGATGAGAAATATAAAGAAGCAATTCCGTTTTTATTAAATTTAGATTCAATCGATAAAAAAGACACCTATAGCATGTCTATGTTAGGCAGAACCTATTATAATTTAGACAGTTTAGAAAAGGTGAAAGAGTATTTTAAAAAGGTTTCTAGAGTAGATCGTGAAGACTTTAAGGCACGCACATATCTAGGGCATGTTGCGCTCAAAGAAAAAGATTATAAAGCTGCAACGGTGAATTACATGATGGCAACTTATATAGGAAAAGAAAAAAGAGACGAAGAATATTATGGTTTGGCAACTGTTTATTACGAAAAAAAAGAGCCACTTTTAGCAATGAATAATTTTGAAAAAGCATATGCCGAAAATTCTAATAATTATAAAGCGTTGTTTCAATTAGCGAAACTTACTGATGATTATTACGAAGATAAAAAAATGGACTACAAATTGTATAAAAAATATATGAGATATCAGTATAATAAAGATGAACAGATGTCAAATTTTGTGGAGCGCAGAATAAAAGACATTAAAAATGAGTATTTTATGAAAGGTGAAAATTTGGAAGATTAAACCCAATAAAATTTAGTAAATTCACATTTTTAATAGAATTATGATTTTTCGTGCTTTTATTTTTTTTGTTTTAGTAGTTTTTTGCGTTTCGTGCGATAAATTTTCATTTTCAAAAAATAAAGATTTACAAGATTTAGATACCATTGTAGATTTTACTTCGGTAGATTTCTCTCCTTCGTTTAAAATCTGTGATGCTATAATCGATAAAGATGAAATAGCTATTTGTTTTAGAAATACAATTCATCAAAAGATTGGAGCGGAGCTGCAACAACATTCTTTAACAATTAAGGACTCTATTGATGAACTTATTTATGTGGATGTCTTAATCAACTCAAAAGGAGAAATTATTTTTGATGAAACTTCTACATCAGAAAACATAAAAGAACAGCTGCCAAAATTAGACAGTATACTTAAAGAAAGTGTAAAGAATTTACCTAAAATTCATCCAGCAATTAAAAGAGGAATTCCTGTGACTACAAAATATAGATTACCAATCAGAATTTTGTTTAAAGATTAACTTACAAGCTTCATAAAAAAAAGTACATTTACAAATGTCATTTTTATAACCTCAAATAAAAATAATAGCAACTCAATTTTGTTATACTACGGATGAATAATTTTCAAAAAAAAATACAGGAGCTTGGAGAAGTTGAAGATTTTGAAGTCAAAAATAATAGCTTACTACTTTTTTTAATAGGACCTAGTCTTTTCATTTTCTCTTACTTTATAAATAATTTTGGCGATGATAATTTAAGAATTAAGGGCGCTAGAGAATTTTTTGCTTTGTTATTTCTAATCGTAAGTATTTTACCACATATTTTTAAAAAAAGAATAAAACCTTTTTTTGGATGGATGGTTTTTTTATTGATGCTGTCCTTTACTCATTATTTAATAATTAACCTAGCGATTAATAATTTTAGCGTTCAGTTTTTATTAGGATTCTATGTTTTTGTTTTTGGATCAATTTTATTGTTTAATAATAGAACATTTATAAGCGCTTTTTTAATTACTATATTTATTCACCTTTTGCAAAAATTGACGATAGCAGATATTGACGTTTTGCTCTATAAAGCCGTATTGAGCTCGTTTACTTTATTATTTATGTTCTCTTTTATTAGTTTAATCGGCTCAACAATATTTAGAAAAAAATAAGACGAATTAATAGAATTTTATATGAAAAAACAAAAGAAAAACAATAGATTTAGCAAAGAAAGCAAAAGATTTAGAGGGAAAAAACTTAGACTTAGAGGAATTTGCCTTTGTGGTTTCTCATGATTTAAAAACTCCTTTAAGTAATATTCTGGCATTATCTTCTTGGTTAAAAGAAAGTGTAGAAAATAAGGATGGGGATGCTATAAAAACGAATGCAGAGCTCATAGATAAGCAAGTAACCCAAATGGATTTAATTATCCAAGGTGTTTTAAATTACTCTTTACAGAATGATGTTTCCAGTAATTATGAGGAAATAAATTTGGATATACTAGTGAATGATTTAGCTATTTTATTTACAAATAAAAACTGTATAATTACGGTAAAAAGCAAACTACCAATTATAGAAATTAACAAAACGAAAATACTTCAAGTTTTTCAAAATTTAATTCAAAATGGAATTAAATATAACAATAAAGAGCTTTTCGAAATTGAAATTGATTATAAGTTAGAACAAAATTTACATACCTTTTCTGTAAAAGATAATGGCATTGGAATTGAGAAAAAATATCATAAGAAAATCTTTGAATTATTTCAAAGATTAGACGTAAATGGAATGGAAAATGCTGGTATTGGATTGTCTTTGGTAAAGAAAATAATTAGTCGAAATAATGGTGAAATTTATTTAGAAAGTGAAGTAAATGTTGGCAGCACTTTTTATTTTACTTTACCAGCTTAATTTAATATTTTCCAAAGTTTATCTTTCAACTCTTGCAATCCAGTTTCTGCAACTGACGATATAAATAGTGTTTCAACTCCTTTAGGTAAATCTAGTTTTATTTCTTCCTTTAGCTCATCATCTAGCATATCCGTTTTAGAAATTGCCAATAAACGTTCTTTATCCAATAATTCGGGATTGTATTTTTTTAGTTCATTTAACAAAACATCATACTCTTTGTTGATGTCATCGCTATCTGCAGGAATTAAGAATAACAGCGCAGAATTACGTTCAATATGTCTTAAAAAACGATGTCCTAAACCTTTTCCATCAGCAGCACCTTCTATAATTCCTGGAATATCAGCAATTACAAATGTTTGATGATTTCTGTGTTCAACGATTCCTAAATTGGGTTTTAAAGTTGTAAAAGCATAATCTGCAATTTTAGGTTTTGCAGAGGTTAAAACAGATAATAAGGTAGATTTACCTGCGTTTGGGAAACCAACTAAGCCAACATCCGCTAATAATTTTAATTCAATTCTAAACCAACCATCTAAACCATCTATACCTGGTTGCGCATATCTTGGCGTTTGATTTGTTGATGTTCTAAAATTCCAGTTTCCAAGTCCGCCTTTCCCACCTTCTAATAAAACAACTTCTTTTTTATCTTCAGTAATTTCTAAGATAACTTCATTTGTATCTGCATCTTTAATAATAGTTCCTAATGGTACATCAACAAAAATATCTTCTGCGTCATGACCACTACTTCTACTTTTACTTCCTGCTCCACCCCCTTCAGCTCTAAAGTGACGTTTAAATTTTAGGTGAAAAAGTGTCCACATATTCTTGTCTCCACGTAAAATAATATGACCACCACGACCACCATCGCCACCATCTGGGCCACCTTTAGTAATAAATTTTTCTCTGTGAAGATGCACAGAACCTTGTCCACCTTTTCCAGAAGATGCGTATATTTTTATGTAATCAACAAAATTTCCTTCTGTCATTATTTCTTAATTTTAAACGTCAGATTTAAGATTTCTAACAAACACGTGCTGTTTTCCTTTTAATTTCAAATCGTCTGTCATTATTTCTGTAATTTTTTAATTGTGTTTTAAGTAGTAACTATTTAAATGTTTGCACAGGTAAACAATTATACAGTTTTACAATGTATTGAAAACTTCAGACAAACGCGTTGTAATTTCATTAATATTACCAACACCATTTATTCCGTAATAATTTCCTTGTGCCTGATAAAAGTCTTTTAAAACAGCGGTTTTTGTATTGTATTCGTTAAAACGATTTCTAATTTTGCTTTCATCAGTATCATCTGTTCTTCCACTAGTTTTACCTCTTTCTAACAAACGCGCAACTAATAAATCTTCAGGAACCTCTAATGCGACCATTCCATTTATTTGTTCGCCTTTTTCAGCTAAGAATTCATCCAAAGCTATTGCTTGAGATTCGGTTCTTGGAAAACCATCAAAAATAAAACCATTGGCATCTACATTTTTTTCTACTTCTGCTTTTAACATGTTTATGGTAACTTCATCAGGCACTAAATCCCCTTTATCCATAAAACTCTTTGCTAACTGACCTAATTCCGTTTGATTTTTAATATTGAATCTAAAAACGTCTCCAGTAGAAATATGTACTAAATTATATTTCTCTTTTAGTAAAGTTGCTTGCGTTCCTTTTCCTGCTCCTGGAGGACCAAATAATACAATATTTTTCATTTTAGGTTGTGTTGTTAGTTGGTATATTGCCGGGTAGTTTCTGCCTAAATTATTATAATCTAAGCCATAACCAACAATAAATTTATCCTCTATACTTTTGCCGATATAATTTATTGGTAGTTCTTTTTTAAAAACATCTGGTTTAAAGAAAAGGGTAGCAACTTTTAGTTGCTTTACATTTTTGTTTCTAAAGATATTATATATTTCTTGCAACGTTGCACCAGTGTCTATAATGTCTTCTAAAATAATAACAGTTCTGCCTGTTAAATCTTCATTAATACCTACTAAGTGTTTTATATTTTCTGTAGTTGATGTTCCTTCATAAGAAGCTAGTTTTACAAATGAAACTTCGCAATTTCCTTTAAATTCTCTAATAAAGTCTGCGGCAAAAAGGAAACATCCGTTTAAAATACCCACAAAAATGGGCACTTCATCTTTTGGTAGATCTGCTTTTACTTCCAGTGCTAGTTCTTTTATAATCGCAGAAATTTCTTCCTTATTGATAAAAGGTTTAAAGTATAAATCGTGAAGTTTTATAATTTTCATAGCAGTGTAAATATCGTGGCTCTATTTGTAATGAAAAAACCGCTTTCTTTTGCTGAACATATCTCTGTGTCAGAAAAGAAAACGGTTTTAATTTATGTTAAAATTAAATTAGTTGTCTTTATCTTCTTTCTTTGTCATATCATACATAATTGGCGTTGCAACAAATATAGAAGAATACGTTCCTACTACAATACCAACAATTAATGCAAACATAAATCCTTTAATAGAGTCTCCTCCAAATAAGAAGATTGCTAACATTACTAATAATGTTGTTAAAGAAGTATTTATAGTTCTTCCTAAAGTACGATTTATGGCGTCATTAATTAATACATTATGTTTTCCACGACGTTCGTTTGTGAACTCTCTAATCCTGTCAAAAATAATAACGGTGTCATTTAAGGAGTACCCGACGACCGTAAGTATTGCTGCAATAAAAGATTGATCTATTTCCATATCAAAAGGCATAATGTTATATGCAATTGAAAATACACCTAATACAATTAGTACATCATGAAATACAGCTGCAACAGCACCCACACTAAAGGATATTTTTCTAAATCTTAGCAAGATGTACAAGAAAACTACTAGTAATGAACCTAAAACTGCATATAAAGCAGATTTTTTAATATCATCTGCAATTGTTGGTTCTACTTTTATGTAGCTCATTATGCCGCTTCCAGCTTTTTCAAAACCAGGTTTAAAGTTTTCATAAGTAGTTGTTCCTAAATATGATTTTAAGCCTGTAAATAATGCATTTTGAACTTGTTCATCAACTTCTTGACCTTCTTCTTCAATTTTATAAACCGTTGTTATTTTTAGTTGATTGTCATTACCATATGTTTTTACTTCTGGAGCTGTACCAAAAGCCCCTTTTAAAGTTGAAGCAACTTCTGTAGCACTCATTGGTTGATCAAAACGAACTACGTAAGAACGACCACCTTTAAAATCTACACCTTGTTTTAATCCGATAGAAAAAATAGAAATTAGACTTATAATGATAAGTGTTCCAGAAATCACGTAAGCAACTTTACGTTTCTTGATGTACTGGATGTCTATATTTTCGAACCAACCTTTAGAAATAGAGGTATTAAATGTTAGATTATTTGATTTAGCAACTGCTCTGTCTATTAAAATACGTGTAATAAATACAGCAGTAAATAAAGAAGTAGCGATACCAATCATTAAGGTTAAAGCAAATCCTTTTATTGGTCCTGTCCCAAAAATATATAAAATAATACCTGTTAATAAGGTTGTAATATTTGCATCAATAATTGCAGATAATGCTCCTTTAATAGAGAAACCTTCTTCTACAGATTGTTTTAATCCTTTTTTAGAAGATAAAGCTTCTTTAATTCTTTCAAAAATAATTACGTTGGCATCCACACACATACCAATTGTTAAAATGATACCTGCAATTCCGGGTAATGTCAACACCGCATTAAACGATGCTAGAATTCCGAATATAAATAAGATGTTTACAGATAAAGCTACATCGGCATAAATACCTGCTTTTCCGTAATATAGAATCATCCAAAGTAATACTAAGAAAATAGCAATACCAAAAGATATGAAACTTGCGTCGATTGCTTCTTGACCTAAAGATGGCCCAACAACTTCAATTTGAATAATTCTTGCAGCAGCAGGTAATTTACCCGCTTTTAAAACAGTTGCAATATCTTCTGCTTCTTCAATAGTCATGCTTCCGCCAGAAATAGAAGTTCTTCCACCAGTAATAGCTTGGTTTACAGAAGGTGCAGTGTACACATAATCATCTAAAACAACAGCTACAAAGTTACCAATATTATCACCAGTCATTTTAGCCCATTGCTTAGTTCCTGAACTATTCATGGTCATACTAACTTCTGGTTTGTTTAATTGGTCAAACATTTGAGAAGCATCTAAAATAACATCGCCTTCAATAGTTGGTTTGTCATTTCTATTCCCTTTAATTGCATACAAGCCAATTAATTCTGTACCGTCATCACCTTTTATAGATTTGTAGTCCCATAAAAATTTAGTGTATCTTAATTCGGTTGGTAATAAAGCTATTATTTCCTTTTTCTTTAATAAGTCGTTTACAAATGCTGTGTCTAAAACTCTAGCCTGCGCTACTAAAGAGCTTAACTGTTGTTGAGATTGTGCAACATTAGGAAATAAGTATGTAAATAGGTTTTTTTGAACTTTCGTAGAATCTGCAGTTTCCCCTAATAAATCGTCAATATTATCTTTTTTAACAGAATCTTTTTCTATTGCTAAAACAGAATCATCTTTTAATAAATCAGCAACTTTAG
Organism: Polaribacter filamentus; assembly: GCF_002943715.1. GTDB lineage: Bacteria > Bacteroidota > Bacteroidia > Flavobacteriales > Flavobacteriaceae > Polaribacter > Polaribacter filamentus. Next base: position 2,382,100 of record NZ_MQUA01000013.1, on the reverse strand, counting down.
CATTCGCAGCAAAGAAAAAGTTTTGTACTTCTGCATTGGTATGAACTTCCCAAAACTGTAATTCAGCTTTGCTTGTAATTAGTTTTGTAACACGCTCAATATCTTTAGCTCCTGGTAATTCAATTTGTATTCTTCCAGAATTTCCAATCCTTTGAATATTTGGTTGCGTAACTCCAAACTTATCAATTCTACTTCTTAGTACTTCAAAAGCAGTACCAATTGAGCTATTAATTTCTTGTTGTAAAGTTTCTTTTACGGTAGCATTTGCTTCATCAAAAGAAATCTTTTCGCTTAACGCCTTTGTCCCAAAAATAGAAGGATCACTTAGTTTCGTAGCTCCTGCAGTTTTTTCAAATTCTTCAAAAAACAAGTCTAAATAAGTAGCATTACTACTCTTTTGTCTTTCATCAGCAGCATTTAAAGCATTGTTGAAAACAACATTTTTAGAATCGTTCGCTAAGCTTTTTAAAACTTCCTTTACAGAAACCTGTAAAATAGCGTTCACACCACCTTTTAAATCAAGACCAAGATTCATTTCTTTGTCTTTCACATCATTGTAGCTGTATTTAGCAAAGCCTAAATCTAAAATATTGTCATTTGCAACACTATCTAGATATTTTCTTTCGAAAGCAGCCTTTTGTCTTGCGTCATTACCCGTTACTTTACGAGCAGCATATACCACTGACTCATCTTCAACTTTAGTAGCTAAAAATGTAAATGATAATTGATATAAACTCACTAATCCAAAAAGGATTGCGAATAATTTAATAAGTCCTTTGTTTTGCATGTTATTTGGTTTATGTCGACTTTATTTTTTTTAAAACGTGCAAATATAGTATTTCAAAGTACCCCAAGCAATTTTTTGGCACATTTATATTGTTGTTTTTTCGGATGATTTTCTACGTACTCATTTTGGTGATTTTGAGAAGTCCTAAAATTGACTATATTTATTCTTTAAACTGATACAATAATTATCACTAACTTATACATATGATGCACTTATCTGATATTGCAATTGCACAAGCCAAAAAACTTCAGCACATAAAAAACATAGCTAAAAAATTAAATGTTGATGAAGAAGATTTAGAAATGTTTGGAAAGTTTAAAGCAAAGCTGCCTTTGTCTTTGATTGATGATGAAAAAGTTAAAAACAATAATTTGGTATTAGTAACTGCTTTAACGCCAACTCCCGCAGGAGAGGGGAAAACTACAGTTTCCATAGGTTTAACAGAAGGATTAAATAAAATTGGAAAACAGGCTACCGTAGTTTTGAGAGAGCCTTCTTTAGGACCTGTTTTTGGAATAAAAGGTGGGGCAGCAGGGGGTGGATATTCGCAAGTGGTGCCAATGGAAGATATCAATTTGCATTTTACGGGTGATTTTAATGCTGTTGAAAAAGCGAATAATTTTTTAGCTGCTTTAATCGATAATAACATCCAAAGTAAAGCCAATCACTTACATATTGATCCAAGAACGATTCTTTGGAAGCGTGTGATTGACATGAATGATAGGTCTTTACGAGATATTACTATTGGTCTTGGCGGAACATCAAATGGAGTGCCAAGACAAGACGGATTTAATATTACGGCAGCTTCTGAAGTGATGGCTATTTTATGCATGGCTTCTAATTTGGATAATTTAAAAGAACGCTTAGGAAATATTTTTATCGGTTTTACTTTTGATAATAAACCTGTTTTTGCACGTGATTTAAAAGCAGAAAATGCGATGGCTATTTTGTTAAAAGATGCTATAAAACCTAATTTGGTGCAAACTTTAGAAGAAAACCCTGCAATTATTCATGGCGGTCCATTTGCAAATATTGCCCAAGGAACCAACACCATTATTGCTACTAAAATGGGATTATCGTTGTCTAATTATGTGGTTACCGAAGCTGGTTTTGGAGCCGATTTAGGCGCGGAAAAATTCTTGAATATCAAATCTCAGTTTGCGAAGTTAAATCCTAAATGTGTAGTTCTAGTTGCAACGATAAGAGCTTTACGTCACCATGGAGGAGCAAAAAGTGAAGCATATAATACGCCCGATTTAGTAAAAGTTACTGACGGATTTAAGAATCTTGAAAAACATATAGAGAATATCAGAAAATTTAATATTGAACCCGTAGTTGCTATCAATTCTTTTGTTTCTGATTCTGATGAAGAAGTTGCTTTTGTGATTGAAAAATGCGCCAGTTTAGGAGTTGAAGCAGTTTTATCTGAAGGTTGGGCAAAAGGGGGCGAAGGAACAAGAGCTTTAGCTAAAGCGGTTGTGCATGTGGTTGAAAATAAAGCGACGCAATACAAACCTTTGTATAACTGGAAATCTCCTGTAACGGATAAAATAGAAATAATAGCTAAAGAAATGTACGGTGCAAAAATTGTAGAATATAGCAAATTAGCCCAATTGAATTTAAGAAGAATTAATAGACTAGGCTTCAATGATTTTGCAATTTGTATGGCTAAAACTCAAAAATCTTTCTCAGATGATGAAACGTTAATTGGAAGACCAGAGGGTTTTACCGTAACGGTTCGAGAAATTGAAATAGCTGCAGGCGCGCAATTTATCATTCCTATTTTAGGGAAAATGATGCGAATGCCCGGGTTGCCAGAACATCCGGCATCAGAAAACATGACGATTGATAATAATGGTGTAATTTCTGGATTGTCTTAATAAAAATAAAACCTCAAAAGTTTTTAAAATCTTTGAGGTTTATAAATTTTTTAGGATGTTTAACGTTTTAAATAAAATCTAAAAGAAGTCATTTACGAAACTTTTTTATCCATTTTTCAAAATTAAAGTAACACTCAATCTTATTTCCCAGTAGGAAACTTCTTCGTTTAGTTTGTCATAAATTGGTTTCAATTCCATTTTTTGATTTAATGTATTAAAAGCAACCCGAACTTTTTCGACTGTTTCTTTGGTTATATATTTTTCCAGTTCAACTTCTTTTCCTTCCATGCATAATTGAGATAAATGAGAGAAAATCGTGGTAATTGACAAGCTTCTTTTTTCGGCAATTTCTGTAGGATTTAATCCGTCTTTATAAAAATCAAAAGTTTTTTGTGTTGTAGGTGTTTTTCTGGGTTTCGCTACACTTTTGAATTCTCGAATTACACTCATAAATTCTGCACCATACTTTTCCATTTTGTTCATTCCAACTCCTGAAATAGCTAAAAATTCGTTTTCAGTTGTAGGAAGTTCACTTGCCATTAATTTTAATGTTTTGTCATTAAAAATGATATATGCTGGCATTTTTTCTTCTTTTGAAATGCGGTATCTTATTTTTTTGAGTGCTGTAAATAGGTCTTTATTTGGTTCGCCTTCTGTGGTTGTTTTTGCTACTTTTTGAGTTTTCTTCCTTTCGTCAGAACTTAAAGGAGTTGTCAATCTAACTGTTTTTTCACCTTTTAAAACTTCCCAACCAATAGGGGATATTTTTAAGGCGGAATTTTCGCTATACATTATTTCTATGAATCCTTGGTTTGCCATTTGAATCACGTAATCTCGCCAATCAAAAAAAGAAACATCCTTTCCTATTCCGTATGTTTTTAGATTAAAATATTGTTTTGAATGAATGTCTGCATTATTGCTTCCTCTTAAAACATTAATTAACATGGTAATTCCATCTTTTTCACCCATTCTTACAATTCCAGAAAGTGCTTTTTGTGTTAAAATAGTGCCTTCAAAATCTTTAGGAGGATTTTCGCAAACGTCACAATTGCCACAGTTTTCAGTAAGATGCTCTCCAAAATAAGACAATAATATTTTTCTTCTACACGATTTGGCCTCTGTAAATTGAAGCATTCTGTTTAATTTTTCCTTTTGCATAAGGCTATTTGCGCCACTGTCTGCAAATTGACTATACAACACGAAATCTCTCATGTTATAGTATAAAATAGTTTCTGAAGGCAATCCATCTCTTCCTGCTCTTCCTATTTCTTGGTAATAGCCTTCTAAGTTTTTGGGTAAATTATAATGAATTACAAAACGAACATTCGATTTATCTATCCCCATTCCAAAAGCAATCGTAGCAACAATTATTTTGGTGTCATCATTTATGAAATCTGTTTGTGTATTTTCTCTTTCCTCATGATTCATTCCTGCATGATAAAATGCTACCGAATGCCCTTCTTGCTTCAAATAATTCGCTACTTCTTCTGTGTTTTTTCTACTTAAACAATAAATAATACCGCTTTCATTTTTTCTTCTTGCTATAAAATTGACAATTTCTTCTAACTTTTTCTTTTTTTGAACCTGTCCTCGTACTTCTATACTTAAGTTTTTTCGGTCAAAAGAAGAAATAAATAATTTAGAGTTTTTTAAGCCTAATTGTTCCTCAATATCTTTACGGGCAGATTTGTCTGCGGTTGCGGTTAATGCCATAAAAGGCACATTTGGTATCGAATTTCTAAATACTTTTAATTGTGTATATTCAGGTCTAAAATCATGGCCCCACATACTTACGCAATGTGCTTCATCAATTGCGACTAATTTTATATTTAGTTCTTTTAACCAAGTGTTGCTAACGGATATTAATTTTTCTGGGGATAAATATAGTAATCGTAATTCCCCATTAATAGCGCTGTTAATTACTTCGTTTTCTTCTTGTGGAGATATAGAACTGTTAAAAAAGTCTGCTTTTATTCCGTTTGATTTTAGCGCTTGTACTTGGTCTTTCATTAATGAAATAAGTGGAGAAACTACAATGGTAATTCCATCATAAACCAGTGCAGGAATTTGGAAACACATCGATTTCCCTCCGCCAGTAGGCATTAATACAAAACTGTCTTTTCCGTCTATTGCTCTATTGATAATTTCCTCTTGTAACGGACGAAAGTTATCATAACCGTACACGTTTTTTAAAAGGGTATGTATTTGTTTTTTCATTTGGTTAGCAATTAATTTACAAACATACGTACTTTACCTGCTTGGCATTATGATTTACAAGAAAAAAGTTACTCATCTTGCTAAAAATTAGTAAATTGATTTAGTCTTAAATAATTACCAATGAGAAGGTTAAGGGTAAAATTATGAAAACATATTAGAAGCAATTATTCAAAGTCTTTTGAGGAATTTAAAACTATAATATTGTTAAAAATAGTTACACTACAACAATTCAATATATTAATAAGTTTGTTTAAATAAAAATATCAATAATATTAAAATCAGTATGCTTTAAAAAGCACAGCCCATTTAGGCAAGCTAAAAGTAAAAGTATGTTATGTTTTTAAAAACCATTTTTAAATTAAAAAAAGCCCCAAAGATGTTTCTTTGAGGCTTTTAGGTGATTTGATAAACTTTATATTTTTTACAATTCTAACAAAGCATTTGTAGCAGAAACTCCTTTTGCAGAAGCTACCATTTGTGCTTTTTCATCAGCTGATAAATTGATTTCTACGATGCTTTCAACTCCATTTTTGCCTAAAACAACAGGAGCTCCAATACATAAATCATTTAAACCATATTCGCCTTCTACTAAAACAGAACAAGGGAAAATTTTCTTTTGATCACAAGCTATTGCTTGCACTAAAGCGCTTACTGCAGCGCCAGGGGCATACCAAGCAGAAGTGCCTAATAAACCAGTTAAGGTAGCACCACCAACTTTTGTTTCTTGTAAAACTTGTTCTAATCTTTCTTTAGAAATAAATTCAGAAACAGGAACAGAATTTCTTGTAGCTAAACGAGTTAAAGGCACCATTCCAGTATCAGAATGACCACCAATTACCATGCCGTCTACATCAGAAATAGGTGCTCCTAAAGCTTCTGCTAATCTATATTTAAAACGAGCAGAATCTAACGCGCCACCCATTCCAATAATTCTATTTTTAGGGATTCCTGTAGTTTTATGAACTAAATAGGTCATTGTATCCATAGGGTTAGATACTACAATAATAATTGTGTCTGGAGAATGTTTAATTAAGTTAGAAGAAACTGTTTTTACAATTCCTGCATTAATACCAATTAATTCTTCACGAGTCATTCCTGGTTTTCTAGGAATTCCAGAAGTAATTACACAAATGTTCGAATTCGCAGTTTTTGCATAATCATTTGTACTTCCTGTAATTTTTGTATCAAAACCATTTAAAGAGGCGGTTTGCATTAAGTCCATTGCTTTCCCTTCTGCGTACCCTTCTTTTATGTCTAATAAAACGACTTCAGAAGCAAAATCTTTAATAGCAATGTATTCTGCACAACTTGCACCTACTGCACCTGCACCAACAACTGTAACTTTCATATTTTTATTTTTTAATTATGTTGATAAAATTCGTTGAACAAAAGTACGAATTTTAGAAATAATAGTACTGGTAAAAATTAAAAAAGACACTTATACTAAGTGTCCTTTTTTGTGATTTTTTTTTAATTTTCTATCTAAAGCTAAACGCAATACCTAGGTTAGCCGTATTGTACTCCTGTAAGGTGTAACTTCCAAAAAGTTTAAAAAAGCCTAAACTTAATCGTAAGCCAGCAGTTGTTCTCATACTGCCTGCATTAAATTCAGAATCAATAGGGTCTGTTATTGTTTTTGTAAGTGGGCCGTAACTTAAATCATAATCTCCGGTCATTTTAAGCGTAGAGTTTCCTGAACCATACCCAATTCCTCCATAAATGTTTATGATAGGAAAGTTTAATGATGCTATTGCTTGAACAGTGTAAGCATTTAGTTTAAACTCCGCTAATCCATTTTGAACAGCAACAGCTCCAGTACTGTTAATGTTATAATCAACTGTCATTGTTGTGTATGCCGCAAGTAAAGATACATGCAAAGGTGTTTTACCTATTGGTCCAAACCAATCTGTAATCTCTTTTTTTAATCCTACACCTAAAAGACTTGCTTCAACATCATCAGAGCCATAACCTGACTTTGGAGCGAATCTTAAACTAACTTCAAAATTAGCTGGTAAGCCCATGCTAAACTGCATTGCGGGCGCAGGAACAGCACTTATAGGAAGGCTTTCTTTAACTCCGCCTGGCGCATTAAATGTTGTGCTATATGTGACATTATTTTCTACAAAATTAACAGTAGTTAAAGGGTTGTTGTTTTCCGAACCTGCAACTGAAGCAGCAGTAATGGAGCCTGCGTTGATCGATGTTAATCCTGATAAGCTAAATATTTCGTCTTTTCCTGGCACTATGGATGCATTTGCACCAATAGTAAAGTCAAATCCAAATGTCTTATGAACTTTTGCGGTATGGTACCAGCCATTATTCATGCTAAAAATCAAGCCTTTCATGGCTGGATTTATATAGGCTTCAATTAATTTAGACCTATCATTATTATCTGCTAAAAGGTATCCTTCAAAGCCATCTTGGGCTTTCGTTTTAAACGATAGGGCAAATATCACTATAAAAATTAGAATATACTTTTTCATTTTGTGATCGATTTTGATTAATATTTTAAACTTGGTATTGTTAGCTAAGATATAAAAAAAAAACACACTCCTATTTTTAGAGTGTGTTATCTTAATATGATTTTTAATAAACTAGATATCTATTTTAGCATATTTTGCATTTTTTTCAATAAAAGCTCTACGTGGCGGAACTTCATCTCCCATTAACATAGAGAAAACTCTATCCGCTTCCGTTGCGCTATCAATAACAACTTTACGTAATGTTCTAAATTCTGGGTTCATTGTAGTATCCCAAAGTTGGTCTGCATTCATTTCTCCAAGACCCTTGTAACGTTGAATACTAGCAGAGCCTCCCATTTGATGCACAAGCACATCGCGTTGATGATCATCCCAAGCATATTCTCTTTTTTGTCCTTTTTTAACTAAATATAAAGGCGGTGTTGCAATATAAATATAACCTTGCTCTACCATTTCCCTCATATATCTAAAAAAGAATGTTAAAATTAAAGTTGCAATATGTGATCCATCTACATCGGCATCACACATAATAACTACTTTATGATATCTAACTTTTGATAGGTTTAAAGCTCTGGGGTCTTCTTCTGTTCCTATAGAAACGCCCAATGCAGTAAACATATTTTTGATTTCTTCGTTTTCAAAAACTTTATGCTGCATCGCTTTTTCAACATTCAAAATCTTCCCACGAAGTGGTAAAATTGCTTGAAAATTTCTATCACGACCTTGTTTTGCTGTTCCACCTGCCGAATCTCCCTCAACAAGGAAAATTTCGCATTGTGCAGGATCAGTTTCCGAGCAGTCAGATAATTTACCAGGTAAACCACCAATGCTCATTACCGTTTTACGCTGCACCATTTCACGTGCTTTTCTTGCAGCGTGTCTTGCAGTTGCAGCCAAAATTACTTTTTGAACTATAATTTTTGCATCATTAGGGTTTTCCTCTAGATAATCAGTTAACATTTCTGATACTGCTTGGGACACTGCAGAAGTTACATCTCTGTTTCCTAATTTTGTTTTTGTTTGCCCTTCAAATTGTGGTTCTTGAACTTTTACAGAAATAATTGCTGTTAAGCCTTCTCTAAAGTCATCACCTGCTATTTCGAATTTTACATTTTTTAATAATCCAGAGTCATCTGCATATTTTTTTAACGTACTTGTTAAGCCACGTCTAAAACCAGCTAAGTGAGTTCCTCCTTCATGCGTATTAATATTATTTACATAAGAATGTAAATTTTCTGCATACGAAGTGTTGTAAACCATGGCAACTTCAACAGGAATACCATTTTTTTCACCTTCCATAGAAATTATAGTGGAAGTTAATTGTTCACGAGTAGAATCTAAATATCGTATAAATTCTGGTAAACCTTCGGTACTGTGAAAAACTTCTGTTGGAAAATTACCTTCATCATCCGTTTCACGTTTATCTGTTAATGTAATTGTAATTCCTTTATTCAAATACGATAATTCGCGCATACGAGATGCTAAAGTATCATAGTTAAATTCAGTTGTTTGCGTAAAAATAGATTTGTCAGGTAAAAAAGTAACAACGGTTCCATTAAAATCAGTTTCTCCAATAGTTTTTACTGGATATAATGCTTTTCCTTTAGAATATTCTTGTTGCCAAAGTTTACCATCTTTATGAACAGTTGCTGTTAAATGTTCTGATAATGCGTTAACACAACTTACACCAACACCATGTAAACCACCAGAAACTTTATAAGAATCTTTATCGAATTTACCACCAGCACCAATTTTTGTCATTACAACTTGTAATGCAGAAACCCCTTCTTTTTCATGAATTCCCACAGGAATTCCACGACCATTATCTCTAGTGGTTACAGAATTGTCTTCATTAATGGTAACGTTAATCGTATCACAATAACCACCCATTGCTTCATCAATAGAGTTGTCTACAACTTCATAAACTAAATGGTGTAAACCTCTAACACCAACATCTCCAATATACATGGATGGACGCATTCTTACATGCTCCATTCCTTCTAATGCCTGAATACTCGAGGCATCATAACTATGTTTTTTTCTTCGCTCATTATAAAAGTGACTTGTTAATTTTTTTAGGTTGATGTAATCCGTCTTAAAAAACGATTTTATTAAACTCAAATTTACGATTTTATCATCTTTTTTAAAGCATTTTTAGCGATTTTGTTTTAAAATTATCAACATTTGTTAAAAACGATAAAGTCTCTTAAATGACTTAAAAACGATTTTATTTTTAATTTATAAAATTTTAAGTTGGCTTGAGGTTTGATGAAATCAAAAAATGGCTTAGATGTGAAATTTTGCAATTAAGTTTTACTTAGATTATTCTTGAATTATTCTTTTTTTGATTGATTTAGAGATGAAAAATCAATACCTTTCAAATTAAAAGGAAGTGCAAATTTTACAAAAATAAGTGTAGTTATTGATGGAAATAATCCTTTAAATACAGAATAATAAAACTCATTCCATTCAGAAATGTTTGGGCTAGATATTTCTGTAAATAGTAATTCTCCATAAGGTTGTGATGTGCAGAAAAGTGTCATCAGAAAATTAAATCCTAAATAAAACCTTAAAGGCATAAATATTGATTTGGTTTTGTTAAATGTGTATGCCCAAACATAGCCTGTAAAACCAGTTATTATAAAAATTTAAATTAAAGGAATAATAGGTCCATTTATCATTCCGTAAGAAAACCAATGGTAAATTCCGAATGTAATTGCTGATAAAAAAAACCTTTTTGTACGCCAATTTTTTAATCAAAATATAAAGAAGTGCGCCTCTAAAAGCTAAATCTTCTGTGAGTGCAGATTTTAAATGATATATAAATGAGTCAAAAAACAAGTTGTAATTTAACTCGCTTTTTCATTTTCCAATCAACAGAAAGAAGAACACTTTCTATGTAAATAGTTAAAAGTGTTATCAGAATAATAAATAAAAACCCAACTATAAACTCAACAAAACGTTTGCCATTTGGATTGATTCCTAAAACATCAATGCTTTCATTTTCAATAAAATGTAAAAGAAGCCAAGAAACCACTATAATTACTAATAATCCTAACAAAATAAATAAGATTTAAAAAGGTTAAATTGATTTTCAATTTAAAACAAAAAGCCTCACTTTCGTAAGGTTTTAAAAATTATATTATGAAGTTCATGAAATTTTTATTAAGTTCTTGTGATTTTCGTATTCATTTTTTTACTTTTTTATCTGATAAAGGAAAAGGGGGTTAAATTAACAACTCCTAGTTAAAAGGTATTAAATAAACTATTACTATTATGTGAAATTTTTATAAAAAACATCCGTATTTGCTTAAATAATTAACGCTTCAATTATGTTAAGCTAACAAGCTTTTAATATCACAAGCATAAATTTGAATTCTATAACAACCCTTTAAATTCAAAAATAATGCACTTTAAATTTTTATTTACAATATCTATATTTTTTAGTATAATCAATATTAATGCCCAAAATACTGGTGCATTAAAAGGTACAGTTTTAACAGAACAAGGTGAGCCAATTATGGGAGCTAGTATTTTGGTAAAAGGTTTATCTATGGGAACAACTTCTGATATTAAAGGAGCGTTTTTGTTAGAAAGAATACCTAACAATACGTACGTAATTCAAGTATCATATATAGGTTACAATACAATTACAAAACAAGTAGTAATTACAAAATCAGAAACTATTCAGAACTTTATATTAAAAGAAAGTTCTTACATGTTAGAAGGCGTTGTAGTAACATCGCAAAAAAGAGAGCAAAAAAATAAAGATGTTCCTATTGCAATTACTTCTTACGGAACAGATTTTTTAGAAAATCAAGGAACTTTTGAATATGATGCTTTGTCTGAATATGTACCAGGTTTTCAAGTACAAATTCAAAGTGTTAATAATCCAGGGATCGTAGTTAGAGGAATTACAAGTGATAGTGGGGATTCTAGAGTAGAGCCAAGAGTTTCTATTTTTCAAGACGGAGTTTCAATTAGTAAGTCTAGAGGTTCTGTTGTAGAGTTATACGATATAGAACGTGTAGAAGTTCTAAAAGGACCACAAGGAACTTTATTTGGCAGGGGTGCTCAAATTGGGGCAATGCACATTATTCAAAATAAAGCAAAAAACGAAATATCGGGTTCTGTAAAATTAGGATACGGTAATTTTAATCAGTTTTTAGCAACAGGACATTACAACGCTCCTTTAGTAGATAATAAATTATTTTTTAGAGCCGCTGCAATTTATAATGGAAGAGATGGTTTTATTGAAAATATATCTGGTGGAGATTTAAACGGAAAAGAAACTTTAGCTTTTAGAACGTCATTTAAATACTTGCTAAATGACGATACAAGTTTAGATGTAATTGCAAATTGGCAACAAGACACACCTCCAGGAACTTCTTTTAAAAGTGGAACTTATGCGCCTTTAGGTGGCGATACAAATCCAAATACCTTTGCTGATTTAGAAAGAGGTGAAGATTTAGGTTTAGACCGAACTGTTTGGGGTGTAACAGCAATTTTAAAACACGGCTTTAATGATGTTTGGGATTTAACTTCTACAACTGCCTATAGAGAATTTGATTCTAACGAGGCTTTTGATGCAGATGGAACAGTTGCGCCAGCTTTATTTTTTAATGAAATATCAAAAGGAAAACAATTTAGCCAAGAATTTAGATTCAATTTTGATACTGATGATAAATTTAGAGGTTTTTTTGGAGCTAATTTCTTTTATGAAGATGGTTCGCAAAGTGTGCCCTGGGAATATAATGAGAGAAGTGTAGCAATGTTACTTTTAAATCCTACTTTTCTGCTATCTAATGGAGTAGCAGTTTTAGCGCCTTCTATACCAAATGATCCAAGTACATTTGGTCCAATTGCAGGAGCACCTTTAAATTCATTTAATAAAGAAACTTTTACAAATTTTGGGGAAAATTATTCTGGCGATATTTTTGCAGATGCTTCTTATGATGTTACAGATAAATTATCATTTACATTAGGCTTAAGAGCAACATTAGAAAATATTAATGCTTCTTATGAGGTTATAGATACAGAAGTACCGTCTGTTTTAGGGTATTTGTCAGGTAATTATCCAAATACATTATTTGCACCAACAAATGGTAAAATAGAAGCTAGTGATAGCTTTTTATCAGCAGTGGGGCGTTTTGCAGTAAATTTTGCAGTAAATGAAGAAATTACATTATTTGGAACAACTTCTAGAGGAAGAAGACCTAACGTAATCAATGTTACAGCAACAGAAACTAATATTTTATCTGATGAAATTGTTTGGTCTTATGAAGTAGGTGCAAAATCATTATTCTTAAATAATAGTTTACAATTCGATATAAATGCTTACATGTATGACTATTCAAACTTTCAAACATCGGTAGCTAAATTAGAGGATGGAGTTTTAACAAATATTACACAGGATAGTGGTAATTCAAGTTCTTTTGGTTTTGAAGTAGCTTTGCAATATGCTTTTTCAAAAACTTCAAGCTTTTTTGCTAATTATGGTTATATAGATGCTTCTTTTGATGATGAAGATTCTGATGGGAACCCACAAGAATTAGCGGGAAATACATTTAGATTAACACCCGAAAATTCATTTTCAGCTGGTTTTAATATCAATTTAGAGATCCATAAAAATTTAGGTTATTTCTTCAGACCTACATATACTTATAAGTCTAAAGTGTTTTTTGAAGAAACAAATTTACCTGAGATTTCGCAAGATGGATATGGTTTGTTAAACTTTAGAACAGGTCTTATTGTTAACAAAAATTATGAAATTAACTTTTATATGACTAATGTTTTAGACGAAGAATTTATTGTTGACGCAGGGAATACCGGCGGTGCTTTTGGCATACCAACCTTTATTGCCGGAGCTCCTAGATTTTTTGGATTACAAGTAAAAGCAAAATTTTAACAACACTTAAATAAATAAAAAAGCTATTTATTATGCAAAAAACATTTTTAACTGCGCTATTATTAATCGCCTTTAATTTTGAAGTTATAGGTCAAGAAGTAAAAACGATAACGACAATTGAGAGTATTGTAAATACGAAAGAAATTAGTAACAAAAACATCAAGCCAAATAATCAAGCAAAAATTATTTGGGCAGAGAATTACAAGCAAAAACAAACTGATATTGCATTTGTATATTTACATGGTTTTGGAGCGAGTAGTAGAGAAGGTGAGCCAATTATGAGTCAGCTTTCTGAAAAATACAATGCCAATATATACATGTCTCGTTTAAAAGAACATGGCATGAGTAGAGAAGATAATTTTAAAAACTTAACGCCAGAAAATTATATAGAAACTGCAAAAGAAGCATTGTTAATAGGTAAAATAATTGGTAAAAAAATAATTTTAGTAAGTACTTCTACAGGAGGTTCTTTAAGTTTAAAATTAGCATCAGAAGATAGTAACGATATTTTAGGATTAATTTTGTATTCTCCTTTTATAGATCTTATAAACCCTGCATTTAAAATAATTGTTACACCAGAAGGTAAAGCTGGTTTTGTAAAAATGAATGAAGGAAGTGAAATTATGAAACAAGAAAGACCAGAAGAAGAAGCTAAATATTGGTCTACAATTTATCATATAGATGGTTACAAAGCTTTGATAAATATGGTCACTAAAAATATGAATCCAACTACTTTTTCTAAAATTAAAATTCCGGCATTTGTTGGGTATTATTATAAAAATGAAAAAGAACAAGATCAGGTGGTTTCTGTGCCCGCAATTTTAAAAATGTTTGATGGTTTAGGAACTCCTACTGATAAAAAAGTAAGAGTTGCTTTTCCAGAAGCGGGGAATCATGTAATTGCTTGCGATTTAAGGTCTAAAGATTGGAAAAATGTATACAATCAAACAGTTGCTTTTATTGATGAAGTAATTTTAGAGAAAACAAAACAATATAGTTTCGATTTACAAGGTCATAGAGGAGCAAGAGGTTTATCGCCAGAAAATACCATTCAAGCTTTTGAAAAAGCATTAGATTTAGGTGTAAATACATTAGAATTAGATGTTGTTATCAGTAAAGATAATAAAGTAGTTGTTTCTCACGAACCTTGGTTAAATGAAGAAGTTACTTTAGATGCAAAAGGAAGAAAAATTACAAAAAAGGACGCTTTGGCTTTTAATATTTATAAAAATAAATACAAAAAGATAAAGAGTTACGATGTTGGTTCTATTGGAAATCCGAAGTTTTTAGAACAAAAAAAAGAGAAAGCTTACAAACCATTATTATCTGAACTGATTACTTTCGCTGAGGCTAAAAATGATCAAATTCGTTACAATGTAGAAATTAAAAGTACGCCAAAAGACGAAAAAAACGGATTTCAACCTTCTGTTGCAGAATTCTCTGATCTTGTAATAGAGCAATTAAAAAATGCGAAATTATCATTAGAAAAAATAACGGTACAAAGTTTTGACCCTAGAGTTTTAGGATACATTCATAAAACGTACCCAGCATTTACCTTGGCATTTTTAACATATAAAAATGATTTTGAAACGAATATGAAAATGTTAAGTTTTAAGCCAAAAATTTACAGTCCTTATTTTATTTTATTGAATAAAGAGGAGGTAAAAAGGATTCAAAGTAAAAAGATGAAAGTAATTCCATGGACCGTTAATAAAAAGAACGACATAGTAAATTTACTTAAAATGGGAGTTGATGGTATTATTACAGATTATCCAAATATTGCAATTCCTTTAAGAAAGTAATTTGTTATTTTAAAAGGAGTAATGTTTTGTTTTAAGAATAAAAAAATCCTGCTTTTTAGCAGGATTTTTGTGTTTATAAAATTTATGAAAATTAATTATTTTCTCATAATTTTCACATTCATTTCCTCTACTTTTTTATCGGATAAGATAGAAGGTGCATTAAATAATAAGTCTTCAGAGGAACCTGTTTTAGGGAACGCCATCACTTCTCTAATAGAGGCTTTCTTTTCTAAAATCATCATTAAACGATCAATTCCCCAGGCAATTCCTCCGTGAGGTGGCGCGCCATATTGAAAAGCTTTGTGCATTGTTCCCACGCTTTTTAGCATTTCCTCTTTATTGTAACCCATATTTTTATAGGTTGCTTCTAAAATTTCTGCTTTGTGCGCACGAACAGATCCGCCGCCAATTTCATAACCGTTTAAGATTAAATCGTATTGTTGCGCAATGATGGTTCCTATTTCGTCATCATTGTTGTTCATGTGTTTTTCCAAATCGTAAATTGCTGGCATAGAAAACGGATTGTGAGTAAACGTCCATCGTCCTTCCTCCGTTCTTTCAAACATTGGGAAATCAACGACCCACGCAGGTCTTAATTCCTTGGGATTGATGAGTTTTAAAATGCGTCCCATTTCTTGACGTACCGCATCTAGCGCTTTATTTGCAGTTGCATAATCTGCAGCTGAGAAAAATACAATATCACCAATTTGAGCATTCGTAGCTTTTATAATATTCGCTGCAATTTCTTCACCTAAAAACTTAATAATGGGCGATTGCAACTCATTTTCATTGACAATAATATACGCCAAACCGCCTAAGCCATTTTGCTGCGCAATGGCAGTTAAGTTTTCAATTTGACCTTTAGACATTCTTGTATTGCCTTGTTCTTTCGCAGAAACTTTAATACATTTTACAATTCCGCCATCATCAATAGGTTTACTAAAAACTTGAAAAGTAGTGTCTTTTACAATGTCTGTAATATCTTGCATTTGCAACCCGTAACGTAAATCTGGTCTATCACAACCATATTTATCCATTGCATCTTTGTAAGTAACGATTTCAAACGGATGTAAAATCCATTTTTTTCCATAGATTTTATGAACAACCTCGTTAAACATTTTGGTGTTTAAATCGATAATTTGCTGCATACTTGCAAATGCCATTTCAATATCTAATTGTGTAAATTCTGGTTGACGATCTCCACGTGAATCTTCATCTCTAAAACAACGTGCAATTTGAAAATATTTCTCAAAGCCGCCCACCATTAGCATCTGCTTAAATTGCTGCGGCGCTTGTGGTAACGTATAAAAAGCACCCGCTTGTTTTCTAGTAGGAACAATAAATTCTCTTGCGCCTTCATCAGTTCCTGCAGTTAAAATTGGCGTTTCAATTTCTAAGAATTCTTCTTCGTCTAAAATATCACGCAATAATTTTATAACTTTATGACGATTCACAATTGCTTTGCGAACGTCATCATTTCTATGGTCTAAAAATTTATACTGAAAACGAATATTTTCATTCGATTTTGTTGCTTTTTTAATTTCAAACGGAAGTGTTTTCGATAAGTTTAAGATTTCTAAAACGGATGTTTCTAATTCAATTTTACCAGTTCTTAAACCAGCATTATAATCATCCTCTTTTCGCTGAACGACAATTCCAGTAACCGTAATTACAGTTTCTGGTTTTAATTTTACCAATTCATCTAAATTAGGAAACGTTTCTCTACTTAAACGCACTTGAAAAACTTGATTGCTTGAATCGCGTAAATCAATAAAAATTAATTCACCGTGATCACGAACACTTGCTACCCAACCTGCTAAAGTAACTTCCTCCTTAATAGCAGCTTCTGATAATTCTGAAATCTTGTGGGTCCTGTATTCTTCTTTTATGACAATCGGAATTTGAGGAAGAAGTTCTTCTTCTTGGTTCTTCGTTTTTGCTTGTTCACTATTTGCCTTTTGCTTTTCGCTATTGGAAGTTTGTTCTTTGCCAAAGGCTAATGGCTTATTACTAATAGCCAACAATATTTCTTCACGAATCACTTTTCCAGAAGCACCTTTGCCAATAATAGCAATTACTTTACCTACAAGAATTCCTGCTTTTCCTTGGTTTCCTGCTTTAATATCGCTAGCAATTGATTCGTTTTCAACAATTACTTTTAGAACTGCATCTTTAATAGAATCTTCGGATATCGTATTATCGTCAAAATACTTTTTATAATCAAAAGTTCTGTCTTTTAAGTATGAAGTAATTCCGTTTTGAACCAAAACAGAAGTAATTTTATCATCTTTAAATAATTGAAAAATTTCAGTTAAATGTTTAATGCTATGAATATTTGCATATTCATCTGCGCCAATATTATTTACCAAAGTTTTGGCAACAAAAGAAGGATCATTAACTATAGTGTTAATAGCAATAAAAGTTTCAGAACGTAAAGAATCCGCAGTAAAAAACTTAGCATCTTGCGGTAAAACGCCACCTTTTATCAGAATAGATTCTACTGCAAAAGGCAAAGAACTTACATCAACTTTAATACTTTCTACAACTTGCTTAATGTTTACAAAAGGCAAATCTGGCTCAGAAATAAAACGATAATCCGCTTCAAATTCTTTTGTACGCATGGTTTTGGTTTGCTTTAAATCGGCATCCCATAAAACCGTTGTTTGCTCTGGTCTAAATTCTTTATGTGCTATGTAATAATTTAATTGTTTTTCAATTTCTTCCTTCAACGCATCCACCATAAACTTAAACGAATTCAGGTTTTTAATCTCTGTTCTCGGATTTAAATTATAAGTATGTTTTTTTCGAAGTGATACAGAAACATCCGATTTAAATTCCCCTTTTTCAAGATTTGCTTCGGATATTTTTAAGTTTTGAACAATTCTCTGAATATATTGTGCATAGGTTGATGCATCTTCGATATGACGAATACAAGGATCTGTTACAATTTCGATTAACGGCACACCTGCTTTGTTAAAATCGACCAAAGAAATTTTCTTTTCGTGCATCAATTTTGCCGCATCCTCTTCTATATGAACTTGCGTTAAACTCACTGTAAACTGCGAGCCATCATTTCTAAAACAAGAAACTTCACCATCCGGAATTACAGGATTATGAAACTGTGTAATCTGAATATTTTTAGGGTTATCCGGGTATTCGTAATGTTTACGATCCCAAGAAATTACCTCATTTGAAAAAGTAGATTTTACTGCTTTTCCAAAATAAATTGCCTTTGTAATCGCTTCTTTATTTATAGAAGGCAAAACACCCATTTGTCCTGTACAAACAGCACATATATTTTGATTAGGCTTTTCTATTTCTTGATTTGCGCAAGAACAGAATAACTTCGATTTTGTATTTAAACGAACGTGTGTTTCAAGACCTATAACTAATTCTAAATCGTGTTTTTTTAATAAATCATTTAAGTGCTCCAATTCCATTATATCGTATCTTTTAAGAAGTTAGCAAACTTCAAAACGAGTTCGTCATTATTTTTTGCAGCCGTAATTTGCAAGCCTGTTGCTGTTCCTTGCGGAATTGTTAACGTTGGTAATTGCCCTAAACTAAAACCAACGGTATATGCATCCGATAAATACATTGCTAAAGGATCTTTTAAACTATCGCCAATTTTAGGCGGTTTATTTGGGGTAACTGGCGATAAAATGATATCAACTTCTTTAAAGTCTTTTTCAAAATTCTCGGCAATTTGATTTCTTAAATTCAATCCTTTTAAATAGATTTCATCAGAAAAACCTTGCGATAACACTTGATTTCCACCAACAATTCTACGTTTTGTTTCTTCGGAAAAGTTTTCTGAACGCGTTATTGAATACGTGTCTTTTAAATTCTCACCTTCAATTCTTTGTCCGTAATTTGTACCATCTAATCTTGATAAATTAGAAGCAGTTTCTGCCATTGCCAGTGTGTAATAAGCAGAAACTAAGGTGTCAGCTTCAAAGAAATCGAGTTCTTTGACCTGAATTCCTGTCGCTTTTATTTTTTCGATGGATGCTAAAAAGTCTGATTTTATCTCAGGGTCAATTGCATCAGTTTCTATAAAGTTTTTAAAATATCCAACCGTTTTTATTTCATCCGCATTTAAAACAGCCGATGCTGAAATTGATTCTGATGAATAGCTAGTTTGATCTTTTACATCTTTGCCACTCATCACATTTAAGACAAGTCTAATATCTTCAATGGATGTTGTAATTGGGCCAACACAATCTGTTGAGGATGCATACGCCATTAAACCAAAACGAGAAACTCTTCCGTAAGTAGGTTTAAATCCGAAGACATTATTATATCCTGCAGGTTGACGAATTGAACCTCCTGTATCTCCACCAATTGAAAAAACGGTAAAGTCTTTTGCAACGTTTACAGCAGATCCTCCACTTGATCCACCTCCAACTAAATCGGTATTTGCAGCATTTTTTACAGCTCCGAAAATCGTGTTTTCAGAGGATGAACCGTGTCCAAAGCTATCGCAATTTTCTTTTACTAACGGAATTGCGCCAGCATCTAACAATTTTTGAATGGCAGTTGCTGTGTACGGAGATTTGTAGTTTTTTAGTAAATCTGAGCTTGCGGTAGCTAAAGTGCCTTGCAACATGTAGACATCTTTAATTCCGAAAGGAATTCCTTCTAGCAAACTAATATCTTCTCCGTTTTCAATTCTAGCATCCACTTTTTCAGCTAAGCCTAAAGCTAGTGTTTCTAAAAGTGAATTGACGGTATTGTGTGTGTTCGATTTTAATAAATCTAATCTGTCTTGTATCAATTTTGTACAAGTTATCTCTTTGTTCCTCAATTGCTGATGAATCTTGTGTATTTGCGACTCCATAACTATTCTTCTATAACCTTAGAAACAACTAAATAGCCATTTTTTTCTTTCGGAAAGTTTTCAATAATGAGTTGTTTTTCGACGATCGGACTATCAATAACAATATCTTCTCTTAAATCATCTAAAGAAACCGCATTACTATGATTTTTATTAAAAGAGTTACTATTTGTTGAATTGGCATTTTTAATTGCTTCAAATAATTTATTCACAGACTCAGATGGCTGCGCTCCTTTAATACTAGACAAAATGTCTACAGTCATAATTTTACTCATCCTTTTCTTGTTTTAGTTTACATCAAAACTTCAAGGGGGCAAAACTACAAAAGTTTTGACTCTGATTAAAGTACAATATAAAGAAAAAACACCAATAATTTAAGTTATAAATCATTGGTGCGTTAATTAATTCAGTAAATTCAAATCAAACAAATGTTTGTGCTACAAAAAAACGATTTTTTATTCTTTTTCGAAATAGAATTCGTTAAATATGTTATAGTTTATAACTAATTAATATAATTTAGTATGTAGATGTAATGTAAATTGGTTTTTTTTAGAAGATTTGTTTTTCATTGTAAATTAATATAAAAAAGTTAAAATAAATTTGTTCAAGTAGAATTTGCTTTCTACATTTGTAGCCAAATGAAAAAACAACTAAACATATGGTGGTGGAACTCTCTTAATTCATAAGTGAGAACTAAACCTATACGTAAAAAATATAAAAAAGGCTTATCTCACGATAAGCCTTTTTCAATTCTATAAAATGAAAAAAACACACTTTAAAACAATTTTTAAAACGAAAATAGCAGATACAGTGACACCTGTAGGCTTGTATTTGCGATTTAGAGATAAATTTGCAAATACACTTTTGTTAGAAAGTTCTGATTATCATAGTAAAGAAGAAAGTTTTTCTTTTATCGCTATTGAACCAATTGTAACCATGAAAGTTGACGATTATCAGTTTACGGTTTCTCATAAAGGAACACAAATCGATGCGCAACCAATCGATAAGAATTTTTATCAACTATTTGATAAATTTACAAATTCAATAGATTTAGAGTGTCCGGCGGAATTAAAATCATTTAATGGTTTATATGGATATACAACATTTGATTCTGTTCAATATTTTGAGAATATTAAATTCACAAATAAGAAAGCACCTTCTGCGATTCCGGAAATGCAATACAGTTTCTATCGATTTATTATCGCCATCAATCATTTTAATGATGAAATGACGTTGATAGAAAATATCGAAGAAGGCACAGAATCTCGTATTAACGAAGTTCAAACGATTATAGATGCGCAAGCATTTAATACACAGAAATTTGAAATTGTTGGCAAAGAAACGTCAAATGTAACCGGCGAAGAATTCAAAGAGTATGTGGTAAAAGCAAAATCGCATTGTAAAAGAGGTGATGTTTTTCAGTTGGTATTGTCACGCCAATTTCAGCAAAAATTTAAAGGAGATGAATTTAACGTCTACAGAGCATTGCGTTCTATAAATCCTTCGCCATATTTGTTTTATTTCGATTATGGTTCTTTTAAATTAATGGGTTCTTCACCAGAAGCACAGATTAAAATTTCTGAAGGAAAAGCAACGATCAATCCAATTGCTGGTACGTTTAGAAGAACGGGTGATATGGCAGAAGACAGAAAGTTGGGTAAAAAATTATCCGAAGATAAGAAGGAAACTGCAGAACACGTAATGTTGGTCGATTTGGCGAGAAACGATTTAAGTAAACATGCTGATAATGTTACCGTTGAGGTTTTTAAAGAAGTACAATATTTTAGTCATGTAATTCATTTAGTTTCTACGGTGAGAGGAAAAATTAAAGGAAATCCCATCGAAATTGTTGGTGATACTTTCCCAGCCGGAACCTTAAGTGGTGCGCCAAAATACAAAGCGATGGAACTAATTAACAAATATGAGAATCAAACACGAGGCTTTTACGGAGGCGCTGTTGGCATTATCGGTTTAGACGGTTCTGTGAATTTGGCAATTGCCATTCGTTCGTTTGTAAGTAAAAATAATGTATTGTATTCGCAAGCAGGTGCAGGAATTGTTATTCATTCTGATGAAGAAAAAGAATTACAAGAAGTAAATAATAAGTTAGCAGCGTTAAATAAAGCGTTAATTTTAGCAGAGAATATTTAGGGCGTTCAAGCGGGCTTTTCACTATATCTTTTTATTTTAAAAAGAAAATAAAAAGGATGCCGTTTCAATCCCTAACGCAAATTGAGATTTAAGTTATTACGAGGAGTTTTTCCGACGAAGTAATCTCTTAATTAATAAACAGATTGCCACAGCAAATGAAAAATTTGCTTCGCAATGACAATTAGAAAGAAATATGAAAATATTAATTTTAGACAATTACGATTCGTTTACCTATAATCTTGTTCACATGGTAGAAAAAATTACAGGAAATTATCCTGCAGTTTTTAGAAATGATGAAATCAGTATTGAAGATGTAAATAATTATGATGTAATTATGCTATCGCCAGGACCCGGAATTCCTGATGAAGCAGGAATTTTAAAGGACGTCATTAAAACCTACGCAGGCGTAAAACCAATATTTGGAGTTTGTTTAGGTTTACAAGCAATTACAGAAGTTTTTGGTGGGAAAATCATCAACCTAGATAATGTTTTTCACGGAGTTGCAACGGAAATGAGGGTCTCAGACCCTTCTGCCATTATTTTTAAAGATGTTCCAGAAACATTTTTAGCAGCACGGTATCATTCTTGGGCAGCAACAGACGAAAATTTTCCAGAAGAAATACAAGTAACAGCAAGGGATGAAGATGGATTAATTCAGGCAATTGAACATAAAATATTTCCAATTTCGGCAGTACAATTTCATCCAGAATCTATTTTAACAGATGTTGGTGAGCAGTTATTAAGAAACTTTATAAATAGTATTAAAAAGTAAGCAAACAAAACGTTGATAAACTTTAGAGGTAACTTTGCATAATAGTATTGGTGTCTTTAAATTTTTAGAATTCAATTTAAATGAAAGCAATTTTAAATAAATTATATAATCACGAAAGATTGTCCAAATCTGAAGCAAAGCAAGTGTTAATAGATATTGCTGCAGGGAACTATAATGATGCACATTTAGCGTCATTTATGACGGTTTTTATGATGCGCCCAATTACGGTTGATGAACTTTCTGGTTTTAGAAATGCACTAAAAGAGTTGGCCATAAAAGTAGATTTATCAGATTATAATACCATTGATATAGTTGGAACAGGTGGCGACGGAAAAGACACGTTCAACATCTCAACCTTAACTTCTTTTATCGTTGCAGGAACTGGTCAAAAAGTAGCAAAACACGGTAATTATTCGGTGTCTTCACAATCTGGTTCTTCGGATATGTTAGAAAGTTTTGGATACAATTTTACGAATGATGAAGGTATTTTGAGAGAACATTTAGAGAAAGCAAATATTTGTTTTTTACATGCTCCAAAATTTCATCCAGCAATGAAAGCGGTTAGTGCAACAAGAAAAGCATTGGCGTTAAAAACGTTCTTTAACATGTTAGGACCTTTGGTAAATCCGAGTTCGCCAAAAAATCATCTATTAGGAACTTTTAATTTGGAAATTGCGCGTTTGTACAATTACATTTTACAAGAAGAAGATATTAATTACGGAATTATTCATGCCTTAGACGGCTATGATGAAATATCCTTAACAAGCGGATTCAAGTTTTTCACTAAAAAAGGAGAACAAATTATAAACCCGGAAGATTTAGGACAAAAAAGAATTCAACAGGCAGAAATTTTTGGAGGAAATTCGGTTGCAGATGCTGCTAAAATTTTTAAATCAATTTTAGAAGGAAAAGGCACCGAAGCGCAAAATAATGTGGTGCTAACAAATGCTGCGTTTGCATTAACAATTGTAGATGAAACAAAGTCTTTTGAAACTGCTTTTGAAGAAGCAAAAGGGTCGCTTTTAGGATTGAAGGCAAAAGAGTGTTTATATAAATTAGTAAGTTTATAATTAAAACGTCATAACGAACGAGGTTAAGAGTGAAGTAATCTGTTAATTTAAAAAGATTGCTTCGTTTCTCGCAATGATAAAAAAAATGGCAAAGAAGAAAAATAATTTAATTCTAATTATTCCAGCTTTTCTATTGATGGGAATGGCACTAGGAATTCAGACTCAAAGTGTGTTAAAACAATCAATTATTGGTTTGATCGTGGGTATAGTTGTTTACTTTTTTTTGAGTTACAGAAATAAGAAAATAAATAGTAATAAATAAAACGTCATTCCGAAGGAAGCATGACTGAAGAAACCTTTCGATTAAAATGAACAGGTTGCTTCGTTCCTCGCAATGACAGAAGAAATAAGAAATGACAATACTAGATAAAATAATCGCATTCAAGAAAAAGGAAATTGCTAAGATAAAAGCAGAAGTTCCTGTTCAGAAATTAGTGCAAAGTCCTAGTTTTAGTAGAGCAACTTTTTCATTAAAAAAGTCTTTATTAGAAGTTGGTTCAACCGGAATTATCGCTGAATTTAAGCGTCAATCACCCTCCAAAGGAATCATCAATGACACAGCAACAATTGCTGAAGTTACCAATGGATATTTAGACGCAAATGTGGCAGCGCAATCTATTTTAACGGATACTTCTTTTTTTGGAGGAACGATGGCAGATTTGATGGAAGCTAGAGTGATCAATCAACAAAAACCAATTTTAAGAAAAGATTTTATTGTTGACGGATTTCAAATTGTGGAAGCGAAAGCAATAGGAGCAGATGTAATTTTATTGATTGCAGCTTGTTTAACATCCGCAGAATTAAAAAACTACGGAAACCTAGCAGCAGATTTAGGAATGGAAGTTTTATATGAAGTGCATACACAAGAAGAATTAGATAAAATTAACGATTTAGATAATAAAATTATAGGAATCAATAATAGAAATTTAAAGACTTTTGAAGTTGATTTAGAACATTCAATTAAGTTGGCAAGTCAGATTCCAGATTCATGTATTAAAATTTCAGAAAGCGGAATTTCTGATCCAAGAATTATTATGGGATTAAAAGAATATGGTTTTCAAGGATTTTTAATTGGTGAAACGTTTATGAAAACGGAGGACCCTGGTGGAGCTTGTATGGAATTTATTAGTCAGATTAGATAGAAAAAAGTGTACCTGTTTAATTGTTGAAAAGTAGCTTCAAAGAAAACACAATTTTAGAGTTTGAGTAAACACAATAATACAGTTAAACAAATAAAAGATTAAACAATATTCATAATGAAGTTAAAGGTTTGTGGAATGAAATACGCAGAAAATATCCAACAAGTTGCAGCATTGCAACCTGATTATCTGGGCTTTATTTTCTATGAAAAATCAAAAAGAAACTTTGAAGGTATTATTCCGGAACTCCCAAAATCAATAAAAAAAGTTGGTGTTTTTGTAAATGAGTATTTAGAAATTTTAGTTTCGTTGGTAGAAGAATATCAATTGGATGCGGTTCAATTACATGGCGATGAGTCTGTAGAATATGTAAAAGAACTACAAATTCAATTATCAGAAAGAAGAGCTCTATTTATTGAAGAAAATAAACATCAGAAAAAGGAAAAGAATAAACATTTTATTTCTGATGAAAAAGTGGAAATTATTAAAGTATTCGGAATTAAAGATGAATTTGATTTTGATGTTTTAAAACCGTATTTAGACTTTGTAGATTACTTTTTATTTGATACCAAAGGAAAAGAAAGAGGAGGAAATGGCGTACAATTCGATTGGAAAGTGTTAGAAAAATATCCTTTTGAAAAACCATTCTTTTTAAGTGGAGGTATCGGTTTAAGTGATATTGAAGAAGTTGAAAAAATAGTGAATTCAGATTTACCTATTTATGCATTGGATGTAAATAGTAAGTTTGAAAATGAACCAGGAGTTAAGAAAATAGAAGAAATAAAGAAATTTAAAAAAAGTTTAACGGTTTAATTGTTTGAGACGTTTAAACAAATCAATAGTTACACGATTACACAAATAGGAGAGATATGAAATCAAAATTTCAACCAGATGAAAACGGATATTTTGGACAATATGGAGGCGCATTTATTCCAGAATTACTGTATCCAAATGTAAAAGAATTAGCGGATAATTACGTGCAAATTATCCAGTCTGAGGAGTTTCAAAAAGAATACAAATCTTTATTAAAAGAGTATGTTGGTAGACCAACACCTTTGTATTTAGCAAAAAGATTATCTGAAAAGTATGGTGCTCACATTTATTTAAAACGTGAAGATTTATGTCATACAGGAGCTCATAAAGTGAACAATACGGTTGGGCAAATTTTAATAGCTCAGAAATTGGGGAAAACTAAAATTATTGCAGAAACAGGAGCAGGGCAGCATGGAGTTGCTACGGCAACAGTTTGTGCGTTAATGGGCCTAGAATGTACTGTTTTTATGGGCGAAAAAGACATTGTTCGTCAAGCACCAAACGTTGCTAGAATGAAAATGTTAGGTGCAAAAGTGGTTCCTGCTACAAGCGGAAGTAAAACCTTAAAAGATGCAACAAATGAGGCAATTCGCTATTGGATTCAGCATCCAGAAACGTTTTATTTAATAGGTTCTGTTGTTGGGCCAGCGCCGCATCCAGATATGGTAGCGCGTTTGCAAGCTATTATTTCTGAAGAAATGAAATGGCAATTAAAAGAGAAAACGGGTAAAGAAAATCCGGATACAATTATTGCCTGCGTTGGTGGTGGAAGTAATGCTGCGGGTGCTTTTTATCATTATTTAGATGATGAAGATGTAGAGTTAATTGCTGTGGAAGCAGCTGGTTTAGGAGTTTATTCGGGCGAAAGTGCTGCTACTTCTCAATTAGGACAAGTAGGAATTATTCATGGAAGTAAAACCATTTTAATGCAAGATGAATATGGGCAAATTGTAGAACCGTACTCTATTTCTGCAGGTTTAGATTATCCGGGAGTTGGGCCTTTACACGCTTTTTTATATGAAACTAAAAGAGCTAAATTTATGAGTGCTACAGACGACGAAGCACTAGAAGCTGCTTTTGAGTTAACTAAAATAGAAGGAATTATTCCTGCCTTAGAAACTGCACACGCCTTAGCTGTTTTATCAAAAATTAAGTTTAGAAAAGACCAAGTTGTAGTGGTGAATTTATCGGGTAGAGGAGATAAAGATTTAGAAATATATATAAAACATTTAAAAGAATAATGAACAGTAACTTAGTATATATTGAAAAAGAATTAGCCGGTTCAAGGAATGAATTAAAAAATCATTCTCTGTATAAAAAGTTGCATACTCTAGAAGATGTGCAAGTTTTTATGAGTCTTCACGTTTTTGCAGTTTGGGATTTTATGTCACTTTTAAAAGCATTACAAGTAAATTTAACCTGTGTATCCATTCCTTGGATGCCAGTTAAAAATGCGGAATTAGCTCGTTTTATAAATGAAATTACGGTAGCAGAAGAAAGTGATTTTGATGCCCATGGAGTAATTAAAAGTCATTTTGAAATGTATCTAACTGCTATGCAAGAAGTGAATGCAGACCCAGGTAAAATGAACGAATTTATAAAAGTGTTACAAGCAAACACTTCTGTTGAGAAAGCATTGGAAAATTTGGAGATTCCTAATGAAGTAAAAGAATTTGTTAATTTTACCTTTGATACCATAAAAACAAATAAAAGTCATTTAATTGCTTCTGCATTTACTTTTGGTAGAGAAGATGTAATTCCTGATATGTTTATTAATATTATAGAGAAAGCTTCTTTGGATAACAATAAATCCTATGACAGTTTTATGTATTATTTAAATAGACATATTGAATTGGATGGCGATGAACACGGACCTTTATCCTTAAAAATGATTACTGAATTATGTGGTAATGATGCACAAAAATGGACGGAAGTTTTAGAGACTGCAAAAAAAGCATTGCAATTAAGAATTAACTTGTGGAGTTCTATTGAACAACAAATAATAAATAGAAATTAAAATTATTGATATGAACTCAATACAAGAATTATTTCGAAAAAAAGATAAAAATTTATTATCTATTTATTTTACTTGTGGATATCCAAAATTAGATGATACTTTAAAAGTCATTTCAGGGTTAGAAAAAAGTGGAGTAGATTTCATTGAAGTTGGCTTGCCGTATTCTGATCCTTTAGCAGATGGGCCAACAATTCAAGAGAGTAGTCAAAAAGCCTTAGAAAACGGAGTTAATTTAGACATTATTTTTGACCAATTGTTAAGTATTAAAGAGACTAATAAAACACCTTTGGTTTTAATGGGGTATTTAAATCAATTGTTAAAATATGGCGAAGATAGATTCTGTAAAAAGATGATTGTATGTGGTATTGACACTTTAATTATTCCTGATTTACCCATGGTAGAGTTTGAAAATCACTATCAAGAATTATTTGATAAATACGGAATTACAAATATATTTTTAATCACTCCTCAAACATCCGAAGAAAGAATTAGAAAAATAGATGCTTATTCGAAAGCATTTATTTATGTAGTCGCATCCTCTTCTATTACTGGCGCAAAAGGAGAAATTTCGAGCAATCAAATAGCTTATTTTGAGAGAATTAAGGCAATGAATTTGCAAAGTAAATTAATTATTGGTTTTGGTATTTCTGATAAATCAACCTTTAATACAGCTTGTAACTATGCGCACGGAGCAATAATTGGTTCTGCATTTATTAAGAATTTGGGAATGAATGGAGTCGATAAAATTAATGATTTTATAAAGCCAATTATTTCGTAGACAAAAAAAAAGCGAAACTTCTAAGTTTCGCTTTTTTTTTATCTTAAATTTTTAGTTTACGCTAAATAGTTTGATATCAAAAATTAAAACTGCTCCGCCTGGAATTGTACCTCTTCCGTTAGCACCATAACCTAACTGATAAGGAACTATTAAAATTCCTTCTCCGCCTTCATTAAAAAGTTGCAAACCTTCTGTCCAACCTTTAATTACTTGATTTAAGTTCGCAGTAAATCCGTTGGGATTTTGGTCAAAAACAGCACCATCTAAAAAATAGCCTTTATAAGCAACAGTAACATTTGCACTGCTATTAGTTGGTCTTTTTCCTGTACCTTGTTTTGTAATTACATAATACAAACCAGTACTAGTTTTTTGAGCATTTAAATTATTATCCGCAATATATTTTATAATATCTTCTTCCGTTTGAAGTTCAAAGTTCGTGTCGTTTTTTGAACAGGATATAAACAGAAGTAACGAGAAAAATAAATAGCTATATGATTTCATGTGGGTCTTTATAATTTTAAGCGAATATAAAAGAAATACAAATCATTTTATAATTTTAAAAAAGAAAGTATTCACAATTTTATTTTATATTGTGGTATCAAATAAAAAAAACATGGAATTACCAAAAAGAGCTGGAGAAGGACCTTTGCCAGTTGAGTTAGAACAAGGAAAAAACTATGCTTGGTGCACTTGTGGATTGTCTGAAAACCAACCATTATGCGATGGGAAACATAGAGGTTCAGGAATGAGTCCAAATGTGTTTACAGCAGAAAAAACAGAAACAAAGTATTTATGCGCTTGTAAAGTAACTAAAAATCAACCTTTTTGTGACGGTTCTCATAAATAGAAAAGACGGTCATTCCTAATTTATTAGGAATGACAATTTCTTTATTTAGAATATACTTTTTCACCGTTTAAAAAAGTTGAGACAACGTTAGTTTTTGGAATTTTACCACCGTCAACGCTCATGATATCTTGATTTAGAATTACAAAGTCAGCAAATTTACCAACTTCAATAGAACCTTTTTCTTGTTCTTCAAAATTAGAAAATGCAGCCCAAATTGTCATTCCTCGCAAGGTTTCCTTTCTAGACAATGAATTTTCCATTTGAAAACCATCCTCAGGAAAATTATTCAAATCTTTTCTATAAGTCGCGGAATAAAATGTTAAAAACGGATTTACCTGCTCTACAGGGAAATCTGTACCCAAAGCAATTTTTCCGTATTTATTTAATAAAGTTTTATACGCATAAGCGCCTTTCATACGTTCTTTACCAATTCTAGCTTCTGCCCAATACATATCTGAAGTTGCATGAGTTGGTTGCACAGAAGGCAAAATATTATCAAAGTCCTGAAAATCTTTTGTTGATATAATTTGAGCATGTTCAATTCGCCAACGTCTATTTTTGGTATCCTTCAAAACTTCTTTATACGTTTTTAGCATCCAAGTATTTGCAGAATCGCCAATAGCGTGCGTATTCATTTGAAATTCTGATGCAGCAATTTGTCGCGCAATTTCTCGATATCTTTCTGGCGCATAAATTAAGGCTCCAAAATGATTTTCTCTATCGGTATATGATTTTCGCATTGCAGCTCCTCTAGATCCTAAAGCGCCATCGCCATAAATTTTAAAAGAACGCACATTTAAACGATCCGTTTTTGTAATTCCTTTTTTGATATAGTAGTCAATTTGTTCTTGTTTATCTCCAGAAATCATTGCATAAATACGCATTTTTAATTTGTTTGATTTTTGCAAATCATCAATTAACTCAATTGTATTTCTATCTAACCCTGCATCATCAACAGTCGTTAATCCGTAAGAAAAAGCTATTTTTTGAGCGTCTAATAAACCTTGAATTGCTTCTTTATTCGAAGTTTCAGGAAACTTGATAAAATCCATAGCAGCATCAATTAAAACACCTGTCATTTTGCCGTTTTGGATAATAATTTCGCCCCCAGTAACTTTCGTGTCTGTTGTAATTCCGGATAAATCAATGGCAGCCTGATTTACCAACAAAGCGTGACCGTCAACTCTACGAACAGCTATCGGAGTTGTTGGAAATAATTTATCTAACTTTTCTTTTGTAGGAAATTCTTTTACATCCCAATCATTTTGATCCCAACCTCTACCAGAGATAAAAGTTGCATTTTTTTCTTTTTGAAAAGCAACAATTTTGTCTAAAACTTCGTCATAACTTTTAGTACCCGTTAAATCTACCTTTTGTTGTTGCAAACCCAATCCATAAAAATGGCAATGCGCATCAATAAGACCGGGAACAATGGTTTGATTTTTCGCATCAACTACATTGTCTGATTTGTAGTTTTCTTGAATTTCTTTAGTCGTACTAATTGCAATAAATTTACCGTCTTTAACGGCAAATGCTTCGGCGTTTTCAAATTTCTCATTAACTAGATATGTGTTAGAATTTATTACGATTAAATCCACTTTTTCTTTTTGACAAGAAACTAGTATTGCAGAGAATATAAAAAGAATAAAGATTTTTTTCATGTGTTGATTTATTAATTTAGGTACATTAAATAAGATAAATACATCAATAAAAATTGAATAGGTATTCGGATAATTGCTAATTTCTTAGAACCAATGGCTGGTTTTTCTTTTAATAAGTCCCAAATATGAATAGGAAGAAATAATGTCATTAATATAAAAATGCCTAATGCCGCATTTTTAAATGTTTGGTCAAAAAACAAACTAATTCCTAAGAGAAACTCTATGGCTCCAAAAACATAATTAACCATTCGTTTTGGTAAAAAATTTGGAATAAACTTGTTAAAGAATTTCGGTTTTTTGAAATGCATAAATCCTGCGTAGCAGAAAAAAGCACCAAAAATAATTTTAAGAATTAGCATAGAAACGTCCATTACATTAAGGTTTTAAAGCCGTATTGCTGTATAAATATTTGTCCATTAAATAAATAATACTTGCCATAGAAGCACTTCCTAATTCAAGTTCACGTTTGTTTACTTTATCAAAAGTATCATTACTTGTATGATGATAATCGAAATAGCGTTGAGAATCTGGTTTGTAACCAACTAAGGTTACGTTTTCTTCTTTTAATGGGCTAATATCGGCACCAGAACCACCTTTGTCTAAATCATGCAATCCATACGGCGATAATAATTTTTTCCAGCTTTGTAATAATTGGGTGTTTACTGTATTTCCATCAATAGAAAAACCTCTTGGAGTATGACCTCCAAAATCAGATTCTAAGCCAGCAATATGGTTTTCTTTGTTCATTTTTGATAATGCTGCATATTCTTTTGCACCTCTCGTTCCGTTTTCTTCATTCATAAAAAACACAATTCTTAGCGTATTTTTTGGTTTGATGTTATTTTTTTTGAACAAATAAGCAACTTCTAAAGATTGTACAATTCCGGTTCCGTCATCATGAGCGCCTTCACCTAAATCCCAAGAATCTAAATGACCACCTACAACCACGAAGTTTTCTGGAGTTTCGATTCCTTTAATTTCACCAACAACATTAAAGGAAGGTGCATCTGGCAATGTTTCACAACTTTGCTTAAAATAGAACTGTAAACTAGGGTTTTCTTTTAAATCTTTACTTAAAATATTCGCAGCTTTGCTGCTAATTGCAGCAGTAGGAATGTACTTTTCAATTGGTAAATCGCCATAACTCATGGTTCCTGTATGCGGAAAATCGTCAATAGAATTTGTCATAGAACGCACAATTACACCTTTTGCACCAAATTCTCCACAAACTGCAGCCCCATTTACTCGTTGATCTACACAACCACCGTAAGCGCTTGATGTGTTTATTAAAGTGTCATCAAATGGACGATTGAAAAACACAATTTTTCCTTCCATTTTGTTTCCTAAAGCTTTGGCTTCCTCTAAACTTTTTACTTCAATTACCTCTGCTAAAATTCCGGATTCTGGTGTGGCAATAGAAAAACCTAGAGCACAAATCGGTACATTTTTTTGCATTCCGTTTAACGTGTAAGTAGCAATTTCTTTTTCACCTCGCACCCAATGAGGAACCATAACAGGTTGCAACCAAACGGAATCTAAACCGACTTCCCTCATGATTTTTTCTCCCCAAATAACGCTTTTTGCTGCGCCTTCCGAGCCCGATAAACGCTGACCAATATTCTGAGTTAAATCTCGCAACCATTCATATGATTTTCCATCAGTTAAAGCGGAGTTGAATAAGGTTTTAATATTTGTAGAATCAATTATCTCTTCGGATGAAAGTACATCAGAATTTATTGTTCTTTCTTGCTTTTGGGCGCAAGAAAATAGAAGGATTGACAAAGAAGATAGAAATATAAGTCTTTTCATTATGTGGTTCGTTTTTTGAAAGTATAAAGCTACAAAAATCTAATGAGAAACTGGTGAATTTAAAAATGAAGGTGATCATCATGTCTGACTGAGCTACGTCCATGAAAACGTATTTTAGAATTATTTAAGTGTACTCTATTTTTTAAATGAGGTTCCATAAAGACCATACCTAAAGTAGCATTCGATAAGGTTTTGTTGATTAATGTTTTTGCTGCTGGTTTAGAGAATCTTGAATCTTTAGAATTAGAGCCAAGATTGAGGTGTTTTGTAAAATTATATTGCCAAAAACCGTCTTGCTTGCAAGTTAAGGATTCATTTGTTTCTCCTTTTCTTGGTTTTAATAAAATACCTTAACCACTTATTGACGGTTTTAAATTTGAGATTTTTTTATCTTTATCCTCATATATAAATGAAATGTCTATTTTTTTCATCACTGTAACTTAAATGGGGCAACGAAGGAAATCCATCAAAAAAAGGAAAATTAGCATCTAAATAAATAAGGCTAATATCTGATAATTCTTTAGAAACCTTTATAGAAATATCATTTAAAACAGACTGCATTTTTTGGGGTTACATAGTTTCTATTAAAAAGTAGGGTTATAAAACTATGCGCTTTAATTCTGTTAGAATCTTCAATTTTTATGCGGCCAAAAAAAGGAGTAATATTTGGACCAATTAAAAAAGTAAAGGAGACCTATAAAGTAAGAAAGAAAAACATCCTTTTAAGTCTATATTTCGATCTTTTATTTGATACAACTAAAAAAGAAACAACATAAATAATTCTACCAATCTAACTTAAAATAGTTAGTGAGATCAAAAGTAGTAAATGAATAATGACCTTTATTACAACTTTAAATTTCATTTAAAATCTTGCCAACTTCAGCTAAAATAACATTGTATTTTCTTTTATTTTGCGAGGTCATCGCTGTTATTTCGGATGCCATTTCTGTTAAGATTTCTTTAGCGTTTTCCTTTTTATTTCTTCTGATTAAAAATTTAGACAATTCTAATCTTTCTGCGTAATTCGAGTACCTTTTATCAACTTTTTTTAGCTGAATTTCAGCATCATCGAACAGATCTTTTTTCTCTAAAGCCAAACCATAATAATAAATAGATTCTCTAAATTCTTTATTGATGTCTATTTTGTTGGCATATGAAATAACTTTATCAAAATTAGCTGTTTCAAAATAACAATGTACCAATTTATTTATAGTGTACGGGTCGTCTTTAAAATTTCCTTCTAGTGCTTTTTCGTAATATAAAATAGCATTTTTATGATCTTTATTTTCAAGATAAGCGTTCGCTAAATTTATTTTGGATTGAAAGGTATCCGAAAACTCCAGTTCCTTGGCTAGATCTTTAATCTTTTTTGTAGGATTTATAATCGTAGTAATTTCTTCTGTAATAGCAGTTACATCTTGTTTGTTAATAACTTGAGTGAATATATAAATAATACACCCAATTAAAGGAAGAAAAAAGATGATAAAGTACCAATAATAAGGACTCCTGTTTTTATAAGCATGATAAATGCAAAAAATTTGGAAACCAATGGTTAAATAATATATAAACATTTTACAAAGATAATAAAGTTGTTTTATGAAAAGAATTAAAAATCAAACTTATATGCAATGCCACCTAATGCTTGGAAACCCTGTACATCAAAGTTTGCAAAACGCTGGTAATTGTTGTTTAAAACATTGTTTAATTTTAGGAAAGCAGAAAACGTATCATTAAAATGATAACCACCATTTAAATTCACATCAATAAAAGAAGACAAAGTTTGCAAACCATTTGCACTAGAAGGATACGCTGCGCTGTATAAAAGATCTTTTCTTTCGTTTATATAAAAAATATTGGAAGTCGCATACCAATTATTGGTTTTATATTTAACTACAAATGAAGTTTGAAAGGTTGGTAAATTCCATGCTTTTGTTTGATTTGTCATCGAAAAATTATCAAATTGAATGTTCGTGGCAAACGTAATTTTCTTTGTATAATCGTACTCTAATTCAGCAAAAATTGAAGTTGTTCTTACATCATCATATACCACATTAAAAGAGTTTCCATATTCATACCCTCGCAAAGGAACCCCATTTGAAGTAGTATTTATGCCGTCTGATTTTGAGTTATTTCTCAAAAACAAAGGTTTATCATCTTCCTCTTTCAAACTTGCAGAAACATTAAAATTGATGTCGTTATTTAGATTTCCGTTTAAACCAACAAACGCCTTGTATTTCTCTGAAGTTTGCGTCATAAACAACGTAGGAGATATGTAAGGATTTTGTTCGGAAAACTGTTTGTATGTGTTTGTTTTTAAATCGCCAGTAATTCCTCCATAAATAGTTAAAAACTCCTCAATTATAGGTTTTTGAATGTGAACATCTGGATAAATTAAAAAGTTATTTACACTATTTTCTGTATCAAAAGAACCGAATATTTTCGCCCCTAATTTTAGAGAAAACCCACTAAAAGTTGCTTTATATTCAGGGTTTATTTTTGCAGTAAAAATAGAATACTTTAATTCATTTTGAGTTGCATAGTTATTTTTGAACTTTCCCTTTAAGAGTTCTAAACCCGTTTTTACGGTAAGATTATTTAGCTGATTATAAATAATATTTAAAGGCAAATCTAAATTCGTGTCAAAATTAAGTACTACTTCGCTGCTGTTTAAAGCATCAGAAAAATAGGAGATAGAGAGGGTGCTTTTATCTAAATAAGCATCTAAAAAATTAATTTCACCCAAAACATTAAAATAATTATAGGTCTGTTTGGCATCAATCAGATCAATCGTATTTTGAGCAAAATTATTGTTTGGTAAACCATACCAATTGTATTGATTTCTTTCTGAGTTTAAACGCACTTTCCAATCAAAGTAACGCTCTTCTTTTTTATAAAAAACAGTTGCTAAAAAATTTGAAAAATCACTATCTAAAAGTGTGTTTTCAATATTATCAAAAGATGCAACATACTTTGTATAGAAACCAAATTCACTTTCAAAACGAGTGCTACTATTTATGTATGCTTCAAAATAAGGCGATGTATAATTACCAAAACCTGCCGCAATATAATTGTTAAAAAGTCGCTCTTTTACACCAACATCGACACCCTTTACAACGCCCGTTTTGGGAATAAAAGTAGAGGCAACAGGAGCAGAGAAAATGTTATAAGTCAACTTTTTCTTTTTACTCTTATCTAATAATTGTAAGATTGGGTTTTTTTTAATTTTACTAGCATCTGAAATCTTAGGATTGTATTTCGTTTCTACTTCAACAACCTCAGTTTTAACCGTATCTCTCTTTACAGGTTGTACTTTTTCTGTGGTTCTTTTTTGGGCAGAAAGATTTAAAATGCCGAATAAAAATAAAAGTATAAGACAGCCTTTTTTCATTTTTTAATTTTTTGGGATGATTGAATTGTTAGTTTTGGCTTCGTTTTCTTTTATTTTGGTCAACTCAATTTGAGCCTCTTTTACAATATCTTTATATTGAGAAAAGTTTTTAATTACATTCTCTAAGATAAAAGTAGCTTGATAAGCATCTTCTAAACTGTAGTAATTTTTACCCATAATTACATAACTTTTTACGCCCCAATATTTGTAAGCAGAGTAATCTGCAATTAATTCTTGAATAACTTTGTTAGACGCTTCATACTTTTGTTGCTGATTTTTAAAGAATGAATTGTAGTATAACGTTTCTGCTTTTAACTCGCCAGTTGCATTTTTTTCAATTACACTATAATATTCTTGGGCAGTAACAAAATCTTCCGTTTTAATAGAAGAACGGGCAATAATTGTTTTTGCATCTTCTATTAAATAATTTTTATCCTTATTTATAGACAATACTTTTTTGGCATAAGAAATTGCTTTCGCATATCCCTTGGTTTCATAATACCCTTTCATTAAATTACTTTGTGCAAACTGTACGTTTTCAACAGCATAAGCTTCTTGTTCTAATCTTTCTAACAAAGGAATTGCATCCTCAAAATTTTGTTTTTCTAAATAAATTTGCGATAGTTTTGCCAAAGCATCTTCGCTATATTCTGATACGCCAGCTTTTAAAACTACTTTATAATTTAGAACTGCGGCCTCAAATTGTTTGTCTTTGAATAATAAGTCTGCTAAATAATAGTTAGCTTTTAAACTGTGAGTTCCTTTCGGGTATTTATCTAGGTATTTGTTTAGGGTAACAATAATTCCGGAAGTATTTTTACCTTCAAAATATTTTCTTTCCGCAATTACAAAAGTTGAGTTATCTAAATCATCTTCAGATACGTTGATAAAATCTAATTTTTTAACCCAAGCAACATATTCATCTAAATTATCTTCATCTAAATAAATATTTTTCGCATTATTTACGGCTTGAAGTGCATCTGGAGTATTTGGGAATTTTTGCACCGTAAGTTTAAATTTATCAAGTGCTTTTTTATTCTGAGTATCGCTGTAATACAACAAACCTTGTCTCACTAAAGCTTTTGGTAAGAAAGAACTTTTAGGATGATTGGCTAATAAACGCTCATACGCTTGATGCGCCTTTTCATTGTTTTTAATTTTGATATATGTATTTGCCAATTGAAACAATGCGTCATCCTTTAAAGAAGAGGATTTAAAATCATTTACAACACTTGTTAGGGCTTTTATTTTTTCATCACTTTCATCTCTAAAACCATGACTCATTCCTATTTGATACTGAGCATAATCTGCATCTGTACCTAAGCTTTTAACAACAATTTGATACGAATTGATAGCGTCTGCATAATTTCTTGTAGCAAAATAACTATCTCCTAAGCGGACGAAGGTATCCTCATTTATCATTTTATCCGATGGCTTATCAGCTAAAAATTGATTAAACGAACTAATTGCTTTGGTATATTCTTTTAATTTAAAATAGCTGTAACCAAGATTGTAATCAATCAAATAAAATTCTTTTTTATTCGATTTTAAAAGTCTTTTTGTGGATGTAAATTTAGTGATTGCCTCCTCGTAATTTTCTAATCGAAATAAAGTTTCAGCTTCCCAATAATGCCCTTTTTCATAAATTTCTACATCTTTAGATTCTTTACTTTTTACAAAATAAGAAAGTGACTCCTGGTATTTACTATCATTAAATAATTGAGTTCCTCGGTACAAAGAAACTTCGGAAGTTAAAGCTATATTTTCAATAGAATTTTTCTTTTTCAAATAATCTAAAGCGCCTTGATAATCTTGCTGATGTATAAATGCAGAAACAACTAATTCATTTATTTCTTTATAGGCTGATGAGTTTGGATATTTCTTTAAATAATCTTGTAAAACATCAGAAACATTTTGAAAAGGATTACCAGCTTCATAACTTAATTTCGCATAATTTAAAGCGGCATCTTCTTGGACTTCAAGATTAAAAGACATTTCACTCGCCGTTTTAAAAGCATTTAAAGCTTCTGTTTTTTTATCAATATTTAGATAACATTCTGCTAAATGATAATAGGCATTTTGTGAAACCGCATTTTTTTCGTCTATAATTTTGTTAAAATAAGTAATGGCATTTGCGAAATCATTTTGTTTGTAAAAAACATATCCTAATTGATAATAATCAGTATTCGTCCATTTTC
Source organism: Polaribacter filamentus (assembly GCF_002943715.1). Classification (GTDB taxonomy): domain Bacteria; phylum Bacteroidota; class Bacteroidia; order Flavobacteriales; family Flavobacteriaceae; genus Polaribacter; species Polaribacter filamentus. Next base: position 2,343,546 of record NZ_MQUA01000013.1, on the reverse strand, counting down.
CACTTTGGCCGGTGTAGGCTTTTAAATAAGGAATTGCTTCCGAATATCTTTTAAGGTTAAAATAACTTTCACCAACAATTTTAGAAATTTCAGAAATATCTTTTTTCCGAGATGTTTTTAAAAGTTTTGGTCCAACTTCTATACAACGTTCAAATTTTCCCATTTTAAAACTGATGTCTAATAGGTAATAAGAGATTTCCGCCTTGTAAGATGCATTATCAGCAATTTCTTTTAAAGTAGATTCTGCAATTCCGTAATCTTCTAATTTATAAGCAATAAATCCAAAATAATACCTTGAGTCATTGCCATATTTAGCATCATTTATTAAAGGTGAAAACTTGCTTTTGGCCAATGATAAGTTATCAGTTACTAATAAACTGTACCCCATTTTAAAGTTTAATTCCTTTTGATTGTCTTCAGAAAGTAAATCAACATTTACTTTATCATACCATTTTAAAGCATAAGAAGCTTTTTTGTTTGCGAAATAATAGTTGGCAACATTAAAAAAGGCTTTGTTTTTTTTGTTGCTTGTTGGGTTTTCGGCAACAAAATCTAATACTTTTTGATCTGCATTTGTTTGATTCAACTTTACTGCACACATGGCGTCATAATAAGAAGCATCCGCCTTTAGGCTTGAGCTTGTGGCTGCATCTACTTTTGTTTTTTCAAATATTTTTTGAGCAGCAGCGTACGCTTTGTTATTATATAAAATTAAAGCATCATTAAAATCTGCAGTAAAATTTACATCTGCAATAGTCTGCTGAGAAAAGACAGTAAAAGCCGTTAAAAAACAGCATACCATTAAGAAATGTTTTTTCACAAAACGAATTTTCATACAATTGAATTTGTTATAGTCTAATTAACGAATATTTTTTAAATTTGTTTGATTAAAAGGATAAATATTCAATAATAGTTTACATCAAATGTAAGAATACTTATAATTTATTGCTATAAAATCAACAGAAACTTATAAGTTTGTACAAAGAATTATTTTTATGGAAAAACCAGTTTTACATTTAGAAAATGCAGATATTTATCAAAGAGATAATTTGGTTATATCCAATGTGAATTTGACTATTAATAAAGGAGATTTCTATTATTTAATTGGTAAAACCGGAAGCGGAAAAAGTAGTTTAATGAAAACTTTGTACGGAGATATTCGATTGCAAAGTGGCACAGGAATGATTGTAGATTTTGATTTAAAAGATTTAAAGGATAAAGAAATTCCGTTTTTAAGAAGAAAAATCGGAATTGTTTTCCAAGATTTTAAATTATTGAACGATACAACCGTATTTGGAAATTTAGAATTTGTTTTAAAAGCTACAGGCTGGAAAAATAAAGTAGAAATAAAACAAAAAATTAATGAGGTCTTAGAGAAAGTTGGTATGCAATCTCAATATTACAAAATGGCTTTTGAACTTTCTGGTGGTGAGCAACAAAGAGTAGCCATTGCAAGAGCTTTGTTAAATGATCCTGAATTAATTTTGGCTGATGAACCTACTGGTAATTTAGATCCAAAAACATCTTTAGAAGTAATGCACCTTTTAAATGAAATTCATAAAAGTGGCAAAACAATATTAATGGCAACGCATGATTATCAGCTAATTGTGAAGTTTAAACACAAAACGCTAAAAGTAGAAGCCGGAGAGTTATTTGAAGTTTCACAGCAAGTTAAGTCTGAATGATTTCAGTTTTAATACCAACATATAATTACAATGCTTACAATTTAGTAGCAGAAATTCATCAACAACTTATAAAATCAAACATTAATTTTGAGATTATTTGTTTGGATGATGGTTCGAATTGGCAACACAATAATTTGAATGAGAAAATAAACACCTTATCATATTCAAAATTTGAAATACTACCAAATAATATTGGTAGAAGTGCCATCAGAAATCTACTAGCAAAAAAAGCAACGCATGATTGGCTATTGTTTTTAGATGCTGACGTAATTCCGGTTAAAAGTGATTTTATAGCGACCTATTATAGACAGATTTCGAAAAATGGTTCTGTTTTTTGTGGAGGAATTGCCTATGAAGATCACTCAAAAAACAAAAGTTTTCTTCGCTATAAATATGGTAAAAAACATGAAGAAGTAGCTTTGGAAAAGAGGATAAAAGAGCCTGATAAATACTTTTTTACAGGAAATTTTTTTATCAAAAAGATAGTTTTTGATAATGTTCAGTTTGAAGAAAAATTGATAGAATATGGTCGTGAAGATTTATTGTTTTCAATAGGTTTATTAGAAGATAAGTTTGCAATAGCGCATTTAAATAATGAAGTCTATCATTTAGGTTTAGATGAAAATAACGTTTTTATAGCGAAAACAAAAAAAGCAATGGAGAATGTCATTTTCTTAGAAAAAGAAGGGTTTTTAGAAAATGAAAAACAGAAATTATTGAAAATTGTTCAATTATTGACATTCCTAAAAATGAATTTCCTTTTGATAAAATGGTATCCTATTTTCGAGAGAAAAGCAGAAAAGTTATCTTCTGTATGGTATTTGAATCTTTTAAAGGTTAGTTATGTCTGTTATTTGAAAAAGAAGGCAAATGGATAGAAAAGAAATTTCGAGTTTAATTTATCAGAATTTAGTTCAAAATAAGGAAGAAATTCGTCAGCAATTTTTAAGCAATAAGGAACAGATTGGGTTCTTTTATGTGGATGATTTACTTCCAAAAGAAGTAGCGTTAAAAATACATGCTTGTTTTCCGAAAACTAGTGAAACTATCCAAAGAAAAAGCTTACGTGAACAGAAGTTTACTGCTTTTCAAATGAATATATATGATGCTTTATTGGAAGAAGTTATCTACGCTTTTCAAGAACCTGAAATTGTAACATTCATCTCCGGAATTTTTGATTTAGAGGCTGTTTATCCTGATGAAAATTTATATGCAGGCGGACTTTCTTTAATGAAAAAAGATAATTTTTTAAATCCGCATTTAGATAATTCTCATGACAAAGACAGAAATAAATGGCGAGTTTTAAACCTTTTATATTATGTAACGCCAGATTGGAAATTAGAAAATGGTGGTAATTTAGAGGTCTGGCCAGACGGATTAAAAGAGAAGCAAATTACTATAGAAAGTAAGTTTAACAGACTTGTGGTAATGGCGACACATCAAAAATCTTGGCATTCTGTGAGTAAAGTTGAAATAGAAAATACAAGATGTTGTGTTTCTAATTATTATTTTTCTGATTCCCCTTTGCTTGCTTCAGACTCTTTTCATGTTACTACCTTTAGGGGAAGACCAAATGAGAAAGTGAAAGATGCTATTTTAAAAATTGATAATAATTTGAGATCTATGGTGCGTACAGTTTTTAAAAAAGGTATTAGAGAAAATCCACATAAATATAAAAATAATCATTTTAAATTTTTGAAAATATTTTGGAGCGTTATTTTTTCATGATCCCAAGTTAATTCTTGTTTTGCTTTTAAGATGGACTCGGAATACTCATTTTTCAGCATCGTCTGTATTTGGTAAGCAAGGGCTTGTGGAGTTCTTAATTTTATAATTTCACCAACCTTATATTTTATTACAATTTGTTTCATTTCAGGTAAATTAGAAACTAGAATTGGAATTTCTGCTTGTATATAATCAAAGATTTTATTAGGCAAAGCATATCTGTAATTTAAGCCTAAATCTTCTTCTAAACTCAAACCAATATCCGCCAAGGGCGTAATTTTCTGCAACTCACTAGGTAGTAATTTGCCTAAAAAATGGACTTTATTTTCTGTTAATTTATTTTTACTTCTTTCTTTTAAATTGGTGTAAATATCTCCATTACCAGCAATAATTAGTAGGTGATTTTCTAAATATTCCATAGCGTCGATCATCAATTCTAAACCACGACCAATATTTAAAGCTCCTTGATAAATTATGATTTTTTTGTCATCCATAGAAAAAGGTAATTTGCCAACTTCAACTTTCTTAAAGGTTGGTAAATTTCTTACAATCTTAAAATTAGTAGCATATCTTTCGTTATAATAATCAGCAATACTTTTACAAACAGTATAGGTGTTTTTAAGTTTTGGGAGTAGTAATTTTTCTAAAGAAGACCAGAATTTTTTCACAAAAGGACGATGAACTAACTCCGGAATTTCAGGAAATAATTCGTGACTATCATAAACCAGTTTCTTGTTTTGAAGCACACTAACGGCATAATTTGCAAAAAGAGAATCTAAATCATTTGAAAGTAAAATATCTTTTTTTGAAAAAAAAAGGAGTAAAAAAATTCTAAAATTATATTCAGCATAAAACAAAAAACCTTGATTAAAAAGTAGTTGTATTCTTTTGGTTTTATAATCTCTACTTATCGGAATGCTGTTTTTTAACTTTCTACCAATTAAAAGGACCCTATAACCATCATTTAACAAAGTAGTACAGACTTTATCTACTCTTTGATCTGTAGATAAATCATTCGTTACGGTTACAAGAACTCTTTTCAAATTAAATATTTTCTTGCAATAGTAAAAATAAAAACCCATTCTTCAAAGAGAAGTGGGAAATTGCTTTAAAAAAGAATGATAAGACGAATCCTATCAAAGTTACGGTCGTTTAGTTTTTAAATAGCTTACAAAATTTAAAGACTAATTTTTGGATATTTTAATAGAGCTGGTAATAGTAAAATAAAGCAATAAAAAGAAAAATTAGTTAAGCGTTTTTATAGTGGAGCAAAAGGGAGTAAAGTCGAACTTTTTTGGGGAAGATTTAATAAAGTTAGAATTTTAAGCCTAATGTTTTGGAAAGTCTTTGCGAATAAAGTAGATTAATAAAATTATAACTACGATTTCGTGTGTCTTGTGTTATGATGTTTAAATAAAAGCCATTCTAAATTGTTCAAAGTCATTAAGAAATAATTAGCATCTATTAAAAATTCCAGAATTAATCAATATTTTTTATTTTTTATAAATTTAAAGATATTTCCATTGTGGAACTAATAAAGTTAAAGTGTAATTTTTTTTCATTTTTAATTGTAATTTCCAATATTAAAACTAAATAAGTGTTTGAAAACTGAATAAATAAGTCTAAAGGCTGACCAATGCACATTACATATGCATTAACTAATGATTACAAACCGACAAAGTCATTATCTGCAAAAAGAAAATCTGAATAACTGCAAGAAACGGCCAAAAAGCACTATGAGTTGAAGCCTATGAACAAATTCTTGCTCGATAATTTTAAAGTTAACCATTATTTATTTGACAAACTTTACATTAATAGAATTGAAGATGATTAGTACACCAAAAATTCGTATCCGTTAGTTTTATCTTATATGGTTTAAGAATATTTATAGCTTATATGTGCGAGTCGACGAGTGCTTAAGTAGAATATTGATATTTATTCCATACTGAAAAGAAAATACTTAAATGCGTATATATCATCTCAAGTAAAAATTTTAATAAATCAGAAGCTAATCAGAAAACAAATGATTTCATTTTTTATGAATCTGTAAATTATTTTTACACAGATTAAAGAGTATTAAAATCCATCACCAGGCTTTGTTGGAGAAGAAGCTTGTGCTTTTTGAGGGTTTAATACTAAATAGGTTCCAAGTGCAGTTAAAGCAGCATACTTGCTGTAAGATCCAATCTTTTTTAAAGCATCTTTACGTGAAATATCTTGAGAATTATTCTCTATTTTTTTTTCAATGTGATTTGAATTATAAAATGTATAATGGGTTATTCTAAAATTATTTTCTTATTTAATGTACCTTCTACTGTTTCTAACTGAACAATGTAAATGCCTTTTGCTAATCTTGGTAAAGAAATATCTTGCATACCATTAGATTCAAAAGCAGAATTTAAAACTTGTTTTCCAAGTAGATTAAATAATTTAACAGAAGCTTTCCCTTGCTGTAAACCAACTATTCTTAAAGAATTATGTACTGTAAAAACACTTACATTATCTAAAGTAGCATCAGCAATACTAAGCACACTTTTAGCTGTATGAAGATAAAAACGTCCAACACCATTTATAATTGATGTTGTAGTAATTTTATAAGATGCATTTAACGCGTCTAAGCGTGTAAATGTATTTTCTTCTTTGTCTTCTAAGAATACTTTAATGTCTTCTGGTAAATTTTCTAATCTTGCAGAGAACTCTAAAGCACTGCCAGGTTCAGCAATTACTCCTACAGGTACAATCATGTTCTCAAAATTGTTATCTGGTAAAGACTGAGTTCCTAAGTTTCTTCCAGAACCATTTGCAACCACTTGTGTGAATATTGAAAATTTATTAGCGAAACCTCCAAAGATAGAACTGTCATATCCATTGTCAAAACCTGTTGTAGCCCCATCAATATAAAAGATAGATGCTGTTCTACTTAGCTCTCCGTTACTTAAGGTAAGCGCTACTTCTGGTCTAATAGTTGTTTTTTGGAAAGTATCTGAACTATGACTTTGCATACTCTCGTTAATACTAAAACTACCTGTTTGTGCTGCCGAGACAAAAAAGGCTTGACCTGGCGCAATTTCTAAGTCGTTTAGTAGGTTTTTTTCAATATAAGATTCTGATAATAGATCCCATAACCATACCGTTTTTTCCGAGAGTAAGGTTTCAATGTTAACTTCTTCTAACATTTCTTTTACTGATACAGATGCCAAATAAGGATTCCCGATCAAGTTTAAGCCATTGGTATTATAAGACAAAGTAAAACGCGCATCAGCATCATTAAAAGCTCCTGTAAAAACGACATCTCCTGCTGTATTTAATTTTACTGCATGACCTTCTCCTGATACAAAGTTTCCTGTTCCACTTGCGCCAGATTGGTAGTAAGACCAAGCTTTTGTACTATTATCGTAATCAGCAAAACCAACATTATTTTCAGTACCTGTTGCTAGATTTGAAGCAGTTACAAAAGCATCCTTATCTTGACCAACTACTGGTGAAGAAATTAAGTACCAGTTAGTGGTACGGATCGTTCTTGTATAACTAATTAAGCCAGTAATAGTTCCATCAGAAATGAGAGAAGCACCATCCGTAATAGACATACTATTAACATTTAAATCACCCGAAATATCTATCGCTGCACCTGGAGGAATTATAATATCATTAGTTGCATTAGGGACCGTATTAGAAGACCAGTTTGCAGGGTTGTTATAGTTATTGTCAACAGCTCCCGACCATGTAGGGGGTGAATATTTTTTGATCATCGGAAGATATCTTCCTGATGTTATGTTCCATTCAGTCCAGGCGGCTGTAGCCCCCCGTTTCCATCAACAGAAATGTCTGGATGGATTGCATTTACCCCCAAGGTTGACAATGTCATTACTGCCGACCAAGAAGCTGTTGTAGGGCTGTATAATTTGGACTGGATTCTTTGATGTAAACCATCTGTTCTTTGCCAAACCACTGCTATAGTTCCTTTATCATCCATGGCTATTGATGAAAGATCAGCACTTTTACCAGGAGTTGTTAAGGCTGTGGAATTCCATGTGGTTTTATCCACCATTATGGACGCGTATATAACATTGTGATTCTCATTTACACCCCACCAAGTTACAGCAGCATTTTCACCTTTAAAAACCACACGAGGCGCTGTCAGTTCTGTAGAAGCATTTAGTGAGTCTTCTCCAGGGGGAGATAAATTGACCGTACTTTCAAGAGATCCATCCAAATTTCTGTAACGGGCTTTGAGGGCTCCTATGGCGCTTTGAGTTTGATCTGACACAAATGCACCTGAAGCTTGTCTCCAATACACGATCACATCACCGTTGTCGTTGATAGCTACTTGAGAAAATCCGGAATGATTAGACAAATCAGTGTAGGTTTCTAAATTACTAAAGGAAGCATCACTACCATTTCTAAATTTTCCAACAACATCAAATCGCCCAGAGTCGTCGATATCCCATTCTTGCCAAGAGATAATAACATCGTTATTATTATTGTAGTCTATAGAAGGGAGTTCCTTGATTTGAGCAGAGTCTGAAATATTAATTTCACCAACCCACGTCCCATCAACACGCTCATTAAATTTAATAATTCTATCATTATTATTATTAATCTCTAACCATACTACAGCCACATCTCCAGCGTCATTTATTACTGTATTTGGCCTCGTAGCGTATTTTTCTGAATTCCCAATAATTTGCGGTGAAGACCACTCATTATCATTATAGTTTTTATAAATCGCTGTAAGATTATTGCTGTACCAAGGCTCAATAATTATAATGGCGTCTCCTCTATCATTCATATCAACTTTATGGCTTCCAACACTTGTTTGATAAATACTTTGACTCCATGAATTATCAGTTTGTCGCGATCCATAATATAATTTTGACATTCCTGAGTTTGCGTATGCATAAGCGGCATGGTTGTTTTCAGAACTTTCTGAGGAAGCAATCGCACTAAAAACAGCTTGAGCATCTGTAGTTATGGCCCCACATTAGTCCATTCGTTAGCTGCCGTAGTTGGAATATCATTTCCTTCATAACCTGTTGTTGGAGCCTCTGAAATAATGTATTCATTTGTAATTAGCCAACTTCTAAACCCTTCAGAAAATAAATCTCCGTATGAGGGTGTTTTTAGTGAGGCTGGCTGACTTGTTAGGTACAAACTGAGGTAGGGTTGGTATTGAACTGTATATGACTCCCATGTACTCATGTACGAGTTTTCTGGTCTCGAAATATAATTTGTAACATATCCCATCGTGGTGTCTTGCAGATTTAATGAATGTTTTTGAGGTGGCCAAGTTCCTGCAATATGATTCATCCCAATAACATGTCCCATTTCATGAATTAAGACCCCAGATCCTGCTTTATCATCCAAAACGATGGAAGCACCAGTGGACTGCGTTGTATTACTGTACAAATATGTGGTTCCTACAATCCCTGTCTGATCCCTGTCTATATCTGTAATAATTAAATTGAGGTAATTTTGCTTAGCAACAGGACCACTTCCTATTTCTGCAAGCACCGTATGGGGCGACCCTGTTATAGCATGATCAGGATTGTAAAATTTTGTAATTCCTGCAAGCTCGAACCCTGGCCAATTTTCAGTATCATAAAGTTCTGAATAGGAAGCGTTTAAATCAGCTATCAATGTTTCGACATAAGTAGTGCTAACGGGCATTAGTTCTAAAGTCTCATCGTTTGTTAGTAAAATAGCATTTATTTTTATAGCCTCGGGATTGCTTAATTCGATGGCCTCAAATGTAAAAGGTAAATTTGAAGTAGATTCAATTTTTAAATTATAATAAGTGATTCCAGTGGTTCCTAAATCCCAATTATCAGCTTGATGCTCTAAATTTAAATTCCAATTGCTAGATTTAAATTTCCCATAGTTAGTTGCAATTACTTTATAGTCACCAGTAGAAGGTACAGTATAATAGATTCGTGCATTTTTATTATTTCCTCCGTCATCGTTGGTCATAATAAGATTGTCGTTTGCATCTAACAAGTAAAGTTTTGTGTCTAGGGCATCCCAAAAAGTCAGATTTGGGCTAAATTTGCAAGCATAGGGTTCTATGTTATAGAGATCAATAGTTAAATTCTCACCCTCAAGTAGTTTTAAATTCCATTCATGGACATCATTACCCACACTAAAGCTTTCTGATTTAGTATTCGTCCATTCAGTAGCCGCTGTGTCATTAAAATCATGTGTCTCGGTATACGCTGGGAAAGAGGTGTCTTCCAAGATTGTTAAATACTCATTATTAGACAAGCTTTTTAAAGTATATCCTCCTGTATCGTTTTTAAATACACCCACTTCAATTTTGTATTCTCCGTTTGGGCTGTCTGCGGGAATCGTATAAAAACTCTCAGACGGAGTGTGATTTTCATGATTTTCAACTAAATAACTACCGTCAGGTCTTTTTATGTTTACCAATGTATAAGATAATACGTTACTTTGACTAGCGGCCCCAACAGATGCTGGAGAGGTTTCTATAATTATCGAAGAATTAGTTGATTTATTGATTACCCAAGAATCAACCCCGTATGCCTTAAGATAAGAACTTACTTCAGTATCAGAAAATTGTGTTTTCGCTTGATAAGATGTTCTTTCTTGCTTAATACTATTAAGTTGATTATCCTCAGAATGAAGAATAACACCACATTGCTTTTCAGAACCGTGCATTGTAAAACCACATTGCATTGAATTTAGTTGGTGATTTTGAGCATTTAGAAAACTTGATACTAAAATAATACTACACCACAACTTTGATATATTTTTTGAACTTACTAGTGCCATTTAGATTTAAATTAATTAAATATCAAAACTAAGGAATATACTTATATAATTAACTCTAAATTTTACAAAATTCTTACTAATGTTGGATTTCATTAATTTAATCGATAGAATTCTCCGAGGCTCTGCCTCGGTGGTCAAGAGGAAAGTTTGAAAACCTGAGGTTTTCATCAAACTAAAAATTAAAGTTTTTTCCGCTTGATACCTCAATGGCTCGGCCTCGAGGTCAATGTCATTAAGTTAAGGGATTTTCATATGCTATCTTTTTGATTTTTAGTAACTTTCGGTTTCTCTCTTCTAACATATTTCCTTATATTTCTTTGATAATATCTATTGGGTCTTATAGGGACTAGTTCTTGTTTGAACAGTATTTTAATTTGCTCCACAATAGCTTCCATATCTGTATTAGAGAAAAATAAGGATACTATTTTATTCTTCAAAAAGCCATAAGATAAATTGGTGTTTATTTTATAAGTTAACTTTCTGTTTTTTGTTTGCTCTATTATTTCATCTTCTAAATCGCTGACGATTAGTGTCTGTACGTTACTAATGAATATAGCTGCATTGAAGTCTTGTAAAATACTTTGGTTGGAATAGCCTGAAAAATGCGCTACTTTTAATTTGTTTTTCAATTCATCGTAAAAAATTTCTACACCCCATCTTTTAAAATATAGTTCCTTGAATATTTTATTAGGATACTTCTTGCTATCTAATAAAGAGGTGATTAATAATTCTGTTTCTCCGCTGGGTAATTTCACACGAAGTAATCTCACTTTTATCGGGGTATTTCTATCATATTGTTTATCAGATACAACAGCGTTTTTACTTGGGAAAATTTCTACAATTTGACTTGTTTTATTACTGGCTATAAAAGTTTTAGTAACGCCACTAAAACTTGTTTTAATTCGCATCAAATAATCGATGTTTTTTATGCACTGCGTATTTATAAAATCATAAGAGGGATATCCTCTGTCATAAATAATCAAGTCGCGTGCTTTAGTTTTTACCAAATGTAGCAATCCTAAGGCCCTTTCTCCCTCTTTTTTTGGTGATAATTGACTATCTAAAACATACTTATTTAAAACATCATAGAGTACAGAAACCCTTGCTTGAACGACGCCTGTATCTGTTTGATTTTTTACAAGACCGTAAATACCTTTCAACTCATCTGTAAAGGGAAGCGTAATGGAAGAACCGTCAACTGCTAAAACTCTAAATCCATTCCATAATTTTATTCCTAGTTCATTATCGGTATAAAATTCATCAATGAGCATCTCACTTAATTTTTTAAAAACTCCTGGTTGTATTTTTTTACGACATTGCACGAAAGCACTTTTTGTAAAAGATTTTAAACTTAATAGACCGCAGTCTCGTCTTAAATGATTTACAAAGTTTTCTATTTCTATAGAAAGGCTTTTTGTTAAAAAATTCATCATAAGTAATAAGGTTGTAGAAAAGGATTGTTTTCTTGTTCTTGTAAAATCTTTTTCTGAAACTCTAAAGCTTTCTTTTAAGTTGACTACTAAAAATTTCTTTACCGATCTTTTTAAAAATAAAAATAGGTGTTTTTTTTCATCTTACATCTAATTGATTATCAGTTAAATATACGAAATTAATTTGAATATAATTAATTTAATTACCTGAATATCAGTTATTTAAATCGTTAACTTAATGACATTGGCCTCGAGGTAGTTCATTTTTCTGTTCACATAAAAATTACGGTTCAAGAAAATTTACCCAGTTTGTATGGAAATTCGTTGAGATTTAGGCAGGTCTTTCAAAATTTAATTCAAAATGCCATAAAAGATAGTGATAAAAAAAAGAAGTAATTAAGATTGGAGTAATTGAAAAAGATGAATATTTTGAGTTTTTTGTAAAAGACTATGGAATAGTAATTAAGTCAGACTATTTCGATAAGATATTTAAAGTATTTACAAAATTAGAAAGCACTAGTGCTTCATCCGGAATTGGACTTTATATTGTTAAAAAAATTGTTACGTATTACAGGAGTTCTATTTGGTTGGAGAGCAAAGAAAGTGTAGGAACTACGTTTTATTTTTCATTGCCAAAACAACAATTTACTTTCCCATTATTTAAAGAGATCTAAGTTTATCTATAAATCTTAAAAGACACCATTTTAATTTCTGCATCTTTTTAATGCGGATGCTAAAGTTCTTGTTGAAGTAGTGACTTTAGATTCTGATTTTCATCAGAATAAGAAATTTGTTACTAATAGTAGTTTAATTTTTTTGAATAGTAAATTAAAATATTTTTTATAAAAATAAAATTATTTGTTAACTTTTACGTGTTGATAAGTTATTAAAATACTGTTATTAAAAGTGTTGTGTATTTTTTTTGTAAACTTTATTCTAATTATTATTATTTAAGTTGTATATTTGAAGTATATTTAAATCTTCAAAAATAAATTTAATTACCTAAAATACAATGAAATCTCAAACTATAATTGCCCCACAAAAAATATACTCTAGAGATGAAGCTTTAAAAGCAGCACTTCAGTACTTTAAAGGCGATGAATTAGCTGCAAGTGTGTGGTTAAATAAATATGCTTTAAAAGATTCTGCGGATAACATTTATGAAAGTACTCCTAATGAAATGCATCAAAGAATTGCTTCAGAAATTGCAAGAGTTGAGCAGAAATACAAAAATCCATTAACAGAATCAGAAATATTTGAAGTGATTAAAAACTTCAAATATATAGTTCCTCAAGGAAGTCCGATGGCAGGAATTGGAAACCCCTTTCAAATTGCTTCTTTGTCCAATTGTTTTGTAATTGGTAATAATGGCGAATCTGATTCTTACGGAGGAATCATGAAAATAGACCAAGAACAAGTTCAGTTAATGAAACGCAGAGGTGGCGTTGGCCATGATTTATCGCACATTCGCCCTAAAGGTTCTCCGGTAAAGAATTCGGCATTAACATCTACAGGAATTGTTCCTTTTATGGAACGCTATTCAAACTCAACAAGAGAAGTTGCACAAGATGGTAGAAGAGGCGCTTTGATGTTGTCTGTTTCTATCAATCATCCAGATGCCGAAGATTTTATCGACGCGAAGTTAGAACAAGGAAAAGTTACGGGAGCAAATGTTTCTGTGAGAATTGATGATGCCTTTATGAAAGCTGTAAAGGCAAATGAAAAGTACACACAGAAATATCCAGTAAACAGTAAGGATCCTGTATTTACGAAAGAAATAGAAGCAACGAAAATTTGGAGTAAGATTGTACACAATGCATGGAAATCTGCAGAACCAGGAATTTTATTTTGGGATACAATTATTAACGAATCTGTTCCTGATTGTTATGCAGATTTAGGTTATAAAACAGTTTCTACAAATCCTTGTGGTGAGATTCCTTTGTGTCCTTATGATTCTTGCAGATTGTTGGCAATAAATTTGTTTTCGTATGTAGAACATCCGTTTACGAAAAACGCTGAATTTAATTTCGAATTATTCAAAAAACATATCATAATAGCTCAAAGAATGATGGATGATATCATTGACTTAGAGTTAGAAAAAATTGACGGAATTTTGGCGAAGATAGATGCAGATCCAGAGGAAGATGATGTAAAAGCAACAGAAAAGAACCTATGGCTAAACATCAGACAAAAAGCGTACGAAGGCAGAAGAACTGGCATTGGCATTACTGCAGAAGGAGATATGTTAGCAGCTTTAGGAATTCGTTATGGAAGTGAAGAGGGTAATAGTTTTTCTACAGAAGTTCATAAAGTATTAGGTATAGAAACATATAGAGCATCGGTTAATTTAGCAAAAGAAAGAGGTGCATTTTCTATTTTTGATGCAGAAAGAGAAAAAGAGAATCCGTTTATATTAAGAATAAAAGAAGCAGATAGCAAATTGTATTACGAAATGCTAGAACACGGGCGTAGAAATATCGCTTTGTTAACCATCGCTCCTACAGGAACAACCAGTTTAATGACGCAAACTTCATCTGGTATTGAGCCGGTATTTATGCCAGTTTATAAGCGTAGAAAAAAAGTGAATCCTAATGATAAAGGTTCAAGAGTAGATTTTGTAGATGAATTAGGAGATTCTTGGGAAGAATATGTTGTTTTTCATCATCGTTTTAAGCAATGGATGGAAGTGAACGGGATAGATTCTAATAAGAATTTTTCGCAAGAAGAGTTAAACGAATTGGTAAAAAAATCTCCATATTATAAAGCCACTTCTAATGATATTGATTGGGACAGTAAGGTGAAAATGCAGGGCGCAATTCAGAAATGGGTAGATCATTCCATTAGTGTTACCGTTAATTTACCGAATGACGCCACAGAAGAATTAGTTGGCAAATTGTATTTAAAAGCCTGGGAGGTTGGTTGCAAAGGAGTAACTGTTTATAGAGATGGTTCTCGTTCTGGGGTTTTAATTTCTGCGGATGAAAAGAAAGAGAGTAAAACGGCAACTTCTAGTTTCTCTAAGAAGCGTCCGCAAACATTAGAAGCAGATGTTGTTCGTTTTCAAAATCAAAAAGAAAAATGGATTGCTTTTGTTGGTTTGGTAGATGGCAGACCTTATGAAATTTTTACAGGTTTGGCTGATGATGAAGATGGAATTTTAATTCCGCGTTGGGTAGAAGACGGACTCATTATTAAAAATAGAAATGAAGACGGAACGTCTCGTTACGATTTTCAATACAAGAATAAAAGAGGTTATAAAACAACTATTGAGGGATTATCACATAAGTTTAATCCAGAATTCTGGAACTATGCAAAATTGATTTCAGGAACGTTACGTCATGGAATGCCAATTGATAAAATTGTAGAATTAATACAAAGTTTACAATTTGATTCAGAGTCTATAAGTACCTGGAAAAACGGTGTACAACGTGCGTTAAAACGTTATGTTGAAGATGGCACAGAAGTAAACGGGCATGCCTGCGAAAACTGCGATTCTGGTAATTTAATTTATCAAGAAGGATGTTTAACTTGTAAAGATTGTGGTTCTTCTAAGTGCGGATAAACGTTACTTTAAAACTTCAATAAAAAAACTCCAAATACTTTTACAAGGTATTTGGAGTTTTTTTATTGAAAGTAATTTACAAGGTTTTATCTTTTTTTATTTCGGATAAAATAAGATGCGTCATCGTATCTCCATAATTAATCAAGGTATCAATAAATTGTTGCAAATGAAGTTGGTCTTTTAAAACAGCCCTAATATGTATGTTTTGAGAACCTGTAATTCTGTATGCCTCTTTTATTTCTGAAAACTGATTAACATCTGCAATAAATAATTTAATTTTTCCGCTAAATAACTTTAGGATGATGATAACCTCTAATCCGAAACCGAGTTTAGAATAATCGACATGTAAAGAGTACGCCTTAATAACTTTTGCATCCTCTAACTTTTGAATACGTTCTCTTACGGAAGACGGAGAAAGATGAATTTTTCTACCAATATCAGCAAAAGAAGCTCTGGAGTTTTGTTTTAATTCATTGATTATTTTGTTGTCAATACTATCTATCATCGATTCGAGTGTTTTCTATGTAAAAATACATTTTATTGTTAAAATTAATGCAAGTTATTAATTGAATCAATTTCATAAACCGCAAATCTATGGATAATTTTGAATCCTTAATGAATACAAATTTCTTTAAATGAGTCTTTCAATTCTATTGGTTATTGGTTTAGGTATTTTCCTCGGATTTTTCTTTCAAACGGTTACGGGTTTTGCCGGTGCTTTAATTGCTTTACCTATCTTATTACTTGTTCTTGGTCTGCAAGATGCAATCGCTTATATTTCTATATTTTATCTTTTCTCGAGTGTGTATTTAGTTTCTCAAGAATGGAAAAATATTGACAAGAAAATTATTCTTAAGCTTAGTATCGCTACAATTATAGGAGTTGGTATCGGCATTTGGGTTTTGACTCATGGAAAACCTTTTTTTCTAAAAAAAGGGTTAGGTATTTTCATCTTATTATATGTACTATATACAATGTATGCAAAAGATAAAGTATTTAAAAAACCGAAATTAGAATTTTTAATTGGACTTGCGGGCGGTTTTTTTTCAGGGTTATTTTCAACCGGTGGACCGTTGTATGTTATTGTTGTTAAAAATTCATCGACAACAATGAAATCCTTTAGAGCTACAATGTTTGGCGTATTAGGTTTAATTACTGTTATTAGAATACCCACGTTGTATACCGCAGGTATTTTAAATATGGAACAAGTGCATTATTCTTTGTATATAATGCCGTTTTTTATACTTGCAATCTACTTAGGGAAAAAGGCATACGCTAAATTAAACGAAGTAGTTTTAAAGAATGGTGTTTTAGCATTGCTCTTTTTATCTGGTGTTATGCTGCTAATTAGGTAATATAACTTTCTAAAAAACAAAATGAATGCTACAATAAAATTAAAAACTCAGTTTGAATTCGAGTGCAAAGTTTTTTGATGGCATTGAATAATTTTATTCTGATGAAAATCAGAAACTAACACAGAAAATATAATAAAAAGTGAGTTTGGTGTTTTTAAGTAACAAAATTACCATTCAACTCTAAAAACAAAATTAGTTATTCGTTTTAGCGCGTAATTGAGTAATTGTGTCATTTTCATTTTTTGGATTTTCACAAATAAAAGAGGTGCCGGTTTGTTGTGTAAACTTATAGAATGTAGGAGTTTTAGGCGCGCCTGTAACTTTTAAATAGTGCGTGTCTTTTATAGTTACAATACTTTATTTTCTTCAAAAGAAGTTTTTTGTCCTTGTTTTGTGTAATCAATTCCTGTAAAATTATTTTACCAAGTGTAATAAGCTTGCTACTTTCTTTGTCATTTAAATGAATTCAATTTCCTACTAGAAAGGAAGGTTTTCACTTCTATTGCTTAGATCCTGTTAAGATATCACCAGAAAAAAACAAAAAGAAAAGAGTGGCAATCTCATAAAATATTTTTTGGTTTCTTAAAATATACCTATAAAAAGTGTAAATTCGCAGTCAAGAAAAGAGTAGAAGATGTTAGATAAACTAAGAATTGTTAAACAACGTTATGATGAGGTTTCTGATTTGATTATTCAGCCAGATATCATCATGGATCAAAAGCGTTATGTGCAATTAAGCAAAGAGTATAAAGATTTAGGAAGTGTTGTAGAGAAAGGGAATGAATACCAGTCTTTATTAAACAATATAGTGGAAGCAAAAGAAATTATTTCTGATGGCTCTGATGCTGAAATGACAGAGATGGCTAAGATGGAAATGGAAGAAGCCAACACTAGAATTCCTCAATTAGAGGAAGAAATAAAAGTTTTACTGATACCAAAAGACCCAGAAGATTTTAAAAATGCTGTGGTAGAATTACGTGCAGGAACGGGTGGGGATGAAGCAAGTATTTTTGCAGGAGATTTATTTAGAATGTATTCTAAATATTGTGAAAGCAAAGGATGGAAAGTTGCTACGGTAGATTATTCCGAAGGAACAAACGGGGGTTTTAAAGAAATTCAGTTTGAAGTAAATGGCGCAGATGTGTATGGAACTTTAAAATTTGAAGCAGGCGTTCATCGTGTGCAAAGAGTTCCGCAAACAGAAACGCAAGGTCGTGTGCATACTTCTGCAGCAACCTGTATGGTTTTTCCAGAAGCCGAAGAGTTTGATGTTGAGATTAACCCGAAAGATGTAAGAATTGATTTTTTCTGTTCATCAGGTCCTGGAGGTCAATCTGTAAATACCACGTATTCGGCAGTTCGTTTAACGCACCTTCCAACAGGTTTAGTGGCGCAATGTCAGGATCAAAAATCACAACATAAGAATAAAGAGAAAGCATTTAAAGTTTTACGTTCTCGTTTGTATGACATGGAATTAGCGAAAAAAAATGCAGAAGATGCATTAAAGCGTGGTTCGATGGTTTCTTCGGGTGATAGAAGTGCAAAGATTAGAACTTATAATTATGCACAAGGTAGAGTTACAGATCACAGAATTGGTTTGTCTTTATATGATTTGCCTAATATATTAAATGGTGATATTCAGCGTATTATTGATGAATTAATGATGGCAGAAAACACAGAAAAATTAAAAAGTTTAAGTGACGGATTCTAATAGATTACAATTTATATTTTACAATAAAAAAACCTCAAAATAATATTTTGAGGTTTTTTTTGAAATAATTTGGGGATAATGGGGGTATTTGAAAATAAATGTGAGTTAAATTTTAGTAAAACTTTTAATCTTAATAATAATTAAATTAATGTCGGGGGAAACATAAACTCTTTTCAAATTTAAGAAATATACAAGTACCGTACAATCCACATTTAAGATGAAATTTTAGATTCCCTATAAACAGAGAGAAGCCTCCCCAGAAATGGGGAGGCTTCTCTTTTATTTAACTTCTTTTTTAAGCTTAGTTTCCTATTAAATGTAACTCGGTAAACTCTTTATCTACAATAATAGATTGAAATACTGTAGTGTTAGATTTATCTACATCGACTACAACATTGTCAATTTGGACAGATGTAATTTTGAAAGGTAAATTGTGAAATACAATATTAAAGTTATTATAGTCAGCGTCAAACTTACCTTGTTTGTGTTGTTGTAGGATTAATTCGTTCTTTTTCCCTGTAACTTTAAACGTTCGTAAACTATATCTTCCTTTCTTGTAATCATACCCATCATGGGCGTCATCAAATAATTGAGATTTTTCTTTACCTATTTTAAAATAAACATCTAAAGTAATTTCATTAAATTTCTTTTCATCAACATATTGTTGAACAGGATATTTAGGTATTACAGCTCCTTCTTTAATAAAGATTGGCATGCTGTCTAAATCTGCATCTACCCAAACTTCTCTTCCTCCTTCAACTACTTCATCTGTCCAGAAATTATACCAATTTCCTCTAGGGATATACATTCTTCTTCCTTTAGAGTTTGGTTCTAATATTGGGCAAACAAGAATACTGTCGCCAAAAATAAATTCATCACTTCTGTAATGCGTTGCTACATCTTCTTGATCATATAAAACTAACGATTTTAAAATCGGAGTTCCGTGATTTATGTGATTCCAGAAAGCAGTATATAAATAAGGTAAAAGTTGGTATCTAATTTCTACAAACTTTCTAACGATATTTGTAATTTCAGCACCAAAAACCCAAGGTTCTTGATCTCCATGATCTCCAGAAGAATGAACTCTGCAAAATGCGTGAAAAACGCCTAACTGAATCCATCTTGCAAAAAGTTCACCTTGCGGCTGTTCAGCAAATCCGCCAATATCAGATCCAGCAAAAGAGAAACCAGACATTGCCATTCTTTGGGCTTGGTTATTCGCAATTGCTAAATGTTCCCAAGTTGCAACGTTATCGCCCATCCAAGTAGAGGTATACCTTTGTGCACCAGAATACGCAGATCTTGTAATTACAAAGGGTCTTTTTGGATATGCATATTTTTTTAAGCCATGATAGGTTGCACGCGCCATTTGCGTACCGTAAATATTGTGTGCTTTTCTATGAGAACAAGGATTGCCGTCATAATCATGACGAACATCATCTGGAAAAGATTTGTTAGGAACATCCATTACTGCAGGTTCGTTCATATCATTCCAGACACCTTTAACACCAATGTCTTCAATTAATTCTTGAAATAAACCAGACCACCATTCTCTAACTTCTGGTTTTGTGTAATCTGGAAAATAACATTCTCCAGGCCAAACTTTACCTTTCATATAGGGTCCGTCTGCACGTTTACAGAAATAATCTTTATCTAAAGCCTCTTTAAAAACATCGTATTCTAAATCGATTTTAATTCCTGGATCTATGATAACAACAGTTTTAAAACCGTCTTCTTCGAGTTCTCTTACCATCCTTTTCGGGTCAGGAAAGTGTTTTTTATCCCAAGTAAAACAACGAAAACCATCCATATAATCGATATCTAAATAAATAGCATCACAAGGAATTTTTAAGTCTCTAAATGTTTTTGTAACTTCTTTTACATTACTTTCTGGGTAATAGCTCCATTTACATTGATGAAATCCTAACGCCCATAAAGGAGGTAATGTATGAGGTTTACCAGTTAAATCTGTATAATTGGCAACTACATCTTCCATTTTTGGACCGTAGATAAAGTAGTAATTCATTTCACCACCTTGCGCCCAAAAACTAGTTACATTTCTTCTTTCGTGAGCAAAATCAAAATGTGTTTTAAAGGTATTATCAAAAAAGATACCATACGATTTGTTATCTTGTATAGCTGTATAAAAAGGAATTGCTTTGTATATTGGATCTGTATTTTTACCAAAAGCGTAAGAATCCGTTGCCCAGTTTTCAAATCGCTTGCCCTTCATATTTACTTCTACAGGCTTATCACCTAAACCGTAAAAACTTTCTGCTTTTTGACAAGTCTTGCTCATTTTTACGACATCTCCACCATATTCATAACTTTCTTCCCAATGAAAACCTATTTCATCCTCGTTGATTAGCTTTAAATCGATGGCATCATATAAACTTATTTGTAAACTTAGTTTTTCTACTTTACAAATTAATTTTGAAGTTGTAATTATATAATGAGTTTTCTCTTCGGATACTTTTAAAAAGCCGTAACCTCTAGAGGCGTGAACTGTAACTCCGTATGAAAAATCTTTTTCAAATTTTCCTGTGGTCGAATATCTAAATCTAATAACACTGTCTCTAACTACAGTTACTTGTAAAATAACATTGTTATCGGTTGTAAAATGCAGCGTATCTACATCTTTTGTGTATTTTATTATTTTTGATGGAAATAAATTTCCTTTTTGTTCTAGTTCTGTATTAACAATCATAAATATTTGATTTTTTTGACTTGTGAAAATCGTAAAACTTTGTAAAACAAGAGGTTTAATTATTTTTTTTACGAATATTTTTCAGCGTAAATGTATAACTAATGTCTAAAAAAAAATAAGTAATACTTATAGCATTTTGCTTGTTTGAAAATAATTTAGGATACTCTAGAAAAGGTCTTTATTATTTAGAAATGTAAAAAAAAACGCACCTTTTTTTAAGAATATACTATCTTTAAAGGGTGCGTTTTAATTTTATTTGTATTTAAAAGCCAACATACCCAAAGGCGGTAAGTTTAATTCTATAGAATTTTTTCTATTATTCCACTCTTTTTCATCGGATTTTAAACTTTTATTATTGAAGTCACCCGTTCCATTATAGTTTTTAGCATCACTGTTAAAAATTTCTTTCAAGGTTCCTGCTTTTGGTAACCCAATTCTATAGCACTCTCTCGGAACTGGAGTTAGATTTAAAATAACAATAACATTGTCTTTCTCATCATTTCCTTTTCGAATATAAGACATCACAGAATTTTGATGATCTCCATGATCTATCCATTCAAAACCTTCATGCGAAAATTGTTTCTGATGCAATGCAGGTTCTTTTTTGTACAATTTATTTAAATCTCTTACTAAAGATTGTGCACCTTTATGAACATCATATTCTAATAAATGCCAATCTAAACTTCCGTTAAAATTCCATTCGCTTGTTTGGCCAAATTCACCGCCTTGAAACAATAATTTTGTTCCTGGATGTGTGTACATTAAACTGTACATTAATCTTAAATTACCAAATTTTTGCCATTCATCACCAGGCATTTTACTTACAATAGATTTTTTGCCATATACAACTTCATCATGAGAGAGAGGTAGCATAAAATTTTCTGTAAACGCATAATTTAAACTAAAAGTTAAATCGTTTTGATGGTGTTTTCTATACACTGGTTCTTTTGCAAAATAATCTAAAGTATCATGCATCCACCCCATCATCCATTTCATTCCAAAACCTAAACCACCGTCATAAATTGGTCTAGAAACTTTAGGAAATGAAGTAGATTCTTCGGCAATGGTCTGTACGTCAGGAAAAGCTTCATACACAGCAGCATTCATTTCTTTGATAAAATCGATTGCTTCTAAATATTCATTTCCTCCAAACATATTTGGTTCCCATTCGCCTTCTTCTCTAGAATAATCTAAAAATAACATAGATGCCACTGCATCAACTCTTAAACCATCTGCATGATATTGGTCTAACCAAAAAATGGCATTACTAATTAAAAATGCTTTAATTTCATTTCTTCCGTAGTTGAAAATTAAACTTTTCCAATCTTGATGATATCCTTTTCTTCTGTCTGGATGCTCGTATAAATGAGAGCCATCAAAATATCCTAAACCGTGATCATCTGAAGGGAAGTGCGAAGGAACCCAATCTAAAAGTACTCCAATTCCTTTTTCGTGAAATTTATCAACCAAAAATTTAAATTCATCAGGATACCCAAAACGCGATGTTGGTGCAAAATATCCTGTTAATTGATATCCCCAACTTGGATCATACGGATATTCCATAATTGGCATAAACTCTACGTGGGTAAAATTCATGTCAGCAACATAATTCACTAATTCTTCGGCCAATTCATTGTAACTTAAAAATCGATTTTCTTCAATTTGTTTTTTCCACGAACCTAAATGCACTTCATAAACAGAAAAAGGAGCATCTAATGCATTGTTTTTCTTTCTGTTTTTCATCCACTTTTTATCTTGCCACGTATACTCATCTTCCCAAACCACAGACGCAGTTTTAGGCGGATGCTCGCATCTTCTGGCAAAAGGATCTGCTTTTTCTGTGATCACATCG
Organism: Polaribacter filamentus; assembly: GCF_002943715.1. Lineage (GTDB taxonomy): Bacteria > Bacteroidota > Bacteroidia > Flavobacteriales > Flavobacteriaceae > Polaribacter > Polaribacter filamentus. Next base: position 2,320,733 of record NZ_MQUA01000013.1, on the reverse strand, counting down.
TTCTCAGAACTCTGAATTTTATATTTGTAGACACTACCTTTTTTTACATTTGGTATAAATCCTTCCCAAATGCCACTGCCGTCCCAACGAACATTTAAATGATGATCGCCTTCTAACCAGAAATTAAAATCGCCAGTAACAGAAACTGCTTTTGCGCTTGGCGCCCAAACTGCAAAATAGGTTCCTTCTTCACCGTCTAAAGTTGTAATATGCGAACCAAATTTTTCGTATAAACGATAGTGTTTTCCTGCTTTGAATAAATTAATATCAAAATCTGTGAAAAGACTGAATGCTTTTGTTTTTGTCATAATTTTATGGGTTCAATATGTTAGCAATACCTTTTAACGGAATAATTGTCCATTTTGGTCTTGAATTGAGTTCGTACCCTAACTCGTAAATTGCTTTTTCTGGTAAGCAGTATTTTAATAAAAATATTCTTTCGTTTCTGTAACCTATATGTAGGTTTGCATTTTTTGTAGTTTCTACATACGTTTTCATAAAGATAGAAACCATGTATTTGTATAATAATTCACCAAATTGAAAAAGTTCTTCTTGAGTTTTTTTATATTCATCTTGATAATTAAATATCGTTGAATAAATAGCGTAATGAAAATACCGAAACAAACCTGCAACATTTCTTAATGGTGGTTGTTTTATCTTTCGATCTCTAATAGTATTTTTTGGTTCGCCTTCAAAATCTAAAACACAAAAATTATCATCTTGCATTAAACCAATGGTAATATTGGTGTTATCTGAGTCTATAATATTGATACTTCCTAAAAAAAGTGGCGTATGCTTGAACTCTTTTCTGTGTGATAAAAAACGACTCATTTCATAGTCAGGATTTTTATCAGCGTAAATTCTTCTAAAAAATTTTAAGATAAAAGCATCATTATAAATGATAGAAGTATTGCTCTGCTCAACCCCCATACCCTTTGATGTCTTGTGTTCTGGGAGTTCATAACCTTCTGTTTTATGATATTGAACCGGAGTTTTATCTACGGGTAAGGCAGAACTTATTCTTTCATACACAACTTTTCTAAAGTCTTCTAAATGAATTGCATCTATAATATAGCCTGTTTTATTTTTTATAGGTACAATCCTGTTTTTTTTAGAGACACTTTCATCCGCAACAAATGCAATTGGTAAAAAATAATGATGATAAAAAGCCTCTATAAAATTAACTTCTAGAATTAAGCCAAAATAGACTTCCTCATCTTGCTGAATTTTAAAGTATTCGGTTAATTTTATATATTTTATTTGACTAGATTTCCCTCCAAACCAGGGTTGTTTTTGTATGTATTCCTCTAAAACATCCAATAAAAAAACAGACACAAAATCTTTATCAGCTATAATTTCTTCCCAATTATTTGAGGATGAAAATATAGTAGCTTTGGAAATTGTATTTGCTTCTATGGTCATTTATTATTTGTTAATTTTAAAAATATGAAAGGGTAATGTTATATGCAATTGCACATAATTACTTTCATTATACCAATTGTAAGAATTTCTGGTAACCAAATCTATCACTTCTACTTTATGTCCATAATTTACACCTAAATCATGAAGGGGTAATTTTACAGAACCAGATTGTGAATTGCAAGCATCCAAACTGATGACTGTTAAAGTTTCGTTTGTTCTATCTTGGTTCCATTTATAAAAAGCAATTAATTGATCATTACCAGTTTCTAAAAACTTGATATTGTTTGTTTGCTGATAAGATTCGTTTTCTTTTCTGATGTTATTAATGACAGAAATCAACGTGGTTACTTTGTTTTCTTTAAACCAATCATACTGACAGAGTTGAAACTTTTCTGACATAAAATATTCCTCTTTTCCAACAATCGGAGTATCAATCATTTGTTCAAAAACAGGGCCATAAATACCAATATTTGATGATAAAGTTGCTGCTAAAGCATAACGTATCAGGTATTTAGATTCTGGTGCACCTTGCAAATGATAAGGATTAATATCTGGGGTGTTTGGCCAAAAATTAGGTCTTATAAATTCCTTTTGATCCGTCTGAGTAAGTTCGTTCATATACGCAATCAATTCGTGTTTAGCATCTCTCCAAGTAAAATACGTGTAAGATTGTGTATATCCTTGTTTAGCCAACTGATGCATTATTTTTGGTCTTGTAAACGCTTCTGCTAAAAACAGAACATCTGGATGTTTTTTCTTTACTTCCGTAACAATCCAACCCCAAAAATAGTAAGGTTTTGTATGCGGATTGTCAACTCTAAAAACGTTAATTCCGCAATCAATCCAATAAAATAAAGTATCTAAACATTCTTGCCAAAGGTTTTTGTAATCTTTGCTTTCCCAATAAATTGGAAGAATATCTTGGTATTTTTTTGGCGGATTTTCTGCATATTGCACCGTTCCGTCTGGTCTCCATTTAAACCAATCTGGATGCGCTGTAACCCAAGGATGATCTGGTGCTGCTTGCAAAGCATAATCCATGGCAATTTCAATTCCTAATTCTTTTGCTTTGGCAATTAAGTTTTTAAAATCCTCTAAAGAACCCAATTCTGGATGAATGTCTTTATGACCTCCATGTTTAGAACCAATTCCCCAAGTGGAACCAACATCTCCGTTTTGGGCAACCGTGGTATTGTTTTTTCCTTTTCTATTTACTTCACCAATGGGATGAATAGGAGGAAAGTACAAGGTGTCAAAACCCATATGTGCAATCCTTGGCAACAACCTATGACAATCATTGAAAGTTCCATGTTTTCCCTCTTCTGCTGATGCTGAGCGTGGAAAAAATTCGTACCAAGTCGAAAATCTTGCTTTTAATCGATCAACATAAACTTTATATTCTGCCGAAGTTTGGGTCAATAATTTCTTCGGATTGTTTTTAAGAATTAGGTGTAACTTTTTTGAAACAGCTTCTTTTGTTGCTTCTGCGTATGAGTTTGGATTTTTAAAGATAGAGATTAAGTGATGAAGATATTCTTTATCAACAGAATTAACGCTTGCTATGAAATCAAATAAAAGTTCTGCACCTTCTAAAAGTTCTGAATTTACATGTTGATAATCATCAATTTTTCTTTCAATTCCGTGTTGCCAGTTTAGAGCATAGTCGACCCAGCCTTCAATTTTATAGGAATAAAAACCTTGTTTTGTTGTAATAAAACTTGCGGCATATTCATCATTAGAAGTGGCATGCATTCTAGTTTCTTGCCACCTTTTTTCGGATTCGTGTTTGTATAAAATACTTGCTTGAAGCACATCATGTCCATCCACTAAAACATCTGCAGTAACATTTACAATTTCGTCTACAACACGTTTTATAAATACTGTTCCTTCATTTAATTGTGGAGCAATATTTTGTACTACAATTCTACTTTGATTTTGCATTAAATAAGTTTTGTTTTAAATAAAAAAGTAAGAAAATTCAAGTTATCCTATATTTGTTCCTTTAAGTATTGTTGCATCTTTTTTAATGACTACAATTCCGTCTTTTACTACATACGTATCTGTTTCGATGTTCTTGATATGTGTACCTCCATTAATTCTTACATCATCGCCAATTCTACAATTTTTATCAATAATACAATTGTGAATATAGCATCTGTCACCTATTCCCATAACAATTTCTACATTATTTTGAGCAATAAACTCCAAAGATTCATAAGAATCATTACCCATCATATAGGTGTTAGAGATTAGAGAGTTTTTTCCTATTCTAGAACGAATTCCAATAACAGATCTTTCAATTTTTTCAGCATGAATAATACATCCATCGCCAATAACCGCTCTGTTTAAAATAGTGCCAGAAATTTTTGATGTAGGCAAAATTCTAGGTCTTGTGTAAATTCCATTTTCATTATATAAATTAAATTTAGGAACATCATCCGTTAAACCTAAATTAGCTTCAAAGAAAGAATCTATGTTACCAATATCTGTCCAATAACCTTCATATTGATAACTTAATGTTTTATGCTTGTTAATTGCTTGAGGTATAATTTCTTTCCCAAAATCATTGGTATCTGGATTGCTCATCAACTCAACTAATAAGTCTCTATTAAAGATGTAAATACCCATTGATGCTAAGTAGTTTCTACCTTGTGCCTTCATTTCATCACCAACATCCGAAGTCCAATTTGGTAATAAATCAGCTGCTGGTTTTTCTATAAAAGAAGTAATTATATGGTCTTCATTCGTTTTTAACAAACCAAATGATGTTGCGTCTTTTGCATTTACCGGATACGTAGCAATTGTTATTTTAGCGCCGCTTTTTCTGTGTTTTTCAATCATATCATTAAAATCCATTTGATATAGTTGATCACCAGAAAGTATTAAAGCATACTCAAAATCGTTTTGTAAAAAGTGATGCATACTTTGTCTTACTGCATCGGCCGTTCCTTGAAACCAAGCATCGCTATCCATTGTTTGTTCAGCCGCTAAAACATCAACAAAAGCAGAACTAAAAAAACTAAAATGATAGGTATTTTTAATATGTTTATTTAACGATGCAGAGTTAAATTGGGTTAACACAAACATTCTTTTTATATCAGAATTAATACAATTTGAAATAGGAATATCTACCAATCTATATTTACCGGCAATTGGTACAGCTGGTTTTGATCTGTTTTTAGTTAATGGGTATAATCTTGAGCCTTGACCACCTCCTAAAATAATTCCTAATACTTTGTCGTTTATCATTTTGATTAATGTTTTAATGTTTTATATAATTCTTCTACTTGTTTTGCAATTGATATCCAATCAAAATAATCTTCAACTCTTTTTCTGCCTTTTTTAGCCATAGACCTTCTTAGTGCCGGATCATTAATTACTTTATTTACACCAGCTGCTAAATCTCTAGCAAATTTATCTGGATTTACAGGTTCAAAGGGCGCTGATGTTTGTTGTTCAACCGGAATTAAAAACCCCGTTTCTCCATGCACAACAACTTCTTTAATTCCGCCAACAGCGCTCGCAACCACAGCAGTATCGCAAGCCATTGCTTCAATATTTATAATTCCAAATGGTTCGTAGATTGATGGACAACAAAAAACATCAGCATGAGAATACAACTGAATTATTTCTTTTTTAGTAACCATTTTATCAATCCAGATTACATTTTTACGAGTTTTCTTAACCTCGTTAACAGCATTTTCCATTTCTAAGCCAATCTCTTTGGTGTCTGGCGCACCAGCACAAAGAACAATTTGAGTATCTGGATCTATATATTTTATAGCGTTTACTAAATGGATAATTCCTTTTTGTCTTGTAATTCGGCCTACAAAAAGAACATATGGTTTTGTTTTATCAATATTATAAACATCTAAAGTTGATGTTTCTGAAGTAGTAACATATTCTTGAAGATTGATACCATTATAGATAACTTTAACTTTGCTTTCATCGACATTAAAGTGTTTTAAAACATCTTCTTTAGTTTCTTGGGATACAGCAATAAGTGCATCTGCCATTTCAATTGCCGTTTTTTCTATCCAAGAAGATGCATCATAACCACGCCCTAATTGTTCTCGTTTCCAGGGTCTTAAAGGTTCTAAAGAATGGGTTGTAATTACTAACGGAATTCCGTAGCAAAGCTTCGCAATAATACCAGCAAAGTGTGCATACCAAGTATGGCAATGAACAATGTCTGCATCAATTGCGTCAGCATTCATATGTAAGCCGGTACTTAATGTTTGAAAGACAGCTTTTAGTTGTTCATTTGCATTTTCAAAGATAGCATTGTCATAAGGAAAACCTTTTACATTTAGACCCCCGTCTTTAGAATTTTGGTCCCCAAAACATCTAACTTCTACATCCATTAATTTAGATAGTTCAGTGGCTAGGTATTCTACATGAACGCCTGCGCCACCATAAACATACGGCGGAAATTCTCTGGTGTAAAAAAGGGTTTTCATAATTAATTTTGTGATTTTTTAGTTTAGCTTTTTTTAAGCTATTAAGATATAAAATAAGGAGTAAACCAACAAAATAAAAAACGAAGATTTTTATACTAATATTATTATTAACCCGTTGTGCATTTAAACAATATTGACTTTTAAATTGTTTATATTCCTATTAAAAACAAATTTGTTAATGTATTGAATGATAGTTAGTGCTGTTAATTTTGAGAGAATTCTTGTCTTAAAACCTTCAAAAGTTTTCGCATAATTATTCCGTATTTTAAACTGGTCACAAAGTTGAGAAAACAAGGTCTCAATTCGTTTTCTTTTCTTCCTAAAAATATACGTTTGTTTTTTGTAATTCTGTTGATTTTTACGCATTGGAACTTCTAATTTAATTTGTTTACTCTCAAATAAATCTAACTGATAGTCCGCACTTAGGTATCCTTTGTCCCCTAAAACCACACAGTTATTAAACTGATTTTTAATGTCTTTTAAATAATGAATATCATGTACAGAAGCTTTGCTAATATCAAAACTTTTAAACACGCCATCAATAGAACAAACAGCATGTATTTTATAGCCATAATAATGCATGTTTTGACTAGCACAATAACCTCTATTTGGGGCTGAATAAAAGTACTCTTTACAAACTTTACTTCTCCCGCTTCTTGAGAGTTTTACAATCTCCAAAGGCATACTATCTACTACATAATAGTTTTCAAACTCCGTGAACTTATTGGAGAGTTGAGTTCTTATAAATTCAATGGCAAAAAATAATTTTCGCTTCCGTTTATTGTAAACTGATCGCTCTATTTTAGCAAACAAATATTCTGGAATATCCCGAAACAACTGACATTCACTGTCTATACCCATATATTCTGCTGTTAAATTCATAGCGATTAATTCAATGTCTTTTAGTTTTGGTTTCCTGTTTTGACGTAAAAATTGTTCCTTTTCTGTAATTGTGGCTAAGACTTCTAAAATTTTATCGTAATTTGCTCTAAAGTTATTCATCGTATTTAATCGATTGATTGTCAATTAAATATACGACTTTTAATAGTCAAATGAATAACTTTTTTTAACTATTTATAATGCACAACGGGTTATTATTATTATTAGGAGAATATAAACATAACAAAAAAAGGCAAATAATATTGATAAATCAGTATTATTCGCCTTTGATAAAAAATATTGTAATGAATACGCCCTAGAAATTAACTATTTCTCTGTTTATTAATTTCATCTTGTAATTGTCTTCGTAATTTTTGTTCTCTTTCTATTGATTTTTTTCTATGATCATCAAATTCTTTTTCTATATCTAATAAATTGCTTTGAGCTTCATTTGTTAGAACATTACTTTTAGAAAATTTAAAAACAAAGAATCCTAAGCCAACAAAGAGCAAAATAATTATAAACCATAAAATTAGATTATAAGTAGTTTTATTTAAATGTGTACCAAACAAAAAAATTGAGTTCTCTTTTTGTTGCGCAGTGTCTAAATCTAATTTTGTTGTATTAAGTATAGAATTTAGTACTTCAACATTATCTCTTTCAATTTTTAATAAGTTTTCTTTTTCAGAAATAAGTTTTTTAGAGCTTTTTAAAGAATCTAGAACATTAGATTTTAATTTTTCGTATTCGTCTCTATCGATAACTTTATATGCTTGATAGGTCGTAGATATTCTATAAATTCGATCAAACTGTCTTTTTATTGAACTGTCTTCTTCAACTTCAATAGTTTCTTGAGTGTAAGCAACAAAAGAAGTAATTAAAAAAAGAAATAGTAGTAATTTAGATTTCATTTTAGTACTTTTTTATCTAGTGTAAGTTTAAGAAAAAAAACCCAAACAAATTGTTTGGGTTTTTTAATATAAGCAAGTATTATTATTTATTTAATTTTATTTACAACTGCCTTAAAAGCTTCTGGGTTGTTTACAGCTAAATCAGCTAAAACCTTACGGTTTAATTCGATTTGATTTGCTTTCACTTTTCCCATAAACTGAGAGTAAGACATTCCGTGTAAACGAGCTGCTGCGTTAATACGCACAATCCATAAAGAACGAAAGTTTCTCTTATTGTTTTTACGGTCACGGTATGCATAAAGCATTCCTTTTTCAACCGCATTTTTTGCTACCGTATAAACGTTTTTTCTACGTCCAAAGTACCCTTTTGCTGCCTTCAAGATTTTTTTTCTTCTTTTTCTTGAGGCTACTGAATTTACTGATCTTGGCATAATTTCAATGATTTTTGTAGTTGGCGGTCTTTTATAGACACTTTCTATTTTTTTATTTTAAATAGCGCAACTCCATGGTTAATAATAAAATTCCCTTAGCTAAATTATATAGCTAACTGTTGTTTGATGTTTGCAACATCTGACTTATGTACTAAAGTATCATGAGTCAATCTAAGCTTACGTTTTTTAGACTTCTTTGTTAAGATATGACTCTTAAACGCGTGCTTTCTTTTAATTTTTCCAGAACCAGTAACTTTAAATCGTTTTTTGGCACTAGATTTGGTTTTCATTTTAGGCATTTCTCCTTCGTTTTTATCTTGCTTATAAGATTGTTATCAATATTAAAAAAACTACGCTGAAACTTTCAATGTGCTTTTTCGTTATCTAATTATTTCCCTACTTTCTTTGGAGCGATAAACATAATCATACGTTTACCTTCCAATTTTGGTAATTGTTCTACTTTACCATACTCTTCTAATTCTTGTGCTAATTTTAAAAGTAAAATTTGTCCTTGCTCTTTAAAGATAATAGATCTTCCTTTAAAGAAAACAAATGCTTTTAATTTTGCGCCATCTTGTAAGAATTTAAGTGCATGTTTTTTCTTGAATTCATAGTCATGCTCATCAGTTTGCGGTCCAAAACGTATCTCTTTAATGGTAACTTTCGTTGCCTTTGATTTTAATACCTTTTCGCGTTTCTTCTGCTCATACAAGAATTTCTTGTAATCAATAATTTTACAAACAGGTGGTTTCGCCTTTGGAGAAATCTCTACCAAATCTAATTCCTGTTCTTTGGCTAACTCTTTCGCTTTCGCTAAAGGATAAACACCAACTTCAACATTATCGCCCACAAGACGAACTTCGTCAACATATTTTATTTTTTCATTAATTCTATGTTGATCTTCTTTGATTACTCTTAATGGTCTTCTCGACCTACTTCTACGTATTGCTATGACCTATAAATTTAAATTTAACATTTAGCTGTTTTACCAACCTATTTTTATTTCTTTTTGATGAATTAAAACTTCATCAAAGTACGCTCTACTTCTTTTTTCACTAAAGATACAAATTCTTCTATTGTAAATGTACCTAAATCTCCTTCGCCGTGTTTTCTTACCGAAACGGTGCCTTCTTCTTCCTCTTTTTCTCCAACTATTAGCATATACGGTATTTTACTTACTTCCGCATCTCTAATCTTTCTTCCAGTTTTTTCATTTCTGTCGTCTACGAGAGCGCGAATTTCGGAATTTTCTAACGATTCTAAAACTTTTTCTGAATATTTTTGATATTTCTCACTGATAGGCAATAAGATGACCTGATCTGGTGTAAGCCAAAGAGGGAAGTTACCCGCCGTGTGCTCTAGTAAAACCGCGATAAATCGCTCCATAGAACCAAAGGGTGCTCTATGAATCATTACCGGTCTGTGCAATTGATTATCTGCTCCTTTATACGTTAAATCAAAACGTTTTGGTAAATTATAGTCAACTTGAATGGTTCCAAGTTGCCAACTTCTGCCTAAAGCGTCCTTTACCATGAAGTCTAATTTAGGTCCGTAAAAGGCAGCTTCTCCTTCTACAATCACAAAATCTAAACCTTTGTCTGTCGCTGCACTTATAATTGCTTTTTCAGCAATTTCCCAAGTTTCAACATCACCTATATATTTATCAAGGTTTTCCATATCTCTAATAGAAACCTGTGCTGTAAAGTTTTCAAACCCTAAAGATCCAAAGACATATAAAACTAAATCGATTACATCTTTAAACTCTTGGTCTAATTGTTCTGGTGTACAAAAAATATGTGCATCATCTTGTGTAAAACCTCTTACACGAGTTAAACCATGCAATTCACCACTTTGTTCATATCTATATACGGTTCCGAATTCTGCAAAACGTTTTGGTAAATCTTTATAAGAATACGGTTTAAAGTTATAAATTTCACAGTGATGGGGACAGTTCATCGGTTTTAATAAAAACTCTTCATCCATTTTGGGAGTTTTTATCGCCTGAAAACTATCTGCACCATATTTTTCATAATGTCCAGAAGTAACATACAATTCTTTCTGACCGATATGTGGTGTCATCACCATTTCATAGCCTGCTTTTTTCTGAGCTTTCTTTAAAAAGTCCTCTAAACGACCTCTTAAAGCAGCGCCTTTTGGTAACCATAAAGGCAAACCTGCACCTACTTTGGCTGAAAAAGTGAATAATTCTAATTCTTTACCAAGTTTTCTGTGATCACGTTTTTTAGCTTCTTCTATAAGTTCTAGATACTCTGTAAGCAATTTTTGCTTCGGAAAAGTAATTCCGTAAACACGAGTTAACTGATTATTTTTCTCATCACCTCTCCAATAAGCGCCAGCAACATTTAGTATTTTCACAGCCTTTATGATTCCTGTATTAGGTATGTGGCCTCCTCTACATAAATCAGTAAAGTTGCTATGGTCGCAAAAAGTGATGTCTCCATCCGTTAAGTTTTCAATCAACTCAACTTTATATTGGTTGTTCTCTTTCTTATATAATGACAGCGCATCAGCTTTAGAAACTGAACGCATAGAAAACTCATGTTTTCCGCGAGCAATTTCTAAAAACTTATCTTCAATCTCTTTAAAATCTTTTTCAGAAATAACATCTTCACCAAGATCTAAATCATAATAAAACCCGTTATCAATAGCAGGTCCGATTGTTAATTTTGCATTCGGATGAAAACTTAAAATCGCTTCAGCTAAAACGTGCGCAGAAGAATGCCAAAAAGCTTTTTTACCTTCGTCTTCGTTAAATGTGAATAAAACTAAAGAACCATCTGTGGTTAGTGGAGTAGTAGTCTCAACGGTTGTTCCGTTAAAACTTGCAGATATAATGTTTCTAGCCAATCCTTCACTAATGCTTTTTGCAACATCAAAAGGAGTGCTATTTACAGTAAATTCCTTAATACTTCCGTCCGGTAAAGTAATTTTAATCATTAATTGTATAATTTTTGAGGATGCAAAGATATTAGAAAACAATTTTTTACACAATATATATAGGTACTTATTAAATAAGATTGTATTTTTTTTTCTGGGCGTCCCCTTTTTCAAGTCCTAAACTTGTTTCAGGATTGTATCTAGATTAATATGTACCCCATATAATATAGACTTTTAGTATAACAAGGGAGGCTTTCCATTATATCTTTTTATGCTCAATTTATTCAAGCAGCTGTTTTATATTAAAGTCAATGTAACAATTTTACAGATAGTAAAACGAGTTAAGCATAAAAAGGATGTCATTTCAATCCCTAACACGATGTATTTATAGGTTAAATAATAGACAAGGAATAAATATCTTGTAATAGAGAGTCTTTTTTTAGGTGTTATCTTAATTTGCACACCTATATATTTTGTAATTTTTTAGGTTTTATGCGTTCTTAATTTTTTAATTTATGATTTAATCTGTTGCTTTCAGACCAGATACACCAATGATGCTTTAAATTTATTAATAGGGCATTTACTTTTAGAAAGAAATAAAGTCATTAAACCTACATTGTAAGAGTATTCTTTTCTTATGAAACTTCAAAAAAGTAGTTTAATTGGCATTAAATACAGATGAGTTTAAAAATATTAAAAAAAGTTTAAAAATATTTCATACGTTAATAGGTTCAAAACAATCAAGTTAGAAGGGTTTGAAAAATAACTTTAAAAAAAGAGTAAAAAAATAGTTGTGAGATTAAAAACTGAATGTATATTTGCACCCGCTAACAGAAATATTACTTTATTAGTTTAGTTCATTGAGAGTTTGTAGTGGTTGATTAAATTACAATTTTAAGCGAATAAGAAATTAAGTTTTTATTTTAAATTAATATTTAAAAAACTTTATTTTTTTCTTGTCAGTTTAGAGAAAGTTTATATATTTGCACCCGCTAACAAATACGGCAAAAAAGTTCAGAGAGATTTTGGAAAGGTTTAGAGATAAATCGTCTAGTTCGAGTCTAGTATTTCTACAAAATTAGGGATTATTGTGGTGTTATAAGCATCATTAATATACTTTAAAAGTTCATTGAAAATATTGAAATTGACAGCGTAAACAAAGAGTAGAATAACCATGTTTAGATTTATTTAGACAAAAATTCTTTTGAAACTTATTCATTCATATTATTTAAAATATACAATGAAGAGTTTGATCCTGGCTCAGGATGAACGCTAGCGGCAGGCCTAACACATGCAAGTCGAGGGGTAACAGGGAGCTTGCTTCGCTGACGACCGGCGCACGGGTGCGTAACGCGTATAGAACCTACCTTTTACAGGGGAATAGCCTTTAGAAATGAAGATTAATGCCCCATAGTATTGTAGACTGGCATCAGTTTACAATTAAAGATTTATCGGTAAAAGATGGCTATGCGTCCTATTAGTTAGTTGGTAAGGTAACGGCTTACCAAGACATCGATAGGTAGGGGTCCTGAGAGGGAGATCCCCCACACTGGTACTGAGACACGGACCAGACTCCTACGGGAGGCAGCAGTGAGGAATATTGGGCAATGGAGGAGACTCTGACCCAGCCATGCCGCGTGTAGGAAGAATGCCCTATGGGTTGTAAACTACTTTTATACAGGAAGAAACACTGGTATGTATACCAGCTTGACGGTACTGTAAGAATAAGGACCGGCTAACTCCGTGCCAGCAGCCGCGGTAATACGGAGGGTCCAAGCGTTATCCGGAATCATTGGGTTTAAAGGGTCCGCAGGCGGTCAATTAAGTCAGAGGTGAAATCCCGTCGCTCAACGACGGAACTGCCTTTGATACTGGTTGACTTGAGTCATATGGAAGTAGATAGAATGTGTAGTGTAGCGGTGAAATGCATAGAGATTACACAGAATACCGATTGCGAAGGCAGTCTACTACGTATGTACTGACGCTGAGGGACGAAAGCGTGGGGAGCGAACAGGATTAGATACCCTGGTAGTCCACGCCGTAAACGATGGATACTAGTTGTTGGGCAATAGCTCAGTGACTAAGCGAAAGTGATAAGTATCCCACCTGGGGAGTACGGTCGCAAGACTGAAACTCAAAGGAATTGACGGGGGCCCGCACAAGCGGTGGAGCATGTGGTTTAATTCGATGATACGCGAGGAACCTTACCAGGGCTTAAATGTAGTCTGACAG